>NZ_JASZYA010000004.1:0-644899 GCF_030317215.1 Variovorax sp. J2P1-31
CATGAGCGTTTAAAGTCTTGCGACTTGTTCCGAAGAACTTGGCAATTACCTTCAAACGCCCACGCTTATCGGCTGTAGATTTTTAATGAACCGCATCAGACATCTACCGTCCTCTGCTTGCGTTCGCTGCGATCAGCGAAGCCTTGTAGTCTATCACGGTTTTTACAGAACCGTCAAACTTTTTTCGCTTTCTTTTTCTTCACCGTCTTGCTTCAATCAACTTTCGTCTTCCTGAAGCTCAACTGCGATTCGTTTTCAGCGCAGCCTTCGATTATGACTCGGTTTTGGTGACTTCGTCAAACCTTTCGGCTTTTTTCTTTGCTCATCCGAGTGAAGCCTTCCGACTCCACCCCGACCTGCTTTCGTACGTGACGTCTGCTGAGCGAAGCCCTCAACTATAGCGCAGTTCAGAGGGGATTCGAGGGAAAACGCGAAGACCGCACAAAGAATTTGCATCTCGCATCGGCGCTGCATGGCATCGCCGATCGCCCTCGGTCATGCCGCGGTCGGCCGCCCCTCGGATAATCCCCCCCACATGGCACTCATCACACTCCTCGACGCCCAACTGGCGTTCGGTCACGTCCCGCTGCTCGATCATGCGGACTTCTCCCTTCTGTCTTCGGAACGCATCGGCCTCATCGGTCGCAACGGTGCGGGCAAGTCCTCCTTCCTCAAGATCCTCGGCGGCCTGGAGAAGGCGGACGACGGCGTCCTGCAGCTCCAGCAGAACCTGCGCATCTCATATGTGGCGCAGGAGCCGGCCCTGGACGTGGACGCCGACGTGTTCACCGCCGCCAGCGCGGGGCTGTCGGAAGTGATCGCCGTGCGCGAGCTCTACCTGTCCGGCGCGGAGGGCGTGGACCTGGACGCGCTGCAGTCGCAGATCGAGGCCTACGACGCCTGGAACTGGGAACAGCGCGTCGAGGAGACGCTGCACCGCCTGCACCTCGATCCCACCGCCCGCGTGGGCTCGCTCTCGGGCGGGACGCGCAAGCGCGTGGCGCTGGCCCAGGCGCTGGTGGCCGCCCCCGACGTGCTGCTGCTCGACGAGCCGACCAACCACCTGGACCTGGACTCCATCGAGTGGCTGGAACAGCTGCTGATCGACTTCAAGGGCAGCGTGGTCACCATCACCCACGACCGCAGCTTCCTGGACCGCGTCGCCACCCGCATCGTCGAGCTGGACCGCGGCAAGCTGAGCTCCTACCCGGGCAACTTCGCGCAGTACCTGATCCAGAAGGAAGAGCAGCTCGCCCAGGAAGCGGTGATCAGCGCCAAGGCCGACAAGCTGCTGGCGCAGGAAGAGATCTGGATCCGCAAGGGCGTCGAGGCGCGCCGCACGCGCAGCCAGAGCCGGATCGGCCGCCTCGAGGCCCTGCGTGCGAGCCGTTCGGCGCGCCGCGAGGTGCAGGGCAGCGTCAACATGGACGTGGCCTCGGGCCAGTCGAGCGGCAAGATCGTCGCCGAGCTCACCGAGGCGAGCAAGTCCTTCGGCGAGAAGACCATCATCCGCAACTTCAGCGGCACCATCCTGCGCGGCGACAAGATCGGCCTGCTGGGCCCCAACGGCGCGGGCAAGACCACGCTGCTCAAACTGATCCTGGGCGAGCTCGAACCCGACAGCGGCAAGATCCGCCGCGGCACCAACCTGCAGGTCGCCTACTTCGACCAGATGCGCGACAAGCTCGACCTCGACGCCACGCTGGAAGACTTCATCAGCCCCGGCAGCGAGTGGATCGAGATCGGCAAGCAGCGCAAGCACGTCAAGAGCTACCTGGGCGACTTCCTGTTCTCGCCCGCGCGCGCCAACTCGCCGGTCCGCTCGCTCAGCGGCGGCGAGCGCAACCGCCTGCTGCTGGCCCGCCTGTTCGCGCGGCCCGCCAACGTGCTGGTGCTCGACGAGCCGACCAACGACCTGGACATCGACACGCTCGAACTGCTGGAAGACCTGCTGCAGAACTACGACGGCACCGTGTTCCTCGTGAGCCATGACCGGACCTTCCTCGACAACGTGGTGACCAGCACCATCGCCTTCGAGGGCGAGGGCCGCTGGCGCGAGTACGAGGGCAGCGTGCAGGACTGGTTGATCCAGTCCAAGCGCGCGCGCGAGATCGCCGAGCAGCGTGCCGCCGCGGCACCGCGGGCGCCGGCCCCGACACCCGCGCCCAGCCCGGCGGCGGCGCCGGCGGTCGACACCCGGCCCGTGGTCAGGAAGAAGCTGGCCTACAAGGAGCAGCGCGAGCTCGAAGCCCTGCCCGCCCTGATCGCCTCGCTGGAAGAAGAGCAGGGTCGGATCGCGGCACTGCTCGCGCTCGACGGCGGCGCGATCTACGCCAGCGACGCCTCGCGCGCGGCCGAGCTGGCCGAGCGCCATGCGCAGATCGACGACGACCTGCTCAACGCGCTCGAGCGCCAGGAAGAACTGGGCGCTTCGCGCTGAAGGCGGGCCGCGCTTCGCGCGCTGTCCCACGCGGACGGCGCGCGGCGTGCGCTATATATAGGGCCTTCTCCACGGCCCAGGAACGCCGCATGCCTTCGTCCCGCGCTTTTGCATCCCGCCTTCGCTCCGGATGCCTGGCCTTGCTGCTTCCCCTCCTGCTGGCCGCGGGCTGTGCCCAGCTGCCGCAGAACGTCGACCGGCCGGTGTCGACCGCGCTGGCCTCGCCCGGCGACACGCCGCTCGCAGCCCTGGTCCAGCAGCGCCGCGAGGCGGCCAAGGGCCGCTTCGAATCGGGCTTCCTGCTGCTCGACGGCCCGCAGGCCGCCTACGGCAGCCGGCTCGCGCTGATCGAGGCGGCGCAAAAGACGCTCGACCTCCAGTACTACGCGATCCATGCCGACGCCAGCACGGGCCGGCTGCTGCGCGGCGTGGTCGCGGCCGCGCGGCGCGGCGTGCGGGTGCGGGTGTTGCTCGACGACTTCCACAGCACCGGCCGCAATGCGCTGGTGATGCGGCTGGCCTTCGAGCCCGGCATCGAGATGCGCATGTTCAATCCGCTGGCCGGCGCCCGCGGCTCCACCATCGGCCGCATGGTCAACGCGATCAGCGACTTCGACCGGGTGCAGCAGCGCATGCACAACAAGCTGTTCCTGGCCGACAACGCCATGGGCGTGACGGGCGGGCGCAACCTCGGCGACGCCTACTTCGGCATCGCCGAGACCAGCAACTTCGTCGACCTCGACGTGCTGGCCGCCGGCCCGATCGTGCAGGACCTCTCGCACAGCTTCGACACCTATTGGAACGACGAGCGCGCCTACCCGGTGCAGTCGCTGGTCGACCGCGAGGAACTGCTGAAGATCCGCGACGACGTTCGGGCCGCCGACGCCAAACAGCGCGAGCGCGACCAGGCACAGGACCCGAGCGGTGCGCCCCAGCCGCCCGACGGCGAGCCGCGCCCCGCCGATGCCGGCCCGACCGATGCGCAGCGCGCCGCGGCCTGGGACGAGAAGCCGCTGGACCTGCGCAGCGCCGCCTTCGTCTGGGCGCCCGCGGTGGTGATGGCCGACAAGCCGGCCAAGATCGCCGCCGAGGCGGACGGCCCGAACGACGCGCCCAGCGCCAGGGCGCCCGGCCTGGTGGTGACGCAGTCGCGCGATGCCGCCGGCGCCACCGGGCGCGCGGCCGCGCTCGAGACCGTCTCGGACCTCACGGCCGGCAGCGAGACCGTGGTCTCGGGCCTGCTGCAACTGATCGGCCAGGCCCGCAGCGACCTCACGATCATCTCGCCCTACTTCGTGCCGGGCGCGGACATGAAGCAGGCCTTCGCCGCGGCGCGCGCGCGCGGCGTGCGGGTGCGCGTGCTCACCAATTCGCTGGCCTCCAACGATGCGCCGGTGGCCCACGTGGGCTATGCGCGGCACCGCGAGGAACTGCTGGCGATGGGCGTCGAGCTCTACGAATTGCGCAGCGAGCAGGCCGGCCTGGGCAGCGCCTTCGGTTCCGGCTCCTCCGGCGCCAGCGCGACCGGCGAATCGCGCTCGATGCTGCACTCCAAGGTGCTGGTGATGGACGGCCGGCTGCTGGTGGTCGGCTCGATGAACCTCGACCTGCGCTCGCAGCTGCAGAACACCGAGATCGCGCTGCTGATCCGCAGCGACGCGCTGTCGCGCCAGGCGGTCGGCCAGATCGAAACCGCGATGCGCAAGGGCGCCTGGCGCGTCGAAAAGGCCGACGGCGGCCTGGTCTGGCGCGCGCCCGAAGGCAGCAAGCTGCAGGACGCGCGCACCGAGCCCGACACCAGCGCCGGCCTGCGCCTGCTGCTCAAGCTCTTCGGCCCGCTGGCGCCCGACGCCCTGCTCTGATCAACCGCGCACGCGGGCGAACACCTTCCAGAAGGTCGCGTCCTGCGCGGTCGCGAAGTTGATGCGCATCAGCGTGCTCGGCGGCCGGCGCGCATGGAACAGCGAGCCCGGCGCGAGCAGGTAGCCCTCGTCGAGCATGCGCTGGGTCAGCGCATCGGTGTCGGCGCCGGTGTCGACCCAGCCGAACAGGCCCGCGGGTTCCGAGACGAAGGTGCAGCCGTGCGTCAGCGCCAGCTTCACCGTGCGCGCCCGCGCGCCGTCGAGCCGCAGCCGCACGCGGTCGGCATGCCGGCGCAGCTGCCCCTGGTCGATGCACCAGGCCAGCGCGCGCTCGAACAGCGCGGGCGTGGTGAGTGTGGTCAGCAGCTTGGTCTCGAGCAGCCGGCCGAACAGCGCGGGCGGCGCGGCCAGGAAACCGATGCGCCAGTTGGGCGCGAGGATCTTGGCGAAACCGCTCACGTAGATGGTGCGCTGCAGCCCGTCGAGCGCGCACAGCCGCGTGGCGTGTTCGGGCGCGAGGTGGCTGTAGGTGTCGTCCTCGACGATGTGGAAGTCGTGCTGGTTGGCCAGTTGCAGCACCCGGTGCGCGCTGCCGGGCGTGAGGCTGTAGCCGGTCGGGTTGTGCAGCACGCTCACGCTGACGAAGAGCTTGGGCTTGTGCGTCTCGCAGTACTGCGCCATCACCGCCAGGTCGGGCCCGTCGGCGCGGCGCGGTACCGGCAGGATGCGCATGCCCAGCGCCTCCAGCCGCGCGAATTCGATGGCCCAGCCCGGCTCCTCGACCATCACCGGATCGCCGGCGCGCAGCAGCGCCCGGCTCACGATGTCCAGCGCATGGGTGGCGCCGACCGTGGTCACGATCTGCTCCGGCCCGGCCGGGATGTTGATGCCCATGAGCTTCTGCGACAGGCTGTGGCGCAAGGCGCCGTCGCCGGCCGGCTCGCCGTACTGCAGCGAGATCTCCTGCAGCGCGCGCGTGCCGGTGAGGCGCCGCAGCGAGGTCGGCATGAAGTTCGAATCCATCCAGTCGGGCGGGAACACGCCCATGCCGGGCTGCGGCTTGTCGCTGTGGCTATGGAACATGCCGCGGATCAGCGAACTGGCGTCGGCCGGCACCGCCGGCGCCTGCGTGCCCGCGCGTGCCGGGCGCGGCGCCGGCGCCGGTGCCGCGTCGCGCACGAAGAAGCCGCGCTGGCGCCGCGCCTCGACCAGCCCCTGCGCCAGCAGCTGGTCGTAGGCCGCCACCACGGTGTGCGGGCTCACGCCCTGCTGGCGCGCGCACTCGCGCACCGAGGGCAGCCGCGTGCCGGGCGGCAGCAGCCGGGTGCGGATGCGTTCGGCGAAGCGGTCGGCCAGTTGGCCGGTCAGTGATTGGGTCGCGGTTCGTGTCAGCATGGCGGGTTCTGTGTCGAGCAGCGGACCGATACAGCCTACATTTTTGTCCACCCAACTGTATCGGTACTGTAATGGTCATCAGTCTAGAGTGTGTGTCATGAACTGGCAAGAATTCACTGCGCTGCTGGTGTTGGCCACGGCGATGAGTTTCTCGCCCGGGCCCAACACCACCCTCTCCACCGCCCTCGCCGCCAACGGCGGCCTGCCGCGCGCCATGCGCTTCGTGCTGGCCGTGCCGGTGGGCTGGAGCCTGCTGCTCGCGCTGTGCGCCGCGGGCGTCGGCGCGCTGGTGGTGGCGGCGCCGGCGCTGCGCTTCGTGATCAAGGCGCTGGGCATCGGCTACCTGCTGTGGCTGGCCTTCAGGCTCAGCGGCAGCGCCACGCTGGGCAAGGCCGGCGACGACAAGCTGCAGGTCGGCTTCGGCCAGGGCGTGATGCTGCAGTTCCTCAACATCAAGGCCTGGCTGCTGGCACTCACCTTGGTGGCCGGCTGGATCGCGGGCCAGCCCGATGCGGCCCGGCGCTTCGCGATCGTGGCGCCGGTGATGCTGGTGTTCGCCTTCGCGAGCAACTTCACCTATGCGCTGGTCGGCGCGCTGCTGCGCGACTGGCTGGCCCGGGGCACCCGGCTGCTGTGGTTCAACCGTGCGATGGCCGCCGTGCTGGTGCTCACCGCCGCCTGGATGCTCAAGATATGAGCGGCACGCTGGCACAGGAAAAGACGACCTTCGGCATGCGCCGCGAGACGCTGGGCATGTGGCTGGGCGTGCTCGGCGTGCTGATCTTCGCCATCACGCTGCCGATGACGCGGCTGGCCACGGGCACGCAGGCCGCGCCGCAGCTCTCGCCCTGGTTCGTGACCTTCGGCCGCGCCGCGCTGGCCGGCGGGCTGTCGATCGTGGTGCTGGTCGCCACGCGCGCACCGCGGCCGCAGCGCCACCAATGGAAGCCGCTGTGCATGGCGCTGCTGGGCAACGCGATCGGCTATCCGCTGCTGCTGGGCTATGCGCTGCGCGTGGTCACGGCCAGCCATGCGGCGGTGGTGACGGCGCTGCTGCCGCTGGTGACCGCGGCCGTGGCGGCCTGGGTGCTGCACCAGCGCGCGCGGCTGGGCTTCTGGGTCTGCGCGGTGGTGGGCAGCCTGCTGGTGGTGGCCTTCTCGCTGCTGCGCGCCTACCAGCAGGGCCACGGCTTCGGCTTCGAATGGGCCGACCTGCTGCTGGTCGGCGCGGTCTTCGCGGCCTCCTTCGGCTACATCTACGGCGCGCAGGTCACGCCGTCCCTGGGGGCCGAGCGGGTGATCTGCTGGGTCTGCGTGATGGCGCTGCCGCTCACCCTGCCGGGCGCGCTGCTGACCTGGCCGCAGCAGCCGGTGGCCGTGTCGGCCTGGGCCGGCCTGGTCTACGTCGGCGTGTTCTCGATGTGGATGGGCTTTTTCGCCTGGTACCGCGGCCTGGCCATGGGTGGCGCGTTGCGCGTGAGCCAGACACAATTGCTGCAGCCCTTCCTCTCGATCCTCGCCGCCGTGCCGCTGCTGGGCGAGCCGCTGGACGTGGTCACGCTCGGCTTCGCGCTGGCCGTGGTCGCGACCGTGCTGATCGGCAAGAAACTTTCACAGGGCGCGCGATGATGCCGCGCGCCCACGCACACACTCTCTAGGAAAAATCATGACGACATGGAAGATGGCCGCCCGCGCCGAG
This sequence comes from Variovorax sp. J2P1-31, assembly GCF_030317215.1. Lineage (NCBI taxonomy): Bacteria > Pseudomonadati > Pseudomonadota > Betaproteobacteria > Burkholderiales > Comamonadaceae > Variovorax > Variovorax sp. J2P1-31. The sequence goes on from NZ_JASZYA010000004.1 coordinate 7,397, forward strand.
AAGATGAACCCCTCGGTGCTGCGCGAGATCCTCAAGGTGACCGACCAGCCCGGCATCATCAGCCTGGCCGGCGGCCTGCCTTCGCCCAAGACCTTCCCGATCACGGCCTTCGCCGCCGCCTGCGCCGAAGTGCTGGCCAACGACGGCCCGGCCTCGCTGCAGTACGCCGCGAGCGAAGGCTACGGCCCGCTGCGCCAGGCCGTGGCCGACATGCTGCCCTGGAACGTCGACCCGGCGCAGGTGCTGATCACCACCGGCTCGCAGCAGGGCCTGGACCTGATCGCCAAGGTGCTGATCGACCCGGGCAGCCGCGTGCTGGTCGAGACCCCGACCTACCTCGGCGCGCTGCAGGCCTTCTCGCCGATGGAACCCACGCCGGTGAGCGTGGCGAGCGATGCCGAAGGCGTGATCGTCGAAGACCTGATCGCCAAGGCCAAGGATTCGCGCTTCATCTACCTGCTGCCCAACTTCCAGAACCCGACCGGCCGCACCATGACCGAGGCGCGCCGCGCCGCCGTCTCGGCCGCCGCCGCCGCGGCCAACCTGCCGATCGTCGAAGACAACCCCTACGGCGAACTCTGGTTCGACGAAGCGCCGCCGCTGCCGCTGACCGCGCGCAACCCGGAAGGCTGCATCTACCTGGGCTCGTTCTCCAAGGTGCTGGCGCCGGGCCTGCGCCTGGGATTCCTGGTGGCGCCCAAGGCCATCTACCCGAAGCTGCTGCAGGCCAAGCAGGCGGTGGACCTGCACACGCCGATCTTCACCCAGCGCATGGTGATGGAGGTCATGAAGGACGGCTTCCTCGACCGCCACGTGCCCACCATCCGCGCGCTCTACAAGCGCCAGCGCGATGCGATGGCCGCGGCGCTCACGCGCGAGATGAAGGGCCTGGACGTGAGCTTCAACGCGCCCATCGGCGGCATGTTCATGTGGGCCCGCCTGCCCGAGGGCATCGACACCGTGGCGCTGCTGCCCAAGGCGGTGGCGCGCGGCGTGGCCTTCGTGCCCGGCGCGCCCTTCTATGCCGACGGCAAGGGCGATCCGCGCACGCTGCGGCTGTCCTTCGTGACCGCCAGCGTCGAGGAGATCGACACCGCCATCGCCGCGCTGGCCGCGACGCTGCGCGAGCAGCTGGCCCACAACGCCGCCGCGCAGGTGCAGCGCGAGCTGGCCGCGACCTGAGCCGCACGACCCGGGGCGCGCCGCGAGCACCATGATCGACCTCGCCACCCTGGGGCTGTTCCTGCTCGCCGTGCTGGCGCTGTTCCTGTCGCCCGGGCCGAACATGGCTTTCGTGCTGGCCCATGGCGTGGCACAGGGGCCGCGCGGCGGATTCGCGGCGGCGATCGGCATCTCGGCGGCCGACTTGGTGCACACGCTGTGCGCGGCCACCGGCATCACCGCGCTGGTCGCGGCCTGGGCGCCGGCCTTCGACCTGCTGCGCTATGCGGGCGCGCTGTACCTGCTCTGGCTCGCGCGCAAGGCCTGGCGCGACGGCGGTGCGGCGGCGCCCGGCACGGCCGCGCCCGCGCCCGCGCCCTTCGCGCGCATCGTGCGGCAGGCCTGGCTCAACAACCTGGTGAATCCCAAGGCACTGCTGTTCTTCATGCTGTTTTTGCCGCAGTTCGTCGACCCGGCGCGCGGCCACGTCACGCTGCAGCTGGTGCTGCTGGGCGGCGTGCTCTCGCTGGCGGCGCTGGCCTTCAACACGCTGCTCGGCGCCTTCAGCGGCCAGGTGGGGCGCTGGCTGCAGCGCCGGCCCGGTGCCGCGCGCCTGCAGCACCGGCTGCTGGCGGTGGCGATGCTCGGCCTGGGGCTGCGCCTGCTGATGCTGGACCGCCCGGCGCCGCGCTGAGACGATACGCACCCTCTCACCACAACGACAAGAGAAAGAAAGAAATGCTCAACATCTGGGGCCGGATCAGCTCGATCAACGTGCGCAAGGTGGTCTGGTGCGCGCAGGAGCTCGGGCTCGACTTCCAGCGCACCGAGGCCGGCGGCAAGTTCGGCGTGGTGCACACGCCCGACTACCTGGCGCTCAATCCCAACGGCATGGTGCCGGCCATCGACGACGGCGAGGGCGAGGCGCGTGTGGTGCTGTGGGAATCCAACGTGATCGTGCGCTACCTCTGCGCCCGCCACGCGCCCGGCACGCTGTACCCCGACGACCTGCGCGCGCGCTTCGATGCCGAGCGCTGGATGGACTGGCAGCAGACCGCGCTGAACCCGGTCAGCGGCGGGGCCTTCAAGCAGTGGATCCGCACGCCGCCGGCGGTGCGCAACGCCGCGGTCATCGACCATTCGGTGCGCGCCACCGAGCCGCTGTTCGCGCTGCTCGACGCGCACCTCGCAACGCATGCCTTCATGGGCGGCGATGCCTTCGGCATGGCCGACATCCCGCTGGGCTGCGAAGCGCATCGCTGGTTCGGCCTGCCGCCCACCGAATACACGCGTCCGGCCTGGCCGAACGTGGAGCGCTGGTTCGCCGAACTCAAGAGCCGCTCCGCCGCGCGCGGCGTGCTCGACCTCGCCCTCGAATGAAATGACCCCCACGCTCCGTCACTTCGTGTACTCGCTGCCCCCCGAGGGGGCCGCAGCCCGCCTTGGGGCGGCCCGGCGGCGGGCTCTTGCCACCTGATTCAAGTCCTATGAAACATCGCCCTTTCCAGCAAGTCGACGTCTTCACCGCCGTGCCCTACCGCGGCAACCCGCTCGCGGTGGTGCTCGACGGCAGCGACCTCGACGAGGCCCAGATGCAGCGCTTCGCGCAGTGGACCAACCTGTCGGAGACCACCTTCCTGCTGCCGCCGACCGACCCCGGCGCCGACTACCGCGTGCGCATCTTCACGCCCGGCAGCGAGCTGCCCTTCGCCGGCCATCCCACGCTGGGCAGCTGCCATGCGTGGCTGCGCGCGGGCGGCAAACCCAAATCTGCGAAACAGATCGTGCAGCAGAGCGCGGTCGGCCTGGTGCCGATCCGCCGCGAGGGCGAGCGGCTGGCCTTCGCCGCGCCCCCGCTGCGGCGCAGCGCGCCCAGCCCCAGCGTGCTGGCCCGCGTGGCCGGCGCGCTGGGCCTCAAGCCCTCGCAGATCCGCAGCGCACAGATGCTCGACAACGGCCCGGTGTGGATGGGCCTGCTGCTGGAGAACGTCGACACCGTGCTCGCGCTCGAGCCCGACCACCGCGCGCTCAAGGAACTGGGCCAGAAGGTGGGCGTGGTGGCGGTGCCCGACACGCCCGCGCTCATCGGCCGCTCGAACCGCGAGGCACGCGCCTTCGCCGGGCGCCCCGCGCCCTCGCCGGTGGCGCTGGAAGTGCGCGCCTTCGCGGCCCCGATCGGCGTCGAGGAAGACCCGGTCACCGGCAGCTTCAACGCCAGCGCCGCCCAATGGCTGATCGCCGACGGCCACATGCCCGAGCAGTACATCGCCGGCCAGGGCCAATGCCTGGGCCGCGACGGCCGGGTGCACATCGCGCGCGACGCCGAGGGCGTGGTCTGGGTCGGCGGCGACGTCGTGACCTGCATCGCCGGCCAGGTCGAACTCTGAGCGCGCCATGGCCGCCCGCATCGACCACCTGGTGATCGCCGCCCGCACGCTCGACGAGGGCGTGCGCTGGTGCGAGGCCACGCTGGGCGTGGTGCCAGGGCCGGGCGGCGCGCATCCGCTGATGGGCACGCACAACCGGCTGGTCTCGGTGGCCACGCCGGCCTTTCCGCAGGCCTACCTCGAGATCATCGCGATCGATGCGACCAAGCAGCCCACGCGTGGCGCGGGCCTGCACCGCTGGTTCGACCTCGACGATGCGGCGCTGCAGGCCGGGCTCGCGCAGCACGGGCCGCAGCTGGTGCACTTCGTGGCGCGCGTGCCCGATGCGGCCGCCAGCCTGCACGCGCTGGCCGCCGGCCCGGTGCCGATCGACCGCGGCCCGCTGGTCGAGGCCTCGCGCGACACGCCGGCCGGCCGCCTCGACTGGAAGATCAGCGTGCGCGACGACGGCCAGCGCCTGTTCTACGGCACGCTGCCCACGGTGATCCAGTGGGGGCCGGTGCACCCGGCCGACACCATGCCCGACGCCGGCGTCACGCTGCTCGCGCTGGCCGCCACCCATCCGCGGCCCGAAGTGCTGCGCGCCGCGCACCTTGCGCTGGGCCTGGCCGCCTTCGACGTGCAGCCCGGCCCGCCCAACCTGATCGCCACGCTGCAGACGCCGCGCGGGCGCATCCAACTCGAATCCAAAGGCCTCTGAACATGCTGACCCTCCCCGAACTCGCCTGGTTCGCGCTGGCCGCGCTGCTGCTGGTGCTCACGCCCGGGCCCAACATGATCTATTGCGTGTCGCGCGCGCTGTGCCAGGGCCGCTCGGCCGGCATGGTCTCGCTGGCCGGCGTGCTGGTCGGCTTCCTGGTGCACCTGGTGGCCGCGGCGCTGGGGCTCACCGCCCTGCTGCACGCCGTGCCCTTCGCCTTCGACGCGGTGCGGCTCGTGGGCGCGGCCTACCTGCTGTGGCTGGCCTGGCAGGCGGTCAAGCCCGGCGGCCACGCGCCCTTCGTCGCGCGCGCGCTGCCCATCGATCCGCCGGCCAAGCTGTTCCGCATGGGCTTCCTGACCAACGTGCTGAACCCCAAGGTCGCGATGTTCTACCTGTCCTTCTTCCCGCAGTTCATCCACCCCGAGCGCGGCTCGGTGCTGTGGCAGAGCGCGGCGCTGGGCGCGGTGCAGATCGGCGTGAGCGGCGCCGTCAACCTGCTGCTGGTGCTCGGCGCCGCATCGATCACCGCCGTGCTCTCGCGCAGCGAGGGCTGGCTGCGCGCGCAGCGCTACGTGATGGGCAGCGTGCTCGCCGCGCTGGCGGTGCGCATCGCCTTCGACGGACGCAAGGCCACGCCATGAACTTCAGCCGCGAAGAGATCGAAGCCGCGCAACGCACCGTCTACGCCGCGATGCCGGCCACGCCGCAGTACGCCTGGCCGCTGCTCGGCGCGCGCCTGGGTTGCAGGGTCTGGGCCAAGCACGAGAACCACACGCCGCTGGGCGCCTTCAAGGTGCGCGGCGGCCTGACCTACATGGAGGCGCTGGCGCGCACCCAGCCCGCGGTGCGCCACGTGGTGAGCGCGACCCGCGGCAACCATGGCCAGTCGATCGGCTTCGCCGCGGCCCGCCACGGGCTGGCCGCGACCATCGTGGTGCCGCACGGCAACTCGGTCGAGAAGAACGCCGCGATGCGCGCGCTGGGCGTGCAGCTGGTCGAGCACGGCGACGACTTCCAGGCCGCGAGCGAACACACGGCCCGGCTCGCCGACACCGAAGGCCTGCACCGCGTGCCCTCCTTCGCGCGCGACCTGGTGCGCGGCGTGGCCACCGGCTGGGTCGAGTTCTTCGAAGCGCTGAAGCAGGCCGGCGACGTGCCCGCGGTGCTGTTCATCCCGATCGGCCTGGGCTCGGGCTTCGCCGGCGCCGCCGCCGCGCGCCGCCATTGCGGTGTGGCGACCAAGCTCATCGGCGTGGTGTCGACGCACGCCACCGCCTACCGCGACTCCTTCCGCGCGGGCCGGCCGCTCGATGCGCCGGTCAGCACGCTGCTGGCCGACGGCATGGCCTGCCGCACGCCGGTGCCCGAATCGCTGGCGGTGCTGGCGGCCGAGGCCGAGGACGTGGTGGCGGTCAGCGACGACGAAGTGGCGCAGGCCATGCGCTGGCTGTTCACCGACACGCACAACGTGGCCGAAGGCGCGGGCGCGGCGGCGCTGGCCGCGGCGATGCAGCAGCGTGAGCGCTGGCAAGGGAAGACCGTGGGCATCGCGGTGAGTGGCGGCAACGTCGACGCCGAGGTCTACGCGCGCGTGCTCGCGGGCGGCTGAGCGTCGCCGCCGGGACCGACAGCGCGCCACGGCCCGGCCAGAATGCGGCCATGGGCACCCTCTATCTCGTCCGACACGGACAGGCCAGCTTCGGCGAGGCCGACTACGACCAACTGAGCGCACTGGGCCGCCGCCAGGCCGTGCGGCTGGGCGAATACTGGCGCGAACGCGGCATGCAGTTCGATGCCGTGATCATCGGCACGCTCAAGCGCCATCGGCAGACCTGGGAAGGCATCGCCGAAGGGCTGGGGCTGGACGCGGGCACGGTGCCGCTCGAATGGCCAGGCCTCAACGAATACGACAGCCACGCGGTGATCGCGACCGTGCATCCCGAGCCGCTGCAGAAGCCCGACACGCCCGAGCTGTACCGCCACCATTTCCGCCTGCTGCGCGACGGCCTCGCGGGCTGGATGAACGGCCGCAGCGCGCCGGTCGGCATGCCCAGCTACGTGGACTTCCTGGCCGGCGTGACCACGGCGCTGGACCATGTGCGCGACCGCCACCACGGCGCGCGCGTGCTCGCGGTGTCCAGCGGCGGGCCGATCAGCACCGCCGTCGGCCATGTGCTGGGCACCTCGCCGGAGACGACCATCGAACTCAACCTGCGCATCCGCAACACCGCGGTGACCGAGTTCGTCTTCACGCCCAAGCGGCACATGCTCCTGACCTTCAACACGCTGCCGCATCTCGACGGCCCCGCATATGAGGACTGGATCACGTCCGCCTAGAACATGCGAATGAACCTGCTGCGCACCCCGATCCCGCATCTGCGGTGCTCACCGCACGGGCGTGCGGCTCCGCGCCTCGATACAGGCTCGGGGCGCTCGCGACGGTTCCTTCACATGTTCTGAGCCCCGGCCTTCAGCCGATGGCCAAGGGCTTGGGCAGCCGCACCCGGATGAACTCGTTGGCGTCGGGCTCTGTCGTGATGCGCGACGGCGAGCCGCCGGGGTAGTTGTTGTCGTTGCAGAACAGCAGCGTCTGCGCATCGACGATGGTCACGACTTCCACGCATTCCATCGGGAAGGTGAAAACGCCGTCGATGGTGTCGGCGCCGCCGATGCCCTTCGGGTCCTTGAGCGCCATCAGGTCGACGATCTCTTCCTTGACCAGGAAGCCGTCGGTGTCGACCACCGCGATGTCGACCTTGTAGACGCGCTTGAAGCGCGCCGCGTTGCGCCAGGTGCCCGAGGCGGCGAACTTGCCGGTGCGCACGTCGCCCGCGCCGCTGTCCTTCTCCATCACCAGGAACTCGTGGTCGTTGATCGCGACCATGTCGTTGACGCTGCAGGTCTCGGTCTCGAGGTTGCCGTCGCCGTTGATCTTCTGGATCGTGCTCACGCGGTACGAGAAGACCTGCGGATCGAAGTTCTGGGTGCGCAGGTCGAACACGTTGATCACGCGGCGCTGCGGGTTGTCGCCGTAGACCTCCTTCTCGAACATCGCATAGAGCTTGGTGCGGCTCTTGTTGATCGCCATGCTTTCCAGGCCGCCCGAGCCGCCCAGGTTGGCCACGCTGGTGTTGGACTGGATGTAGGGGTTGTTCGAGGTCTGCACCAGCGGGTTGCTGCCCAGCTTGCGCAGGTTGGGGATCTGCACCTCGCGCGACAGCACGCGGCCCTGCTTGTCGAACTTGACCAGGAAGGGGCCGAACTCGTCGCCGATCCAGAAGTTGCCGTCGGCGTCGAACTGCAGCGACTCGGGGTCGAGGTCGTAGCCGGTCAAGAGGCGGCTGGCCGTGATGCGCGGGTCCACCGGCAGCGTCTGGTTCGCAGGCGAAACCGACGAACCCGGATAGGTCGCGAAGTCGGCCACGATCGGGTAGCCGAGCCGGCGCTGCGGATCGCTCATGCGCACGAAGCTGTCGGGCGTGAACGAGGCCAGCGCGGCGCCGGTCTGGAAGTGGGCCGGCAGCACCTTGCCCTGCGCCCAGTCGAAGCGCACCGCGTAGATGTGCAGCAGCGCGTCGGGCGACGCGGCCTTGCCGCCGAAGCCGTTGTCCTGCATCACGTAGAACACGCCGGGCACCGGGCCGGGCACCAGGGCCGAGAAGCCCTGCATCGGCTGCTTGTCGGCGAAGGGCAGCGTGAAGCCGTAGACGTTCTTCGCGCGGTCCAGGTCGCCGCCCGAGATGTACTGGCCCGAGGTCGGGCCGGCCACGAAGCTGTTGGCCGGAAGGATGGCGCGGCCGGTCAGCGTGGGCGCGGTGACTTCGGGTTCGGGCGCCGGTGCCGGCGGCGGCGGAGCCGGTGCGGGCGCGGGCGGCGCCGGGGGCGCGGGCGCAGCGGCGTCGCTGCCGCCGCCACCGCAGGCGGCCAGCAGGGCGCCGCTCGCGCCCACCAGCGAGAAGGTGGTCATGCCGCTGAGCAGGCTGCGGCGGCGCAGGCCGCCCTTTTCTTCGGAAGAAGTCACGGCGCTGGCGTCGTTGTTGTGGCTGTCGTTGTTCATCATCAAGTCACTCTCAGAACGGCATGGGGGCCGTGGTCATGTCGGTCAGCGTGTTGTTCTTCAGGTCGATCACGAAATGCTGGGTCGGCGCGCCGCGGGCCAGCTTGAGCAGGATCGCCATCAGCGGCTTGAAGCGCGCCTGGAACAGGGCACCGACCTCGTTGTCGTTGCGCACCTGGTCGCCGTTGAACTTGAGCGTGGCGTTGGTGCCTTCCAGCGCTTCGGCGATCACCTTGTATTGCTTGGCGCGCCCGACCGGGATGTCGGTGAACGCGAGGTCGCCGGCATTGGCCAGGCGCACGAAGTCGCCGGCCAGGTCCAGGGCCTTCCACTGGTTGAAGTCTTCCAGCCGCAGGCCGGCCGCGTTGGCCAGTGCACGCGCCTTGGTCTCGGCCGCGGCATAGTCCTTGGCGTACTGCGCGCTGGCGGAACCGTCGCCGCCCGCATCCGACAGGCAGGAGAAGAAGGCGTTGCTGAACAGGCCGTGGTTGCCGGTGTTGCCCAGCTGCTTGAGCGTGACCTGGGTCTTCAGCTGCGACAGCACCAGCAGGTCGGCGCCGTACAGCGGGCTCTTCACCAGTTCGCGCATCTCGCAACGCCAGTCGTCCTTCAACAGGCGCAGGCGCACCAGCTCCGACATGTAGCGCGTGCTGAAGTCGCCGTAGGTCTTGGCGTCGAGGATGGACTTGTTCCACAGCTCGCCACCGCCCGGGATCATGAACGGGTAGTCGGTGAAGTAGCTGTGCTCGTCCTGGTAGTGCTCGAACAGTTCGTCGAAGCGCGGCACGTTGTCCATGCGCACGGTCTGCACGTCGATGTGCTCGGAGTCCTTGAGCGTCAGGATCTTGTAGGCCGGCACATAGGCGGCCATCGAGGGCGCCTGGATGTTGACCAGGCCGTGGCCGTCGTCGTACTTGCGGATCGCCGTGTCGTTGAAGTGCATGTGGCCGCCCACGTGCACCTGCAGGCCGGTGTCGGCCAGCGCCTTGGTCGTGTCCTCGACCGGGCGACGCACCATCTGCATCTTGCCCGCGCCCAGCAGCGCCACGATGTCGTCGGAGGCGCCGTTGAAGAACTCGCTCATCGGGAAGTGGCTGAAGGCGATGACCTGCTTGCCCTGCGCCTTGCCGCGCGCGACCACGTCCTTGAGCCAGGCGATCACATGCGGCTTGTGCGTGAGCATCTTGTTGTAGCCCGCGTCGCCCGAACCGTTGAAGTCGTTCGCGCCGGTGCCGGTCGGCACGTAGACGTTGGCGTCGATGCCCACCAGCCAGACGCCGTCGACCGGCTCGACCAGGTAGCTGGTGTCGGGCACGGTGTGGCACAGCGTGTAGCCGTCCTTCTTGTACGTGCCGCCCGCGCCCTGGGCGCAGATCTCGTATTCGCGCTTGCTCCACACGGCCTGCGCCTTGGCCTGGTCGAGCGTGTAGTTGGCGTACTTGTAGGTGCTGTAGGGCGTCTCGAAGTACTTGTAGTTGGCCTTGGGCATGAAGCCGTGCTGGTCGAGCGCCTCGACGATGCCCTGGTAGCCCAGTTCCTTCACTTCCTCGGTGCAGTAGGTGTAGTTGGACGTGCGCGTCCAGTCACCGCTGTAGTTGTTGCAGTCCTTGGCACCGCGGCTGTAGATGGCCTGCGGGTAGCCGGCGCGGCCGCTGCCGTCCGGGCCCATGTAGTCGTCCTTGCCGCCCGGGCGCTCGAAGGGTCGGTTCGGGTCGTGGTTGCCGGGCGCGGCGAAGAACTGCAGGCCGTACTTGGCCGCGTACTCGTCGAGCACCTTCTTCAGGCCGCGCATGTGGACCGGCTGGCCGTCGTCCGAGAAGTCGCCGGGCAGCGCGATCAGCTTGACGCCGCGCGCCACCGCATCGTCGAGCGCGGCGATGAAGGCGAAGTAGTTCTCGTTGAACAGCCGGGTCGAGGTCATCTGCGCCTGCATCAGGCGGATGGTCGCGTTGCGGCCGGACTTCTTGTTCGGGATGCCCTTGAAGGAGCCGTCCTTGAAGGTCGCGTAGACGTCGTGGAAATGGATGTCGGGCATGAACGCGATCTGCACGCCGGTGCCGGGCACCGGCGGCTGCGGCGGCGGCGTCACTTCCGGCGGGGTGGGCGTGGTGGGCGGCGGTGCCACGGCGACGGGGGTGTTGTTGCTGCCGCCGCAGGCGGCGAGCAGGGACAGCACGGCGGCGGCGACGAGCAGGGACGCCGCGCGAGACGGATTCGGTGATGAGGAGGTCATGGAAAAAATGAAGACACCAAGGGAACCATCCGGCCGCCTTTGCAACAAAGGGCAACCGAAACAGGAGCGCGATGGTGTCGACCGCGCATGACGTCCTCATGGCAGCTTCATGACTCGCGCATAAAAACCGGCGCACGCACAGGTGCTCTGCATCGCGCGGCGGGCAGGGGCCGGCGGCCGCGCGAGCCCCGGCTAGCCCTGCCAGACCCCGTAGCCCAGCGCGCGCAGCCGGATGCCCAGCTCGATCTCGAGCGCCTGCGCCTCGGCATAGCGCATCGGGTTGTAGCGTTCGTAGAGCGCGGGCAGCAGGTGCAGGCCGTGGTCCTGCACGAAGCGATTGGCCTGGATGCCGGCCTTGTGCCTGTCGAAGCGCAGGTCCGGGTCGAGCCCGGTCATGCCCACATAGACGAAGGGCTTGCCCAGCACATAACCCGGATTCGCGCGCCGGAAACGCGCGACGTTCCACACCCGGTCATCGAGTGCGACGACGTAGACGTGGTAGTGCGGGCGCTTCATGGTTCAGAGAGAGGGGCCACCCACCATCCGCACGATTTCCTTTCCAGGGATACCGCGGAACCGGCTTCGCCGGGCCGCTGGTATCGCCCCCCTTGGGGGGAGGCGCCGAAGGCGCTTCGGGGGGTTACCTTCTTTTGATCATGCCCCAGATGAACAACAGCACGATCGCCCCCACCACCGACGCGATGAAGCCCGCGCCCTGGCCGGCCGTGTACCAGCCCATGGCCTGGCCCAGGTAGGTCGCGGCCAGCGAACCGGCGATGCCGATCAGCGTGGTGACGATGAAGCCGGCGGCGTCGTCACCGGGCTTGAGCGCGCGCGCCACGAGCCCTGCCACGAAGCCGATCAGAATGGTCCAGACGATGCTCATGGAGTGTTCCTTGAAGTGAAAAACGAAAGGAGAAGACCGGCGTTCGCGCCTGTACGCGGCAACGCGGTCTCATGATAGCGGCGCAAGCACCGGCAGGGCCTTCGACACCGCGCTCGCGAGCGTCGCGATGTCGAAGGGCTTGATCAGCACCGACTGGGTGCCCAGCACGCGGCCGACCTGCGCCATGTCGGCGTAGCCGGTCACCAGGATCACCGGGATGTCGCCCACCATCTCGCGCGCCTTGGCGATCACCTCGGCGCCGTTGAGTCCCGGCATCGCATAGTCGACCACCAGGAGGTCGTGCGGGGCCGAGGCCAGCGCGGCCAGGCCGCTGCTGCCCTCGGCCGCCTCGCTCACCACGTAGCCCAGCATCGACAGGCTTTCGACCAGCACGCGCCGCACTTCGGCGTCGTCCTCGACCACCAGCACCTTCTGCCGCCGGGTCGCGCTCTGCTGGGGCAACAGGCTGTCCGCGACCGGCGCCTCGGCGCCTTCACGCGAGGCCGGGAAGCTCATCTCGACCACCGTGCCCTGGCCCTCTTCGCTGCGCAGCACCGCCTGGCCGCCCGACTGGCGCGCGAAGCCGTAGACCTGGCTCAGCCCGAGGCCGGTGCCGCTGCCGACCGGCTTGGTGGTGAAGAAGGGATCGAAGACCTTGGTCAGCAGCTGCGGCGCGATGCCCACGCCGGTGTCGCGCACCGCCACCGTCACGTACGAGCCGGCGGGCAGTTCGCCACCCGTGGTCTCGGCCAGCTGCGTGCTGATCGACAGCGTGCCGCCCGCGGGCATGGCGTCGCGTGCGTTCACCGCGAGGTTGAGCACCGCCATCTCGAGCTGGTTGGCATCGAGCATGGCCCAGGCCGGTTGTTCGCACACGGCCATCTCCACCTGGATCGCCGGCCCCACCGACACCACCACCAGCTCGCGCATGCCCTCGAGCAGCGCATTGACATCGGTGAGCCGCGGCAGCAGCGACTGGTTGCGCGCGAAGGACAGCAGTTGCCCGGTGAGCTTGGCGCCCCGGCCGACCGCGCCCTTGGCGCGCGCCGCGATGCCCAGCACCTTCTCGTCCTTGGCGACGCGCGCCACCAGGTCGAGGTTCATGTTGACCACATGCAGCAGGTTGTTGAAGTCGTGCGCGATGCCGCCGGTCAGCCGGCCGATGGCCTCCATCTTCTGCACCTGGATCAGCGCCGCCTGTGCGCGTTCGCGTTCGGCGATCTCGGCCATCAGCCGGTCGTTGGCGCCCGCCAGTTCGCGCGTGCGGGCCGCGATGCGGGCCTCGAGTTCGGCGTTGAGGCGCTCGACCTCGGCCCGCGTGTCTTCCAGCTGGCGCAGGTGCAGCCGGGTCGCGTACTGGCGCCGGCGCGCGCGCACGGCCGCGTCGGCGGCGCGTGCCAGCGTTTCGGTGTGGACCGGCCGCTCGAGCACGAAGGCATTGCCCAATGTCTGCAGCAGCGCCAGTGCCTGGCGCGAGCGCCCGCCCGCATCGCGCGAGGCCAGCACGATGAAGGGGAAGTCGGACCAGCTGGGCTGGCCGGTGAGCCAGGCGCGCAGCGGCGCCTCGGGCAATTGCACCAGCGATTCTTCGGTGAGGATGGCCGCGGCCGCGCCCACGTCGAGGTCGGCCACCATCGCCTCGGCCGAATCGCAGATCACCGCCACCAAATTGATGTCCTGCAGCACCCGTTGCACCACCGCCGCGTCGCGGCCACGCGGCGCGTGTATCAGCACCCGTCGTTCCATGTCAGGACCTGGCCACCAGCGGCTGATCGCCCAGCAGGGGGATCGCACCGCGGTAGGCCGGCACGCCGCCCAGCACGCCTTCGAAGTCGGTCAGCGCCGGGCCGACCTCGACGCCGCCCTCGCCCAGGCGGAACTCGCGGATGCTGAGTTCGTGCCGGTTGGTCCGGCTCTTGACCACCGACACCGCCTTGAGCAGCTGGCCGCGCGCCTCGAAGAAGCGGAACAGCACGATCGCGTCCGACAGGTAGCTCAGGTCGAGGTCGCTGCGCACGTCGCCGATGATGCCGTGCTGGCCCAGCACCAGCAGCGTGACGATGCCCTGCTGGTTGAGGAAGCTCAGCAGCTCGTGCATCTGCAGCAGCAGGAACTTGGCGCCGGGCATGGCCTGCAGGTAGGCGTTGAGGCTGTCGATGACGACGACGCCGGCGCCACGCACCTGCACCGCCGAGCGCACCATGTTCGAGAACTGGCCGGGCGACATCTCCGACGGGTCGAGCGAGAGGATCTCGAGCTGGCCGCTCGCGATGAAGTCCTCGAGCGGAAGGCCCAGCGCGGCGCAGCGGCGCATCAGCGTGCCCATGCCCTCGTCGAACAGGTAGTACGAGGCCTTCTCGCCGCGACGCAGCGCGGCCACCACGGCCGACATCGCGGTGGTGGTCTTGCCCACGCCCGACGGCCCCATGAACAGCGTGTTGCTGCCGCGTGCCAGACCGTTGCCCAGCAGCGCATCGAGCGCGGGCGTGCCGGTCGGCGCGTTGGAGACCTCGAAGTCGGCCGAGTGCTCCGAAGCGATCAGCCGCGGGTAGACCTGCAGGCCGCCGGTGTCGAGGTTCACGTCGTGCTCGCCGCCGCGGTAGCGCACGCCGCGCATCTTCACGATGCGCAGGTGGCGCCGCACCGGGCCGTAGTCGCCGGTGGCCTGGTCCAGCGCCAGCACGCCGTGGGCGATGCTGTGCAGCTGCAGGTCGCCGCCCTGCGAGCTCATGTCGTCGAGCAGCAGCACGGTGCAGGCGCGCGAGGCGAAGAAATGCTTGAGCGCAAGGATCTGCCGGCGGTAGCGCAGCGGGTCCTGCGCCAGCAGCCGCATCTCCGACAGGCTGTCGAAGATCAGCCGCGTGGGCGACAGCCGCTCCACCGCCGCCATCACGTCGCGCGTGGTCTCGCCCAGCTCGACCTCCGAGGGATAGAGGATCGACTGCTCGGCCGAGGGGCTCAGCCCTTCTTCGTTGACCAGCTCGAACAGCTCGATGCCGTCGAGCGACCAGCCGTGGGACTCGGCCACCGTGTGCAGCTCCGACGCGGTCTCCGACAGCGTCACGTAGAGCCCCTTCTCGCCGTTGCGCCGCCCCTCGAGCAGGAACTGCAGGCCCAGCGTGGTCTTGCCCGCGCCGGGTGTGCCCTCCACCAGGTAGAGATGGCCGCGCGGCAGCCCGCCGACCAGCACGTTGTCGAGACCGGCGATGCCGGTGGAAGCGCGGTTCTGGGGCGCCCGGACCGAGGGAGGGGAAGTGAGGGGCACGTGAGCCTGTGGGGAAAAGGAAGGCGCAGCACGCGCGGTGCTTGCATTCTGCCGACAGCGGCTGCGCTTGGCTGTCCTGCGGCGTCCTACACGGATGTGGTCACCGACGCGCTATACCGCAGGAATGCTCGAAAAACTTCCCGATGTGATCGGCCATGCGCTGCACGGCGTGCGCGCCGGCCTCGACGCGATCGTCTTCAACACGCTGGGCCTGCGCGAGGGCATGGCGGCGATCACGCTGAGCAGCCTGGCCTTCGCCGACCACGCCCCGCTGCCCGCGCGCTACACCGCGGACGCACCCGAGGGCGAAGGCCTGTCGCCGCCGCTGCAATGGACCGGCGTGCCGGCCGGCGCGGCCTGCTGCGTGCTGCTGGTGGAAGACGCCGATTCGCCCACGCCGCAGCCGCTGGTGCATGCGATCGTGGTGGGGCTGCCGACCGGCGACGGCGCGCTCGCCGAGGCCGCGCTGCCGAGCGCGGGCCAGCCGGGCACCGGCCTGCACGTGGGCCGCAACTCCTATCTGCAGGCGGCCTGGCTGCCGCCCGATCCGCCGCCGGGCCACGGCCTGCACCGCTATGCCTTCCAGCTCTATGCGCTCGCGGCACTGCCCGAGTTCTCGGAGACACCGGGACGCGACGAAGTGATCGACGCGCTGCGCGCGCATGCGATCGCGAGCGGCCTGCTGATCGGCACCTGCGAACGGCCCGACGGCTCGGTCCGCATCGAGCAGGACGCACCGGCCGGGCCGGCGATCGCGGGCTGAGCCCTCAGGGCGCGGGCGTGCCGATCACCGAGAGCGGCAGCCGCGAGACCTCGGCCAGCAGCTGGGCCAGTGCGCGCGCCGCCGCATCGACCACCGCCTGGCCGCGCGGCGCGGTGGCCGCGGCCGCGTTGCCCGCGGCGCCGTGGGCGTTGTAGTCCTCCATCGCCCAGCCCAGCTTGGCGCTGCGGCCGTTGCCCAGGATCGGGTAGGCGCCGGCACGCTGGCGCGAGGCCGAATCGAAATCCTGCGCCGCGCCCATCACGACCTGGTCGGGCGCCAGCGCCAGCATCATCGCGGTCTCGATCTCGCCCGCGTGCACGCCGAAGCGGTGCTCCTCGGCGCTGAATTGCGCGCCGGCCTCGCCCAGCGGCAGGTTGAACCAGCTCACGCTGTAGACGATCAGGCCGTGCGCGGCGCGCAGCTCGCGCGCGGCGATGTCCATCGCGCCGGTGTGGCCGCCGTGCGCGTTGAACAGCACCAGCTTGCGCACGCCCGCGCGCGCCACGCCGGCGCCGATCTCGCGCCAGAGGCGGATCAGCGTCTCGGACGACAGGGTCAGCGTGCCCGGGAAGTTCGCATGCTCGGGGCTCAGGCCGATGTGCTGCGTGGGCAGGAACAGCGCGGGCAGCGTGGCCGGCAGCAGCGGCAGCGCGGCGGCCACGATGCCGTCGGCCAGCACCGAGTCCACGCCCAGCGGCAGGTGCGGGCCGTGCTGCTCGGTCGCGCCCAGGGGCAGCACCGCGACCGTGGCGGCCGGGTCGAGCGCGGCGAAATCGCGCGTCGTGAGTTGCGACCAGAAGCGGCGCGGCGCGGCGGAAGGAGCGGAAGCGGTCATGCGCGCGATCTTAGGCGGCGCGCGGTTCCAGCGAGAAGCCGAAGGAATCGAAGCTCTCTTCCTCCGCGTCGGTGGTCACCGGCGCCAGCATGGTGCCGCGGCAGCTGGCGGCACCGCAATGGCAGCGGTAGTCGCTGGCGGGCGAGCCCTCCTCGGCCGTCAGGCTGTAGTCGATGAACAGCTCGTCGCCGGCCTCGACCGCCACCAGGGTCTGGAACTGCAGCACCAGTTCGCCGGTCTCGTCGTAGACCTCGACCGCCTCGCAGTTAGGGTCGCAGGAATGGTTGAGGTGGCGGGTCGCGTTGCCGCCCTTGGCGCCGTCGATGGTCTCGTCGTTGGACAGCCGGAACAGGTAGGTCAGCTGGTCGTTCCAGGCCTTGGTGGCGATCTGCGCGGGCGTGTAGCGCCGGCCTTCGTAGAGGCCGAGCACCGACTGCGCCGGCAGTGCGCGGGTCGCGAAGGCGCCCAGGCCGTGGACGCCGCTGTCGGAGACCCGGATGAAGGGCGTGGAGGAGGTGAGGGGTTTGCGCGTTTTCATGGGGCGGTCGGGTGCCCCTGATTTTCGCGCACGGCGAGCGCCGCGCAGCGGGCCGCGAGAAAGTCCACCAGCGCGCGCACCCTCGCCGGCACGAAACGCCCGCTGGGCATCAGCGCATGCAGCGGGTAGGGCTCGGTGTCCCAGTCGGGCAGCAGCCGCACCAGCGTGCCGGCGGCCTGGTCCTGCAGCACGTCGAGCTCGGACTTGAAGGTGATGCCGCGGCCGGCCAGCGCCCACTGGCGCGAGAGCGAGGCGTCGTCGACCACGCGGTCGCCGTCGACCCGCACCTGCGTCCACTGGCCCTGCTTCGCGAAGCGCCAGAGGCGGTGGTGCCGCCCGTTGCGGTGGAAGGTCAGGCAGTTGTGCTGCAGCAGGTCCTGCGGCACCCGCGGCGCGGGATGGCGGCGCAGGTACTCGGGCGAGGCCCACAGCAGCGGCCGGCTCATGGTGAGCAGGCGCGCCACCAGCCGCGAGTCGGCCAGCGGGCCGTAGCGCAGCGCCACGTCGACCTCGTCGCGCATCACGTCCAGCGGCCGGTCGCCCACCGACAGGTCCAGCTGCACGCCGGGATGGGCGTCGAGGAATGCGTCGAGCCAGGGCAGCAGCGTGCTGCGCGTGAGGTCGGAGGGCGCGGCCACGCGCAGCCGGCCGACCAGCGCGCCGCCCTCGGCCGTCACCAGCGATTCGCCTTCGGCCAGCAGGTCGAGCGCGCGGCCCGCGTAGTCGAGCAGGGTCTGGCCCTGGGGCGTGAGCCGCAGCGCGCGGGTCGAGCGCTCGAACAGGCGCGCGCCCAGCTGCGCCTCGAGCCGCTTGAGCGTGGCGCTGGCCGCCGCCGGCGTGATGCCCAGCACGCGCGCCGCGCCGCTCAGGCTGCCGGCCTGCGCGGTCTGGACCAGCACCCGCAGGTCGGAGAGATTTTCAATCTTCATTTGAAACTCATAGTTTCTTGAGGCAGCTTATCAAATGAATCGATGGCTTCTACAGTGCGGCCATCTTCTGAAAGGTTTCCCCATGAAAGCCATCGGCTACTACCAGTCCCTTCCCATCGACGATGCGGCCGCGCTGCAGGACATCGAACTGCCCGCGCCCGTGGCCGGACCGCGCGACCTGCTGGTGCGGGTGAACGCGATCTCGGTCAACCCGGTCGACACCAAGGTGCGCAAGAACATGGCGCCCGAGGCCGGCCAGGCCCGGGTGCTGGGCTGGGACGCGGCCGGCACGGTCGAGGCCGTGGGCAGCGAGGTGACCGGCTTCCGGGCCGGCGACCGCGTCTACTACGCGGGCTCGATCACCCGGCCCGGCGCCAATTCGGAACTGCACGTGGTCGACGAGCGCATCGCCGCCAAGTCGCCGCGCAGCCTCGACGACGCGCAGGCCGCGGCGCTGCCGCTGACCGCGATCACCGCCTGGGAGCTGCTGTTCGACCGGCTGGGCGTGCCGCAGGGCGGCGGCGCGGGCCAGACGCTGCTGGTGGTGGGCGGCGCGGGCGGCGTGGGCTCGATCCTGATCCAGCTCGCCCGCCAGCTCACGCAATTGCGCGTGATCGCCACCGCCTCACGCGCCGAGACGCGCGCCTGGTGCCTCGGCCTGGGCGCGCACGCGGTGATCGACCATGCGAAGCCGCTGGCCGCCGAACTGCAGGCCGGCGGCTTCGGCGAGGTGGACATGGTGGCGGCCCTCACGCAGACCGCGCAGCACTACGCGCAGATCATCGAGAGCCTCAAGCCCCAGGGCAAGATCGGCGTGATCGACGACATGCCGGTGCTCGACGCGATGCCGCTCAAGACCAAGTCGCTGTCGCTGCACTGGGAAATGATGTTCGCCCGGGCGCGCTTCCAGACGCCCGACATGGCCGAGCAGGGCCAGATCCTGGCCGAGCTCGCGACCCTGGTCGACGCCGGCCGCATCCGCACCACGGCCAACGCGAGCTTCGGCCCCATCAACGCGGCCAACCTGCGCCGCGCCCATGCGCTGATCGAGAGCGGCACGGCGCAGGGCAAGGTGGTGCTGCAGGGTTTCTAGCGCGACTTCGCCACGCGCCAGACCACGTTGCCCACGTCGTCGGCCACCAGCAGCGCACCGCCCTTGTCGAGCGCCACGCCGACCGGGCGGCCCTGCGCCTTGCCCTCCGCCGACAGGAAGCCGGTCAGGAAGTCCACCGGCTGCCCGGTGGGCTTGCCGCCGATGAAGGGCACGAAGACCACCTTGTAGCCGGACGGCGGGTTGCGGTTCCAGGAGCCGTGCTCGCCGATGAACACGCCGGTGGCGAACTCGGCCGGCATGCCGCGCGCATGGGAGAAGGTCAGGCCCAGGGGCGCGACGTGGGTGCCCAGCGCGTAGTCGGGTGCGATGGCCTTGGCCACGCGGTCGGGCTGCTGCGGCTGCACGCGGATGTCGACGTTGCCGCCGTAGTAGCTCCAGGGCCAGCCGTAGAAGGCGCCGTCCTTGACCGAGGTCAGGTAGTCCGGCACCAGGTCGCTGCCGATCTCGTCGCGCTCGTTGACCACGGTGAACAGCACGTTGGTGTCGGGCTCCCAGGCCAGGCCGTTGGGGTTGCGCAGGCCGCTGGCGAACAGGCGCTTCTCGCCGCTCTTCGTGTCGACCTCCCAGACCGCGGCCCGGCCCTCCTCGGCCTCGAGCCCGTTCTCGCCGATGTTGCTGTTGGAGCCGACGGTCACGTAGAGCTTGCTGCCGTCGGGGCTGGCGATCACGTTCTTGGTCCAGTGGTGGTTGATGCCGGCCGGCAGGTCGGTCACCTTGACCGGCGCGCCGGCCGCGGCGGTCTGGCCTTCGGCGTAGGGCACCTTGACCAGCGCGTTGGCGTTGGCGATGAACAGCTCGTTGCCGACCAGCGCCATGCCGTAGGGCGACTGCAGCCCCTGGATGAAGACGCTGCGCGTCTCGGCCACGCCGTCGCCATCGGTGTCGCGCAGCAGCGTGATGCGGTTGGCGCTGGGCACCTCGGCGCCGGCGCGCTTCATCACCTTGCCCTGCACGAAGTCCTTGATCATGCCGAACGGGCCCTTCTTGGCCTCGGGCGCGCCCGGCTCCTTGGGCGGCTTGTTGCTCTCGGCCACCAGCACGTCGCCGTTGGGCAGCGTGTAGACCCAGCGCGGATGGTCGAGCTGGCGCGCCAGCGCGGTCACGGTGAAGCCGGCCGGCGCGGTCGGGCCGGCCGCGTCGGTCCAGCCCACCGCCTCGGCGATCTTGAGCGTGGGAATGAAGGTCTTGTTGGGCGCCGGCAGCTGCGGGCTCGGGCCGACGCCGGCCTCGAAGGGCAGGCGGGCGGTTTCGCCGCAGGCCGCCATCAGCGCCGCGGCGAGGGGGATCATGCAGAGGCGGGCGGTTCGGTTCATTCGGGGCTCCTTGGTCGACACAGGGCCGCAACACGGGCCCGGAACGGGCGCGAGCATGCGTGCGCCGCGCATTTCCGCCTGTCGGCTGTGGGCGCTTTCTGGCGTGGGCCGGCCTGAAACCGGTGCCACCGCTACCATCGGGCCCTGACGACGCCCGGCAACGATACGGCCTGGCCAGGAACCATCTCCCCGTCTTCCGCTCCGACTGCCGGCATGCTCCGATCCTTTCTGTCCCGTTTCTCCCTGGCCGCGCTCGCACTGGCGGCCGTCCTGCCCGTCGCCGCGCAGCTCTCTCCCCGCGTCTCCTCGGTCGTCACCACCCCGCACGTGCGGGCCGAACTGGTGGCCCATGCGCCCGACGGCGTGGGCCCGGGCGCCACGGTCTGGCTGGGCCTGCAGATCGCGCACCAGCCCGAGTGGCACACCTACTGGAAGAACGCCGGCGACTCCGGCCTGCCGACCGAACTGCAATGGACGCTGCCGGCCGGCCTGGCCGCGGGCGACATCGCCTGGCCGGTGCCCAAGAAGATCGCGATCGGCACCCTGGCCAACTACGGCTACGAAAACACCGTGCTGCTGCCGGTGCCGCTCACGGTCGCGCCCGGCTTCACGCCCGCGGCCGGGCTGACCGGCGCGGCCGGCGTCGACGTCAAGCTCAAGGCCTCGTGGCTGGTCTGCCGCAAGGAATGCATCCCCGAGGAAGGCGAGTTCGCGCTGCGGCTGCCGGCCCAGGGCTCGACGGCGCTGCACAAGGCCGATTTCGACGCGGCCTTCGCGGCCCAGCCCGCGCCGCTGGCGCCGAAGGGCGCGATCGAAGTGGTCGACCAGACGCTGCGCGTGCAGCTCGACGGCCTGCCGGCCGCGGCGCGCGGCAAGACGCTGGAGTTCTTCCCCGAGACCGGCGAGGTGATCCACACCGCCGCGGTCTCCGGCCGCGACTGGACCCAGGCCTGGCAGGGCGAGCGCTGGACCGCCACGCTGCCGCTGGCCGAGCACCGCAGCGCCAGCCCGACGGTGATGCCGGTGGTGGTGGCGCTGGCCGAGGCCGACCGCGTGGCCGGCGCGCCAGTCGCGTGGCGCGCCGAGGCGCCCGTCACGGGCACCTGGGCCACGGTGGCGGCCCCCACGCAGGTCTCGCCGGCACTGCAGGCCGCGCTGGCGGCCAATGCGGTCGCCCCCCAGACGGCGCCCCAGACCTCGAACACCGGCTTCTTCGCCGCCCTGCTCGGCGCCTTGCTGGGCGGCCTGCTGCTCAACCTGATGCCCTGCGTGTTCCCGGTGCTGGCGATCAAGGTGCTGGCCTTCGCCAACCAGGCGGGCGACCGCCGCGGCCACCGCAGCGCCGGGCTGGCCTACACGGCCGGCGTGATCGTCACCTTCCTGGCGCTGGGCGCCGCCATCCTCGCCCTGCGCGCGGCCGGCGAGCAGCTGGGCTGGGGCTTCCAGCTGCAGTCGCCGGCCGTGGTGGCGGCGCTGGCGGCGCTGTTCACGCTGATCGGCCTGAACCTCGCGGGCGTGTTCGAGTTCGGCCTGCTGGCCCCGCGATCGCTGTGCGCGGCCCAGGTCAAGCACCCGATCGCCAACGATTTCCTCTCCGGCATCCTGGCGGTGGTGGTCGCCTCGCCCTGCACCGCGCCCTTCATGGGCGCCTCGCTGGGCATCGCGATCGCGCTGCCGGCGCCGCAGGCGCTGATGCTGTTCGGCGCGCTGGGCCTGGGCCTGGCGCTGCCCTACCTGGTGGCCGGCTTCGTGCCCGCGGTGGCGCGCCTGCTGCCGCGGCCCGGCCCCTGGATGGACACGCTGCGCCGCGTGATGGCCTTCCCGATGTTCGCCACCGTGGCCTGGCTGGTCTGGGTGCTGGGGCAGCAGAGCGGCATCGACGGCGCGGGCGCGCTGCTGGGGCTGCTGGTCTGCCTGGCGGCCATCGTGTGGTCGCTCACGCTGCGCGGCCGCACGCGCTGGGTGGTGGGCGGCCTGGTGCTGGCCTCCACCGCGGCGCTGGCCGTGGCGATCGGCGGCAACATCGTGCGGCCGCTGGAACCGGCGACGCTGGCGGCTGCGAACGGCGAGCGCTGGCAGCCCTGGTCGGCCGCGCGGGTGGCCGAGCTGCATGCGGCCGGTCGGCCGGTGTTCGTCGATTTCACCGCCGCCTGGTGCGTGACCTGCCAGTACAACAAGAAGACCACGCTCGGCGACGCCGCGCTGCTGGCCGAGTTCGACCGCCGCCAGGTGGCGATGCTGCGCGCCGACTGGACGCGGCAGGACCCGGCGATCACCGCCGCGCTCAATGCGCTGGGCCGCAGCGGCGTGCCGGTCTATGTGCTGCAGGCGCCGGGCAAGCCGCCGGTGGTGCTGACCGAGATCCTGAGCAAGGACGATGTGCGAGCCGCGCTGGACCGGCTCTGAAGGCGCGAGCCCCGGTCCTTCCTGAGGGCACTACGGCTTGTCACATCGCGATGAGAAAAGCGTTCTAAGCTGTCGCCGTTGTTTGATTTTCTGACAGGAGACCCGCCGACCATGCCGTCTTTGACATCGTCCGCATCGCGTTCCGCCCACGCCGCCCGCCAGGCCGGCGCCGCGCTGAGCCGCGCATCCCGCCGCGCCGTGATGGCCGCCGCCGTCGCCCTGGGCAGCACGCTGCTGATCGGCGCCCCGGCCCATGCCGCGCCCGCCGTGGGCCAGCCCGCCCCCGATTTCGTCGCCGTCGACACCCGCGGCGCACAGCACAAGCTCTCGGATTTCGCCGGCAAGTACGTGGTGCTCGAATGGACCAACCCCGGCTGCCCCTTCGTGCGCAAGCACTACGGCAGCGGCAACATGCCGGCCACGCAGAAGGCGGCCACCGCCCGGGGCGTGGTCTGGCTGGCCATCAACTCCACCGAACGCGCCGCCAGCGACTACCTGCAGCCGGCCGCATTGGACAGCTGGATGAAGACCCAGTCGGCCGCGCCCACCGCCGTGCTGATGGACGAGGACGGCAGCATCGGCCAGGCCTACGGCGCGCGCACCACGCCCCACCTGTTCATCATCGACCCCAAAGGCACGCTGGTGTACGCGGGCGGCATCGACAGCATCCCGTCGGCCCGGCCCGACGACATCAAGACCGCCACCAACTACGTGAACCAGGCGCTGCGCGAGGCCTTCGGCGGCCAGCCGATCTCGGCCGCCACGACCCGGCCCTACGGCTGCTCGATCAAGTACAAGACCTGAGTCCAAAGTCCGGGGACGCACTTCCTCGACAATCGGGGGATGGCCTTCGCTCCCCTGACCAACGACACCTTCCTGCGCGCCTGCTGGCGCCAGGCCACCGACCACACCCCCGTCTGGCTGATGCGCCAGGCCGGGCGCTACCTGCCGGAGTACGTCGCGACGCGCGCCCGCGCCGGCAGCTTCATGGGGCTGGCCACCAACGTCGACTACGCGACCGAGGTCACGCTGCAACCGCTGGAGCGCTTCCCGCTCGACGCCTCGATCCTGTTCTCCGACATCCTGACCGTGCCCGACGCGATGGGCCTGGGCCTGTCCTTCGAGGCCGGTGAAGGCCCGCGCTTCGCCCGCCCGGTGCGCGACGAGGCCGCCGTCGCGGCGCTCGAGGTGCCGGACATGGAGAAGCTGCGCTACGTGTTCGACGCCGTCGCCTCGATCCGCCGCGCGCTCAACGGCCGGGTGCCGCTGATCGGCTTCTCGGGCAGCCCCTGGACGCTGGCCTGCTACATGGTCGAGGGCGCGGGCTCGAGCGACTACCGCCTGGTCAAGTCGATGCTCTACAGCCGCCCCGACCTGATGCACCGGCTGCTGAGCGTCAATGCCGACGCCGTGGCGGCCTACCTCAACGCCCAGATCGACGCCGGCGCGCAGGCCGTGATGCTGTTCGACAGCTGGGGCGGCGTGCTGGCCGACGGCGCCTTCCAGGAATTCAGCCTGGCCTACACGGCCCGCGTGCTGTCGCAGTTGAAGCGCGAGGGCGCCGACGGCACGCCGGTGCCGCGCCTGGTGTTCACCAAGGGCGGCGGCCTGTGGCTGGAAGCCATGCGCGCGCTCGACTGCGAGGTGCTGGGCGTGGACTGGACGGTGAACCTGGCCAAGGCGCGCGCGCTGGTCGGCGAGGGCCCGCAGGCCAAGGCGCTGCAAGGCAACATCGACCCCAACGTGCTGTTCGCGCCGCCGGCGCGGATCGAAGCCGAGGTGGCGAAAGTGCTGCAGGCCTTCGGCCGGCCGCACACCGACCGCGACAGCAAGGGCCCGACCCACATCTTCAACCTGGGCCATGGCATCAGCCAGTTCACGCCGCCCGACCACGTGGCGGCACTGGTGCAGGCGGTGCACGCGCAGTCCCGCGCGCTGCGCCGCTGACACGGCGCGCCGGCTACATCCGGTTGCAACCGGAAAAGCGGCGCTTCCCGTTTGTCAAGTCCAAAGTGCGCCCGCGGTTGACTTATGCACAAAACACGTGTTGCGGTGCGGAAAATTATCCGAGGGCGAGGAAGCCCTGCTCACAAAGCGATAGCGCCGCTAAGTCGTTGATTCATATGGCTTTGGCCGGATGCTTTTTTTGCGGGCAGTTCGCCCAAAGCCTTGATTCTCAAGGGCTGCAGGCGGATCGGGCGGGGATATCAACAAAGTTATCCACAGAAACACTGGATCAATTGCAAACTGCAAGAAAATCAACGACTTAAGGCACCTTGCTCCACGTCGCTTTAACTTTCACCGCTTTCGGAGCCCTCCCATGAATTGGCGAGTCGAGGTCGCCGTCCACACGCCCGCGCATGCCGCATTGGGCGATCTGCTGAGCTATGTGGCCCCGGCGGCGCTGCCGGCCGGCACCCTGGTGCGCGTGCCGCTGGGGCGCCGCGAGGTGCTGGGCGTGGCCTGGCAGAGCCAGCCGATGGGCGAGGCGGACGCGGCCCTGGAACTCAAGCCGGTGGGCGCGGCGCTCGACGCGCTGGCGCCGCTGGGCGAGGGCTGGCGCGACCTGGTCACGTTCGCCGCGCGCTACTACCAGCGCTCGCTGGGCGAGATCGCGCTGGCGGCCCTGCCGCCGCAGCTGCGCGACCTGAGCAGCGTGCAGCTCACGCGCCGGCTCAAGCGCCAGGGCGGCCCGGTGACCGACACGCCCGAGGCCGACGCCGCGGCCGGCGCGCTGCCGGTCAGCCCCGAGCAGGCCGAGGCGCTGCAACGCATCGCCGGCGAGCCCGGCCCCTTCCTGCTGTTCGGCAGCACCGGCAGCGGCAAGACCGAGGTCTACCTGCAGGCCGTGGCCACGCTGCTGGCCCGCGCGCCCGAGGCCCAGGCGCTGGTGATGGTGCCCGAGATCAACCTCACGCCGCAGCTGGAGGCCCGCTTCCGCGAACGCTTCGAGGCCCGCTTCGGCGCCGGCGCGGTGGTCTCGCTGCACAGCGGCATGACGAATCCGCAGCGCCTGGCCAGCTGGCTGGCGGCGCACGCGGGCACGGCGCGCATCGTGCTGGGCACGCGCATGGCGGTGTTCGCCTCGATGCCGGGGCTGGCGCTGATCGTGGTCGACGAGGAACACGACCCCAGCTACAAGCAGCAGGAAGGCGCGCGCTACTCGGCGCGCGACCTGGCCGTGTGGCGCGGCCGGCGCGAGGGCGCCAAGGTGATCCTGGGCTCGGCCACGCCCTCGCTCGAAAGCTGGCACCAGAGCCGCCCGGCCGAGGCCGGCGACCCGGGCGGGCGCTATGTGCGGCTGGCCATGCCCTCGCGCATCGGCGCCGGCGCGCTGCCCGCGGTGCGGTTGGTCGACATGCGGCTGCAGCCGGGAAAGACGGTGCTCTCGGGCGTGCTGCTCGACGCCATCGGCCAGCGCATCGCGCGCGGCGAGCAGAGCATGGTGTTCCTCAACCGCCGCGGCTACGCGCCGGTGCTGGCCTGCGGCGACTGCGACTGGAAGAGCGAGTGCCCGCACTGCAGCGCCTACCGCGTGTTCCACAAGATCGACCGCACGCTGCGCTGCCACCACTGCGGCTTCACCGAGCGCGTGCCGCGCGCCTGCCCGGCCTGCGGCAACCCCGACATCGCGCCGGTCGGCCGCGGCACCGAGCAGCTGGAGGAGCACCTGGGCACGCTGTTCGCCGCGGTGACCCGGCCCGACGGCAGCCCGGTGCGCATCGCGCGCATCGACGCCGACAGCACCAAGAAGCAGGGCGCGCTGGCCGCGCAGCTGGCGGCGGTGCATGCGGGCGAAGTCGACGTGCTGGTCGGCACCCAGATGATCGCCAAGGGCCACGACTTCCGCCGCATCACGCTGGTGGCGGCCGTGAACCCCGACGGCGCGCTGTTCTCCAGCGACTTCCGCGCGCCGGAGCGGCTGTTCAGCCTGCTGATGCAGTCGGCCGGCCGGGCCGGGCGCGACGCGGCCTACCTGGCGGCCCAGGGCAGCACCGCCGAGATGTGGCTGCAGACCCATCACACCGACCATGCGCTGTTCGCCGCGCTGCGCCGCCACGACTACCCCGCCTTCGCCGCCGGCGAGCTGGCGCAGCGCAGCGCGGCCCGGATGCCGCCCTTCGCCTTCCAGGCGCTGCTGCGCGCCGACGCGCGCACACAGGCCGCGGCCCAGGCCTTCCTGCAGGCCGCGAGCGCCGCCGCCGAGACGCTGGAAGGTGGCGAGCATGTGGTGCGCTACCCGGCCGTGCCCCTGACGATCCAGCGCGTGGCCAACGTGGAGCGTGCCCAGATGCTGCTGGAAAGCCATTCGCGCGCCGCGCTGCAGCGCCTGCTGGCCCAGTGGCAGCCGGTGCTGAACGCGCTGCGCCGCACGCCCGAGGGCAAGGGCGTGATCCGCTGGCTGATCGACGTCGACCCGCAGCAGATCTAAGTTTTTCCCCGCCGGCCCCCTGGCATCGGCAATACTTTGCAAATGCAGTTGACGCCGAGGGCGGGCTGCGCAAGCTGTAGCCACGGGCCCGCGCGGGCCCGCACCGGAGTGACGCCATGACACTGCTGGGAACCCTGTCTCGCCTGACCGGGCTGTTGTGCCTGCTGGCCACCGCCTCGGTGGCCCCCGCCGCCGAGCTCAAGCACGAAGGCAACCGCCTGCTCGTGATCGGCCAGCTCGATGCCGAGACGCTGCCCGCCTTCAGCGAACAGCTGGCTTCGGGCAAGGTGCGCACCGTGGTGTTCGAGGACGCCTTCGGCGGCACCGCCGAGGCGGCCGGCGCCTATGCCGCGGCCATCCGCAGCAGCGGCGTGCAGACCGAGGTGCGCGGCCAGTGCCAGGCGGCCTGCGCCTACGCCTTCCTGGCCGCCAAGTCGCACCGTTTCGGCTCGGGCCTGCAGATCAACGGCCTGCTGCTGCCGGTCGCCGCGCGGCCCACGGCCGAGGAGATGGCGACCCGCTGGCGCGGCGACGACACCCACCGCACGCTGGCCGAGTTCACCGCGCCGGCCCCGTCCGCCAGCACGCCCCTGGTGGAAACCGGCGGCAGCGCCCCGCGCGAGAACTGGCGCGCCGACCACGGCGTGCTGTTCACCTCCTCGCCCACGCTGTTCGGGCGCGTGTACAACACCTTCTACTGCGATGGCACCCAGGGACGCGACTTTTCCAAGTGCGAGTTGCTGTCCGGCGCTGACCCCTATCAATTGGGCGTCCTGACGAACTAGCCCCGAAGAGAGCCCTCAGTTCAACCAACCCACGGCCAGCGGGAAGGTGAAGAAGGCCGCCACGGTGGTCCAGAGGATGATCCGGGCGATGCGCCCGTTGTCGGCGCCGAAGCGTTCGGCCAGCATCGACACGTTGCTGGCGCTCGGCAGCGCGGCCACGAGCACGATCGCCACCAGCGCCGGCTGGCTCAGTGGCAGGCCCCACGCGATCGCGCCACGCGCCGCGGCCCAGACCAGCAGCGGATGCAGCAGCAGCTTGGCCAGCACCACGGGCAGCACGTCGCCGACGCGCGCCAGTCCCAGCGCGGGCTGGCGGCGGGCCACGAGCGCCGAGCGCGCGAGCACCGCGCCGATGGTGAACAACGCGGCCGGCGAGGCGGCGTCGGCCAGCATCGTGACCGTGCGATCGATCGGCCCGAACAGCTGGACCTGCAGCGCCGAGGCCAGCGCGCCCAGCAGGATCGACCAGGGCAGCGGGTTCATGAACATGCCGCGCAACGCCTGCCGCACGGCCTTGGCCGCGCCATGCTCGTCGGCGCCGTCGAGCCGCGACAGCGCGATGCACAGCGAGGAGGTGACCACCATGTCGAAGGTGATCGTGATGATCACCGGTCCCGCCACGCCCGGCCCGAGCAGCGCGGCCAGAAGCGGCACGCCCATGAAGCCGGTGTTGGGAAAGGCCGCCACCAGCGCGCCGAAGGACGCGTCGTTCCAGCCGATGCGCGCGCTGCGCGTGCGCCACACCATGACCGCCACCACCGCCAGCGCGCACAGCCCCCAGACCATCGCCACGCTGCCGTCGAGCAGTTGCGCGATCGGCGTGCCGGCGCCGAAGCGGTAGAGCATGCAGGGCAGCGCGAAATACAGCACGAAGACGTTGAGGCCGGGGATCGCCTCGAGCGGCAGCACCCGCAAGCGCGCGGCCGCGTAGCCGGCCGCGATCAGCGCGAAGAAGGGGAAGGTGACGAGGAAGATCGGCAGCACGGCGGCATTGTCGCCGCCGTCAAAGCTGCGCCGACAGCAGGCTCGCCAGGTGCTCCATCGCCTTCTCGCGCAGCGGGCGCGCCTGCCACTGCGCCAGCGTGACGGCGCGGCTCTGCCGCAGGTCGTCCTCGAAGGTCGCGACCTGCGCCTTGGCGAAGGCCTCGTCGTAGATGTTGAGGTTGGCCTCGTCGTTGAGGCGGAAGGAGCGGTTGTCGAAGTTGGTCGAGCCGACCGAGACCAGGAAGTCGTCGACCACCAGCACCTTGCAATGGAACATGGTCGGCTGGTACTCATGCATCTGCACGCCCGCCTCCAGCAGCGGGCCCCACGCCGCGCGCGACGCGCCGCGCACGGTCTGCGCATCGATGATCGGCCCGGGCGTGATGATGCGCACCCGCACGCCGCGCCGCACCGCGGCCACCAGCGCGTCGCGCGTGAGCGCGTCCGGCACGAAATAGGCGCTGGAGAGTTCGATCGAGCGCTCGGCCGCGGTGATCGCCAGCAGGTACATCAGGTGCATGCTCTCGCTGCCGCCCGAGGGCGAGCTGCTGAACATCTGCGCGCCGCCGCCCGCGCCCGGCGCGCGCGCATCGTGCGCCTGCAGCGCCGGGAAGTAGCGCTCGCCGTGCAGCACCTGGCCCGAGACCTTGACCCAGTTGTCCATGAAGACCGCCTGCATCTGCGCCACCACCGGCCCCTCGACCCTGAAGTGCGAGTCGCGCCAGTGTTCGGGGTCCTGCGCGTGGCCGGTCCATTCGGGCGCGATGCCCACGCCGCCGGTGAAGCCCACCGCGCCGTCGACCACCAGCAGCTTGCGGTGGGTGCGGTTGTTCATGCGCGCGATGTCGTACCAGCTCGGCTTGTGGAACTTGCGGATCTCGACGCCGGCCTTCTCCATCTCCTGCAGGAAACGCTCGTCGATCTTCGCGCTGCCGACCCAGTCGAGCAGCACGTGCACGCGCACGCCGGCCCGTGCGCGCTCGGCCAGCGCGTCGGCGAAGGCCCGGCCGATGTCGCCCGACCAGTAGATGTAGGTCTCGAAGGTGATGCTCTGTTGCGCGCCGCGGATGGCGGCCAGCATGGGCGGGAAGATCTGGTCGCCGTTGTGCAACGCCTCGAAGCGGTTGCCCTGCACGATGGCCGGCCCGAGCAGCACGCCCATCGCGCGGCGGAACTGCGGGTCATGCAGGCCGTACTCGCGTTCGATGTGCTGGTCGATTTTCTTCTCGCCGGGGATGAAGTTCAGCACCAGCACCGTGGCCAGCACGGTCAGCAGCGCGGTCCAGAGCACGATCGTGAGCGGATGTCTTGTTTTTTTCATGGTGTTGCACGCAAGGAGGCCGCGGTCTTAACACGCGGCGGCGCCCTGGCGCGTGCGACGAACACCCATCCGCATGCACGCCGGAAGGCGTTCCGTCAAGGCCGGGCTTTTCGGCGCGCCAGTATCATTGCGCGCTTTGCGCCTGCCCTCCTCGCCGCTCACGCCCGCATGTCTTCCGGTCTCAATCTCGCCCAGCAGGAAGCCGTCAACTACCTGCATGGTCCCTGCCTCGTGCTGGCCGGTGCAGGCTCCGGCAAGACGCGCGTCATCACGCACAAGATCGGCCGCCTGATCCAGGCAGGCATGGCGCCCAAGCGCATCGCCGCCATCACCTTCACCAACAAGGCCGCCGCCGAGATGCGCGAGCGCGCCAAGGGGCTGATCGGGCGCGACGCCAAGCATGTGGTGGTCTGCACCTTCCACGCGCTGGGCGTGCGCATGATGCGCGAGGACGGCGCGGTGCTGGGCCTGAAGCCGGCCTTCAGCATCCTCGACAGCGACGACGTCACCAAGATCCTCAAGGACGCGGGCGGCAGCAGCGACACCGCCACCGCGCGCATCTGGCAGTGGACCATCAGCAAGTGGAAGAACATGGGCCTCAACGCGGCCCAGGCCGAGGCCATCGCCGCCGACGACAACGAGCGCATCACGGCGCAGATCATGGCGCGCTACGAGGAGCGGCTCACGGCCTACCAGAGCGTGGATTTCGACGACCTGATCGGCATGCCGCTCAAGCTGCTGCGCGAGCACGAGGCGGTGCGCGAGAAATGGCAGAACACGCTGGGCCATGTGCTGGTCGACGAGTACCAGGACACCAACGCCACGCAGTACGAGGTGCTCAAGGCGCTGGTCGGCACCGAGGGCCACTTCACCGCCGTGGGCGACGACGACCAGTCGATCTACGGCTGGCGCGGCGCCACGCTGGACAACCTGCGCAAGCTGCCGATCGACTATCCGAAGCTCAAGGTCATCAAGCTGGAGCAGAACTACCGCTCCACCAGCGCGATCCTGCGCGCGGCCAACAACGTGATCGGCCCCAACCCCAAGCTGTTCCCCAAGACGCTGTTCAGCGAACTGGGCGAGGGCGAGCCGGTGCGCGTGGTCGACGCCGACAACGAGGCCCACGAGGCCGAGCGCGCCGTGGCCCGCATCGTGAGCCTGCGCGCCGGCACCGCGGTGACGCAGGGTGAGCAGCACAAGGAGTTCCGCGACTTCGCGATCCTCTACCGCGCCAACCACATGGCGCGGGTCTTCGAGCAGGCGCTGCGCAAGGCGCAGATCCCCTACAAGGTCTCGGGCGGCCAGAGCTTCTTCGACCGCGCCGAGATCAAGGACCTCTGCGGCTGGTTCCGGCTCTGGACCAACAACGACGACGACCCGGCCTTCCTGCGCGCCGTGACCACGCCCAAGCGCGGCATCGGCCACACCACGCTGGCCTCGCTGGGCACCTTCGCGAGCCAGTACAAGCTGAGCCTGTTCGGCGCGCTGTTCAGTTCCTCGCTGCCCAGCGTGATCCCCAAGCGCACGCTCGAGGGCCTGCTCGAGTTCGGCCGCTACATCAACGACCTCGAATACAAGGCGCGCCACACCGTGGGCGCCGAAGCCGCGCGGGCCTTCATGACCGAATGGCTCAAGGAGATCGGCTACGAGCAGCATCTCTACGACGGCGAGGACAGCGAGAGCGCGGCCGCCACGCGCTGGACCAACGTGCTCGAGTTCTGCGACTGGATGGCCGCGCGCTGCGGCGGCGAGATCGACGACACCTCGGGCGCCACCGTCGAGAGCGAGCGCAAGAACCTGCTCGAGGTGGCGCAGACCATCTCGCTGCTGTCGACCATCAGCGAGCGCGAGAAGGACCAGAACGTGGTGACGCTGTCGACGCTGCATGCCTCCAAGGGCCTCGAATGGCCGCACGTGCTGCTGATCGGTGTGAACGAGGGCACGCTGCCCTTCAAGCTCGACGACGACGACGGCCGCCAGCAGAAGGTCAGCGACGACACGCTGCAGCGGCTGCAGGAAGAGCGCCGGCTGATGTACGTGGGCATCACGCGCGCCCAGCGCACGCTGGCCGTGAGCTGGACCAAGCGACGCAAGAAGGGCCGCGAGATGATCGCCACCCAGCCCAGCCGCTTCATCGCCGAGATGGGCCTGGACAAGACCACCATCAAGGAAGACCCGCGCGAGAAGCTCAAGGCGCTGCGCGCCGAGTTCGCGCGCAAGGTGCAGGACAACGCCGCCGCGGCCGCCGCCGCTGCGGCCGCCGACCGATGAAGCGCCGCATCGCATCGCTGTGGCTGCTGGTGACGTTCGCCGGCCTGCTGGGCGCGCCCGCGCATGCGACCGAGGCCTGCCCGGCCAACGCCGGCGAACTGCCGCCCGAAGCGCTCTACGGCCGCTGGGAGGCCCGTTTCGGAAATCTCGCGGCGCCGGCCGACGTGCGATTGGCCGAACATCCCGAATACCAAGGCAGCGTGCGTGGCACCATCACGCGCGGCTACCAGACAGCCCAGCTGTCGGGCGACATCGGCGACGAAGGCTTTCTGGTCTTCGACGAATCCCTGGACGGCCGCGCCATCAGCGCAGTCTGGTCGGGCGAAATGCAGGCCGGCTCATGCGGCAAGGAGTTCAAAGGAACATGGCGAAATTCAAGCGACGACAGCGAGCAGCCCTTCGTGCTGCGCAAGATCGGTCCCCCCTGACGACCTGGCACGGCGCCGCGCTGGCCGCGCTGCTGGCGGGCATGGGCGCGGCCCATGCACAGCCGGCCGACAAGCCGGCCAGCTCGCTCGCCAGCGACCAGCTGACCTGGCAGCAGTGCCAGCGCCTGGCCGACAGCAAGGACGCGCGCCTGGCCTGCTTCGACCGCTGGGCCCAGCAGCAGACGCTGCCGGCCGCGGCCGTGCCCAGCGCGCCGCCGGTGCTCGCCAGCACGCAGCCCGCGCCGCCGGTCGATGCCAGCATCCCCGCGACCCGCGTGGTGGCCGTGGCCACCGAGCAGGGCTGCCGCGACCGCCAGTACTCGACCTTCTCGCGCTTCTGGGAACTGGAGGAGGGCAGCGACTGCGGCACCTTCGGCTTCCGCGGCTACCGCCCGCTCAACGTGTCGATCTCGGCCGCCACGCACAAGCCCGACGTGCCCACCTCGCCCGCCGCCGACCACACCGGCACGGCCGTGGACTACCAGGCCAACGAGATGCGCCTGGGCCTGTCGATGCGCACCAAGCTGGCCCAGGGGCTGCTGACCTCGAACGATCCGCAGAAGAAGGACTCGCTCTGGTTCGCCTACTCCCAGCAGTCGACCTGGCAGCTGTTCAACGGCGAGATCTCGCGCCCCTTCCGCAGCACCGACCACGAGCCGGAGATGATGTACGTCTACCCGGCCGACTTCCGGCTGCCCTTCGGCTGGCGCTGGCGCTACCTGGGCGTGGGCATCGTGCACCAGTCCAACGGCCAGAGCCTGCCGCTGTCGCGCAGCTGGAACCGCACCTACCTGATGGGCGGCATGGAGCTCGACGACCGCTTCCAGGTCTCGGCCCGCATCTGGAAGCGCTGGAAGGAGAACGCCGACAGCGACGACAACCCGGACATCGCCGACTACATCGGCCGTGCCGAGGTCACCGGCCGCTGGAACTACGACCGCGACAACACCTTCGGCATGACCGTGCGCAACAACCTGCGCGACAGCGGCCGCGGCTCGATCCGCCTCGAATGGTTCAAGGCCATCGGCAATCCGGTCACCAGCAACCTGCGCTTCCACACCCAGCTGTTCCACGGCTACGGCGACACGCTGGTCGACTACAACCGCAAGCGCACGGTGCTGAGCATCGGTGTGAGCCTGGTCGACTTCTGATCCGGCCCGCCCACGAAAAAGCCGCTGGCCCCGCAAGGCGCCAGCGGCTTTTTGCAGGGTGCAGCCTCAGCTCAGCAAGGGCTCGAGGCCCGGCGCGCTGTCGATCTCGGTGGGCTTGTAGATCTTGTGCTGGGCGGCGGGGCCGCCGATGTCCATCACCACCGCCAGCCGCCACGGGTCGCCGCGCTGGGCGGCCGCGCGTTCCACGCTGTCGAGCTGGAAGCTGGGCACGCCGCGGGCCGTGCCCTTGACCGCCAGCTTGAGCAGCGTGTTGCCCTTCTTGTCCGACACCTCGATCGCATAGCCCAGGCCCTGGCTCGCCACGTCCTCGGCCTTGTAGCCATAGCTCGAGAAGTGCTTGACCAGGTAGGCCATCGCGGCCGCCTGGACCTCGTCCCTCGACATCGGGCCGGACGTGACGACCGGTGCCGGCGGCGGCACGCTGCCGCGCGCGCGGGCGGCCTTCATCTCGTCGTCGCTGGGCAGCCAGCCGCGCGGGCCGCGCACCAGCACCGCGACCTTGAGGTCGGCGTCCCAGCTCGCGACATGCCATTCCTCGTCGTCCGGCACGCGCATCGAGACCTTGGCGGCCTTGTCGGTTTCCAGGTCGGCGATGGCCACGCGGTTGGTCTGCAGCACGGCGCGGAAGGACTGGCCCGCGTCGAGCGAGCGCTTGAGCAGCTTGAAGCGGTCCTTGGCGCGCTGCACCTGCAGCGCGGTGCGTTCACCGTTGCCGCCCAGGCGCTGCTGTGCGTCGAGCGACTCGAGGTAGAACCAGCGCCCGCCCGCGCCCACGCTGACGAACTCGGCCCAGATGGTGGCGATCACGTTGTCGCCTGTCGCCAGCCAGGCGGATTCGGAGGCTTGCTGGCGCGCGTCGAACACGCCCATCTTGGCGATGATCTCGACCGGTGTGCGCTTGTCGCCCAGCAGGCGTTTTTCATTGATGACCGCGAGCACCGCGGCGTCGACTTCTTTGTCCATTCGGAGAGATTTCAGGCAAGTTGTTGGCGGGTCGAGTATGCCCGGCCCGGGTGCCGCGCAGGCACGCCGCACCGCGGCGAGGCCCAGGCCGCCACGGCCCGGTGCTACACTTTGATAAGAATAATTCCCATTTACAACCCCTCCGGATCACGCGGCGCCCTTCGGCCGGGCGCAGGGTCCACGCTTGCGAGAAGACGGTCGGATGCGCGATCTCGTCCAGGAACTTGTTGTCCACTGTGCGGACCTGCGTCGGCAGCTCGCGCGCGAGCTGCGGGATCCGCACCATGCGGCGGACATCGCGCAATCCAGCTTCGAGCGTGTGTACGCGCAGGCCACGGGCCGGCGCGGCCCGGCGGGGAGCGCCGACACCCTCGCGGGCGATGCCATCGAATCGCCCCGCGCCCTGCTGTTCCGCGTGGCCCGCAACCTCTGCATCGACGAGGCGCGCCGCCACAAGGTCGCGCAGGAATGGGTCCGTTCGCAGGCCGTGCTCGGCACCCACCTCGCAGCGCCTTCGGGCGAATACCTGCTGGCCCAGCAGCGGGTGCTGGCGCGGGTGGTCCAGACGCTGGAGCAGCTGCCGCCGCGCCGGCGCGAGGTGTTCCTGCTGTTCCGCGCCTACAGCCACTCGCGCGCGGAGATCGCGCAGCGGCTGCACATCACCGAGATGGCCGTGGCCAAGCATGTGCTGCGCGCCACCCTCGACTGCTCGCGCGTCTTCGCGTCCTTGCGCGCGGAGCTGATCGAGCCCGCCGTGGTGTCGCACCGCGCCGGCTTCGACGCGACGCTGGCCGAAGACCGCCCGTGAGCCGCGGCCTGGCGATGCGCGCGCCGGACGAGCGCCTGATCGAAGGCGCGCTGGCGCTGATCGTCGACAGCGAGATCGCGCCCGGCGAGGCCGCGCAGCAGGCCCGGCTGGCGCTACACCGGTGGTGCGGCCGATCCCCCGAACATGCGGCGGCGGCCCAGGAGGCCCGCGCGCGCTGGGACGCGCTCGGCGGCATGGCCGATGGCCTGCGCGCGCGCTTCGACGAACCCGCCCGCCCTCCGCTCGCCCCGGCGCGGGCGCAGCGACGCAAGCTGCTGCTCTCGGTGGCCGGCCTGCTGGGCGCCGGCCTGGCCGCGGGCCGCGGAGTGCAGTGGTACTGGCAGCAACCGGTCTTCGCGGCGGCCTATGCCACGCGCACTGCGCAGACGCTGCGCGTGATGCTGGCCGACGGCCTCGACGGCGCACCCGGCAGCCGGCTCGACCTGGCGCCGCAGAGCCAGCTCGACGTGACGCTCTACCGCCAGCGCCGAATGGTCGCGATGGCGCGCGGCGAGGTGCGCTTCGAGGTCGCGCACGACCGCGAGCGCCCGTTCTGGATCCACACCCGCGCGGCCACCATCGAGGTGGTCGGCACCGCCTTCACCGTGCGCGACCGCGGCGGGCCGGTCAGCATCGGGGTCGAACGTGGTCATGTGCGCGTCCAGTTGCATGCGCCACCGGGCGCACCGGCCGGAGCCAGCGTGATCGAGCTGCGCGGCGGCGAACTGCTGGAGATCCGCGAGGGCCGCGCCGAACCGGTGCGGCAGGCCGACACCGCAGCGCTCGCGGCCTGGCGCGAGGGCTGGCTGGTGTTCGAGAACACGCCGCTGGGCGAGGCACTGGCGACGGTCAACAGCTACCGCGCGCAGCCCATCGTCACGGCCGACGCACGCGTCGACGCGATGCGCCTGTCGGGCCGCTTCCGAAGCAACGAGTCCGCGGGCCTGCTCGCGGCCTTGCCGTCGATCCTGCCGCTGGCCGCCGTACCGCAGACGGATGGCAGCGTGGTGCTCAAGCCGCGCTGAGCGCCCGCGCACCGCACGCGCCTTGCGACGGGGCTGTCTCCGTTTCGCGCGCCCGAACGTCTTGGCTGTATCGACCCTACCGGAGCCCCGATCCATGCCTCGCCTGTTTTTTTCCTCGCCGCGTCAGCGCCTGCTGAGCGCCGCGCTCGCCACCGCCTTCGGCCTTCCCCTCGCCGGCTGGCACGGCGCGGCCGCGGCCCAGGCCCCCGAACTGACGGCCGCGGTGTTCGACCTCGAACTGCCGGCCCAGCCGCTGGCCTCGGCCCTGCAGGCGCTCTCGCGCCAGACCGGCCTCCAGGTCTTCGCCGCCGGCGAGGTGCTGAGCGGCCTGCGCTCGCCCGCGCTCGCGGGCCGCCTCACGGTGCAGCAGGCGCTCGACCGGATGCTGGGCGGCAGCGGCCTGGTCGCGGTGCGCAGCGGCGCCTCGCAGGTGACGATCCAGCGCGCCGCGGCCGCGGCGGCCGATCGCGCCACCCTGCCGCAGGTGAACGTGACGGCGCAGGCCGGCATCGACGGCACGACCGAGGGCACGGGCGCCTACACCACGCGCATCACCGGTGCCGGCACGCGCATGGACCTGTCGCTGCGCCAGACGCCGCAATCGGTCAGCGTGGTCACGCGCCAGCAGATGGACGAGCAGCACCTGGTCACGCTCAACGACGTGCTGCGGCAGACGCCCGGCATCGTGGCCGACCGGATCGACGAGCGCGTGACCTACTCGTCGCGCGGCTTCGACCTGAGCACCATGCTCGACGGCATTCCCACGCTGGCCTTCAACAGCGTGGCCGGCGAACCGAGCATGGTCGGCACCGCGATCTACGACCGCGTCGAGGTCGTCCGCGGCGCGGCCGGCCTGCTCAACGGCGTGGGCACGCCCGGCGGTTCGATCAACCTGGTGCGCAAGCGGCCGACCCCGGAGTTCGCGGGCAGCGTGTCGATCGGCGCCGGCTCGTGGAACCGCTACGGCGCCGAGGCCGACATCGGCGGCAAGCTCAACGCGGCGGGCACGGTGCGCGGCCGCGTGGTGACCTCGCATTCCGACGGCGACACCTTCACCGCGTACAAGAAGCGCCGCGAGGACCTGCTCTACGGCATCGTCGAGATCGATGCATCGCCCGACACCACGGTGGCGCTGGGCTATGAATACCAGAAGACCGCGATCCAGGGCGCCAACTTCGGCCAGACGCCGCTGTTCTACACCGACGGCTCGCGCACGCACCTGCCGGTGTCCTTCAACTCGAGCGCGCCCTGGAGCCACTGGGACATGCGCACCGACCGCCTGTTCCTGAACCTCGAGCACCGGCTGGCCAATGGCTGGCGCGTCAAGGCCGAGGCGGCGACGGTGAAGAACCGGCGCGACCGCGCGGGCGGCGACCTTTGGCTCTATCCCTCGTCCTTCGATCCGGTCACGCAGGAAGGCGTGCTCGACCGTGGCGACAACCCGGCGGAGGGCCGCAACAAGTCCTTCGACCTGCACGCCACCGGACCCTTCGAACTGTTCGGCCGCACGCACCAGGCCAGCTTCGGTCTGAACCTGAACCGCTACACCTACGCGGTGACCGCCAACAGCTCGGTGCCGCAAAGCCAGGACCAGGAGGCGATCACGCTCGGCAACCTGGCGGCCTCGGTGCGGCCGGACTTCATCTACCCGGTGCTGCGCTTCGGCGAGCAGACCGAACAGCGGGGCCTCTACGGATCGACCCGGCTGCGGCCGACCGACGACCTGTCGGTCATCGTCGGCGGCCGGCTCAGCTGGTGGCGCAATGCGGGCTTCTCGACCGAATGGACCGACGGCGTCGCCAGCACCGCCCGCGCGCCGCAGGACCGGGCCAACGGCGTGTTCACGCCCTACTTCGGCGTCGTCTACGACCTGAGCAAGGCCTTCTCGGTCTACGCGAGCTATACCGACATCTTCCAGCCCAACACCGCCAAGGACGTGAACAACAGCGTGCTCGCGCCGCGGCGTGGCCGCAATGTCGAAGTGGGCGTCAAGAGCGAGCACCTGGACGGCAAGCTCAACACCGGCTTCGCCGTCTTCCGCACGCAGGAGGACAACCTGGCGGTGACCCTCGATGGCGCCGCGCCGCTGCCCGACGGCACCATTCCCTCGCGGGCCGTGCGGGGCGCGCGCAGCAAGGGCTTCGAGGCCACCGTGTCGGGCGAGCTCGCGCGCGGCTGGCAGCTCATGGGCGGCTACACGTACCACGCCAAGCGGGACGCGGACGCGCTGCTGCTCAACACCTCCTTGCCGCGCCGCCTGCTGCGCATCGCGACCAGCTACCGGCTGCCTGGCGACTGGCAGCGGCTCACCGTGGGCGGCAGCCTGAGCTACCAGAGCGGCATCTACTACGACGAGTACTACGGCCTCGGCCGGGCCACGCAGGGCGGCCTGACGCTGGTCGGCCTGATGGCGCGCTACGAGTTCAGCCGGCAGCTCAGCGCCTCGGTCAACGTCGAGAACCTCGGCAACAAGCGCTACGACAGCGGCCTGGGCGGCTACAACGGCTACACCGAAGGCACGCCGCGCAGCGTCTGGGTCAAGCTGGGCTACCGCTTCTAGGCCCACGCCGGCCGGGCCCGACCCCTTCCGGCGCGGCCCAGCCATCGCCCGGAGCGTCGAAGAAAACCCGCGCGCACACCGCGCGCGGGAACACCGCCTCCCCACCTTCCGCGTCTAGGGCATACCCCTAGCGAATACGCGACGCGCGCCGTTGACCGCGCGCTTCGGCCGAATCTATAGTCTGTCGATCGTTTGGTTAACCAACGTTTTTCATAGAAGGGTGCACACGCTTTGGACACTTCGCAGTTGTTTCAACTGGGCCTGCAGGGTGCGTCGACCGGCGCCATCTACAGCCTCGTCGCGCTCGGCCTGGTGCTGGGCTACAAGGCCACCGAGGTGCTGAACTTCGCGCACGGCGACATCCTGATGCTGTCGGCCTTCCTCGGCTGGTGGCTGATCGAGGGCGTGGGCCTGCCCTTCTGGGCCGTGCTGCCGCTGGTGGTGCTGGTCATCGCGCTGTTCTCGTATTTGCTCGAGGCCCGCGTGATGCGCGTGATCGTCGGCCAGCCGCAGTTCGCCGGCGTGATGCTGACCATCGGCATCGGCTTCATGATCCGCGGCGGCGTGAGCATGGTGTTCGGCCCCGACTCGCGCACCTACGACACGCCCTGGACCGGCCAGACCACGCGCTTCGGCGGCGCGGTGGTGGCCGACCTCAACCTGGTGATCGTCGCGGCCGCGCTGGCCGTGACCGCGCTGCTGTTCGTCTTCATGGCGCGCACCTCGCTTGGCGTGGCGATCCAGGCCGCCTCGCAGAACCAGCTCGCGGCCTACCTCAGCGGCGTGCGCGTGAAGCGGCTCAACTCGCTGGTGTGGGCCATCTCGGGCGCCATCGCGGCGCTGTGCGGGCTGCTGCTCGCGCCGATCTCGCTGGTCGACCTGAGCCTCTGGTTCGTGATGCTCAAGGCCTTCTCGGCGCTGGTGCTGGGCGGCTTCGGCAGCGTGCCCGGCGCCATCGTCGGCGGCCTGCTGATCGGGCTGATCGAGCAGTTCTCGGGCGTCTACCTGCCCGACGGCTTCAAGGACGTCATGCCCTACCTGGTGCTGATCGCGGTGCTGGTGTTCTTCCCCAAGGGGCTGCTGGGCGAAGCCCACGGCCGGAGGGTCTGACCACCATGCGCTACGAAACCGACTACCGCCAGGGCCGCCGGCTGCTGCCCACGCTGCCGGGCCGCCTGGCCTACCTGGCGCTCGCCGTGGTGCTGCTCGCCGCCCCCTTGCTGCTGCCGACCTTCTACGTGGGCGAGGTCGCCTTCGTCTTCATCCTCTGCATCGCCAGCCTGGGCCTGATGACGCTCACCGGCTTCACCGGCCAGGTGTCGCTGGGGCAATCGGCCTTCATCGGCCTGGGCGCCTACGTGCATGCGCTGCTGCTCACGGCCGGCGTGCCGCTGCCGCTCTCGCTGCTGGGCGCGGCCTGCGTGGCGGCGCTGGCCGGGCTGGCGATCGGCCTGCCGGCCATCCGCGTGTCGGGGCTGCACCTGTCGGTGGTGACGCTGGCCTTCGCCATCGTGACCGAGCACGTGATCGGCCGCTGGAAGGGCGTGACCGGCGGCCACAGCGGCCTGGCGGTGCCCGAGCCGCTGCTGTTCGGCTTCAGCCTGGGCGGGCCGCGCGCCTTCTACTTCCTCTGCCTGGCGCTGCTGGTGGCGGTGCTGCTGGGGCTGCTCAACCTGATGCGCTCGTCCATCGGCCGCTCCTTCGTGGGCGTGCGCGACTCCGAGGCCGCGGCCCAGGGCCTGGGCATCCACGTGGCGCGCACCAAGGTCACGGCCTTCGTGCTGTCGGCCGGCATCAGCGGCATCGCGGGCGCGCTGATGGCGCACCAGATCCAGTTCATCACGCCCGAGAGCTTCGGCCTGGCGCTGTCGCTGCAGCTGGTGCTGATGGTGT
The DNA here is from genome assembly GCF_030317215.1 of Variovorax sp. J2P1-31. NCBI lineage: Bacteria > Pseudomonadati > Pseudomonadota > Betaproteobacteria > Burkholderiales > Comamonadaceae > Variovorax > Variovorax sp. J2P1-31. The sequence goes on from NZ_JASZYA010000004.1 coordinate 48,629, forward strand.
TCATCGGCGGCATGGGCAGCCTGCGCGGCGCGATCCTCGGCGCGCTGCTGATCGGCCTGCTGCCTTCGCTGATCTCGCTGCTCAAGGGCGCGCTGCCTTCGCGCATCGCCGACCAGTTCGGGCTGGAGCTCTTCGTCTACGGCGCGGTGCTGACCTTCTTCGTGCTGCTCGAGCCCACGGGCCTCAACGGGCGCTGGATGCGCATCCGCGCGCTGGCGCGCGACTTCCCCTTCCTGCGCACCGCCAGCGCCAAGCGCGCCAAGGCCTACATGCGATCGGAGCGCGCATGAAGGCGCTGAGCATTCCCGAATCGGCCGCGATCCGCGATGCCGCGGCCGAGCCGCTGCTCGAGGTCGACGGCCTGAGCCTGTCCTTCGGCGGCGTGAAGGCGGTGCGCGACGTGCACTTCTCGGTGCAGCGCGGCGAGGTGTTCGCGATCATCGGCCCCAATGGCGCGGGCAAGACCTCGGTCTTCAACCTGGTCACGCGCGTGTTCGACGCCAGCAGCGGCCGCATCCGCGTGGCCGGCCAGGACATCACGCGCGTGGCGCGCCACGACATCGTGCGGCGCGGCGTGGCGCGCACCTTCCAGAACATCGAGCTGTTCGAGGGCGCGACCGTGCTCGAGAACCTGCTGCTGGGCCGGCACCGCGCGCCGCACGGCAACGTGTTCTCGCAGATGCTCAACCTGCCGTCGGTGCAGCGCGCCGAACTCCTGAGCCGCGAACGCGTCGAGCAGGTGATCGACTTCCTCGCGCTCACGCCCTACCGCATGAGCCCGGTGGCGGGCCTGCCCTACGGCATCCGCAAGATCGTCGAGCTCGGCCGGGCGCTCGCGGCCGAGCCTTCGCTGCTGCTGCTCGACGAGCCGGCCTCCGGCCTCAACCCGGAGGAAACGCGCGAGCTCGCCTACTGGATCGAGGACATCCAGAACGAACTCGGCATCACGGTGGTGATGGTCGAGCACGACATGTCGCTGGTCTCGGCCGTGGCCGACCGCGTGCTCGTGATGGAACAGGGCCAGGTGCTGATGACGGGCACGCCGGCCGAAGTGCAGTCCGATCCGCGCGTGATCGCGGCCTACCTGGGGACCTGAACCGTGGACACGCTGCTTTCCGTGCGCAACATCGAGACCTGGTACGGCCCGGTCAACGCCATCCGGGGCGTGAGCCTCGAGGTCCAGGCCGGCCGCATCGTGGCGGTGCTGGGCGCCAACGGCGCGGGCAAGACCACGCTGCTCAACACCATCGCGGGCGTGATCGACCCGGCGCGCGGCAGCGTGCACTTCGACGGCCGGCGCATCGACGGCCTCGATGCCGACGCGGTCTGCCGCGCCGGCGTGGTGCTGGTGCCCGAAGGCCGCCAGCTCTTTCCCTTCCTCACGGTGGAGGAGAACCTGCGCATGGGCGCCTTCGCGCGGCGCCCGCGCGAAGGCATCGCGCGCGACCTCGAGCGCGTCTACGACTGGTTCCCGCGGCTGCGCGAGCGCCGCCGGCAGCGCGCGGGCCTGCTCTCGGGCGGCGAGCAGCAGATGGTGGCCATCGGCCGCGCCTTCATGGCCCAGCCCCGGCTGCTGCTGCTCGACGAGCCCTCGCTGGGCCTGTCGCCGCTGTTCACCAAGGAGATCTTCGGCATCGTCCGGCGCATCAGCGCCGAGACCCACACCGCCGTGCTGGTGGTGGAACAGAACGCCGCCATCGCGCTGGCCTCGGCCGACGACGGCTACATCGTCGAGCTGGGCCGCGTGGTCGCGGCCGGCCGTTGCGCCGAGCTGAGCGCGCGCGACGACGTCCAGCGCTTCTACCTCGGCCACGCGGTGGCGCACGTGGCGCACGGCACCGCGGGCGGCGTGCGCCCGCCGCGGCGCAGCCTGAGCTGGCATTGACGACGAACACGCGACGCATCACTTTCAACATCCACTGGAGACACGCATGACCCTTCGCCGCAGAACCCTCCTGAGCTCGGGCCTGGCCGGGCTCGCACCGGCCTTCCTTGCGCTTCCCGCGCGCGCCGGCGGCATTTCCGACAAGGAGATCGTGATCGGCACGCACCTGGACCTCTCGGGGCCGGTGTCGGTGGCGGCGCCGCCGATCCGCAACGGCCTGCAGATGCGGGTCGACGAGCTCAACGAGGCCGGCGGCCTGCACGGCCGCAAGATCCGCTTCGTGATCGAGGACAACGCGAGCCAGGCCTCGCAGGCGGTGCGCGCGGTGGACAAGCTGATCCGGCGCGACGAGATCTTCGCGATGCTGTGCCCCTTCGGCTCGGGCCCGACCGTGGCCACGGCCAAGAAGCTGGTCGACGCGGGCATCGTCTGCTTCGCGCCCTATGCCGCCTCCGCGCTGGTGCGCCAGGCCGCGGGCAACTCGCCGCTGCTGTTCACCAACAACATCCACTACGACACCAGCACCGCCGCCGGCATCCGCTGGGCGGTGGAGAACCTGGGCAGCAAGAAGGTCGGCTTCATCTACCAGGAAGGCCCCTTCGGCGACCTCGTGGGCAAGGGCGTGAAGAGCGCGCTGCAGGCCCGCAAGCTCACGCTGGTGGCCGAAGCCAGCTACAAGGTCGGCGACATCGACTTCTCCTCGCAGGTGGCGCGCATGAAGGCTGCGGGCGCCGACCTGATCGTGGCCGCCACCACCACGCGCGAGACGATCGCGGTGGCGGCCGAGGTGAAGAAGCTGGGCTGGACCGACGTCAACGTGCTGACCTCCAGCCCGGGCCGCGCCGAACTCACGGCCACGCTGGGCAAGGCCTCGGTCGAGGGGCTCTACGGCATCGGCACCTGGCGCATCACGCCGGCGGACCAGGTCTCGGCCGCCGAGAAGACCTGGGCCGACAGCTACCGCAAGCGCTTCAAGCTCGAGCCGCAGGACATCTCACTGGCCTTCTACGACTACGCGTCATGGTTCTTCCAGGGCGTGGAGGCGGCCGGCCGCGCGCTCAGCACCGACAGCCTGGTGAAGGCGCTGCAGGCCTCGAAGTACCGCGGCCTGTCTTCCTACGATGCGCAGCACTACAGCAACGGCCACGTCGACCCCGAGTGGATCCAGGTCGAGCAGGTGGTCAAGGGCCAGTGGATCGGCCGCTCGGGCGTCCTCGATCCGGCGAAGAGCGCGTGAGCGCCATGGCCGACCACGCACTGCCCCACGGCGTCGCCACGCTGCCGCAGTGGTGGCGCCAGCGCTGCACGCAGTGGGCCGCGCAGCCCGCGCTGCGCCACAAGCGGCTGGGCATCTGGACCACCATGGACTGGGGCCGCTACTTCGACGAGGCGCGCGCGCTCGGCCTGGCGCTCGACGCGGCCGGGCTGCAGCCGGGCGAGGTGGTATCGATCCTCTCGCACAACCGCCCCGAGTGGCTCTGCATGGACCTGGCCGCGCAGGCCATGGGTTTCGTGAGCCACGGCCTCTACCCCTCGAGCTCCGACGAAGAGGTCGCGCATGCGCTGCACGAGGCCGGCACGCGCGTGCTGCTGGTGGAGAACGCCGAGCAGCTGATGAAGGCCCTGCAGGCGCGCGGCCGCTGCCCGGCGCTGCGCCGCATCTGCGTGATCGACGACCGCGGCCTGCGCGGGCTGGCCGACCCGGCCGTGGGCACCTATGCCGCGCTGTTGCAGCAGGGCCGTCAACACCCGGACACCGCGCTGTTCGAGGCCCGCATCGCGGCCGGCACCGGCGCGCAGGTCGCGGCGCTGATCGGCACCGCGGGCACCAGCGCGCCCGCGCGGCTCGCGGCCGTGACGCAGCGGGCGCTGCTGCACCAGGTGCAGGCCCTGCAGGCCGGCCTGGGTGCGCAGGCCGGCGACCACTCGCTGTCCTTCGCGCCGCTGGCGCAGGCCGACGAGCGGTTGCTGGCCACCGGCATCCCGCTGGTGGCGGGCGGTGTGGTGCACTTCGCCGAAAGCCCGGGCACGGTGTTCAACGATCTGCGCGAAGCCGCACCGCACTGGGTCTCGGGGCCGCCGCGCTTCTGGGAGCGGCTGCATGCGCGCACCGACATCCTCGCGGGCGACACCCGGCCCGCCTTCCAGCGGTTCTACCGCCGCAGCGTGGCGGCCCGGCGCCCCGGCTGGATCGGCCGCACCGCGCTGCGGCGCGTGCGCGCCTCGCTGGGCCTGGCGCGCGCGCGGCTCGCGCTGGTGAGCACCGCCTCGCTGTCCGAGCCGCTGGTGCAGTGGTACACCGCGCTGGGCCTGCCGCTGGCCGAGGTCTACGGGCTGGCGGAAGCCTGCGGCATGGTCTGGCTGCAGGCCGAGGGCGCGCCCCCGGCGCCGCGCACCGAGGTGCGGCTGGCCGCCGACGGCGAGATCCTGCTTCGGGGGCCGGCCGTGCTGGCGGGCTACTGGTCGGCCGGCGCGCTGCAGCGGCGCGAGGCCACGGCCGAGGGCTGGTTCGCCACCGGCGACCTCGGCACCGTGCAGGCCGACGGCCGCCTGCGCATCCTCGGGCGGCGCAGCGAGCGCATCGAGGCCGCGCCCGGCGACACGCTGGTGGCCGACGAGCTCGAGCGCCTGCTGCGCGCCAACGCCTATGTGTCGGATGCGATGCTGGTGCGCGCCCGGCGCGCGCATTGCACCTGCGTGCTGGCGCTGGAGCCCGAGCGGGTGTTCAAGTACGCGCAGGACCACCACGTGCCCTACACCGACTATGCGCAGCTGGTCGCGCAGCCGGAGATCCAGCAGCTGATCGCGCAGCAGTTGGAAGCGCTCAACGCAGGCCTGCCCGCGGCCCGGCGCATCCATCGCTTCGCCATCCTGCCCCGGCTGCTGGGCGGACACGACGAGGAACTCACGCCCCAGCTGCGCCTGCGCCGGCGCGTGATCGAGTCGAAGTACGCGGGGATGATCGACGGGTTGTACGCCTAGCGCCTCAGCTCGTGATGCGGTAACCCCGTGCGATCTGGTGCTGCTATACCGACGACGCGCAGACTGCCCTCGCAGTGGAGACCATCCCTCGATCTTGGCGATTTAAACCAAATTGGTGATTGCGCTACAAGTCTTCGCGAGGTGAAATCTTCCCAGTTTCTGGGAGGAAGCGCTTGTGGAGATCCTTGCAAAAAGGTCAAACGAGCTGGCGACAGGCGTTGCGGGAGTGCGCGCGCCTCTTAAGCCCGAGGCCGTCGCCACCATGCGAGCACAGGGACCTGTCCAGCGCAGGGGCTTGGCCTTTGATCTTCTCGACCAGGCCGACATCGCCATTGTCGAGACGTGGCACCTGGGCGACCCTCTTGAAGGCGCGGCCGGTCGGCCTCCTGCCAAGTGCCCCAGTCTTCTTGTCGCACTGCCACGTCCCTTGATTCCTCTCTGGGCAGGCGCTCCGGCGGCATCGAAGTCCTCCTCGGCAGTGCAATCTGGTTCGCTGGCGGAAAGCCAGCCCGTCGTGGACAACGTACAGGCCGGTGTCGACTGCCAGATGTCAGCGCTCGCTTGAGGCTTCTCAACCTCATTTCTTTCACGTGTGCGTCGTTTTCTAAGGGAGTAACAGACATGAAGAACCACTACCCGAACCTGATTGTCGGAGGTGGCCCGGCCGGGCTGAATCTGGCGCTGGAGTTCAGCAAATCAGGCATCGACTATCTTCTGCTCGAAGGCAGCGAAGCAGTGGGCGGTCAATGGGATCGCGTGCCGGTATGTGGGCAGCTGATTTCCCTCAACAAAAAGTACGTCCCTGGCGAGAGCCACACGTACCGCATGCGCTATGACTGGCACACGCTGAGTTCGATCAGCGAAGAAGACGCTCGCAAAGATCCCAAGCTACGTTTCACGGAATGGACTTCAGAGCACTGGCCATGCGCGAAGACGTATAAGAAGTACCTTCAGTATCTGGCAAAGAACATGGGACTGACCTCTTCCATCCGCACTCATTCCCGCGTCACGGCGATCTCACGTCCCCACGATCTTTTCGTCATTGAGGTCAACGGTGAGTCGAGCTTGACGGCCGATCGGATCTTCTGCGGAACCGGCAAGAGCGAGGCCCTCCTGCCCGACGTGAAGGGGCTGAATTCGGATACCTGCACGATGTACGAAGACTTCGACCCGGTGCTGGCCGTCGAGCGCTACAGGAACAAGATCGTCGCGGTCATCGGCCGGGGAAACTCGGCTTTCGAAATCGCTCATTTTCTTGTCGGCATCACGGCCGAGACCCGCATTCTCACCAAGTCTCTGCCAAAGTTCGCACGCCAGAGCCACAACGTTCACGACATCCGTGCGCAGGTGGCCGATGTGTTCGATCTGATGCAACTCAAATCGAACAACAACATCGTCAGCGACAGAATCGTGGAAGTGACAAGGATTCCGAGCGGCAAGGATGCCGGCCGGCTGCTGCTCCGATATGACACGGCCTGCCCTCACTGGACACCGCCGCGGTGGCTGCGACGAACCGGGATGGTCGATGAGATCATCGTTTGCAGCGGATTCAACTACACGATGGCCGACATCTTCGACATGGACACCGTGCGGCCGCTGCGTGACGAGAAGGGCAAGTACTGCTTGCTCAATTCGACATGGGAGTCCGTCAATGTTCCAGGTCTTTACTTCATCGGAGCACCGACGCGGACCAATGATCCCGATGCGGCCTCGGGCTTTGTCCATGGATTCCGCTGCAACATCCTAGCGCTTGGCCAGATTGTTGCGGAGAAGTACCACGCACAGCCGCTCCGCCCTGTGCTCGAAAGACAGTTCTCGCGCCTGAGCCCTTCGCATGCCCTTGAGGAGTTGTCGGCGTTCCTGGTGAAACTGGTGAGCACCACCATGCCCTTGTTCGAACTGTTCGGATATTTCGCAAGCATGGTCACTTTCGAGATGGAGGGTGACCATGAAGTGCTGGCGCGCGTTTGGCCACCATTCCCGCGACAGTACAACAAGGAACGCTGGGGCAGCGTGCCGAATCAGCTCGAAGTGGTGTTCGAATATGGATTCCATCGCTATGGCGATGGCGCCCTCCCCACACACTACTTCACGCTGCCAGCGGATCACTTCGACACATCCAAGAGCGCCTACATTCACCCTGTGTTCCACGTTGTCCGCGACGGCATCGAAACGCATCAGTTCCACATGCAAGAGAGTCTCATCGGACGCTGGGATATGGACGACTATGTGGATCCCGAAACCAATGTCGACCAGTACAGGAACACGGCGTTCAATGCATGCGCCGCCGCACTGGGGTGGCCGGAGCGACGCAGCATGCTGCCTGTGCTCGACGAACATCTGGACAAGTGCTACCCGCTCATGACGCCAGACGAAGTCGTCGAAGCTCTAAGAGTTCAGCCGACACTTGGACTTCTCAAAGCCGGACCCGAAAAAGACATGATTTAGATCGAGGGGGAACCATGCACCAGAGCGTCGCATCGCTGCAAGGCCTGTGGGGCCTGCTCATCACCAGCACCATCCTGATTGCCATCCCGGGCCCGACGATCATGTTCCTGATCGGGCAGACGCTGAGCGCGGGCCGCCGGCGGGCCGTGCACGGTGTGGTGGGCAACGCCCTCGGGATGTACAGCGTGGCCATCGTCTGTTCGCTGGGCCTGGGGGCGCTGGTCCTGCGCTCGCCGAACCTGCTCACGGTCATGCGGCTCCTCGGTGCCGCGGCCTTGCTCCTGATCGGCCTGCAGTACATCTTTTCCAGGCCTTCGGCCGCCCCGCCAGGCCGCGACCCGTCCGCCGGGAAAGGCGCCAAATCACTCACCGCGGGAATGATCGTGGGACTCACCAATCCCAAGGCCTTCATCATGTTCGGCACCATCGTGCCGGGCTACCTGGGCCAGGACGCCACGCTCTCCACGCCGACCTTGCTGGGCTATTCCCTGGTGCCGATCGCCCTGGGCATCCTGATCGATGTCGCTTGGGTGATGGCGGCCCATTCGGTCAGCACGCGCGCGGTGTTCGATGCGGCGCGCCTGCGCCGCATCAACCTGCTCGGTGGCCTGCTGATCGTCGCGATGGCCTTGCTGCTGGCCTGGTCGGCGCGCCCGGCCTGACGCAGGCCAGGCAAGCACCGCGGCGTCTTTCCCGTCGCTTCAGGCCATCTCGGCCGTGCGCTGCGCCAGGCTCAGCGTCAGCATGCGCTGCAGCCGCTGGCGGATCAGCACTTCGGCATCCGCCATGATGCGGTCGATCAGTTCCTTCACCGTCGGGATGTCGTGGATCAGGCCCACCACCATGCCGCAGCTCCAGGCGCCGGCGTCCATCTCGCCGTCGACCATCACCCGCGGGTAGACGCCCGCGACCTGGTCGTAGACGTCCTCGATCCTGATCGCGTCGCCCTTCTCGCGCTCGATCGCCATCAGGCGGTCGACGCCGGCGTTCTTCAGCACGCGCTCGGTGTTGCGCAGCGAGCGCATGACCAGGCGGGTGTCGAGTTCGGACGCCGCCACGATCGCGTCCTTGACGTTCTGGTGCACCGGCGCCTCCTGGGTCGCGACGAAGCGCGTGCCCATGTTGATGCCTTCGGCGCCCATCGCGAGCGCGGCCACCAGGCTGCGCGCGTCGGCCATGCCGCCCGAGGCCACGAAGGGGATCTTGAGCTCGTCGGCCGCGCGTGGCAGCAGGATCATGTTGGGCATGTCGTCCTCGCCCGGATGGCCGCCGCATTCGAAGCCGTCGACGCTGACCGCGTCGCAGCCGATCTGCTCGGCCTTGAGCGAATGCCGCACCGAGGTGCACTTGTGGATCACCTTGATGCCCGCGGCCTTGAGCGCGGGCATGTAGGCCTCGGGACTGCGCCCGGCCGTCTCGACGATGCGCACGCCGCCTTCGGCGATCGCGGCGATGTACTCGGCATAGGGCGGCGCCGAGAAGGTCGGCAGGAAGGTCAGGTTCACGCCGAAGGGCTTGTCGGTCATCTCGCGGCAGCGCGCGATCTCCTTGGCCAGCAGCTCGGGCGTGCGCTGCGTGAGGCCGGTGATCAGCCCGAGCCCGCCGGCGTTCGACACCGCGGCCGCCAGCTCGGCGAAGCCGACGTAGTGCATGCCGCCCTGGATGATGGGGTGCTGGATGCCGAAGAGTTCGGTGATGCGTGTCTTCATGGAAAGTCCTCGTTGTCTGGTGTTGTCGAAAAACTCGGGCCGCGTCAGGCGATTTCGAACAGCGCCGCGGCGCCCATGCCGCCGCCGATGCACATGGTGACGACGACGTAGCGCACGCCGCGCCGGCGGCCCTCGATCAGCGCGTGGCCGACCAGCCGCGCGCCCGTCATGCCGTAGGGATGGCCGATGGAGATGCCGCCGCCGTTCACGTTGAGCCGCTCGGGGTCGATGTCGAGCTGCCGCTGGCAGTAGAGGGCCTGGCTGGCGAAGGCCTCGTTGAGTTCCCACAGGCCGATGTCCTCGACCTTGAGGCCGTGCTGCTGCAGCAGCTTGGGCACGGCCAGCACCGGGCCGATGCCCATCTCCTCGGGCGCGCAGCCGGCCACCGACATGCCGCGGTAGAGGCCTAGCGGCGCGAGGCCGCGGCGCTCGGCGAGCTTCGCATCCATCAGCACGCTGGCCGAGGCACCGTCGGACAGCTGGCTCGCGTTGCCGGCCGTCACCACGCCATCGGGCAGCACGGCCTTGAGGCCCGCCAGGCTGGCTTCGGTGGTCTCGGGCCGGTTGCCCTCGTCCTTTGCCAGCGTCACCTCGACATGGCTGACGGCGCCGCTCAGCTTGTCGGTCACGGCCATGCGCGTGGTGATCGGCACGATCTCGGCATCGAAGCGGCCCTCGCGCTGTGCCTGCGCGGTGCGGCGCTGCGACCGGGCCGCGAACGCGTCCTGGTCCTCGCGCGAGATGCCGTAGCGGCTGGCCACGAGTTCCGCGGTCTGCAGCATCGGCATGTAGGCATGCGGCACGCGTGCGATCAGCGCCGGGTCGGTGGTCTCCGCCACCCAGCGCGTGTAGTCGTTCTGCACCGCGGAGATGTTCTCCTGGCCGCCGGCCACCACGATGTCCATGCCGTCGCCGGTGATCTGCTTGGCCGCGGTGGCGATGGCCATCAGGCCCGAGGCGCACTGGCGGTCGATGGTCTGGCCGGCCACCGAGACCGGCAGGCCGCCGGCGAGCGCGGCCAGGCGCGCGAGGTTCATGCCGGCGGTGCCGCCGGTCAGCACGGCGCCGATCACGACGTCGTCGACCTGGTCGCCGGCGATGCCCGCGCGCTCCACGGCATGCGCGATCACATGGCCGGTGAGCGTGGGGGACTTGATCTGGTTGAGTGCGCCCTTGAACGCGCGGCCGATGCCGGTGCGCGCGGTGGAGACGATGACGGCTTCTCTCATGGGTGGGTCTTTCTCGTGGGGCAGGGCTTACCAGCGTTCCATGTAGGGACGCAGGTCGAGCTCGAAGGTCCAGGCGTCGCGCGGCTGGGTGTGCAGGTACCAGTAGTTCTCGGCGATGTGCTTGGGGTTCAGGATGCCGTCCTGTTCCTTCAGCGCATAGCGCTCGGGGAAGGAGGTGCGGATGAACTCGGTGTCGATCGCGCCGTCGACCACGACATGCGCGACGTGGATGTTCATCGGGCCCAGTTCGCGCGCCATGCTCTGCGCCAGCGCGCGCAGCGCATGCTTGGCACCGGCGAAGGCCGCGAAGTTCGCGGAGCCGCGCAGGCCGGCGGTGGCGCCGGTGAACAGGATCGTGCCGCGGCCGCGCTTGACCATGCGCTTGGCCACCTCGCGCGCATTGAGGAAGCCGCTCAGGCAGGCCATCTCCCAGATCTTGAAGTACTTGCGCGCGGTCTCCTCGAGGATGCTGCAGGGCACGTTGGCGCCGATGTTGAACACCAGCACCTCGATCGGTCCGTGCTCGGCCTCGACCTGCTCGATCAGCGCGATGACCTCTTCCTCCTTGCGCGCATCGCTGCCGTAGCCGAAGGCCTGGCCGCCCTGCGCCCGGATGCCCTCCAGCAGCGGCTCGAGCTTGTCGGCCGAGCGCCGCGTGAGGCAGGCGATGTAGCCCTCCTGCGCGAAGCGTTCGGCGATCGCGCCGCCTGTTGAATCACCTGCACCGATGACCAGTGCCACCTTCTTCTCTTCGCTCGACTGCATACGCATCCTTTTAAAAAACGATCGTTTGACAATAGGACGTTAAACAAAAGGCGGCGCCGCGTCAATGGCGGTTTCGCGGATCGAAGGAAGAGGGCGCGCGCGGCGCGCCGGGCAGAAGCTAGTCGCGCGTGCGCTTGGCGGCCGGCTTGGCGGCAGCCTTGGGCGCCGGCATCGGGCCGTCCAGCGCATGGGTCTTGTCGAGGAAGCGCCGGCTCGAGGCCAGGATCTCCTTGCGCGTGGCGTCGCTTTCCACCGCGCGGGCCAGCACCAGCGCGCCCACGCACTGCGCGATCAGCGCCCAGGCCGCATCGGGGTCGCCGATGCGCGCGCTCCAGCTCTTCTGCGTCTGCTTGAGGCCGCGCTCGACCGCTTCGCGCACCTCGGGGGCGGCGCGCGCGATCTCGGGGCCCAGCGTCGGCAGCACGCAACCCTCCTCGGGGTTGAGCGCGTGGTAGGTGCTGAGGTAGCTGCGGATGCGCTTGGCGACGTGGTCGCCGGGCGACTCCTCGTCGCCCGCGAGCATCTCGGTGCTGTTCTTGACCTCTTCGTCGATCACCGCGGTGAACAGCGCGCGCTTCGAGGGGAAGTGCGCATAGAAGGCGCCGCCGGTGAGGCCGATCGCGCCCATCAGTGCATCGACGCCGGTCGAGTCGAAGCCACCGCGTTTGGCGATGGCCCGGCTGCTGTTGACCAGCTTCTCGCGGACTTCTTCCTTGTGGGTAGAGGGGTAACGCATGCGTCGACTCCGGTGTTTCCCTTGTTGACAAGGAAAAAACAATAACATAACTTGCGTTTGACAAACGATCGTTCAATTAAGGAGTGTTCCGTGACAAAGAAAGCCGAGTTCTTCTTCGACGTGGGCAGCCCCGCGTCCTACCTGGCCTGGACGCAGTTGCCCCGGCTGTGCGCCGAGGCCGGCGCCGAGCTGGTCTACCGGCCGATGCTGCTGGGCGGGGTCTACCAGGCCACCGGCAACGCCTCGCCGGCCACCATCCCGGCCAAGGGCCGCTACACCAGCATCGACTACGCACGCTTCGCGCGGCGCTACGGCGTGCCGATCGAGACCAACCCCCACTTCCCCATCATCACGCTCTACCTGATGCGCCTGGTCACGGGCACGCAGCTGCGGCGGCCGGAGCGCTTCCAGCCGCTGCTGCAGTCGGTCTTCAAGGCGCTCTGGATCGACGCGCTCAACCTCAACGAGCCCGCGCTCACGGCCCAGGCCGTCGCCGAAGCCGGCTTCTCGGCCGAGGAAGCGACCGCGCTGGCCAACGACCCGGAGGTCAAGGCGCTGCTGCGCGCCACCACCGAGGAGGCCGTGGCGCGCGGCGTGTTCGGCGCGCCGACCACCTTCGTCGGCAGCGAGATGTTCTTCGGCCAGGACCGGCTGGACTTCATCCGCGAAGCCCTGGCCTAGCCGGCACGCCACCCGATCGATCAGAAAGACAAGGAGACAAGACCATGGAACACCGCCTCTGGCATGCCTCGTACCCGCCCGGCATGGCCACCGACATCGCGCTGCCCGCCGACGAGACGCTGCTCACGCTGCTGGCGCGCGCGGAGCGCACGCACGGCGACGCGACCGCCGCCACCTGCCTCGGCGAATCGCTGAGCTTCAGGCAGCTCGGCACGCTGTCGGACGGCCTGGCCGGCCACCTGCAGAGCCTGGACCTGGCCCCCGGCGACCGGGTCGCGCTGATGATGCCCAACAGCCTGGCCTACCTGGTGGCGCTGGCCGGCGTGCTCAAGGCCGGCCTGGTGGCGGTCACGGTCAATCCGCAGTACACCGCGCGGGAAGTCGAGCACCAGCTGCGCGACGCCGGCGCGCGCTGCGTGGTGGTGTCGGAGAACCTGGCCGATGCGCTGCAGGCCGGCATGGGCGACTGCGACGTGCAGCACATCCTGCTCGCGCCGCTGGCCGGCCTGCGGGCGTCGACCGACGCCACCGGCGTCGTGACCGGCAACGAGGCGCTGTCCGCCGGCCCCTTCGGCGTCAGCCGGCTGAGCCTGGCGCACGCCATCGCCTGGGGCGCGAAGGCCGGCCTGGCGCCGGTCACGGTGCGGCCGGCCGACCCCGCCTTCCTGCAGTACACCGGCGGCACCACCGGCGTCTCGAAGGGCGCGGTGCTCACCCATGCGAGCTTCGGCGCCAGCCTGGCCCAGATCCGGCTGTGGATCGAGCAGGCCGGCCCGATGCAGGGCAAGTCGATGGTGACGCCGCTGCCGCTCTACCACGTCTATCCATTGGCCATGGCCTTCTTCGCGCTCGACGCGGGGGCCGAAAACCGGCTGGTGCAGAACCCGCGCGACGTGCCGAAGTTCATCGAGGAGCTGCAGCGCGCGCCCTTCGAGATCCTGATCGGCGTCAACACCCTGTTCAACGCGCTGGTCGCGAGCCCCGAGCTGTCGGCCGTGGACTTCTCGCGCACGCGGCTGGTGGCGGGCGCGGGGGCCTCGATCCAGAGTGCGGTCGCGCAGCGCTGGGTGGCCGCGGGCGCGCCGGCGATCACCGAGGCCTACGGCCTGACCGAGACCTCGCCCAGCGTGACCTTCAACCCGCCGGGCCGCAACGGCACCATCGGCCGCGCCGTGCCCTCGACCGACGTGCTGATCGTCGACGACAGCGACCGGCCGGTGGCCATCGGCGAGCGCGGCGAGCTGCTGATCAAGGGCCCGCAGGTGTTCGCGGGCTACTGGAACCGCCCCGACGAGACCCGGCGCGCCTTCACCGCCGACGGCTGGTTCCGCACCGGCGACGTCGTGACCATGGACGCCGAAGGCTACATGTACGTGGTCGACCGCAAGAAGGACATGATCCTGGTCTCGGGCTTCAACGTCTATCCCAACGAGATCGAGGGCGTGGTGGCGATGATGGCCGAGGTGGTCGAATGCGCCTGCATCGGCGTGCCCGACGAACGCTCGGGCGAGGTGCCGCACCTGTTCGTGGTGAGCCGGCAGCCCGAGCTCAGCGCCGACGCGATCCGCGCCCACTGCCGCGGCAACCTGGCCGCCTACAAGGTGCCCAAGCACGTGAGCTTCGTGCCCGCGCTGCCCAAGTCCACGGTCGGCAAGATCCTGCGCAAGGAACTGCGCCAGCCCGCCGCCACGGCCGCCGCCGCGGCCTGAATCCGCACACCCCACCGAGACCCCATGCCATGAGCCTTCGCTACCACGCGCCGCTGCGCGACATCCGCTTCGTCCTGAACGAACTGCTGGACCTGCCCCATGTCCTCGGCGGCGCCGACGGCAGCGGCTTCGACCCCGAGGTGATGGACCAGATCCTCGACGCCGCCGGCACCTTCGCCGAAGAGGTGGTCGCACCGCTCAACGGCAGCGGCGACCGCGAGGGCTGCCGCATGCCGAGCGCGGGCGTGGTCACCACGCCGGCCGGCTTCAAGCGCGCCTACGACCAGTTCGTCGCGGCCGGCTGGCCCGCGCTGGCCTGCCAGCCCGCGCATGGCGGCCAGGGCATGCCCACGGTGCTGAACAACGCGCTGTTCGAGATCCTGTGCGGCGCCAACATGGGCTGGGCCGCCTACCCGGGCATGTCGCACGCGGCCTACACCTGCCTCGCGGCCAACGGCTCGGCCGAGCAGATGGCGACCTACCTGCCGCAGATCGCCTCGGGCGCCTGGGCCGGCACGATGTGCCTGACCGAGCCGCACAGCGGCACCGACCTGGGCCTGCTGCGCACGCGCGCCGTGCCGCGCCTCGACGGCAGCTACGACATCACCGGCACCAAGATCTTCATCTCGGGCGGCGAACAGGACCTGACGGCCAACATCGTGCACCTGGTGCTCGCGCGCCTGCCCGACGCGCCGCCCGGCGTGAAGGGCATCTCGCTGTTCATCGTGCCGAAGTTCATCGTCGAGGCCGACGGCGGCCTGGGCGCGCGCAACGGCGTGCAGTGCGGCGCGATCGAGCACAAGATGGGCATCCACGGCAACGCCACCTGCACCATGAACTTCGACGGCGCCCGGGGCTGGCTGCTGGGCGAGGCGAACAAGGGCCTGGCCTCGATGTTCGTGATGATGAACCACGCGCGCATCATCGTCGGCGTCAACGCGATCGGCCTGATGGACGCGGCCTACCAGAAGGCGCTGGCCTACGCGAAGGACCGCACGCAAGGGCGCGCCCCCTCGGCGCAGCGCCGCGACGCGCCGGCCGATCCGATCATCGAACACGCCGACGTGCGGCGCATGCTGCTCACGCAGAAGGCCTGCGTCGAAGGCACGCGCGCCTATGCGCTCTGGGCCTCGCACCTGGTCGACCTGCAGCACCGCGGCGACACGCCGGCGGCACGCCAGGAAGCGGCCGAGCTGCTCGCGGTCGCGACGCCGATCGTGAAGGCCTTCAGCAGCGACCTGGCGGTGGAATGCACGAGCATGGCGATGCAGGTCTTCGGCGGCCACGGCTACATCTGCGACAACGGCGTGGAGCAGCACCTGCGCGACGCCCGCATCATCCCGCTCTACGAAGGCTCGAACGGCGTGCAGGCGATGGACCTGCTGGGCCGCAAGGTGCTGGCCGACGGCACCGCGAAGTTCGCGCGCTACCTGCAGGTCATCACCGATTTCGCCGATGCCAGGGCCGACGTCGAGGGCATGCAGCCCTTCTGCGCGCCGCTGCGCGAGGCGGCTTCGCTGGCCCTGCGCACGGCGCGCCACCTGTCGCTGCGGGCCGAGCAGAATCCCGACGCGGCGGGTGCGGCCGCCGCGCCCTTCCTGCGGCTGGTCGGCCAGGTCTCGCTGGCCTGGATGTGGGCGCGCATGGCCGACATCGGCCTGGCGCACGGCCCCGGGGCCGAGCCGATCTACGCGGCGAAGCTCGCCACGGCGCGCTTCTACTTCTCGCGGCTCTTGCCCGAAGTGCAGTCGCTCGCGGCCGCCATCTCGGCCGGGCCGGAGGTGGTCATGGCGCCCGAAGCCGCCTGGCTCTGAGCCGCCGGGCCGAAGGCGACGCCGCGGGCCCAGCTGTCGATCGCGTCCAGCAGCCGGGCCTGCATCGCCAGCGTGGTCGCGGTGTGGTCGATGTCCGGCCAGAAGCGGTACTGCACCTGGCCGAACAGGCGCGAGCCGCGCAGCTGGCTCAGCATGCTGTGGTCGCGGTCGAAGCCGTTGTAGGTGTTCGAATACATCAGCGACAGCGCCACGCCCCGGTCGACCAGGGACAGCAGCGCGCGCTCGTAGTCGGCGGCCGAAAAGACCTTGCCCTCGCCCGCGCCCAGGAAGCCGCCCGCGTCCGCCGCCGCGGTGCGGCGCGGCAGCAGCGCGCGCAGGCGGCCCAGGCTGCGCTCGCGCGCCGTCGCATCGCCGTCGCCGAGCCAGCCGACCAGGTCGTGCCACCAGGGATAGCTCGCACGCACCGCCGCATTGCGCGGGAACGCCGCCATGCGGCGCAGCTTGCGCTCCAGCCGCACGGTGCGGGTCATGTAGATCTCGCCATCGAAGGACAGCAGGCCGATCACGCGCGGGTCGTCCAGCGCCAGGGCCAGGCCGTTCTCGGCGCCCGAACAGATGCCGAACACCAGGAAGCGGCGCAGGCCATGGCGCTGCGACAGGAAGTCCATCGCGGCCTTCATGTCCTCCAGCGCCTGCGCGCGGTAGCCGTTGCGGCCCTGGGCCGCCACGCTGTCGCCGATGCCCGAGAGATCGAAGCGCAGCGCCGGCAGGCCGGCACCGGCCAGGCGGCGCGCGGCCTTCACGTTGATCCGGTGCGGACCGATGCGATGGTTCACGCCGGTGTTGAGCACCAGGCAGCCGATGTCGCCCGTCTGGCCCTGCGGCCGCGTGAGCAGGCCGAACAGATGGTCGTCGGAGCCGAACAGCACCGGGGCTTCGGAGAAGTCACTCATGGATTTCCGCCATCACGCGTTGCAGGGCCTCGGCCGGGACCATCTCGTTGCCGGGGGACGGGTTGCTGGTCCAGATCAGCGGGTGCGCGAGCGGCACGTGGCGCACCGTGCCGCGGCTCGCCTGCACGGTCATCCACTGGCGCGTGCGCGCATCCTCGGGTTTGGCGAGGGTGACCAGTTCGACGCCATCGCCCAGCACCCGCCCCGAGGGGGGCGTGAGCGCCGCGATCTGCGCACGCAGCACCGGCGACAGGGCGAAGCCGAAGGCCTCGTCGCTGAAGGCCTTCGGATCGACGCGCAGGCTGCGGCGCCAGCCCGGATCGGGCAGCGAATGGCTGAGCTCGAGTTCGCTCACATGCTTCTCGCGCAGCTCCTCGAGGTAGGCGGGCCCGTCGAGCACCGGCTCCCAGAGCACCAGGCGCGCGATGCGCGGCTCGGCCATCGCCGCGGCCTGCAAGGCCAGCGTGGCGCCGATGCGGGCGCCGAACCACACGATGCGCGAGGCGCCCGAGCGGGCCGCGAGTTCGCGGTGCGCCGAGGCGATGTCGCGGCGCCAGCCGTCGAGCTCGCCGTCCTCGTCGTCGCCCGGCGAATCGCCGGTGCCGTAGGGGTCGAAGCGCAGCACCGGCATGCCGGCGCGCGCCAGCCGCAGCGCGAGCAGGCGGTAGAAGCGGTGGCTGCGCAGGGCCTCGTGGCCCATGGGCGGGCACAAGAGCACCGCGGTGTCGGACACGCGCGCGCTGTCGGCCGCATGGAACAGGCCGAACAGCCGCCGCGACGAAGGACCGAACAGCAGCGGCGTCATGGCTTGCGCCCCCAGCCCGAGAACATGCGGTTGAGCAGCCCGCCGCGCGGTGCCTCGGCAGCGGCGGCACCCGCTTCGGCCCCGCCTTCGGTCACGGCCTCCGCCTCGGTGGCCGCCAGCTGCGCCAGGCTCTCGAACATGTAGCGGCGCGGCTCGATGCGCAGGCCGAGGCTCTGCTCCGACTGCTGCACCACGCGCATGGCCAGCAGCGAATCGCCGCCCAGGTCGAAGAAGTTGTCGCCGGCGCGGATGTCGCCGATGTCGATGTTGAGCACCTGGGCCCAGACCTCGGCCAGCTGAGCCTGCGCCGGCAGCAGCGCGGTCGCGCCCGGCGCGCGCGGCTCGACCGGCGCGGCCTCGGCCGACGAGGACAGGCGGCGCAGGATGCGCGCGCTGGCCGAGTCTTCCGGCGCGAGCAGCGCGGCCAGCGGCACGTCCGGCCGCTCGGCGATGGTCCGCAGGATCTCGACGAAGCGGTCGCGGAAGGCGGTGCCGGTCTCGGGCAGGTAGATGTCGGCGTTGTAGGCGATCGGGCCCTCGAGGCCCTGCGGCTTCTCCAGCAGCCACAGCCCCAGGTCGTCGGTGGCGCCGCGCTGCAGCAGGTGCACCTGCTTGTGCGTGAGGCCGCCGAAATCGTGCGGGCGCTCGCGCGCGTCCTGGAACGAGAACAGCCCCTGGTAGAGGCCCGCGCCCTGCGCCAGGCGCACGAACTCGGGCTCGGTCGCCAGCCGCTCGAACGGGATCTGCTGGTAGCGCATGACCGCCACCAGCTCCTGCTTCACGTAGCGGATGAAGGTGCCGAAGTCCTGGCCGGCGTCGACCTGGAAGGGCAGGGGCAGCACGTTGTTGAAGAAGCCCATCACCGATTCCAGCTCGGGCGCCTCGCGGCCGCGCACCGGCGTCGCGATCACGACCGAAGGGCTGTCGATCGCGCTGCTCATCATCAGCACGTAGGCGCCCAGCGTCAGCATGCTGAGCGTGACGTCGTGCCGGCGCGCCACCTCGCGCAGGCGCTGGGTGGCGGCCGGGTCGATGTGGATCCAGTTCACGCCGCCGTTGCCGGACATGCCGGCCTTGCGCGGCATGTCGGTGCGCGCCGCGCGCGGCGCGGGCATGCGCGCGAAGCGCTGCTTCCAGAAATCGAGCTGGCGCGCGAAGTCGGGCTGCTGCATCCAGTCGGCGTACCACTGCGCGTAGTCGCCCATCGCCACCGGCGGCTCGGGCAGCGTGTGCGGCCGGCCGCGCACCCGCGCGCCGTAGAGCGCCGACAGCTCGGCCTGGTAGATGTCGAAGGACCAGCCGTCCCAGATGAGGTGGTGCGGCACGAACATGAAGCCGTGGTCTTCGGGCCCCATGCGGTAGAGCGCCATGTGGAACAGCGGCGCGCGGTGGATGTCCAGCGGCTGGTCGGCCAGCTGCTGCATGCGCCGCATGAGTTCGGCTTCGCGCTCGTCCTCCGGCAGCGTGCTCAGGTCGACCAGCGGCACCTCGAAGTCGACGTGGGCCGCGATGGTCTGGACCGGCGCGCCCGTCGCGTCGCGGCCCATGGCCGTGCGCAGGGCGCCATGGCGCTGCACCATCTCGCGCAGCGCGGCACGGAACTTCTCGATGTCCAGCGGCCCGAGGAAGCGGTGGCCCGAGGGCGCGTTGTAGACCGGCCGCCCGGGGTGCAGCTCCTCGAGGAAAAGGATGCGCTCCTGCATCGGCGTGAGCGGCGCGCTGCGGCGGTCGCGCTGCGCGACGATCGGCGCCTGCGCCTCGGACTGGCCCTCGCCGCGCAGGCGGCGCACGGCCTGCGCGATGCGCTCGACCGTGGGCGCCTCGAACAGCATCGACATCGGCAGCTTGAGCTGCAGTTCGCGGCCGAGCCGGGCGGTGAAGCGCGCGGCCAGCAGCGAGTGGCCGCCGAGCGCGAAGAAGTCGTCCTCGATGCCCAGGCCCGGCAGGCTCAGCGTCTGCTCCATCACCGTGAGGATCTGTTGCTCCAGCTCGTCGCGCGGCGGCACGGCGGCGGCGCTGCGCGTGGCGACCGCGCTCTGCGGCGCCGGCAGCGCCTGGCGGTTGACCTTGCCGTTGGGCAGCAGCGGCAGCGCCGCGAGCGCCACGAAGTGCTGCGGCAGCATGTACTCGGGCAGGAAGGCTGCCAGGTGCTGGCGCAGCGCCGCGGCCTCGGGCATGGGGCCGCGCGGCACCACGTAGGCCACGATGCGCACGTCGCCGGGCGCATCCTCGCGCGTGACCACCAGCGCCCGGTCCACGCCCGCATGGCGCGCGAGGTTCGATTCGATCTCGCCCAGCTCGATGCGGTAGCCGCGCACCTTGACCTGGTCGTCGGCGCGGCCCAGGCATTCGAGCACGCCGTCGGCGCGCCAGCGGCCCAGGTCGCCGGTGCGGTACCAGCGCGCCGCGCCGGCCGGCGCACCCGGCACGGGCACGAAGCGCTGCTCGGTGAGCTCGGGCCGGTTCAGGTAGCCCAGCGTCACGCCGGCGCCGCCGATGTAGAGCTCGCCGGTCACGCCCACGGGCAGCGGGCGCAGCGCGGCATCGAGCACGTGGAACTCGGTGTTGGCGATCGGCCGGCCGATCGGGATCACGCCGTCGGCCTGCAGCACGCGGTGGAAGCTCGACCACACGGTGGTCTCGGTCGGGCCGTAGCCATTCCAGAGCTCGCCCACCATCGGCAGCAGCTGCCGCGCCAGGTCGCCCGGCAGCGGTTCGCCGGTGCAGATGGCCAGCAGGTCGCGCCGGCCCGGCCAGCCCGCGTCGAGCAGGATGCGCCAGGTCGAGGGCGTGGCGTCGACGAAGTCGACCTCCTCGGTCTCGATCAGCGCGCGCAGGCGGTCGCCCTGCATGGCCTGGGTCTTGTCGGCGACCACGATGCAGGCGCCCACGGTCAAAGGCAGGATCACCTCGGACACCGCGATGTCGAAGGACAGCGTGGTCACGGCCAGCACGCGGCGCTGCGCGTCGATGCCGGGCACGCTGCGCAGGCTGGTCAGCAGGTTCAGCACGCTGCGGTGCGGCACGCGCACGCCCTTGGGGCGGCCGGTGGAGCCCGAGGTGTAGATCACGTAGGCCACGGCCTCGGCGTCGCCGGCATGGCCGGGTGCCGCATCGGCCGGCGCCACCTGGTCGGCGCGCACGCGCGCCAGCGCCTGCAGCGGCGCCGCGCCATCGGTGTCGGCGTCGGTGACGGCCACGCGCAGCTGCGCATCGCCGGTCATGAATTCGAGCCGCTCGCGCGGGAAGGCCGGGTCCAGCGGCACATAGCCCGCGCCCGATTTCAGGATGCCCACCAGCGCGACCAGCATGTGCGCATTGCGGCCGCAGCACAGGCCCACCAGGTCGCCCGGGCCGATGCCCTGCGCCTGCAGCGCGGCGGCCAGGCCGTTGGCCCGGCGGTCGAGTTCGCGGTAGCTCAGCGAGGCGCCGCCGGCGCGCACCGCGAGCGCCTCGGGCGTGGCCTCGGCCTGGCGCGCGATCAGTGCGTCGATGCGCAGCTGCGCATCGAAGGGCGCGGCGGTGGCGTTGAAGGACCGCAGCAGCGCCACGTCGTCGGCGCTGCAGGCCAGCGCCTCGGCCACGCTCGCGCCGGGCGTGCGCGTCAGGCGCTCGAGCGCCGTGGTGTACAGCGCCAGCCAGCGGCGCACGGTGCGCTCGTCGAACAGCGTGGTGTTGTACTGCAGCTCGAGCATCAGGCCATCGGCCACCGGCACCACGTTGAGGAAGAGCTCGAAGTTCTCGAAGTGCCGCGGGTTGCCGCTCAGCGTGCTGTGCAGGCCGGGGAAGGTGCCGCCCGGCGAGGCCGGTGCGCGGTCGAGGTTGAACATCACGCTCACCAGCGACGGCCGGCTCGGGTCGCGCGCCACCGGCAGCTTCTTGAGCAGCGCGCCGTAGGTCAGCGTCTGGTGCTCGAAGGCGTCGAGCAGCGTGCCGCCCACGGTCTTGAGCAGCGTCTCGACCGGCTGCGACGCCTCGACCGCGACGCGCACCGGCAGCAGGTTCACGCAGTGGCCCACCAGCCGCGGCATGTCGCTCGCGGCCTGGCCGGCCACCGGCACGCCGATGACCAGGTCGTCCTGCTGCGAGAGCCGGTGCATCAGCGCCGCGAACAGGCTGAACAGCGTGGCGAACAGGCTCACGCCGGCCCGCGCGCCCTGCTGCCGCGCGGCCTCGGCCAAGGCCGCGGGCAGCAGCACGTCGAGCCGGCGCGCGTTGAAGCGCCGACGCGCGGGGCGGGCCCGGTCCAGCGGCAGCTCGAGCGTGGGCAGCGTGGCCTCGGGGTAGCGGCCCAGCCAGTAGGCGAGCTGCGCGCGCGCGGCCGGCGTCTCGGCCTCCTCGCGCGCCCAGTTCGCGTAGTCGCCGTAGCTGGGCGCGGGCTCGAGCGCCGGGCCCTGGCCGGTCTGCTCGGCATAGAGCTGGCCCAGTTCGTCGGCGATCACGCCCCACGACCAGCCGTCGCACACCGTGTGGTGGGCGGTCAGCAGCAGCACGTGGCGCGTCGGCGTGTGGCGGTAGAGGGCGGCGCGCAGCAGCGGGCCGCGCTCGAGGTCGAACGGGGTCTCGACCGCCTCGGCGTGCGCCGCGGCCATCGCCTGGTCGCGCGCCTCGGCGGCCAGGCCGCTCAGGTCGTGCAGCGGCAGCTCGAAGTCGCCGGCCTCGACCACGATCAGCTCGGTGCCGTCGAGCGAGAAGCTGGCGCGCAAGGCATCGTGGCGCGCCACCAGCGCCACCAGCGCGGCGTGCAGCGCGGCCGGGTCCAGCGGGCCGTCGAGCGCCAGGTCGACCGATTCGTTGTAGGCCAGCGAGGCTTCGCTGCCCAACTGGTGCGCCAGCCAGACCTCGCGCTGCGCCTCGGTGCTCGGAATCACGCCGGCGATCGCGCCGAACGCGAAGGGGTCGAAATCCTGGCCCAGGCCGTCGTGGAGGTCCGGGCTGCCGGGGGTGTAGCGCGAGGGGGTCATGCGTCGATCCTACGGAACTTCCCCGGCTGTGCGGCGTCGGGCACGAACCACGCGGGCTGTCCGTCCTTGTCGCGTCCCAGTCGGGCATTGGGCACGGGCGGCTTGGCGGCGTCGAAGCGGCGCGCCGCGGGCGTCCCGCCCGGCAGGAACTCGGCCTCCTGCATCTCGGCGATCGACTCCTTGAAGGCCGACTTGAGCAGCGCGATGTCGGCCGGCGTGTGGGCCGTGGTCATGAAGCAGGGGAAGTTGTCGAGGATGTGCACGCCGCGGCTGCGCATCATCGCGAACAGCAGGTCCTGCAGCGGATGGTCCTCGAGCCAGCTCACGCGCCACAGCGAGCCGAAGTAGCGGATCTCCAGCGGCGCGCCGACCTCGCGGCAGAAGGCCGTGAGCTCGTCGGCCATGGCCGCGGTGTGCAGGTTGAGCTGGGTCTGCAGCGCGCCGCCCGAGGCATGCAGGTGGTCGAGCGAGGCCTTGGCCGCGGCCAGCGTGAGCGGGTGCCGCACGAAGGTGCCGGCGAAGTAGGTCACGCCCACCGTGGGGATCGAGTCGTCGCCGTAGTTCCAGGCGCCGCCGTCGAGCGCGTCCATGTACTCGCGCTTGCCCGCGACCGCGCCGATGGGCATGCCGCCGCCGATCACCTTGCCGTAGGTGGCCAGGTCGCCGCGCACGCCGAACAGCGCCTGCGCGCCGCCCGGATGGGTGCGGAAGCCGGTGATGACCTCGTCGAAGATCATGCAGGTGCCGCTCTTCTCGGTGATGGCGCGGACCTCCTGCAGGAACTCGCGCGGCTGGAAGTCGGGCCGGCGGCTCT
Organism: Variovorax sp. J2P1-31; assembly: GCF_030317215.1. NCBI lineage: Bacteria > Pseudomonadati > Pseudomonadota > Betaproteobacteria > Burkholderiales > Comamonadaceae > Variovorax > Variovorax sp. J2P1-31. The sequence goes on from NZ_JASZYA010000004.1 coordinate 72,084, forward strand.
GCACCGGCTCGACCAGCACCGCGGCCAGTTCGTCGGCGTGGGCGCGGATGAAGTCCAGCGACTCGGGCGTGCCGTAGTCCAGCACGCGCACGTCGCCGAACATGCCGCTCATCACGCCCGGCGTGGCCGGGATGCCGCGCGCGCCGCGGCCGGCGCGCACCAGCACCTCGTCGAAGGTGCCGTGGTAGGAGCCGCTGAACAGCACCACGGTGCTGCGGCCGGTGTGGGTGCGCGCGATGCGCAGCGCGGCCATCACGGCCTCGGAGCCGGTGTTGCACAGCGCCGCGCGGTCGAAGCCGGTGAGCTCGCAGATGCGCTGCGTGACCTCGGCCGCCAGCGGATGCTGCGGGCCGATCTCGTAGCCACGGTCGAGCTGGCGGCGGATCGCGTCGTTGAGGAAGTCCGGCTGCCAGCCGAACATGTTCATGCCGAAGCCGTTGAGCGTGTCGACGTATTCGTTGCCGTCGATGTCCCAGACGCGCGAACCCTTGGAGCGGTCGACCACGATCTGGTAGGTGATCTCCTTGGTCGCGGGGCGGAAGCCGTTGACCACGCGCGGGTCGGCCATGTGGCCGCGGTTCTTGGCTGTGAAGTCCTTGCTTGCGCGCGTGCGTTCGACATAGCGGCGCACGAAGGCATCGAGCCGGGCCTGCTGGCGGCCGGTGATCTCGCGGTTGGGCGTGGTGTGGATGCGCGCGATCGCGCCGAAGGCCTTCTTGACGTCGTAGGGCACGCCGCCGCCGACCAGCGGGGTGTCGGCGGCCGCGGCGGCCGGCGCTGCCACGGGTGCCGCAACGGGCGCGGTCACCGGTGCCGCCTGCGCCGCGGGCGCGGCCGAGGCGCCGGCCAGCAGCGCGAGCTGCTGCTGCATCAGCTGCATCTGCTGCGCGATGAGCTGCTGGACCATGGACGCATCGGCGCCCAGGGCCATGGGCGCGAAGGCCTGCACGGCCACCGCGGAGGCCACGGGTGCCGCCATGGCCACCGGCGTGACGGACGCGACCGCCGCGACGGGCGCGACCGGTGCCGCCACCGCCGCTGCGGGTTCGGGCGGCAGCGTCTCGTCGAGGTGCGCCGCCAGCAGGTCGAAGCTGCGGCAGCCTTCCATCAGCTGGCGGAAGCTGATGTTGACCTTGAAGTGCTTCTTGACCTGCAGCGCGGCCTGGGTGAGCACCAGCGAGTCGAGGCCCTGGTCGATGAAGGTGGTGGCGCCGTCGGCATCGGCCATCGGCGTGCCGGAGATGTCTTCGAAGAGCTCGCGCAGCTTGGCGTGGAGGGCGGGGCGGCGGGCGGTGGACGTGGTGGGCATGGGCGACTCCAAGGTCGGGGCGATGGAAGGGGAAGGAAGAACGACGGCCGCGGTGGCGGCGGCAGCGGGCACGGCGAGGGCCGCGGCGGCCACCGGGGCCGCGCTGTCGACCCAATGGCGCTTGCGTTCGAAGGGATAGGTGGGCAGCCGCACGCGGGCCTTGCGGGCGCGGGTGTCGAGCTGCTGCAGGTCGGGCGCGAGGCCGATCGTCCAGAGCCGGCCCAGCGCGAGGCGGTGCGCGACCAGCTCGTCGGCCGGCGCGGCGCCGAGCAGCGCGCAGGCCGCGGGCGCGGGGCGCTCGCGCGTGGCGTGCTGGCGCACCAGCGTGCAGAGGGTGTTGCGCGGGCCGAGCTCGATGAACAGCGGCTGCGTGAAGCGGGCCAGCACCTCGTGCACCGCGGGCGAGAAGCGCACGGTCTCGCGCAGGTGGCGCGCCCAGTAGGCGGGATCGGTGGCCTCGTCGGCGGTGAGCACGCGGCCGGTCAGCGTCGAGACGATGGTGCGCTGCGGCGCGTTGAGCGTCACGCCGCGCACCAGCGCCTCGAAGGGCGCGAGCGCCGGCGCCATCATGGCCGAGTGGAAGGCATGCGAGGTCTCGAGCAGGCGCGCGGCCACACCCTCGGTCTCGAGCCGGGCCTGCAGCGCCGCGATGGCCTCGAAGGGCCCGGCGATCACGCTGGCCGTGGGGCCGTTCTCGGCCGCCAGCGACAGCGCCTCGCCGAGGTAAGGCTGGACCTGGGCCGCCGACAGCCGCACCGACAGCATCTGGCCCGCGGGCAGCGCCTGCATCAGCGCGCCGCGCTGGGCCACCAGCCGGGCCGCGTCGGCCAGCGACATCACGTTGGCCAGCACCGCGGCCGCGAACTCGCCCACGCTGTGGCCGATCATGGCGGCGGGGCGCAGGCCGAAGGCCAGCAGGCGCGCGCCCAGCGCGTACTCGAGCGCGAAGGTCGCGGGCTGGGTGGCCGAGGTCGGGCGCAGCGCGTCGGCATCGTCCGAGAACATGCGCTCCTGCAGGTCGAAGGGCAGCACGCCGTCGAAGGCCGCGAAGCAGGCGTCCATGGCGGCACGGAAGGCCTCGTCGTGCACATAGAGCGTGCGGCCCATGCCCGCGTACTGCGCGCCCTGGCCCGGGAACAGCCAGACCTGCTCGTGGGCGCGCGCGGCGACCGCGCCGGCCAGCTTGAACGGCGTGTCGGCGGCACGCAGCAACTCGACGGCCTCGGCCGTGCCGTCGGCCACCAGCGCCATCCGCTGCGCGAAGGCCTTGCGGCCGACGCGCAAGGTGTGGGCCACGTCGCCGAGGTTGAGCGCGGGGTCGGCCGCGAGGTGGTCGGCCAGTTGCGCCGCCATGCGGGCCAGCGCGGCCGGCGTGCGGGCCGAGAGCGTGAGCAGCTGCGGGCCGGCCACCGGCTCCGAGGGCACGGCGAGCGGTGCCTCCTCGAGGATCACATGCGCGTTGGTGCCGCCCACGCCGAAGGAGGACACACCCGCGCGGCGCGGCGCACCGGCCTCGCGCGGCCAGGCCGAGCGCTGGGCATTCACGCGAAAGGGCGTGCCGTCGAAATCGATGGACGGGTTGGCCGCGCTGAAATGCAGCGAGGCCGGCAGCTGCTGTGCGTGCAGCGCCAGCGCGGTCTTGATCACGCCGGCCGCGCCGGCCGCCATCAGCGTGTGGCCGATGTTGCTCTTGACCGAGCCAATGGCGCAGAAGCCGCTGTCGGCCGTGTGGCGCGCGTAGGCGCGGGCCAGGGCCGCGACCTCGACCGGATCGCCCATCGGCGTGGCGGTGCCGTGGGCCTCGACATAGGAGATGCTGCGCGCGTCGACGCCGGCCGAGGCCAGCGCCATCGACACCACGGCCGCCTGGCCGTCCACGCTGGGCGCGGTGAAGCTGGCCTTGACCGCGCCGTCGTTGTTCACGCCCACGCCGCGCAGCAGCGCATAGACGGTGTCGCCGTCGGCCTGCGCATCGGACAGGCGCTTGAGCATCACCACCGCCGCGCCGTCGCTGAACACCGTGCCCTGGGCGTTGGCGTCGAAGCTGCGTGTGCGGCCGTCGGGCGAGAACATCGCGCCCTCCTGGTAGAGGTAGCCGCTGTGGGGCGGGCAGGTGATCGCGATGCCGCCGGCCAGTGCCATATCGCACTGGCCCGAGCGCAGCGCATGGAAGGCCTGCGCCATCGCGACCAGCGAGGTCGAGCAGGCGGTGTTGAGGCTGATCGCCGGGCCGGTGAGGTTGAGCCGGTGGGCCACGCGCGTGGCCAGGTAGTCCTTCTCGTTGCCCAGCATCACCGCGAACTCGCCGACCGTGTCGATCAGGTCGGGGCGCGGCATCACATGGCGCTGGAAGTAGGTCGCGTTGTGCATGCCGGCGTAGACGCCGACCGGCCGCTGCTGCTGGTCGGGTGCATAGCCGGCGCGCTCCATGCATTCCCAGCAGATCTCGAGGAACAGCCGCTGCTGCGGGTCCATCAGCGTCGCCTCTTTGGGGTTGATGCCGAAGAAGGCGGCGTCGAACTGGTCGACGTCGTCGAGCACGCCGCGGGCACGCACATAGCTCGGGTCGGCCCGCAGCGCGGCGCTCACGCCGGCGTCGAGCGTGGCGTCGTCGAAGAAGCGGATGGTGTCGCGGCCTTCGAGCAGGTGGGCCCAGAACTGCTCGACGTCGGCGGCGCCGGGGAAGCGGCCGGCCATGCCGACCAGCGCGATGGGCTCCTGCGCATCGTCGGCGCTCGAACGCGCGCTGCGCGCGACGGCCGGCGCCGGCAGGTCGGCACCGTCGAGTTCGCGCGCGATGGCCTGCGGCGTGGGGTTCTGGAAGAAGAGGTTGGTCGACAGCCGCCGCGCGCTGCCGGCCTGCAGTTCGGCCAGCACCTTGAGCACGCGCAGCGAATCGCCGCCCAGTTCGAAGAAGTTGTCGAGCCGGCCCGCGAGGTCGATGCCCAGCGCGCGCGCGAAGGCGGCGCACACGCGGCGCTCGGTGTCGGTGCGGCCCTCTTCGTAGGGCTCGGCCATCTCGGGACGCTGGGCCAGCGGCTCGGGCAGGCCGCGGCGGTCGATCTTGCCGTTGGGCGAACGCGGCAGCGCATCGAGCGTCACGAACAGCGCGGGCACCATGTAGGCCGGCAGCGTGGCCTGGAGGTGCTTGCGCAGCGCCTCGGCACCTGGCGCGCTGCCGGGCTGGGCCGTGAGGTAGGCCACCAGGCGGGCGTCGCCGCCGCCGTCGTGGCGCGCGAGCACCGCGGCCTCGCGCACCGCGGGGTGCGTGAGCAGCGCGCTCTCGATCTCGCCCAGCTCGACGCGGAAGCCGCGCACCTTGACCTGGTGGTCGTTGCGGCCCAGGTAGTCGATCTCGCCGTCGGCGCGCCAGCGGCCGATGTCGCCGGTCTTGTAGAGCCGCGCGTCGGGATCGGCGCTGAAGGGGTCGGCCACGAAGCGTTCGGCCGTGAGTTCGGGCCGGTGCAGGTAGCCCCGGGCCACGCCGACGCCGCCGATGTGGATCTCGCCCGGCACGCCGAGCGGCGCCGTGCGGCCGTGGCGGTCCAGCACGTGGATGCGGTTGTTGGCGACGGGCCGGCCGATGGAGGGCAGGGCGGCCCACTGCGCCGGGTCGGCCGCCAGCTGCAGCGCCGTGACCACGTGGCTCTCGGTCGGGCCGTACTGGTTGTGCAGCCGGCAGCCGGCATGGCGGGTGAAGAAGGCGCGCACCGCGGGGCTGGCGTGCAGCTGCTCGCCGGCGGTCATCACGTCCTGCAGCTCGGGCAGGGCCTCGTCGGCCGCGACCGCGTACTCGGCGAGGTTCTGCAAGGCGATGAAGGGCAGGAACAGCCGCTGCACGCGCTGTTCGCGCAGCACCGCCACCAGCGCCTGCGGATCGCGCCGCACGCTCTCGTCGATCAGCACCAGCGTGCCGCCGGCGGCCAGCGTGGCGAAGATCTCCTGGAAGGCGACGTCGAAGCCCAGCGCCGCGAACTGCAGCGTGCGTTGCGGCTTCTGCACCTTCGGATGGTCGAGCTGCCAGTGCAGCAGGTTGACCAGGCCGCGGTGCGGCATGGCCACGCCCTTGGGCGTGCCGGTCGAGCCCGAGGTGTAGATCACGTAGGCCAGGTGCTGCGGCTGCACGTCGGCGGCCGGCGCATCGGCGCCCTCGTCCTGCGCGGGCAGCGCGTCGAGCAGCAGCACCGGGGTCGTCTCGTCGGCCGGCAGCGCGGCGCGCAGCGTGGTCTGGGAAAGGATGACCCGCGGCTTCGCGCCGGCCAGGATGATCGCCGTGCGGTCCGGCGGATGGCTCGGGTCGAGCGGCACGTAGGCGCCGCCGGCCTTGAGCACGGCCAGCAGCCCGACCACCATGGCCAGGCTGCGTTCCACATAGAGGGCCACCGGCACGTCGGGGCCGACGCCCAGCGCCCGCAGCCGGCGCGCGAGGCGATCGGCCTCGCGCTCGAGGTCGGCGTAGCGCAGCAGCTCGTCGCCGAAGCGCACCGCCTCGGCCGCGGGCGTGCGGCGAACCTGGGCCCCGACCAGGTCGTGCACCCGCAGCGTCGCGGGCCAGTCCGACTCGGTGGCGTTGAAGCCCTGCAGCCAGCGCTGTTCGGCCGCGCCGACCATCGGCAGCGCGGTCAGCGGACGGTCCGCATGTTCGGGCAGGGCGGCCAGCACCGTCTGCACATGGCCGGCCCAGCGTTCGGCCGCGGCACGGTCGAACAGCGTGCCGTCGAAATGGAGCACGCCTTCGAGCGTGCCGTCGCCGCGCAAGGCCAGCGCCAGCGACAGCTCCGTGCCGGGCAGCGCTGCGGTGGCGCCGAAGCGCAGGCCGGCGACGGCGCGCGACGCGTCGGCCGTGGCCGGCGGCAGCGCGCGTTCGGCGTCGAGGCGCGACAGCAGCTGCTGCACGGTGGGCTCGCCGCGCAGGTCGGCCCACAGGACCCGGGAGGGCTCCGCGTCGACCGCCGCGGCCAGCAGCAATTCCTCCTGCGCGCTCAGCCGCGCCAGCACCACGGCCCAGGCCGCCAGGCACAGGGTCTGCAGCGAGGTCTCGCGGGCGAGCGCGAAGGCCTGCAGGTCGAGGCAGGTGGCGGCATCGAGCGACCAGGACACCTCGCCCGCATCCGCGGTGCCGGCCGGCACCGCGGCGCGCGGCAGTTCGAGCACGCCCGACACCGCAACCATCCGCGCGGACCGCTCGCCTTCGGTCCCTCGGGCCGGCGGGGATGCGGGCGCGTGGGACGAAAGTTCGGACCTGGCGGAGGATGCGTTGTCGGGCGTGGTGGTCATGGCTCGATGGGCGGAGGTCGCATGGAAGGAACGAAGAACAGGCAGAGACCGCGTTTCACGTGGCTTTGACGAAGGTTCATGGCGTCGGCGGTGACCATGGTCGATTACCAGCGCGCCTTGAGGCCCAGCGACCCTTGTACGCCACTCTTCACGCGGGCGTCACCCCTCATCGCGAAAAGCCGACCGATCTCGCCGTAGATGCTCCAGGTGGAGTTCAGAGCCAGCGTCGCACCGCCGGCCACTTCGCCCCAGCTGCCGCCGGTGCGCGTCGCGATGTCGGTGGTGGCCGCGGGGCCGATGAAGCGCGCGATGTCGGTGCCGCTGGAGGCGCGGTAGAGGTTGAAGCGGCCGTAGGGCTGCAGCGCGCCGAGCGCGGTGCTCGTCTCGCCCTTGATGCGCACGCCCGCACGGGCGATCCAGCCGTTGTCGGCGTCCTGCTGCACGCGGGCGCCGGAGATCACGACGTCGTCGAGGTCCACGCGCTGGTGGATCAGCTGCAGCTGCGGCTCGATCGTCCAGCCCTGGCCCAGCGCGAAGGACTGGCCGAGCTCGATCGAGGCCAGCAGGCTGTCGCCCTTGCCCGTGACCGAGGCGTTGCCCTGCGGACGCAGCGTGTAGCGGTGGTCGCCGGCCTGCAGCACGGCGTCGGCATAGAAGCCGCGGCCGTTGGTCCAGGTGGCGTAGAGGCCAAGGTAGCGTGCGCGCAGGTCGTTGCTGCCCACGCCGCCCCAGACGCCGTTGGCGAAGCCGCTGGTGCGCACGTCGCCGTCGAGCTGGCCGACGTAGACGCCGGCATGCCAATTGGCGTCGGCGAACAGGTCGGTGCCGACCTGGAAGCCGTCGACGCGGCCCTTGCTCGCGGGCGAGACCGTGCCTTGCTGGCGCACGTCGATGTCGCTGGAGATCACGCGGCCCCAGGCGTTGCGCGGGCCGTTGGCGGCCGGGGCGCCGGCCACCGGCTCGTCGCCGATGCGCTGGTGCAGGTTGCCCAGCATGGCCAGGTCGGCCTGGCGCAGCTGCTGCGGCAGCGCCGCGAACAGCGGGACTTCGCTGCGGTAGGTCGGCACGGTGGCCGGCGGCGTGGCCGGCGTGCCGGGCGTGGCCGGCGTGCCGGGGTTCACCGGCGGGGCCGCGTCGGTTTCCGAGCGCAGGAACCAGCTCTGGTCGGCGCCGTGCAGCGTGTAGGCGTAGGCACCCGCGTCGACGTGGCCGTTGGCCAGGGTGAAGGCGTTGGCGGTCGAGGTGGCGCCGTTGCGCGCGGCCACGACCTCGATGCCGTTGCCCGTGGTCTGCGCGCCCAGGCCGCCCAGGTTGGTGATCTGCACCGTGGTGTTGCCGCTGGCGTTGCCGCCGTTGAGCAGCAGGCGGTCGGTCGCGCTGCCGCTGTCGCCCAGGGCCGTGCCCAGGCGCAGCACGCCGCCGTTGCCGACGTAGTTGCCGTTCACGGTCAGGGTGGTGCCCGGGGCGGCGCTCAGCAGCGAGACGGTGCCCGCGTTGTTGAGCGAGGCCACGGTCTGGTTGAAGCCGCCCACGTCGAGCGTGGCGCCGGCGGCCACGCTGTGGGCCGAGGCCGCGCTCAGCGTGTTGGCCGCGCCCGCGCGCAGCGTGCCCTGGCCGACCGTGGTGGCGCCGCCGTAGGTGTTGGCCGCCGTCAGCACCAGCGTGCCGGTGCCGGTCTTGGTCAGCGCGCCGCTGCCGCCGACCGCGCCGGCCAGCGTGCCGGTGAAGGCGCCAGTGTCGACCGTCGGCTGGCCCGTGCCCAGCGTGACCGCATTCGCGATCTGCAGGCCGTCGGCCGTCAGGCGCAGCGTACCGTCGTTGATCGTCAGGGTACCGGCTGCGGCACCCAGGTTGGCGTTGCCGGTCAGCGCCAGCACGCCGGCGTCGACGGTCCAGGGCGTGACGCCGGCCTGGGCGCCGGTCAGCGTCCAGACGCTGGTGCCGCTCTTGTGAAAGGCGTCGAAGCCCTGGAAGGCGGTGCCGATGGTGGCCACGTCGAAGGCGGTCGCGGTGGCGTCGCCGCCCAGCGCCAGCGTGTTGTTGCTGCCGCCCGGTGCCACGACGGCGTTGCCGTCGAAGACGCCGCCGGCGCGCAGTTCGAGCCGGTTGCCCGAGCCCTGGAGTGCGACCGCGTTGGCGCGCACCGCACCGCTGCTGTCCAAGCCGCCCGAGATGCGGCCGGCGTTGACCACGGTGTTGCCGCCCGCGGCCGAACCCGTGATGCCGACGCCGCCCGCCGCGCCCGTGCCGGCCGTGGCCAGGCCGGCGTCGCCGCCGCGCACCGTGCCGTCGTTGCTCACCGTGGCGCCGGCGTCCAGCAGCACCACGCCGCTGCCGCCCCGGCCCGCCACCGAGGCGGTCTCGGTGCCGCCGACGGCACCGCCGGTGCCACCGAGGATCTGGCCCGTGGCGGTGTTGGTCACGCTGGCCGAGCCGCTGGCGACGACGCCGTTGCCGCCGTTGCCGGCCAGGGTGGCCACGCCGCCGGTCCCGCCCTGCGCCGTGCCGGCGTTGGTGATCTGGCCGCCGTTGCTGCGCACCGCATCGCCGCCGTTGCCGCCGCGGCCGGGTTCATTTCCGCCGACATCGACGATGCCGCCGGTGCCGCCCGCGCCGCCCGTCAGCTGGCCGCCGGCGCCGTTGTCGAGGCTGCCGCCCTGGTAAAGGAAGACGCTGCTGCCGCCTTCGCCACCGTTGTAGCCGTTGCCGCCCACGCCGCCGACGATGCGGCCGGTGGCGTTCACCACGCTGCCGCCGTTGACCAGTGCCAGGCCGGCGCCGCCGCCGCCCGCGCCGTCCCACATCGTGGAGCCGCCCGCGCCGCCGGTGACCGTGTGGCCCGCGGTGTCGACGGTCGCGCTCGCGCCCGTCAGCACCAGGCCGCCGCCACCGCCACCACCGCCGCCCGAGTAGACGATGGCCGGCGGCGGGTTCGCGCCGGCCGTGCCGGTGACGTCGCCGCCCAGCGTCACGGACGCGCTGGCGTTCTGGGTGCCCGCGCCGCCGGCGCCGCCGGGGCTGCCGTTGGAGGTGGAGAACGCGCCGCCACCGCCGCCGCCGCCGCCCGCGCTCAGGTCGGACCCGCCGGCCGCACCGCCGCTCGCGCCGCTGGCGGTGCTGTTGCTGCCGCCCGCCGTGCCGGCCTGGGCAGGCGTGCCGACCTGCGCACCCGCGCCGCCGTTGCCACCCAGTCCGGGATCGGGGTCGGTGGAATAGCCGCCGGCGCCGCCGCCGCCGCCGCCCGCCAGCCCGCCCACGCCGCCCTGGCCTTCGTCACGGTCGGCCCGGCTGCCGTTGCCGCCGCCGGACACGATGGTGGTCTGCGCCTGCACGCCGGCCGTGGGCCAGACCGAGATCGTCAGCACCGAAGCGAGGGCGATCGCGTGGATGGCGAAGCGGGCCGCGGTACGCCGGGTCGAGAGAATGCCCGCCGGCATGGCAGGCGAGGTGCGCGACGCGAGGGTCGGGCAGTGGAGAACGTGGGTAGCCTGGTGTTTCATATTCATTTCACGCACCGAAATGGTGCAACTTGTGAATGAAATGTTAAAACAATAATACTAGTAAGAGTACAAAAGCTTACACATACCCCGAAGATTTGCGCAATTGTCCCGGGATCGTTTATTACCTAGGCCATTCGGGACACGGATCGGCCGGCCGATCCCCCCGCGACCCGCCCAGAGGCGCCGGGCCCCGATTCGCGTTTGTCAATCTGGCAAAGGGTGTGTGGCTTCTGTTGTAGCGATCCGGAGGCCGGCCTAGACTCCGGCCCATGCACGGTCAGGCCCCCTTCCTCCCTACCTTCTGTTGCGGCCATCGCGCTCGCGACGGGTGGACGGCGGCGCGCCGACCGGCCTTTTTCAGCTTCGCCGGGCCGACGGCAGGGTCACATCAGACCCTCGCACATTCCTGAGCCCGGCGGTCAGCCTCCCTTTCTTCAGCGCACACCATCGACCGCCGGGCACCCGTCCCGCGCCGTAGCGCGCCCGCACGTCCGTGCGGGCTGCGCACCATCGGAGTGCCGATGCGCCCCTCCATGCCCGGGCAGCTTGCGCCCCTGATCGACGACACGCCCGGCCACGCCACGCGCCGGCCCCCGGCGTCCCTCGCCGCCCTCGCCTGAGCCGCCCCGCCCCGGCGGACCCACTGCCACGTCTGCACGCCGCCCGGCGCTGCCGACGCCCACCGAAGGCCCGCGGCCCGCCGCGTCGCCGCGGTGCCGTCCATCCCTGCGGAGAACAACGATGAACATCCAATCGATCCTGGCCCTGACCGATCTCTCGGCCCCCAGCCGCCGCGCGGTCGCGCGCGCGGGGCTGATCGCCGCCGAACACCGCGCCCTGCTGAAGATCCTCTATGCCGCGCCGGCCCTGGGCCGCTGCGCCGACAGCGACGCCGCGGCCCGCACGTCGGCCCTGGCACAGGAGATCGCCGCCCGCTTCGGCATCCTGGTCAAGTGCATCCCCCACGCCCCGGGCAGCGGCCACCTCGCGGACGTGCGCGCCGCCGCGCGCCGGGTCGACCTGCTGGTGGTCGACGCGGACTGCGAGCGCGGCAGCCCGGCGGGCTTCGGCGGCTCGCCGGTCACGCGGCTGCTGCGCGCCGTGGCCTGCCCCGTGCTCGTGACGCAGCGCGAGGCGCTGCACCGCTACCGCCGACTGCTGGTGGCGGTGGACTTCACGCCGGCCTCCCAGCGCATGGTGGGCCTGGCCTGGGCGCTGGACGGCACCGCCGAGGTCGAGCTGTTCCACGCGCTGTCCGGCGCGCCCGAGGGCCGGCTGCGGCTGGCCGACGCCTCGGAACAGGCGCTCAAGGCCAGCCGCCACCAGCGCCTGGGCGAGGCGCGCGAACGCATGTTCTGGCTCAGCGATTCGGCGCCGCCCGCGCCGGAGCGCCGGGTGGTCTCGGCGATCGGCCAGGGCGACCCGGCACGCCAGGCCGCGGTGCAGCAGCAGGCCCGCGGCGCCGAGCTGCTGGTCGTGGGCAAGCGGCAGCGCCACGGACCGCTCGCCGCCCTGGCGGACTTCCTGCTGGGCAGCGTGGCCCAGCGCGTGCTGGGCATGGCCACCGCCGACGTGCTGGTGGTGCCGTACGCCACCCGCACGCAACCGGAAGCCGCCGACGCCCGCCTGGGCACCGGCATGAAGGCGGTGCCCCGATGAGCGCGCCCGAATCCCTGGACGCCTACCCGCTGCGGCAGGCGCTGCTGCCGGGCGCCCCCGGCCTGCCGCTGTTCGCCACCCGCGGCCCGGTCGACTGGCTGTCGCGGCCCGAGCGCTACCAGGTGGTCTGCGAAGGCCGCGGCGGCCGGATCTATGCGGCCAGCGAAGCGGCGCTCGAGGAGGCGCAACAGCTGCTGCGGGATGCCTACGGCACCCAGCTGGTGCTGCGCGCGCCCGAGGTCCACACCTTCACCGACCCGGCGGGCCACGGGCCCTTCGAACCCGTGATGTTCCTGCGCATCAAGAGCCCGCGCGACCGCTGCGTCGGCCTGCTCAGGGAACTGGCGAAGCGCCGCGTGCGCGTCATCGAGCAGGACGTGCGGCGCGACGACCTGGTGCTGCGCGCCGAGGTCCGGCTGGCCGATGCGCTGGGCCTGGGCGCCGCGGCCGCGCGCCTGACGAACGGCACGGCCGCGGTCTGGATCTGGCTGTCGCGCTACGAGGCGGAATGGCCGCCGCCCGCGGGCTCGGCGCCATGAACGCCGCCTGGCCCCTGTTCTTCGGCGCCCCGGCCCGGCGGCCCTGGCAGGTGCTTCGGCCGGCCGAGCTGCGCATCGACGTCGACCCGCGCGCCGCGGCCGCGGACGACGCCGCGCTGGAGGCCCTGCACCGACGCCTCCATGCACCCGGCGACCGGCTGCACGGCTTGCCCGCCTTCCCGCTGCACGACCCCGCGCTGCGCCTGCACGTGCGCGAGGCCGACGGCGAGTTCTATGCCTATGTCGAGGACCTGCGCCGGGGCTGCCTCGCGGGCTCGACGGTGTTCAACCGGCTGGTCGAGGTGGGGCGCCGCGCCGACCCGCACCTGCGCGCGCCGCACTCGCGCTACCGGCCCGCCTACCAGCGGCGCGGCATCGCCGGTGCGGTCTACCGCTGGGCGCTGGATTCGGGCATGTGCCTGATGACGGGCGCGCGCCAGTCGCCCGGCGCGCACGCGCTGTGGCAGAGCCTTGCGCGCAGCCACGGACACGGCTTCGCCGAGCTGCGGCACAAGCGGCTGCGCTACCTGGGCTGCGACATCGCCGGGCAGGACCTCGAACGGCTCGAGACCCGGATGTTCCTGCTGGGCCGGGGCTGGACGCTGGAGCGCTTCCGGCAGGCCACGCAGATGGACTAATCGGCGCTCTCGGCTTCGCCGCGGATGCGCAGCGCCGTGTCGTAGAGCGCATTGCGCGGCGCGCCGCTGATCTCGGCCGCCAGCTTGACCGCGGTCTTGAGCGGCAGCTCGGCCAGCAGCAGGCGCAGCACGCGCTCGGCCTCGGCGCCGTCGTCGGCCGCCACCGCCACCGGATGCAGCACCAGCGCGAACTCGCCGCGCGTGCGGTCGCGTCCGGCCGCGAACCAGTCGGCCAGCGCCGCCGCGGCCACCGTCGCGATCTCCTCGAACTGCTTGGTGAGCTCGCGCCCGACCGTGATGCGGCGCTCGCCCAGCACGCCCAGCGCGCGGGCCAGCGCCTCGATGCGGTGCGGCGCCTCGAGCAGCACCACGCTGCGCGATTCGCGCGCCAGTTCGGCCACGGCCGCGTCGCGCTCGCCGGCCTTGCTCGGCAGGAAGCCCGCGAACACGAAGGCGCTGCGTTCGTCGCCGCCGTCGGCCACCAGCCCGGCGGCCTGCACCAGCGTGACCACGCTGCTGGCGCCCGGCAGCGGCAGCACCCGGTGGCCGGCCCCGCGCACCGCGGCCGCGAGGCGCGCGCCGGGGTCGCTCACGCCCGGCGTGCCGGCGTCGCTCACATAGGCGATGCGCTCACCCTGCGCCAGCCGCGCCACCACCGCCTGCGCGGCCTCGGCCTCGTTGTGCTGGTGCACCGCGAGCAGCCGGGCGCCCGGCCGGTCGATGCCGTAGGCGCGCAGCATGCCCTGGGTGTGGCGCGTGTCCTCGCAGGCGATCACGTCCACGATGTCCAGCACGTGCAGCGCGCGCAGCGTGACGTCGGCCAGGTTGCCGATCGGCGTGGCGACCACGTAGAGCGTGCCCTGCGGATAATGCTGGGCACCCGCGGCATCGCGCGCGGCCGACAGGGCGGCGCCGAAAGAGGCGGGAGCGAGAGCATTCAATGGGATTTCTCCAGAACTACAAGAAGACGACAGGGAGCGGCGGATCGGCCACCACCAAGCAGCGCGGCGACGCGGCGGAAGACGCCGCGCTCGCCCACCTGCAGAAGGCGGGCCTGCGGCTGGTGGTGCGCAATTATCGAACCCCCGGCCGCGGCGGCGGCGAGATCGACCTGATCGTGCGCGATCCGCGCGACGGCACGCTGGTCTTCGTCGAGGTCCGGCAGCGCGCCGCCGGCACGCACGGCGGCGCGGGCGGCAGCATCACCGGGGTCAAGCAGCGGCGCATCGTCTTCGCTGCGCGACACTACCTGCTGGCGCTGCGCACGGCCCCGCCCCCCTGCCGCTTCGACGTGGTGCTGGTCGAGCCGCAAGGCATCGAATGGCTGCCTGCCGCGTTCGACGCGGGAACTGCCTGAGCCCGCATCGCTCCACACCTCAGCCACACCTTTTGTTTCACCCCCCACGGCTATCATCACCGCCCATGCTCGAGCAACGCATACAGCAGCACTTCATCGACAGCGCCGACCTCAAGTACCAATCGGGCCCGGTGCTCAGCAAACCCATCTCCCAAGCGATGCAGGCCGTGCTGGCCTGCGTGACCAGCGGCGGCAAGATCCTCGCCTGCGGTGCCGGCGTGTCCGGCCTGCTGGCCGCGCAGTTCGCCTCGCAGTTCGTCGGCCGCTTCGAGCGCGAACGGCCCGAACTGGCGGCCATCGCCCTGACCGGCGATGCCACCGACCCCACGGCCGACACCGCCGAAGCCGCCGACCCCGACCGCTTCGCGCGCCAGGTGCGCGCGCTGGGCCAGGGCGGCGACGTGCTGCTGGCGCTGAGCGTGAGCGGCAAGTCCGCGGCCGTGCTGGCCGCGGTCGAGGCCGCGCATTCGCGCGACATGACGGTGGTGGCCCTGCTGGGCGCCAACGGCGGTTCGGTCGGCCGCGCGCTGCGCGAGACCGATGTCCAGGTTTCCGTGCCGCACGAGCGTGCGTTGCGCATCCATGAAATCCACCTGCTCGCGCTGCACTGCCTGTGCGACGGCGTGGACGCCCAGTTACTCGGAGAACAGGAAGCTTTCACATGAAGACCTCATCGATCCCCCGCCTCGTGCTGACCCTCACCGCCGGCGCCGCGCTGGCAGCCGCGCTCTCGGCCTGCGTGCCGCTGGTGGTCGGCGGGGCCGCCGTGGGCGCCGGACTGGTCGCGACCGACCGCCGCACCTCGGGCGCACAGCTCGACGACCAGGGCATCGAGCTGCGCGCGGCCTCGCGCATCCGCGAGATCGCCAACGACCAGATGTACGTCAGCGTGACCAGCTTCAACCGCCAGATGCTGCTGACCGGCACCGTGGGCAACGCCGACGACCGCCGCCGGGCCGAAGCCGCGGTGCAGGGCGTGGACAACGTGCGCAACGTGGTCAACGAGATCCAGGTCGGCCCGTCGCGCTCCTTCCAGCAGCGCTCCAACGACACCTTCATCACCGGCAAGGTCAAGGCCTCGCTGCTGGACGCCAAGGACCTGTTCGCCAACTCCTTCAAGATCGTGACCGACAGCGGCGTGGTCTACCTGATGGGCCTGGCCACGCGGCGCGAGATCGACCGCGCCACCGACATCACGCGCGGCGTGTCCGGCGTGCAGAAGGTGGTGCGGGTGGTCGAGGTGATCACCGAAGCCGAACTCGCCAACCAGGCGACCTCGGGCGGCACGCAGCAGAACACGGCGCCCGCGGCCTCGTCGAACAGCAGTTCGCGCGTCCCGCTGCCGCCGATGGAGCCGCTCAAGACCGCCCCGGCCACGGGCGGCGCGACCGTCTCTCCGGTCCGCTAAAAGACACGGACTCTGTTCCAGGCACACCGCAGGATCGGCTTTGCCGGGCTGCGGGTGTCGCCCTCCAGGGGCGCGTCATTTATTAAGATGCGTCTTACAATCCAGACGTGTCTTCCACCTCTCCCGATCCGGCGCTGTGCGCCGCGCGTCTTCGCAGTGCGGTGTCGCAACTGGCCCGGCAACTGCGCGGCGCCACGCCCGACGGCCCGAGCGTCGCCCAGCTCAGCGTGCTGGGCCAACTCCACCGGCAGGGGCCCAGCACGCCCACGGCGCTGGCGGCGCTCGAACGCGTCAGGCTGCAGTCGCTGACCCGGCTGCTCGCGACACTCGAAGCCGAAGGCTGGATCGACCGCAGCGCGCACCCGAGCGACGGGCGCCAGTCCCTGCTGGCGCTCACCCCCGAGGGCCGGCGCCGGCTCCAGACGCTGATGCGCGCGCGCGAGGCCGCGCTGGCCGCCGCCATCGCCACCCTCGATGCCGAGCAGCAAGCCCTGTTGATGCAGGCCTGCGGGCTGATCGACGGCCTCGCCGCTTCGCTCGACGGCACTCCGCAGTCATGAGCGGCGCCCCGGCCCTGCGGCGCATGGCCCGCTTCTGGCGGCCGGGCCTGCCGCTGGCGGCGGCGGTGGCGCTGGCCTGGGGCCTGTCCGCCGCCCTGGGCCTGCCCGAGCGCTTCTGGTCGGTGATGAGCGTGCTGATCGTCATGCGCCCGAGCGCCGGCGCGACGCTCGATGCCGGCTGGGAACGCGTGCGCGGCACCGCGGCCGGCGCGCTGTGCGGCCTGGGGGGCCTCTTCCTGCTGCACCACGGCCTGCCCGCGCTGGCCGGCACGCTGGGCATCGTCCTGCTGCTGTCCCTGGCCGGCGCGGCCCTGCCCGGCTGGCGCAGCGCGCCCGTCGCGGCGCTGATCGTGCTCTCGGCCGAATCCCTCCCGGGCCATCCCGCGCTGCAGGTGGCGCTGCTGCGCATGCTGCAGATCGGGATCGGCGTGGGCGTGGCGCTGGCGGTCTCGACCTTCCTGTCGGAGTACCACGCGGGCGCGCGTTGCGACGCCGGCTGTGCCGCGCTGCTGCGCGGCGTCGCGCAACGCATGGCCAGGCTGCCGCGGCCCGCGCCCGCCGACGCGGCCACGCGCGCGGCGCTGGGGCGGCTGGCCTTGCTGGCCGGCAGCGCCGACCTCGAAGCCCGCTGGTGGCGCCGGGGCGCGGCCGATGGCCGCTCGCGCGCCTACCGCGACAAGGCGCGGCTGACGGCGCGCATCGTCCAGGATGCCGTCGTGCTGGACCGGGTGCTGCGGCTGGCGCCGGACACGCCGGCCGATCCCGCCTGGCAGGACGCCGCGCAGGCCGCCAGCGTGGCGGTGGCGGGCCTGGCCGAGGCGATGGCCGGCCGGGGCGAGGCCGACCTGTCGGCGCTCGCGCAGCGGGCCGCCTCGCCCGCGCACGCCCTGCTGGCCGCGCCGCTGCAGTTGCTGCTCGACGACCTGCGCGGCCTGCAGCGCGGCCTGGGGATCAGTCCTTAGCGCCGGCGCGGCCCAGGTGCCGCCACAGGAAGGCATAGCCCAGCGCGTCCATGAAGGCCGCGTCCTTGTTGTCGGTGGCCGCGCTGTGGCCGCCGTCGAGGTTCTCGTAGAAGAAGCTCGCATCGTGGCCCAGCGCCAGCATCTTCGCCTGCATCTTGCGGGCATGCGCCGGGCCCACGCGGTCGTCGCGGGTGGAGGTGGTGAACAGCGCGGGCGGATACGGCTGGCCCGCGCGCGCGTTCTCGTAGGGCGAGAAGGTCTTGATGAAGTCCCACTCCTCGGGCACCTCCGGATCGCCGTATTCCGCGATCCACGAGGCGCCCGCCGACAGCTGCGTGTAGCGGCGCATGTCGAGCAGCGCCACCTCGCTCACCACCGCACCGTAGAGCTGCGGGTACAGCGTGAGCATGTTGCCCGCCAGCAGGCCGCCGTTGCTGCCGCCCATGGCGCCCAGGTGCGCGGGCGAGGTGATGCCGCGCGCGATCAGGTCCTCGGACACGGCCGCGAAGTCCTCGCAGCTGCGCAGCCGGTTCTCCTGCAGCGCCGCCTGGTGCCAGCGCGGGCCGTACTCCGAGCCGCCGCGCACGTTGGCGACCACATACACGCCGCCCCGCTCCAGCCAGGCGCGGCCGATGCCGCCGCTGTAGCTGGGCTGCAGCGAGATCTCGAAGCCGCCGTAGGCGTACTGCAGCGTGGGGTGGGTGCCGTCGGCCTTCAGGTCCTTCGATGCGATCTCGAAGTAGGGCACGCGCGTGCCGTCCTTCGAGGTCGCGAAGTGCTGGCCCACGCGGTAGCGCGCGGCGTCGAAGAAGGCCGGGCTGTGCTTGAGCGCCTGCGGCTCGCCCTGGCCGACGGTGCCGATGTAGAGCGTGGTCGGCTGCAGGAAGCCGCTCACGGTGAGGAAGTAGTCGTCGTTCTCGTACTCGTCGATGGCGCCCGCGTCGATGGTCGACAGCGCCGGGGCGCCGCCCAGGCCCTGGCGGGTCCAGGCTCCCGTGCCCCCGGCCGGCGGCGTGAGCAGCTCGAGCCGGTTCACCACGTCGTGCATCACGTTGAGGATCAGGTGGTGGCGGGTCCACGAATGGCTGTCGAGCGCGCTGTGCGCGTCGGGCGCGAACAGCACCGTGAGTTCGCGCCGGCCCGCCATCCAGTCGTCGAAGCGCGCGGCCAGCAGCGAGCCCGCGGCGTGGGTCGCGCCGCCCACGGTCCAGTCGCTGCGCGGCTCGACCAGCAGCCATTCGCGCGTGACGTCGGCCAGCGCGTCGTCGGGCACCTCGATCCTGGCCAGCGTGCCGTCGGCATGGCGCAGCCAAGTCTGGCTGTCGTAGAAGTCGATCTGGCGCGTGACGAAGTCGCGCTCGAAGCCGGGCGTGTTGTCGCGCCAGGCGCCGACCGACATGTCCTCGTGCCGGCCCTCGTACACCGTCACGGCGCTGGCCAACGGCGTGCCGCGGCGCCAGAGCTTGACGATGCGCGGGTAGCTGGACTCGGTCATCGAGCCGGGGCCGAAGTCGGTCGCCACGTAGAGGTGGTCGATGTCCTGCCAGGCCACGTGGTTCTTGGCCTCGGGCAGCGCGAAGCCGCCCTCGACGAAGCGCAGGGCCTCGAGGTCGAACTCGCGTTGCACGTCGGCATCGGCGCCGCCGCGCGACAGCGAGACCATGCAGCGCGTGGGGTTCGGGTCGAGGCAGTCGGCGCCGTGCCAGACCCAGTTCTCGCCCTCGGCCGCGGCCAGCGCGTCGATGTCGAGCACGGTCTCCCAGGCCGGTTGCGGCAGGCGGTATTCCGCCAGCGTGGTGCGGCGCCACACGCCCTTGGGATGCGCCTTGTCGCGCCAGAAGTTGTAGAAGAAGCGCGGGCCGATCTTGTCGACCATCGGGATGCGCGCCTCGGAATCGAGCACCTCGAGGAGGCCCTGCTGCAGGGCCTCGAAGGCGGGCGACTGTGCGTACTGCTGCACGGTGCGCGCGTCCTGGGCGCGCACCCAGGCGAGCGGCGCATCGCCGTCGATGTCTTCGAGCCAGAGGTGGGGGTCTTGCGGATCGGAACTGGAGGTCATGCCCCAGTGTACGAAGCCCCCGGGGCGCGCCTCAGCGCAGCCGCGTGATCAGGCTCGAGGTGTCCCAGCGCGCGCCGCCGGCCTGCTGCACGTCGGCGTAGAACTGGTCGACCAGCGCGGTCACGGGCACGCGCGCGCCGTTGCGCTTGGCCTCGTCGAGCACCAGGCCCAGGTCCTTGCGCATCCAGTCGACCGCGAAGCCGTAGTCGAACTTGCCCTGAATCATGGTCTTGCCGCGGTTCTCCATCTGCCAGCTCTGGGCCGCGCCCTTGCTGATCACGCCCAGCACGGCCTCCATGTCGAGGCCGGCGCGCTGGCCGAAGGCGATGGCCTCGGACAGGCCCTGCACCAGGCCCGCGATGCAGATCTGGTTGACCATCTTCGCCAGCTGGCCCGCGCCGCTCTCGCCCAGCAGCGTGACGGCGCGCGCGAAGGCCGTGGCCACCGGCTGCACCTGCGCGAAGGTGGCGGCGTCGCCGCCGCACATCACGGTGAGCGCGCCGTTCTGCGCACCGGCCTGGCCGCCGGAGACCGGCGCGTCGATGAACTGCAGGCCGCGTTCGAGCGCGGCCTTGGAGAGCTCGCGCGCGACGTCGGCCGAGGCCGTCGTGTGGTCGACGAAGACCGCGCCTAGGGCCATGCCGGCGAAGGCGCCGTCGTCGCCCAGCACCACCGAGCGCAGGTCGTCGTCGTTGCCCACGCAGCAGAACACGATCTCCGCACCGGCCGCGGCCTCGCGCGGGGTGGCGGCGCTCCGGCCGCCGAACTCGGTGGCCCAGGCGGCCGACTTGGCGGGCGAACGGTTGTAGACCGTCACGCTGTGGCCCGCTTTGGCGAGGTGGCCGGCCATGGGGAAGCCCATCACGCCCAGGCCGAGGAAGGCCACCTTGCGCGAGGGAACGGAATCGTAGGTCTTGGGGTTGAGGCTGCTCATGGCGCCAGCTTAAACGAGCCGTGCCGTCTCAGTCGAAAACCGGCCGGAAGAAGCTGCGCTCGTAGCTGAGAACGCAGCGCGTCTCCGCGGCGTAGCGGAAGGCGGCCTGGCATTCGGCGTCCTCGAAGGACTGGATGCGGTAGGTCTCGTAGGCGGCCAGCGAGGGGAAGGAGAAGGAGGCCAGCGCGATGTTGTTGGCGCCTTCGGAGGGCAGCAGGTAGCCGTGGTGGATGCCGCCGAACTTGCGCACCAGCGGGATCCAGAGCCGGCCGTAGTGCTCGAATTCCTCGAGCTTGGCCGGGTCGATGACATAACGGAGATGGCAGGTGATCATGGGGCGGTGGGTGCGGTGTGGGGGGGACCTGCGGTGGCGCAGGGGGGTCCGAGATTCTGCTTCACAGGGGCGGCAGCGGCCGCGACACCTTGCGCGCGCGCCGTGGCCGCCTGTCCGAGGCCGAGGCACTGCGCTCTTCGCCGTAGACCAGGGCGCGCTCCACCGATTCGACGCCGCCCACCGGCACCGCGCCGCCCGCGGCTTTTTCCAGCTGGGCCACCATGCGCGCGATGCGGTCGGCCACGCTCTCGTTGCTGAGCTTCTCGCGGAAGCGCTCGACCATCAGCGGGAACGCGAAGGGCGTGGGCCGCGCGAGCGGCTGCACCACCAGGCGCTGCGTCGCCATGCGCTCGAGGCTGGCGCGCAGCCGGCCGATCTCCAGCTCCTGCGCCAGCAGTTCCTGCTCGGCCTGCAGCAGCAGCTTGTTGGCCGGGTCGTACTTGCGGAACACCTCCCAGAACAGCGAGGAAGAAGCCTGCAGTTGCCGGTTGCTGCGCTTCTCGCCCGGGTAGCCCTGGAAGATCAGCCCCGACACCCGCGCGATCTCGCGAAAGCGGCGCTGCGCGAGTTCGCTGGCGTTGAGGCTGGCCAGCACCTCGTGCAGCAGCGCGGCCTCGGCGTCGTGGTGCGCGATCGCATCCTGCGCCTGCGCGTCGTGGCCCGCGCGCAGCACCCCGGGCAGCAGCGCGGGCCAGTCGAGTTCGGTGGCGCAGAGCAGCTCGAAGCCGTAGTCGTTGACCGCGATCGAGAAGGTGCGCGGCGTGTGCTGCGCCACCCGCCAGGCCAGCAGGTTGGCCAAGCCCAGGTGCACCTGCCGGCCGGCGAAGGGATAGAGGAACAGGTGCCAGCCCTCGCGCGTCTTGAGCACCTCGGCCAGCAGCGTCTGCGGCGTCGGCAGCGCCGACCACTGCTGCTGGATCTCGAGCAGCGGCCGCACGCACTGCAGTTCGGGCGTGTCGTAGCGGCCCGCACCCGCCAGCGCGAGCTGCTGCACCACCGCATCGGCCAGCGTGGTCGACAGCGGCATGCGCCCGCCGTTCCAGCGCGGCACCGCGGGCCGCTTGCCGCTCGCGCGCCGCACCCAGGCCGTCATCTCGCGGATGCGCACCAGTTCGAGCATGCGGCCGCCGAACAGGAAGCAGTCGCCGGGCTTCATGCGCGCCGCGAAGCTCTCTTCCACGCTGCCCAGCTTGGCGCCGCCGATGTACTGCACCGTCATGCTGGCGTCGCTCACGATGGTGCCGATGTTCATGCGATGGCGGCGCGCCAGCCGCGCATCGGGCACGCGCCAGGTGCCGTCGGCATCGGGCACCGCGCGCTGGTAGTCGGGATAGGCCGCGAGCGAGGGGCCGCCCTGGCGCACGAAGGCCAGGCACCAGTCCCAGCTCTCGCGCGACAGCTGCGCGTAGGCCGCGGTGCCGCGCACCTCGGCGTACAGCTCCTCCGGCACGAAGCCACCGCCCAGCGCGACCGTGACCAGGTGCTGCACCAGCACGTCGAGCGGCTGCGCGGGCGTGCGGCGCGCCTCGATGTGGCCGGCCGCGATGGCCTCGCGCGCGGCCGCGCCCTCGACCATCTCGATGCTGTGCGTGGGCACCAGCGTGATGCGCGAGGGCCGGCCCGGCGCATGGCCCGAACGCCCGGCGCGCTGCAGCAGCCGCGCCACGCCCTTGGGCGAGCCGATCTGCAGCACGCGCTCGACCGGCAGGAAGTCCACGCCCAGGTCCAGGCTGGAGGTGCAGACCACCGCGCGCAGTTCGCCGCTCTTGAGCCCGGCCTCGACCCACTCGCGCACCGCGCGGTCGAGCGAGCCGTGGTGCAGCGCGATCACGCCGGCCCACTCGGGCTTCGCCTCGAGGATCGCGTGGTACCAGATCTCGGCCTGCGAGCGCGTGTTGGTGAAGACCAGCGTGGTGCTGCTGCGCGCGATCTCGTCGACCACCTGCGGCAGCATCGTGAGGCCCAGGTGCCCGCCCCAGGGGAAGCGCTCGGCGCGACCGGGCAAGAGCGAATCGATGACCAGTTGCTTGGGCACCTGGCCCTGCACCAGCGTGCCCCGGTCGTGCCCGAGCAGGGTGTGCATGGCCTCGCCCAGGTTGCCCAGCGTGGCCGACATGCCCCACACGCACAGGGCCGGGTTCCAGCGCCGCAGCCGCGCCAGCGCCAGCTGCACCTGCACGCCGCGCTTGTTGCCCAGCAGCTCGTGCCACTCGTCGACCACCACCATGCGCACCGTGCCCAGCACCTCGGCCGCATCGGCGCGCGACAGCAGCACCGACAGGCTCTCGGGCGTGGTCACGAGCACCGTGGGCAGGCGCTGGTTCTGCGCGCTGCGCTCGGCCGCGGCGGTGTCGCCGCTGCGCGCGCCGGCCGACCAGTCGGGCGCCAGCGCCTCGAGCGGCTGCTGCAAAGCGCGCAGGGTGTCGGCGGCCAGCGCGCGCATGGGCGTGATCCAGAGCACGGTGAGCGGCGGGGCCAGCGGGCGGCGGGTGCTCTTCGCCGGCGACGCCTTCTGTTTCTGCACGAAGGCCGCGAGCGCCGCCAGCCAGACGGCATAGGTCTTGCCCGCGCCCGTGGTGGCGTGCAGCAGGCCCGATTCCCCGGCCGCCACGGCCTTCCATACCGCGCGTTGAAAGGCGAAGGGTTTCCAGCCGCGGGCGGCGAACCAGGCGGCGAGGGCGGCGGCGTTCATCGCTGCGAGCTTTGCCGGCGCAGGGCGCCAACGCCATAGGACGACAGCCCATCGTGCGCGACGGGCTTCCGCCCGACATAATCCGCTCCCCGGCGCCCCCAACCCACGACCCACGCTTCGGCGAACAGAACATGTCCTCCATCACCCTGCGCTTCCTGGCCGAACCCAGCACCGTCAACTTCGGCGGCAAGGTCCACGGCGGCACCGTCATGAAATGGATCGACGAGGCCGGCTATGCCTGCGCCACCAGCTGGTCCAAGCGCTACTGCGTCACGGTGTTCATCGGCAGCATCCGCTTCCACCGGCCGATCATGATCGGCGACCTGGTCGAGGTCGAGGCACGCATGGCCTACACCGGCAAGACCAGCATGAACATCTCGGTGGAGGTGCGCAGCGGCGACATGAAGGGCGGCGGCATGCAGACCACCACCGAGTGCCTGATCGTCTTCGTCTCGGTCGATTCGCACGGCCAGCCGATGCCGGTGAACGCCTTCACGCCCTCCACGCCGGGCGAGATGGCGCTGGCCGAGCGGGCCAAGAACCACCTGGACGCGAGCCGGGCCGCCTCGGGCAGCACCGGCGCCAAGCCCTAGCGAGCCGCCGCGCTCGGCAGCACCGTGCCGCTGACCTCGCCCAGCCCGATGCGCACCGCGCCCGCGCGTTCGCAGTAGCCGCGCAGCGTGAGCGTGTCGCCGTCCTCGAGGAAGGTGCGGCGCTCGCCGTTGGGCAGGGTGAGCGGCTGCTTGCCGCCGAAGGTCAGTTCGAGCAGCGAGCCGGCCTCTTCCAGCGTCGGGCCCGAGAGCGTGCCCGAGCCCAGCAGGTCGCCCGGCTGCAGGTTGCAGCCGTTGACCGTGTGATGCGTGACCAGCTGCGCCGCGGTCCAGTAGGCCGCCTGCGTGGTGTTGCCGCGCGTGAGGCGGGTGGCGGGCTCGCCGGCCGCGCGCATCTTCGCGGTGTGCAGCCAGACCTCGAGCGTGACGTCGAGCGCGCCGCCCTCGCGGTTGGCTTGCGAGTCGAGGTAGGCCATCGGCTGCGGGTCGCCCGCGGGGCGTTCGAACTTGGCGCGGAAGGGCGCGAGCGCTTCCATCGTGACGATCCAGGGCGACAGCGTGGAGGCGAAGTTCTTCGCCAGGAAGGGGCCCAGCGGCTGGTATTCCCAGGCCTGCAGGTCGCGCGCCGACCAGTCGTTGAGCAGGGTCACGCCGAACAGGTGCTGCTCGGCCTCGCCGATGGCGATCGGCTCGCCCAGTGCGTTGCCCTGGCCGATCAGGAAGCCGAGCTCGAGCTCGTAGTCCAGCCGCTTCGACGGGCCGAAGCTGGGCTCGGCCGCATCGGGCGCCTTGGTCTGGCCCTGCGGCCGCTTGAACTGCTGGCCGCTGACCGCGATCGACGAGGCCCGGCCGTGGTAGCCGATGGGCACCCACTTGTAGTTGGGCATCAGCGGCTGGTCGGGGCGGAACAGCTTGCCGACCGTGGTGGCGTGGTGGATGCCGGTGTAGAAGTCGGTGTAGTCGCCGATGTGGCAGGGCAGCGCCATCTCGACCGCCGACTGCGCATAGAGCGCGAGCTCCCACTCGCCCTGTTTAGGGCTGCCCTGCTGCAGGCCTTCGGACAGCGCGGTGCGCAAGGCCACGCGCTCCGCCGGCGTCGCGGCCATCAGCCGGTTCATGTCGGCGTGGTCGATCACCTTGGCGGCCTTCAGGTCCAGCACCTGGTCGCCGATGGCCACGCCGATGCGGAAGGCCTCGTCGGTGCCGGCCGGCCGGAAGCGGCCGAAGGGCAGGTTCTGGATCGGGAAGTCGGTGCCCGCGACGTGGGCGGATTCGACCCAGCTGCGCAGCTTCGGGTCGTGGGTGGCGTTGAGTGCGGTCATGGGTTCTTTCAGTCTGCGGACATGCCGGCTTTTTTCGCGACATCGCCCAGGCGTTGGTATTCGGATTGGGTCAGTTGGTTCAATGCCTCGGCGGTCGAGCTGCGCGGCGTGAAGCCGGCCTGCGTGAGCTTGTCCTTGACCTCGGGCAGGGCCAGCGCCTCGACGAAGGCCTGGTTGAGCGCCTTGACGATCGGCGCCGGCAGGTGGGCCGGGCCGTAGACGCCGAACCAGGGGTCGAGTGCATAGCCCTTGAGGCCGGCCTCGGCGATGGTCGGCACGTTGGGCAGCGCGGGCGAACGCGCCGGGCCGGCCACGGCCAGCGCGCGCAGCTTGCCGGCCTGGATGTGCGGCAGCGAGGCCGGCAGGTTGTCGAACATCACGCCGATGGTGTTGCCCAGCATGTCGTTGATGGCCGGGCCGCTGCCCTTGTAGGCGACGTGTGTGAGCTCGGTGCCGGTCATCTGCGCGAACATCACGCCGGCCAGGTTCATCGAGGTGCCGGCGCCCGCGGTGGCGTAGGGCAGGCCGGGGTTCTTCTTCGCGGCGGCGATCAGCTCGGCCACGCTCTGGATGGGCGAGGCCGCCGGCACTTCGAGCACGATGGTCGAGGTGCCCAGCAGGCTGATGGCGCTGAAGTCCTTGCGCGGGTCGAAGGCCATCGACTTGTAGATGTGCGGGTTGAGCGCATTGGTCGAGATCGCGCCGAAGCCGATGGTGTAGCCGTCGGCCGGCGACTTGGCCACCGCGTCCATGCCGATGTTGCCGCCGGCCCCCGCGCGGTTGTCGATGATCACCGGCTGGCCCAGCTTCTCCGAGACCTTCTGGCCCACCGTGCGCGCCACCAGGTCGGTGGTGCCGCCGGCCGTGTAGGGCACGACGAAGCGGATCGGCTTGCTCGGATAGTCGGCCGCCTGCGCGGCGAAAGGCAGGCCGATCCAGGCCGAGGCGATGAGGGCGGCGAAGGTGGCGCGGCGGGAGGGCGTGAAGGTCATGTGTCTCTTTGTTGGAGGTCGGGTCGCGAACGGGCTCAGGGCTTCTGGAACAGGTCGCCCAGGCCGGCCCAGCAGTCGGCGTAGGCATCGTCCAGCGCCGGGCTCTGCATGGCGAAGGGCGTGGGGATGAAACGGTAGCGGCTCTCGAACATGAAGGCCAGCGTGTGGTCGAGCTTGTGCGGCTTCAGGTCGGCATGGCTGGCCTTGTCGAAGGCTTCCTCGTCGGGGCCGTGCGGCACCATCGGGTTGTGCAGGCTCGCGCCGCCGGGCTTGAAGCCGCCGGGCTTGGCGTCGTACTGGCCGTAGACCAGGCCCATGAACTCGCTCATCAGGTTGCGGTGGTACCACGGCGGACGGAAGGTGTCCTCCATGACCAGCCAGCGCGGCGGGAAGATCACGAAGTCGCAGTTGGCGGTGCCGGGCGTGTCGCTGGGCGAGGTCAGCACGGTGAAGATCGACGGGTCCGGATGGTCGAAGCTGATCGAGCCGATGGTCATGAAATGGGCCGTGTCGTACTTCACCGGCGCCAGGTTGCCGTGCCAGGCCACCACGTTGAAGGGCGACTGCTTCATCGGCGCGCGCCAGAAGCGGCCGCCGAACTTCTTGACCACCTCGTAGGCGCCACCGGGCGCGTCGGCGTCCTCGTAGGCCGCCACCGGCGCCTGGAAGTCGCGCGCGTTGGCCAGGCCGTTGGAACCGATCGGGCCCAGCTCGGGCAGTCGGAACTGCGCGCCGTAGTTCTCGCACACATAGCCGCGCGACGGGCCCGCGCCCGCCTCCGAATCGGGCAGCGCGACCTTGAAGGCCACGCCGCGCGGCAGCACCGCGATCTCGCCCGGCTTGACTTCCAGCACGCCCATCTCGGTGGTGATCACGAGCCGGCCCTGCTGCGGCACCAGCAGCATCTCGCCGTCGGCATTGATGAAGGCGCGGCGGCCCATCGATTGGCCGGCGAGGTAGACATGCGCGGCCACGCCGACCTGCGTCTCGGCGTCGCCGTTGGCGGCCAGCGTGTGCATGCCGTCGACGAAGTCGGCCTCGGCCGCACCGGCCTCGAAGGGGATCGGATGCCAGCGCAGCGGCTCGGGCGGCAGCGCCATGTCGCGGTTGGCGCCGGTCTCCCAGCGCGGCTGCGCGTAGGGCTGGTAGCGGCCCGACACCACCGAGGGTTGGCGGCGGTAGAGCCAGCTGCGGCGGTTGGCGTGGCGCGGCGCGGTGAAGGCCGTGCCCGAGACCAGCTCGGGGTAGAGGTCGAAGGGCGCGCGCTGCGGGCTGTTGCGGCCCTGCGGCAGCGCGCCGGCCACGGCCTCGCTCGCGTACTCGTTGCCGAAGCCGTGCTGGTAGCGCAATGCGCCGGTGTCGTCGGTGCTCATGGTCGAAGTCTCCGTCATGAAGTTCGTCTAATCCAAATGCGTTCGCATGGAGCGAATTTGCGGAGTGTAATCCGCGCCACGGTTCATGTCTAATGCGCTCTCCCATCCCGAACCACCTCGGAGAGACACCCACCGATGGTCAGCAGCAGCAAGGACAGCACGGCCCAGCGCGGCATCCAGAGCATCGAAGTCGGCGGCCAGTTGCTGCGCGCGCTGGTGCACCAGGGCCGCCCCATGGCGCTGAAGGACCTGGCGCGCGAAGCCGACATGACGCCCGCCAAGGCCCATCCCTACATGGTCAGTTTCGGCCGCCTGGGCCTGATCGAGCAGGACGGCACCAGTGGCCACTATCGGCTCGGACCGCTGGCGCTGCAACTGGGGCTGATCGGCCTGCAGCAGGCCGAGCCGGTGCACATCGCGGCGCCGCTGATGGCGCCGCTGGCGCAGCAGATCGGCCAGACCGTGGGCCTGGCCGTCTGGGGCGCGCGCGGCGCGACCATGGTGCACATCGCCGAGGCGCCCTCGCCGGTGCACGTGAGCCTGCGGCACGGCACCGTGTTTTCGCTGACGCGCACCGCCTCGGGCCGGCTGTTCGCCGCCTACCTGCCGGCGGCGCAGGTCAAGGCCATGCTGGAGGACGAACGGCGGCGCGAGAAGCAGCGCAAGCCCGAGGACGACGCCCGCGCCGGCATGCCGCCGGTGCAGCCCCTGCCCGGCTGGAGCGCCTTCGAGGCCGAGCGCGCCGAAGTGCGCGCCCAGGGCGCGAGCCGCTCGGAGAACGAGGTGATCCCGGGCGTGAGCGCCATGGCCGCGCCGGTGTTCGACCACACCGGCGCGATCGTGCTGGCCGTGACCGCCATCGGCCCCACGGGCATCTTCGACACGCGCTGGGACGGCGCGGTGGCGCAGCCGCTGCGGGCCTGCGCGCGCAGCGTGTCCGAGCGGCTCGGCGCGCCGGCCCGCACCTGAGCCCGCAACGCGCGCGCCACCCCCAGGCCCAGGCCCAGGCCATGACCAGCCCCACCGAGCTGCCGCCGTCCTACCTGCTGCAACGCCTGCGCGACGCCGCGGCCCGCTCGCGCAGCGGCCTGTTCCTCTACCCCCTGTTCTGGCTCGTGCTCACGCAGGCCGGAGGCTATTCGGCCCACCACATGGCGATGGTGCTGCTGCACGCCTGCGGCCTGGTGCTGGGCGCGGCCGGCCGGCTCTACCTGGAATTCGACCTGGAGCGCGCGGCGGCGCACAACTTCGGCAGCGCGCAGCGCGGCTTCCGCTGGGCCGCCTGGGGCTACCAGGGCTACTGGGGCCTGCTGTGCGCCTGCATCTTCGGCACCGCCGAAGCCGACAACGTGCGCTGGCTCATGCTGATGGCCACCATCGGCCTCGCCGCCGGCGCCTGCGCGATCATGGCCGTCGATGCGACGCTGGCCCGCTGGTACCCGCCGCTGCTGCTCGGCCCGACGGCGCTGCTGATGCTCTGGCAGGGCGGCCCTTCGAACTGGGCGCTGGCCGCGGTCTTCATCGTGTTCTTCTTCTACGCGCAACGCATCATCCGGCTGGTCGCGGGCGACTACGAGGGCCGCCAGCGTGCCAACCTGCTGCTGGAGGAGCGTGCGAAGGAGATCGCGGCCGCCCACGACCACATGCGCCGGCTGGCGTCGCACGACGACCTCACCGGGCTGGTCAACCGCCGCCACGCGATGCAGCTGCTGCAGTACCAGGCCGTGCAGCACCAGCGCACCGGGGCCGCGTCGTTCTCGATCGCGCTGATCGACCTGGACCACTTCAAGCGCATCAACGACCAGTGGGGCCACGGCGTCGGCGACGAGGTGCTGCACGGCTTCGCCCAGCTCGCCCGCGGCGTGCTGCGCGAGAGCGACACCCTCGCGCGCTGGGGCGGCGAGGAGTTCCTGCTGCTGCTGCCCGACGCGCCCGACGGCCTGCCCGAGGCCGGCATCGAGCGCCTGCGCGACCACCTGGCGACGCTTCAGATCTCGCCCACCGTGCCCGCGCTGCGGCTCGACTTCTCGGCCGGCATCAGCCGCCACCGCACGGGCGAGACCGTGGAACAGACCATCGACCGCGCCGACCGCGCCCTCTACCGGGCCAAGGCCGCGGGGCGCGGGCGCTCGAAGCGGGGCTGAGCCGCCGCCCAGGCCGCAGAATCGCGCGATGTTCAGCGAACTCCGATCCAGCGCCTGGGCCTATCCGGCCCTGGAGGTCGTGCACATCGTCGGCATCGCCCTGCTGCTGGGCAACCTGGTGGCGCTGGAGATCCGCGTCTGGGGTGGCGCCGCGGCCCTGCCGGTGCGGGCCCTGGCGCGCCTCTCGCTCGGCATCACGCTCGCCGGCTTCGGCCTGGCCGCCGCCAGCGGCCTGCTGATGTTCGCCACCCAGGCGGCCGAGCTGCTGGCCAACCGGAGCTTCGTCTGGAAGATGGGCCTGCTGGCCACGGCCGGCTGCAACGCGGCCTGGTTTCATGGCCGCGGCTCGCTGCAGAAACTCGACCTGGTGGCGCGGGTTCAGATGTTGGTGTCCACTGCGGTCTGGCTCGGCGTCATCGTCTGCGGACGCTGGATCGCCTACTGAATCGATGCTTCATCCCTCTCCAAGGAGTGCCGCCATGCCGATGTCCCGCCGCCGATTCGCCCTCGTGGCCGCCGCCACGCCCCTTGCCGCGGCACTGACCACCCCCTCCGCCTGGGCCCACCACGGCTGGAGCGGCTTCGACCAGGAAAAGCCGATCTACCTCGAAGGCAAGGTGGTCCAGAGCAAGTGGCAGAACCCGCACGCCGAACTGCTGATCGAGCTGCGCCCCGATCTCGTGTTGCCGCCCGACCTGAAGCAGCGCCCGCTGCCGGCCCAGAGCGCCGGCGTCGACGGCCCCGGGCTGCTGGCCCGGGCCGCCCTGCCCCGGCGCAAGGACCGCCGTTGGGAACTGGAGCTCGCGCCGCTCACCCGCATGGCGGCGTGGCAGGTGGCGGAGATCAAGGTCGGCGAGACGGTGTCGGCCATCGGCTTCACCGCCAAGGACGAGGCCGGCGAGGCCGTGATGCGCGTGGAATACCTGTTCGTGGCCGGCAAGGCCTACGGGCTGCGCTCGAGCCCGTCCTGAGGGCGGCGGCGGCGCGGCGCCCGCCATCCTGTCCAATACGGCCATGGCACATCCCCGCACCCCCGAACACCGACTCGACGACCTCGAAATCAAGGCCAGCTTCACCGACGACCTGCTGGACCAGCTGAACCTCACGATCTACCGGCAGCAGCAGCAGATCGACAGCCTGTCGCAACAGCTGATCCAGCTGCGCCGGCAGATGCCGGAGGCGGGCTCGGGCGGCCCCCGGGATCCGGGTGACGAATTGCCGCCACACTATTGACGCCAATCGGCGCGAAAAGAGTTCTTTCCGCCTCATCGGAAGGCCGTCTCCTGTGTCAAATGCCCCACCTGCCGCGCCAAGGCCCGAAATTCTTGCCATGATCTGATCGAGAATGGCGCCGCCGGGGTGTCGATCGGCGAGGGCGGTGGAGAAAAAGGGCGAGGGCCCTTGCCCCGCGGCCGGCGCGGCCGACCGATGCCATCGCTCTGCCTATACCTACAAGACTCCTGCTGCACCATGCGCCCTGCATCCTTCTGTCCGGCCGACACCCGCGTCCAGCCTGACATCGCCCTTCCTCTCGGGCACGCTTCATGATGCGCAAGCCGCTGGCGCGGACCGTGGTGTCGATGGCATGCGGCGCGGCGATCGCGATCGCGCTGGCGCTGGCCGTCGGCGAATGGACCGTGCGGCGCCAGCAGTACGCCGATGCGGCCGAGATGGCCGAGACCTACATCGCGCGCTCCGACCAGGTCACCTCCGAGGCGGTGGCCGCCCTGGTGGAGATCGACAGCGCCAAGGGCGGCGCCTGCACCGCGGCCGAGGTGTCGCGGCTGCGGCGCATCGTGCTGGGATCGCGCTACCTGAAGAGCGCCTCGCGGCTGCGCGACGGCGAGATCTATTGCAGCTCCACCGTGGGCCTGATCGACCCGCCGGAGCCGGCACCGCCGGTCGACGTGGTGAACCAGCAGGGCCAGCGCATGAGCTTCAATGCGCCGCAGGCGGGCGTGCCCGGCGCGCGGGCCCTGCTGATGCAGCAGCGCAGCGCGGCCGTCGGCGTCAATGCCCAGGCCTATCTCGAGACGGCGGACCCGCGGCTGGACTATGCGGTGGTCAGCGGCCGCCTGCCGCCGCTGCGGGCCCTGAACTCCGCCGGCCCGCGGCTGCCGCTGGAGGGCGTGACCCTGGCGTCGGGCGAACCGCTCGAGCTGCAGGGCAAGCGCTACGAGGTGCGGTGCTCGAGCGCCCACTCCTCCTGCATCGTGGCGGCGCTGCGCCAGCCCGCGTCGATCCTGCACTCGCCGGTGATGCTCGAGTTCGCCGTCTTCGGCCTGCTGATCGGCCTGAGCGGCGGCTTTGCCGCCAGCATCGCGATCGGGCGCTCGAAATCGCTGGGCAAGCAGCTGCGCCTGGCGATGCGCTCGGGCCAGCTGAAGATCGTCTACCAGCCGATCGTGCGGCTGTCCGACCGCCGCCAGGTCGGTGCCGAGGCCCTGCTGCGCTGGACTGACGCGACCGGCAAGCCGGTCAGCCCCGACGCCTTCATCAGCGCCGCCGAGCACGAGGGCTTCATCGGCCAGGTGACGCGCTTCGTGATCCACCGCGTGCTGGACGAGCTGGGCGAGGACCTGCGCCGGCGCCCCGACTTCCAGGTGACGATCAACGTCGCCGCCAGCGACATCCTCGACAGCGCCTTCCTGCCCTACCTGAGCGCGCGCCTGCAGGAGGCCGGCCTGCCGTCGTCCAGCATCGGGCTCGAACTCACCGAGCGCACCACGGCCAACAGCCGCGAACTGGGCAAGTCCATCGCCCGGCTGCGCGAGGCCGGCCACAAGGTCTACATCGACGACTTCGGCACCGACTACTCGAGCCTCTCGTACCTCTCGCGGCTGCGGGTGGACGCGATCAAGATCAACCGCACCTTCATGCAGGCCCTGCACGACCAGAGCGACAAGGACACCATCGCGCCGCAGATCGTGGCCATGGCCGAGGTGCTGGGCCTGAGCATCGTGATCGAGGGCATCGAGGAAGAGCAGCAGGCCGCGTACTTCCTGGCGCTGGCGCCGCAGGCGATGGCGCAGGGCTGGCTGTTCAGCAAGCCGGTCGAGTCGGGGCGGCTGTTCACCGCCTGAGGCGGCCGGCGCCTCGCCTCAGCCCTTGTCGGGGCCGAACAGCGCGGTGAGCGAGCGGATCTCCGCCGCGCAGGCCGCCGCGGCCCGGGCCTCGATGGCGCGGTAGTGCTCGATCACCTGCAGGCCCACCGGCGTCAGGATGCTGCCGCCGCCGTTGCCGCCGCCCTTGCCGGACTCGACCGCCGGCGTCTTCAGGGCGGTGTTGAGCTCGTTGACCAGCACCCAGGCCCGGCGATAGGACATGTCGATGCGCTTGGCGGCCGCGGTCAGCGAGCCGGTCTCCAGGATCGCCTCGAGCAGTTGCACCTTGCCGGGGCCGATCGCGATGGCGTCGCCCACCGTGATGCGCATGCGAAAGCGGAACTCGGGCCGGGCAGGCGGTGCGGAGGAAGGCGAAGTGGACATGGGCGCGGGGCAGGTTTCGTCGGCGTGGCGCCGAGGTTACTCCGCCCGCCGCCCCGGCGGCACCGCGGCGCGGCTCAGGGCGCGGACGGCGCCGCGAACACCTCGATCGCCACCAGGTTCGAGACCGAACGGCTGGCCTTGAGGTCGCCCGGCACCACCAGCCGCGCGACGCCCCTGGCACCCAGCGGCGCGCCGTTGAGTTCGTAGGCCACCAGCGCCGGCTTGTTGCCGAAGCCCGGATCGATCTCGCCCAGCGACACCGTCGCGCGGTAGCCGTCGCTGCCGGTGGCCACCGCGTACATCGCGAGCGACGCGTTCTTCGAGCCCGGCGGCACGCTCAGGCCGAGGGTGTTGTTCAGCAGCGTCCAGAGGCTCACGCCGACGTAGGTGTCGGTGCCCACGACCTGCGTCGTGGGCGCCAGTGCCTGCAGGGCCGCCAGGTCGAAGCGCACCGGCGCGCCGGCGACCGCGCCGGACACCGCGAAGCCGCTCGAGGTGCCACCGCCGCTGCCGACCGCCGTCGCCGCCGACGCGGCCACGTCCAGGCGCACCAGGTTCGACACGTAGCGCCCGCCCTTGACGTCGCCTGGGGCCGTGACGCGGAAGGGACCGTCGGCCGCGCTCAGCGGCGCCGCGGTGCCCGCGCCGGTGTCGGCGTACGCGACCGTGCTGCCCTTGAGGCCGAAATCGGGGTTCAGCTCGCCCAGCGCGAAGACCACCTTGTAGCCGTCGGCGCCGGTGGCGAGCACGTAGCGGCTCAGCAGGTCGTTCTTGCGCGCCCGGTCGGCCTGCAGGCCGGCATCGACCAGCAGCGACCACAGGTCGGCGCCGACGTAGCTGCGCGTCTGGGCGCCGCTGCCGCTGCTGTAGGCCACCGACTGCGGGACCGCGGGGCGCGCCGACAGCGCCGCCACGTCGAGCCTGGCCGGATGGTCGACCGCGCCGCCGAGCTGGAAGCTGGCCGCGGGGACCGGCTCCGGAACCGGCACGGGGTCGGGGGTCGGCGTCGTCGTGGGAGGGGGTGCCGTCTGCTCGGGTGCGGCCGGAAACCCTCCGCTGCCCCCACCGCCGCAACCCGCCAGCAACAGCACGATCGCCGCAGCGACGCCGGAAATCAGGGAAGGGGCCCAGCGCATGTCATCGGTCTCCTGTAAGCGTTATATTCATTCTGACATAACGCTTTTTTTGGAGAAACGGCAGGCGGCGCAACGGGTGTGCGCCGGCGCTGGAAACGGCGTTCAGCCCTTGGCGGCCTCGAGCCCGTCGCGGGTGCGCATCGCCTCGCGCCGGGCCGCGTCGGCGAAATCGTCGCCGTCCGAGGCGTAGCAGATCGCGCGCGAGGAGTTGACGATGATCGGCGCGTCGGCGCGCCAGCCGGCACGCACCGTCGCGACCGCATCGCCACCCTGGGCGCCGACGCCGGGGATCAGCAGCGGCACGGTGGGCGCGAGCTCGCGCACGCGCTCGATCTCGGCCGGGTAGGTGGCGCCCACCACCAGGCCGAGCTGGCCGTTGAGGTTCCACGGGCCCTGCGCGAGCCGCGCGACATGCTCGTACAGCAGGGGCTCGCCCTCGACGCTGGCCAGGCGCTGGCCTTGCAGGTCGGCACCGCCCGGGTTGCTGGTGCGGCACAGCAGGAAGGCGCCCTTGCCCTGGTACTTGAGGTAGGGAGCGACCGAGTCGAAGCCCATGAAGGGCGACAGCGTGACGGCGTCCGCGCCGTAGCGCTCGAAGGCCTCGATCGCATACTGCTCGGCGGTGGAGCCGATGTCGCCGCGCTTGGCGTCCAGGATGATCGGCACCTGCGGCGCGACGCGGCGGATGTGCTCCATCAGCCGCTCCAGCTGGCCCTCGGCGCGGTGGGCCGCGAAGTAGGCGATCTGCGGCTTGAAGGCGATCGCCAGGTCGGCAGTCGCGTCCACGATGCGGGCGCAGAAATCGTAGATCTTGTTGGCGTCGCCCTTGAGGCGGGCCGGGAAGCGGGTCGGTTCGGGATCGAGCCCCACGCACAGGAGAGAGCGGTTCTGCAGTTCCGCGGCGCGCAGTTGTTCGATGAAAGTCATGGCGGGAATTTTAGGTGCCCGGTGGCATGCCCCCGGCGCCCGGCCGGCACGCACGCCGCCTTCGAGCCCGCCACGGCAGGCGGGCCGCGCGCCTCGTGGCGGATTTTCACCATCAGTTGGCAGAAATGACGCCCTCTTTTGGGGCAGACCCTCTGGCGCCCAAACGTATCAATAAGTCACAATTATTTCCTTTTGTGAGACAAATGGAAGTTTCCGACCTATGAACCGCATCCATCGCACCGTCCTCAACCGCGCGCTCAACGTCTGCCAGGCCGTGTCCGAAGTCGCTTCGGGCGGACGCGGCGGCGCCGACGCCAGCGCCTCGGCCACGGCCCTGGGCAGCCATTCCGGCGCCAGGCTGTCCGCGCTGGCGGGTGCCTGCTTGCTGGCGTTGGCGGCGATGGGCGCGGGCCATGCCCGGGCGGCCGGCCCGGTGGACGTGCTGGCCGGAACCGACCAGGTCTTCACCGGCAGCGACAGCGCCGACGGCCTGGTGATCAACGTGGCGCCGCGGCCCGTGCCCGAGGCCGGCATCAACAGCGGCTTCCTGCAGTTCAAGGACAACAGTTCGGTCGGCAACGCCACGGTGAACAACCAGGGCTCCGTCGAATTGCGCGACAACGCAAATGCGGGCAGCGCGCGCATCACGAACAGCGGCGGCGGCGGTACCGTGTTCTGGGAAAACACCACGGCCGGCACGGCGCAGATCCTCAACAAGGCCGGCGGCGAAACCCTGTTCTGGTACGACAGCTCGGCTGGCAACGCCACGCTGACCAACGAAGCCGGCGGCACCGTCGAATTCTGGGATAACAGCTCGGGCGCCGCCGCCACCGTGATCAACAAGGCCGGCGGCACGGTCGACATCCGCTCCATGACCTTGCCTGGTGTCGCCATCGGCTCGCTGCAGGGCGACGGCCGCGTGCGGCTGGGCAGCAAGGCCCTGACCTTCGGCGGCCTGAACACCGACACCACCATCGGTGGCGTGATCTCGGGGAACGGCGGCGCGCTGGTGAAGATCGGCACCGGCACCACCACGCTGACCGGTATCAACACCTACACCGGCGGCACCACGATCGACGGCGGCATGATCGCGGCGGGCGTGACGGGCGCGCTCGGCAACGGGCCCGTGGCGGTCCATGCCGGCGGCGGCCTGCGCTTCGAAGGCAGCGCCAATGCGGAGAACCTGGTCATCACCGTGGCGCCGCGGCCCGTGCCGGAAGCCGGCATCAACCAGGGCTTCCTGCAGTTCACCGGCAACAGTTCGATGGGCCGGTCCACAGTCAACAACCAGGGCGACCTGGAACTGCGCGACAACGCCAGCGCAGAAAGCGCCAGCATCACCAACAGCGGTCGCGGCGGCACGGTGTTCTGGGGCATCACCAAGGCCGGTACGGCACAGATCGTCAACACGGCCGGCGGCGAAACGCTGTTCTGGGACCAGAGCTCCGCGGACCACGCCACGCTGACCAACGAAGCCGGCGGCACCGTCGGGTTCTGGCAGGAGAGTTCGGGCGACAACGCCACGGTGATCAACAAGGCCGGCGGTACCGTCGACATCCACTCCATGACCTTGCCTGGCGTCGCCATCGGCTCGCTGCAGGGCGATGGCCGCATCCTGCTGGGAGACCGTCAGCTGACCCTCGGCGGCCTGAACACCGACACCACCATCGGCGGCGTGATCTCGGGGAACGGCGGCGTGCTGGTGAAGATCGGCACCGGCACCACCACGCTGACCGGCATCAACACCTACACCGGCGGCACCACTGTCAATGGCGGCATGATCGCCGTCGGTACGACGGGCGCGCTGGGCAGCGGCCCCGTGGCGGTCAATGCC
This sequence comes from Variovorax sp. J2P1-31, assembly GCF_030317215.1. Taxonomy (NCBI): domain Bacteria; kingdom Pseudomonadati; phylum Pseudomonadota; class Betaproteobacteria; order Burkholderiales; family Comamonadaceae; genus Variovorax; species Variovorax sp. J2P1-31. The sequence goes on from NZ_JASZYA010000004.1 coordinate 109,079, forward strand.
AACGGCGGCTTGCGCTTCGACAGCAACACCAGCGCCGGCGACCTGGTGATCAACGTGGCGGCACGGCCGGTGCCGGAAGCGGGCATCAACCAGGGCTTCCTGCAGTTCGTCGACAACAGCTCGGTCGGCAACGCCACGGTGAACAACCAGGGTTCGTTCGAACTGCGCGACAACGCAAATGCGGGCAGCGCGCGCATCACGAACAGCGGCGGCGGCGGTACCGTGTTCTGGCAAAACACCACGGCCGGCACGGCGCAGATCCTCAACAAGGCCGGCAGCGAAACCCTGTTCTGGGACAGCAGCTCGGCCGGCAATGCCACGCTGACCAACGAAGCCGGCGGCAGCGTCGGGTTCTGGGACAACAGCTCGGGCGCCACCGCCACCGTGATCAACCAGGCCGGCGGCACCGTCGACATCCGCTCCATGACCTTGCCTGGCGTCGCCATCGGTTCGCTGCAGGGCGACGGCCGTGTGCGGCTGGGCAACAAGACCCTGACCTTGGGCGGCCTGAACACCAACACCACCATCGGTGGCGTGATCGCCGGCACCGCCACCGGCGGCGCGCTGGTCAAGACCGGCACCGGCACGCTCACGCTGACCGGCACCAACACCTACGCCGGCGGCACCACCATCAGCGGCGGCACGCTGGTGGGCCATGTGAACAGCTTCGGCACCGGCGCGATCGTCGACAACGCGGCGCTGGTGATCGACCAGGCGAGCGACGGCACGCTGGCCAATGCGCTGTCGGGCAGCGGCAACCTGAGCAAGACGGGCGCCGGCGTGGTGCGCTATACCGGCGACGGCTCGGCCTTCACCGGCAGCACGCAGATCCTCGGCGGCACGCTGCTGATCGACAGCGTGCTCGGCGGCAGCACCAGCATCGGCAGCGGCGCCACGCTCCAGGGCACGGGCACGCTGGGCAGCACCACGCTGCTGGCCGACTCGACGGTGGCGCCCGCCGGCAGCGGCATCGGCACGCTCCAGATCAACGGCGACCTGCGCTTCGACGCCAAGGCCAAGTACCAGGTGCAGGCCGCGGCCGATGGCCGCAGCGACCTGATCCGCGTGAGCGGCACCGCCACGCTGGGCGGCGCCTCGGTGGTCGTGCTGGCAGCCGACGGCAGCTGGAACCCCGTGACGCGCTACACCATCCTCAGTGCCGGATCGCGCGTGGGCACCTTCGGCGGCGTGTCCTCGAACTTCGCCTTCCTCACGCCGGTGCTGAGCTACACCGCGCAGGACGTGCTGCTGGGCCTGACGCGCAACGACCTGCGCTTCGACAGCGTCGGCGTCACGGCCAACCAGCGCGCCAGCGGCGGCGCGATCGACAGCGTGCGCACCGGCGCGCTCTACAACGCGGTGGTGCAGCTCGACGCGCCGACCGCGCGCAGCGCCTTCGACCAGCTCTCGGGCGAACTGCACGCCTCGGTCAAGTCGGCCGCCATCGAGGACAGCCGCTTCGTGCGCGAGGCCGGCCTCGACCGCGCGCGCCAGTCGCTGGGCGGCGTGGCCGCGGCCGACGACCTGGCGGGCCGCGGCGGCCTCTGGGTGCGCGCGCTGCGCTCGCTGGGCAGCAACGCCAGCGACGGCAATGCGGGCAGCATCGACCGCGACACCACCGGCCTGCTGGTCGGCGCCGACACCGCGCTGGGCAGCGACGCCCGCGTGGGCGTGATCGGCGGCTACACCCGCGGGCGCACCGCGCTGGCCGCGCGCGCCTCCTCGGCCGACAGCGACACCTACCACCTGGGAGCCTACGGCGCCAAGCAGTGGGGTGCGCTGGGCCTGCGCGCCGGCGCCAGCTACAGCCTCAGCCAGGTCGAGACGCAGCGCCAGGTCGGCTTCACCGGCTTCTCCGACCGGCTCAAGGGCGACTACGACGCCAAGGCGCTGCAGGTCTTCGGCGAGCTGGGCTGGGCCCTGCCGGCCGGCGGCGGCCTGCTGGAGCCCTTCGCGGGCCTGGCGCATGTGCGGCTGAAGACCGACGGCTTCACCGAATCCGGCGGCGCGGCCGCGCTCGGCGTGGCCGGCGACACCACCAGCACCAGCTTCAGCACCCTGGGCCTGCGCGCCAGTAACGCGGTCGCCCTGGGCGGCCTGCAGGCGACGCTGCGCGGCATGGTCGGCTGGCGCCATGCCTTCGGCGACACCACGCCGACGTCGTCGGCCGCCTTCGCGGGCTCCTCGGCCTTCAACGTGGCCGGCGTGCCGATCGGCAAGGACGTGGCGGTGCTGGAAGCCGGCCTCGACTTCGCCCTGCAGCGCAACCTGACGCTGGGCGTGTCGTACAGCGGCCAGGTCGGCAGCGGCGTGGAAGACCACGGCGTGCGGGCCAATCTGCTGTGGAAATTCTGACGCCGCGCTGAGCGCCCGGCATCGGTCCGGAAGGCGACACGGCGCAGGCCGTGTCGCCTTCGTCGTTCAGGCCTGCGCCAGCTGCGCCGCCGCCAGGCAGAGATCGGCCCAGGCGCGGGCCTTGTCGGCCGGGTTGCGCAGCAGGTAGGCCGGGTGGTAGGTGGCCACCACGGGTAGGCCGCCCCAGGCCGCCATGGGCACGGCACGGCCGCGCAGCCTGCCCAGCGGGTCGCTGCTTTGCAGCAGGCTCTGCGCGGCCAGCGGGCCCATGGCCAGCACCACGCGCGGGGCGAGGGCCTGCGCGTGGGCGGCGAAGCTGTGGTCCAGGGGCTCCGGGCTGCCGTCGCGGCCGGAGGCGACGCCGCGGTGGGTGCGCATCAGGTGCACCGGCCGCTCGCCGCCCTGCAGCTGCAGCGCGCGCAGCATGTTGTCGAGCAGCCGGCCGGCGTCGCCCGCGAAGGGTTCGCCGTGGCGGCCGTCGGCCTCGGGCGGCATGTCGGCCACGATGAGCCAGCCGCCGCCCGGCGAGGCCACGCCGCCATGCAGCAGCCGCGGCGCCTCGACCAGCACGGCGGCGCCGTGGGGGCGCGCGGCCGGTGCGGCGGCCGGGGCCGGGGCCTGCACGGCCGGTGCACGCACCGGGGCCGGCGGCGCGACCGGTGCGGCCATCGGCGCCGGGGCTTCGCGCACGGCGCGGGCGGGTGCCGGCACCTCGGCCACGGCGGCGGGCGCGGCCTCGACCACGGCCGGCGCGGCGCTGGGCCACCAGACCTTGATGCCCATTTCGTCGAGCATGGCGCGCTGGCGCGCATCGAGGTTCATCGTCGATCCTGTGTTCATGCCGTCAGTCCGCCCCAGGCGCTCGTGGGTTCGTCGAGGCGCAGGCTCATCACCACCGCGTCCTCGCGGCCGCCGAAGGCCGGGTAGTAGCCCTTGCGCACGCCGACGCGGCGAAAGCCGTGGTGTTCGTAGATGTGCAGCGCGCGCGCGTTGCTCACGCGCACCTCGAGCCACAGCCATTGCGCCTTCTGGCCGCGCGACCAGCCGGCCAGCGCCTCGAGCATCAGCAGGGCCCAGCCCTGGCGCTGGAACTCGGGCGCCACCGTGATGTTGAGCAGGTGCACCTCGTCGACCCCCTTCATGGCCACGAAGTAGCCGATCACGGTGTCGCCGCCCATCAGCAGCTGGCAGCGGTAGCCCGCGGCCATCGAGTCGATGAAGTTGGCGTGGGTCCAGGGGTGGGTGTAGGCCCGCTTCTCGATCGCGCAGACCGCCGGCAGCCGCTCGACGCTCATGTCGTCGAAGCGGGCTTCGAGGGGCTGCAGGACGGCACTCATGGCGTGGGCGTGGCTTGCTGCTGCGCGGCCTTGAGGGCCGCGCGTTCTTCGGTGGTCTGCGCCACTTTATCGCGAACGTAGAGCGGTGCGGCATCGGCCGGCGCGACCGCGCGGCCGGCCGCCAGCAGCGCCGGCGCGAGCCGCAGCAGGGCCTCGGCGGTGGGCAGCACTTCGTGGCGCGTGACCGCCGGCAGGCGCTCGCCGTAGGCCGCGAAGGCGTTGCCGGCCAGCACCCAGCCCGCGGGCACGGCCACCGCCTCGGGCGCCAGCAGTTCCGCTTCGACCGGGGCATCGATGGGCGCGTCGACGTCGTAGCGCGCCGCATAGACCTGGTCCATGCGGGCATCGAGCAGCGCCACCACGCGCTGCGCGCCGAAACGGTGGCGGGCCTCCTCGGCCACGGCCTGCAGCGTGTCGACCGGCAGCAGCGGCACGCCGGCGCCGAAGCCCAGGCCCTGCGCCACGGCGCAGGCGGTGCGCAGGCCGGTGAAGGAGCCGGGGCCACGGCCGAAGGCGATGGCGTCGAGGTCGGCCAGCGCCAGGCCGGCGTCGGCCAGCAATTGGCGGATCAGCGGGATCAAGGTGGCCGAGGCCTGCGCGCCGCCCGCGCCGCTGTGGGCGAACACGCGCGCGCCGTGGCGCACGGCCACGCTCAGCGTGTCGGTGCTGGTGTCGAAGGCGAGCAGCTTGTCAGCCATGGGCCGCGTCGGTCGTGAAAGCAGGAGGTCGGAAGGCGGCAGGCATCCCCCGATTATCCCGGTGCCGCGCCGCGGCCGCCGCCATGGGGGCAAGCGGCGCCGGCCCGCCGGGATAATGGACCGATGCCTCGTCCCGTCCTGCCCCGCGCCCGCTCCGCCCTCTGCCTCGCCACCCTCGCCGCCTTGTTGCCCCTGGCCGCCGCCGCCCAGGCGCTGCCGCCCGAGGTCGAGGCCGCGCTGGCGCGGGCCAAGGTGCCGCGCGAGGCCGTGACCTTACTGGTGGCCGACGCCGACGGCGTGCGGCCGCCGCGCCTGGCCTGGCGCACCCAGGTGCCGGTGAACCCGGCCTCGATCATGAAGCTGGTCACCACCTACGCCGGGCTCGACCTGCTGGGGCCGGCCTACACCTGGAACACGCCGGTCTACATCGACGGCCCGGTCCGCAACGGCGTGCTCGAGGGCAACCTCTACATCCGCGGCCAGGGCGATCCCAAGCTGGTGATCGAGCGGCTGTGGCTGCTGATGCGGCGGGTGCAGGGCCTGGGCATCCAGAGCATCGCCGGCGACATCGTGCTCGACCGCAGCGCCTTCGACACGCCCGAGGCCGACCCCGCGGCCTTCGACGGCGAGGGCCTGCGCCCCTACAACGCGGCGCCCGACGCGCTGCTGGTCAACTTCAAGTCGGTGGTCATGAGCTTCCAGCCCAACCGCGCGAACTCGACCGCGCAGGTGAGCTTCGACCCGCCGCTGCTCGGCGTGGCGATGCAGTCCACGCTGCCGCTGTCGGCCGGCGAATGCGGAGACTGGCGCACGACGATCGGCGCCGAGGTGGCCGACCCGGCACGCATGGGCTTCAGCGGCAGCTACCCGGCGGCCTGCGGCGAGAAGAGCTGGGCCGTGGCCTATGCCGACCCGGGCCGCTACGCGGCGCGCGCGATCGGCGGCCTCTGGACCGAGATGGGCCATCCCCTCAAGGGCCAGGTGCGCGACGGGCGCGTGCCGCCCGAGCTCAAGCCGGCCTTCGAGCTCAGCTCGCCGCCGCTGGCCGAGGTGATCCGCGACATCAACAAGTACAGCAACAACGTGATGGCGCAGCAGCTGTTCCTCACGCTGGGCCTGCAGCAGAAGAAGCGCGGCTCGCTCGAGGCCTCGCGCAGCGCGATCCGCCAATGGTGGAACGACCGCATCGGCACCGGCGAGGGCCAGCCGGTGTTCGACAACGGCTCGGGGCTGTCGCGCGACGAGCGCATCAGCGCCGCGGCGCTGGCCAAGATGTTGCAGGTGGCCTGGCGCTCGCCGGTGATGCCCGAGCTGATGTCCTCGCTGCCGGCCTCGGGCGTGGACGGGACCCTGCGCAGGCGGGCACTGCGTTCGGGCGGCGCGGCGCATCTCAAGACCGGCACGCTGCGCGACGCGGCCGGCGTGGCCGGCTACGTGCACGGCGCCAGCGGACGGCGCTACGTGCTGGTGGCGATCGCCAACCACGGCAACGCGGCCGCGGCACGGCCCGCCTTCGACGCGCTGGTGGACTGGGCGACGCAGGACAACTGAGCCGGGGCGCCGCGCCACCGGCGCAGGCAAACCCCATTGCATCGGGCGTGGAGCGCTGAACAGAATCGGACGGTCGTTCGATTCCCTTCAACGCAGGAGACACACCGTGCAAAAACAACATCTCTCCACCCCGCTGCGCCACGCAGCGGCCCTCGCGGGCCTCGCGCTGCTGCTCGCGGCCTGCGGCGGCAGCGACGGGGACAGCAGCGTCGTCGTGACGCCGCCGGCCCCCCCGCCCGCGCCGGCGCCCGCACCGCCGCCCGTCGCCGACACGGGCCGGGGCTCGGTGGTCGCCCCGCCCGAACAGGCCGCCAAGCTCTCGGCCGCCGACTTCACGGCCAGCCTGCAGGGCAGTGCCCAGGGCGGCGCGGTGCTGCAGGTGGCGGGCACCCCCAAGTGCGGCGTCGACACGCGCTACCTCGAGTACCGCACCATCGGCGCCAAGAACGAAGCCACCAACGCCACCGCCGCGGTGATGGTGCCCACGGGCACCGACGCGGCCTGCAGCGGCAAGCGGCCGGTGCTGCTCTATGCGCACGGCACCACGGCGGACCGCAACTACAACCTCGCCAAGTGGACCGACAGCACCCAGGCCGCGGCCGGCGAAGGCCTGCTGGTCGCCGCCACCTTCGCGGCCCAGGGCTTCATCGTGGTGGCGCCCAACTACGCGGGCTACGACAAGTCGACGCTGCCCTACCACCCCTACCTCGACGGCGACCAGCAGGGCAAGGACATGGTGGATGCGCTCACCGCCGCCCGCAAGACCTTCGCCACCATCGGCGCCAGCGATGCCGGCACGCTGTTCGTCAGCGGCTACTCGCAGGGCGGCTACGTGGCCATGGCGGCCCACCGCGAGCTGCAGGCCACGGGCCAGGCGGTGACGGCCTCGGCCCCGCTGTCGGCGCCCTCGGCCATCAGCCTGCTGACCGACTACACCTTCCAGGGCTGGCCGGCGCTGGGCGCGACGCTGTTCGTGCCGCTGCTGACGACCAGCTGGCAGCAGCAGTTCGGCAACGTCTACACCACCCCCGCCGACGTCTACGAATCGGCCTATGCCACCGGCATCGACACCCTGCTGCCCAGCCTGTCGCCCGACACGCTGTTCACCTCGGGCAAGCTGCCGCAGCTGGCGCTGTTCCCGGCCGGCGCCATGCCGGGGCCGCTCAACGCCCAGCTCTCGATCTTCTACGGCGCCAACAACCTGGTGCGCCAGAGCTACCTGACGCTGGCGGCCGGCGACATCCAGGCCAACCCCTGCCCCGGCAATGCGCTGCCGGCCACGCCGGCGTCGCTGGGCACGGCGACACCGCTGGGCTGCACGCCGTCCACGGGCTTCCGCAAGGCGGCGGTGGCGAACGACCTGCGCAACTGGACGCCGACCAAGCCGGTGCTGATGTGCGGCGGCGCCAACGACCCGACGGTGAACTTCGTGAGCACCCGCGCGACGCTCGGCTATTTCCTCGCCAAGGGCGTGCCGGCCGCTGCGCTGACGATGGTGGACCTGGAGGACTCGGCCGCGAGCGACGCCTACGCGTCCGCGCGCGCCGGCTTCGCGCAGGCCAAGGCCTCGCTGGCGGCGAACACGCCGGGCACGCCGAGCGACAAGGCCCAGGCGGTCACGCTGGCCTACCACGGCTCGCTGGTGCCGCCCTTCTGCCTGGCCACGGCCCGCGGCTTCTTCCAGGGCGTGCTGGCCGCGGGCAGTTGAGGATCAGGCGGCTGCGGCGCGCTGCAGCCGATCCTTCACCCCTTCCCACTCGGGCGTGTCGGGCGGGGTCTCGACCCAGATCAGCTTGACGCCCTCGGTGTCGAACTCGCGCAGCACCGCGAACAGCTGCTGGGCCGCGGCCGCCGCGTCGTCGGGCATGCGCCGCTGCACCACCCGCTGCGAGCGGTGCTTGAGCGGCGTGCGCGACCAGACGGCGATGTGCGCGGCCTGGGCGCCGAGCACGTCGAGCGCGGCCTGCAGGGCCCGCGCGTCCATCAGCCGCAGCTTGGCCTCGGGCGCATAGTGCGCGGCCAGCGTGCCCGAGGCGCGCGGGTCGGGCGCGGCCAGGTCGTGCTTGTCGCGCAGGGCTTCGCCGCAGGCGGCCTCGATCTGGTCGCGGGTGATCGCGCCGGGCCGCAGCAGCACCGGGGCGCCGCGGCTGCAGTCGACGATGGTCGATTCGATGCCCACGGCGCAGGGGCCGCCGTCGACCACCATCAGCGTCTCGCCGAACTCGGCATGCACATGCTGCGCGGTGGTCGGGCTCACGCGGCCGAAGCGGTTGGCGCTGGGGCCGGACAGGCCGAGCACGCCCTGCGCGGCGCAGGCCTCGAGCAGCGCCTGCGCCACCGGGTGCGCGGGGCAGCGCAGGCCGATGGTGTCCTGCCCGCCGGCCGAGGCCGCGGCGACGCCGGGCTGGCGGGTGACGATCAGGGTCAGCGGGCCGGGCCAGAAGGCCAGCACCAGCTTCTCGGCGAAGGCCGGCAGCGGCTGCGCGAAGTACGACAGCGCCTCGGTGCCCTTGGGGCCGGCCGGCACGTGGACGATCAGCGGATGGTCCGCCGGGCGGCCCTTGGCGCGGAAGATGCCGGTCACGGCCGCGTCGCTGCCGGCGTCGGCGCCCAGGCCGTAGACGGTCTCGGTCGGGAAGGCCACCAGGCCGCCCGCGCGCAATTGCACCGCCGCGGCGGCGATGGCGTCGGGGGAATGGCCGTCGACGATCATGGGTTCATTCCGAAAGCGGGATGGGCAGGCCCAGCACCGCAGCGGCGAAGTCGGCGGTGGCGCGCACCGTGGCGATGTCGGCGCCGGTGATGTTCAGGTGGCCCATCTTGCGCCCGCGCCGCGCCGAGGTCTTGCCGTAGAGGTGCAGGTGGGTGCCGGGCAGCGCCAGCACGTCGGCCCAGGGCGGCTCGGTCGGCGTGGCGTCGTCGCCGTCCTCGAACCAGAGGTCGCCCAGCAGGTTGAGCATCAGCGCCGGGCTGTGCTGGCGCGGCGCGGTCAGCGGCAGGCCGGCCAGGGTGCGCACCTGGAGTTCGAACTGCGACACGTCGCTGGCGTCCATCGACCAGTGGCCGCTGTTGTGCGGGCGCGGCGCCATCTCGTTGACCACCATCGCGCCGTCGGCCAGCACGAAGTACTCGACGCACAGCACGCCCACGTAGGCCAGGCCCTCGGCGATCGAGCGGGTTGAGGCGATCGCGCGCTCGGCCAGCGCGGCCGGCATGTTGTCCGGGTGCACCTCGGTCACGGCCAGGATGCCGTCGCGGTGCAGGTTGCGCTGGGGCGGCAGGTGGACCATCTGGCCGTCGTGGCCGCGGGCCACGATCACCGAGCACTCGAAGTCCAGCGGCAGCAGCTTCTCGAGCACGCAGGGCACGCCGCCGGTGGCTTCCCAGGCGGCGGCCAGCTGCGCGCGCGTGGCGACGCGCTGCTGGCCCTTGCCGTCGTAGCCCAGGCGCGCGGTCTTGAGGATGCCGGGCAGCAGTTCGTCGGCGACCGCGTCCAGCTGGGCGGCGGTCTCGATCACCGCGTGCGGCGCGCAGGCCACGCCGCAGCGGATGAAGTGCGCCTTCTCGCGGATCCGGTCCTGCGCGATCGCCACGGCGGCCGCGCCGGGCGCCACCGGCCGTGCCGCGGCCAGGTGCTCGAGCGAGGGCGCGGGCACGTTCTCGAATTCGGTGGTGATGGCCTCGGCCAGGCCGGCCAGCCGGGCCAGGCCCGCGACGTCGGTGTAGTCGGTGTGGACGTGGTGGTGGCTCACGCGGCCGGCCGGGCTGTCGGCATCGGGGTCGAGCACCGCCGTGAAGTAGCCCATGCGCTGGGCCGTCTGGGCGAACATGCGGCCGAGCTGGCCGCCGCCGAGCACGCCCAGCGTGCTGCCGGGCCGCAGGTAGGGCGTGACGGCGTCGCTCACAGCGCGCCCCCGCCCTGCGGCGAGAAGGGCGACACCGCCGGCGCCACCGGCGCGCCGGCCTCGGGCGGCGGCAGCGTCATGGCCTGGGCGGCCGCGGTCTGGGCCGTGCGGAAGGTGTCGAGCTGGGTGCGCAGCCGCGGATTGCCCACCGCCAGCATGGCGATCGCGAACAGCGCCGCGTTGGCCGCGCCGGCGTTGCCGATGGCGAAGGTCGCGACCGGCACGCCCTTGGGCATCTGCACGATGCTGTAGAGCGAATCGACGCCCTGCAGGTGGCGGCTGGCCACCGGCACGCCCAGCACCGGTACCGTGGTCTTGGCCGCCAGCATGCCCGGCAGGTGGGCCGCGCCGCCGGCGCCGGCGATGATCGCGGCCAGCCCGCGCGGGGCCGCGCTCTCGGCGTAGGCGAAGAGTTCGTCCGGCATGCGGTGGGCCGAGACCACCCGTGCTTCGTGGGCGATGCCGAATTGCTGGAGAATCTCGACCGCGTGACGCATCGTCTCCCAGTCGGAGTTCGATCCCATCACCACGCCGACCTGAATAGTTTGGTTCATGGTCGCAATTTTACGTTTTGCCTCCATCTGCATCCGATGATCGATATCACCCTCGAAAACTTCCAGACCGCGCTGATCGAAGGTTCGGCCACCACGCCGGTGCTGCTCGACATCTGGGCCGAATGGTGCGGACCCTGCAAACAGCTGGGCCCGGTGCTCGAACAGCTCGAGACCGAGTACGCCGGCCGCTTCACGCTGGCCAAGCTCGACGCCGACAAGGTGCCGCAGATCTCGACCCAGCTGTCGCAGATGTTCGGCGTGCGCAGCATCCCCTTCTGCGTGATGTTCGTGGGCGGCCAGCCGGTCGACGGCTTCGTCGGCGCCATCCCCGCCGAGAAGATCCGCGAATTCCTCGACAAGCACGTGCCGGCCGCCGAAGAGCTCGAGGCCGCCGCCCAGGAGGAAGCCGCGCAGGAAGCGCTGGCCGAGGGCGACACCGAGGGCGCGCTCGAAAGACTGCAGCACGCGGTGGCCACCGACCCGGCCAACGACGACGCGCGCTTCGACTACGTCAAGCTGCTGCTGCAACTGGGCCGCGGCGACGACGCCAAGGTGGCCTTCGCGCCGGTGATCGCCAAGGCGCCCGCGGTGCGCCGCTTCGACGCGCTGCAGCGCTGGATGAACGCGATCGACTTCGCCGCGCCGGTCCACGGCCCGGCACCGTCACTGGCCGACTTCGACGCCCGCATCGCGGCCGTCAAGCGCGACTTCGAGGCCCGCTTCGGCCGCGCGCAGCTGCTGATCGCCGGCCAGCGCTGGACCGACGCGATGGACGAGCTGCTGGAAATCCTGATGCGCGACAAGGCCTGGAACGAGGATCTGGCGCGCAAGACGTACATTGCGGTGCTCGAACTCATCGAGCCGCCCAAGCCCAAGGTGGCCGACGGACAGATCCCGCCCGACGATCCGACGGTGGCGACCTACCGCCGGCGCCTGAGCAGCGTCGTGCTGAGCTGAGGCCCTCCCGCCCCTCGTTGTTCCTGAAAGGACCTCTCCCATGCGCCCCTTCGTCCGGCCCACCGCCCTGACCGCACTGCTCCTGTCCGGTGCCGCCCTGCTGGCGGCCTGCGGCACCACGGTGAGCCTGGACGAACCGATCGAGTCGCGCACCTGGCGCTTGGTCAGCATCGGCGGCCAGCCGCTGCCGGTCGACCCCGACCCGCAACGCGGCGCGCAGCTGCAGTTCGACGGCGCGCGGGTCACGGGTTCGGGCGGCTGCAACCGCCTGACCGGCAGCTACCAGCGCACCGGGCATGCACTGAAGATCGAGCAGCTGGCCGCCACGCGCATGGCCTGCCTGGACAACACGCGCAGCATCATCGAGACCGACTTCCTGGCCGCCATCAAGGCGACCACCCAGTACAGCCTGGCCGGCGGCAACCGGCTCACGCTGCTGGACGGCAGCGGCCGCACGACCGCGGTGCTCGAGAGCCGCTGAGCGCGGCCCGCCTCGAACCTCCTCAGCCGGCGGTCAGCCGGTCCAGCGCTTCGCGGTACTTGGCCGCGGTCTTCTCGGTGATCTCGGCCGGCAGGCGCGGCGCGGGCGGGGTCTTGTCCCAGGGCTTGCCGTTGACCTTGGTCGATTCGAGCCAGTCGCGCACGAACTGCTTGTCGTAGCTCGGCGGGTTGGTGCCGTTGGCCAGCGCCTCGTCGTAGCCCTCGACCGGCCAGTAGCGCGAGCTGTCGGGTGTGAGCACCTCGTCCATCAGCACCAGCGTGCCGGCCTCGTCCAGGCCGAACTCGAACTTGGTGTCGGCGATGATCATGCCCTTGGCCAGCGCGATCTGGGCCGCGGTCTCGTAGATCGCGATGCTGGTGTCGCGGATCTGCTGGGCCAGCGTGGGGCCCACCATCTCGACCACGCGGTCGTAGCTGATGTTCTCGTCGTGCTCGCCCATGGCGGCCTTGGCCGCCGGCGTGAAGATCGGGCGCGCCAGCTTGCTGGCGTTGCGCAGGCCCTCGGGCAGCGGCACGCCGCAGACCGAGCGCGATTCCTGGTATTCCTTCCAGCCGCTGCCGGCCAGGTAGCCGCGCACCACCGCCTCGACCGGGATCGGCTTCAGGCGCTTGACCAGCATCGAGCGGTCCTTGACCTGCGGCACCTCGGCCTCGGTCACCACGCTCTCGGGCGCCTCGCCCGTCAGGTGGTTGGGGCACAGGTGGCCCAGGCGCTCGAACCACCACAGCGCCATCTGGGTGAGCAGCACGCCCTTGCCCGGGATGGGTTCGCCCATGATCACGTCGAAGGCCGAGAGCCGGTCGCTCGCGACCATCAGGATGCGGTCGGTGCCGACCGCATAGTTGTCGCGCACCTTCCCGCGCGCGAGCAGGGGCAGGCTTTGGATGGAGGAAGTGTGGACGGTCGTCATGGCGGGGGCGTGATGGAAACAGGGGAAGGGAAAGCGGATTGTGCGCGCAGAAAAAAGCCACCGCGAACGGTGGCTCGTTGTCCGCCGCTTTCGCTCAGCGGACTTGCTGTGCGAGTTCGCCGTTCGCGTACTTGGCGGCCACGACCTGCAGCGTGTCGCCCTTGATCTTCGCGGCCTGGCCTTCGCAGCCGAACTCGATGTAGCGCTGCTTGCAGACCAGCTTGGCCGCTTCGCGCGCCGGCTTGAGCCATTCGCGGGCGTCGAACTTCTCGGGGTTCTCGAACAGGAACTTGCGCACCGCGCCGGTCATGGCCAGGCGGATGTCGGTGTCGATGTTGATCTTGCGCACGCCGTGCTTGATGGCTTCCTGGATCTCCTCGACCGGCACGCCGTAGGTTTCCTTGATCTGGCCGCCGTACTGGCGAATGATGGCCAGCAGTTCCTGCGGCACCGACGACGAGCCGTGCATCACCAGGTGGGTGTTGGGAATGCGCTGGTGGATTTCCTTGATGCGGTCGATCGCCAGGATGTCGCCGGTGGGCTTGCGGGTGAACTTGAACGGGCCGTGGCTGGTGCCGATGGCGATGGCCAGCGCGTCGATCTGGGTCTGCTTGACGAAGTCGGCGGCCTGCTCGGGGTCGGTCAGCAGCTGTTCGCGGGTCATGGTCGCGTCGGTGCCGTGGCCGTCTTCCTTGTCGCCCTTCATGGTCTCGAGCGAGCCCAGGCAGCCCAGTTCGCCTTCGACCGTGACGCCGACGCGGTGCGCCAACTGCGCGACCTTCTTCGTCACTTCGACGTTGTACTCGTAGCTGGCGATGGTCTTGCCGTCGGCCTCGAGCGAGCCGTCCATCATCACCGAGGAGAAGCCCAGGTCGATCGCGCCCTGGCACACGTCCGGGTTCTGGCCGTGGTCCTGGTGCATGACCAGCGGAATGTTCGGGTAGCTTTCGAGCGCGGCCTGGATCAGGTGCTTGATGAAGCCTTCACCCGCGTACTTGCGGGCACCGGCGCTGGCCTGCAGGATCACCGGCGCGCCGGTTTCCTTGGCCGCTTCCATCACGGCCTGGACCTGTTCGAGGTTGTTGACGTTGAAGGCCGGAATGCCGTAGCCGTTGGCGGCTGCGTGATCCAGCAGTTCGCGCATCGAGACGAGAGCCATGGGAAATACCTCGCGGGAAGATTGGTGGGAAGACTGCAGAAAAACTGTCTCGATTCTACCGAGCGACCTTGTCGGACAGGTCCGACGGCAACCCCACGAAGTCCAGGATGGGCGGCAGCACCGGCCCGCCGATCCAGCGGATCGGGGTGGCGAGGGCCCCGATCAGCGTCACATGGCTCAGGTTGTCGAAGCTGCGCGTCTGCACCTCGACCCCGTCGGCGCGCAGCTTCTGCACCATCTGGCCGGTGTTGCGCACCGGGTCGACCAGGGTGTCCTTGCTGGCCGCCATGAGCAGCGCGCGCGGCGAGGCGGCCGAGACATGGGCGATGGGCTGCGAGCTGCGCGGCGTGTTCGGCCAGTCGAAGGCGCGCTGCGCGTCGGGGTCGCCCATGGGCAGGAAATCGTAGGGGCCGGCCAGGCCGATCCAGCCGGCCAGCTGCTTCGGGCTCGCGCCCACCGCGCCCAGCCAGCGCGCGTCGAGCGCCAGCATGGCGGCGTTGTAGCCGCCCGAGCTGTGGCCCATCACATAGACCTGCTGCGGGTCGGCGCCCAGCCGGGCCGCGTTGTCCAGGCCCCATTTCAGGGCCAGCGCGCTGTCCTGCACGAACACCGGGTAGGTCACGCCCGGCGCCAGCCGGTAGTCGGGGATCACCACCACCGCGCCGCGCGCCGCCAGCGCCTCGCCCACGAAGCGGAAACTGGCGCGCTCGCCGGTGGTCCAGGTGCCGCCGTAGAAGAAGACGATCAGCGGGCGCCGGCCCTCGGGCGGCGACGTGGCCGGCAGCGGCCGGTAGACGTCGAGCTGCTGGCGCGGCGCGCTGCCGTAGGCGATGCCGGTCTCGGCCTGGTAGGTGTCGCTCGGCGTGAGCCGGTCCAGCAGCTTGATCGGGGAACAGGCGGACAGGGCCAGCGCGCCGGCGGCCAGCAGCGCGCTGCGGCGGCGGCGGAGGAAGTGGGAGAAGGGCATCCCGGCTGTACGCAGCCCGGGCGCATTTGGTTTTCCCCGGGCCGAAAGGACGCGGCCCCGGCCTACGCCGCAGCGACGGATCGTCGGCCCGCAGCCAAGCGTCGACCGTCAACGCGGCTTGACGGGCAGGTAGTCGCCATGGGGCTTGGCGGATTTGTCAGTCTTCACACACAGGCGCCCATCGCACAACGTGACATCGGCTTCGTTGTAGGCCTTGAGCAAGGTGGCAGACACTTGGTTCTTCCTGATCTCGTCGTAGTAGTGGCGTGACAACCAGGAACCGCCGCCCAGCATCAACACCAGGCTACCCAACGTAATGCCTGCGACCTTCCAGACCAGGTGACGATGCAAGGCCTCGGCGCGTCGCAACTGCGCGCTCAGCGCCACAGAAGCCTGGTGGACCTGCTCGCCGGCTTCGCGCAAGCGCCGCTCATGGTCGGCCAACGGTCCTTCGATGCCGCGGCGGACATCGGCCAGCACCGCCTCCGGCACCCCGCGCCACTGATCGTCGGCGGCCTGGCGCACGACGGCCGGCACCTGCTGGGAAAGTCGCCGCAGTTCCGTGCCGGACTGTTCGCATTGGCGCTCGAATTTCTCGACCAATGCGCTCATCTTGCTGGCCAGCGCCAGCAGGGTTTGGTCGTTCACCTTGCTTTGCCCTTGGATGTTTCGCGCGTCGCTGGACTCAGTGAGGCAGGACCATCACCAGCGCTTGCGGCTGCTGCGCCTGCACCTGTTGCTGCTATTGCGCCGCCATCTGCTCCTGCCGATTCACCTCGGCGATGCCCTCTGCGATCACTTCCCGTCCAGGCGGGAGGTCCGCCAGGGTCCGCTGCATGCGCCTGAAAGTCGCGTCGTCGGCGGCCAGCATGCGGTCCAGGAAGGCGGACAAGTCTTCGGTGGGCGAAGGCTCGCTCGATACCGGCTGCAGCATGTGCAGCGCACCGTCCGTGGCGGACGCAGGCGCGCTGCCGCTCGACAGCATCCGGCTGGCTTCGGTGTCGCAGAACTGCTCGTAGCTTTGCCCGGTGCTCGACGTGACATGGGCCCTGTTGTTCTGCGCCAGCGCAAAGACCGCCTTCTCCATGACCTGCGTGGCGGTCAAGTGTCCAGGCTCTTCGCGCGCGGCATCGGCAATGCGGCTGGCGATCAGATGGTCCTGGCCTTCGCCACGGCTGCCGTACACCCCTTCGCCACGCCAACGGGATTCCAGTTGCAGCTCCTGCGCGGTGAGGGGTCGCTGCTCCAGCTCGGCCGCCAGCCGAACGGTTTCCAGGATCTCCTCGCGCACCTTGACTTCGTTGTAGTGCGCGTAGCCTTCGGTCAGGTGACAGGCGTTCTGGTAAGCGGCCTTGTCTTTGGCCGCCAGGGCATGGGCGCGTGCTTTCGCCATCGCGGCATCGGGCTCCTCGACGCGGAAGTGCCCGAGTTCGTGGGCCAGCACGCTCACGGTGTTCTCAGGGGTGCTGAAGCGGTCGCGGGCGATGTGGAGGTAGCCCTTCTTGTCACCTACGTTCGTGCTGTATTCGCCCGCGCCAGCTTGAGAGTTGATCCTTCCAAAGGTTGTGAAGTCACTGTTTGCATAGGCGCGCATGTCGGCCTTAAGGGTTTCCGATCTGTTGATCAGTGCCAGCGCCTCTGGCGATATGTTGTATGCCCCGAACCTGTTCTTTTCATCGACCAACCACTCCGAGGTGAGGGCAGGGGTGAAGTTGCTCATCTGGGTTCTCCCTTTGCTGGTCTGTCAGTTGTCCTGAGGTCGCGTTGCACGTAAATGCTGTGTGCACATTCGTCGTAGTCGAAATCAAAGTGAACGGTCCCGTTGACGGGACCGTTGAACAAGCGCTGCGCCGAGTAATAGACCCCTGGAAACTTCCCAGCCTTCGCCGGCGGAAAAGAGATAACGCCTGGCAGGGCCGGCGCAGGCGCGACGACAGGATGTGGTGATATGGCATAGCCATTTCCGAAGGTTGCGACGACATCGGCCAACGTCACACAGGATCGGGACGGGGCGAGACTCACGGTGAGATACCTCTTCCCGCCGACCGTGAACTTCTCGACGTCTACGCGTTGGAACAAAAAGCCATCGACGCCACTGGGCAGATGTTCCAGCGAATTTCGGTCGGAGCGTCTACCCACGCCCGCCTGGATGCCCCAAGAAGTCACACCCAATCCGCCGTAGTCCTTGATGCCTAAGGTTTCATGAAAAAGACGATCAGGATCCAAGAGGTCGTCCGTCCGCGCGATGCACGCGGCCAGTTCCACGATCGGGTGCTTGGGCGGTCGCGCTTCGGCACTCTGCACGGCGCACGACCCGGCCGTCGAAGGGCGCGAATTCGATGCCTCCGGCACAACGCCGCATCCGGCAACACAGAACGCCGTCACCCCTGCCAGCAGCAGCGCCTTGAACGGATGCGATTGCGCCATCTTTGAAGCCCTCTCCCTCTGCGATCTGCTGCCGCGCATCGGTGCCAGTCCATCCGATCGGCGCGGCCGATTTGCCGGATGTTAGTGCCGCTGAGAACACCTGTTTGTCAACAATCCTGAATCGAGCAGCAGGCTTCCGCACGCCGGGGCGCGCACGCGCCGGCGTCCAGGGGGTCGAAGTCGGTGTCGCCGGCAGCGCGGCGAACGGCACCGCCACGGGTGCCCGCAGCGCCGGCTCGCCTCAGGAGGCCCGGCAGATCTTCAGCATGTTGGTGCCGCCCGGCGCGCCCATGGGCTCGCCGCAGGTGATCGCGTAGACGTCGCCGCTCTGCACGATGCCGCGCTTCTTCAGGTGGGCCTCGGCCTGCTCGAGCGCGGTGTCGCGGTCGGTCTGCGAGTCCATCAAGAGCGGGCGCACGTTGCGGAACAGCGCCATCTTGCGCTGGGTCGACAGCCGCGAGGTCAGCGCATAGACCGGGATGTGGGCCGAATGGCGGCTCATCCACAGCGGCGTCGAGCCCGACTCGGTCAGCGCCACGATGGCCTTGGCGCCCAGGTGGTGGGCGGTGAACAGCGCGCCCATGGCGATGGCCTGGTCGATGCGGGCGTAGGTGTGGCCGCTGAAGTCGGTGTCGCGCGCCGTGTCCTCGGCCTGCTCGGCGGCTTCGCAGATGCGGCTCATCTCCTGCACGGTGGCCAGCGGGTAGCGGCCCGAGGCGGTCTCGGCGCTCAGCATCACGGCGTCGGTGCCGTCGAGCACCGCGTTGGCCACGTCGCTCACCTCGGCGCGCGTGGGCACCGGGTTGGTGATCATCGACTCCATCATCTGGGTCGCGGTGATGACCACGCGGTCCATCTCGCGCGCCATGCGGATCATCTTCTTCTGCAGCGCCGGCACCGCCGCGTTGCCCACTTCCACCGCCAGGTCGCCGCGGGCCACCATGATGCCGTCGCTGGCGCGCAGGATCTCTTCCAGGTTGGGGATCGCCTCGACCCGCTCGATCTTGGCGATCATGCCCGGCCGGTGGCCGAACTCGGCCGCCGCCACGTTGCACAGCTGGCGCGCCATTTCCATGTCGGTCGCGTTCTTGGGGAAGCTCACGGCCACGTAGTCGGCCTGGAAGCTCATCGCGGTCTTGATGTCCTCCATGTCCTTGGCGGTCAGCGCCGGGGCCGTGAGGCCGCCGCCCTGCTTGTTGATGCCCTTGTTGTTCGACAGCTCGCCGCCCAGCACCACGGTGGTGTGCACGGCCTGGCCGCGGACCATGTCGACCTTGAGCACGATCAGCCCGTCGTTGAGCAGCAGGCGGTCGCCGGCCTTCACGTCGCGCGGCAGGTCCTTGTAATCGAGGCCCACGGCATCGACGTCGCCCAGCTCGGTGCGCGAGGCGTCGAGCACGAACTTGGCGTCGGGTTCGAGCCAGATCTTGCCCTGGGCGAACTTGCCCACGCGGATCTTCGGCCCCTGCAGGTCGGCCATGATCGCGACCTCGCGGCCGGCGCGGCGCGCGGCCTCGCGCACCATGGCGGCACGGTCGATGTGGTCCTGGGCGATGCCATGGCTGAAGTTCAGGCGCACCACGCTGACCTTGTAGTGGATCAGCTGCTCGATCAGCTCGAGCGTGTTCGAGGCCGGACCGAGGGTCGCGACGATCTTGGTGGCATGGCGGGGAAGGCGGGTGGTGTCCACGGGGTTGCGTCTCCTGGGGGTATTCGGGCTTTTGGCACAATTCTCACATGCGGGGATGACCTCGCGCGATATGACACGGTTGCCCAGACAACCCTGGAGGTGCTTGATCTCCGTCATATCCCCTTCCGATGAATACGTTACGGTGCATGACTGCGCCGTCGTTCTTCCTCTTTTTGCCCGTCCTATGCAGAGCCCATCTGATCCCGTTGTCACGCCCTTGCCGCCGGAAGCGCCGCTGCCGCACCGCAAGATCATCCGCTCCTGGCTGATCCCGATCTCGCAGCGCACCACCGTGCGCGCGCTGGTGATGCTGGCCATCGACTACCTGCTGTTCGGCGCGCTGCTGACCGGCACGGTGCTGCTCAAGCCGATCTGGCTCAAGCTGCTGGCCGCGCTGCTGGCGGGCTTCGTGATCGGCCGGCTGTTCATCATCGGCCACGACGGCTGCCACCAGAGCCTGACGCCGCACCGGCGCCTGAACAAGTGGCTGGGCCGGATCGCCTTCCTGCCCTCGCTCACCGCCTACAGCCTCTGGGACATGGGCCACAACGTGGTGCACCACGGTTTCACCAACCTCAAGGGCGTGGACTTCGTCTGGGCGCCGCTCACGCAGGACGAGTACCGCGCGCTGTCGCCGGTGCGCCGCGGGCTCGAGCGCATCTACCGCAGCGGCTGGGGCCCGGGGCTGTACTACATGATCGAGATCTGGTGGAAGAAGATGATGTTCCCCCGCCGCTCGGTGATGGGCAACAGCTACCGCCCGATCTTCGGCAAGGACTGCGCGCTGGTCACCGGCTTCGCCGCGCTCTGGATCGCGGCCCTCGCGGCCGCCGCGCTGGCCACCGGCCAGTCGGTGCTGCTGGCGCTGCTGATCGGCTTCGTGGTGCCGATGGCCTTCTGGTTCAACATGATGGGCTTCGTGATCTACGGCCACCACACGCACGTCAAGGTGCAGTGGCACGACGAGAAGGCCGCCTGGCAGCGCGCCCAGCCCTTCGTCTCGACCACCGTGCACCTGACCTTCCCGATGCAGGTCGGCGCGCTGATGCACCACATCATGGAGCACACCGCGCACCACGTGGACATGAGCATCCCGCTGTACAAGCTCAAGGAAGCGCAGAAGATGCTCGAGCACCTGCTGCCCGAGCGCATCATCGTCCAGCCCTTCTCCTGGAAGTGGTACTTCTCGACCGCCCGCGCCTGCAAGCTCTACGACTTCTCGCGCCAGTGCTGGACCGACTTCCAGGGCCGCGCCACCAGCGCGATGCGCGCGCCGGTGCCGACCGCGGCCTGATCCGCTCGCATCGCCATTGAAAAAGCCCGCATCCGCGGGCTTTTTCGTTGGCGCCGGAGGCGATCAGCCGGCCGCGCGTTTGGTCAGGATCTCGAAGGCCGGCAGGGTCTTGCCCTCGAGGATCTCGAGGAAGGCGCCGCCGCCGGTGGAGATGTAGCCCACGTCCTTCTCGATGCCGTACTTGGCGATCGCGGCCAGCGTGTCGCCGCCGCCGGCGATCGAGAAGGCCTTGCTCTCGGCGATGGCGCGGGCGATGGCCTCGGTGCCGTGCGAGAAGGCCTCGAACTCGAACACGCCCACCGGGCCGTTCCAGACGATGGTGCCGGCCTCGCGCAGCTGCGCGGCCAGCAGTTCGGCGGTCTTGGGGCCGATGTCCAGGATCAGGTCGTCCTCGGCCACCGCATCGGCGGCCTTGACGGTGGCCGGCGCATCGGCCGCGAAGGTCTTGGCCGTCACCACGTCGACCGGGATCGGCACCGCGGCGCCGCGCGCGCGCATGGCCTCGATCACGGCCGTGGCCTGGTCCAGCAGGTCGGGTTCGGCCAGCGACTTGCCGATCGACAGGCCCGCGGCCAGCATGAAGGTGTTGGCGATGCCGCCGCCGACGATCAGCTGGTCGACCTTCTCGGCCAGGCTCTTGAGGATGGTGAGCTTGGTGCTGACCTTGGAGCCGGCCACGATGGCCACCAGCGGGCGCGCCGGGTGGGCCAGCGCCTTGGTGATGGCGTCGATCTCGGCCGCCAGCAGCGGGCCGGCCGAGGCGATCTTGGCGAATTGGGCGATGCCGTAGGTGGTGGCTTCGGCGCGGTGGGCGGTGCCGAAGGCGTCGTTCACGTAGATGTCGCACAGCGCGGCCATCTTCTTGGCGAGCGTCTCGTCGTTCTTCTTCTCGCCCTTGTTGACGCGGCAGTTCTCGAGCAGCACGACCTGGCCGGGCTGCACCTCGACGCCGTCGACCCAGTCGGCCACCAGGCGCACTTCGCGGCCCAGCAGTTCGCTCAGGCGCTCGGCCACGGGGGCGAGCGAATCCTCGGGCTTGAACGCGCCCTCGGTCGGGCGGCCCAGGTGCGAGGTCACCATCACGGCGGCGCCGGCGTCGAGCGCCAGCTGGATGCAGGGCACCGAGGCGCGCACCCGCGTGTCTTCGGTGATGCGGCCGGCGTCGTCCTGCGGCACGTTGAGGTCGGCACGGATGAAGACGCGCTGGCCGGCGGCCTTGCCTTGCGCACAGAGATCGGTGAAGCGGATGACGTTCATGGCGGGAGAGGAAGTGAGGAAAGAGGGAAGACGGGGGCTGGGGCCATTGTAGTTTTGGGCCTGGCGCGGGCTGGCAACCCGCGCGCGCCTACCAGCCCAGGCCCAGGTGCAGCGGCAGGTAGACGGCCATGCCGACCACCATCGTGCCCAGCACGCCGCCGCGCCAGAAGTAGTAGCCGGCGCCGGCCAGCGCCGCGTAGAGGCGCGCTTCCTGCCAGGTGCTCACCAGGTGGCCCTGGCTCATCACGATCTCGGGGATGACCACCGCCGACAGCGCGGCGATGGGCGCGTAGTGCAGCGCCCGGTGCGCCCATTCGGGCAGGCCCCAGGGGCGGTCGAGGATGAAGAAGAAGCAGCGCGTGAGCACCGTCACGCCGGCCAGGCCGAGGATCACCACCAGGGTCCAGGGATCGGTCTCGCCGTTCATCGGTCGGCCTCCGTGGGGTTGCGAACGAACTGCTTCTCGAGCCAGAAGCACAGCAGCACCGCGACCCCGATGCCGGTCACGATGTTGAGCTTGAGCGGGAACGCGTAGGCGGCCACGGCGGTGGCGCCGGCGATCAGCGCCGACAGCACGCGCAGCCGCGTGGTGGCCATCGAGCACAGGATGCCGACCAGGCTCAGCACGCCCGCGAAGCCCAGGCCCCAGGCTTGGGGGATGAAGTTGGCCAGCGCGATGCCGACCGCGCTCATGCCCATCCAGGCGCACCAGGTGATGAAGTAGCCGCCGGTCAGGTAGGCCTCCTGCGCCTGCTGCTCGGCCTCGTCGGTCGGCGGCACCGGGTAGCGGGTGGTGAAGACCGCGTAGCTCAGGTCGGCCGTCAGGTAGCCGTGCAGCATGCGGCGCCAGCGCGGCATGTGCATCAGGTAGGGCCGCAGGTGCAGGCTGAACACCACGAAGCGCAGGTTCACGCAGAAGCCCGTGGCCAGCACCACCCAGGCCGGCGCGCCGGCCACCAGCAGCGGGATCGCCGCCAGTTGCGAGCTGCCCGCGTAGACCAGCAGCGTCATCGCCACCGCCTCGATCACGCTCATGCCGGACTTGACCATCGCCACGCCTGTCATCAGGCCCCAGGCGCCGATGCCCAGCGCCATCGGCGCCATGGTGACGACGCCTTCGCGGAAGGTGGGACGGCGGCGAACCGCTGCGCTCAGGAACATCAGCCGAACACCTGGCCGGGCTTGACGTCGAAGCCGTGCAGGAAGTCGGCCGCGGCCAGGCGCTTGCCGCCGGGGCGCTGCAGCTCGGTCAGGCGGACCGATCCGCCGTGCACGGCCACGTCGATGCCCGCGGGCGACACGGCCAGCACCGTGCCGGGGGCCTCGGCCGCGCCGCCGCTGTGCACCTCGGCCGACCAGCACTTGACGGCCACGCCGTCGAGCACGCTGCTGGCGCCGGGGAAGGGGTCGAAGGCGCGCACGCGGCGCACCAGCGTCGCGGCATCCTCCCGCCAGTCGATGGCGGCTTCGTGCTTCTCGATCTTGTGGGCGTAGTTCACGCCTTCGGCGGGCTGCGGCACCGGCTGCAGCGTGCCGGCCTCGGCCTGGCGCAGCGCCTCGACGATCAGCCGGCCGCCCATGGCCGCCAGCCTGTCGTGCAGGCGCGCGGTGCTGTCGTCGCCGATGGACAGCGCCTCGCGCAGCAGCATCGCGCCGGTGTCCAGGCCCGCGTCCATCTGCATGATGGTGACGCCGGTCTCGGTGTCGCCGGCCTCGATCGCGCGGTGGATGGGCGCGGCGCCGCGCCAGCGCGGCAGCAGGCTCGCATGGATGTTGAGGCAGCCCAGCCGAGGCGCGTCGAGCACCCACTGCGGCAGGATCAGGCCGTAGGCCGCGACCACCAGCACGTCGAGTCCGGCTGCCAGGATCGTGTCGCGCGCCGCGGCGGCCTCGTCGGGAACCTTGCCGTCGAGCCGCAGGCTGCGCGGCTGCGCCACCGGCCAGCCGTGCTGCAGCGCGAACTGCTTGACCGGCGAGGCCTGCAGCTTCATGCCGCGGCCAGCCGGGCGGTCGGGCTGGCTCAGCACCAGACGGATGTCGAAACCGGCACCCTGCAGGGTTTCCAGGGCGACACGGGCGAACTCGGGGGTGCCGGCAAAGCCGATCTTCAGACTCAAGGAAAACCTCTCACCAGCGCACGTCGTCGCGCATCACGTCATCGGCGGTGTGGTAGCGCACCACCTCGCCGGTCGGGTCGATGTAGATGTGCAGCAGGCGCGGCGCATTCATCGACTTGAAACGCCAGGTCCAGACCAGGCCGTCGAAGGAACCCACGCGCGCGGTCTCGTAGGGCCGGCCGTAGGTGCGCAGCACATCGGCCTCGCGCCAGACACCCGCCTGGATGGTGCGGTCGAACAGCGATTCCTGCAGTTCCTGGCGGGTCGCCACGACCCGGCCCTGCGCGTCGACGTCGACGTTGTTCACCTCGTAGCCCATCGGGCCGCGCGAGTACTGCAGGCGCTCGCCGCCGCCGGGCATCGCATAGACCGCGGTCGGCGTGCCGAGCCGCTGCAGCGCCTCGGCGCGCGTGACGCCCATCGGCAGCCGGGTGGGCTCGCTGGCACAGCCGGCCAGGACCAGGGCCGCCAGCGCGGCACAGGCCAGGGACGGGCGCCAGTTCGCGCTCACCGTCGGGCGTCCTGGGCGGCGTCGCGCTCTTCCTCGCGCTGCTGCTTGAGCAGCTTGCTCTTGATCCGGTTGCGCTTGAGCGGCGACAGGTACTCGACGAAGACCTTGCCCAGCAGGTGATCGAGCTCGTGCTGGATGCACACGGCCAGCAGGCCGTCGGCCTCGAGGGTGTGCGGCTTGCCGTCGGCGTCGAGGGCGTTCACGCGCACCGCGGTCGAGCGCATCACGCCGTCGTAGATGCCGGGCACCGAGAGGCAGCCCTCCTCGTTGAGCACCTTCTCGTCGCTGGCCCAGACGATCTCGGGGTTGATCAGCACCAGGGGCGCATCGCGCTCCTCGGACACGTCGATGACCACCACGCGCTGGTGCACGTCGACCTGGGTCGCGGCCAGGCCGATGCCCTTGGCGTCGTACATGGTCTCGAGCATGTCGGCGACCAGCGTGCGGGTCTGCGCGTCGATACCCTGCACCGGTTTGGCCACCGTGTGCAGGCGCGGATCGGGGAAACTCAGGATGGTTCTTTTGGCCATGAAGTCGGGGGGAAATTGTGGCTATTTTCGCCAATTCCAGAGGCGCCCGGCGGCGCCTGGCGCGATAAGCGTTGCCCTATCAAGGGCTTCAGCGCAAAATTCGTAGCAAATTGTGAGGATTCGTACGCCCGGTGCGGCCTCTGCGTGGACATCGATTCAATCATGAAAAAAACCTGCCTCCCTCGCCAGCGTTCGACCGTCCTCACCGCGCTGGCGACCGTGGCCGCACTTGGCTTGGGCGTGGGTGCCGCAGCGCAGAACTATCCCGTCACCCCCCAGCAGCGCGCCACGGCCCAGCAGGCCGCGCAGACCGGCGTGCCGCTCAGCGAACTGGCGCCCGGCGCGCCCGACGAATACACCGTCAAGTCCGGCGACACGCTGTGGGCCATCTCGCGGCTCTACCTGCGCAGCCCGTGGCGCTGGCCCGAGCTCTGGGGCATGAACCTCGACGACATCGCCAACCCGCACCGGATCTACCCGGGCCAGGTGTTGTACCTCGACAAGAGCGGCGGCCGCGCGCGGCTGAGCACCCGGCGCGGCGCGGGCGGCGGTGGCGATGGCGGCACGATCAAGCTGTCGCCGCGCACCCGCTCCGAATCGCTGTCCGGCCTGGCCCTGCCCACGCTCAACCCGAGCCTGATCGAGCCCTTCCTCAGCGAGCCGATCGTGGTCGACGAAGGCACGCTGCTGGCCGCGCCGCGCATCGTCGCGGGCAACGACAGCCGGGTGCTGCTGGCGCGCGGCGACCGGGCTTATGCCCGCGGCGAGCCGAATGCGCCGCTGGTCGACGCGGGCGGACCGCAGAAGACCTTCCGCGTGTTCCGCAACGCCACGCCGCTCAAGGACCCGGGCACCGGCGAGATCCTGGGCTACGAGGCGCAGTACCTGGGCAAGGCCCTGCTGCAGCGCGGCGAGTCCGTGGCCCAGGTGCTGGAAGACGGCAAGGCGGTCTCGACCGTGGTGCCGGCCACCGTCGACATCGTGGCGGCGCGCGAGGAGATCCGCGCCGGCGACCGGCTGCTGCCCGAGCCGGCGCGCCAGCTGCTGAGCTATGTGCCGCGCGCACCGACACAGCCCTTCAACGGCCGCATCGTCTCGGTCTACGGCAACGCGGTGCAGTTCGCGGCCCAGAACCAGGTGGTCGCGATCAACAAGGGCGTGCGCGACGGCATCGAGAACGGCCATGTGCTGGCCATCCTCAAGAACGGCGAGACCATCGTCGACCGCACCGGCGGCAGCAAGGAAACCCTCAAGCTGCCCAACGAACGCATCGGCCTGCTGATGGTGTTCCGGCCCTTCGAGAAGGTGTCGTACGCGCTGGTGCTCGAGATCAACGACACGCCGCGCGTGGGCGACCTGCTGGTCAACCCCTGAGGCCGGCGCGGGTTCGTCGGCGTGGAACGTGACGAACTCGCCGACTGGCTGCGGCTCGCGCTGACGCCGGGCATCGGCGACGGCACGGCACGCCGGCTGCTCGCCGCCTTCGGGCTGCCCGGAGCCGTGTTCACGCAATCGCCCGCGGCCCTGCGCGACGTCGTCACGCCGGCGCAGGCGGCCGCGCTGCAACGGCCGCCCGCGGATCTCGACGCACAGCACGCCAAGACCTGGGACTGGCTGCAGACCGTCGAGCCGGACGGCGCGGTGCGGCGCCTGCTCACGCTGGGCGATCCGGGCTATCCCGCCGCCTTGCTCGAGACCGCCGATCCGCCGCCGATGCTCTACCTGCTGGGCGCCGCCGAATTCGACCTGACGCAGCTGGCACGCAGCGTGGCCATCGTCGGCAGCCGCAACCCCACGCCGCAGGGCGAGCTCAATGCCCGGGCCTTCGCCCGCGCGCTGGGCGAGGCCGATGTCGTGGTGGTGTCGGGCCTGGCGCTGGGCGTCGACGGCGCGGCCCACCAGGGCGCGCTGGACGCGGTGGAGGCCGCCCAGCGCGGCCCCCGGCTCGCGACGGTGGCGGTGGTGGGCACCGGCCTCGACCGCGTCTACCCGGCCCGGCACCGCGCGCTGGCCCACCGCATCGCGTCGAACGGGCTGATCGTCAGCGAGTTCGCGCTCGGCACGCCGCCGCTGCATCCGAACTTCCCCCGGCGCAACCGGATCATCGCCGGGCTCGCGCGCGGCACGCTGGTGATCGAGGCCGCGCTGCAGTCCGGCTCGCTGATCACCGCCCGGCTGGCGGTGGAGCAGGGCCGCGAGGTGTTCGCGATCCCCGGCTCGATCCATTCGCCGCAGTCGCGCGGCTGCCATGCGCTGATCCGCCAGGGCGCCAAGCTGGTCGAGTCGGTGCAGGACGTGCTCGAGGAGCTGCGTTTCGACAGTGCCGCCACGGCCACATCCCACGCGGATGCCGAAGAAACCCCGGACCACGCCGACCTCGCATTGCTGCAGGCGATCGGCTTCGATCCGGTCGGCCTCGACGCCCTGTGCGCGCGCACCGGCCATGGCGCCGCCACGCTGCAGGGCCTGCTGCTGGAACTCGAACTCGAGGGGCGCGTGGCGCGCCTGCCGGGCGGGCTGTTCCAGCGCGTCGCGCAGGGCTGAGCGAAGGGCGCAGATCGCGCCCGCCGATGGCGGCGCGTGGGCTATATTGGGCCCATGTTTGAAGTGCTTGTGTTCGTCTACGAAAACTACTGGCGCGGCAACGCGTGCCCCGAACCCGAGCAACTGGGCCGCAAGCTCAGCGCCCAGGGCTTCGAGGACGAGGAGATCCGCGCCGCACTGCAATGGCTCGACGAGCTGAGCTTCGCGACCCAGGGTGTCCCGCTGCAGCAGCAGGCCGACGCCTCGAGCGCGACGGTGCTGGCGCGCACGCCCGGCGAGGCGGCGCTGGCGCCGGCGGCCGACTCGATGCGCGTCTACTCCGCCGCCGAACAGGATCACCTGGGCGCGGAATGCCTGGGCTTCGTGCACTTCCTGGAAGCGGCCGGCGTGCTCGGCGGCGGCCTGCGCGAGATCGTGATCGAGCGCGCCATGGCGACCGCGGGCCAGCCGGTGGCGCTCGACGAGCTCAAGATCATCGTGCTGATGGTGCACTGGAGCACCGGCATCGAACCCGACGCCCTGGTGCTCGACGAGCTGTGCGACGGCCGCCGGGACCGCATCGCACATTGAGGCGCCGCGGCGCGGCCCTCAGTTGAGCAGGCGCTCGGGGTTCGCGTCCAGCTTGGCCAGCGCCTCGCGCGTGGCGCGCACGGTGAGCGTCTCTTCCTCGGCCGGCACCAGCAGGCCGGCCTGCAGGTAGGAGGCCAGCCGCCCGGCCTGGATCAGGAAGCTGCGGCCGTCGGCCGAGGCGAACAGATGCAGCTGCTTGCGCTCGCTGCGCCAGACGAACTGCACCTGGCTGGCCCGGTTGTTGTGGTCGAGCATGAACCAGTTGCCGACCTGCAGCTCGCGCGCCCACTGCAGCATGTCCTCGTCGATCTTCGCGCCGCGGGTGTCGGGCACGACCTCGATCGAGGCGGCGTCCACGCCCAGCAGCAGCTCGATGCTGGCGGCATCCAGCGGCAGCTCGGCCGTGCCCTCGTCGCTCACGAAGTCCTCGAGGTTGGCCAGCCTGGAGGCCATGGCCTCGATCTTGGCCTGGGGGATGGCCTCGGTCTTCGACAGGAAGGCGTCGGACAGCGTCACGCCGATGGTCTTGATCTGCGCTTCCTGCGGCTCGCCCACGATGCCCAGCAGCGCCATGCCCGAGCGCAGTCGCTGCAGCAGCTTGGGCAGGTCCTGGATCACGCGGGTGCGGTCGTTGCGGTTGGGCTTGGCGCTGGCGGCCCAGACCAGCTCGGAGGCGGCGCGCTTGAGCGTGACGGTCTGCTCGTCCTGCGCGCCGTACTTGAGCGCGGCGATGGCCAGCACCTCGGCCCAGATCTTGAACAGGAACTCGCGGATCTCCTCGCGCACCGGCATGTCGTTGAGCATCTTGCGCAACTCGATGGTGTACTGGATCGCCATCGTCTCCTTCTGCTCGACCTGCTGCGCCACGCTCATCACGCGCTGCGTGCTGTCGCTCTGGGTCAGGTACTTGTTGAGGAAGGCGACGAATTCGTCGAACACCAGCTTGAACACGCGTTGGCCGGTCTCGGGGTACTGCTCGATGACCTGCACCACGCGGCGGATCTCGCCCTCGAGCGCGCTGCCGGAGATGGCGGCGGCGTCGAAGCCCATCACCACCGAGCCCATGCGGTCGATCAGCATGCGCGCCGGATGCTGCAGGGTGCCGAAGAACTCGGGCTCGGCGATCGCCACGCGCAGCACCGGCATCTGCAGGCGCGCGAACCAGACGCGGGCCGAGAAGGGGATGCGCTCCTCGGCCAGGATGGCCTGGAACATCAGCGCGACGATTTCGACCGTGGCCTTGTCGGCGGTGGTCGGCGCGCGGCGCTTGAGATCGGTGGCGCGCCGGCGCAGCTCGGCCGCGCTGTGCTGAAGGGCCGCGACCTCGTCGCCGACCACGTACTGCGACGAGGCCAGCTGGTAGGCCGCGCCGGCATCGGAGATCGCCGCGGCAAAGCCGCCCGGCAGGCCGGCGCCGGGGCCCGCGCCGCCGCGCAGGAGTCCGCCTTCACCGGTGCCGCCGGCACCACGGGGCGCCATGTCGCCGCCGATGCGCGCCGTGACGAAACGCTTGAGGTTGAGCAGCACGCCCTGGGCGCGCTGGCGCGCCATGGACAGCGGCGACCCGCCGGTGCCGGCCAGGGTGTCGCCCGCCATGCCCATCGAATGCATGGCGCCCATCGCGCCGGCGCCGGCCTGGAAGCCCATGCTCTCCGCCGCCATCGGCCGGCCCGCGCCGGAGGGCGCGTGGCCGCCGCCCAGGGGCATCACGCCGGAATGGCCGGAGGCGGTGCGCCGCACGAAGCTCTTGAGGTCGATCTCCGGCATCACGCCCTGCTGGACCAGGTGGCGGTTCGCATCGGTGTAAGCCTTGGCCGTGGCCTCGAGCACGCCGCGCTCGATCACGTCCTGCACCCGGGTCCAGAGCACGCGCGTGAGACCGGCTGCCAGCCACTGCTCGACCATGATCCGGGCCAGCGCCTCGGGCTTGAGCACGTCCTTGGCCCCGAGCTCCTCGGTGCCCTCGAGGTGCTGGATGCGCAGGCGCAGGTCGTTGATCTCGAAATTGGACTTGCCCTGCACCGCCTGGCCCAGCCGGGACGAGAGGATCTGGGTCTCGACCACGTCGTCGCCCATCAGCTCCAGGTTCGACAGCGAATGGGCGTCGGTGCCGACGGCCGTGACTTCCTGCGCCTTGCGCCAGGCCTCCTGGGTCTGGGCCACCCAGCGGCCGCCCAGGGACTGGAAGGCCAGGAAATCGTCGCGCCAGTCCTGCATGTCGCGCGCATTGCCCATCTGGGCCGCCGAGGCCGAGAGCCGGTCGCGGATCGCCTGCGCCAGCGGCTCGATCAGCGCCTGTGTCGCCGCGATGAAGCGCTGGCGCGTCTCGCGTGCGAGTTGCTGGGACAGGGCCTGGGGACGCGCGGTGCTCATGGGAGGGTTTCAGGACGGCGAAAGAACATCATCGGACCCCGCGAGCTTGCCCGGGTCGGGGCGGACGCACAAGGGCATCCGATGCTCCCCAACCCGAAGCCGCCGGGTCCCGCATCATGTCACCGGACCTGAAGGCTCAGACCGTGGCGCCGGCATTCGGATCGTACGGATCGCCTTCGTGCTTCACGGGGGTCTTGACCAGGTCCTCGCGCTTGATGCCCAGCCACATGGCGATGGCCGCGGCCACGAAGCACGACGAGTAGATGCCGAAGCAGATGCCGATGGTCAGCGCCAGCGCGAAGTAGTGCAGCGTCGGGCCGCCGAAGAAGAACATCGAGAGCACCACCAGCTGCGTCGAGCCGTGGGTGATGATGGTCCGGCTGATGGTCGAGGTGATCGCGTTGTCGATGGTCTCGACCGTGGTCAG
Source organism: Variovorax sp. J2P1-31 (assembly GCF_030317215.1). Taxonomy (NCBI): domain Bacteria; kingdom Pseudomonadati; phylum Pseudomonadota; class Betaproteobacteria; order Burkholderiales; family Comamonadaceae; genus Variovorax; species Variovorax sp. J2P1-31. The sequence continues at coordinate 139,714 of NZ_JASZYA010000004.1, forward strand.
CTTGCGGTAGCGCCGGAAGTTCTCGCGGATCCGGTCGAAGATCACGACCGATTCGTTGACCGAATACCCCAGCACCGCCAGCACCGCCGCCAGCACCGCCAGCGAGAACTCCCACTGGAAGAAGGCGAAGAAGCCCAGGATGATCACCACGTCGTGCAGGTTGGCCAGCACGGTCGACAGGGCGAACTTCCACTCGAAGCGGAAGGCCAGGTAGATCATGATGCCGACCACCACCATGCCCAGCGCCTTGAGGCCGTTGGTGGTGAGTTCCTCGCCGACCTGCGGGCCGACGAACTCGTTGCCGCGCAGGGTGGCGGTCGGCTCGACCGCCTTGAGCGCCTCCATCACCTGGGCGCTCTGCTGCGCCGAGGTCTGGCCCTTCTGCACCGGCAGGCGGATCTGCACGTCGCGCGAGGTGCCGTAGTTCTGCACCTGCACGTCGGCGTAGCCCAGCTTGCCGATGGTGTCGCGGACCTTGCCGACGTCGACCGACTGCTGGTAGGCGACCTCCATCACGGTGCCGCCGGTGAACTCCACCGACAGGTGCAGCCCGCGGTGGAACAGGAAGAACACCGCCAGCAGGAAGGTCGCGATGGAAATCAGGTTCAGCACCTTGGCATGGCGCATGAACGGGATGGTCTTGTGGATGCGGAAGAACTCCATGGCATCGATCCTTTAGTTGGCTTCGACCGGGGTCGTGCCGTCGGTCTTGGGGCGCCAGACGGTGCCGATCGAGACGCTCTTGAGCTTCTTCTTGCCGCCGTACCAGAAGTTCACCAGGCCGCGCGAGAAGAACACGGCCGAGAACATCGAGGTCACGATGCCGATGCAGTGCACCACCGCGAAGCCGCGCACCGGGCCCGATCCGAAGGCCAGCAGCGCGATGCCCGCGATCAGCGTGGTCACGTTGGAGTCCAGGATGGTGCCCCAGGCGCGGTCGTAGCCGGCATGGATCGCGGCCTGCGGCGAGGCGCCGGCGCGCAGTTCCTCGCGGATGCGCTCGTTGATCAGCACGTTGGAGTCGATCGCCACGCCGATGGCCAGCGCCATGGCGGCGATGCCCGGCAGCGTGAGCGTGGCCTGCAGCATCGACAGGATCGAGATCAGCAGCAGCAGGTTGACCGCCAGCGCGATCGACGAGAACACGCCGAACAGCGCGTAGTACAGGCACATGAAGACCATGATGGCGATGAAGCCGTACATCACGCTCTTGAAGCCCTTGTCGATGTTGTCGGCGCCCAGGCTGGGGCCGATGGTGCGTTCCTGGATGATCTCCATGGGCGCGGCCAGCGAGCCGGCGCGCAGCAGCAGCGCGAGGTCGTTGGCCTCGACCACGTTCATCGAGCCGGAGATCTGGAAGCGGTTGCCCAGCTCGCCGTTGATCGACGGGGCGGTGAGCACTTCGCCCTTGCCCTTCTCGAAGATCAGCATCGCCATGCGCTTGCGGTAGTTGTCGCGGCTCACGTCGCGCATGATCCGGCCGCCCTTGGCGTCCATGGTCAGGTCGACCTTGGGCTGCTGCGTCTGCGAGTCGAAGCCGGGCTGCGCGTCGGTCAGGTTCTCGCCGGTGACCAGCACCTGCTTCTTGACGATGACCGGGCGGCCTTCGCGGTCGAGGAAGCGCTCGGAGCCGAAGGGCACCGGGCCGGTGCCGAGTTCGGCGGCGCGGCCTTCGGTCGATTCGTCGACCATGCGCATCTCGAGCGTCGCGGTGCGGCCCAGGATGTCCTTGGCCTTGGCCGTGTCCTGCACGCCCGGCAGCTGGACCACGATGCGGTCCAGGCCCTGCTGCTGGATCACCGGCTCGGCCACGCCGAGTTCGTTGATCCGGTTGTGCAGCGTGGTGATGTTCTGCTTGAGCGCCGCGTCCTGCAGCCGGCGCGCGGCCTCGGGCTTGATGGAGGCGGTGAGCTTCCACTCGGCGCCGTCCTGGCTGTCGACCGTCGAGAGGTCGGCGAACTGGTCCTGCACCAGGCGCTTGGCCGCCTCGAGGCTGGCCGCGTCGCGGAAGCGCACCTCGATCGACTGGCCGTTGCGGTTGACCGCGCTGCCGCGGATGCCCTTGTCGCGCAGGGCGGTGCGCAGGTCGCCGGCGAAGGACTCGGCCTTCTTGTCGATCGCGCCCTTCATGTCGACCTGCAGCAGGAAGTCGACGCCGCCGCGCAGGTCGAGACCCAGGTACATCGGGAAGGCATGCAGCGCGGTGAGCCAGGTCGGCGAACGCGAGACCAGGTTGAGCGCGACCACGTAGGACGGGTCGGCCGCATCGGGCACCAGCGCGCGCTGGAGCACGTCGCGCGCCTTGAGCTGGTCGTCGGTGCTGAGGAAACGGGCGCGCACCGAGGTGGCGTCCAGCGTCAGCACGTCGGGCTTGAGCCCGCCGGCCTGGAGGGCCTCGGTCACGCGGGTCTGCGTGGCCGCGTCGACCTTGACGGTGGCCTTGGCCGCCGACACCTGCACGGCCGGCGCCTCGCCGAAGAAATTGGGCAGGGCGTAGATCAGCCCCACCAGCAGCACGACCACCAGGATCGCGTACTTCCAGACCGGGTAACGGTTCATATGAGAAGAAATTCAGCGTTGGGCGTTGCGCGCGAACCGGACGGGCCGGAGAGAGGGGAGCACCGCCCGACGGGCGGGCGGTGTCCGGCCCCGATTACTTGATCGCGCCCTTGGGCAGCACCTGGACCACCGCCGAGCGCTGGACCTTGATCTCGACACCGTTGGCGATCTCGAGGCCGAGGTACTGCTCGCCCAGCGAGGTGATGCGGCCGAGCACGCCGCCGGCGGTGGCGACTTCGTCGCCCTTGGCCAGCGCCTCGATCATGGCGCGGGCTTCCTTCTGACGCTTCATCTGGGGCCGGATCATGACGAAATACAGCACCACGAACATCAGCACCAACGGCAGCATGCTGCCGAGCGAGGACAACATGTCGCCGCCCGCGGCTGCGGGTGCGGTCTGGGCGAAAGCAGAGGAAATGAACAAGAGAGTCTCCAGCAGAAGAGCGGGTGGGAGCGCGCCGCGGGGGCGGCGCTGCCGTGGCCGCGGATTGCGGCCATGGGGCGCGGCAGGGGCCGCGCAGCACCCGGCATTGTATTCGGCGCGCCGGCCCGGGGGGCCGGGCGTTATCCGGCGCGGGATCGGGGTCTTGGCGGGCGGCGCGCACGGCCGGCGGCCACCGCGGGCAACGGCCCGCGGCGCATGACGCCAGGTGGGGAATACAAAAATGTTGCGAGGCGCCCCGACGCGAAGGAGGAGGGAGGGAGGAGGAGGAGGGTCGCCCCGGGATTTCAGTCCAGGCGGATGCCTGGAAGGCCTCGCAACATAAAAACATTTGTCATCGTTCGATCACGATGCGATGGATTTATGAGCGGGCCGGCGGGGGCCCGGTTCCCCGTGCCAGGGCCCCAGATTGTCACCAAATGCATCCGGAATACAGCGCCGCGTCCGACCCTGCAACGCGGAGGGTGGCTGCGCATGCCGGGCGCCAAAGCCGCTTAGGCTGGCGGCACCCGCCGCGGCAAGCCGCCCGCGCGGGTCGCGGCCCTCCCTCCGCCACCTAGAATCCGCCGGCCCACGAAGGACGCACATGCTCTATCCCGAACTGTTCAGACAACTCGAATCCGTCCGCTGGGACATGGACCGCGACATTCCGTGGCAATCCTTCGAGGGCAGCAAGCTGTCCGACGAGCAGGCGCAGACCATCAAGATGAACGCCATCACCGAGTGGGCGGCGCTGCCGGCCACCGAGATGTTCCTGCGCGACAACCGGCACGACAGCGATTTCTCGGCCTTCATGTCGATCTGGTTCTTCGAGGAGCAGAAGCATTCGCTGGTGCTGATGGAATACCTCAAGCGCTTCAGCCCGCAGCACGCGCCGACCGAGCAGGAACTGCACGACATCCGCTTCGACTTCGATCCGGCACCGCCGCTGGAGACACTGATGCTGCATTTCTGCGGCGAGATCCGGCTCAACCACTGGTACCGCCGCGCGGCCGAGTGGCACACCGAGCCGGTGATCAAGCACATCTACACCACGCTGAGCCAGGACGAGGCGCGCCACGGCGGCGCCTACCTGCGCTACATGAAGCGCGCGATGGAGAAGTTCGGCGACGAGGCGCGCGCCGCCTTCACCAAGGTCGGCGTGCTGATGGCCAGCGCGCGCCGCACGGCCCAGGCGCTGCACCCGACCAACCTGCACGTGAGCAAGGCGCTGTTCCCCAACGACACCATCCAGAGCCGCATGCCCGACCCGGACTGGCTCGAGCACTGGCTGGACAACCAGATCAAGTTCGACGCGGTCTGGGAGAACAAGGTGGGCGAGCGCATCCTGCACAACCTGAGCCTGCTGATGAACCGCAGCTTCAAGTCGGTGCAGGAGCTCAACCGCTACCGCAAGGAACTGTCGGCCTCGCTCGGCCCGAAGCCGGAATACCAGGGCGCCTGAGGCCCCTGCGCCGCGCGGGCTGTCACAACGGCCCGCGCCCCTTCGTCTGAGCGGCATGGACGACCCCACCCTCACCTTCGACCGCCTGCGCCCCCGGCTGCAGGGCATCGCCTACCGCATGCTGGGCTCGCTGGCCGAGGCCGAGGACGTGGTGCAGGACGCCTGGCTGCGCTGGCACGCCGCGGCGCACCACACCCTCGACAGCGCCGAGGCCTGGCTGGTCACCGTGACCACCCGCCTGGCCATCGACCGGCTGCGCGCGGCCAAGCTGCAGCGCACCCACTATGTGGGCACCTGGCTGCCCGAACCGCTGATCGACGACGGTCCGCGCACGCCCGAGCAGCTGCTCGAGCGCGCCGACGATCTCTCGATGGCCTTCCTCACGCTGCTCGAGCGGCTGGCGCCCGAGGCCCGGGCCGCCTTCCTGCTGCGTGAAGTGTTCGATGCCGAGTACGGCGAGATCGCCCACACGCTGGGCAAGAGCGAGGCCGCCTGCCGGCAGTTGGTGCACCGGGCCCGGACCCAGGTGCGCGAGGGCGAGCGGCCGCGCCAGGCCGTGACGCGCGACACCCACCTGCGGCTCCTGCGCGGTTTTGCCGAGGCGGCGCAGAAGGGCGACCTGCATGGCCTCAAGGCGCTGCTGGCCGAAGACGTGGCGATCCTCGGCGACGGCGGCGGCAAGGTGCCGTCCTTCGGCAAGCCCATCGTCGGCGCCCAGCGCGTGGCCCAGATCTATTTCGCGCTCGCGCGCCGCTACCCCGGCCTGGTGCGCATCGAGATCGCCGAGGTCAACGGCGCGCCGGGGATGCTGCGCTACGTCGACGGCGTGCTCGAGTCGGTGCAGGGCATCGAGTGGGACGGCGAACGCATCGTGCGCATCCATGCGCAGCGCAATCCTGACAAACTGGCGCACGTCGCCGCGAATTTCGGGTCTTGAGCGTCACAGGCGCCCAGGCTGGCGCGTCTTCCGGGGGTATCCAATGACTTTCATCCAAGGAAACCCGTCATGAACACCCCCCGCCTTTCCTGGTTCAAGATCGCGCCCAAGGCCTACCAGGCCATGCTCGGCGTCAACGGCGCGCTGGCCGGCCACACGCTGGGCCAGCGCCTGTTCGAGATCGTCCAGACCCGCGTCTCGCAGCTCAACGGCTGCGCCTTCTGCCTCGACATGCACGTGCGCGACCTGCGCAAGCTCGAGGTCGACTGGCAGCACATCAACAGCATCGCGACCTGGCGCGAGGTCGGCTTCTACGACGCGCGCGAACGCGCCGCGCTCCACTGGGCCGAGAGCCTGACCCGCCTGGCCGAGCACCACGGCGACCGCGATGCCGACTTCGCGCAGCTGCAGGCCGTGTTCAGCGACGCCGAGATCGTCGACCTGACGGTGGCGATCGCGCAGATCAACGCCTGGAACCGGCTGGGCGTGGGCATGCGCCTGCCGGTGGCCGAGAAGACCATCGCCTGAAGAAAGCAGCTCAGCGCCGCTCGACCACGATCGGCGCGATGCGCAGTTCCTCGCGCACCTGCGACACCGTCGCAGCCGCCGCGTCGCGGGTGGCGAAGGGCCCGGCCTGCAGCCGGTGCGTGCCGTCCTCGCTGAACACGCGCAGCTGCGGCGCCAGCGCGGGCAGGCCGCGCGCGGCCCGGCTGCGCAGGCCCTCGGCGCCGTCGAGCTCGCGGAAGGCGCCCAGCTGCAGCCAGAAGCCGGCGGACGGTGCCTCGGCGTTCGACGACGACAGCGGCAGCGGCGAGGGCGTCGGCGTTGCGGCGGGCGTCAAGGGCGGCAGCTCGGTCACGACCATCGCCGAGGGCGCGGGTGCCGCGGAAGGCTGCGCGGGCGGCGCCACGCTGTCGGCCGGCACGGCGGCGGCGTTGGCGGTCCAGGCGGCGGGCACGGCCACGGGCGCCGGGGCCCTGGGAGGGGACGGTGGGGGCGGCGGTGGCGGCGGCGGTGCGGCCGAGGCCAGCATCGTCTCGCCGCCGCGGCGCCAGGCGCCGGTGCGGATGTCCTCGTTGGTGATGCGTTCGATCTCCACCGGCCCCACGCCGCGCAGCAGGTCGAGCTTGAGCGCGGCGGTGTAGCTCAGGTCGATGATGCGGCCGTCGTGGAAGGGGCCGCGGTCGTTGACCCGCACCACCACCTCGCGGCCGTTGGCCGGATTGCGCACCCGCACATAGCTGGGCAGTGGCAGCGTCTTGTGCGCCGCCGTCATGGCGTACATGTCGTAGGGCTCGCCGCTGGCCGTGGACTGGCCGTGGAACTTGTTGCCGTACCAGGAGGCGATGCCGCTCTCGCGCAGCGGCCGGTCGTCGGTGATCGGCACATAGGCGCGGCCCAGCACGGTGTAGGGCTTGCTGGTGCCGCCGCTGCTGCGTATCGATTCGATGCGCGGCTCGGCGTCGGGCACGCTCGACAGGTTGGCCGGCGGATTGGCGCCCGGGCCGTCGCGCCCGCTGCGGCCCTCGCCGCCCTTGGGGCCGCTGGCGCAGCCCGCCAGCACCAGCGCCGCCGCGAGGGCCGACCAGGCCGCGGCGCGCGGGCCTGCGAAACGGTCAGCCAAAGACCGCATGCCACAGCGCCAGCATGGCTTCGCGTTCGGCCGCCAGGGCCGGCAGCGGCACCTGCGTGGGTTCTTCGTTGAGCCGCGCGCGGTGCTGCACGCGGCGCAGCTCGCGGTAGGCCGCCGCGGCCCGCTGGCCCACGCCCTCGGGCAGCAGCCCGGCGGCCTCGGCGCGCTGCAGCAGCGCGATGTTGCCCAGGTTGGGCACCAGCTCGCGGTGGCCGCAGGCCTGCGACAGCACCAGGAACTGCACCGCGAACTCGGCATCGACCATGCCGCCGGGGCTGTGCTTGACGTCGAAGCGCCCGGCCTTGACCGGGTGCGCGGCGCGGACCTTGTTGCGCATCGCGAAGATCTCGGCGCGCAGCGCCTCGTGGTCGCGCGGCGCGCAGATCACGGCGTTGCGGATGCCCTCGAAGCGCTCGCCCAGCGCCGGGTCGCCCAGCACGAAGCGCGCCCGCGTCATGGCCTGGTGTTCCCAGGTCCAGGCGGTGTTGCTGCCACGGCCCAGCTGGTACTTCTCGTAGGCCGCGAAGGTGGTGATGAGCAGGCCCGAATTGCCGTTGGGCCGCAGCGCGGTGTCGATCTCGAACAGGTCGCCTTCGCGCGTCTTGGTCGTGAGCCAGTTGATGAGCCGGCGGATGTAGGCCGCGTAGACCTCGCCCGCGCGTTCGTCCTCGTCCTCGTAGACGAACACGATGTCGAGGTCGCTGCCGTAGCCCAGCTCCTTGCCGCCCAGCTTGCCGTAGCCGATGACCGCGAACTGCGGCACCTCGCGATGGGTGTTGCGCACATGCTGCCAGCACCAGCGCGCGGTGATGCGCAGCACGGTGTCGGCCATCGCACTCAGGTCGTCGGCCACCTGCTCGACCGTGATCCGGCCTTCGACGTCGCGCGCCAGCGTGCGGAACACCTCGGCATGGTGCGCATGGCGCAGCAGGTTGAGCAGGCGCTCTTCATCGTCTTCGCCCGTGCGGCGCAGCGAGTCCAGCCGCGATTCGAGCTCGCGCTCGAACTCGGCGGCGACGAAACGCCCGCCCAGCATCTCGTCGCTGGCCAGTTCGTCGATCACGCCCGGGTGCTGCATCAGGTAGCGCGCCGGCCAGCGCGCCGCGCCGAACAGCCGCAGCAGCCGCTCCTGCACCGCCGGCCGCTCGACCAGCAGCGCCAGGTAGCTCTCGCGCCGCAGCAGCGGCTCGATCCAGTCGGCCCAGCGCAGGGCGGCCTCGGTGCGCTGCGCCTTGACGTCCTCGGAGGCGTCCCGGGCCACGCCGTCGATCCACTGGCCGGTGCGGCGCACCAGCTGGCGCAGCCGCGCGCGCGTCTCGTCGCGCAGCGCCAGGATGCGCGGGCTCTCGCGCCAGCGCTCGACGCGCGCACCGAAGGCCGCGGGCAGTTGGGCGATCAGGTCGTGGAGGTCGGCCGGCGGCTCGGTCTTGGCCTTGCCGTTGCAGCCGCTGCATTGCTTCTCGCCGCCCAGCAGCTTGTCGAACTCCTGCGCCACGAACTCGCGGTGGGTGTCGAGCTCGGCCAGGAAGGCGCAGCAGTCGGGCAGGCCCATCGACTGCGCGATCCAGCGCACGTCCTCGTCGTTGACCGGCAGCACATGGGTCTGCTGGTCGTCCAGGTACTGGATGCGGTGCTCGACGCGGCGCAGGAACTCGTAGGCCACGGCCAGCGCGTCGGCCGTGTCCTGCGGCATCAGGCCGGCGCGCGCCAGCCGCTGCAGCGCATCGAGCGTGGGCCGGGTGCGCAGCTCGGGGAACTGGCCGCCGCGCACCACCTGCAGCAGCTGCACGGTGAATTCGATCTCGCGGATGCCGCCGCGCGACAGCTTGACGTCGTTGGCGCGTTCGGGCCGGCCGGCGCTGCGGCGCGCCGCCTGCTCGCGGATCTGCCGGTGCAGCGTGCGCAGCGAATCGAAGACGCTGTAGTCGAGGTAGCGGCGGAACACGAAGGGCAGCACCACGCCGCGCAGCGCCTGGGCCGAGCCGTCGGCCACCACCGAAGCGGGCGCCACCACCCGGCTCTTCATCCAGGCGAAGCGCTCCCACTCGCGGCCCTGCACCTGCAGGTACTCCTCGAGCGCGTCGAGCGAGACCACCGGCGGGCCGGAATTGCCGTTGGGCCGCAGCGCCAGGTCGACCCGGAACACGAAGCCGTGCTCGGTGGTGTCGCCCACCAGCGCATAAATGCGCTTGACCGCCAGCGCGAAGTACTCGTGGTTGGAGATCCGGCCGCGGCCGTCGGCGTCGCCCGCGGTGTCGCCGTCCTGGTCGTAGAGGTAGATCAGGTCGATGTCGCTCGACACGTTGAGCTCGCGCGCACCCAGCTTGCCCATGCCCACCACCCAGAACTGGGCGCGCTGGCCGTCCGGGCCCAGGGGGGCGCCGTGGCGCGCGTCGAGTTCGGCCGCGCTCTCGGCGCAGGCGATGTCGAGCGCGAACTCGGCCAATTGGGTGACGGCGGTGGTGACCACCGCCAGCGGGGCCTGGCGGTCGCAATCGAGCGTGACCAGCCGCTCCATGACCAGCTGGCGCACGATGCGCAGCGCATCGGCGGCGCTGTCGCCGCGCGCACGCAACTGTTCGTAGGCCTGGCGCATCTGCGGGCGTAGCGGTTCGCCCGCGGGCAGCAGCGCCAGCTCGCCGGCATAACGGCGGCGCAGCCGCTGGACGAAGCGCGAATGGGCGGACAGGGGCGGCAAGGCGGCCGCCGTGGAAGGATGCACGATGGCATCGGTGGGAGCGGAACCCGTCGAGAGGCTGGGGGTCATAATTCCTGCACAGCGCGATCCTCAATGAACGACACGGCGTCCCATCCTTCTAAGCTGCTCAAGTTCACCGCTGTCATGGCGAGATGGCTGCTGGGTCTGTTGATTGCCGCGTGGTCGTTGTTCGCCTTGGCGGTCGTTGTCCTACACGGCTGGATTGTGCCGCGAATCGGCGACTACCGTGAGGCCATCGAGGCGCAGGCCTCCCGTGCCGTCGGGGTACCGGTGCGCATCGGCGACATCCGCGCGCGCTCCGGCACCCTGTTTCCGGTGCTCGAGCTGCGCGACGTGGTGCTGCTCGACGCCCAGCAGCGCGAAGCGCTGCGGCTGGTGCGCGTGGTCGCCAGCGTCTCGCCACGCTCGCTGTGGCACCTCAACTTCGAACAGCTCTACATCGAGAAACCCCAGCTCGAGGTGCGGCTGGACGCGCTCGGCAAGCTGCACGTGGCCGGGCTCGACATGTCGACCGACACCAGCGGAGAGACCCGCGGCGCCGACTGGTTTTTCGCCCAGCGCGAGTTCGTGATCGAGGGCGGCACGGTGCGCTGGACCGACGAACGCCGCCAGGCCGAACCCCTGATGCTGACCGACGTGCGCTTCGTCGCGCGCAACGCCGGGCGCCGCCATGCGCTGCGCCTGGACGCCACGCCGCCCGAGGGCTGGGGCGAGCGCTTCTCGCTGCGCGGCCAGTTCCGCCAGCCGCTGCTGTCGGTGCGCCGCGGCAACTGGCACAGCTGGACCGGCCAGATGTACGCCGAGCTGCCGCACATCGACGTGCGCCGGCTCGGCCGCTACGTGTCGATCGACGCCCGCATCCGCGAAGGCAGCGGCGGCCTGCGCGCCTGGGCCGACGTGCGCAACGGCCAGATCGTGGGCGGCGCCACCGACCTTTCGCTCGACCAGATCGACGCCTCGCTCGACACCGGGCTCGAGCCGCTGGTGCTGCGCGGCGTGACCGGCCGCCTCGCGGGCCGGCTCAACGACAAGACGCTCGAGTTCTCCACCACCGCGCTGCAGTTCACCGCCGCCGACGGCCTGCGCTGGCCCGGCGGCAACCTGTGGTTCCAGCACACGCCCACCCAGGGCCGCAGCCCCGAGCGCGGCGCCTTCAAGGCCGATGCGCTCGACCTGGCGGCGCTGGCGCTGATCGCCGGCCGGCTGCCGCTGGGCGACGCCACGCACCAGGCGCTGGCCACCTATGCGCCCCGCGGCGTGGTGGAGCGCCTCGACCTCGGCTGGCAGGGCGCGCTCGACGCCCCGCACCACTACCGCGCCACGGGCAGCGTGCGCGGGCTCGGCCTGGCCTCGCAGCCGGCCAAGCCGCCCGCCGACGCCAAGCCGCAGGCGGCCGCGGCGGTGCCGCACCCGGGCACGCCCGGCCTGAGCGGCGCCCGCATCGAGTTCGACGCCACCCAGGACGGCGGCAAGGCGACGCTCTCGATCGCGCAGGGCAGCCTCGAATTCCCCGGCGTGTTCGAGGACCCGCTGATCCCGATCGACCGGCTCTCGGCCCAGTTGCAATGGAAGCTCGACGGCGCCAAGGCGCAGCTGCAGGTGAACGACCTGCGCTTCGCCAACGCCGACGCCACCGGCGAGGCGCGCGCCAGCTGGCGCACCAGCGATCCGGCGGTGTCGCGCGCGCGTTCGCGCTATCCCGGCGTGCTCGACCTGCAGGGCCAGCTGACCAACGCCGACGGCACGCGGGTGTTCCGCTACCTGCCGCTGGAGATCCCCAAGCACACGCGCGACTACGTGCAGCAGAGCGTGACCAAGGGCCGCGCCAGCACGGTCGACTTCAAGGTCCGCGGCGACCTCTGGGACGTGCCTTTCAACGACCCGCGCGACGGCGAATTCCGCATCGCGGCCAAGGTGTCGGGCGTCGACTACGCCTACGTGCCGGCCGCTGCCAACACCAGCACCACGGCCAAGGCGCTGCCCTGGCCCGCGCTCACCGGCGTGGCGGGCGACCTGATCTTCGAGCGCTCGGGCATGCGGGTGCGCAATGCGCGCGGGCGCATCGTCGGCGCGCCGGGCATCGAGGTGACCCAGGCCGACGTGCAGATCGCCGACATGGCGCACCACGCGCCGCTGCTCGAGGTCGATGCCCAGGCCCGCGGGCCGCTGGCCGAACTGCTCAAGGTCGGCGCGCCGCTGACCGGCGAGGCCGCCGAACCGATCGCCAAGGTGCGCGCCACCGGCAACGCCGACTACCGGCTCAAGCTCGACCTGCCATTGGAGAACATGGACAAGGCCAAGGTGCAGTCCACCGTGGTGCTGGCCGGCAACGAGCTGCAGCTCGCGCCCGAGGCCCCGACCGTGTCCCAGGTCCGCGGCACGCTGGGCTTCACCGAGACCGGCTTCACGCTGAGCGGCGTGCAGGGCCGCCTGGCCGGCGGCGACACACGCATCGAGGGCCGCGGCCGCTACGCCGGCGCCAGCCCCGAGATGAGCTTCCGGGCACAGGGCAACGTGACGGCCGAAGGCCTGCGGGCCGTGCGCGAAGTCGAATGGCTGCCCCGGGTGGCGGCCAAGGCCGTCGGCGGTACCGGCTACAGCGCCACGCTGTCGGTGCGCGACGGCACGCCGGAGTTCTCGGTCAACAGCAGCCTGCAGGGCCTGGCCCTGTCCCTGCCCGCGCCGCTGGCCAAGAACGCCGACGAGGCGATGCCGCTGCAGATCGAGAAGAAGGTGGTGCTGCGCGAGGCTCGGGCGGGCACCGCGCCGCTGCTGCACGACCGCATCGCGCTGGGCCTGGGCCGCGTGGCTTCGGCCCACTACGTGCGCGACATCTCGGGCGCCGAGCCGCGCGTGCTGCAGGGCGCGATCGGCGTCGGGCTGCCCGAGGGCGAGACCGCCGCCGCGCCCGAGCGCGGCGTGCTGGCCACGCTGCACCTCGCGCAGTTCGACCTGCCGGCCTGGCAGGCGCTGTTCGGCGAAGCGACCGGCAACGCGGTCGACACCGGCGCCGGCGGCAACGACCCCTCGGCCTACCTGCCGACCTCCATCGCGGTGCGCGCGCAGGCCCTGGGCATCGGCGGCGGCCGCACGCTGCACGAGGTGGTGCTGGGCGGCTCGCGCGAGGGCGCGCTGTGGCGGGCCAACATCGACGCCACCGAACTCAGCGGCTACGCCGAGTACAACACCTCGCAGAACGGGCGCATCTATGCGCGGCTGTCGCGGCTGAAGATCGCGGCCAGCGAGGCCAAGGACGTCGAGTCGCTGCTCGACGAACAGCCGGGCGCGCTGCCGGCGCTCGACATCGTGGTCGACGACTTCGAGCTGCTGGGCCGGCACCTGGGCCGGGCCGAGATCGACGCCGTCAACCGCGGCGGCGCGCGCCGCGAGTGGCGGCTCAACAAGCTGGCCTTCACCATGCCCGAGGCCAGCTTCACGGCGCAGGGCACCTGGGCCGGCAACGACGCGGCGCGGCGCCGCACCGCGATGAACTTCAAGCTCGAGATGGCCGACGCGGGCGCGCTGCTCGCGCGCTTCAACATGAAGGACGTGATCCGGCGCGGCCGCGGCCGGCTCGAGGGCGAGGTCGACTGGCAGGGCTCGCCGCTGTCGCTCGACTACCCCAGCCTCAACGGCCAGCTGCACATCGACGTGGGCAGCGGCCAGTTCCTCAAGGCCGATCCGGGGCTGGCCAAGCTGCTGGGCGTGCTGAGCCTGCAGGCGCTGCCGCGCCGGCTCACGCTCGACTTCCGCGACGTGTTCAGCGACGGCTTCGCCTTCGATTTCGTGCGCGGCGATGCGAAGATCGCGCGCGGCGTGGCCAGCACCAACAACCTGCAGATGAAGGGCGTGAACGCCGCCGCGCTGATGGACGGCTCGGCCGACCTGGCGCGCGAGACCCAGAGCCTGCGCGTGGTGGTGGTGCCCGAGATCAACGCCGGCACCGCCTCGCTGGTCGCCACCGCGATCAACCCGGTGATCGGCCTGAGCACCTTCCTCGCGCAGATGCTGCTGAGCAAGCCGCTGGCCGCCGCCGCGACGCAGGAGTTCGAGATCGAAGGCACCTGGGCCGACCCGAAGATCACCAAGGTGCCCCGCCGCAGCACGCCCGTGAACGAAGCACAGAAGGAGAACCGGCCATGAAAGTCGCAGCCATCCAGATGGTGTCGGCCATCGCCCGCGAAGCCAACCTGGCCCGCGCCCACGACCTGCTGGCCGAAGCCGCGGCCGCCGGCGCCGAACTGGCCGTGCTGCCCGAGTACTTCTGCGTGATGGGCGCCAAGGACACCGACAAGCTCGCGCTGCGGGAACGGCCGGGCGACGGCGCGGTGCAGGGCTTCCTGGCCGACGCGGCACGCGAGTTCGGCCTGTGGATCGTAGGCGGCACGCTGCCGATCGAGACCGCCGACGAAGGGCACGTGTTCAACAGCTCGCTCGCCTATGCCCCGGATGGCCGCTGCGTGGCGCGCTACGACAAGATCCACCTGTTCTTCTTCGACAACGGCCGCGAGCACTACGACGAGCGACGCGTGGTCGCCCGCGGGAGCGAGCCCGTCAGCTTCGAGCTGCCCTCGCGCGACGGGCACCGCTGGCGCATCGGCCTGTCGGTCTGCTACGACCTGCGCTTTCCCGAGCTCTACCGCGCGCTGTCGCAGGGCGGCGCCGAACTGCTGCTGGTGCCCAGCGCCTTCACCCACACCACCGGCGCGGCCCACTGGGAAGTGCTGCTGCGCGCCCGCGCCATCGAGAACCTGGCGTGGGTCGTGGCGCCCGCGCAGGGCGGCACGCACGAGAACGGCCGCCGGACCTGGGGCCAGTCGATGATCGTCGACCCCTGGGGCACGGTGGTGGCGCAGCGCGCGCAGGACGAAGGCCTGGTGCTGTTCGAACTCGACGCCACGCGCACCGCCGCGGCACGCGCGCAACTCCCCGCCCTCTCGCACCGTGTCCTCCCCGCCGCTTGAGACGCTGCCCCCGGTGCCGCGCGAGAACCTCGCCACGCGCCTGGCGATCCGCATCGGCGGCCAGGCCTTCCTGAGCCTGCGCTCGGTCTGGCAGCGCTGGTTCCTCTGGGTGCTGCTGGCGCTGCTGGTGCTGGCGCTGCTGGGCACCGTGGTCTGGCTGGCCGGCCGGCACGAGGCCGAGCAGGTGCAGGCGGCGCTCGACCGCGACACCGCCGATGCGGCAGCGGACCTGCGCGCCGGCCTGCAGCGCAACGTGCAGGGCCTGCATGCGCTCGCCACCGGCGGGCTCGACCGCGCGCGCTGGAACGCCGAGTCGGCCGCCCTGATGCGCGGGCACCGCGAGTGGCTGCGGCTCGAATGGCGCGACGGCGCGCTGCGCACGCTGGCCGCGGCCGACACGCCCTACCGCATCACGCTGTTCGATGAGGCCGGCCGGCAGTCGGCCCAGTCCGACGTCTCGCTGGCCTGCACCTCGGCCCACAAGCTCGAGGGCGCCGCCTACTCGCCCAGCCACTACGTCGCGCTGCCCGAGAGCGGCGGCCTCGAGGTGATGGAGCTCTGCGTGCCGCTCGAGGGCGGCGGCTACCTGATCGCCACCTATGCGCTGCGCGACATGCTGATCGAACTGGTCGCCCCCACGCTGCGGCGCGGCCAGGAGGTCTCGCTGACCGAGCCCGACGGCACACGGCTCGCGTCGGTCGGCACGGCGCGGCGCATCGGCAGCCGCGTCTTCAGCACGCAGCAGCTGATCGACCTGCCCGGCACCGCGCTGGTGCTGCGGGTCGACGGCTGGCGCGCCGCGCCCGACGTGTTTCCCAACCTGCTGACCGCGCTGGTCACGGCCATCTCGATCGCGCTGGTCTCGGTGCTGGTGCTGCTGGCGCGCGACACGCGCCGCCGGCTGCGCGCCGAGAGCGACCTGGCCGACACGCTGGCCTTCCGCAAGGCGATGGAGGACTCGGTCGTCACCGGCCTGCGCGCGCGCGACCTGCAGGGCCGCATCACCTACGTCAACCCGGCCTTCTGCGAGATGGTGGGCTTCAGCGCCGAGGAGCTGGTCGCCGCGGGCTTCGGCGAAGCGCCCTACTGGCCGACCGAACTGGCGCACGAATACCAGAAGCGCCAGACCCTGCGGCTGGCCGGCGGCCTGCCGCCGCGCGAGGGCTTCGAATCGGTGTTCATGCGCAAGAACGGCACCCGCTTCCCGGTGCTGATCTTCGAGGCCCCGCTGATCAACGCCCACGGCGTGCAGACCGGCTGGATGAGCGCCTTCATCGACGTCAGCGAGCAGCGCCGCGTGGAGGAACTCTCGCGCGCCAGCCAGGAGCGGCTGCAGGCCAGCGCCCGGCTCGCGACCGTGGGCGAGATGGCCTCGCTGCTGAGCCACGAGCTAACCCAGCCGCTGGCCGCGATCGCCAGCTATGCGACCGGCTCGCTCAACCTGCTGCAGGGCGCCGAGGGCGAGAACGCCGAGGTCGCGATGGCGGTGCGCCGCATCGCCGAGCAGGCCGACCGCGCGGGCCAGGTGATCCGCAGCGTGCACGACTTCGTGCGCCGGCGCGACCGCACGCGCGAGCCGGTGGCGCCGCAGGCGCTGCTCGATGCGGTGCTGCCGCTGGTGCGGCTGCAGGCGCGCAAGCTCGACGTGCGCGTCGAGATGGTGCTCGAGGACGGACTGCCGCCGGTGCAGTGCGACCGCACGCTGGTCGAGCAGGTGTTGCTGAACCTCGCGCGCAACGCGATGCAGGCCATGGACATGCCCGAGCTGCGCGAGCGCGTGCTGGTGCTGCGCGTGGCGCGTGCCGGCAGTCTGCGGGTGGAGGGCGCGCCGGCCGACATGCGCCATTGGCTGCTGTTCACGGTGGCCGATGTCGGCAGCGGCATCAGCGACGAGGTGGCCAAGCGCCTGTTCACGCCCTTCTTCACCACCCGGTCCGACGGCATGGGCCTGGGCCTGAGCCTGTGCCGCACGGTGGTCGAGCAGCACGGCGGCGTGCTGATGTACGAGCCGAACCGGCCGCGCGGAACCCTCTTCCGCTTCACACTGCCCATGGCGTGACATGGCCCACCCCCGATGCGCCTTCGGCGCCTCCCCCCTCAAGGGGGCGACACCGGCGGCCCGGCAAAGCCGGTTCCGCGGTGTCCCTGGCCCCCCCCCGAAGGCGGCGCGGCACTTCGTGTCCGCTTGCCTTCCCCCTCAAGGGGGCGACACCGGCGGCCCGGCGAAGCCGGTTCCGCGGTGTCCCTGGCCCACCCCCGAAGGCGGCGCGGCACTTCGTGTCCGCTTGCCTTCCCCCTCAAGGGGGCGACACCGGCGGCCCGGCAAAGCCGGTTCCGCGGTGTCCTGGCCTAGGGTTCATGGTATGGATTTCGCTTGCCGTTCGGCCTGGAGAGAATTGAGATGCAACCCCTGATCGATGGACTGGTTTTCATCGTCGACGACGATGCGAGCGTGCGCGACGCGCTGGCCTGGCTGCTGCGCTCGCGCCGGCTGGCGAGCGAGCCTTTTGCTTCGGCCGATGCCTTCGAGGCCTACATCACGAGCATGCCGCCGTTGCCGCAGCCCCACTGCCTGCTGCTGGACGTTCGCATGCCGGGCACCAGCGGCCTGGTGCTGTTCGACCGGCTGGCCGAGCGCGGGCTGCTGGAAGCGATGCCGGTGATCTTCCTGACCGGCCATGCCGATGTGCCGACCGCGGTCGACCTGGTCAAGCGCGGCGCCTTCGACTTCTGCGAGAAGCCGTTCTCGGACAACGCACTGGTGGACCGGATCGAGAAGGCGCTGGCCGCCTCGTTGCAGGCGGTCCATGCCCAGGCCGCGCGCCAGGCCCTGCGCGCGCGCATCGGCGAACTCACCGACCGCGAGCGCGACGTGATGCAGCTGGTGGTCGAGGGATTGCCCAACAAGCTGATCGCCGATCAGCTGTCGATCAGCGTGCGCACGGTGGAGGTCCACCGCGCGCGGCTGTTCGAAAAAATGGACGTCAAGTCGGCCGTGGAACTGGCCAACCTGCTCCGGGGCCTCTGAGAGGCGCCGGATCAGCCTTGGGGCGAACGCTCGCCGACGTAGATCTCGACGCGGCGGTTCTGCGCGCGGCCGGCGTCGCTGTTGTTGTCGGCGATCGGTTCACGCGAGCCGCGGCCTTCGATGCGGAAGGCGTTGGAGGGCACGCCGCGGGCGATCAGGTAGTCGCGCGTGCTGGCGGCGCGGTCGACCGACAGCGGGTTGTTGATCGCGTCGCTGCCGGTGCTGTCGGTGTGGCCGATGATGCGCACTTCGGCGTTCGGGTTGTTGCGCAGGCCGTTGGCGAACTGGTTGAGCACCGGGGCGAAGTTGGCCTTGATGGCCGAGCGGCCGGTGTCGAAGGACACGTCGCTCGGGATCGCGAGCTTGAGCTCGTTGTTGGCGGTCTGCGTCACGCCGATGCCGGTGCCGCGGGTGGCGGCTTCCATCTCGCGCTTCTGGTTCTCCATGCGCTGCGACCAGAGGTAGCCGCCCAGTGCGCCCACGCCGGCACCGATGGCCGCGCCCGTGCCGGCGCGACCGCCGGTGACGGAACCGATGGCGGCACCGCCCAGCGCGCCGACGCCGGCGCCGATGCCGGTGTTGCGTTGCGTGTCACTCATGCCGGCGCAGCCGGTCAGGACGACGGCGAATGCGGCAGTGGCGAGTACGAGTTTCTTCATGGCGGTTTCCTTCGATCGAAGTTGAGAGACGCCGCAGCATGATCTGCCGCGGGATGTCGGTCAATTATCCCGACGAACGCAGGGCTGAAAAGCCGCCACCCGCGTCCGGGCCTGTCAGCATTCGGGGCTTCAACTGCCCGGAGACCCCTGAAGGCAAAGGCCCTACAGCTACCAAATCAATAGCGCTGCCGCCGTTACCCCACGATACGATGCGGCCTCGCCCGACAGGGAAAGTGTGACATTCAGCCGCGCGGCGGCGTGTCTTCCGGGGCGTCCGCCTTGTGCACCGGGTCGATTTCGCCGCCTTTGCGGCCCGAGAACATGGTCCACCACACGATGAAGACGAGCAGCACGAGGGCGCCGAGCGCTTCAAGCAAAATCAGACCCATGACAAAAGGACTCCGGTGGCTGGTGGTGACGGCCATCGTAACAATGCTCGCAGCCTGCTCGACCGGCACGCGCATCCCCCCCACGACTTCCCCGCCCATTGCCGGCAGCCCGCCGCCGGTGCTGGGTCCGCTCACCGGATCGCTCGCGCACCCCAAGAGCCGCTGGGTGCCCGTGGCCTGGTCCGAACTGCCCGGCTTCAACGACGACGCCACCCACGAAGGCTGGGACGCGATGGTCTCGAACTGCGCGCGCCCCAACGCGGCCTTCGCGCCCCTGTGCCAGGACGTGCGCCGGCTCGCGATCGCGGACGCCGACGCGCAGCGCCAGTGGATGACCGAGCGGCTGCAGCCCTACCGCGTGGAATCGCTCGCGGGCCAGAGCGAAGGCCAGCTCACCAGCTATTACGAACCGGTCTACGAGGCCTCGCGCCAGCCCACCGCGCAGTTCAACGTGCCGATCCACGCCACGCCGGTCGGCCTGGTGCCCAAGCGGCCCTGGTTCACGCGCGAGCAGATCGAGACCCTGCCCGAGGCGCAGGCCGCGCTGCGCGGCCGCGTGATCGCCTGGATGGCCGACCCGGTCGACGCGATGATGCTGCACATCCAGGGCTCGGGCCGCCTGCGCCTGACCGAGCCCGACGGCCGGCAGCACATGGTGCGCGTCGCCTTCGCCGCCACCAACGAGCAGCCCTACCGCAGCATCCAGCAGTGGCTGATCAACCAGGGCGCGGGCCGCGTGAGCCGCTGGCCCGACGACACCAAGGCCTGGGTCGCGCAGAACCCGCAGCGCGTCTCGCAGCTGATGTGGAGCAACCCGCGCTACGTGTTCTTCCGCGAGGAGACGCTGAGCGATGTCGATGCGGCCTTCGGCCCGCGCGGCGCACAGGGCGTGCCGCTGACCGCCGGCCGCTCGATCGCGGTCGACCGCGACAGCATCCCCTACGGCACGCCGGTCTGGCTGACCTCGCCGGGCCCTTCGGTGCAGCTGCAGAAGCTGGTGGTGGCGCAGGACACGGGCAGCGCGATCCTGGGCGCCGTGCGCGCCGACTACTTCGCCGGCACCGGGCTCGAGGCCGGCAAGCTGGCGGCGACGGTGAACCAGCCGCTGCGCCTCTGGGCGCTCTGGCCGAAGTAGCCCCACCCCCGAAGGCGGCGCGGCACTTCGTGTCCGCTTGCCCTCCCCCTCAAGGGAGCGACACCGGCGGCCCGGCGGAGCCGGTTCCGCGGTGTCCCTGGTCTTGAACTCACACGCCGCGCGCGGCGCTTGAACGTCGCACTTGTCACCGTTCTGTCATGCCCACGGCATGGCCATGTCATGGGCGTTGCCTAAGGTCCGGTGGCGTGCGACGGCCGAGGGAAATGCTGGGGCCGTCGCGTCGATTCACCCCACGACCTCAAAGAACATCGCCATGTCCGAACCCGTTGATTTCCGCGCCTCGCGCCGCCAGGCCCTCAAGCTGTTCTCCGCCGCGCCGATGCTGCCCCTGGGCGGTGTCGCTTTCCTGACCGCTTGCGGCGGCGGCAACGACAACACCGTCACGCCCCCGGTCACGCCTCCCGTCACGCCGCCGGCCGCGGCCAACTACGTGTCGGCGACCTTCAACGGCATGGCCGCGCCCACGCTGAGCGATCCGGCCGCGATGGCGACCACCAGCGTCGGCTCGACGCTCAAGATCGCCTACGACGACGGCAGCGCCGCCGAGTTCAAGCTGGCCTACCGCCCCTTCTTCGTCACCGGCGACCAGGTGCCCGACGGCAAGGGCGGCACGGTGCTCGCGGGCGGCTATGTGGACATCTACAACCAGCCCATCATCGACGCCTCGGTGCCGGGCAAGGAGCGCCAGTTCTTCTCCGATTCGCCCGACGGCACCTCGCTGCTCGCGCTGGCGAACCCGACCGTGCCCGGCATCAAGGGCAAGGCCCTGTTCGCCGTGGTGCAGTTCGAATACAACACGCGCGACCAGGCCGGCAACGACACCTACGGCCGCCTGCCTTCGCCGATCGCCGTGCTCACGCTCGACCAGGACCAGACCACCGGCAAGCTGAGCCTGGTCAAGTACCACAACGTCGACACCTCGCCCGCACACGGCCTGTGGATCACCTGCGGCGCCAGCCTGTCGCCGTGGAACACCCACCTGTCGAGCGAAGAGTACGAGCCCGATGCCAACATCGCGACCGGCAATGCGCAGTTCAAGGCCTACAGCAAGAACGTGTTCGGCAGCGAGACCATCGCCAACCCGTACCACTACGGCCACCTGCCCGAAATCACGGTCAACCCGGACGGCACCGGCAGCGTGAAGAAGCACTACTGCATGGGCCGGATCTCGCACGAGCTGATCCAGGTCATGCCCGACAACCGCACCGCCATCATGGGCGACGACTACACCAACGGCGGCTTCTTCATGTTCGTCGCCGACAAGGAGAAGGACCTCTCGGCCGGCACGCTCTACGTGGCGCGCTACGACGCGGGCTACTCCATCGACCCGGCGGCCGCGGCCACCAAGATGAGCTGGATCAAGCTGGGCCACGCCACCAGCGCCGAGATCGAGAAGCTGGCCAACACGCTCAAGACCTCGGACATCATGGACATCGTCTATGCGGTGCAGAACGGCTCGGCCGACGCGGTGCCGCTGACCCCCGCCACGCCGGTCGACAACACCTTCACGCTGCTGTATGCCGACGGCAAGGCCAACTGGGTGCGCCTGAAGCCGGGCATGGAGAAGGCCGCGGCCTTCCTCGAGACCCACCGCTACGCCAACCTCAAGAACGCCAGCATGGCCTTCACCAAGATGGAAGGCACCACCGTCAACATCAAGGACAAGGTGGCGTACTCGGCGCTGCAGAACATCCAGGACTCGATGATCCAGGGCGGCAAGGGCTGGACGGCCGCGACCAACATCGCGCTGCCCAAGAAGCTCGCGGCCGGCGGCGTGATGGCGCACGACCTGGCCGGCAGCCAGAAGGACACCGACGGCGCGGCGATCGCCAGCGAATGGGTGCCCACCAAGACGCACGCGCTGCTGGTCGGCGAAGACGTGCCGGCCGACGCGCTGGGCAACACTTCGAACCCCGACAAGGTCGGCAACCCCGACAACCTCAAGTTCTCGGAAAAGATGCGCACGCTGTTCATCGGCGAGGACAGCAGCAGCCACGTCAACAACTTCCTGTGGGCGTACAACGTCGACACCAAGAAGCTGTCGCGCCTGATGTCGATCCCCGCGGGTGGCGAGTCGACCGGCCTGCACGCGGTGGACGAGCTCAACGGCTGGACCTACATCATGAGCAACTTCCAGCACGCGGGCGACTGGAGCGGCCTGCATGCCAAGGTGCAGCCCACGCTGGACCCGCTGGTGCGCGCCAACTACAAGGACCGCTTCGGCGCGGCCGTCGGCTACCTCACGGCCGACCCCGTCCAGCCTTCGCTGGGCGCGAAGAAGAAGGCCTGACGGCCTGATGCGGCGTGCGCTTCAGGGCAGCGGCAACGCGGTCTTGTAGCGCACCTGCTTGAGCGCAAAGCTCGAGCGGATCTTCTCGATGCCGGGAATCGGCGTGAGCTGTTCCATGATGAACTTCTCCAGCGCCGCCATGTCGGCGACCGCGACCCGGATCAGGTAGTCGCGGTCGCCGGTCATGAGGTAGCACTCCATCACCTCGTCGTGCTCGGCGATGCGCCGCTCGAAGTCGGCCAGCGACTCCTTGCCCTGGGTACGCAGACTGATCGAGATGAACACATTGAGCCCCAGGCCCAGCGCCTGGGCGCTCGCCAGCGCCACATAGCGGTCGATCACGCCGGCCGCCTCCAGCGCCTTCACGCGCGCCAGGCAGGGCGAGGGCGAAAGGTGCACGCGCCGCGCCAGTTCGACGTTGGACAGCGAACCATCGCGCTGCAGTTCGTCGAGGATGCGCAGATCCATGGGATCGAGTTTCATGAAATGCCGTTGCCTCGTATTTTTTCGGCATTTTATGCGGCCAGCCATGCGAACAACCGCTCTTCACGGCAGCTCATGCGGCGCGTAGCATCCTAAAGTGCCTGCTATGAATGCACCGATTTCCGCCTCGCAGTTGCACGCCCTGATGACCCCCGACGCCCACGATCCCGACCCGCAGGAAACCGCCGAATGGCGCGATGCGCTGACGGCGCTGGCCCAGGCGCAGGGGCCCGAGCGCGCGCGCCAGATGCTCGATGCGCTGGCCCAGGTCGCCAGCCAGCAGCGCATCGGCTGGAAGCCGGAACTCTCGACGCCCTACGTCAACACCATCGGCGTCGACGCCCAGCCCGCCTTCCCCGGCGACCTCGCGATCGAGGAACGCCTGGGCTCGCTGATGCGCTGGAACGCGCTGGCGATGGTGGTGCGCGCCAACCAGGCCTACGGCGAACTCGGCGGCCACATCGCGAGCTATGCGAGCGCGGCCGATCTGTTCGAAGTCGGCTTCAACCATTTCTTCCATGCGCGCAACGAAGGGCATGGCGGCGACCTGGTGTTCTTCCAGCCGCACAGCGCGCCGGGCGTCTACGCCCGCGCCTACCTCGAAGGCCGGCTCGGCGAAGACGACCTGCTGCACTACCGCCAGGAACTCACCGCGCCCGCCTTCACCCAGGGCAGCGGCGCGCGCGGCCTGTCGAGCTACCCGCATCCCTACCTGATGCCCGATTTCTGGCAGTTCCCCACCGGCTCGATGGGGATCGGCCCGATCAGCTCGATCTACCACGCGCGCTTCATGCGCTACCTGAGCGACCGCCAGCTGCAGGACTGCAGCCAGCGCAAGGTCTGGGGCGTGTTCGGCGACGGCGAGATGGACGAGCCCGAATCGATGAGCGCGCTCACGCTGGCCGCGCGCGAGAAGCTCGACAACCTGGCCTGGGTGGTCAACTGCAACCTGCAGCGCCTGGACGGCCCGGTGCGCGGCAACGGCCGCATCGTCGACGAGCTGGAGAAGCTGTTCGCGGGCGCGGGCTGGAACGTGATCAAGCTGGTCTGGGGCAGCGACTGGGACGGCCTGTTCGCGCGCGACACCACCGGCGCCCTGGCGCGCGCCTTCGCCCACACGGTCGACGGCCAGATGCAGACCTTCGCGGCCAAGGACGGCCGCTTCAACCGCGACTCCTTCTTCGGCCAGAACGAGGAGCTGAAGAAGCTCGCGCAAGGCATGACCGACGAGCAGATCGACCGCCTCAAGCGCGGCGGCCACGACCTGGTGAAGATCCACGCGGCCTACGCCGCGGCGGCCGCCCACAAGGGCCAGCCCACCGTCATCCTGGCCCACACCAAGAAGGGCTACGGCATGGGCGCCGCGGGCCAGGGCAAGATGACCACGCACTCGCACAAGAAGTTCGAGAGCGCGGACCTGATCGGTTTCCGCAACCGCTTCGACCTGCCGCTGTCCGACGAGCAGGCCACCTCGCTGACCTTCTACAAGCCCGCCGAGGACAGCGCCGAGATGCGCTACCTCAAGGCGCACCGCGACGCACTGGGCGGCGCGATGCCCCGGCGCGAGACCGACTGCGCGGTCGTGCCCAAGCCCGAACTCGCCGCCTATGCGCAGTTCGCGCTGGCCGCCCACGGCAAGGAGATGAGCACCACCATGGCCTTCGTGCGCATGCTGGGCAACCTGCTGAAAGACAAGGCCCTGGGCCCGCGCGTGGTGCCCATCGTGGCCGACGAGGCGCGCACCTTCGGCATGGCCAACCTGTTCAAGCAGGTCGGCATCTATTCCAGCGTGGGCCAGCGCTATGCGCCCGAGGACATCGACTCGATCCTGAGCTACCGCGAAGCCACCGACGGCCAGATCCTGGAAGAAGGCATCAGCGAGGCCGGCGCCATCGCGAGCTGGACCGCCGCGGCCACCAGCTACAGCGTGCACGGGCTGGCGATGCTGCCCTTCTACATCTACTACTCGATGTTCGGCTTCCAGCGCGTGGGCGATGCGATCTGGGCCGCGGCCGACCAGCGCGCGCGCGGCTTCCTGCTGGGCGCGACCTCGGGCCGCACCACGCTGGGCGGCGAAGGCCTGCAGCACCAGGACGGCAGCAGCCACCTGGTGGCCGCGACCATCCCCAACTGCAAGGCTTACGACCCGGGCTTCGCGGGCGAGATGGCGGTGATCGTCGATGCCGGCATCCAGGAGATGATGGTCGAGCAGCGCGACGTCTTCTACTACGTCACGCTGATGAACGAGAACTACGCGCAGCCCGACGTGCCGGTCGAGGCCGCGGAACACATCCTGCGCGGCTGCTGGCGCTACGAGGGCTGGCGCGACGCGGCATCGAAGCCGAAGAAGCCCCAGGTCACGCTGATGGGCTCGGGCGCGATCCTGACCGAGGTGGTCAAGGCCGCGCAGCAGCTCGAGGCCGAGGGCATCGCGGCCGAGGTGATCAGCGTCACCAGCTGGAGCGAACTCGCGCGCGACGGCGCGGCCTGCCAGACGCGGGCATTGAACGGGGAAGAGGCCGGCACCGCCTTCATCGCCCAGCAGCTGGGCAAGGCCAAGACGCCGATCGTGGCCGCCACCGACTACGTGCGCGCCGTGCCCGAGAGCGTGCGCGCCTTCCTGCCCGAAGGCCGTCGCTACCTCACGCTGGGCACCGACGGCTTCGGCCGCAGCGACACCCGCGCCGCGCTGCGCGACTTCTTCGGCGTCGATGCGGCCAGCATTGTTCGCGCCGCCAAGCTCACGCTGCGCTGACCCCGTCGCCCACGGGCTTGTCCCGTTGGTGCGCGCGCGGCATCGGGGTATGGTCAGGCCCTCCTGAACCAGCACGCCTGCGGGCATTGCCATGAACACTGTCGGATTGATCGGCCTGGGCGCCATGGGCCTGGGCATCGCGCAGACGCTGCGCAGCAACGGATACGAAGTGCACGTCTGCGACGTGCGGCCCGGCGCGGCCGAGGCCTTCGCCGAGGGCGGCGGCGTCGCCCATGCCACGCCGGCCGACGTCGGCGCGGCCTGCGACGTCGTCGTGAGCGTGGTGGTCAACGCCGCGCAGACCGAGGCCGTGCTCTTCGGCGAGCACGGCGCCGCCGCCACGATGCGGACCGGCAGCACCTTCGTCATGTGCTCGACCGTCGACCCGAACTGGTCGGTGGCGCTCGAACAGCGCCTGAACGCCACCGGCCTGCACTACATCGACGCGCCGATCTCCGGCGGCGCGGCCAAGGCCGCGAGCGGCCAGATGACCGTGATGTCGGCCGCCAGGCCCGAGGCCTATGCACGGGCCGGCGCGGTGCTCGACGCGATGGCGGGCAAGGTCTACCGGCTGGGCGACAGCGCGGGCGCGGGCAGCAAGGTCAAGATCATCAACCAGCTACTGGCCGGCGTGCACATCGCCGCGGCGGCCGAGGCGATGGCGCTGGGCCTGCGCGAAGGCGTGGATGCGGCGGCGCTGTACGAGGTCATCACGCACAGCGCGGGCAACAGCTGGATGTTCGAGAACCGCATGGCCCACGTGCTGGCGGCCGACTACACGCCGCTGTCGGCGGTCGACATCTTCGTCAAGGACCTGGGCCTGGTGCTCGACACGGCGCGCGCGAGCAAGTTTCCGCTGCCGCTGGCCTCGACCGCGCACCAGATGTTCATGCAGGCCTCGACCGCCGGCTTCGCCAAGGAAGACGACAGCGCGGTGATCAAGATCTTCCCGGGCATCACGCTGCCCGGCGCGACGAAGCAGTGAACACGCGCGCCGCGAAGCCCGCGGCCTCGGCCGCCCCGCCGGACACGGTGCCCGGCCGGGTGCACTTCGACCTGACCACGGTGCGGCTGTTCATCGCCACGGCCGAGTCCGGCAGCATCACGCGCGCCGCCGAGCGCATCGCGCTGGCGCCGGCCGCGGCCTCGCGCCGCATGAAGGAACTCGAAGCCCAGTTCGGCGTGCCGCTGTTCCAGCGCCTCCCGCACGGCATGGCGCTGACCGACGCGGGCCGCACCCTGCTGGCCCATGCGCGCAGCGTGGCGCATGCGGTGTCGCGCATGCAGGACGACGCGCAGGCCTTCCGCCACGGCGACAAGGGCGTGGTGCGCATCGCGGCCTGCACCTCGGCCGTGCTGCAGTTCATGCCGCAGGACCTGCAGCGCTGCCACGCGGCCTACCCCGGCATCAAGATCGACCTGCAGGAGATCAACAGCCAGGGCGTGCTGCAGGCCGTGAGCCGCGGCGTGGTCGACCTGGGCATCTACGAGAGCACGCAGGGCGGCCTGGCGCTGCCGGCCCTGCACTACCACGAGGACCGGCTGGTGCTGGTGGTGCACGCCAGCCATGCGCTGGCCGCGCGGCGCAGCGTGCGGCTGGAGGATTTCCTGCCCTACGACGTGATCGGCCTCACGCAGGGCTCGGCCATCTCGACCACGCTGGCGCGCATGGCCTCTGAGGCGCAGCACAGCCTGCGCATGCGCATCCACGTGGGCAGCTTCGACAGCATGACGGCCATGATCGCGCAGGGCATCGGCATCGGCCTGATGCCGCAGGCGGTGGCGCAGAGCTTCGCGGGCGGCCAGGCCTTCAGGCGGCTGCGCATCGACGACGACTGGGCCGCGCGGCGCTTCACGCTGTGCCACCAGCCGGCCGCCGCGATGTCCTCGGCGGCAATGACCGTGGCCGCGATGCTGTGCCCGGGTGAATTCGCAAACCGCGAATCCTGAGTCGCGCAATGAGCGATGGCCGCGGCGCGCGGCCTCTCCTACAGTGCGCGCACTACAGGAGACATCCCACATGACCCACGCCTTCGCCCGCGCGCTCGCGCTTCTCGCGTTCGCCGCCGCCGTCCCGCTGGCGGCGCACGCCCAGGCCGCGGCCTTTCCGAACAAGCCGCTGCGCATCAACGTCGGCGCCTCGGCCGGCGGCGGCACCGACGTGGTGGCGCGCATCTTCGCCGAGAAGATGGGCCAGGGCCTGGGCCAGTCGATCATCGTCGACAACCGCCCCGGCGCGGCCAACACCATCGCCGCCGACCTGACCTCGAAGGCGCCGGCCGACGGCTACACGCTGCTGATGGCCACCAACTCGCCGCAGGTGATCGCGCCGCACCTGATGAAGCTGGGCTTCGATCCGCTCAAGCAGCTCACGCCGCTCGGCATGGTGGTGATGGTGCCGCACGTGCTGATCGTCAACGCGCAGAACCCGGCCAAGGACTTCCGCGCGCTGCTGGCCGAGATCAAGGCGAAGCCCGACAAGCTCAGCTATGCCTCCTCGGGCATCGGCAGCGTGCAGCACATCGCGGGCGAGCTGTTCATGGCCGCCAGCGACACCCGCATGGTCCACGTGCCCTACAAGGGCAGCTCGCAGGCGCATTCGGACATCCTCGCGGGCCAGGTCGACCTGATGCTCGACACCACCTCCTCGGCCATGGCGCTGATCAAGGCCGGCAAGTTCCGCGCGCTGGCCGTGACCACGCCGCAGCGCTCGAGCGAGCTGCCCGACGTGCCGACACTGGCCGAGCTGGGCCTGAAGAACGCCGAGATGAGCACCTGGTACGTGATGTACACGCCGAGCGAGACGCCCGCGCCGGCGCTCGACCGGCTGGTGAGCGAATTCAACAAATCCCTGCAGCTGCCCGAGGTGCAGACCCGGCTGCGCGCACTGGGCGGCACGCCCTCGACGCTGACGCGCGAGCAGTTCGTGCAGCTGCAGGCGGCCGACTACCAGCGCTTCGGCGCCCTGATCAAGCAACGCAACATCAAGCTGGACTGAGCCCCCCATGACACTCCCCCGCATCGCACTGGCCATCGGCGACCCTGCCGGCATCGGCCCCGAAATCGTCGCGCGGCTGCTGGCCGACCCGGCCACCGCCACCAAGGCCGACATCCAGCTGATCAGCAACCGCGAGGCGCTCGAAGCCGGCGCGCGCGCGGCCGGTGTGCCGCTGCCGGTGGCCGGCGAGCGCCTGCGCTTCGTCGAATGGGCCGGCCAGGACGCGCGCTTCGCGCCTTCGGTCGCGAGCCCCGACAACGGCCGCTTCATCCTCGACAGCCTGACGCTGGGCACGCGCCTGGTCACCGACGGGCAGGCCGACGCGCTGTGCTTCGCGCCGCTCAACAAGGGCGCGATGCGCATGGGCGGCATGCACGAGGAAGACGAGATGCGCTGGTTCGCCAAGCTGCTCGACTACAGCGGCCCCTGCGGCGAGTTCAACGTGCTGGGCCCGATGTGGACCGCGCGCGTGACCTCGCACGTGGCGCTCAAGGAAGTCTCGTCGCTGCTCACGCCCGAAGGCGTGGCCGGCGCGATCCGCATGCTGAGCGACGCGCTGCGCGCGGCCGGCACCGCGCAGCCGCGCATCGGCGTGTGCGGGCTCAATCCGCACAACGGAGACAACGGCAACTACGGCAGCGAGGAGGCCGAGGTGATCGAGCCCGGCATCCGCCTCGCGGCCTCGCAGGGCTTCCCCGCGCTAGGCCCGTACCCGGCCGACACCATCTTCGTGCGCGCCCGCCGCGGCGACCTCGACGGCATCGTCACGATGTACCACGACCAGGGCCAGATCGCGACCAAGCTGCTGGGCTTCGACATCGGCGTGACGGTCGAGGGCGGCCTGCCGATCCCGGTCACCACGCCCGCGCACGGCACGGCCTACGACATCGTGGGCCAGGGCACGGCGCAGGCCACGGCCATGACCAGCGCCTTCGACCTGGCGTGCCGGATGGGACTGAGCCACCGGGCACGCGCCAGCGCCAGCGCCTGAGCCGCACCAGCGCCTGGCGCGACGCACCGGCGCGCGCCGGGCCAGGGTTTTCCCAAGGCCCGTCTGCGCAAATCAACGTATACATTAATCCATACGTTAATCGCCGATCGCCCTCCATGCCCCGTCCCAAGCTCCAGCCCACCGCAGCACGCGGCGCCGCACGATCCGCGCAGGACGCAGCGACGCCCTCGTCCTCGCGCAAGGACCTCGCCTACGAGGGCCTGCGCCGCCGCATCCTCGACAACGTCTGGCCGCCCGGCCACCAGGCGCTGGAGCAGGAGATCGCGCTGGAGCTGGGCCTGAGCCGCACGCCGGTGCGCGAGGCGCTGATCCGGCTGGAACGCGAAGGCCTGGTGCAGGTGATCCCGCGCCACGGCATGCGCGTGCTGCCGATGTCGGCGACCGACATGCGCGAGATCTACGAGATCCTCACGGCGCTCGAGAGCCTGGCCGTCGAGCGGGTCGCGACGCGCCGCCCTTCGGACGCCGAGCTCGCGCCGCTGGTGCAGGCGACGCAGGCGATGGCGCGCGCGCTGGCCAGGGATGACCTCGATGCCTGGGCTCGCGCCGACGAGGCCTTCCATGCGCAGCTGGTCACGATGGCCGGCAACCGCCTGCTGACCGATGCGGTCTTCAGCCACTGGGACCGCGCGCACCGTGCCCGCATGTTCACGCTGCGGCTGCGGCCCAAGCCGGTGAACTCGACGCAGGAGCACATGGCCCTCGTCGAATGCCTGCGTGCCGGCGATTCGGCCGGCGCCTCGGCGGTGAACCGCGCGCACCGCCAGCGCGCGAGCCGCGAGCTGCTGGCGCTGTTCGAGCACTACCGGCTGCAGCAGATGTAGGCCGCCCGGTCCCGCCCTTCTTCACTTCACACACGAGCACCCTTTCCATGGAAAAGAACTACCGCATCGCCGTCCTGCCCGGAGACGGCATCGGCACCGAAGTCATGCACGCGGCCGAGGCCGTGCTGCAGGCCGTGCAGCCGCGCATCGGCCGTGCGCTGGCGCTCGAGTGGCTGCCGGCCGGCGCGCAGCACTACCTCGACAGCGGCGTCGCGCTGCCCGAGGCCACGCTGCGCAGCTGCGAGGCGGCCGACGCCATCCTGTTCGGCGCCATGGGCCTGCCGCACGTGCGCGGCGCCGACGGCACCGAGATCATTCCGCAGCTCGACCTGCGCATGCACTTCGACCTCTACGCCGGCGTGCGCCCGATCCGCACCTTCCGCGGCCTGCCCACGCCGCTGTCGCATCCCAAGGCCGAGCACATCGACCTGGTGCTGGTACGCGAAAGCACCGAAGGCCTGTTCTACGCGCGCGGCCGGGGCGACGTGCGCGGCGACGAGGAGGTGTTCGACACCATGCGCATCACGCGCCACGGCACCACGCGCATCTGCGAGTTCGCCTTCCGCCTGGCCGCACGCCGTGCCGAGCGCCTGGGCCGTGCGGGCCGCGTGACCAACGTGGACAAGGCCAACGTCTTCGCCTCGATGGCCTTCTTCCGCAAGGTGTTCGAGGAAGTGGCGGCGCGCCATCCGGCCGTGGCGGCCGACAGCGGCTACGTCGACGCGATGGCGCTCAACCTGGTGATGAAGCCCTGGACCTACGACGTGCTGGTGACCGAGAACATGTTCGGCGACATCCTCTCGGACCTGATCGCCGCGCTGGTGGGCGGCATGGGCATGGCGCCCTCGGGCGACATCGGCGACAAGCACGCGCTGTTCCAGCCCGCGCACGGCACCGCGCCCGACATCACGGGCCAGGGCAAGGCCAACCCGACCGCGATGCTCCTGTCGGCGGCCATGATGCTCGAGTGGCTGGCCGATCGCAGCGGCGACAGTGCGCTGGCCGATGGCGCCGCGCTCATCGAGCGCGCGGTCGAGCAGGTGTTCGCTTCCGGCCAGGTGCGGCCGATGGAGTTCGGCGGCACGCACGGCACGGCCGACATCACACGCGCGGTGGTCTCGGCACTGCGCCCCGTGTAGGCGCACGCTGCCGGCGGGCCTCGCCCGCCGTCCCGTTTTTCAAACCACAGTGACGGAGACAAAAAATGAAAAGCTTCCTGAAAGCCACCCTGCTCGCGGCCGCCACCCTGGGCGTTCCGTTCGCCGCCCAAGCCCAGGCCACGGCCTGGCCGACCAAGCCGGTGAAGATCGTCGTGCCTTCGCCGCCCGGCGGCAGCACCGACCAGATCGCGCGCGCCATCGGCCAGAAACTCGCGGAGGCCTGGGGCCAGCCGGTGGTGGTGGAGAACCGGCCCGGCGCCGGCCTCACGCTCGGCGCCGACTACGTGGCCAAGTCCGCACCCGACGGCTACACGCTGCTGATGGGCGCGGTGCACCACTCGATCGCGCAGTCGGTCTACAAGAAGCTGCCCTACGACTTCGGCAAGGACCTGGCACCGATCACGGTGCTGGCCATCGTGCCCAACGTGCTGATCGTCTCGACCGCCAATCCGGCGAAGAACGTGAGCGAACTCATCGCCCAGGCCAAGGCCCAGCCCGGCCGGCTCAGCTACGGCAGCACCGGCGCCGGCACGGCGCACCACCTGATCGGCGAGCAGTTCAACGACATGGCCGGTACCGACATCCTGCACGTGGCCTACAAGGGCAGCAGCCCGGCGCTGGTCGACCTGATGGGCGGCCAGACCACGATGATGTTCGACACCGTGGCCTCCTGCCTGCCGTTGATCAAGGGCGGCAAGCTGCGTCCACTGGCGGTGGCCACGGCCAAGCGCTCGTCGGCGCTGCCCGAGGTGCCGACCCTGTCGGAAGCGGGGCTGACCGGCTTCGACATCGCGACCTGGTTCGGCCTCATGGCGCCGGCCGGCACGCCCAAGGCGGTGATCGACAAGGTGTACGCCGATTCGGCGCGCATCCTCGCCACGCCCGAGATGAAGAAGCAATGGCTGGAGATGGGCGCCGAGCCGGTGGGCAACACGCCTGAACAAATGAACACCCAGATCAAGGCCGAGATGGGAAAATTCGCCACGCTGGCCGCCAAGGCCAAGCTGAGCCTGGACTGACATACACCTACGCATCCATGACCCACGCACTGCTCGTCGACTTCCAGATCCAACCCGCGCAGGCCGAGGCCTTTGCCGAAGCCATCGCGCACAACGCGCAGCGTTCGCTCGGCGACGAACCCGGCTGCAGCCGCTTCGACGTGTGCCGCGACCCGCAGGACCCGGGCGCCTTCTTCCTCTACGAGCTGTACGACGACCCGGCCGCCATCCAGGCGCACCTGGCGTCGCCGCACTTCCTCGCCTTCGATGCGTTGACGCGCGACTGGGTGGTGCGCAAGGCCGTGCGCACGCATGTGCTGGCGGAGGCCGCATGAGCGGCGCCGTCCTGAAGCTCGGCTGCATCGCCGACGATTTCACCGGTGCCACCGACCTCGCCAACAACCTCGTGCGCGCCGGCATGCGCGTGGTGCAGGTGATCGGCGTGCCCGAGGGTCCGCTGGCCGTCGAGGTCGATGCGGTGGTGGTGGCACTCAAGTCGCGCACCATCCCCGCGCAGCAGGCGATCGACCAGTCGCTGGCCGCGCTGCGCTGGCTGCAGGCCCAGGGCGCGCAGCAGATCTACTTCAAGTACTGCTCGACCTTCGACAGCACGGCGGCCGGCAACATCGGGCCGGTGACCGAGGCGCTGATGGACGCGCTCGACACCGCCTTCACCATCGCCACGCCGGCCTTCCCCGACAACGGCCGTACGGTGTTCAAGGGCCACCTGTTCGTGGGCGAGCTGCTGCTCAGCGACAGCGGCATGAAGGACCATCCGCTCACGCCCATGACCGATGCCAACCTGGTGCGCGTGATGCAGGCGCAGACGCGCCGCAAGGTCGGCCTGATCGACCACCGCACGGTGGCGCAGGGCGATGCCGCCATCCGCGAACGCATCGCGGTGCTGCGCGCCGAGGACGTGGGCGTGGCCATCGTCGACGCGGTCACGAACGACGACCTGCTGCGGCTGGGCCCGGCGCTGGCCGGCATGCCGCTGGTCACGGCTGGCTCGGGCGTGGCGATCGGCCTGCCGGCCAACTTCGGGCTCGCGCCCTCGGCCGGTGCCAGCGCGCTGCCACCCGCAGGCGGCCTGCGGGCCGTGGTGTCGGGCAGCTGCTCGCTCGCGACCAATGCGCAGGTGAAGCACTTCATCGACGGCGGTGGCCCGGCCTTCGCGATCGATCCGTTGCGGCTCATGGCCGGCGACGACGTGGTGACGCAGGCGTTGGCCTGGGCCGCGCCGCTGTTGGCGCAGGGACCGGTGCTGGTCTATTCGACCGCCGAGCCCTCGGCCGTGAAGGCGGTGCAGGCGAAGCTGGGCGTGGACGAGGCCGGCGCCATGGTCGAGCGCGCGCTCGCGGCCATCGCGCGCGGCCTGGTCGCGCAGCACGGCGTACGCCAATTGCTGGTGGCCGGCGGCGAAACCTCGGGCGCCTGCGTGCAGGCGCTGGGCATCGCGCAGCTGCAGATCGGCGCCCAGATCGATCCGGGCGTGCCCTGGTGCCATGCGCTGGCCGAGGCCGCGCCGCTGCACATCGCGCTCAAGTCGGGCAACTTCGGCAGCGCGGACTTCTTCACCAAGGCCTTCAAGGCCCTGGTATGAGCGCGGCGCCGGGCCGCCCCAAGCAAGCTCGCACCGCAGTGCGTAGCACGGAGGTTTCTCAATGACCGAAAGCGAGGCACGCGACGAGATCTGCCGCGTCGGCCGCAGCCTGTTCGCGCGCGGCTACGTGCACGCCACCGCGGGCAACATCAGCGTGCGGCTCGACGACGGTTTCCTGATCACGCCCACCGACGCCTGCCTGGGCTTCCTCGATCCCGCGCGGCTGGCCCGGCTCGACGCGCAGGGCGTGCAGACCGGCGGCGACCGCGCGAGCAAGACCATCGCGCTGCACCGACGCATCTACGCGGCCGCCACGCGCTTCGACGCGCAGACGCGCTGCGTGATCCACACCCACAGCACGCACTGCGTGGCGCTCACGCTGCAGCCCCACGCAGAAGACGAGGACCTGCTGCCCGCGCTCACGCCCTACTTCGTGATGAAGGTGGGCCATGTGCCGGTCATCCCCTACCACCGGCCCGGCGCCGAGGCGGCCGCCGAAGCCGTGGCGCAGGCGATCGAACAACGCGGCGCGCAGGGCACGCCGATCCGCGCCGTGATGCTCGAGCGGCTCGGTCCCAACGTCTGGCACGACACCCCCGCCGCCGCGATGGCCACGCTGGAAGAGCTCGAGGAAACGGCGAAACTCTGGGGGTCCGCCGACCCGAAGCCCGCCGAACTCACGGCCGCGCAGATCGACGAACTGCGCCGCCACTTCGGCGCACGCTGGTAACCTTTTCAGACACGAGACACGCCATGCCCCGCTTCGCCGCCAACCTCTCGATGCTCTATCCCGAGCTCGATTTCCTCGACCGCTTCGAAGCCGCCGCGCAGGATGGCTTCCAGGGCGTCGAGTACCTGTTTCCCTACGCCTACCCGGCGGCCGAGATCGCCGCGCGGCTGAAATCGAACGGCCTGCAACAGGTGCTGTTCAACGCACCGCCCGGCGACTGGGAGGCCGGCGAGCGCGGCCTGGCCTGCCTGCCCGGCCGCGAGGTCGAGTTCCGCGAAGGCATCGCGCGCGCTCTCGACTACGCGGCCGCGCTCGACTGCCCGCGCGTGCACGTGATGGCCGGCCTGCTGCCCGCGGGCATGGCGCGCGAGACCGCGAAGGCGACCTATGTCGCGAACCTGCGCTGGGCCGCGGCCGAGGCCGAGAAGGCCGGCGTCGACCTGCTGATGGAGCCGATCAACACGCGCGACATCCCGGGCTTCTTCCTCAACCGGCAGGACGAGGCGCACGCCATCGTCGAAGCCATCGGCTCGCCCCGGCTCAAGGTGCAGTTCGACCTGTACCACTGCCAGATCGTCGAGGGCGACGTGGCGATGAAGATCCGCCAGTACCTGCCCACGGGCCGCGTCGGCCACCTGCAGATCGCGGGCGTGCCCGAGCGCCACGAGCCCGATGTGGGCGAGATGAACTACGGCTACCTGTTCGGCGTGATCGACGCGGTGTCGGCCCAGAGCGGCTGGGAGGGCTGGGTCGGCTGCGAGTACCGGCCCGAGCGCGGCGCGGTGGCCGGCGGCACCTCGGCCGGCCTCGGCTGGCTGCGCAGCCTGCCGAACGGCGGTGCCAAGGCGTGAGGCTCGAGGCCGTCCGCATCCCGCCGCGCCTGTGCGGCTTCGACCCCGGTGAATCGCACGTCTTCGACGTGGTGCTCGAGGGCGCGCGCGTGGCCTCGGTCACGCCCACGCCGGGCCAGCCGGCCGCGCGCGGCACGCTGCTCAGCGCGCCGGTCGATGCCCATGTGCACCTGGACAAGAACTACACGGTGCAGGAGGTCGGTGCCGCGCAGGGCGACCTGTTCACCGCCATCCGCCGCATGAACGCGCACCGCGCGGGCTGGACCGCCCAGACCCTGCGCCCGCGCATGGAACGCGCGCTGCAGGAAGCCTGGCAGTCGGGCACGCGCGCGCTGCGCACGCACCTCGACTGGGTTGAGCCCGAGGCGCCGGTGGCGCTGGGCGTGGTCGAGGCCCTGCGCGAGGCCTGGGAAGGCCGCGTCGCGCTGCAGTTCGTCTCGCTCACGCCGCTCGACGTGTTCGCCGATGCCGCGGCGGGCGAGCGCATCGCGCGGGACGTGAAGCGCGCCGGCGGCGTGCTCGGTGCCTTCGTCTACCGCAACCCCAACCTGACCGAGACGCTGGGCCGCGTGTTCGAACTCGCGCAACAGCACGGCCTGGCGCTCGACTTCCATGTCGACGAAGGGCTGGACGTCGAGGCCACGGGCCTGCGCACCATCGCCGAACTGGCGATCGCCCACGGCCCCGGCCTGCCGGTGGTCTGCGGCCACGCCTGCTCGCTCGCGATGCAGCCCGACGCCGACGCGGCGCACACGCTCGCGCTGTGCGCCAAGGCCGGCCTGCACCTGATCGCGCTGCCGACCACCAACCTCTACCTGCAGGGCGCCTGGGACCGCACGCCGGTGGCGCGCGGCATCACGCGCATCCGCGAGGCGGCCACGCATGGCGTGCGCGCCAGCCTCGCGACCGACAACGTGCAGGACGCCTTCTACCCCTACGGCGGCTACGACCTGCTCGAGACCTTCGGCCTGGGCGTGCAGGTGGCGCACCTGGCGCCCGCGCTCGACTGGCTCGACACCATCACCCTCAACCCGGCACGGGCGCTCGGCCTGGCCTGGGACGGCCGCATCGCCGCGGGCTGCCCGGCCGACCTGCTGCTGCTCGCGGCCACCGACGAACACGAACTGCTGGACCCCCGCGGCCGACGCCGCACCGTCATCCGCGCGGGCCGCACCCTGGAGAACATGGCATGAGCATGGGCAAACCGATGGCCAACTACGCGGCCGCCAAGCGCGTCGGCGACTTCGTCTTCATGAGCGGCGTGGTGGCGGTCGACCCGTCGATCCGCCGCGCGGTCGCGGGCTACGACGACATCCCCGCTGCGGCGCGCGAGGCGCTGGGCACGTTGGGCTACGCCACCGGACAGATGTCGGTCGACGTGTTCGAGGCCGCGATCGTGGCGCAGAGCTGGTTCGTGCTGGAACGCATCCGCCAGCTCGCGGCCGAGCACGGCGGCACGATGGACGACGTGGTGAAGCTGGTGCAGTACTTCCGCCACCTGCCGCACTACGCCTTCTACAACCGCGTGCGCGGCCTGTTCTATCCGGGCGAGCCGCCGGTCAGCACGGTGGTGGAGGTGTCGCGCTTCCTGCCGGGGGACGAGGTGCTGGTGGAAGTCGAAGCCACCATGTACTTACCCGCGCGCGCTACCTGACGCCCGCGCCCTTGAGGAGGAAGGCCAGCACCTGTGCATTCAGGTAGCGCTGGTCCTTCTCGTCGTCCTGCGGCGCCACGCCGCGGAAGTAGGCGACCTGGGTCGCGTGGTCGGCGTAGAACTGCGTGACGGCCCAGATGTGGAACAGCACCAGCAGCGGATCGGACTTGTCCATCAGCCCCTGGTTCATCCAGTTCTGGATCACGGCCGCGGCCTGCTCGGTGCGCTGCTTGCTCGTGGCCATCATCGCGTTGAGCACCGGCGCGCCGCGCATCATCTCGGCGGTGAAGATGCGCGAGCGCAGCGGGTGCTGGAAGGAGAAGGCCATCTTGCGCTGGATCAGGTCGCCCAGCACCTTGCGCGGGCCGAAGGCCTCGTCGGCAAAACCGAACACGCCGATCCAGTCGGTCAGGATGTCCTGCAGCACCTGGCGATAGAGCGCTTCCTTGCTCTCGATGTAGTAGTGCAGTTGGGCCTTCGACAGCCCCGCCTTGTCGGCGATGGCCTGGGTCGAGGCGCCGGTCAGGCCCTCGCTCGCGAACACCTCGATCGCCGCCTGGTAGATGGTGCCCAGCACCTGCGTGTACTTGCGCGAGCGCCCGCGCGTGGCGGGGGCCTCCGGCGCGACCGGTTCGTCGGTGGCCGGGGCGGCGGGAGCGGTGTCGGTCGGCGGGATCATGTGAAGCGAATGGTGCCAGAGACGGGCGCGCTCGCGCCCGTGCCGCATCAAAGGTCGAGCACCAGTTCCTCGCCCACGGCGCGCGCGCAGCACAGCGCGATCTTGTGGCTGCGCTCGCTGCGCGTGAGGCAGAAGTCGCGGTGCTCGGCACCCGCGCCTTCGCCCGGCACCACGCAGGTGCCGCACAGGCCCTGCTGGCACGAGACCGGGATGTCGATGCCCACCCCGTGCAGCGCATCGACCGCACTCTGGTCGGCCGCGACCGGCACCGTGATGCCGCGCTGCGCGAGCTTCAGCACGAAGGGCTTGCCGGTCGCGCCACCCGCATCGGCCGGCGCCGCGAAGTACTCGGCGTGCAGCGCATCCTCGGGCCAGTGGGCGGCGGCCTGGCGCACCGCGTCCATGAAGCCGGCGGGCCCGCAGACGTAGAGGTGCGTGTCGGCCGCGGGCTCGGCCAGCAGCGCGCGCAGGTCGATCTTCTGGGCCGCGCCCTCGCGGTCGAGATGCAGCCGCACATGCGGCGCGAGCGCGGGGGCGCGCAGCGCCTCGGCGAAGGCCAGGTGCTCCTCGCTGCGCGCGAACAGGCACAGCGTGAAGTCGGCGCCGCTGCGCGCCAGCGACTGCGCCATCGCCAGCAGCGGCGTCATGCCGATGCCGCCGGCCAGCAGCAGGTGGCGCCGCGCGGCGGCCTGCACCGGGAAGGTGTTGCGCGGCGCGCTGATGGGCACCAGGTCGCCCTCGCGCACGCGCTCGTGCATCGCGGCCGAGCCGCCGCGGCTCGCGCCTTCGCGCTTGACGCCGATCAGGTAGGACAGCGGCGGCGCATCGCCGCCGTCCTGCGCCAGCGAGTACTGGCGCATGAAGCCGCCGGGCGTGTGCACGTCGATGTGCGCGCCGGCCTGGTAGGCCGGCAAGGCGCGGCCCAGCGGGTGCGTGAACTCGAAGGACAGGATCTCCGGCGTCTGCCGTGCGATGCGCGCGACGCGCACCGTCAGGATGCGTTCGAGCATGGCTACTTGACCAGCGCCTTGCGGATGTCCAGCCCGGTGCCCTTGTTGACGAACTGGGTGGTGTAGGCGTCCTTGTAGTTGAAGTCGGTCGGCTTGTAGAGGCCGGCCTCGACGGTCTTGTCGTAGAAGTCCTTCATGCGCGCGTCGCTGATGGCGCCGATGCCCTTGGTGGGGGCATCGCCCACGTCCATGTGCGCGCGCAGCACCGGGATCGACTTCTCGATGTAGTCCTCGCTGATGTCCGGGTTGATCTTCTGGATCATCGCGTCGGCCGCCTTGCGGTCGCCGTAGAGGTAGTTGTAGTGGCCGATGTTGGTGGCCTCGACGAAGCGGCGCACCAGGTCGGGCTTGTTCTTGACCAGGTCCTGGCGCGTCTCGATCACCATGCCGTAGGTCGACCAGCCCGCGTCGGCCAGCGACAGCACCACCGGCTTGAAGCCCGCCTGCTTCTCGACCGCGAAGGGCTCCGAGGTGGCATAGGCCTGCTGCACCGACTGCTTGTCGGCCAGGAACTGCGACAGGCTGTAGTTGTAGGGGCGCACCTGCTCGTCGCGCATGCCGTAGGCCTTCTTCATCCACTGCCAGTAGCTGATCTGGCCGTCCTTGGCGAGCAGCACGGTCTTGGCCTTGGCCAGGTCGGCGAACTTCTCGAAGCCCTGGCCCGGGTGCGCGATGATGGCCTGCGGGTCCTTCTGGAAGTAGGCCGCGACCACCACCGTCGGCACCTTCTGCTTGATGTTGTCGAAGGCCATCAGCAGGTTGCCGGTCATGAGGAAGTCGATCTTGCCGGCCGGCAGCATCGGCCGGTTGTTGACCTGCGGACCGCCCTGCTGGATCTCGACGTCGAGGCCGAACTTCTTGTAGGTGCCGTCGGCCAGCGCCTGGTAGAAGCCGCCGTGGCCGGGCTGGGCGCGCCAGTTGGTGGCGAGCACGACCTTGTCCTGCGCGAGGGCGGCGAAGGCCGTGCCGGCGAGCAGCGTCGTCAGCAGTGCGCGTGCGATGAAGGGGGTTTGGAGTCGCATGGGAATGCCTTGTGTGGGGTGTTTGGGAACGAAGAAAAGCTCAGGCGTCGCGCGCCATCTCCGGGGTCCAGCCGCGGGTCTTGCCGGGGTTCATCAGGCCCATCGGGTCGCTGCGCTTCTTGAATTCGATCTGCTGGTCGTCGATGGCCTTCATGCCGCCGTCCTCGATGGTGTAGACGTGCGGGTTGAAGATCAGGCAGCCGCCCTGCGACTCGATCTCGCGCATCACGGCGTACTGGTGGGCCTCGTCCTTCCAGCGCACCAGCAGGATGCCGAAGGTGCCGTAGGCGCCGCCGGCGCGCGCGAAGTCGTGGTGCTGCAGCACCTCGTCGCCGAACAGCGCGAGGTGGCGGTCGACCACGGCCGGGTCGAAGGGCTGTGCATAGGCGACTTGCAGGTAGGTCCAGCTGCGGTCGACCTTGAGCGCCTGCAGCGTCGTGTGGTTGAAGGCGCACTCGTAGGCCGGCGGCAGGCCGCGCGCCACCAGTTCGGCCTCGGTGCCGGCCAGCGAGACGGTGCCGCCGTGGGCTGCCACCAGCGCACGGAAGCGTTCCATGGATTCCGGCGCCACCATGGTGAAGGCCGCATGCCGGTCGGGCGGGAACAGCGCGCCCATCTGCACGTAGTAGGGCGAGAAGCGCGCCTCGACGGTCGACAGCAGGAACAGGTCGATCTCGGGCGTGCTCGCGGCCACGCTGAAGTCGAGCGCGCCGCGGTAGCTGTCGAACAGCGCGGTGCAGTGCACCCATTCGATGGCCGGGCTCAGCGCGACCTCGACGTCGAGGATCACGCCGTTGGTGCCGAAGGCATGCTGCACCTGCTGGATCTCGTCGCCCTGCAGTTCGATGATGCGCGGCTCGCGCTCCACCGTCATGACGCGCGCGCGCAGCATGTTGCCGGGGTCGCGCAGGATGCCGTGACGCACCGAGCCGATGCCGCCGAAGCCGCCCGAGATGAAGCCGCCGATCGAGGCCACGTGCCAGGTCGAGGGCCACATGCGCAGCGCCTGGCCGGTCTCGGCCACGGCCTGCTCGATGTCGTGCATGCGCGCGCCGGCCTGCACCCGCACCCGGCCGTCGTCGATGGCGAGCACGCGGCACATCTGCGTGACGTCGAGCACCAGACCGTTGTGCAGCGGCACGCACTGGCCGTAGTTGCCGGTGCCGCCGCCGCGCACGGTCAGCGGCAGCTTCCACTTGGCGGCCACCGCGCAGACCTGGCGCACGTCGTCCTCGGTGCTGACCTTGACCACCAGATCGGCCAGGCAGTCGGCCAGTTGCGCCGTGAGGATCGGGCTGTACCAGTAGAAGTCGCGCGAGAGCTGCCGGCG
This sequence comes from Variovorax sp. J2P1-31, assembly GCF_030317215.1. Taxonomy (NCBI): domain Bacteria; kingdom Pseudomonadati; phylum Pseudomonadota; class Betaproteobacteria; order Burkholderiales; family Comamonadaceae; genus Variovorax; species Variovorax sp. J2P1-31. Next base: position 181,043 of record NZ_JASZYA010000004.1, read on the forward strand.
CTGGCCCGGCGCGTCGATCAGGTTCAGGCCCTGCAGGTCGGCGCGGACCGCGGCCCAGTCGACGGTGGTCGTGGTGCTCATCGCTCCCTCCGCATCTCGCTCTCGTGCCAATGGCCGAGCACCAGCCGCGACAGCGCCGCGAACACCAGGAAGATCACGATGCCCAGCAGCGACACCAGCAGCAGCGCGGCGAACATCATCGGGATCTCGGTGCGGAAGCTGGACTCGAGGATGCGCGAGGCCAGGCCGGTCTCGCGGCCCGCGGTGCCGGCCGTGAACTCGGCCACCACCGCGCCGATCAGGCTCAGGCCACCCGCGATCTTCAGGCCCGCCATGAAGTAGGGCAGCGCGCTGGGCGCGAGCAGGTAGCGGAAGGTCTGCCAGGGCGAGGCCTTGTAGAGCTGGAACAGGTCGCGCAGGTTGCTGTCGGCGCTCTTGAGGCCGATCACGGTGTTCGACAGGATCGGGAAGAAGGCCACGATCCAGGCACACAGCAGCAGGGCCGCGGTGGTGCTCGACACATAGATCAGGATCAGCGGCGCGATCGCGATGATCGGCGTGACCTGCAGGATCACCGCGATCGGGAACAACCCGATCTCGACCCACTTGAACAGCGCGAAGGCGATCGCCAGCAGCACGCCGCCCACGATGGCCGCGAGCAGCGCCAGCAACGTGAGCTTGACCGTGAACCACAGCGCGCTCGACAGCGTGCCCCAGTTGTCGAACAGCGTGCTGAGGATCAGCGTGGGCGCGGGGATGATGTAGTGCGGCACGTTGTTGATGCGCACCAGCGCTTCCCACACGATCAGCAGCAGCGCCACGACGGCGATGGGCACCACGATGCGCAGCGTGCGCTCGCGCCGGCGCAGGCGCTCGTCGCGCGCGCGCAGCGCATCGGCGGAGGTGGCGTCGCCGTCCTGGAGGGCCACGCCGGGCTCAATGATCGATGTCGATGCCATGCAGGGCTCCATGCAGGGATTGCGACACTGCGGTGCAGTGGGCGTTGTAGCGGCTCGAGGTGCGGAAGGCTTCGCCGCGCGGGTAGGGCTCGTCGATGCGGATCTCGTCGATCACGCGGCCCGGGCGCGCCGCCATCACGACGATGCGGTTCGACAGATAGACCGACTCGTAGACGCTGTGGGTCACGAAGATCACCGAGAAGCGGTGCTCGCGCCAGATCGCCAGCAGGTCGTTGTTGAGCTTGATGCGGGTCATCTCGTCGAGCGCGGCGAAGGGCTCGTCCATCAGCAGCAGGCGCGGATGGGTGACCAGCGCGCGCGCGATCGACACCCGCATCTTCATGCCGCCCGAGAGCTCGCGCGGATAGACGTCGGCGAAGCGCGACAGGCCCACCATCTCCAGCACCTGCTCGACCACCGGCGCGGCCGCGTCGCGGCTCATGCCGGCCAGCTTGAGCGGCAGCCAGACGTTGTCGAAGACCTTGGCCCAGGGCATGAGCGTGGGCTCCTGGAACACGAAGCCCAGTTCGCGGTCGCTCTTGCTGCCGCTGGAGTTCTCGCGCGACCAGTTCAGTTCGCCCGAACTCGCGCGCGTGAGGCCGGCGATCAGCCGCAGGGCCGTGCTCTTGCCGCAGCCCGAGGGGCCGAGGAAGCTGATGAAGTCGTGCTCGCCGCAGTCGAGCGTCATGCCCTGCAGCGCGAGCGTGCCGTTGGCGAAGCGCTTGCCGACGTTGCGCAGGCTGACCAGCGGCGGCGTGGCGGCGGGGGTGGCGGATGCGTCCATGCTCAGCGCCATGCGGGAACGTTGTCCAGGCGCGAGAGCGGGAAGCGGTCGACCTCCTGCAGCAGCTCGACGAAGCGTCGGCCCACGTGGTCGAGCACGGCCGCGCCCTTCTCGGCGGTGGCGCGCGTGGCGTCGCCGGCCGCGCCCGCGGGGTTGATGTCGTGCATCTGCCAGCCGAGCTTGCCGGTGGGCGTGATCGAAAGGAATTTGTTCTCGCGGGCCAGGTCCTCCGTCATCGAGTGGAAGTTCTGGAACTTGTCGGACTGCACGTCGTCGGGCGTCAGGTGCAGCATCACCGAGCTCTCGAGGTCGCCGGCATGCACGCCATGCCGGCCTTCGTGCGCGGTGAACAGGCCTTCGGGCAGGCCCAGCGTGTACCAGTTGGCGGACACGACCATCATGTCGTGCTCCTCGCGCAGATCGCGCCCCACGATGTCCATCACGCCCATCTGGCCGCCATGGCTGTTGTAGAGCACCAGCTTGCGCACGCCGGCCTTGGCCACGCAGGCGCCGATGTCCTTCCACAGCGCGATCAGCGTGGCGGCCGACACGGTCAGCGTGCCCGGGTAGCGCGAGTGTTCGTTGCTCTTGCCGTAGGCCACGGTGGGCAGGAACAGCACCGGCAGGTCGTCGGGCAGGTAGGGAATCGTCGCCCGAACCATGCCGTCGATGGTGGCGGTGTCGGTCGACATCGGCAGGTGCGGCCCATGCTGCTCGGTCGCGCCCACGGGCAGCACGGCGATCAGCCGTTCGCGGTCGAGGCGGGAAAACTCTTCGCTGGTCAGGTCGGACCAGTAGCGCGTGCGCAAGCGTGTCGTCATGGGCGGCGTTCCTCTTGTGGGTGGGGAATCAAAATTATCCGAGTGGTCAATAGTAATAGGGGTAGCGACTAACCCTGAGCAAAGGCCGGGCCGGAAATTCGGGATTCTCCCAGGGAAAAAAGGAGTGCAGACCGGGTATGGCGACTCGAAGCGGTGCACCGCCCGCCCCAATACTTGTACGAGTGGTCAATTTATGGAATGCAGCAGCGCACCGGGCCTGCATCGGGGACCGGCGCCGCACGCCGGTGCGGTGAGGAGCGCAGGTGCGGGATCGGGGGCGCAGCAGGCCCCTGCGCGCGTGCTCAGCGGCGGACGACGAAGCGCTTCACCACCGGCGGGCCGTCGCCCAGGTGGAAGGCCAGCCGGCGCTCGCGCAGCGCCAGGTCGGCCGCGGTGGCGCGGTGGAAGCGGCGCAGGTGGCCGGTCCAGGACTCGTCGACGATCTCCTCGACGTAGCGGCCCGGCTCGGCGATGTCGTGCAGCAGCTCCCAGCCGATCGCGCCCTCGCTCAGGCGCGTGCGGCGCGTCTGCTGCATCACCTCCTGGAAGGCCGCGGCGCGCGCCGGATCGATCAGGTACTCGACCATGATCACCAGCCGCCCCTCGCCGGGCGGCGCATGCGGCGGCACGTCGGCCCAGCCCGGCGCGGCCGGGCTCACGTCGTCGTCGACGCCGCCGTCGACCACGTAGCGCAGTGCCGCGCCCATCATCAGCACGCCGGTGACGGCCGCGATCAGCAGGCTGGCCTGCAGCGAGCTCACGGTGGCGATCTGGCCCCAGAGCGCCGCCCCGAAGGCGCTGGCGCCCATGATCGACATCTGGAACATCGACATGCCGCGCGCGCGCACCCAGTCGGGCAGCGCGAGCTGCGCCGACACCGACAGCGAGTTCGCCACCGTGATCCAGGCCGCGCCGCCGAAGAACATGGCCGGCACCGCCACCCAGGTGTTGGGCGCGACCGCCATCACCGCGGTCGCGGCCGATTGCAGCAGCGCGCCGCGCAGCACCAGCTGGTCGCGCACATAGGCCTGGCGCAGCCGCGGCATCACCAGCACCGCGCTGATCGCGCCCGAGCCCATGGCCGCGAGCAGCAGCGTGAAGGTGCCGGCGCCGCCGCCCTCGAGGCCGCGCGCCAGCAGCGGCAGCAGGGCCAGCAGCGCGGTCGAGTGCAGGAAGAAGATCGAGATGCGCACCAGCACCGCGCGCATGCGCAGCGACTGGCGCACGAACTGCACGCCCACGCGCATCGCGCTGATCAGCTTCTCGCGGCCCAGCGGATTGGGCGTGTGCTCGCGCCGCCAGCGCAGCACGATGAAGCCCGAGGCCACCGACATCACGGCATTGAGCACGAAGACCCACAGCGTGCCCGCGCTGGCGATCAGCGCGCCGGCCACCAGCGGGCCGACGATGCGCGAGGCGTTCATCGCGATGCCGTTGAGCCCCAGCGCGGCCGGCAGCAGCGGCCGCGGCACCAGCTCGGGCACGATGGCCGCGAACACCGGCCAGCGCAGCGCCAGCCCGATCCCGTTGGCGAAGGTCAGCGCCAGCAGCAGCGGCGCGCTCATCATGTCGAGCGCCACCGCGATGCACAGCACCACCGCCACGCCCGCCAGCCAGAACTGCGTGGCCATCAGCCAGCGCCGCCGGTCGAGGATGTCGGCCAGCGCCCCGCTGGGCAGGCCCAGCAGGAACACCGGCAGCGTGGAGGCCGACTGCACCAGCGCGACCCAGATCGGCGTGGTGGTCAGCGTGGTCATCATCCACGCGGCCGCCACGTCGTTCATCCACATGCAGACGTTGGCCAGCAGCCAGGTGCTCCACAGCATGCGGAAGACCGGCAGCTTCAGCGGCTCGAAAGGCCCGACGCGCGCAGGCTTGGCGCGCGGCGGGGAGAGGGGTGTTTCTTCGGGGGAGATGGGTGGCATCGGGTGGGCTATTGTGGCCCGACAATTGTGGGGTGGCCCGACAATCGCCCCCATGACAACACCCCGAAGCCAACGCCCCAGGGCTGATCGGCGAGAAGCTCGCCGCTGCGGACGGGGAGTGCAGGACATGCATCTGCGGGGCTCGGGCGCGGATCGCAGTTGCCGCGCGACGAAGGAGAGCACGTGATTCGCGACGAAGACTATTGGCGCAGCGTGGTGCACGAACTCGCGGCCTTGCCCAGAGAGACCGGCTGGCTCCAATTCAAGCAGAGCAAGGCCGATCCGCAGGACATCGGGGAGTACATCTCGGCACTCGCAAATTCGGCGGCGCTGGAGGGCAAGGCACAAGCCTATGTGGTCTGGGGCATCGAAGATCTTGCGCATGCCATCGTCGGAACGACATTCGACCCGGCAGCCTGCCGCATCGGCAACGAGGAGTTGGAGAGCTGGCTGTTGCGGCAGCTCTCGCCAAAGATCGACTTTCGATTCCATGCGATCGACATCGACGGCATGCGCGTGGTGCTGCTGGAACTGTCGCGTGCGGTGCGTCACCCTGTGCAGTTCGCCGGCACCGAGCACATCCGCATCGGTTCATACAAAAAGAGGCTCAAGGACTTCCAGGAAAAGGAACGTGAGCTGTGGCGCATCCTGGACGCCGTGCCCTTTGAACTCCTGACGGCCGCGCAGCGCTTGAGCGCGGACGAGACCGTGGCGCTGCTCGACTACCCGGCCTACTTCGAACTGCTGGGACGGCCCCTGCCCAACGGCAGGGACGCGATCCTTCAGGCCTTGAACGAAGACCATCTGATCGAGCGCGAAGACGGCGGCACATGGAGCATTCGCAATCTCGGCGCCATGCTGTTTGCACGGCGCCTTTCGGATTTCGGGCGGCTGCAGCGCAAGGCCGTGCGGGTCATTGCGTACAACGGCGTCGGCCGGGTACAGACCTTGCGGGAGCAGGAGGGCAACCGCGGCTACGCGGCCGGCTTCGAGGGCCTGATCGGCTTCATCAATGGCTTGTTGCCGAGCAACGAGATGATCGGCCAGGCCTTGCGCAAGACGGTGCCGATGTATCCCGAGCTGGCGATTCGCGAGCTGGTCGCCAATGCACTGATTCACCAGGATTTGTCGGTGACCGGAAGCGGGCCGATGGTGGAGATCTTCTCGGATCGCATGGAGATCACCAATCCGGGCCCGCCGCTGGTGGACACGAACCGGTTGCTGGACCACCCGCCACGTTCGCGCAACGAAGCGCTGGCATCGCTGATGCGCCGCATCGGCATCTGTGAGGAGCGTGGCAGCGGGGTCGACAAGGTTGTCTTCGAAACCGAGTTCTACCAGTTGCCGGCGCCGTCGTTCGACGTGGTGGGCGATTCGATGCGCAGCATCTTGTTTGCCCCGATGCCCCTGACCAAGATGACGAAAGCCGATCGCATTCGGGCGGTCTACCTGCATGCATGTCTGCGCCACGTGCAGCGGGAGGCCATGACCAACACCTCGCTCAGGGAGCGCTTCGGCATCGACCCCAGGAACAGCGCGACGGCGTCCCGCCTGCTCAAGGAAGCGCTGGAAGCAGGCGTGATCCGGCTGATGGACCCGGATGCTGCGTCCAAGCTGCGCAAATACGTGCCGGAATGGGCCTGAGGCCCGTCCAAATTTTGCTTGATGGGTATTTGATGGAGTGCGTCTTCAGGCCCCGCCATTCACCTATAAAACCCATATGAATCAACAATTTGCAAGCGCATCGTTTGCTTGACAAGTAAATGACGAGCGGCTCCGCCGGTCCGATCCCCTCACTTCTTCAAAGCCAGGTGCCCCAGCGGCAACGCATGGCTCGCCTTCACCTCTCCCAGCGAGAAGCTGGTGTGCAGGTCCTTCACGTTGGGCAGGTTCATCAGTTGCTGGCGGGCGAAGGTCGAGAAGCCGTCGAGGTCCTGGGCCACCACCTGCAGTTCGAAGGTGCCGGTGCCGCTGATGTAGTGGCAGGCCACCACCTCGGGCATCTTGCGGATCGCGTCCTCCAGCTTGCGCGTGGCCTCGTGGGTCACGCGCTCGGTGTCGACGCGCACGAAGGCGAGCACGCCCAGCCCGATCTTGTGGCGGTCGATCTCGGCGCGGTAGCCCTTGATGAAGCCGGCTTCCTCCAGCGCCCGCACCCGGCGCCAGCAGGGCGCGGCCGACAGGCCCACGCGCTGGGCCAGCTCGGCGTTGGTGAGGCGGCCGTCGGCCTGCAGTTCTTGCAGGATGGCGAGATCAAACTTGTCGAGGCTTTCCATTTACGTCGATTCTAAGAAAGAATCTTCCCCAAATGGTCGTTTGAAGGGCGTAGAAAGCAAACACCTGTCGGTTGTGCAGGCATACACTTTGCGTGCACCATGGGGTCCATGCCCTACCCGGGCACAGACCCACCAGCCAGGCCCACAAGGCCATGCCACCAGGAGACAAGACGATGAATGCCCCGCTGCCCGAGCACATCCGCAAAGCACTCGAGACGGTAACGCTCGACGACAAATACAGCCTCGATTACGGCCGCGCCTTCATGAGCGGGGTGCAGGCCCTCGTGAAGCTGCCGATGCTGCAGCGCCTGCGGGACCAGCAGAACGGCAAGAACACCGCCGGCTTCATCAGCGGCTACCGCGGCTCGCCGCTGGGCGGCTACGACCAGGCGCTGTGGAAAGCCAGCAAGTACCTCAAGGCGCAGAACATCGTGTTCCAGCCGGGCGTGAACGAAGAGCTCGCCGCCACCGCGCTGTGGGGCACGCAGCAGCTGGGCTTCTCGCCCCAAGGCACCAACAAGTTCGACGGCGTGTTTGGCATCTGGTACGGCAAGGGCCCGGGCGTGGACCGCTGCTCCGACGTCTTCAAGCACGCCAACATGGCGGGCACCACCGAGTTCGGCGGCGTGATCGCCGTCGCCGGTGACGACCACATCTCCAAGAGCAGCACGGCCGCGCACCAGAGCGACCACATCTTCAAGGCCTGCGGCACGCCGGTGTTCTTCCCCACCAACGTGCAGGAGATCCTGGACCTGGGCATCCACGCCTTCGCCATGAGCCGCTTCTCGGGCGTGTGGTCGGGCATGAAGACGATCCAGGAGATCGTCGAGTCCAGCGCCACCGCGATGATCGACCCCGAGCGCGTCGAGATCGTCATCCCCACCGACTTCGAGATGCCGCCCGGCGGCCTGCACATCCGCTGGCCCGACCATGCGCTGGACCAGGAAGCGCGGCTGATGCATTACAAGTGGTACGCCGCGCTGGCCTACATCCGCGCCAACAAGCTCAACCATAACGTGATCGAAGGCCCCAACGACCGCTTCGGCATCATGGCCAGCGGCAAGGCCTTCAACGACACGCGCCAGGCGCTGATCGACCTGGGCCTGGACGACGCGGCCTGCCGCCAGCTGGGCATCCGGCTGCACAAGGTCGGCGTGGTGTGGCCGCTCGAGGCCCAGCTCACGCGCCAGTTCGCCACCGGCCTGCAGGAGATCCTGGTGGTCGAGGAGAAGCGCCAGGTCATCGAGTACCAGCTCAAGGAAGAGCTCTACAACTGGCGCTCGGACGTGCGCCCCAACGTGGTCGGCAAGTTCGACGAAGGCCTGGTCGCGGGCGCTGACGGCTACTCCGGCGGCGAATGGTCGATGCCCAACCCGACCTCGCACACGCTGCTGCGCGCCAACGCCGACCTGAACCCGGCGCTGATCGCCAAAGCCATCGTGCAGCGCCTCAAGAAGACCGGCCTGTTCGAGCAGGCCGGTGCCGACATGCGCGCGCGCATCGACGCCCAGCTCGCGATCCTCGAGGCCAAGGAGCGCTCGATGGACGTGCTCAAGCTCGGCGGCGTGCAGGGCGCCGACCGCCTGCCCTGGTTCTGCTCGGGCTGCCCGCACAACACCAGCACCGTGGTGCCCGAGGGCTCGCGCGCGCTGGGCGGCATCGGCTGCCACTACATGGCGACCTGGATGGACCGCAGCACCATCGGCTTCACGCAGATGGGCGGCGAGGGCGTGCCATGGATGGGCCAGCAGCCTTTCACCACCGACCAGCACATCTTCGCCAACCTGGGCGACGGCACCTACTTCCACAGCGGCCTGCTCGCGATCCGCCAGAGCATCGCGGCCGGCGTGAACATCACCTACAAGATCCTCTACAACGACGCGGTCGCCATGACCGGCGGCCAGACCGTGGGCGAGCGCCCCGAGGGCCACTCGGTGCTGCAGATCGCGCAGAGCCTGCAGGCCGAAGGCGCGGCGAAGATCGTGATCGTCACCGACGAGCCCGAGAAGTACGAGGGCGTGAAGGTGGCGGGCGATCCCGAGATCAAGCACCGCGACCTGCTCGACGAGATCCAGCGCGAGTTCCGCGAGATCAAGGGCACCACCGCGATCATCTACGACCAGACCTGCGCGACCGAGAAGCGCCGCCGCCGCAAGCGGGGCACCGCCGTCGACCCGGCCAAGCGCGTGGTGATCAACGAGCTGGTGTGCGAAGGCTGCGGCGACTGCAGCGTGCAGAGCAACTGCCTGTCGGTGGAGCCGCTGGAGACCGAATTCGGCCGCAAGCGCACCATCAACCAGAGCAGCTGCAACAAGGACATGAGCTGCCTCAAGGGCTTCTGCCCGAGCTTCGTCACGGTCGAGGGCGGCGCGCTCAAGAAGAAGGCCAAGAACAAGGCCAACTCGCCCTTCGAACTGGGCCCGCTGCCCGAGCCGGCCGTGCCGCAGCTCGCGCGCGACCAGGTCTGGGGCGTGGTGGTGGCGGGCGTCGGCGGCACCGGCGTGATCACCATCGGCCAGCTGCTGGGCATGGCCGCGCACATCGAGGGCAAGGGCATCGTCACGCAGGACGCGGCCGGCCTGGCGCAGAAGGGCGGCGCGACCTGGAGCCACGCGCTGATCGGCGAATCGCAGGCCGCGATCCGCACCACGCGCGTGGGCACCGCGGCGGCCGACCTGATCCTGGCGGCCGACCCGCTGGTGGCGGTCAACGCCGAGACGCTGGCCCGCATGCTCGAAGGCCGCACGCACGTGGCGCTCAACAGCCACAGCACGCCGACCGCCGCCTTCGTGCGCAACCCCAACTGGCAGAACCCGCAGGACGACTGCGCCAACCAGATCGCCCGCATCGTGGGCCTGGACGGCCTGGGCAGCTTCGACGCCGATGCCGCCGCGGTCTCGCTGATGGGCGACAGCCTCTACGCCAACCCGATGCTGCTGGGCTACGCCTGGCAGAAGGGCTGGCTGCCGCTCGAGTACGCGTCGCTGATGCGCGCGATCGAGCTCAACAACGTCGCGATCGAGAACAACAAGACGGCCTTCGAATGGGGCCGCCGCGCGGCGAACGACCTGGGCTCGGTGCAGAAGCTGGTGTCGCCGGGCCAGGTGATCGAGTTCAAGAAGCGCGAGACGGTCGACGGCCTGGTCAAGCGCCGCGTCGAGTTCCTCACGGCCTACCAGAACGCCGCCTATGCGGAGCAATACCGGGCCTTCGTCGCCAAGGTGCAGCAGGCCGAGACGGCGGCGGTGGGCAAGGCCACGGTGAGCGAATCGGTGGCGCGCTACCTGTTCAAGCTGATGGCCTACAAGGACGAGTACGAAGTCGCGCGGCTGCACACCGACCGCAGCTTCCTCGACCGCGTCAACGGCATGTTCGAAGGCGACTTCAAGCTCAACTACCACCTGGCGCCGCCGATCATCGCCAAGAAGAACGCCAAGGGCGAGCTGCAGAAGCAGAAGTTCGGCCCGGCCATGCTGACCGGCTTCAAGCTGCTGGCGAAGCTCAAGGGCCTGCGCGGCACGGCCTTCGACATCTTCGGCCGCACCGAGGAACGCAAGACCGAGCGCGCGCTGATCGGCGAGTACCGCGCCAGCATCGAGGAAGTGATCGCCGGCCTGAACGCCGCCAACCACGACGTGGCGCTGGAGATCGCGAAGCTGCCCGAGCAGATCCGCGGCTACGGCCACGTGAAGGAGCGCAACCTGGCGGCCGCGCGCACGCGCTGGACCGCGCTGCTGGCCAAGTGGCGCCACCCGCAGGGCGAGCGCGAAGCGGCCTGAGCGCAACACGACCGCCCATGAAAAAAGCGCCTCGCGGCGCTTTTTTCCATGTCCGAGGCAGCGGCGTGCTCAGGGCTTGGTTTCGGCAAAGCTGGGGCGCAGCATCAGCTTGTCCTGCAGCTTCGCCAGGTTGGCGTGCTGGCCGCGCCAGTCGATCTCGGGGAAGCGGAACTCGATCCAGCCCAGCGCGCAGCCCACCGAGATGTCCGACAGGCTCAGGTGGATGCCGCTGCAGAAGGGCTTGTCGCCCAGGCCCTTGGCCATGGCGGCGATGCCGGCCACGACCTTGCCGCGCTGGCGGTCCATCCAGGCCTGGCTGCGCTCGCCTTCGGCGCGGTGCGCCCAGGTGGCTTCGAGGCGCAGCAGCACGCCGGCGTCCATCACGCCATCGGCCAGCGCCTCCCAGGTCTTGACCTCGGCGCGCTCGCGGCTCTGCTGCGGGATCAGCTTGCCGACCGGCGACATCGTGTCCAGGTACTCGACGATCACGCGCGAATCGAACATGGCTTCGCCGCCTTCCATCACCAGGCAAGGCACCTTGCCCAGCGGATTGGAACTGGCGATGGCAGTGTCCGCCGACCAGACATCCTCGATGGCGAACTGATAGTCGAGCCGCTTTTCGGCCATGACCACCCGCACCTTGCGCACGTAGGGACTGGCGGCAGATCCGATCAGTTTCATTGGGTCTCTCTCTCTTTCCCCCCTCGGGGAATCCTCGTTCTGTAGCGCTTTGATTCTAGTGTGAGGCCGCGCCGTGCCGCGCGCCTTGGCGACCGCGGGCGACCGCGCGTGCAGAATCGTGGCGCATCACCAACGAGGGAGCGAAAAAAGCCATGGACATCGACACAGCGGCCGCCACGGCCCCCGAACGCCACCCCGTGCGCTTCACGGCCAGCGGCAGCGAGTACTTCCGGATCTGGATCGTCAACCTGCTGCTGACCGTGGTCACCCTGGGGATCTACCTGCCCTGGGCCAAGGTGCGCAAGCTCAAATACTTCTACGCCAACACCTGGGTCGGCGGCGATGCGCTCGACTTCCATGGCGAGCCGGCGCGGATGCTGCGCGGCACGCTGATCGCCGGGACCTTCCTGATCGCCTACCTGGTGGCCGGCGCCTTCTCGGGCTGGGCGGAGCTGCTGGCGGCCGTGGCCTTCGTGGGCCTGTGGCCGGCGCTGTTCCACGCCTCGCTGCGCTTCCGGCTGGCCAACACGAGCTGGCGCGGGCTGCGCTTCCACTTCGCGGGCGACCGGGCCGGCGCCTATGGCGCGATGCTGCCGCCGCTGATGCTGGCCATCCTGCCGCTGGCCCTCGCCGGCCTGACGGTGGACCCCGGCAGCCGGGAGCCTTCGCCGCTGGCGTCGGGCCTGATCGGCTTCGGCATGCTGGCCTTCGCGGCCAGCTTTCCCTTCTTCCTCTGGAAACTGCGCCGCTACCAGCACGACCACTTCACGCTCGGCGGCCTGCAGACGCGGCTCACGGCCAGGGCCGGCAGCGTCTACGGCGTCTTCCTGCGCATGCTCGGGCTGGGCCTGCTCGCCCTGGTCGGCATGGCGCTGGTCTTCGGGCTCTTCGCCTCGCTCGGGCTGATCGGCCGCAAGGCCGGGGCCAGCGCCGCCATCCTCACGCTGCTGGGATTGTTCGCGATCGGCGGCGTGCTGCTGTTCAACATCCTGCCCCAGTCCTATTTGCAGGTGCGGCTGCAGAACCTGTTCTGGTCGGCCACCGGCAACCCGGTGCTGCGCTTCGACAGCCAGATGAAGCTCGGCCCCTACATCGGCCTGCAGCTGAAGAACTTCCTGCTGATCTTCCTCACGCTGGGCCTGTACTGGCCCTTCGCCGTGGTCCACACGCGGCGCGCGCGCCTGGAGGCCGTGACGCTCGAGACCCGCGGCTCGCTCGACGCCCTCACGCGCACCGGCAGCCAGGAGAACCCGGCGGCGGTCGGCGACATGGCGGCCGACCTGTTCGGCATGGACATCGGCCTCTGAACGCCGTGAGCGAGGCGCTGGAGGCGCGCTATTTCGATGGCCTCAGCAGCAGGCCCCAGCGCGCGCGCCTGGCCATCGCCGGTGCGCGGTTGCAGGTCACGCCGCTCGGGGACGGCGCGGCCACGCCCTTCGCCGTGCCGCTGGCCGGCCTGCGCTGGCCCGAACGCACGCGCCACGGCGGCCGGCTGCTGGCGCTGCCCGGCGGCGCCAGCCTGCAGGCGCAGGACGTGGCGCAATGGGACGCCTGGGTCGCGCAGCAGGTGGGCGCGACCGAAAGCCGCGTGGTGCGCGCGCAGCAGAGCTGGCGCGGCGTGGCCGTGGGGCTGCTCCTGCTGTTGGCCGCCGTGGGCGCGATGTACCAGTGGGGCCTGCCCTGGGCGGCGCGCGGCGTGACGGCCCTGGTGCCGCACCGGGTCGATGCGCTGATCGGCACCCGGACGCTGGCCCAGCTCGACGACACCATGCTGCGCCCGAGCGCGCTGCCCGTGGCCGACCAGGAACGCCTGCAGCGCGCCTTCACCCGCATGGTCGAGGCCGCGCACCCCGAGGGCGCGCCGCCCTGGAACCTGCAGTTCCGCCAGGGCCGCGACAAGGCGCTGGGCCCCAACGCGCTGGCGCTGCCGGGCGGCACCATCGTGCTCACCGACGCGCTGGTGCAGCTGCTGCCGGGCGACGACGACGCGGTGCTGGGCGTGCTGGCCCACGAGTTCGGCCATGTGCGGCTGCGCCACACCATGCGCCAGCTGGTCCAGGCCTCGGCGGTCGGTTTCGCGGTCTCGGTGGCCTTCGGCGACTTCGGCACGCTGATCGGCACCGCGCCGGTGCTGCTGGCCACGCTGGGCTATTCGCGCGATGCCGAACGCGAGGCCGACGAGGAATCGGTGCGGCTGATGCGCGCGGCCGGCATCTCGCCGCGCGCCATGGCGGGCTTCTTCGAGGCCATCGAGCGCTGGCGTGGCACGCAGCCGGGCGGCCGCGCCCAGGGCGGCTCGATCGGCATGGCCTTCGCCACCCACCCGGCCACGGCCGAGCGCATCGCCTTCTTCAAAGCCGCGGCCGAGTAGGCCCGGCGGCGGCCCGCCTAAAATTGGGCCCATGAGCTTCTCCACCGTTTCCGCCCTTTCCCCCCTCGACGGCCGCTACGCCGCCAAGCTGGCCGCGCTGCGCCCCCTGATGAGCGAACAGGGCTACATGCACCGTCGCGTGCAGGTCGAGGTGGCCTGGTTCATCGCCCTGTCGGACTGCGGCTTTGCCGAGTTCAAGCCGCTCACGCCCGGTGCCCGCAAGTACCTGATGGGCCTGGTCGCCAACTTCTCCGAGGCCGACGCGCTGGCCATCAAGGAGATCGAGAAGACCACCAACCACGACGTGAAGGCGGTCGAGTACTGGATCAAGTCGCGCTTCGAAGCCCGGCCCGAGCTGCTGAGCGCGGCCGAGTTCGTGCACTTCGCCTGCACCAGCGAGGACATCAACAACACCAGCCACGCGCTGCAGATCCAGGCCGCGCGCGAAAAAGTGCTGCTGCCCGCGCTCGACGGCCTGGTCGCCAAGCTGCGCGAGATGGCGCACCAGTTCGCCGACGTGTCGATGCTGGCGCGCACCCACGGCCAGACCGCCAGCCCGACCACCGTCGGCAAGGAGATCGCCAACGTCGCGGTGCGCCTTTCCAAGGCGCGCGACCAGATCGCCGGCGTGCAGCTGCTGGGCAAGATGAACGGCGCGGTGGGCAACTACAACGCCCACCTGGCCGCCTGGCCCGAGTTCGACTGGGAAAGCTTCAGCCGCAAGGTCATCGAGACGCCGGCCCCGCTGGGCCTGGGCCTGACCTTCCAGCCCTACAGCATCCAGATCGAGCCGCACGACTACATGGCCGAACTGTTCGACGCGGTGGCCCGCGCCGACACCATCCTGATCGACTTCTCGCGCGACATCTGGGGCTACGTGAGCCTGGGCTACTTCAAGCAGCGCCTGAAGAAGGGCGAGATCGGCTCGTCGACCATGCCGCACAAGGTCAACCCGATCGACTTCGAGAACGCCGAAGGCAACCTGGGCCTGGCCAACGCGGTGCTGCGCCACCTGAGCGAGAAGCTGCCGATCAGCCGCTGGCAGCGCGACCTGACCGACAGCACGGTGCTGCGTAACATCGGCGTGGCCTTCGGCTACGCGACGTTGGCCTATGCCAGCCTGGCCACCGGCCTGGGCAAGCTGGAGATCAACGAGGAGTCGCTGGCCGACGACCTCGACGCCTCGTGGGAAGTGCTGGCCGAGCCGATCCAGACCGTGATGCGCCGCTTCGGCGTGCAGGGCGCCTACGAGCAGCTCAAGGAAGTCACGCGCGGCAAGACCGTGACGGCCGAGGCGCTGCACGGGCTGATCCGCTCGCTCGAGATCCCGCAGGCCGAGAAAGACCGTCTGCTGGCCATGACGCCGGCCAGCTACACCGGCAAGGCCGGCGAACTCGCCCGTAGAATCTGAGCCCTCGCGCGGCGCGGCGCCGGGTCCTACACGACCCCGGCGCCCTGTCCGACGGGCAACCTCCCAGCCAACGCGCCTCTCGCGGCGCGCCAGCCAACGACTTTTTGACGGGACTTCGGTCCCTGGCTTCATGGCGCGCGCTCCCCTGAGACGCCTCTGGCTTCGCCTTCACCGCTGGATCGGCCTCACCCTCGGTCCCCTGCTCGGCCTCACCGCACTGCTCGGCGCCGTGCTGGTGGTCGCGCTGCCGCTCGACCGGCTGGCCCACCCCGCCTTCTTCACCGCCGCCAGCCCCGCGGGCGCGGCCGCGCTGCCGCTCGAGCCCCTGCGACAGCGCATCGTGGCCGAGTTCGGGCCCAAGACCCGCATGACCCTGCGCCCCCCGCGCGAACCCGGCGAGACCCTGTGGGTGCTGGTGCGCGGCCCCTGGGACGGCACGCTCTACCTCGACCCCGCGACCGGCGCCGAGCAGGGGCGGCGCGGCACGCACGAGGGCGCCTACAACCTGCTGTTCGAGCTCCACAGCAGCCTGCTGCTCGAGGACACCGGCAAGGGCGTGCTGGCCTTCACCGCGCTGGCCTACCTGTTCCTGCTGGCCACCGGGCTGGTGCTCTGGTGGCCCAGGCGCTGGCCGCCCTCGCTGCGCATCGCGCTCGACCGCGGCCTGCTGCGCGGGCTGTTCGACCTGCACCGCACCGGCGGCGCGGTGCTGGGCCTGCTGATCGCGGTCTCGGTCTTCACCGGCGCCTACATGGCCTGGCGGCCGCTGGGCGACGTCATTTCCGCCACGCTCGGCCAGACGCCAATCAAGCCGCCCAAGGTGCCCAAGGGCCCGGCGCAGGGCCCCCACCTGACGCTGGACGAGCTGGTGGCGCGCGCCCAGCAGGTGTTCCCGGGCCAGCCCATCGGCTACGTGCAGGTGCCGGCCGGCCCCGACCGGCCGCTGCGGGTGCGCTTCCGGCTCGCCGACGACCCGCACCCCAACGGCATCAGCTCGGTCTGGCTGCATCCGCTGACCGGCGAGGTGCTGGCCACGCGCCGCTGGCAGGACCTGGACACCGGCTCCGGCGCGGTGGCCATCATTTATCCGCTGCACACCGGCGTGCTTGGCGGCCCGCTGCACGAGGCCGTCACGGCGCTGCTGGGCCTGGTGCTGGCCGGCCTGAGCTTCACCGGCGTCTGGCTCTGGTGGCGCCGCCGCGCGCCGAGCCCCGCCGCGGCCGCGGCCGCCGACGCGCGCCGCCCCCCTGTTTCCTGATCGTTCGACCCCGAGGAGTCCCCGTGTTCCAGAAGAGAAAGTGCGCCGCCCTGGTGATGGCGCTGTTCCCCGTCAGCTTCCAGGCCTTCGCGGCCGATGCCGCCACCGCCCCGCCGGCCGGCGCCAACGATTCGCTCGATGCGGTCACCGTCACCGGCGACTGGCTGGGCACGCCCACCGAGACCAAGGTGCTCGAGCACCCGGGTGCGCGCACCATCGTCGAGCGCCAGCAGATCCGCGAGAGCGGCTCGGCCAACGTGCGCGACGTGCTGCGCCAGATCCCCGGCGTGCAGGTGCAGGAGAGCAACGGCACCGGCGGCAGCGACGTCTCGCTCAACGTCGGCGTGCGCGGCCTGACCTCGCGGCTGTCGCCGCGCTCCACCATCCTGCTCGACGGCGTGCCGCTGGCCTATGCGCCCTACGGCCAGCCCCAGCTGTCGCTGGCGCCGCTGTCGCTGGGCAACCTGGAGGCGGTCGACGTGGTGCGCGGCGCGGGCTCGGTGCGCTTCGGGCCGCAGAACGTCGGCGGCATCATCAACTTCGTGACCCGCGCGATCCCGCAGCAGTTCGCGGGCGAGGCCAGCGTGGGCGTCGAGAGCGCGAGCCACGGCGGCGGCACCAAGAGCACGCCCAACCTGTTCATCGGCGGCACCAACGACAAGGGCCTGGGCCTCGCTCTGCTGTACTCGGGCACGCACGGCCAGGGCTACCGCGCCGCCAACGACCGCACCGACATCGACGACCTGATGCTCAAGGGCGCCTACCGCATCTCGAAGACCGACGACATCGCGCTGTCGCTGCACCACTTCGAAGGCAGCGGCAGCATGCCCGGCGGCCTGACGAGCGCGCAGTACGCGGCCGACCCGTACCAGTCGACCCGCCCCTTCGACGACTTCACCGGCCGCCGCACCGACGGCTCGATCAAGTACACGCACAACGACGGCGTCAACAAGTTCGAGCTGCTGACCTACTACACCGACTCCTTCCGCGGCAGCCACATCGAGCAGGACGGCAGCGGCACCACCGCCGGCCAGCGCCGCCTGACCGCGGCCCCGCGCAGCTACCACACCTTCGCGCTCGAGCCGCGCTACTCGCGCCTCATCGACTCGGGCAGCGTGGTGCAGGAAGTCAGCGTGGGCTACCGCTACCTCAAGGAGGCCAGCTCGGAAGTGGCCTCGCGCAGCAGCTACTACCGGCCGCGCGTGGGCTTCGACGCCAACACGCTGGCGCAGAACGTCTACCAGACCAGCGCCGGCGGCACCACCGCCCACGCCTTCTACATCGACGACCGGATCGACTTCGGCAACTGGACCGTCACGCCCGGCGTGCGCTACGAATCGATCCGCACCTTCAACGACGTGACCAACCTGGCCGGCGGCACGATCACCGGCGTGCTGAACCCGAAGGTCGATGCCAACGAGGTGCTGCCGACGCTGTCGGTGCTCTACCGCGTGGACGCGAAGTGGTCGCTGTTCGCCAACGCCGGCGTGTCCTTCGGGCCGCAGCAGTACGCGCAGCTTGCGCAGTCGACCTCCGGCCTGCACCCCGAGAAGGCCACCACCTACGAAATCGGTACGCACTACAAGGGCGAGGCCCTGAGCGGCGAGCTCACGCTGTTCAACGTCGACTTCGACAAGGAACTGCAGCTGGCCCGCTCCATCGTGGGCGACGGCACCTGGACCGACCTCGGCGCCACCCGGCATCGCGGCATCGAATCGGGGCTGCGCTACCAGCTGGGCGACCTGAACCCCGCGCTCAAGGGCCTGTCGGTGTCGGCCACCTACACCTACACGCAGGCGATCTCGAAGGCCGGCGTGTTCGCCGGCCGCGACCTGCCCTTCTACTCGCGCCAGGTGGCCTCGCTCGGCGCGCGCTACGAGCGCGGCCCGTGGACGGTCAACGCCGACCTGTTCGCGCAGAGCAAGCAGCGCTCGCCGGGTTCGCCCGACCCGGGCGCGAGCTACACCACGCTGGAAGACGCGAGCGGCCGGCTGGGCGACATCCCGGGCTTCGCCACCGTCAACCTGCGCACCGGCTACGACTTCGGCCCCGCGCTGAACCAGCTCAAGCTCGCGGTCGGCGTGAAGAACCTGTTCGACCGCCAGACCTTCACCCGCTCGGTCGACAACAACGGCGGCAAGTACGTGGGCCAGCCGCGCACGGTGTACCTGCAGGCGTCGGTCGCGTTCTAGGCGGCAGCGTGCCGGGTGTGTGCGCCGCGCGCGCATACACTCGCGCACCCATGGCGCTCAAATCAACCATCTTCAAGGCGAACCTCGCGGTCGCCGACATCGACCACGGCTACTACGCCGACCACGCCCTCACGCTCGCGCGCCATCCGAGCGAGAACGACGAACGCATGATGGTCCGGCTCATCGCGCTGGCCCTCAACGCCCACAAGCTGCAGAGCGTGTGCGACGGCGACGGCGTGCTGGGCTTCGGCGCCGGCCTGTCGAACCCCGACGACCCCGACGTGTCGCTGCGCGACTTCACCGGCCGCACGCGCGTCTGGATCGAGGTCGGCCAGCCCGAGGACAAGCCGCTGCTCAAGGCCTGCGGCAAGGCCGACGAGGTGCTGCTCTACTGCTTCAGCCACGCGGCCGGCATCTGGTGGAAGGGCATCGAGAACAAGCTCACGCGGCCCGACAACCTGCAGGTGTGGCGCATCGCCAGCGAGACCTCGCAGGCCGTGGCGGCGCTGGCGCAACGCAGCATGCAGCTGCAGGCGACGATCCAGGAAAACACGCTGATGCTGGGCGACGGCAAGAACAGCATCGACATCGAGCTGCAGCGGCTGCGCTAGCCGGCTAGCCGCCGTGCCTGAAGGCGGCCAGCAGCAGCGCGGTGCCCGAGCACAGCAGCAGCCCGTCGATCAGATACTGGAAGGCGCGCGGCCCGAGGCGCAGCACCGCCGCCTTGCCGATGAAGGTGCCGGCCATCAGCGACGCGCCCACCAGCAGGCCCTGCAGCAGCAGCGGCAGCGGCAAGGCCCCCATGCCGCCGAAGGCCAGCACCTTGCTCACGTAGAGCGCCAGCGAGGACATCGCCTCGGTCGAGAGGAAGGCGCCCTGCACCAGCCCGTAGGCCGCGAACACCGGCACGCTGAGCGGGCCGGTCGAGAGCACCAGCCCGGTGAGGTAGCCGATGACCGCGCCCGCCAGCGCGAGCTGCCACAGCCGCACGCGGAAGTCGCGCGCGCGCAGCCAGTGGCGCAACGGCACCATGGCGAGGAAGAACAGGCCGAGCCCGAGATCGATCGCCGCCGGCGGCAGCGCGATCAGCGTGCGCGCACCCAGCGCCGCGGCCGGCGCGCCCGGCACCGCATAGGCGAAAAAGGCGCGCCAGTCGACCTCGCGCCACCAGGCCAGCACGCGCGCCAGGTTGGCCATCACGGCCGCGACGGCCATGATCGGCACCGCCTGCTTGGGGCCGAAGGCCCAGACCAGCACCGGCAGCAGCATCAGCGAGGAGCCGGTGCCGATCACGCCGCTGACGGCGCCGGCCAGCAGGCCCACGGCGAGGACGAAGAGGTAGGCGGTCAAGGCAAGGTCGGCATCATGGCGCCGCACTGCCAGCATTGCTCGAAGCCGCCTTCGACCAGTTCGCCGCAGCTGCAATGCCAGCGCCGCTGCGGCCGGTTCTGCAGCTCGCGCAGCGCGCGCGTGGCGGCATCGAACTGATCGTCGTCCTCGATCCAGACCTCGGGCAGGCACTGGTCGGGCGGCAGCTGGCCGACCACCGCGCCCAGGTACTCGCGCTGCACCGACACGGCCAGGCCTTCTTCGCGCAGCGCATGCGCCCAGAGCGTCGCGATCGCGAGGTTGGGGGCCTGGGCCAGCCGGCGCATCGTCGGCTCAGTCCGGCGCGGGCGGATCGGCCGCGTCGTCGTCGGGCGCGTTCTCGCGGGCCCGTTCGGCGTAGGTGTTGAAGCGCCAGGCCTTGTCTTCCATCGTGATGCGGCGCCAGGTCTGGCGCTTCTCGGCCGGCGTCATCGCGGGCCAGTACTGGACCTCGTCGAAGCTGCGGCCGCAGCCCTTGCATTCGTCGTCGCCCTGGCTGGTGGAGCAGATCGCGATGCAGGGGGTGTCGATGGTGGTGTCGTACCAGGCGAGCCAGGCGGTCCAGGCCTCGGCGGGGAAGCCGACCTCGTCGACCTCGTCCTCGTGGTAGTAGACCATCAGGGCGTAGACCTTGGCCAGCGCGCGCAACTCGGGCGCGAGCGTGATGCCGTCGGGCGAGGGTTTCTTCTCGCGCCAGTGGTTGATGGCGGCCTCGATGTCGGTGATGTGAATGGCGGCCATGGAAAGGAAAAAATGCAGGGACGGCATCATAGTTCGGCAAAGTCCCGGGTTGCCCCAAGGATATGGGGCGCTCTCATTTCCAGAGCAACAAAACCAGCGGTGGCAACGATTCCTGGACGCTTTTTCTTGAGGGCGCCGGACGGCCGGTTGCCACACCCGCGCCGCGGATGCTCTAATTCGCGCCACGAAGGGGAGTAGCTCCCGCCTGCGGTTCACGCCGCGGGTATCGCCAGGTCGTCAATACGAAGCACAACAACTTCCGGCCTGTCGGGCCGCGCGCTGCGCGGCCGAGCAAGACCTTCGATTTGAACCTGCAAGGGTTGGATCGAAGCGATTGCGCGTTCCGGAGATTCCGGGCCTCGTTCCACCGCGTCGATCCGATCCTGATCGGTGAATCGAAACGAAAAGAGGAATCCAATGGAACAATTCATGACCCCGGAATTCTGGGTCGCGGTCGGTCAGATCATCATGATCGACATCCTTCTGGGCGGCGACAACGCGGTGGTGATCGCGCTGGCCTGCCGCAAGCTCCCGCCGGCACAGCGCACCAAGGGCATCCTCTGGGGTACCGCCGGCGCCATCCTGCTGCGCGTGATCCTGATCTTCTTCGCGCTCACGCTGCTCGCGATCCCCTTCCTCAAGATCATCGGCGCGCTGCTGCTGGTCTGGATCGGCATCAAGCTGCTGGCCCCCGACCATGACGACGCGCACGGCAACATCGCCGGCAGCGACAAGCTGTGGGCCGCCGTCAAGACCGTGATCATTGCCGACCTCGTGATGAGCGTGGACAACGTGATCGCCATCGCCGGCGCCGCACAGGGTGCGGGCGAAGGCCACCAGATGCCGCTCGTGATCTTCGGCCTGCTGGTCAGCATCCCGATCATCGTCTGGGGCAGCCAGCTGGTCATCAAGCTCATGGACCGCTTCCCGATGATCATCACGCTGGGCGGCATGCTGCTGGGCTGGATCGCCGGCACGATGCTGATTTCCGACCCCGCCGTCGTCCGCCTGGACGCCTGGACCTGGGTGCCGAAGATTCCGCAGACCGACACCATCAAGTACGCCGCCGGCATCGCGGGTGCGCTGGTCGTGCTGGCCATCGGCAAGTGGGTGGCCTCGCGCCGGCCGAAGGCGCACGAAGCGGCCGCCGTCTGATTTCGGGTCCCGGGTCTCTCTTACTCTGACTATCACAAGGAGCGCATCGTGGAAAAAATCATTCTGTTTGTCGACGACGCGGCCTACGCCCGCGAGTTTCTCGCCAAGGCGCCGGCCGAGACCGTGAGTGCCGGTGCCAAGCACTGGGTGCTGGTGGCCTGCGCACCGCGCATGACGCATCGCATCAGCAAATGGGTGAGCCACAGCGCGCGGGAGAACTGGCGCGGCAAGTGGTTCGCGAAGGTGCAGGAACAGGTGCTGCCGCTGCTGCGCGGACCGGGTGACGATGTGACGCCGGTGCTGGCCCAGGGCTCGCTGACCGACCTGACGCAGCGCCTCAAGCTCGAGCACGGCGCGGCCCGCGTGATCGATGCGCGCCGCCCGAAGCTGGGTGTGGAGATGGAACCGGTGACGCCGGGCCAGAAGCCGGTCGGCCATCCCGGCTGGGCGCTGCCGGGCGCGACCCTGGGACTGGGCGCCCTGCTGGTGCTGGCGAACGAACTCGCCGAGTAAGGCGAGCAAGGCCCGTAAGGCGCGTCTCGCGTCCAGCCGCAACGGCCGCCCTCGGGCGGCCGTTGTGCTTTGTGCACGCGCGGCCCTCGGGTATGCTGGCCCGCATGCGACTGATCATCCAATGGCTCCTGAGCGCGCTGGCCCTGCTGGCGGTGACCTACATCTACCCGGGCGTGCAGGTGAGCAGCTTCACCTCGGCGCTGATCGCGGCGGCGGTGATCGGCCTGCTCAACATGGTGGTGCGGCCGGTGCTGATCGTGCTCACGCTGCCGGTCACGCTGGTCACGCTGGGCCTGTTCCTGTTCGTGATCAACGCGCTGATGTTCTGGGCCGCCTCGGGCCTGCTCAGCGGCTTCGTGGTCAACGGCTTCGTGGCCGCGCTGATCGGCTCGCTGATCTACTCGCTGCTGCGCCTGCTGATCGAAGCCGCGCTGGGCGGCCTCACGAAGCGCTGAGGTTCTCTTCGCGGGCCAGCTGGCCCAGCGTCTCGTAAACCATGCGCGGCGGCTGGACCTGCCAGCCGAGCCGTTCGCGGATCGCGACCACGGCGCGCATCGCCAGCAGCGAATGGCCACCCAGGTCGAAGAAGTTGTCCTCCAGCCCGACCGCCTCGATCCCCAGCAACTCGCACCAGATGGCGGCGATGGCCCGTTCCGGCGCCGTCGTCGGCGGCGCCCTGCGCGCGGTCGGCTGCGCACGGGCTTCGGTCCGTGGCGCCGGCAGCGCATGGCGGTCGATCTTTCCGTTGGGCAGCAGGGGCAGCGCGTCGAGCCACACCAGCTGCTGCGGCAGCATGTACTCGGGCAGCCGCGTGCGCAGGTAGGCCCGCAGCGCGGCCGCATCGGGCGGCGCGCCGCGCGGCACCAGGTAGGCCACCAGCTGCAGGTCCTCTTCGCGCGGCGCATGGGTGGCGACCACGCCCTCCACGATGTCCGGATGGTCGAGCAGCACCGCTTCGATCTCGCCGAGCTCGATGCGCCGCCCGCGCAGCTTGACCTGGCGGTCGAGGCGCCCCAGGTGCTCGAGCTGGCCGTCGTGGCGCCAGCGGCCCAGGTCGCCGGTGCGGTAGCAGCGGGCCTCGGGCGCCATGCCGTCGGCATCGGGCGGGAAGCGGTCGGCCGTCAGCGCGTCGCGCTGGTGGTAGCCCAGCGTCACGCCCAGGCCGCCGATGCAGAGTTCGCCGGCCACGCCGATCGGGCACAGCTGGCCGTCCACGTCGCGCACCTGCACGTCGGTGTTGGCGATGGGCCGGCCGATCGCGATGCCCGCGCGCGGCGCCGCGACGCGCCAGACGGTGGACCACACGGTGGTCTCGGTCGGCCCGTACATGTTCCACAGCGTCACGCCACTGGCCAGCAGGCGCTCGGCCAGGGCCGGCGGCAGGGCTTCGCCGCCGATCAGCGCCTGGAAGCGCGTGCTGCCGGCGGGACGGCGCCAGCCCGCATCGAGCAGCATGCGCCACAGCGTGGGCGTGGCCTGCAGGGCGGTGACCTCCTGGCGCACGCCGAGCGCACTCAACGCGTAGGGATCGCGCACCTGCTCGGCGTCGGCGATCACCACCCGCGCGCCCACCGCCAGCGGCAGCAGGAGTTCGAGCACCGCGATGTCGAAGGACAGCGTGGTCACGGCCAGCAGCCGATCGTCGGCCGTGAGGCCGGGCTCGCGCGCCATGCTGGCCAGGAAGTTGACCACCGCGCGGTGCGGCACCACCACGCCCTTGGGACGGCCGGTCGACCCCGAGGTGTAGATCATGTAGGCCGGATCGAGCGGCCCGGCATCGTGCAGGGCGTCGGGCGCCAGCGGCTCGCGCGCGTGGCCGGCGAGCAGCGCATCGTCGTCGAGGCTCAGCCGCGTCACGCTGCTGTCGGCCAGGCCGTCGGGCGCGACGCCGCGCGTCAGCAGGGCCGACAGGCCCGCGTCCGCGGCCATGAAGCGCAGCCGCTCGGCGGGGAAGTCCGGGTCCAGCGGCACATAGGCCGCGCCCGACTTCAGCACGCCCAGCAGCGCCACCAGCATGGCCGTGTCGCGCGCCACGCCCAGGCCGACGCGATGGCCGCGCCCGATGCCGCGCGCGCGCAGCGCACGGGCCAGCGCATTGGAGCGCGCCGCGAGTTCGCCGTAGCTCAGCCGCAGGCCGGCCGAATCGACGGCCGCGACCGTCTCGGGCGCGACCGCGGCGCTCGCCAGGTAGCGATGCACCGTCTGCTCGGGTGGCAGCGCCGCCTGCGTGGCGTTCCAGCCTTCGCGCAGGAAGGCGCGCTGGGCCGGCGCGACGATGGCCATCGCCGACAGCGGTGCCGCGGGCCGGGCCAGCAGCCGCTCGAGCAGCGCCAGGTAGTTCTCGAGCATGCGCTCGGCGGTCGCGGGCGCGTACAGGTCGCTCGCGTACTCGAGGTGGATGCGGTGGGTGAACTCGGTGTCGATGTGCACCGACAGGTCGAACTGCGCGGTGGTGCGCTCGAAGGGGAACTCCTCCACCTCCAGGCCCGCATGGTCGAGCCGCCCGAGCGGCGCATTGAGCACGTTGAACAGCACGCGCACCAGCCCTTCGGGATGCAGCGAACGGTCGTGGCCCAGCGACTCGACCAGTTCGTCGAACGGGGCTTCCTGGTGGGCATAGGCCTGCAGCGCGGTCTCGCGCACGCGCTGGACCAGCCCGTCGAAGCTCGGGTCGCCGGAAAGATCGGTGCGCATCACCAGCGTGTTGACCAGCGTGCCGACCAGGTGCTCGGCGGCGAAGCGGTGGCGGTTGGCCACCGGCGTGCCGACCGCGATGTCGGTGCTGCGCGCCTGGCGCGTCAGCATCAGCTTGAAGGCCGCGAGCAGCACCACGAAGGGCGTGACCGACGCGCGCGCGCAGTAGGCGCGCACGGCCGAGCGCAGTCCCACGGGCAGCGCGGCCGAGACCCGGGCGCCGCGGAAGCTGGGCCGCTGCGGGCGCGCGAAGTCGGTCGGCAGGTCGAGCGGCGCGAGCCGGGCCAGGCGGGCGCGCCAGTAGGCCAGCTGCGGCTGCCGCTGCGCCACCGCGGCCGGGCTGCGCTGCCAGGCGGCGTAGTCGGCGTACTCGACCGGGATCGGGTCGAGCTGCGGCGTGCGGCCCGCCTGCCAGGCGGCATAGGCGGCCAGCGCCTCGCGCATCAGCACCGCGAAGGACCAGTTGTCGGCGATCGCATGGTGCATGACCCACAGCAGCACATGGTCGCGGGCGTCGAAGC
Organism: Variovorax sp. J2P1-31; assembly: GCF_030317215.1. Classification (NCBI taxonomy): domain Bacteria; kingdom Pseudomonadati; phylum Pseudomonadota; class Betaproteobacteria; order Burkholderiales; family Comamonadaceae; genus Variovorax; species Variovorax sp. J2P1-31. The sequence goes on from NZ_JASZYA010000004.1 coordinate 206,492, forward strand.
GCAGCAGGCTGGCACGGTGCAGCGGCGCCTGCGCGAGGTCGAAGGGCGCGGCCAGGCGCTCGCCCAGCAGCACGCGGGCCTGGGCCACGCGGTCGGGCCGCTCGGAGAGGTCGATCTGCTCGATGGCGAACGAGGCCGAGGGCGCGATGCGCTGCACCGGGCCGGCGCCGTCGAGGATCAGGCGGGTGCGCAGGCTCTCGTGGCGCGCGACCATCAGGTCGAAGGCGCGCTGCAGCAGCGCGACGTCGAGCGCGCCGCGCAGCCGCACCGAGACCGCCACGTTGTAGGCCGAGGAGGCCGGGTCGAACTGCTGGATCACCCACATGCGCCGCTGCGACAGCGACACCGGCAGCGGGCCGTCGCGCGGCACCCGCACCGGTGCCGCGACCGGCACCGGCGCGCTGTCGCCGGCGGCCGCGAGCAGGCGGGTCACATGGTCGGCCAGCGCCGCCACGCTGGTGTGCTCGAACAGGTCGGCCAGCGGCAGCTCGATGCCCATCTGCTGGCTCACGCGCGTGGCCACCTGCGTCATCAGCAGCGAGGTGCCGCCGAGTTCGAAGAAGCTCTCGTGCACGCCGAAGGCGGTGGTGTCGAGCACCTCGCGCCAGATGTCCCACACCGCCTGCTCGGGCGCGTCGCGCGGCATCAGGTGCAGCGCGCGCGCCGGGGCGTCGGCATCGGCTTGCAGTGCCGGATCGCCGCTGGCGTCGCGCGCCACGACGGCCTGCATGTCGAGCCGGTTCTCCAGGTAGAGCTCGCGCGTGCGCCGACGCTGGATCTTGCCGCTGGAGCTGCGCGGCAGCGAGCCCGAGCGCACCAGCACCACGGCTTCCACGGGCAGGCCGTGCGCCTCGCCGATGGCACGCCGCACCGCGGCCGCCACGGCGTCGGCATCGGGCGCCGACGCGCGGCGCTCGGTCTCCAGCGCCAGCACCAGCGCTTCGCCATCGGGCGTGTCGACCGCGAAGGCCGCGCCGTAGCCGGTGCGCAGCGCGGGATGGGCGCGCTCGGCGCTCCATTCGAGGTCCTGGGGGTAGTGGTTGCCGCCATGGACGATCACCAGGTCCTTGAGCCGACCGGCGACGAAGAGCTCGCCCTGGTGCAGGAAGCCCAGGTCGCCGGTGCGCAGGAAGGGCCCGCGGCCATCGGGCAGCCGGCCGCCGAAGGTCGCATCGGACAGCGCCGGCTGGCGCCAGTAGCCGTCGCCCACGCTGGGCGAGCGCACCCAGATCTCGCCCACGGCATCGGCCGCCGCCGCGGCGCCGGTGAGGGCATCGACGATCCGCACCTCGGTGTCCGCCAGCGGCGGGCCGCAGCCGACCAGCCGGACCGATCCCGCGCCGCCATCGCGCGGCACGACGCGGTCATGCAGCAGCGCGGCCGCGTCGACGGCGAGCAGCAGCGGCGGCCGGTCGGGTTGAGAGGTGCTCACGCCGAGCACCGTCTCGGCCAGGCCGTAGGCCGGCAGCAGGGCCTCGGGCCGCAGGCCGGCGCGGCCGAAATCGGCCAGCACGCGCTCGAGCGTCTCGGCACGGATCGGCTCGGCCCCGCAGCTCAGCGCGACCAGCGACGAGAGATCGGCGGCCGGCGCCGCGCCGTCCAACGCGCGAAGGCAGGCCAGGAAGGCCGAGGGCGGGGCGCCGGAATGGGTGATGCGCAGCGCGCCGATCGCGTCCAGCCAGCGCAGGGGCCGGCGCAGAAAGGCCAGCGGCGACATCATCCAGCTGGTGGCGCCCGCGCAGAAGGGCGCGAGCACGCCGAAGATCAGGCCGTAGTCGTGGAAATGCGGCAGCCAGGTCAGGACCCGGCTGTGCGCATCGACCCGGGTGGCGGCGTGCAGCGCCCGCACGTTGGCCAGCGCCTGCGCATGGCTCACCCGCACCCCACGCGGCGCCAGCGTCGAGCCCGAGGTGTACTGCAGGTAGGCCAGCGCCTCCGGTGCCGCGGGCGCCGGCAGGGGCGCCGTGCCGTTCAGGTCGTCGGCGGCGATCCAGCGGGCGGCGGTGAACATTCCGGGCTCGAAGACCTGGCGGGCCGCCTCGCGCAAGGAGGCCGAGGTCCAGACCAGCGCGGCGGCGGTGTCGTCCAGGATGCCGCGCAGGCGCGGCGCGCTGCGCAGCAACCGCACGGGGTCGGGCGCCGGCACCGGCACCGCCACGCAGCCCGCGCGCAGGCAGGCCCAGAAGGCCCGCACGAAGTCCAGCCCGGGCGGCAGGGCCAGCAGCACCCGGTCGCCCGGCCGCGCGATGGCCGCCAGGCCCTGCGCCAGCGCGCGCACCTCGTCCGCCAGCTCGGCGTGGCTGCGCTGCTCGGCCACCGAAAGGTCGTCGCGAAGGAAGACATAGGCCGGACGCTCGGGGTGTGCGCTGCACTGGGCGTCGAAGACGTCGGACAGGGTTTTTGAAAACACAATAGCTACATTGTGTTTCACGCGGCGCGGTTTCGGCTCAATATTGCTGCGCTGCAACGGGCATTGCTCCGCAATCGGCGCGAACTTCGGCGTCAACGCAACGGCGGATCGGCCTGCTGCTGCTGCAGCAGTGCGTCCACGGCCCGGGCACGGGTGTCGATGATCGAGGCTTCGTAGTGGTCGCCGCCGCCCCGCGCCAGGTCCTGGGCGGCCTTGAAGCGGTCGCGCGCGCCCGCATAGTCGAGCACCGCGACATTGGCCTCGGCATCGGCGCGCACGGCGCGCAGCGCGTCGTTCTGCGCGCCGTAGAGGGTGGACAGCGCGTGCCAGGCGCCGGCGTCGCGCGGGTGCAGCGCGACCCAGTCACGCAGGGGCGCCACCAGCGGGCCCGGCTGGCGCAGGGCCACGGCGGCCTGCGCCGCCAGCAGCAGCTCGGCGCGGGTGCGCGGCGCGGCCCCTGGCTCCAGCAGGGCCGCGGCCTGCGGCGCCGCGCCGGCCGCGAGGTAGAGCTCGGCGCTCAGCAGCCGGGCCTGCAGCGCCGCAGCCGGATCGGCCGCCACCAACGCCGTGAGCCGGTCGGCCAGCCGGCGGGCCGTGCGCGGATCGTGCAGTTCGCTCGCGCCCAGCGCCCCGGCGTACAGCAGGCCGGCCTGCTGCGCGGGCGCGCGGCGCGCGAAATCGGTGCCACCGGCCGCCTCCACGCCCTGGCGCAGCACGTCGGCCCCGGGCCGCGACAGCACGCGGGCGCGCGCGGCCATCATCGCGTGGTCCATCTTCAGCACCGGCTTGGCCGCGGCGGCCGGCACGGTTCCGGCCGCGGGCACGGCCGAGCCTTCGCCGCGGAACTGGAAGCGCGCCTGCATGTCGGCGATGCGCTCGCTGTTGAGCGGATGGCTGCGCAGGTAGGGGTAGGAGCCGTTGTCGTTGAGGCGCGAGGCGTACTGCAGCTTCTCGAACATCGAGGCCGCGCCCTGGGGCGCGAAGCCGGCCTGCGTCATCACGCCGAAGCCGACGCGGTCGGCCTCGCGCTCCATGTCGCGCGAGAAGTCGAGCTGGCTCTGCATGGCCAGCGCCTGGCTGCCCATCAGCACCGCCTGGCCCGCGTCGCCGTTGCGGCTCTTGCCGGCCGCGATCATGCCCAGCACCATCGCCGCCAACAGCAGCGGCATCTGCCGGCTCTGCTTGGCCATGATGCGGGCGATGTGGCGCTGCGTGACGTGCGAGAGCTCGTGGCCCAGCACGGTGGCGAGCTCGTCGCGGCTGTCGGTGACGGCGATCAGGCCGAGGTGCACGCCCAGGTAGCCGCCGGGCAGCGCGAAGGCGTTGATGCTGCGGTCGCGGCCCAGCAGCACGGCCCAGGCGAAGCGCTCGTCGAGCTCGGGCGTGAGCTCGCCGCGCACGCGCGCCGCGGCCATCAGCGGCTGCCAGACCGACTGCACGTAGTCGACCAGCACCGGGTCGTCGATGAAGTCGGGGTCGCGGTAGAGCTCGCGCGCGATCTGGTCGCCGAGCCGGCGTTCGGCCGCGGCCGTCATCTCGCCGCCGTCGCCCATGCCGGGCAGCAGCTGCGCACGGGCCAGCGGCGGCAGCAGGCACTGGCTGGCGATCAGCAGGGCCACGCAGGCCCGGCGCCAGGCGGGGCGGGCAGTGCGAACGGCGGTCCATTGCGGCATGGGGGCGGCATCTCCGGGAGCGAAACGGCCTCGTATGATGCACAACCGGAGCGACAGTTCACCCATGAGTACCCTTACCCACTTCGACGCCCACGGCCAGGCCCACATGGTGGACGTGGCGGCCAAGCCCGCGACCCACCGCGTGGCCGTGGCCACCGGCCGCATCGAGATGCAGGCCCATACGCTGGCGCTGATCGAATCGGGCAGCGCGAAAAAGGGCGACGTGCTGGGCATCGCGCGCATCGCCGGCATCCAGGCGGCCAAGAAGACCAGCGACCTGATCCCGCTGTGCCACCCGCTGGCCCTGACCCGCGTGGCCGTGGCCTTCGCGCTGGCCGAGGGCGGCGTGCCGCAGGTGGTGTGCACCGCCACGGTCGAGACCGTCGGCCCCACCGGCGTCGAGATGGAGGCGCTGACCGCGGTGCAGGTCGCGCTGCTGACCATCTACGACATGTGCAAGGCGGTCGACCGCGGCATGACCATCACCGACGTGCGCGTGCTCGAGAAGCACGGCGGCAAATCGGGCAGCTACCTGGCGGACTGAGCCCGCGCGGTGCAGGCCGGGCCGCCGCCCGGATGCATGGCAGCTGCCAGAATGGTCCGCCATGAACCACGAGCCCGACTTCTTCCTGAACCTGCGGGCCGAGCTGTCCAGCTGGCGTCTCTGGCTCGACCGCGCGATCGTGCTGAGCTATGCGGTGGCGGCCGGGCTGTTCGTGGTGGGCTTCACGATGGCGGCCGACGGCGCCTTCAGGCTGTTCGAGCGGCTGCACCACGCCGCGCCCTGGGCCCTTCTGCTGTGGACGCCGGCCCTCACGGCGGCCATCGTCTGGGCCACGCGCCGATGGTTCCCGGGCGCCAGCGGCTCCGGCATTCCGCAGATCAAGGCCGCACTCGATCCCGCCGTGCCGCCCGCGCAGCGCGGCCTGTTCGCGTCGCTGCGCCTGACCGTCGCCAAGATCGGGCTCGGCGTCGCCGGCTTCGCGGCCGGCCTGTCGATCGGCCGCGAGGGCCCCTCGGTGCAGGTGGCCGCCGGCGTGATGCAGCATGCACGGCGCTGGCTCTCGCCCGGCAGCACGATCGACACCCGCGCGCTCCTGATCGCGGGCGGCGCCGCCGGCATCGCGGCCGCCTTCAACGCGCCGCTGGCCGGCGTGGTCTTCGCCATCGAGGAACTCTCGGGCCGGCTGGAGGCCCGGGCCAGCGGCGTGATCATCACGGCCATCGTGCTGGCGGGGCTGGTGGCCGTGTCGGCCTTCGGCAACCTGAGCTACTTCGGCGTCATCAAGGTGCCGGCCATGGGCTGGCGCCTGCTCGGCCCCGGTGTGCTGGTGACGCTGGTGAGCGGCGTGGCGGGCGGGCTCTTCGCGCGCCTCATGATCGCGTCGCTGACGGGCTCGCCGCAGCGCCTGAACCGGTGGCGGGCGCGCTGGCCCGTCAGGTTCGCGGCGGTGGGCGGGCTGCTGGTGGCGGTGATCGGCCTGGTCACGGGCGGCGCCACCTTCGGCGCCGGTTCCGAGGCTGTCAAGCAGATGCTGGCCGGCCACGACCCGCTGACCCCGCTCTACACGCTGCTGAAGTTCATCGCCACCTGGCTCACGGCCTGGTGCGGCGTGCCGGGCGGCATCTTCGCGCCCTCCCTGTCCATCGGCGCGGGCATCGGTGACGGCATCGCGCAGATGGCAGGCCCCGAGTTCGGGCCGGCGCTGATCGCGATGGGCATGGCCGGCTTCCTCGCCGCCGTCACGCAGGCGCCGCTCACGGCCTTCATCATCGTGATGGAAATGGTCGACGGCCACGCGATGGTGCTGAGCCTGATGGCCAGCGCGATGCTGGCCAGCCTGGTGTCGCGCATGATCAGCCGGCCGCTCTACGAGGCGCTGGCCGAGCACATGGTGTCGGCGCTGGAGCGCGCCCGGCCCGCCTAGACGGTGGCCGGCTCCGCGGCCGCCGGCACCTCGGCCGCGCGCGCCGCCATCCACGACTGCAGCATCACCAGCGACCAGACGTGCGTCCAGTTGACGCGCCGGTCGCCGGCCAGGAAGCGCTGCCACAGCGAGGCCACTTCGGCGCGCTCGAACAGCGCGTTGCGGCCCAACTGGTCCAGCGCGGCGGCGCAGAAATCCTTCAGGTCGTTGCGCAGCCAGCGGTCCCAGGGGAAGGCGAAGCCCTTCTTCGGGCGGTGCACGATCTCCGGCGGCAGCAGCGCGCCCATGGCGTCGACCAGCGCCTTCTTGGGCGTCTTGAAGTCCGTCTTCATCGCGTCGGGCATGCGCAGCACGTACTCGATCAGCCGGTAGTCGAAGAAGGGCTCGCGGATCTCCAGGCCCCATGCCATGCTCATCTGGTCGGTGTCGCGCAGCAGCACGTCGAGCGTGTAGCCCGACAGCTCGGCGATCGAGTACTGGCCCAGCAGCGGGAATTGCGCCGCGGCGCCGAAGTTGACGTGTTCCCAGCCGCGCGCATGCGCGTCGGCCGGGAAGCTCAGCAGCCGGTCGAGGTCGCCGCGCACGAACACGCTGCGGCTCGCGCCATAGAAGGACGACAGGTCGAGGTTGCCGCCGCTCGTGAGGTCGTTGAGCTTGGACAGCGCGCGCGTCTTGAGCACCGCGCTGGCCGCGCCCACGCCCTGGCGGAACAGCGGGTGGCCGAACAGCTTCTTGTGGCGCGACACGGTGAGCCAGCGCTCGAAGCCCGGGTAGCCCGCGAACAGCTCGTCGCCGCCCAGGCCCGAGAGCGCGACCTTGATGCCGGTCTGCGCCACCAGCTTGGAGACGATGAAGGTGTTGATGCCGTCCAGCGTCGGATGGTCGGTGCGGCGGATGTAGTCGGGCAGGATGCGCACCACCTCCTGCGGATCGAGCAGCAGTTCGGTGTGGCGGGTGCCGTATTTCTTCGCGACGATCTGCGCGTACTCGCGCTCGTCGAACTCCTTGTCCTCGAACACGATGGAGAAGGTGTCGACCGGCTGGTCGTGGTGCTGCGCCATGAGCGCGACCACGGCCGAGGAATCGATGCCGCCCGAGAGGAAGGCGCCCACCGGCACGTCGGCCACCATGCGCATCTGGATCGAGGCGTCGAGCAGCTCGCGCAGGGTGGCGGTCACGCGGCCGTAGTCGGCGTAGGCGTCGGCGGCGATGGGCTGCGTCGGGGCGCCCGTCAGGTGCCAGTAGATGCGGCGCTCGAAGGCGCGCTCGGTCAGCGTCGCGCATTCGCCGGGCAGCAGCTGCTCCACACCCTCGAGGATGGTGTGCGGCGTCTTCACCGACACGCTGCCCAGGTACTCGCGCAGCGACTGGCGGTCGATGCGGCCGTCGCTCGCGCCGGCCGCGATCAGGCCGCGCACTTCCGAGCAGAAGGTGAAACTGCCGGCCTGGCGCACGAAGTAGAAGGGCTTGACGCCGATGCGGTCGCGCGCGATGAAGAGTTCGCGCTTGTGCTTGTCCCAGATCGCGATCGCGAACATGCCGTTCAGGCGCGACAGGCAGTCGGCGCCCCAGCGGATGAAGGCCGCCAGGATGACCTCGGTGTCGGAGTGCGTCTTCCAGGCGTAGTCGAGCTGCGCGCGCACTTCCTTGTAGTTGTAGATCTCGCCGTTGAAGACCATCACGTAGCGGCCGGTCTCCTCGGTGAAGGGCTGGTTGGCGGCGTCGCTGACGTCGATGATCGACAGCCGGCGCTGGCCCATCAGCACGCCATCGGCTTCGTAGCGCCCTTCGGCATCGGGGCCGCGGTGCTGCATCGCCGTGTTCATGCGGTCGATGGCCGCCGGGTCCGCGCTGTGGTCGAAACTGATGATTCCTGCGATTCCGCACATGGTGGAGGGGCCTTGTGGCGTTGAAGGTGGAAGGGGCTCAGGCCGGCCGCGCGTGCGAGGCCAGCGTCTGCATGCAGATCGCCTCGATGCGGTCGAGCGCGGCATCGGAGTCGAAGCGCCGCACCTGCGAGAGGCCGTGTTCGATGGCCGCGCGCCGCGCCTCGTCGCTCAGGCCGACCACCTGCGCGAGCACGGTGGCGGCAGCGGTGGTCCAGGCCTCGTCGGCCGGGGCCGCGGCATCGGCCGGCGGCACGTAGAAGCCCGCGTCGCCCGCGACCTCGTTCATCGGCGCCGCATCGGTGGTGACGACCGGGCAGCCCGAGGCCATGGCTTCGGCGATCGGCCAGCCGAAGCCTTCGGCGATCGAGGGGAAGAGGAAGGCCGTGGCCGTGCCGTAGAGGCCGACCAGCACCTCGTCGGCGACGCCCGACAGGAAGTGCACCTCGTCGGGCGCATGCATGCCCAGGCGCTGGGCGACCAGGGCGTCGGTGGGCGGCGGGCCGATCATCAACAGCGGCAGGCCCTGCGGCGTGCCGCGGCGCCAGCGGTCGACCATCGCCAGCACGCCGCCGCGGTTCTTGTACCAGACGTCCACGCCCACGTGCAGCAGGAAGCCGCGCGACAGGTCGAGGCCCAGCCTGCGGCCCAGTTCGATGCGGCCGGCCGCCACATCGGGCGCCGGGTGGAACTGCGGGTTCACGCCGTTGTAGACGACATCGCACACCGGCTGCGGGCCGATGAAGCCGCGCAGGTCCTGCTCGGTCTTCTTCGAGATCGCGATGAAGCGGCGGCCCTGCGTGAAGCCGCTGCGGATGTAGCGCTGGTAGAGCCGGCCCGTGAAGCCCGGCCGGTTGAGCGGCACCCGGCCCAGCGCCGAATGCTGCGCCAGCAGGTCGTGGCAATGGATCACATGGGGCTGCGAAGCCACCAGCGGCACCCAGGGCCCGAGCGCGTGGTCGCTGAACACATACAGCGTGTCGGCCGGCTGCCGGGCCTTCTCGCGCCGCACCCAGCGCGGGAACACCACGAACTGGTCGAGGTAGCCCATCCACTTCTTGAAGCGTTTGGGCACCGGCCAGGCATGGAACCCGGGCCGGGGCGCCCAGATGCGCACCGTGTGGCCACGCTGCAGCAGGCCGTCGGCCAGCCAGCGGGTGTAGCGCGGCATGCTGGCCGAGCCCAGGAAATCCGGATGGGCGAACAGCACGACATTCATGCTTCGGCCTGCATCGTCTTCAAGGCCACGAGCAGGCGCCGGGCCGCTTCGTCGGCCTCGAAGTTGTGGCGGTAGACCGCATGGGCCGCGGCCCCGCGCGCCGCGCGCTCGGTGGGCGACAGCGCGAGCCAGCGCGTGAGCAGGCGCAGCACGCCGGCTTCGTCGTCGGCCTCGACCAGGCCGCCCGCCTCGCACTCGCGCCAGATGTTGACCTGGTGGCTGATCAGCACCGGCCGGCCGCAGGCCATGGCCTCGACCACCGAGATGCCGAAGTTCTCCTGGTGGCTGGGCAGCACGAAGGCCTCGCAGCCGTAGAGCGCGCCCCACTTCTCGTCGCCGCGCAGCATGCCGGGGAAATGCACGTCGGGCTGGCCCGCGGCCATCGCCTGCAGCGCGCGCCCGTGCTCGCTGTCCAGGCCCGGGCCGGCGATGACCAGCGCCGGCAGGTCCGCGCCTTCGCGGCGCAGCGCGAGCCAGGCGCGCAGCAGCAGGTCGGTGCCCTTCTTCTCGTGCACGCGGCTCAGGAACAGCAGGTAGGGCTTGCCTGCCAGCGTCGGGCAGCGGGCGGCGAAGGCCACCGCCATGCCCTCGTGGCGCGCCGGCGGCGCCTGGATGCCGTAGCCCACGTCCAGCTCGCGCTTCGGGTGGTAGGGCGAGAAGGGCTCGCGCGCCAGCAGCAGTTCCTGCGCGCAGGTGAACAGGATCGCGTCGGCGCCGTGGATGGCCGCGCCTTCGAACAGGGTCCAGGCGAGGGTGTTGCGCAGCGCCTTCCAGCGGCGCTCGGGCGCGCGCTGGAAATAGGGGTCGAGCATGCCGTGCGGCATGACGCAGAAGCGCGGGCCGGGCTGGCCGGTCTGCCGGCGGTACGCCTTCAGCGCGCCCCAGGTGCCGGCGTTGTTGTGCAGCCAGAGGCCGTGCGCGATCACCACGTCGAAGCGCCCGAGGTTCTGCAGCAGCCAGGGGCGCAGGGCCGGGCAGTAGGCGTAGGGCGTGCGCGCCGGGCCGATGGCGTGGACGGGGAACGGATCCTGGCCCAGGAAGGCGGCGTCGGGCGCATCGAAGCTCAGCACCTCGTTGTGCACGCCCAGCGCGGCCAGCGCCGGCACGATGTTGCGGATTCCCTGGCAGGGACCGCCGTGCACGGGGTCCATGCTGGAAATGACGCGCAGAATTCTCATGGGCCTCTCATGAACCGACAAAAGTAAGTTCAAAGTTTTAACAAAGGTCTCGATTGTCGCGAACCTGTGACATTTCGCAACCTCAATTCGGCTCTTTTTCGACCGGCTCCCCCCGCATCCAGCGGGCATATTCCTCCGAATAGGCGATCTTGAAGCGTGCCGCCCATGCGAGCGCCTGGTCGTCGCGCCCGATCAGCGTGGCGCTTTCGATCAGTTTGGCGACCACGCGCGGCTCGGGCGAGAAGTGCAGCGTGCGCTGCGCCAGCGCATTCACCTGGGCCGCATCGGCCCGGGTCACGGGCATCAGCGACAGCTCGGCGAAGCGCACCTGGCCCGCGAACAGCCAGGAACCCTGCAACCTGGCCAGCGTGTCGTCGCGCCAGGGCGGCAGGCGCTCGCCGCGGGCGACGTAGATCTGGCTGATGCGCAGGTAGTCCCAGCCCGCATAGCCGACCACCGCGATCAGCAGCGCCGCCAGCGCCCCGCCGATGCGCGGCCCGCTCACCTTCGTGCGCGCACCTGCCGCCGCCGGCCACAGCAGGCCCAGGCACAGGCCGAAGACCAGCTGGAAGGGCCCGTACCAGAGCGGGTACTCGAGCAGGCTGTGCAGCACGATCGCGCCCAGCACGCCCCAGGCCAGCAGCCGCTGCGGATCGCGCTCGCGCCAGGGCCGGGCGGCCAGCGCCAGCGCGGCGAAGCCCGTGCACAGCAGCACCGCGGCCGGGACGCCCAATTCGACGGCCAGGTGCAGCGGCAGGTTGTGGGCGTTGTCCAGGATCTCGATGAAGCGCGGCCCGGCGTACAGGTGGCTGAAGTGCGCATAGCTCAGCTCGCCCCAACCCCAGCCCCGCCAGGGATGCTCGGCGATCAGCTCGAGCACGTTGCGCCACAGCAGCAGCCGGGCATTGCCTTCGGGCGCGCCGTCGCGCAGGCGCTGCAGCATGCCTTCGACCTCGGACCCGGCCAGCATCGGCAGGGCCCAGGCGGCGAGGAAGTAGGCGGGAATCAGCGCCAGCAGCAGCCCCGGGTGCGGCAGACGCAGGGATGCGCCCGGCGCGCTGCGGCGGCGCTCGCCCCAGGCCAGCGCCGCCGCCAGGATGCCGATCGCCGACCATTGCAGCAAGCCGGTGCGCGAGGTGGACGCGGCGGCGGCCAGGGTCAACAGCACCAGTCCCGCCGACCAAGCCAGGCGGGCGCGGGTGCCCAGTCCCGCGTGGAGCCACAGCGCCGCCACCAGCGCCATGCTGATCAGCGTGGCGAACTGGTTGCGCTGGCGCAGGTTGCCGTAGGCCTGGCCGACCTCGGGCGCGGTGGTGAAGGGCGCGAGCGCCGCGGCGGCGCCGTAGTACTGGCACAGGCCGAGCAGCGCGCTGAGCAGCCCCGCGGCCAGCAGGCCGACGGCGAAGGCGCGCGTGCCCGGGGCGCCGGGCGTCCGCGCGATGCCCGCGCCCACGCAGGCGGCCATCGCGGTGACCGCGATCGCCGCACAGGCGCCCAGGAGCTGCCCCGTGTCGCGGCCCCGGCCCAGCACGATCGCCAGGGCCAGCGCCCCCAGCCACAGCAGGACCCCACGCGACGGCATGGCCCGCGGCCCCAGCCACCACAGCAAGGCCGCGCACAGCCAGCTGACGAGCAGTTGCCAGACGTTGGCGGAGGGGCCGGCGACGAGGGGGGAGAGGAAGGGGAAGGCGACAAACGGAGCAAATCCAAGACCGTCCGGCCACCCACGGCTCGCATGGACGTCAAGGCTCATGGGTCACCCAGAAATGTGAAAAATTCACGGCTCGCACTGCGCGGCTGCACCATTGGGCGGCTGCCCCCTTCCGTTCGTCGCGAACGCTCGTTTGGGGACACTGCGGCAGCGAACAAATTGCTACATTTGAAAAACATCGTGCATTAGTTCTTCCGCATTCAGGCCTTCAGCCGTCCCTAATGAAAAAGTGCCCATACCCTGCACGCGTTCCCTCAGATCGCATGCCCCCGCTCGACCGGAGGCCTGCGCCTGGGGCCGTGACAGGTTTTACCGCAATCGAACTGATGGTCGTCCTGGCGATCGTGGCGATCCTGATGGTGGTGGCGGTCCCCTCCTTCTCGCTGCTGATCCAGCGGAACCGTTTGGCGACCCAGACCAATGCCTTCATCGGCGATCTCCAGTTCACGCGCGCGGAAGCGATCAAGCAGGGGCTGCCTGTCACGATCTGCGCATCATCGGACGGCTCCACCTGCCTGGGCACCACCACCTGGGGCACCGGCTGGATCGTGTTCGCCGACCCCGACAACAGCAAGACACGCGACGCGACGAAGGTGGCCGAGGCGCTTCTCCGCAGGCAAGCCCCCTGGCCCGGTTCGGACACGTTCACGGCAAGCAACAGCATCGCGGCCATCACCTACAGCCGCGACGGTTTTGCGCTGGGCCTCACGGGCACGATCACCCTGGCGATGCGCACCAATCCGGCGAATGCGCAGACCACGCGCTGCGTGACGCTGAGCCTCGTCGGTCGCCCGCAGGTCGTTTCGCCCAACGGGAGCAACTGCACATGAAGCGCCCGGTCCCGCCGTCGTTCCAGCGCGGCTTCACCCTCCTCGAAGTCCTGGTGGCCATCCTGCTGGTCACGATCGGCATCTTCGGCTTCGCCAAGATGCAGGCATTGGCGCTGTCGAGCACCCAAGTCTCCAACGCACGCTCCATCGTCTCGATGCAGGCCGCAAGCCTCGCGGCCGCCATGCAAGGCAACAGGACCTACTGGGCGTCCGGCGTGGCACCGGCCAGTTTCAGCACGGCGCAGTCGACCGTGACCGACGCCACCGGCGTGCTTTCGGCCACCGTGGGCTCGTGTGAAGCGACGGCGAAGCCCGCCACCGCTGCCTGCACATCCGCGCAGCTGGCCGCGCGCGACGTGCAGCAATGGGCCAGCAACCTGGCCAATCTCCTGCCGACATCGAGCTCCACCGTCAGCTGCAGCACCTCGACCAGTGTCCCGGTGAGTTGCGTGCTGACCATCAGCTGGAAAGAGCGCTATGTCGCCTCCACCCGGGCTACCGCATCGGACAGTGCCGCCACCGGCGGTTCGCGCTCGTTCACTTTGTACATCGAACCATGACCACCTTCACCACACCGCGGCAGCCCCGGCGGCGCATGCGGCAGGCCGGTTTCGGCCTGATCGAACTCATGGTGGCCCTGGCAATCTCGCTCTTCGTGCTTGGAGCGGTGCTGAGCATCTATCTGAACATGAAGAACACCTTCAACACGCAGGGCCAGTTCACCGATCTGCAAGACAGCCAGCGTCTGGTCGTCACCATGATGACCACGACCATCCAGTCCGCCGGCTACTTCGTGAACCCGCGCACCGACACGCAAAGTGCCGCGCTCCCGGCCGCGACCGTGACCGGCGCCGACGGCAGCAGCTCGGTCTTCGCCGCCGGACAGTTCATCGTCGGCAGCGGCAATGGCAGCGGCAGAGCGGCCAACAGTGACGCCGTCACCGTCCGCTACCAGACCGCCAACAACGACGGACTGATGAACTGCCAGGGCGCCACCAACACTTCCGGCGCGACGACCATCTACACGAACCGATTCGCCGTCAACGCCAACAACGAGCTCACCTGCACGGTGGGCACCGGCAGCCCGGTGACGCTGGCGGGCAATGTCGACAAGATGAGCATCCTGTACGGCGTCGACACCGACGGCGACGTCAACAACGCGATCGATACCTACCTGCCCGCATCGGCGATCACCGATGCCGGCCTGTGGGCCAACGTGTACACGGCCCAGCTCAAGCTCGTCTTCCTGGACACGACGGCATCCAAGCCCGGCGCGCCCGTGACCATGCCGCAGCCTCTCGTCCAGACCATCAACCTGATGAACCGCCGGTGAACCACTTCATGCTCCCCCCTTCGCATTCGAAAGGCCGAACTGCGCAGCAGGGCATCGCCCTGATCACCAGCCTCTTGATCCTGGTCATCGTCACCCTGGTCGCCGTGAGCATGTACAGAAGCTTCGGGCTGCAGGAAAAGATCACCGGCAACACGCTCGAGAAACAGCGCTCGCTGCTCGCCGCCGACAGTGCGCTGCGCTACGCGGAGTGGTGGATCAACCAGGGCAACACCGGGACCGGCTCGGCCTGCGCCGGTGTCGTGAACGCCAATACCCAGGCGAACATGAAGATCTGTTCGAACGCCCTGGGTACGCCCGCGGTGCTGCCCTGGGCCAACCGGTTTGAATACAAGCCGCCCACCATGACCGTCCTGGGCGGCGGCGGCCTCAATTCGGCCACGTCCGGCGTGGTCGGCGACGTCAACTACGCCACCGTCCCCAGCCTTTACATCTCCTACCTCGGCATCGGCCCCGACGGCAAGTCGATGCTCTACCAGGTCACGGGCGTGGGATACGGCGGCAGCACCACCAGCGCCAGTGTTGTTCAGAGCACCTACGCGATGACCTACGCCACCAAAGACCTGAGCGGACCTTGATGAAAGCCCTTATGACGTCCACACCACTCCGATCCGCGTGCGCGCTGGCCCTGCTGGGCCTGTCGGCCATCGGCGCGCAGGCGCAACTGGTCATCAGCGATACCCTCACGGGCGGGTCCTCTTCGTACCAATGGCAGAGCCTCAACGGCGCTTGCCTCACCGCGGGCGACGGTTCAGGGACGATTCCCAAATGCGCGGGCCTGCCTTATTACAGCGGCAAGACGCAGGTCGGCGGCGTGACCGGGCGCCTGGGATCCGCAGGCGACCCGGTCGGCCAGGGCGCGCTGCGCCTGACGAACGGCGACACGGGAAAGAATTCCAATGGCAACGACCAGACAGGCGCCATCTATTCGAAGTTCGACTTCCCCTCGAACCAGGGCCTCGAGGTCACGTTCCAGACGGCGACCTACGGCGGGAACGCATACACGAATCACCGGGGTCAGCTGTCTGGCGCCGACGGGATTGCCTTCTTCCTGGTGAACGCCGACCAGGTGACCGAGGTCAATGCACAGACCACCACCGGCGCTTTCGGGGGCAGCCTTGGCTACAGCTGTGCGAACACCAAGGGCACGAACGACGGCTTGCTGGGCGCCTACATCGGCCTCGGCATCGATGAGTTCGGCAACTTCTCGAACCCCGGCGACAACACCGCCAGTGGCCCTGGCCAGGGTGCCGGACGCGTCACCTTGCGCGGCGCCGGCAACATCACCTGGGCCTGGCTGAACCGGACCTATCCCAACTACTACCCGTCCAGTGTCAGCAACAAGCAGGCAGCCGTCGGCAATACCTGCCGCACGGGCACTTTGTGGAACTACAACCGTTCGTCGCCGAATGACACCGGCACGCCCGTCCTGACCTACCCCTACATCGCGCACAGCGATCTGCCCTCCGGCTCGACCCTCTACAGCCAAGAGGCGGTATCCAATCCCACACGAGGAGCCGCGACGCCCATCACTTACGGCCTCAAGATCACGCAGGATGGGCTGCTCAGCCTCTCCTACAGCATCAACGGCGGCACGACGACACCGGTGATCACCAACCAGGCGATCACGGCCTCCAACGGGCCGTTGCCGTCCAAGTTCCGCTTCGGATTCAGCTCCGGTACCGGCGGCGGCAGCAACGTGCACGAGATCATGTGCTTCAAGGCGGCGCAGATCAACGCGTCGGCCAGTTCCGCCGGCATCAACATCCAGCAATCGGCCAAGGTGCAGGTCGGCACGCAGCTCTACCTGGCCTACTACCATCCCACCAACTGGTGGGGCCAGATGACAGCGCAGAACCTGGTCGAGGACGCGACCACCAAGACCGTGTCGATCAACCCGGTGGCGAACTGGGATGCCAGCTGCGTGCTGACCGGAGGCACTTGCACCGCAACGGGTTCGTCCAACACCGTACAGGCTTCGGCGCAGCGAAACATCCTGACCTGGAGCGGCAGCGCAGGGACGGCATTCGCCTGGGATTCGCTCACGGCCGCACAAAAGACCGCGCTGGATACCTCTTCCCGGCTGTCGTACCTGCGGGGAGACCGCAGCAACGAAGTGACCACCTCGGGCACCGGCACCTTCAGGGTCCGCAACAGCGTGCTGGGCGACATTGTCAACTCCAGCCCCACGTGGGTGGGTGCACCCAATCTGCCCTACAAGGGTCTTTGGAGCGACGCCCTGTTCCCGACCGCAACCATGCCCGAAGGCGGTACGAGCTATGCGTCCTTTGCAAGCACCAACGCAACGCGGACCAACGTGGTCTACGTGGGTGCGAACGACGGTCTGCTGCATGGCTTCCGCGCGGGGGCGTACACCGCGGGTGGCGCCTTCGACACGACGGCGGCGAACGACGGGCGTGAACTGCTGGCCTACATGCCGAATGCGGCGCTGACCACGATCCGATCCACGACGCCAGCGCTCGACTATTCATCTCCGCAGTACAGCCACAACGCCTTCGTCGATGCCACGCCTGGCACGGGGGACCTCTACTACGGCGGGGCTTGGCACACATGGATCGTCGGAGGCCTGGGCGCCGGGGGCAATGCCACCGGCGTGGTGGGTGATGCGACCTCGATCGCCACCGGCACGCTCTACGCATTGGACGTCACCAACCCTGGCAACTTCAGCGAGACGAACGCCAGCAGCCTGGTCTTGGGCGAATGGAACTCCAGCACGCTGAGCTGTACAGGAGACACTTCAAGCTCCCTGTGCAAGGACAGCCTGGGCAGCGTCTACGGCACGCCCATCATCCGGCGCCTTCACGACGGCAATTGGGCCGTCCTGTTCGGCAACGGTTTGAACAGCAAGTCGGGCAAGGCCGGCCTGTTCATCATGACGGTGGACCAGACGACCGGCGCCAAGACCTTCCGCTTCCTCGAAGCCGGCACCGGCTCCGGCCCGAGAACCACCGGCAGCACCATCACGGCGCGCAACGGCATCGCCTATGTCACCTCGGCGGACCTCGACGACGACCACGTGACGGACTACGTCTATGCAGGTGACGTATTCGGGAACGTCTGGCGCTTCGACCTCACCAGCAACACGGCTTCGAACTGGGCCGTTCGCGCCGCCCCGATCTTCGCGACCGGATCGCAGCCGATCACGACGCGGGTCACCGTGACCTCGTCGATCGCCGCGTCCATCGCGCCGCGGATCCTGGTGAGCTTCGGAACCGGCCAGATCATGCCG
The DNA here is from genome assembly GCF_030317215.1 of Variovorax sp. J2P1-31. Lineage (NCBI taxonomy): Bacteria > Pseudomonadati > Pseudomonadota > Betaproteobacteria > Burkholderiales > Comamonadaceae > Variovorax > Variovorax sp. J2P1-31. Next base: position 223,928 of record NZ_JASZYA010000004.1, read on the forward strand.
CAGACGCTGACCTCGTCGGCGACGCCCGCGACCGGCGCACAAGCAATCTACGGTATCTGGGATTGGGACATGACGGCCTGGAACGCCAAGAGCGGCAGCCAGTACACCAGCCTGACTGGCACCCAGACTGTCAACACCACGACCCTCCAGACGCAGACGGCGACCACGCTGGCCTACAACAACGGCAACATCTCGGGCGTGCGGACCGTGACCCAGAATGCGGTGTGCTGGAAAGGCTCGACCACCTGCAGTGGCGGCGCAACGAACAATCCGCACTATGGCTGGCGGCTCGTGCTGCCCGGCACGAACGAACAGATCGTCTACAACCCCGTGATTTCGGATGGCCTGTTCCTGGTCAATACGACGCTGCCGGCCGTCACCCAGACGCTGACCTGCGATGCACAACCCGCCTCGGGCTTCACCATGGCCATCGCGCCCGAAACAGGCGGCGCACCGCGCTCGTCTTATTTCGGGGACGCCACCAACAATGTCATCACCACCAACGGTTTGGTGGTTGCCGGTATTGGGCTGAGCGGCGTAGGCTCGCCCTCGATCGTCAGCACGGATACCAAGAAGTATCTGGCTACACAAACCGTAAGCGGCGTCGGGTCCGTCACGCAGGTCAATCCAGGAGCGAATGGCAAGGGCGGGCGACTGACATGGATCAAACTGCGCTGATGCGTAGCCCTTGCGAAAGCAGCAAAATGAAAAAAAATTCTGGCATTCCCGGCTTCTCGAAGCGTTCCCAGATACGCGGCTTTACGCTGATCGAAATGATGATTGTGGTTTCAGTGATCGGAATCTTGAGCGTCATTGCAATTCCATCTTACCGAAACTACATCCAAAAGGCGCGTCGAGTCGACGCCAAAAATGCACTACTAGATATGGCAGCACGGCAAGAACGATATTTCAGCATCAATAACTCATATTCCGGGGATCCTGCGGCCCTTGGATACGCCGTCACTAGCTGGCCTCAGTCGGTGAATTCGAGTGGGGCGAGCTATTACTCTTTGCGCGCGGACGCCACTGCAGCGACTTCAACAGCGCTGCCATCTTTTATTGCAAAGGCGACGCCTGTGGGCTCGCAAACATCAGACTCAACCTGCTACGAATTTCGTTTAAATCAAATGGGCGTGCAGACCAACTTCAATAGCGCAGGCACCGAGATAGCCGCAACATCCAATTGCTGGTAGCCTTTCGACATCAGCTTTACAAAGTAAATTTTGATGTCTTCCCGAGGCAATGAATCACTCCAACGAAATCAGCTCATGGAGCTGTCCTTGCAGGGACTATGTTCGCGCTCAACGTGAAAAGAGAGGGAATTCGATAGGGCATTGTTCGCGATGGCCAAGCTAGAGGACTTCGCGCCTCGAATTGCACTGGACCTCCTGCGACCAATCCAGCGTTACAAGAACGTTGACTGCTTGCTAGAGCTTCAGCCAAACCCTGGAGAATGATGGTCAGAACGGCGGTGGTATCGGCGCAATGCACTGGAGAACGCGCACGTCACAAACCGCGCAGCAACCCCCAAGCAAGCCCTGCGCGGCTGTTCAGGAGGGAGCCAGAATTCTGCCGCCATCCCAGCGGCCTACCAAAGACATCAAGTGACGATGGCCTCGAGCACCATCGTGCGGATGGCGGATCTTCAGTTCGATGCCGGACGCGATCGAGCGATGGTGTAAACACCAATGGCCTGGGCTGGGCGCATCCACATCGAAGTGATGCATCACACATGCCGCTGAAAACGCTAAAGAATTCTGCGAACCTCTGAAGAACCTGCTCGACATCAGCCGACGGAATTCAACAGCCCTGCTAGATCGTTCGTTAGGGAGAAAGAATCCATCGAAAACAAAAAAACTTCCCCACGCAGGGGAAGTTTAAGCATCCATATTTAAGTTTTAGGTCTTGGTGCGGCACTCGCTCGGTGCATACTTGAATTTGGTTTCTGCATCAACGCTGCACTTCCACGTGATGGGGCCAGCCGGCGGCGTCGAAACAGCCAAAGCAGATCCATTGGCTTGAGGCGTGAGGGTAATCGTTACAGCGCCTGCGGAATCGGTCGTAACGACCGTGATAGCGCCGGTTGTGGAGCTCACATCGAGGGTTTTGACATTTTTAGTCGATGCAACCTTTTGATTGGCCGTCGCTGTTGCTGCAGCTGCAGTTGCGGCCACTTCAATTGCTCCAGTCGAAAGGCTAGCGGCTGAGCTAGCCGCATTTTCTGCAACGGTGATTTTCGCACCGGAAGCGAGTACAAGAGCCTCCGATACTCGGCTACGAACCGTGTAATCCTGATAAGCCGGCAGCGCCACAGCAGCCAAGATACCGATGATCGCCACAACGATCATCAACTCGATCAGGGTGAAACCCTTTTGCACGTTGCGTGCGATGGAACGACGGTTCATTTCACTACTCCAGGTTGTTTATGAGGCCGAGAGCGCGTCCCGGTGCCTTCCTATCCGCAGCAAGCATGCCAAGCGGAAATGCGGCCTTCAACCAGGGTTTTGCCGCCAAATCGTTCACGTTTGACTTACAACTCGCGACACAAATGTTGTCCGGCCACAGCCTCTAAGTGACATTTTTTGTCACTAACGACCAAACGCGTCGCTCTCAGTGCTCAAACCACCAACACCCCCGCCGTCTGCAGCCACCGGATGTCTCGCCCCTCCAGCCCGTTCGTGAGCCACCCTGCGGCGAAGGTGTCGATCTGGCTCATGATCTCCGCCGTTTCGGCGGGCTTGGTGTGGGTGATGTAGATGGGGTAGCGCCGGCCCGGGGCGATGTGGGCCAGTTCGTCGGCCAGGCTGGCGGGCGACAGGTGCAGGCTGCGCTGGGCCAGGCCCTGCTCGCGGTTGCTGAAGGCGGTCTCGATCACCAGCATGGCCACGTCGAGCGTGTTCACGCGGGCCCAGAAGGGCGGGTTGCGCTCGGTGTCGCCGCTGAAGACCCAGTAGGGGCCGCCGTCGGCGGTGCGCACGGCATAGCCGCAGGCGGGCACGGTGTGGACGGCGGGCAGCACCTCGATGGCCTTGGGCGAGCGGCTGCCGAGCTGCAGGGTCTGGCCGATCGCGATGTCGTGGAAGCTCACGAAGGGCGACTCGAGGCTGGGGATGCTCGCGAAGTCGGGCCAGATGACGTTGTTGAAGACGTGGGCGCGCAGGGCCTCGATGGTGGCGCGCAGCGCGTGCACCCGCAGCGGCCGGGCGCGAGCGGACGCCACGGCGTCGATCATCAGGGGCAGGGCGGCGATGTGGTCGAGGTGCGAATGGGTCAGCAGCACGTCGTCGATGCCGGCCATTTCCTCGAGCGTGAGGTCGCCGACGCCGGTGCCGGCGTCGACCAGCACATCGTCGTCGACCAGGAAGGAGGTGGTGCGGCAGTCTTTGGCAATCGCGCCGGAGCAGCCCAACACACGCACCTGCATAGGGGACCCTTGTTACTTGGTTTCGAAACGGATGGCGCCGTCCCAGTCCGGGTCTTGGGGCTGCCGCGCCATCGAGGCTAAACGCTTCTCGTAGACCTGGTAAAGGACTTTTTTCGCATCCACCGCGAGCAGGGGGGCCAGCAGTTGGCGGGCTTCGGCCCATTGCTGCGACCGGTAGGCCGCCAGCACCAGCGACCAGCGCTCCAGCTGCGCATGCAGGGCCGGCTCGGCCGCGTCGGCGCGCGCGACGGGCGTGAAAAGGGCGACGGCGCGGGCCTTGCCGCGCACATAGACCCAGTCGAGCTCCTGCCAGAGGAACAGCGAGCTGGCCTGGCGCGTGGCGTCGGTGGCCAGGATCTCGGTGCCGTAGTGGCCGTTGAGGCTCTCGAGGCGGGAAGCCAGGTTCACGGCATCGCCGACCACGGTGTAGCTGCGGCGCACGGCCGAGCCCATGTCGCCGACGCTCATCACGCCGGTGTTCAGGCCGATGCCCACGCTGATCTCGGGCCGTCCGCTGGCACGGTGCGCCAGGTTGATCTGCTGCACGGCGGCCGCCATCTCGATGGCCGCCTGCACCGCCAGCACCGCATGGTCGGGCGCGTCGACCGGCGCCCCCCAGAAGGCCATGACGCAGTCGCCCATGTACTTGTCGACCGTGCCGCGGTGCGCGTTGATGATCGCGGTGAGCCGGCTGAACACGGTGTTGAGGAACACCTGCAGCTCGGTCGGCGCCATGGTTTCCGAGAGCTGCGTGAAGCCGCGCATGTCGCAGAACATCACGGTGAGCTCCTTGCTCTCGGCGCGCATGCTGTAGCGCTCGGGCCGCTCGAGCATCTTGTCGACCAGCTCCGGCGGCACATAGGTGCCGAACAGCCGCGCCAGGCCGCGGCGGGCCCGCGCCTCGACGAAATAGCCCCAGCTCATGTTGAGCACGAAGACCATGCCGATCATCAGCACCGTGGCCGCCAGCGGCAGCACCACGCCGAAGCTGGAGAACAGCGCCGCGTTGAGCCCCACCACGACCACGCTGGCGCCCAGGCCCAGCAGTGCCGCGCGCGCCGCCGGCAGCAGCGACATGCCGAAGGCCAGCGTGAGCCCGACCAGCAGCAGCGCCAGCACTTCGTAGCCCGGCGCGTAGTCGGGCACGAAGGGCAGGCGCCGGTCCAGCAGGCCCGAGATGATGTTCGCGTGCACTTCCACGCCGGGGAAGGCGGCGCCGACCGGGGTGGCGCGCAGGTCCTGCAGGCCGGGGGCGGTGGCGCCGACCAGCACGATCCGGCCCTTGAGCTCGCCCGGCGCCAGCTTGCCGCGCAGCACGTCGACCGCCGAGATGTAGCGGAAGGACCCGCCGCGCACGCCGCCCGGGCCGCGATAGGGCACCAGCAGGCTGGCGCTCTGGTCGACCGGCACGCGCAGCCGGCGCCCGCCGGGCACGTCGAGCACCAGCGCCTCCAGCGGGGCGGCACCGCCGGCCAGCCCGGTGGGCGCGAGGGTCGCGCTCACGGGCGGCTGCCCGTGGGCCAGCCGGTAGAGCGCGAGGCCCAGCGATTCGTAATAGCCGGGCACGGCCGCGTCGCCTTCGTAGCGGGCCATCAGCGGTGCCGCGCGGATCACGCCGTCCTCGCTGGTCTCGATGAGCACGTTGGTGAAGCCGCTGACCGGCGCGGCCCGGGCCAGCGGCTCGATGCTGCCGGCAAAGCCGTTCCAGCGGGCGGCGCGGTGGTCGCCGGAGGGAAAGGCGTCGGCCGGCAGCAGCGGCGCGGGCAGCACGCCCTTGGCATGCGGCACGACGGTCTGGGTGAAGTAGTAGCCGAGCGCGACGCGCCGGTCGCTCAGCGCGCGGGCGAAGGTGGCGTCGTGGTCCAGCAAAGGTGCCAGGCGGTCGATCTCGGCGGCGAAGGCGCGGTCGCCCCGCATCGGGCCGTCGGCCAGCTGGCGCAGGCTGCCCAGGCCGGTGCTGCCGTCGGCTTCGACGAAGAGCACGTCGTAGCCCAGCACCGCCACCTGCTGGCGCCCCATGAGTTCCGTCGTGAGGTCGGCCAGCTTGTCGCGGCTCCAGGGCCACTGGCCGAACTGCTGGAGGCTGGGGTCGTCGATGTCGACGATGACGATGCGCGGGTCCAGCGTGTGCGGCATGGTGAGCCGCAGCCGCGCGTCATAGATGAAGTTGTCGAAGGGCTCGACGAAGGGCGAGCGCCAGGCGCCGACCGAGTGGCCCAGCGCCAGCAGCACCGGCACCAGGGTGATGGCGATTCGGAGCCAGTGCCGGCGCAGCGCGTTCATGGCGCCACGTCAGGCGGGGAGAAAGGCAAGGGCCCTCAGGCCTGGACGAACTGCATGCGGGTGCCGCCCAGCTCCAGGACGTCGCCGTCCTGCAGCGCCACCGCCTCGTTGCCGAGCAGTTCGCCATTGAGGGTGGTGCCGCCGTCGATGGGCGCCACCACGTAGCCGTGCAGCCGGCGCGTGACCGCCGCCACCGCCACACCGGGCTTGCCGATGGTGGTCACGACCTTTTCCAGCGACAGCTCGCGCCCCGCGCCCGCACCGGACAGCACGCGGATGGCGGCCTGGGCGACGCCGCCGCCCATCAAAGGCGCCGGCACGGTCGGGCTGCTCGACAGCGGGATGGAGGAGAAGGCCGGCGCCGTGCCGACGCGGGCCGCCACGCCGGCGTAGCCGCCGGGCTCGTTGCCCGAGAGGTAACGGATCTTGTACTTGCCGACCTCGACCACGTCGTTGTTCTCCAGCGCCTGCTTCTTGATGGCGCGCGAATTGACGTAGGTCCCGTTGGTGCTGTTGAGGTCTTCGAGGTAGACGTCGCCGCCGATCATGTGCAGCACGGCGTGCTCGCCGCTGATGGCCAGATTGTCGATGACGATGTCGTTGTAAGGCCGCCGCCCCAATGTGGTCCGGTCCTTGGCAAGCGTCACTTCCTTGATGACGACTCCGTCGATCGAAACAATCATTTTCGGCATGGCCGACTCCTGAAACTGCCAGTTTTTATCAGCGCGGCCCGGGGGGAAGTTCGACCTTCCCGGGCCTTACCCTGCAGTGCGCGCGACGCCGGCGCTTGCCAGGACAACAGAGATATTGTCCCGTCCGCCATTGTCGTTCGCCATTGCAACCAAAAGTAGTGCTTTCTCCGCCAAACTGCAATTTTGTAACAAAACTGTGGAAAGCTGCGCGTCGGAGACCATCTCACTCAGGCCGTCGGAACATAACAGGTAAAGGTCGCCGGGCTGCGTGCCGTGCTCGTGCATCTCGAGATTCACCGAGCGCTCGATGCCCAGGGCCCGGGTCACCAGGTTGCGATGCGGGGAACGCGCCGCCTGCTGCGGCGTGATGACGCCGGCATCGAGCTGCTCCTGCAGCAGCGAATGGTCGCGCGTGAGCAGCTCGAGCTGGCCGCGGCGCAGCCGGTAGCAGCGCGAGTCGCCGATGTGGCCGATCACCACGCGCTGCGGGCCGAAGGCGGCCAGCACCAGCGTCGTGCCCATGCCCTGCAGCTGCAGGTTGGCCATGCCGGCCTCGAGGATCGCGCTGTTGGCCTCGTCGGTGCCGGCCTGCAGCGCACGCCGCACCGCGCGCGCATGGGCCGACGGACCGGCGTGGGCCAGCCAGCGGCCGAAGCTCGCCTGCAGCAAGGCCAGCGCCATGCCGCTGGCCACCTCGCCGCCGTTGTAGCCGCCCATGCCGTCGGCCAGGATCGCCAGGCCCAGCGCCGGGTCGAAAGCCACCGCATCCTCGTTGTTGGCCCGCACCCGACCGGGGTCGGTGAGCGCCGAGAACTCCCATGACCAGACGCCGTCTTCCTGAAGGGGGGAAGGAGATGTGTCGGAGCGGCTCATGGTCGAGGGAGGGAGGCTCAGTGCGCGGGAGAACCGCTGCCGCGCCGCTGCAGGGCGCGCCCGACGAACACCACGAAGGCGGCGCCGGCGGCGGCCCCCGCGTAGTGCAGCCACGGGTTGGCCGTCAGCACGTCGCGCAGGAACACGTCGCTGACGATGGTCTCGCCGCCGACCCAGCCGATCAGCGCGGCGCCGAGCATGACGATGATGGGGAAGCGCTCCATGAGCTTGATCATGAGCGTGCTGCCGAAAATCACCAGCGGGATGCTGATGGCCAGGCCGAGGATCAGCAGCGTGGTGTTGCCCTGGGCCGCGGCCGCCACGGCGATCACGTTGTCCAGGCTCATCACCAGGTCGGCGATCAGGATGGTGCGCACGGCGGCCATGAGGCTGCCGTATTCCTTGCTCTCGCCTTCGCCTTCTTCCTCGTCGCCCAGCAGTTGCAGGCCGATCCACAGCAGCAGCAGGCCGCCGACGATCTGCAGGAAGGGCAGGCCCAGCAGCTTGGCCGCCACCACCGTCAGCGCGATGCGCAGCACCACGGCCGCGCCCGAGCCGAAGAGCACGGCCTTGCGTTGCTGCGCGGGCGGCAGCGAACGGGCGGCCATCGCGATCACCACCGCGTTGTCGCCCGAAAGAATGATGTTGATCCAGACGATCTTGACCAGACCGATCCAGAAGTCAGCGCTTTGCAGTAGTTCCATGTCTCTCTTTTTCCACTGTTATGTATTGAAAAAGCGCCCGCAATATGAATTGCGAGCGCTTTTCGTTTGTGTGTGGTCGCGGGACGCGATGCTTACAGGCGGGCCTTCAGCAGCTTGGCCAGCTCCGAGAAGTTGCGCGTCACGGTGAAGCCCGACTCTTCCATGATGGAGAGCTTGGCATCGGCCGTGTCGGCACCGCCCGAGATCAGCGCGCCGGCATGGCCCATGCGCTTGCCCGGAGGCGCGGTCACGCCGGCGATGAAGCCGACCACCGGCTTCTTCATGTTGAGCTTGCACCAGCGGGCGGCGTCCGCCTCGTCCGGGCCGCCGATTTCGCCGATCATGATCACCGCGTCGGTGTCCGGATCGTCGTTGAAGGCCTTCATCACGTCGATGTGCTTGAGGCCGTTGATCGGGTCGCCGCCGATGCCGACCGCCGACGATTGGCCCAGGCCGATCTCGGTCAGTTGCGCCACGGCTTCATACGTCAGCGTGCCCGAACGCGAGACCACGCCGATGCGTCCCTTGCGATGGATGTGGCCGGGCATGATGCCGATCTTGATTTCGTCGGGCGTGATCAGGCCGGGGCAGTTCGGGCCCAGCAGCAGGGTCTTCTTGCCGCCGGCCGCTTCCTTGGCCTTCATCTTGTTGCGCACTTCGAGCATGTCCTTGACCGGGATGCCTTCGGTGATGCAGATCGCCATGTCCAGGTCGGCTTCGACCGCTTCCCAGATCGCCGCGGCAGCGCCCGGCGGCGGCACGTAGATCACCGACACGGTGGCGCCGGTCTGCGAGGCGGCTTCCTTGACCGAACCGAAGATCGGGATGCCGAAGATCGACTCGCCGGCCTTCTTCGGGTTCACGCCCGCGACGAAGGCGTTCTTGCCGTTCGCGTATTCCTGGCACTTTTCCGTATGGAATTGACCGGTCTTGCCGGTGATGCCTTGCGTGATGACCTTGGTGTCTTTGTTGATGTAGATCGACATGACTTGTTCCTTACTTGGCGACTGCCGCCACCACTTTTTGAGCCGCGTCGGCCATCGTGTCGGCGCTGATGATGGGCAGGCCCGAATCGGCCAGCAGCTTCTTGCCTTCGACTTCGTTGGTGCCCTTCATGCGCACGACCAGCGGCACGGAGAGGTTCACGGCCTTGCAGGCTGCGATCACGCCGGTGGCGATGGTGTCGCACTTCATGATGCCGCCGAAGATGTTCACGAGGATGGCTTCCACGTTCTTGTTCTTCAGCATGATCTTGAAGGCTTCGGTGACCTTCTCGGGGGTGGCGCCGCCGCCCACGTCCAGGAAGTTGGCCGGCTCGCCGCCGAACAGCTTGATGGTGTCCATGGTGGCCATGGCCAGGCCGGCACCGTTCACCAGGCAGCCGATGTTGCCGTCGAGCGAGATGTAGGCGAGGTCGAACTTGGAAGCCTCGACTTCGGCCGCGTCTTCCTCGTCGAGGTCGCGCAGGGCCACGAGTTCGGGGTGGCGGAACAGTGCGTTCGGGTCGAAGTTGAACTTCGCGTCGAGCGCCATCACGTTGCCCTTGCTGTCACGGTTGAGCGGGTTGATCTCGACCAGCGAGGCGTCCGTCTCCATGTAGCAGGTGTAGAGCTTCTTGAGGATGTCGATCGTCTGGGCGGTCGAATCGGCGGGCATGCCGATGCCGTCGGCGATTTCCTTGGCTTGCGCGTCGGTCAGGCCTTCCTTGGGATCGGCGAAGACCGTGATGATCTTCTCGGGCGTGGAGTGCGCCACTTCCTCGATGTCCATGCCGCCTTCGCTCGAGGCGATGAACGCGACCTTCTGGGTCGCGCGGTCGGTCACGGCGGAAACGTAGTATTCCTTGTGGATGTCGGCGCCGTCTTCGATGTAGAGGCGGCGAACCTTCTGGCCTTCGGGGCCGGTCTGGTGCGTGACGAGCTGCATGCCGAGGATTTCTCCGGCGAGCTTCTTGACGTCCTCGATGGTCTTGGCGACCTTGACGCCACCGCCCTTGCCGCGGCCACCCGCGTGAATCTGGGCCTTGACCACCCACACGGGGCCGCCAAGTTTCTGGGCGGCCTCGACCGCCTCCTGGACCGTGTAGGCCGCAATGCCGCGCGGCACGGGCACGCCGAACTTGGCAAGAATTTCCTTGCCTTGGTACTCGTGAATCTTCATGAGGTTTCTCTCGGACGGAGGTTTGAAAACGGGAGATGGTTGATGCTGTTGCTCGTGGGCCACGGCGTCCTGCAGGGCGGGGGCGACGAACAATCAACGACTGTATCATGGTGCGCCGCACCAAAGGCGAGCGCCTTCCTGCGGACATCACGTACCCTCTTTCTCCGTAGAAACACCCACCCCATGGCCAAGGTCTTCATCGACGGCGAAGCCGGCACCACCGGCCTCCAGATTCGCGAACGTCTCGCGAAGATGCCCCAGATCGACATCGTGAGCATCGCGCCCGAGCTGCGCAAGGACGTCAACGCCAAGCGCGACCTGATGGCCGGGGTCGACCTGGTGATCCTGTGCCTGCACGACGACGCGGCCATCGAGTCGGTGGCGCTGATCGACCAGCTGCCGGGGAAAAAGCCCAAGATCGTCGACGCCTCGACCGCGCACCGCACCAACCCCGCCTGGGTCTTCGGCTTCCCCGAGCTCGTCGAAGGCCACTGGCAGGCCGTGGCCAAGGCCGAGCGCGTGGGCAACCCCGGCTGCTATGCGACCGGTGCCATCGCCATCGTGCGCCCGCTGATCGACGCCGGCCTGCTGCCCAAGGATTTCCCGCTCGCGCTGCCCTCGGTCAGCGGCTATTCGGGCGGCGGCCGCAGCATGATCGAGGCCTACGAGGCGGGCAACGCCGCGCCCTTCGAGACCTATGCACTGGGCCTGAAGCACAAGCACATCCCCGAGATCATGAAGTTCACCGGCCTGACGCGCCGGCCGGTGTTCATCCCCTCGGTGGGCAATTTCAAGCAGGGCATGCTGGTCCAGCTGCCGCTGCACCTGGACGACCTGCCGGGCCAGCCGAAGGCCAGCGACCTGCACGACGCGCTCGCCGCGCACTATGCGAAGAGCAACACGCCCGACGGCTTCGTCAAGGTGCTGCCGCCCACGGCCGACGGCAAGCTCGAGCCGACCGCGCTCAACGACACCAACGACCTCGAGCTGCGCGTGTTCCCGAACGAGGACCACCGCCACGCGGTGGTGATCGCGCGCCTGGACAACCTGGGCAAGGGCGCCAGCGGCGCCGCGGTGCAGAACTTGAAGCTGATGCTGGGGCTCTGAGCCCCGGGGCCCGCGCCCCTTCGTGACCGGGCGCGCATCGCACCATAATCGCGCCTCCAATCACATCGAGGAGGCTCTCATGGCAATCGCTTTGCAGAAACCCACCGGCGCATTCGTCGCCGCGTCCTGGGCCGCGCTGGTCATCGGTTCGCTGGTCTACCTGATCGGGCTGTGGAACGCCTCCATGCAGCTCAACGAGAAGGGCTACTACTTCACCATCCTGATGTACGGCCTGTTTGCCGCCGTGTCGCTGCAGAAGAGCGTGCGCGACCGGCTCGAGGGCACCTCGGTCACCGCCATCTACTATGGCCTGTGCTGGATCTCGCTGCTGCTGTCGGTGGCGCTGCTGGCCGTCGGCCTGTTCAACGCCACGCTCGCCAACAGCGAGAAGGGCTTCTACGGCATGTCCTTCCTGCTCGCGCTCTTCGGTTCGGTGGCGGTGCAGAAGAACGTGCGCGACATCGCCTCGTACAAGAGCCAGCAGCCGCTGGCCGAAGACGTGCCCGACGTGGGCTGACCCCCGCCCGGCGCAGAACGCACGCAGGCGCCTGCGCGCGCTCCTCAGGCCAGCTCGTTGAAGCTGCTGTGCCCCATCAGCGCCGACAGCCGCGCCGCGATGTTGGCCACGATCTCGCAGACCTGCTCGACGTCGGGCGTGACCTTCTGGTCGATGCGCTCGATGTGCGGCACGTTGATGGCCGCGATCACATGGTTGGCCTGGCCCAGGATCGGGAAGGCGATGTTGCGCACGCCCTTGATCTGCTGGCTGGGCATCGAGGCGTAGCCGCGGCTGCGCACCTCGCCCAGCAGCGCGAAGAGTTCGCCCGGATCCAGCTCCTGCTCGCCCTCCACCTTGACCCGCGCGGCCAGCATGCGGGCGCGGTCCACCTCGTCGCGGAAGGCCAGCAGCACATGGCCGGCCGAGGTGTCGGTCAGGCCGATGGTCACGCCCACCTTGAGGCCGAAGGTCCAGCGGTCGGGCCCGTCGACCTGCGCGATCACCACCACGCGGCCCTGCTGGTACATCGCCAGATGGCAGGACTGGTGGGCGCGGTTGGCCAGTTCGCGCATCAGCGGCAGCGCGGTCGCCACCAGCGACTTGAGCGGCTGCTGGCGGTGCGACAGCTCGAACATGCGCAGCGTGAGCGTGTAGCGGTCGTTCTCGTCGACGCGCACGAAGCCGCGCCGCTCGAGCGTCACCGCCATGCGGAAGATCTCGCCGACGCTGCGCGACACCTTCTGCGCCAGCTCGTTGAGTGTGTAGCCGTGCAGGCTGTCGGCCAGCGCCTCCAGGATGTCCAGGCCCTTCTCGAGCGCGGGCGCCGAGTAGCGCGCGCTGGCGGCATCGTTGGAAGGGGCGGTCGGTTCGGTCATCGGGTCTCTCCATCACGCCGCGGCAGGCCGGCGTGCCTCTTTTACTTCAGGAATGCCGCGGCTCGACCTCGGCATGAAACTCGTACTGTCGCAGGGACTCGGGCTTCATGGTGATCGAAAAACCGGGCGCCGTCGGCGGCATGTAGGCCGCGCCGCGGATCACGCAGGGCGTCTCGAAATGCTCGTGCAGATGGTCCACGTACTCGATCACGCGGCCCTCGCGGGTGCCGGAGATGCAAAGGTAATCGATCATCGACAGGTGCTGCACGTACTCGCACAGGCCCACGCCGCCGGCGTGCGGGCAGACCGGCAGCTTGTACTTGGCGGCCATCAGCATCACGGCCAGGATCTCGTTCACGCCGCCCAGGCGGCAGGAGTCGATCTGCACCACGTCGATCGCGCCGCGCATGATGAACTGCTTGAACATGATCCGGTTCTGGCACATCTCGCCGGTCGCGATCTTCACCGGCGCCACGCCCTCGCGGATCTTGCGGTGGCCCTCGACGTCGTCAGGGCTGGTCGGCTCCTCGATGAACCAGGGCTTGGCGAAGGCCAGCTGATTGACCCAGTCGATGGCCTGGTCGACCTCCCACACCTGGTTGGCGTCGATCATCAGATGGCGGTCCGGGCCCAGCACCTCGCGCGCCACCTTGAGGCGGCGGATGTCGTCCTGCAGGTCGCGGCCGACCTTGAGCTTGATGTAGTCGAAGCCCGCGTCCACCGCCTCCTGTGCGAGCCGGCGCAGCTTCTCGTCCGAGTAGCCCAGCCAGCCGGCCGAGGTGGTGTAGCAGGGATAGCCTTCGGCCTCGAGCGTGCGGATGCGTTCTTCCTTGCCGACGGCGGCCTTCTGCAGCAGCGCGAGCGCCTCCTCGGGCGTGATGCAGTCGGTGATGTAGCGGAAGTCGATGCAGCGCACCAGCTCTTCCGGCGACATCTCGGCCACCAGGCGCCACACCGGCTTGCCCTCGGCCTTGGCCCAGAGGTCCCACACCGCATTCACGATGGCCCCGGTCGCCAGGTGGATCGCGCCCTTGTCGGGACCGATCCAGCGCAGCTGGCTGTCGCTGGTCACGTGGTGCCAGAAGCGCCCCATGTCGGCCGCGATCACCGCCAGGTCCTGGCCCACCAGCAGGTGGCGCATGGCGCGCAGCGCCGCGCAGCAGATCTCGTTGCCGCGGCCGATGGTGAAGGTCAGGCCATGGCCCTCGAGGCCCGGCTGGTCGGTCTCGAGCACCACGTAGGCGGCCGAGTAGTCCGGATCGGGATTCATGGCGTCCGAGCCGTCCAGGTGCTGCGAAGTGGGGAAGCGGATGTCGAGGACCCGGAGGTCGGTGATGCGCGTCATGGTGTGTCCGATAAAAGTAGATGAAGGAGGCCGGTCAGCCGATGCAAGCGCACACCCCATTCCAGGGATACCGCGGAACCGGCTCCGCCGGGCCGCCGGTATCGCCCCCTCGAGGGGGGAGTTGAGCTACACGCAGTGAGCGAGAGACGGGGGTGGGCTCAGTTCGACCAACCACCATCGATCATGTGGATGGTCCCCGTCGTGAACGCCGATTCGTCCGACGCCAGGTACACCACCAGCGCCGCGACTTCCTCGGGCCGGCCGACGCGGCCGATGGGCTGGCGCGCCACGAAGGCCGCGCGCACCGCCGCCTCGTCGGCGTTCGCATCGCGCGCCTGGGCCGCGATGCGGCCGCGCAGCGAGGGCGACTCGATGGTGCCCGGGCAGATCGCGTTGCAGCGGATGCCCTTCTGCACGAAGTCGGCCGCCACCGCCTTGGTCAGGCCGATCACCGCCGCCTTCGAGGCGCCGTAGACGAAGCGGTTGGGCACGCCCTTCACGCTCGAGGCCGCCGAGGCCATGTTGATGATCGAACCGCCGCCGTGCGCCAGCATGGCGGGCAGGAAGCTGCGGATGGTGCGGTACATCGACTTGACGTTGAGGTCGAAGCTGAAGTCCCAGTCGCTGTCCTCGCACTCGAGGATGCTGCCGCCGTGCACGAAGCCCGCGCAGTTGAAGAGCACGTCCAGCGGGCCGATCTCGGCCGCCATGCGCGCCACGGCCGCGCTGTCGCGCACGTCCAGTTTCGCGGTCGTCAGGCCCGCGAGGCCCTCGGCGCGCGCGTCCTCGGCCAGCGCCGCCAGCGCCTCGTCGTTCATGTCGGTGGCCCAGACCTGTGCGCCTTCGCGCGCCAGCGCCAGCGCGCTCTCGCGGCCGATGCCGTTGCCGGCGGCCGTCACCAAAGTTCTTTTGCCCTGGACCCGTTGCGTCATGGTGTTCTTCCCGCGACGCGTGCGCATCGCATTAATAAAAGAGTTTTTCTTTAGTGAAATTTAAGCGCGTCACGATACCAAAGGAAGGCTGGCCCTGGAGAACCCTTGCGCTCGGTGTTAACCCTATGGGAAAAGCAGGGTTCGGCCTGACAGAATCGCCGCCGACACCATAAAAACATCTTTCATTTGCAAAAACACCGAGCGCTGACTTTCTGTCGCGCTTCAGGGCCGGCCCCCGCGGCGCGGCCTGCTTCCAAGGAGACCTCGTGAACTATCAGTTCGATTTCGAGCCGGTGCTCGCGCAGTGGCCGCTGCTGCTCGAAGGCGCCTGGACCACGGTCCAGCTGTCCTTCGTGGCGACCGTGCTCGGCTTTGCGCTCGGGACCGCCTGCGCGCTGGGCCGCAACAGCCGCCACCGCTGGCTGCAGCGCCTGACGGGCGGCTATGTCGAGGCGATCCGCAACTCGCCGCTGCTGATCCAGAGCTACTTCCTGATCTTCGGCCTGTCGAGTGCCGGCGTGACGATGCCGATCATGGTCGGCGCGGTGCTGGCGCTGGTGATCAACATCGGGGCCTACAGCTGCGAGATCATCCGCGCGGGCATCGAGTCGATCCACAAGGGCCAGCTCGAGGCGGCCGAATGCCTGGGCCTGTCGAAGGCGCAGGTGTTCTGGCACGTGATCCTGCGCCCGGCCATCGAGCGGGTGTACCCCGCGCTGGCCAGCCAGTTCGTGCTGCTGATGCTGGCCTCCAGCATCATGTCCTCGATCGGCGCCGAGGAGCTGTTCGGCGTGGCCAACCGCATCCAGTCGGACACCTTCCGCAACTTCGAGATCTTCCTCGTGCTGTGGGCCGTGTACCTGGCGCTGTCGTATGCGATGCGCCTGGGCTTCTGGCTGCTGGCGCAGCTCGTCTTCCCGCGCCGGCGCAAGCTCGGCACCTCGCTGTGAGGACCGCGCCATGACGTTGATGCCGGTCGATCATTTCGGTTTTCTTCTGCTCGGTGCCTGGGGCACGGTGCAACTCTCTGCGCTGGCCTTCGTCGGCGGCGGCCTGATCGGGCTGGCCGTGGCGCTGGCGCGGGTCTCGCCGCTGCCCGCGGTGCGCATCGCCGCCACCGCCTACATCCAGGTGGTGCAGGGCACGCCGCTGCTGGTGCTGATGGGCGTGTGCTTCTTCGGCCCCAGCATCGTGGGCATCGGCTCGGTGCCGGCCCTGGCCGCGGCCGCGCTGGCCATCACCCTCTATTCCGGCGCTTTCCTCGGCGAGATCTGGCGCGGCTGCATCCAGTCGGTGCCCAAGAGCCAGTGGGAAGCCGCCGAATGCCTGGGCCTGACGCGCATCGAGCGCATGCGCCGCGTGATCCTGCCGCAGGCGCTGCGCATCGCGACGCCGCCGACCGTCGGCTTCCTGGTGCAGATCATCAAGAACACCTCGATCGCCTCGCTGGTGGTGGGCTACGCCGAGCTCTCCTACAACGCCAAGGTGCTCAACAACTCGACCTTCCAGCCCTTCCTGTACTTCGGATGTGCGGTGGTCCTTTATTTCATCATGTGCTATCCGCTGTCCCGCTGGAGCCGCACGCTCGAAAGGAAGCTCAATGCAACCCGTGGTTGAACTCGAACAGGTCCACAAGCGCTTCGGCCAGAACCATGTCCTGCGGGGCGTGTCCTTCTCGGTCAACCGCGGCGAGGTGGTCGCCATCATCGGCAAGAGCGGCTCGGGCAAGAGCACCGCGCTGCGCTGCATCGACCGCCTCGAGACCATCGACAGCGGCACCATCCAGGTCTGCAACCACCAGGTGCACGACGCCGCGCTCGACCTGCGCGCGCTGCGCCGCGACGTGGGCATCGTGTTCCAGAGCTACAACCTGTTCCCGCACCTGACGGTCAAGCAGAACATCACGCTGGCCCCGCAGTCGGTGAAGAAGCTGGGCGCCAGCGAGGCCAACGCGCTGGCGCTGGACGTGCTCCAGCGCGTGGGTCTGGCCGAGAAGGCCGACGCCTACCCCGAGCAGCTCTCGGGCGGCCAGCAGCAGCGCGTGGCGATCGCGCGTTCGCTCGCGATGCAGCCGCAGCTGATGCTGTTCGACGAAGTCACCTCGGCACTCGACCCGGAACTCACCGGCGAAGTGCTCAAGGTGATGGAGAAGCTCGCGGGCGAGGGCATGACCATGATCCTCGTGACGCACGAGATGGCCTTCGCGCGCGGCGTGGCCAGCAAGATCATCTTCATGCACCAGGGCCAGGTCTGGGAACAGGGCGACGCCAGCATCCTGAGCGCGCCGCAGACGCCCGAACTGCGCCAGTTCCTCGGCACCGGGCTTTGAGCCGCAGCGGGGCCCGGTCCGCCCGCGTTTCTTCGTTCCCATAACTACAGGAGACTTCTCGATGACCCGTTCCCGCTCCGCGCGCCGCCGCGCCCTGCTGTCCGCATTGCTGCTGGCCGCGCCCTTCGCGCTGATGCATCCGGCGCAGGCCGACCAGCTCGACAACATCACCGCGGCCAAGAAGATCCGCATCGGCGTCGACCTCTCGGTGCCGCCCTACGGCATGAAGGACGAGAAGCTCAACTCGACCGGCTCGGACGTGGACACCGCAC
This sequence comes from Variovorax sp. J2P1-31, assembly GCF_030317215.1. Lineage (NCBI taxonomy): Bacteria > Pseudomonadati > Pseudomonadota > Betaproteobacteria > Burkholderiales > Comamonadaceae > Variovorax > Variovorax sp. J2P1-31. The sequence continues at coordinate 241,423 of NZ_JASZYA010000004.1, forward strand.
GGCTGATCGCGAAGAACCTGGGCCTGGAACTGGAAATCGTGCCCACCATGGGCGCCAACCGCATCCCCTTCCTGGTGACCGACAAGGTCGACATCGTGGTCTCGAGCTTCTCGATCACGCCCGAGCGCCAGAAGGTGATCGACTTCTCCACGCCCTATGCCGCCATCCTGGCGGTGGTCGGCGCACCGAAGGCGATGTCGATCAAGACGCCGGCCGACCTGGTGGGCAAGCGCATCGCGGTGGGCCGCGGCAGCACCAACGAGGCCGAACTCAACAAGATCGTGCCGGCCGGCGCGCAGGTGGTGCGCTTCGACGACGACGCGACCTCGATCACCGCGGTGATCAGCGGCCAGGCCGATGCCTTCGCCACCGCGCCCTCGCTGTTCAACCGCATCAACCAGCTGGCACCCGCCAAGCAGATGGAGACCAAGATCGTGATGCAGGCCAACATGCTGGGCATCGGCCTGCGCAAGAACGAGCCGGCGCTCAAGGCCCGCATCGACGCCATCGTGAAGGCCAACCTCCAGGGCCCGCTCAACGAGATCTACCGCAAGTACCACGGCACCGACCTGCCGGCCGACCTGCTGAAGAGCGGCGACTGAGAAGCAGGAAGCCATGCTCGACCGCGAACTCCTTCCCTTCGTCGCCGCCGGCAAGAAGGCCTGGCCGATCCCGCCCGAACAGCTGCCGGTGGCCGAATGGCGCCAGCGCTACGAGAGCCTGACGGTCGCGGCGCGCAAGCCGCGCCCGGCCGGCCTGAGCGTCGTCGACACCAAGATGGGCGACGCGTCGCAGCCCGTGCCCGTGCGCATCTACCGCAGCGGCGAGGGCTCGCAGCCCCGGCCCGCGATGGTGTTCATGCACGGTGGCGGCTGGGTCATCGGCAGCATCGAGTCGCACGACGAGATCGCCGCCGACATCGCGGCCGACACCGGCTGCACCGTGATCAGCGTGGGCTACCGGCTCGCGCCCGAGCATCCCTTTCCGGCTGCCTTCGAAGACTGCCTGAGCGTGCTGCAACACGTGGCCGCGCACGCCTCCGAACTGGGCATCGACGCCGCGCGCATCCTGGTTGGCGGCGACAGTGCCGGTGCCAACCTCGCGGCGGCGCTGAGCCTGGCGTTGCGCGGCACGCCGCAGGCGCCGCTCGGTCAAGTGCTGCTCTACCCCTGCCTGGACGTCGACTTCACGACGCCCTCGTACCTGGTCAACGCCGATGCCCCCGTGCTCACCAGCACCCAGATCCGCTGGTTCCTGCGGCAGTACCTGCAGGCGCCCGGCGACGCGAGCGACCCGCGCGCCGTGCCGATGGCCGCGGCCGACCTGCGCGGCTGCGCGCCGGCCTTCATCGGCTCGGCCCAGAACGACCCGCTATACGACGACGGCGCGCTCTACGCCCAGCGGCTGCGCCAGGACGGCGTGGACGTCAGCTTCGACGACGGCCCCGGACTGATCCACGGCTACCTGCGTGCCCGCAGCACGTGCGCCGCCGCCCGCCACAGCTACGCCGCGATGCTCGCCTGGGTGCAGGCCATCACGCGCGGCTGAACCCCGCTCTCCCTTCTTCACCCCCCGACGGAACATCATGACTCCCACCCTGCACCGCATCGCCTCCGCCCTGCTCGTCGCTTCCGCCGCGCTGTGTGCCACGCACGCCAGCGCCGACCAGCTCGACACCATCACGGCCGCCAAGAAGATCCGCATCGCGATCGACCTGGCCGTGCCGCCCTATGCCATGAAGGACGAGAAGCTCAACGCGGTCGGCTCCGACGTCGAGACCGCGCAGTTGCTGGCCAAGAGCCTGGGCCTGACGCTCGAGATCGTGCCCACCACCGGCGCCAACCGCATTCCCTTCCTGCAGACCGACAAGGCCGACATCGTGATCTCCAGCATGTCGGTCACGCCCGAGCGCGAGAAGGTGGTCGATTTCTCGATCCCCTATGCCGCCATCCTGGCGGTGGTCGGCGCGCCCAAGAGCATGACGCTCAGCGGCCCGGCCGACCTGGTGGGCAAGAAGGTGATCTCCACCCGCGGCACCACCAACGACCAGGAACTCACCAAGATCCTGCCGGCCGGCGCGCAGATCGTGCGCTTCGACGACGACGCCACCTCGATCACCGCGGTGGTCAGCGGCCAGGCCGACATCTTCGCGACCGCGCCGCCGCTGCTCAAGACCATCAACGAGAAGAACCCGGCCAAGCAGATGGAGCCGAAGTTCACGATGAAGGTCAACATGCTCGCGATCGGCCTGCGCAAGAACGAGCCGCGCCTCAAGGAAAAGCTCGATGCCTTCGTCAAGGCCCACCTGCAGAGCGGCGAGCTCAACACCATCTACAAGAAGTACCACGGCGCCGACCTGCCCGTGGAAGTGACGCGCAACGGAGGCTGAGCCGATGGCCAAGATCGACCAGGTCGAGATCGCGCAGATCGACATCGCACCCAAGGTGGTGCGCACCGACGCCATCCAGTCCTTCGTGACGCAGGAGACCGTGATGGTCACCGTGCGCTGCGACGACGGTTCCACCGGCACCGGCTACACCTACACCATCGGCACCGGCGGCTCGTCGATCGTGGCGCTGCTGCAGGACCACCTGGCGCCGCGGCTGATCGGGCGCGATCCGCAGCACTACGAAGCCATCTGGCGCGACCTCTTCTTCCACACGCACGCGACCGCGGTGGGCGCCATCACCAGCCTCGCGCTGGCGGCCGTCGACACCGCGCTGTGGGACCGCAACGCCCGCGTGGCGAAGCTGCCGCTGTGGCAGCTGGCCGGCGGCGCGCAATCGCGCGTGCCGGTCTACACCACCGAGGGCGGCTGGCTGCAGATTCCGCAGGCGCAGCTGGTCGAGCAGACGCTCGCCGCCCAGGCCGCGGGCTTCCTGGGCGCCAAGGTCAAGGTCGGCAAGCCGCACGTGGCCGAGGACATCGCGCGCCTGTCGGCGGTGCGCGCGGCGGTGGGCCCGGGCTTCGAGCTGATGGTCGACGCCAACCAGAGCTTCACGGTGTCGGAAGCGGTGCGCCGCGCGCGCCAGTACGAGGCCATCGACCTGGCCTGGTTCGAGGAGCCGATGCCGGCCGAGCACGTGCGCGCGCATGCGCAGTTGCTGGCCAGCACCAGCGTGCCGGTGGCGGTGGGCGAATCGATGTACCACCTGTCGCAGTTCGCCGAGTACATCCAGCAGGGCGCCTGCTCGATCGTGCAGGCCGACGTGGCGCGCGTGGGCGGCATCACGCCCTGGCTCAAGATCGCGCATCTGGCCGAGGCGCACAACATCGCGATGTGCCCGCACTTCCTGATGGAGATCCACGTGAGCCTGTGCGCGGCCGTGCCCAACGGTCGCTGGGTCGAGTACATCCCGCAGCTCGACGACCTCACGACCAGCCGGCTGCAGATCGAAGCCGGCCACGCGGTGGCGCCGTCGACGCCCGGCCTGGGCATCGAATGGGACCCGGCGCAGCTCAAGGCGCGCCGCAAGTTCGAGCCGCTGGTGGTGCGCGGCTGATCCTCGCGCGGGGCGGCCTCAGGCGACGAGCCAGAGGCCGAAGCCCAGCAGCAGGGCGTGCGCGGCCAGCGCGATGTAGAGCAGGGTGCGCGACGGGGTTGCCATCTCCTGCAATGTGTCGCCGATGTGCTGCTGCAGCAGCGCGCGCAGGGCCGGGTCTTCCACGCCGGCCTCGGTGCCGCCGTGCGCGGCGCGCCCGGCCTGCCAGTCGGCCAGCAGCGTCGACAGCGGCAGCCGGCCCAGCACGAAGCCGATCACGGCCCGCACCGCGCGGCCCTCGCCCAACACCGGCGCGAGCTGGCGGCTCAGCGCATCGACCGACAGCCATTCGGACGTGCGCTGCAAGGCGCCATGGGTGCGCGGCATCGCCTCGACGCGGCCCGCGATGGCGGCGCCCAGCCGCTGCGCGATCGTGTCGCCATGCGCCAGCACCACCTGGCGCAGCGCGCGGCTGCGGCCCTGCGCGATGCCCAGCATCAGGTAGAGCGGCATGAAGCCCAGCAGCAGCAGGGCGACCAGCACCGAAGGCGTGAACAGCAGTGCGATCACCGCACCCGCGCCGCCGGCACGCGCCGCGGGCATGCCCGGGCCGCTCAGCTGGCTGACGTAGAAGAAGAACACGCCGCCACCGAGCAGGATGGCCAGCAGCGCACTCTTGAAGACGGCGCCGGCGAAGGCGGTGCCGGCGCGCAGGCCGGTGCGGCCGAGGGATGGGGTGGGGTTCGACGACATGGGCGGATCATGCCAGCCGCTTGGGGGCCGCCCGACATGGGTCCGCCCCTCACTCGTCGTCGAGTTCGCTGCGCAGCACCTTGCCGACCACCGCGGCGGAGAAGCCCCGCGCCATGAGGAAGCGCGCCTGTTTGGCACGTTCCTTCGCATCCTGCGGCAATGCATCGAAGCGGCGCCGCCAGACTTCGCGCGCGCGCGCCTGTTCGCTGTCTTTCAGCTGCGCCACCGCTTCGGAGATAGCCTCGGGCGCGACGCCCTTCTGCTGCAGCTCCTGCCGCACCCGCGCGGCGCCCATGCGCGAAGCGCGCTGGTTGATCACCGACTGCACCACGCGCGACTCGCTGATGAAGTCCTTGGCCGCCAGTTCGTCGAGCGCCTGCGCCAGCGTGCCTGGCACCTCTTCGTACTTCGCCAGCTTGCGTTCGAGCTCGGGCCGCGAATGCTCGCGCTGGCTCAGCAAGCGCAGCGCGCGGCCCTTGAGGGAAGGAGCGGCAAAACCCATGAAGGCTTGAAGCGATCAGGTGGCGAACACCGGCCGCGCGGCCGGCGCCCGCCGCCCGATCAGGCCTGCGGCTGCTGCTTGGCCGCCTTGGCGTCGGCCTTGGCCTTCGCCTTGGCTTCGGCTTCGGCCGCTTCCGAGCCCGCATCGGCCGCCAGCAGCGGGATGCCCAGCGACTCGCGCACCTTGTTCTCGATCTCGCGCGACAGCGTCGGGTTCTCGCGCAGGAATTCGCGCGCGTTGTCGCGGCCCTGGCCGATCTTCTCGCCGTTGTAGGCGTACCAGGCGCCCGACTTGTCGACGATCTTGGCGGTCACGCCCATGTCGATGATCTCGCCTTCGCGGCTGATGCCCTCGCCGAACAGGATGTCGAACTCGGCCGTCTTGAAGGGCGGGCTGACCTTGTTCTTGACCACCTTGACCTTGGTCTCGTTGCCGATCGCCTCTTCGCCCTTCTTGATGGTGCCGATGCGGCGGATGTCCAGCCGCACCGAGGCGTAGAACTTCAGCGCGTTGCCGCCGGTGGTGGTCTCGGGCGAGCCGAACATCACGCCGATCTTCATCCGGATCTGGTTGATGAAGATGACCATGCAGTTGGTCTTCTTGATGCTCGAGGTCAGCTTGCGCAGCGCCTGGCTCATCAGGCGGGCCTGCAGGCCGGGCAGCGAGTCGCCCATGTCGCCTTCGATTTCGGCGCGCGGCGTGAGCGCGGCCACCGAGTCGACCACGATCAGGTCGACCGCGCCGGAGCGCACCAGCGAATCGACGATCTCGAGCGCCTGCTCGCCGGTGTCGGGCTGGCTGATCAGCAGGTCGGACAGGTTGACGCCCAGCTTCTGGGCGTACTGCACGTCGAGCGCATGCTCGGCGTCGACGAAGGCGCAGGTGCCGGCCTGCTTCTGCATCTGGGCGATGACCTGCAGCGTGAGCGTGGTCTTGCCCGAGGATTCAGGGCCGTAGATCTCGATCACGCGGCCGCGCGGCAGGCCGCCGACGCCCAGCGCGATGTCCAGGCCCAGCGAACCGGTGGAGACCACCTGCACGTCCTCCAGGGCCTCGCCCTCGCCCAGCCGCATGATCGTGCCCTTGCCGAACTGCTTTTCGATCTGCGCGAGCGCGGCCTGCAGGGCCTTGGCCTTTTCGCTGCCGGCCACCGAGATGCTGCTGCCCTTGACGAGTGCGTCCATGAGAAATCTCCTTGAATATCAACGGGTTGTTGGGTTTTCATCCCGCTGCTTTTAATGACAGGCTGGATGCTTGAACAGTAGTGTAGCGGGCAGTAATTTGATGGCAACCCACTTTTTTGTCAGTTTGCCTTACCATTAACGGATGAGCGACCACCCCTTCGCGGCCGACCCCGACGCCTGGCGCCAGACCCACCTGGGCCGGCTGCTGGGCCATGCGATGCGGCGTTTCGACGAGCGCGTGCTGGCGCTGATGGCGCACGACGCCGAGGTGCCGCTGGCCTTGTCGAACCTCGCGGCGCGCGCGCAGGTCAGCGCGGCCCACATCCACATCACGCGGCACCTGGCGCGCGGCGGCTCGCGCCTGACCGAACTGGCCGAGCGCGCCGGCATGAGCAAGCAGGCCATGGGCACGCTGGTCGACCAGTGCGAGGCCTGGGGCCTGGTCACGCGCGAAGCCGATCCGCTGGACGCACGCGCGCGGCGGGTGCGCTTCACGGCCGACGGGCTGGCCTGGCTCGAGGCCTTCCGCCGGGCGGTGGCGCAGGCGGAAGCCGAGTTCCGCGCCAGTGTGGGCGACGAGATCGCCACCGTGGTCACGATCGGCCTCGAGGCCTACGCCGGCTGATCGGCGAAAAGCTGCGCCAACGCAAGGGTCGCCGGCAGGCCCACGCCTAGAATCCGCCGCGGAGACGAGTAAAAAAGCGCAACGATGCGCCCCACAAGCCGGAGGTGGCTCATGCGGATTCTGATTGCGGAAGACGACCAGGTGCTGGCCGATGCCCTGCTGCGCAGCCTGCGCACCTCGGGCGCGGCCGTGGACCGCGTGGCCACCGGCTCGCAGGCCGATGCCGCGCTGATGACCAACAGCGAGTTCGACCTGCTGATCCTCGACCTGGGCCTGCCCAACCTGCACGGCCTGGAAATCCTCAAGCGGCTGCGCGCGCGCGGCTCGCAGCTGCCGGTGCTGGTGCTCACCGCGGCCGACAGCGTGGAAGAACGCGTCAAGGGCCTGGACCACGGCGCCGACGACTACATGGCCAAGCCCTTCAGCCTGCAGGAGCTCGAGGCCCGCGTGCGTGCGCTCACGCGGCGCGGCATGGGCGGCACCAGCAACGCGATCAAGCACGGCCCGCTGGTCTACGACCAGGCCGGCCGCGTGGCCACCATCGACGGCAAGATGATCGAACTCTCGGCCCGCGAGCTGGGCCTGCTCGAGGTGCTGCTGCAGCGCGCCGGCCGGCTGGTCAGCAAGGACCAGCTGGTCGAGCGGCTGTGCGAGTGGGGCGAGGAGGTGAGCATCAACGCCATCGAGGTCTACATCCACCGCTTGCGCAAGAAGATCGAGAAAGGCCCGATCCGCATCGCGACGGTGCGCGGCCTGGGATACTGCCTCGAGAAAATTGCCCCCTGATGCACCTTCGCGCAGTGCCCGTCGCCCGCTCCGTCCGTCGAGCCTGGGGGCGGGCGTGAAGCTCTTCCAGCGCGCCCAGCGCTCCCTGTTCGGCGAGATCCTCGACTGGATGCTCACGCCGCTGCTGCTGCTGGTGCCGGTGAGCATCGGCGTGACCTGGCTGGTGGCGCAGGGCATCGCCAACGCGCCCTTCGACCGCGCGCTCGAGAACAACGTGCGCACGCTGGCCCGGCTGCTGGTGGTGCAGGACGGCCGCATCCAGTTCCCGCTGCCGCAGGCCGCGCGCGACATCCTGAGCGGGGACGACACCGACGTCGTCTACTACCAGGTGCTCGACGGCCGCGGCCAGCTGCTGAGCGGCGAGCGCGACGTGCCGCCGCCGCACTCCGACGAGCTGCCGACCACCGGCATGGTCTACCTGCACGACGCCACCATGCGCGGCAAGGCGGTGCGCATCGGCTCGCTGTGGGTGCCGGGCGCCACGCCCGAGGCGCCGCATGCGCTGGTGCAGGTGGCCGAGACGCGCGAGAAGCAGTCGGTGCTGGCCACCGAGATCATCAAGGGCGTGCTGCTGCCGCAGTTCGCGATCCTGCCGCTGGCGGTGCTGCTGATCTGGCTGGCGCTGGTGCGCGGCATCAAGCCGCTGTCGGTGGTGGAGGCGCGCATCCGCGAGCGCCGGCCCGACGACCTGAGCCCGCTCGACGAATCGGGCGTGCCGCTGGAGGTGATCCCGCTGGTGTCGTCGGTCAACGAACTGCTCAACAAGCTGCACGATTCGATCGCCACGCAGAAGCGCTTCCTGGCCGATGCCGCGCACCAGCTCAAGACGCCGCTGGCCGGGCTGCGCATGCAGGCCGACCTGGCGCAGCGCGAAGGCGCCAACGCCGAGGAGCTCAAGCAGTCGCTCAAGCAGATCGGCCGCGCCAGCGTGCGCGCCACCCACACGGTCAACCAGCTGCTGTCGCTGGCGCGCGCCGAGGGCAGCAGCGCCACGCTGGGCCGCCAGGCCTGCGACCTCGCGCGCCTGACCATCGAGGTGGTGCGCGAAGCCGTGCCGCGCGCCATCGAGCGGCGCATCGACCTGGGCTACGACGGCGCCGAGGCCGGCACGCCGGGCGTGACGCTGCAGGGCAACCCGACGCTGCTCAAGGAGCTGGTGCGCAACCTGGTCGACAACGCGCTGAACTACACGCCCTCGCCGCCCGACCACGCGGGCATGATCACCGCGCGCGTGCTGGCCGACCCCTTCGGCCGGGTGGTGGTGCTGCAGGTCGAGGACAACGGGCCGGGCATCGCCGAGGCCGACCGCGAGCTGGTGTTCGAGCCCTTCTACCGCGTGCTGGGCAACGAGGCCGACGGCTCGGGCCTGGGCCTGCCGATCGTGCGCGAGATCGCGCGCCAGCATGGCGCCAGCGTGCGGCTGGAGGATGCGCATCCGGACCAGCATCCGCCCGGCACGCGCTTCAGCGTGCGCTTCGAACTCGAAGAGAAGTAGCCGCCGCCGCGGCGGGCCGGCGGATCAGGGCGCCTGGCGGATCTGCAGCAGCTCGGGGCGCACCTGCAGCGCGAGGCGGTGCGGCTCGGCTTCGCCGAAGCCGGCCGGCTGGAAGCCCAGGGCCGCGAAGCTGCCCCGGCTCCAGGCGAAGTAGCCGAGGTTGGCCAGCACCAGCGCCAGCACGACGAAGCGGCTGCGCATGCTCAGGCGCCCGCGCGGACGCGAGGCCGCACGCTGACTTCGGAGCTGCTGATGACCTGCAGGCCGGCCGCGGTCTGCACCCGCAGCTCGCCGCCCCAGCCCACGCCGTCGCAGAGCCCGGCGGTGCCGTCGCTGAGCTGCACCTCGCGCCCGCGCAGCGTGTCGCGCTGGGCGAAGCGCTCGGCGAAGGGCGCGAAGCCGCGTTCGGCAAAGGCCTGCACGGTGTCGACCAGCGGCGGCACCACCGCGCGCAGCAGTTCGCCCGCGCTCGCCTCGGGCCGCCATTCGCCGATCCAGGCCGGCGGCGTGTTCAGGCCCTCGGCCTCGCGCGGGCCCAGGTTCAGGCCGATGCCGATCACCAGGTAGCGCTGCGCGGATTCGGACTGCGGCAGCGCGGTCTCGATCAGGATGCCGCCGAGCTTGCGGTCCTCGCGCCAGAGGTCGTTGGGCCACTTGAGCTGCAGGCCCGCGGCGCCGCCCGGGTCCAGGCTCTCGGCCACGCTGACGCCCACGGCCAGCGACAGGCCCGACCAGTCGCGCGGCGCCAGCGGCAGGCCCAGGGAAAAGGTCAGCGAGGACAGCTGCGCGCTCTGCCAGGGCCGGCCGAGCCGGCCGCGCCCGGCGGTCTGGCGCAGCGCCACCAGCAGCACCGGGGCGACGCTGCCCTGGCGCGCCCGGCGCATGAGCTCGGTGCTGGTCGAATCGATCTCGGCCACCACCTCGACGCCGAAGCCCGGCAGCCGCGGCGCCACGGCGGCGGTGATCTCGTCCTCGAACCAGGCGCTGGGCTGCTGCATCGCGGGCATCCTCAATCGGCGGCCTTGGCCTTCTTGCGTTTCTTCTTTTCGGCCTTCTCGGCCTTCTCGAGCTTCTCCGCCTTGGCCGCCTTCTTCTCGGCCTTGGCCTTGCGGGCCTTCTTCTTCGCCTTGCGCGCCTTCTTCTCGTCGTCCTCGTCCTTGGGCGTGAGCAGCGTGCCGCGGCAGGTCTCGGCGCCGCACCAGCAGGGGAACTCGGCCAGCAGCTCGGGCGTGTACGGCAGGTCGATCATCAGGCCGTAGTCGTAGTTGAGCTCCTCGCCGGCCGGGATGTCGCGCAGCGCCTTGATGAAGATGCGGCCCTCGATCTCGTCGGCCTCGCAGTTCGGGTCGCAGGCGTGGTTGATCCACTTGGCGGCGTTGCCGTCGACCTTGCCGTCGATCACGCGCTTGTCGTCGACGTGGAAATAGAAGGTGTGGTTCGGCTGGGCCGGATCGTGCGGATGGCGGCGCAGGGCCTCCTTCCAGGTGATCACCTCGCCCTTGTATTCGATCAGCGTGTCGCCCTTGGCGATGTCCTGCACGGCGAATACGCCCTTGCCGTGGACGCCCGAGCGGCGGGTCTGGATGCGGCGGCCTGGGATCGAGGGGATTTTTGAAGGCATCGCCGAAGTCTGATAGTTTGAATATGCACACACATGCGCGTGCGTGCGCACGCGAGAGCCGCCGATTGTAGGGCGCACTCGCGTTGCACACTGCACGCCATGGCTGCCGTCCGAGGGGACCGCGGGCCGCCGACCGGCAGCCCGGGCCCGCCTCGCCCCATTTTTTGAATGCTGGACTTATGAAGACACTGGTAATTGCAGAGAAACCGTCGGTGGCGCAGGACATCGTCCGCGCCCTCACGCCCACGGCCGGCAAGTTCGAGCGCTACGACGAATACTTCGAGAGCGAGCAGTACGTCGTGACCAGCGCCGTCGGCCACCTGGTCGAGATCCAGGCGCCGGAGGAATTCGACGTCAAGCGCGGCAAGTGGAGCTTCGCCAACCTGCCCGTGATCCCGCCGCACTTCGACCTCAAGCCGGTCGACAAGACCAAGACGCGCCTCAACGCCGTCGTGAAGCAGGCCAAGCGCAAGGACGTGACGCAGCTCATCAACGCCTGCGACGCGGGCCGCGAGGGCGAGCTGATCTTCCGGCTGATCGAGCAGTACGCGGGCGGCAAGACGCCGCTGAACAAGCCGGTGCGCCGGCTCTGGCTGCAGTCGATGACGCCGCAGGCGATCCGCGACGGCTTCGACTCGCTGCGCACCGAGCAGCAGATGCAGGGCCTGGCCGACGCCGCGCGTTCGCGCTCCGAGGCCGACTGGCTGGTGGGCATCAACGGCACCCGCGCCATGACCGCCTTCAACTCGCGCGACGGCGGCTTCTTCCTCACCACCGTCGGCCGCGTGCAGACGCCCACGCTGTCGGTGGTGGTCGAGCGCGAGGAGAAGATCCGCAAGTTCGTGAGCCGCGACTACTGGGAAATCCACGGCGCCTTCCAGGCCGAGGCCGGCCAGTACCCGGGCAAGTGGTTCGACGCCAGCTTCAAGAAGCCGCCGCCGGGCCCGGATGGCGTGGCCGACCCCGAGATGCGCGCCGACCGCGTGTGGAGCGAGCGCGAAGCCCGCGAGATCGCCGACGCGGCGCGCGGCAAGCCCGCCACCGTCACCGAGGAATCGAAGCCGACCACCCAGGCCTCGCCCGCGCTGTTCGACCTGACCTCGCTGCAGCGCGAGGCCAACGGCCGCTTCGGCTTCTCGGCCAAGACCACGCTGGCCCTGGCCCAGAGCCTCTACGAACGCCACAAGGCGCTGACCTACCCGCGGACCGACTCGCGCGCGCTGCCCGAGGACTACCTGCCGGTGGTGAAGAACACCATGGCCATGCTGGCCGACAGCGGCATGAAGCACCTCGCGCCCTTCGCCAAGCAGGCGGTGGACGGCAACTACGTCAAGCCCAACAAGCGCATCTTCGACAACGCCAAGGTGTCGGATCACTTCGCCATCATCCCGACGTTGCAGGCCCCGAGCGGCCTGAGCGAGGCCGAACAGAAGCTCTACGACTTCGTGGTGCGCCGCTTCCTGTCGGTGTTCTTCCCGAGCGCCGAGTTCCAGGTCACGACCCGCATCAGCACGGTGGAAACCAACGGCAAGAAATACCCCTTCCGCAGCGACGGCAAGGTGCTGGTCAAGCCGGGCTGGCTCGCGATCTGGGGCAAGGAAGCCGTGAGCGAGGACGACGAGAAGGACGGCAAGAACCTGGTGCCGGTGAAGGCTGGCGAGGTGGTGAAGACCGAATCGGCCGACCTCAAGGCGCTCAAGACCCGCCCGCCCGCGCGCTATTCCGAAGCCACGCTGCTGGGCGCGATGGAAGGCGCGGGCAAGACCATCGACGACGACGAGCTGCGCGAGGCCATGCAGGAGAAGGGCCTGGGCACGCCCGCCACGCGCGCGGCCACCATCGAAGGCCTGATCGCCGAGAAGTACATGCTGCGGGAAGGCCGCGAGCTGATCCCCACCGCCAAGGCCTTCCAGCTGATGACGCTGCTGCGCGGCCTGGGCGTGGAGGAACTCTCCAAGGCCGAGCTCACCGGCGAATGGGAATACAAGCTCGCGCAGATGGAGAAGGGCGCGCTGAGCCGCGCCGACTTCATGCGCGAGATCGCCGAGATGACGCAGCACATCGTCAAGAAGGCCAAGGAATACGACCGCGACACCGTGCCCGGCGACTACGCCACGCTGGCCACGCCCTGCCCCAACTGCGGTGGCGTGGTGAAGGAGAACTACCGCCGCTACAGCTGCACCGGCAAGCCTGGCGCGGAGCCCTGCGGCTTCTCCTTCGGCAAGTCGCCGGCCGGGCGCACCTTCGAGGTGGCCGAGGCCGAGCAGCTGCTGGCGGACAAGCACATCGGCCCGCTCGACGGCTTCCGCTCCAAGGCCGGCTGGCCCTTCACCGCCGAGATCGTGATCAAGTTCGACGAGGAGGCCAAGAACTGGAAGCTGGAGTTCGACTTCGGCGACGACAAGGACGGCGAGAGCGGCGAGATCGTCGACTTCAGCCAGCAGGACACGGTCGGCCCCTGCCCGATCTGCGGCGCCCCGGTGTTCGAGCACGGCGCCAACTACGTCTGCGAGAAGTCGGTGCCGACCGAGGGCCAGCCCACGCCGAGCTGCACCTTCAAGACCGGCAAGATCATCCTGACGCAGCCGGTCGAACGCGCGCAGATGGAGAAGCTGCTGGCCACCGGCAAGACCGACCTGCTCGACAAGTTCGTCTCGATGCGCACGCGCCGCGCCTTCAAGGCCTTCCTGGTCTGGAACAAGGAAGAGGGCAAGGTGACCTTCGAGTTCGCGCCGCGCGAAGGCGGCAGCAAGTTCCCCGCGCGCAAGACCTTCTCGAAGGCGGCGCCGGCGAAGAAGGTCGCGGCCAAGAAGACCGCCGCGGCGAAGACGCCGGCCGCCAAGAAGGCCGCCGCGCCCAAGGCGCCGCGCAAGCCGGGCGCGGGCCTCAAGCCCAGCGACGCGCTGGCCGCGGTGATCGGCGCCGAACCGGTGGCGCGCACCGAGGTCATCAAGAAGCTCTGGGACTACATCAAGGCCAACGGCCTGCAGGACGCGGCCAACAAGCGCGCGATCAACGCCGACGCCAAGCTCAAGCCGGTCTTCGGCAAGGACCAGGTGACGATGTTCGAACTGGCGGGCATCGTGGGCAAGCACCTCACGGCAGGCAGCTGACCGGAAGGCGCGTACGGGGTGTTACCGGCATCCCGGCGCGCCACCCCTACAGTGGGGTGTTCGTTCGCCCCTTTTGGAGCCGCCCGTGTCTCTTTCCCCGCGCCCCTTTCTCGTTCCCGTGCTGCTCGCCGCGGCGGCGCTCGCCTCGGCCTGCGGCGGCCTGCCCTCCGCGGGCGACAGCCGTGTCGACGGCCCGACCGCGGGCAGCCCGCGCAGCGGCGTCGAGGCCTTCGGCACCATCGATGCCGGCGTGAGCCGCTACGAGCAGAAGAAGTAGCGCTGCCGCTTCCCGTTCAGGCCGCGCCGGCCAGGTAGCCGTGCAGCGCGCCGCGCAGCTGCCGTGACAGCGCCGGCAGGTCCGGCCGGCCGCCGGTGCCGATGTGCGCATGCGCCATCAGGCCGTAGAGGATGGTCTGGCTCACGCGGGCCACCTCCTTCTTCCGGCAGTCGGGCGCGAGGTCCGACGCGGCCTCGAGCGCGCCCACCCATTCGGTCACGAAGCGGTCGTACATCTTGCGATAGGCCTCCGGGCCCGAGAGGTGGCGCTCGAGCAGGTAGTGCGCGCCCCAGGCCAGCGGCTGCTCGCGGTGGGCCTCGACCTGCGAATCGATGACCGCATCGACGATCTCGCGCAGCGGCCGGCCCGCCTGCGCGGTGACGGCCGCGCGCATGGCCAGCAGCAGCGCCTTGGAGCGCAGGTGCAGGCAGACGCGCGCCAGGTCTTCCTTGTTCTCGAAGTATTCGTAGAAGCTGCCGAGGCCCGTGCCCGCCACGGCCACGATCTCGCGGATGGTGACCGCGGCATAACCCTTCTCGACCCAAAGCCGAACAAAGGCTTCCTGCAGGGCCTGCGAGGTGTGGCGCGCGCGGGACTGGCGCGGCTTTCTCCTGGGCGCGGCGGCCGGTGGGCGGGCGCTGCTCATCGGCACCGAACCCGAACACCTTGCGGCCCGGTTGTTCCTAGAATTTTTGGAGACATCCAAGGCATTCTGCAATGACCCCCACCACCACCGCCCCCGAGGATTCGCGCACCGCCGTCTACACCGGCGCGGGCGACGCCTGGCAGCCCAGCGCGCTGTCGCGCGGCCCCTGGGACCCGCGCGCCCAGCACGGCGGCGCGCCCTGCGGCCTGCTCGCGCATGTGGCCGAGCGCGCCGCGCCCGGCCCCGGCTGGCAGCTCACGCGGCTCACGGTGGAGCTGGTCCGGCCGGTGCCGGTGGCGCCGCTGGTCACGCGCACCCAGGTGCAGGCCTCGCGCGCCACGGTGCGCGTGGGCATCGAGCTGCTGGCGGGCGAGGTGTGCGTGGCGCGCGCGCATGCGCTGCTGCTGGCCAGGAACGCGCTGGCGCTGCCGACGAACCTGCCGGGCTGGCCGCCAGCGCCGCTGCGGCCGCTGCCGCGCGACTGCAGCGAGCGCCTGCGCATTCCGGGCCTGCCCGACAGCGTCTCCTTCTACGGCAGCGCGGTCGAGTCCCGCCTGGCCGAAGGCGACGCGACGCAGCCCGGCCCCGGCGGCGCATGGTTCCGGCTTGCGGTGCCGCTGGTGCAGGGCGTGGCCACCTCGCCCGTCATGCGCGCCGCGGCAGCCGCCGATTTCGGCAACGGCCTGAGCTGGGTGCTGCCGCCCGATCGCTTCCTGTTCACCAACGCCGACATGAGCCTGAACCTGTTCCGCGCGCCCGAGGGCGAATGGATCGGCCTGCGTTCGGCCACCGAGGCGCACGGCGACGGCGTCGGCCTGGTCGTGTCCCGGCTGTACGACGAACGCGGCCCGATCGGCATCGCCACCCAGACGCTGGTGCTGCGCGAGCGCGCCGCCACCTGAAACCTTTCCCGACACTGGAGACAAGACCATGAGCACCACCGGCATCCACCCCGACAACCAGGTTCCCGAACTCAAGGACTACAACGTCTACACGCGCGACCCCGCGCTGCGCGCCGCGGTCGCGCGTGGCGGCGCGGGCTGGCGCGACGAAGAGCTGGTGCGCCAGGGGGCCGAGTACGGCGCCGAGGCCACGCTGCGCGCCGCCGAGGACGCCAACCGCCACGAACCCGAGCTGCACACGCACTCGCGCATCGGCGAGCGCATCGACCAGGTGCAGTTCCACCCGGCCTGGCACACGATGATGGCCATCGCCCGGCGCAACGGCATCGCCAACCTGCCCTTCTTCGACGAGCGGCCCTCGGCCTGGGTGGGCTACGGCGCCTCGCTCTACATGCACAGCCAGATCGAGTCGGGCTCGACCTGCCCGACCACCATGACCAAGGCCTGCATCCCGGTGATGCGCCGCAACGCCCCGCTGTATGCCGACCTGCGCGCCAAGCTGGCCTCGAACGAGCACGATGCGCGCGACATCCCGCTCGAGGGCAAGACCTCGATGACGGTCGGCATGGGCATGACCGAGAAGCAGGGCGGCAGCGACGTGCGCAGCAACACCACGCGCGCCGTGCCCGCGGGCAGCGGTCCGTGGGGCGACGAGTTCCTGATCACCGGCCACAAGTGGTTCTTCTCGGCGCCGATGTGCGACGGCCACCTGGTGCTGGCCAAGACCGACGAGCACGGGTCGTCGTGCTTCTTCGTGCCGCGCTGGCGGCCCGACGGGAGCAAGAACGCGATCCACATCCAGCGCCTGAAGGACAAGGTCGGCAACCGCTCCAACTCCAGCAGCGAGGTCGAGTTCAAGGAGGCCTGGGGCGTGCGCGTGGGCGACGAGGGCCGCGGCATCCCGACCATCATCGAGATGGCGACCGTGACCCGGCTCGACTGCGCGCTGTCCAGCGCGGGCTTCATGCGGCAGGCCTTCACGCAGGCCGCGCACTACGCGAGCCACCGCTACGCCTTCGGCAAGGCGCTGGTCGACCAGCCGGTGATGACCGAGCTGCTGGCCGACATGGCGCTCGAATCCGAGAGCGCCACGCTGCTGGCGATGGAGCTGGCTTCGCGCTTCGGCTCGGCCGCGCCGCTGGACACGGCCTGGCGCCGGCTGCTCACGCCGGCCGCCAAGTTCTGGAACTGCAAGCGCGCGGTGGCGCTGACCGGCGAGGCGATGGAAGTCTTCGGCGGCAACGGCTATGTGGAAGACGGCCCGATGGGGCGCCTGTTCCGCGAGGCGCCGGTCAACTCGATCTGGGAAGGCTCGGGCAACGTGATGTGCCTGGACGTGCTGCGCGCCGTTTCGCGCAACCCCGACGACGTGCAGCTGGTGCTCGAACAGCTGCAGGGCATCGCGGCCGGCGAGCCGCGGCTGCTGGCCGAGCTCGAGGCGCTGCGCCGCATGGTGCAGCTGCCGCCGCAGGAACTGGAGCGCCAGGCGCGCCGCTTCACGCAGCGGCTGGTGCGCGCCACGCAGGCCAGCCTGATGCTGCAGCACGCGAGCGCAGACGCCTCGGCCGCGTTCCTGTCGAGCCGCTTCGACCCCGACTGGGGCCCGGTCACCGGCATCAGCGCCGGCACGGGCGACCCCGGCGCGCTGGTGCGCGCGGCCTGGCACTGAAGAACGAGGCGACACCGATGGATTTCGTTTCCCTCCTCGACCAGCATGCCCTGGTCCAGCCGACGCGCGAGGCCCTGCGGCAGGACGGCCGCGCCTGGACCTACGCCGAACTGGCCGAGCTCACCCGCCGCGCGGCGACCGTGCTGCGCGCGCAAGGCGTCGGCCCGGGCGACAAGGTGGCGCTGCTGTGCTTCAACACGCCGGGCTTCGTGCTCGCGATGTTCGGCGCCTGGCGTCTGGGCGCGGCGGTGGTGCCGGTCAACCACAAGCTGCAGGCGCCCGAGATCGATTACCTGCTGGCCCATTCGGGCGCCCGGCTGTGCCTGGTCGACGGCACGCTGGCGCCGCAGGCCGCGCGCGTGGCGCACCGCTGCGACTGGCTCGCGACCGCGCAGGCGGCCGAGGGCCTGCCGCTGTTCGAGGACCTGCTGGCGCAGGCCGCGCCGCTGGCCGACGCAGCGCCGCCGGCCGCCGACACGCCGGCCCAGATCCTCTACACCTCGGGCACCACCGGCAAGCCCAAGGGCTGCCTGCACAGCCACCGCAACGTGTTCATGGCGGCGGTGTGCACGGCCGCGGGCATGGCGCTGTCGCGCAACGAGCGCACGCTGATCGCGATGCCGGTCTGGCACTCGTCGCCGCTCAACAACTGGCTGCTGGGCACGCTGCTGATGGGCGGCACCGTGGTGCTGCTGCGCGAGTACGCGCCCAAGGCCTTCCTCGACACGCTGGCGGCCGAGCGCATCAGCTTCACCTTCGGCGCGCCGATCGCCTTCCTCGCGCCGCTGTCGGTGGTGCCCGACGTGGCCGGCTACGACTTCAGCGCGATGCGCCTGTGGGCCTACGGCGGCGGCCCCCTGGGCGCCGACATGGCGCGCAAGCTGGCGCAGGGCTACCGCAGCGACCGCTTCGTGCAGGTCTACGGCATGACCGAATCGGGCCCGCTGGGCACGGTGCTGTACCCGGAGGACGCGATCGCCAAGGCCGGCTCCATCGGCCGCGCGGGCGTGCCCGGCGTGGCGGTGGAAGTGCGCCACCCGGACGGCCGGCGCTGCGCGGCGGGCGAGGTCGGCGAGATCCACCTGCGCTCACCGGCCGTGATGCAGGGCTACCTCGACAACCCGCAGGCCACGGCCGAGGCCTTCGACCCGCAGGGCTGGTACCGCACCGGCGACCTGGCGCGCATCGACGAAGACGGCTTCCTGTTCATCGTCGACCGGCTGCGCGACATGATCATCACCGGCGGCGAGAACGTCTATTCGAAGGAAGTGGAGGACGCGCTGGCCGCCCACCCCGAGGTGCAGGACGTGGCCGTGATCGGCCGCCCGCACCCCGAATGGGGCGAGACAGTGACGGCGGTGCTGGTGGCGCGCCCCGGCTGCACGCTCGAGGCGCAGGCGCTCGGCGCCTTCCTCGAACCCCGGCTGGCGCGCTACAAGATTCCGCGCGTCTACGAAGTGCGCGAGACGCTGCCGCGCACCGCCACCGGCAAGCTGCTCAAGCACCTGCTGCGCGCGCCGCCCTGAGCGGCGGATTCAGCGCCGCAGCAGCGCCTGGCGCAGCATGCGCGCCGCGCGGTCGCGGATCTTGCCGGGCGCGCTGCGGTGCGGCCGGTGCGGCTGCACGCGGGCCGCAGCGCAGGCGCCGAGGAAGTCGTTGAGGATGGCCGTGTCGTCGACCGTGCTGATGGTGCTGCCGGCCTTGTGGAACTCGGGGTGCCACTGGGTGGCGGCGATGTAGCCGCGGCCGGCCCGGCCGCTCACGCGGCGGATCGCCTCGGGCACGCGGTCGGGGTAGCTCCAGGCCTCGACCTCGAAGCCCGGCGCCAGGTCCTTGATGCCCTGGTGGTGGATGCTGTTGACCCGCGCGTGCTGCACGCCCGGGTACATGCGCGAGAGCTGCGAGCCCTCGACCAGCACGATGTCGTGGAAGTTCTGGTCGTAGCTCACCGGGTCGCGGTGGCGCAGCGCGTTGGGGTGCTGGGTCTCGATGTCCTGGAACAGCGTGCCGCCGAAGGCCACGTTGATCAGCTGCAAACCCCGGCAGACGCCGAAGATCGGCTTGCCGGCCTGCTCGAAGGCCTCGACCAGCGCCAGGTCGTAGAGGTCGCGGATGCGGTCGCCGACCCAGGCGTCGCGCATCGGCACCTCGCCGTAGCTGCCGGGCCAGACGTCGGCGCCGCCGTGCATCACCACGCCGTCGAGCCACTCGGCGTAGTGCGACAGCTTGGTGTCGCCGCGCGCGGTCTCGCCGGTCGGGCAGGGCACCATCACCACCATGGCGCCGGCGGACATCAGCCAGTGCGCGATCGACTGCTCGACGTACTGCAGGGTCTTGTTGGTGAACAGGGAACGCGAAGGGTCGGCGTGCTGGAAGCAGGCGGAGAGGCCGATCTTCAATCGACCGGCAACGTTCTGAGGCATGGCGGTGGCCGCGGGCGGCGCGGCGTACAGAGACGGAAAGCCATTGTGGCGCGGCGCGGCGCCGCAGGCCAGTCGGACGACATGCCTATATGCTTTCGTGTTGCGCAGACCGCAGACGGACTGCGCCCCCCATGAGGACACCGCGATGAAGACCATCCAAGGCCCGGGCATCTTCCTGGCCCAGTTCGCCGGCGACACGGCCCCGTTCAACTCGCTCGACGCCATCGCCGGCTGGGCCGCGGGCCTGGGCTACAAGGGCGTGCAGATCCCCAGCTGGGACGCGCGCCTGTTCGACCTCAAGAAGGCCGCCGAGAGCCAGGCCTACTGCGACGAGGTGCTGGGCACGCTGGCCCGGCACGGCCTGCAGATCACCGAGCTGTCGACCCACCTGCAGGGCCAGTTGGTGGCGGTGCACCCGGCCTACGACGCCGGCTTCGACGGCTTCGCGGCGCCCGAGGTGCGCGGCAACCCGGTCGCGCGCCAGCAGTGGGCGGTCGAGCAGCTGATGCTCGCGGCCCGGGCCTCGGCGCGGCTGGGCCTGAAGACCCACGCCACCTTCTCGGGCGCGCTGGCCTGGCCCTACCTGTATTCCTGGCCGCCGCGGCCGCCGGGCCTGATCGACGAGGCCTTCGACGAGCTCGGCCGGCGCTGGCTGCCGATCCTCAATGCCTTCGACGACGTGGGCGTGGACGTCTGTTACGAAGTGCACCCGGGCGAGGACCTGCACGACGGCGTGAGCTACGAGATGTTCCTCGAGCGCGTGGGCCAGCATCCGCGCGCCTGCCTGCTCTACGACCCGAGCCACTTCCTGCTGCAGCAGCTCGACTACCTGGCCTACATCGACCATTACCACGAGCGCATCAAGGCCTTCCACGTGAAGGACGCCGAGTTCAACCCGAGCGGCAAGCAGGGCGTCTACGGCGGCTTCCAGTCCTGGGTGAACCGCGCCGGGCGCTTCCGCTCGCTGGGCGACGGCCAGGTCGATTTCGGCGCCATCTTCTCGAAGATGGCCACCTACGACTTCGACGGCTGGGCGGTGCTGGAGTGGGAGTGCTGCATCAAGCACCCCGAGGACGGCGCCCGCGAAGGCGCGCCCTTCATCGCCGACCACATCATCCGCGTGGCCGACCGCGCCTTCGACGATTTCGCCGCCGGCGGGGTCGACCGGGCGGCCAACCGGCAGATGCTCGGCCTCGGCTGATGTCGTGCCGTTGTCACGCCAATTAGCAACACTTGTGCCAGATCGGGTAGAATGTGCGGTTCGTTTCGATACCACGACGAAGCACTTCGTCATCCTGCCGGCTGACCTGGCCGATCCCCGGATCGTCAGGCGCCTCACTTTCAAGCCGGCCCAATACAGTGTGTTGGAGCGCCAGACCGGGCGCCCATGATTGCCACCACTGCCTTCGTTCCTGTTGAAGCGAATTTCGCGCTGTCTGCGTCCCCGGGTGCTTTTTTTGAAGCCTCCAGCGGCCGGCCCGCGCCCGTTTTCAATTATTTTCAGCGTATTGCGGCGTCGCAATGCGCGAAGGCTTTCATGGACATCATTCAACACAGCGTGGCGGTGGGCAAGTACCTCGTCTCGCCGCTCATCAAGAACCTGGACGACGGTCGCTTCGCCGCGTCCGTGTCGATCCGCTCGGGCCGCGGCAGCGGCATGCACGACCGCGTCATGCGCTTCACGCCCCATTTCTCGAGCCACGGCGCCGCGCTGCGCTACGCGGTCGACCAGGGGCTGGGCTGGGTGCGTGAACGCACCGTCCCGCAGCACACTCCAATGCATTGCGCCGCCTGAGCGGCACACGGCTTTTCCCATCATCATCACGACAACTTTTCAGAGGTAATTCATGGCCAAGGAAGAACTGATCGAAATGAACGGCGCAGTGACGGAAGTCCTGCCCGACTCGCGCTACCGCGTGACGCTCGACAACGGTCACCAACTGATCGCCTACAGCGGCGGCAAGATGCGCAAGCATCACATCCGCATCCTGGCGGGCGACAAGGTGTCGCTCGAGCTCTCGCCCTACGACCTGACCAAGGGACGGATCACCTTCCGCCACCTGGAACGCCGCGGCCCGCCGCCCACCAACAACGGCGGCGCACCGCGCCGTTGATCGACGACCAGAGACGCATCCCAGTGACAGGTTCCGCCACCGGTTTCGGCTCGCTGCCGCTCGCGCCGCAGACGCTCGCCAACCTCACGCAGTTGGGCTATCTGCAGATGACGCCCATCCAGGCGGCCAGCCTGCCCGTGGCGCTGCTCGGCAAGGACCTGATCGCCCAGGCCAAGACCGGCAGCGGCAAGACCGCGGCCTTCGCCCTCGCCCTGCTGGCCAACCTCAACCCGCGCCGCTTCGCGGTGCAGGCGATGGTGCTGTGCCCCACGCGCGAGCTGGCCGACCAGGTCACGACCGAGATCCGCCGGCTGGCGCGCGCCGAGGAAAACATCAAGGTCGTCACGCTGTGCGGCGGTGTCGCCCTGCGCGGCCAGAACGCCAGCCTCGAGCACGGCGCCCACATCGTGGTCGGCACGCCCGGCCGGATCATGGACCACCTCGAACGCGGCAACCTGAGCCTCGAGGCGCTCAACACGCTGGTGCTCGACGAAGCCGACCGCATGCTGGACATGGGCTTCTTCGAGGACATCGTGACGGTGGCGCGCCAGTGCCCGCCCGAGCGTCAGACGCTGCTGTTCTCGGCCACCTACCCCGAAGGCATCGCCAAGCTGGCGGCGCAGTTCATGAAGGCGCCGCAGCAGATCACCGTGGCCGCCCAGCACGAGGAAGGCAAGATCGTCCAGCGCTGGTACGAGGTCAAGAACAACGACCGGCTGCACGCGGTGTCGCTGCTGCTCGACCACTTCCGCCCGCAGAGCACGCTGGCCTTCTGCAACACCAAGCAGCAATGCCGCGACCTGGTCGCGGTGCTGCAGGCACAGGGCTTCAGCGCGATGGCGCTGTTCGGCGAGCTGGAGCAGCGCGAGCGCGACCAGGTGCTGGTGCAGTTCTCCAACCGCTCCTGCTCGGTGCTGGTGGCGACCGACGTGGCCGCGCGCGGCCTGGACATCGCCCAGCTCGAAGCCGTGATCAACGTCGACGTGACGCCCGATTCGGAGATCCACATCCACCGCATCGGCCGCACCGGCCGCGCGGACGCCGAAGGCCTGGTGCTGAACCTGGCCTCGATGGACGAGATGGGCAGCGTCGGCAAGATCGAGCAGCTGCAGGGCCGCGAATCCGACTGGCATGCGCTGGCCGAACTCACGCCCGGCACCGGCGAACCGCTGCGCCCGCCGATGTCCACGCTGCAGATCGTCGGCGGCCGCAAGGAGAAGATCCGCGCCGGCGACGTGCTGGGCGCGCTCACCGGCGACGCCGGCTTCACCAAGGAGCAGGTGGGCAAGATCAACGTCAACGAGTTCTCCACCTATGTGGCTGTCGACCGTCGCATTGCACGCGAAGCGGCCCACAAACTGTCCACCGGCCGTGTCAAGGGCAAGTCCGTCAAGGTACGGCTGCTCGACGATGTGGCTTAATTACGCCCTTCGACCCTTTTTTATCCCGAGCTACCATGCCCAAGAAAATTCGCACCGAGGCAGACCGCATTGCCACCCCCGCCCCCACCCCGCTGCCGGGCTTCAGCCTGCCCAAGATGGGTGGCGGCCAGAAGGTCAGCCTGGAACGCGGCGTCGCCACGCGCAGCAAGAAGAACCCCGGCAAGCGCGCCAAGAAGGGCGGCTGATCTCCAGCCCCTTCGGACCGCTCCGTGAACGACGCGCCTTCGGGCGCGTTTTTCATGGGGCGTCCGCCTGAACCTACCCTTCGGTAGAAAGTCGCAGACGCGACCGTACCGCGGGCAAACCTCAGTCGACCGGCCCCGACCCGGTCCCCACAATGCCTCGCTTGCCCCTGTGCCGCCGACGACGCGGCACGGCCCGGGGTCTTTTGCGAGGGATCGACGTGGAACTGTTCTTTCAGCAACTTCTCAACGGCCTGACGGTCGGCGGGGTCTACAGCCTGGTGGCCCTGGGCCTGACGCTGGTCTACGGCATCCTGCACGTGCCGAACTTCGCCCATGGCGCGTTCTACATGTCGGGCGCCTTCGCCGGCTACTACCTGATGGTCAAGCTGGGCCTGAACTACTGGGTGGCGATGGCCGGCGCGGCGGTGATCGTGGCGGCCATCGCGATGCTGGCCGACCGGCTGGTGTTCCACCCGCTGCGCAACGCGCCCGAGCTGCACGACATGATCGCGGCCATCGGCATCCTGCTGTTCCTCGAGGCCGGGGCGCAGGCGATGTTCGGCGCCGACTTCCACCGCATGCCCACGCCCTACGGCCAGATCGTCGAGATCTTCGGCCTCACCGCGCCGCTGCAGCGGCTGCTGATCATCGTCGGCGCCTTCAGCCTGGTGGCGGTGCTGCACCTGTTCCTCACCCGCACCGTGACCGGCTCGACCATCATCGCGATGGCGCAGAACCCGCAGGGCGCGGCGCTGGTGGGCATCGACGCCACCCGGGTCAAGCTGCTGGTGTTCGCGATCTCGGGCGCGCTGGCGGCCATCGCCGCGGTGCTGTACGCGCCGATCAACCTGGTCTACCCGGCGATGGGCCACTTGGTGATCACCAAGGCCTTCGTGATCATCATCCTGGGCGGCATGGGCAGCTTCCCCGGCGCCATCGTGGGCGGGCTGATCATCGGGCTGGCCGAGAGCTTCGGCGGCTTCTACTTCTCCACCGACTACAAGGACATCATCGCCTTCGTGCTGCTGGTGGTGATCCTGTCGTTCCGGCCGCAGGGCCTGTTCACGCCCAAGGGAGCGCGCGCATGAGCCGGCTGTTCGAAGGCCGCACCGGCTGGGCCCTGCTGGCGCTGGCGGCGCTGGTGTTCCCGCTGTTCGCGCAGAACAACTACCTGATCTCGGTCGCGACGCAGGCCTTCATCATGGCCATCGCCGCGCTGGGCCTGAACCTGATCACCGGCTACACGGGGCAGTTCAACCTCGCGCACGGCGCCTTCATGGCGGTGGGCGCCTACACGGTGGGCATCCTGACGGTCGACCACCAGGTGCCGTTCTGGATCGCCTTCCTGCTCGCGGGCGGCGTGACCGCGGTGCTGGGCTTCTTCGTGGGCCTGCTGTCGCTGCGCCTCAAGGGCCACTACTTCTCGATCTTCACGCTCTGCGTGAGCTACATCATGTTCCTGCTGATCGAGAAGTGGGAAAGCCTCACGCACGGGCCGGTGGGCATCATGGGCATCCCCTCGCCGCCGGGCCTGGGGCCGGTGCAGTTCGGCACGCCGCTGTCGCAGTACTACCTGGTGCTGGCCTTCCTGGTGCTGGGCATCTGGGTCATGGCGCGCATCGTGCGCTCGCTGCTGGGCCGCAGCTTCATGGCGGTGCGCAACAGCGACGAGCTGGCCGAGGCGCTGGGCATCGACCTGATGCGCACCAAGACCCTGTCCTTCGTGCTGTCGGTGGTGTATGCGGGCTTCGCGGGCGCGCTCTACGCGGGCCAGGTGCGTTTTCTCGGGCCCGACCTGGCGAGCGAGGTCGTGACCTTCGACCTGGTGATGTTCGTGCTGGTGGGCGGCGTCGGCACGCTGCTCGGTCCGCTGGTGGGCACGCTGCTGGTGACCTACCTCACGCAGAGCCTGCAGTTCCTGCAGGACTACCGCATGGTGGTCTTCGGGCCGGTGCTGATCGCGCTGATCATCTTCCTGCCCGACGGCCTGGTCGGCACCTGGCTCAAGCGCCGCGCGCGGCGTGCGGCGGCGCTGGCGCCGGCCCCTGCAACTCCCCCTGCAGCGCCGGCCAAGGAGGACCCGTCCCATGCTTGAGATCACCGGCCTCACCAAGCAGTTCTTCGGCCTGACCGCGGTCGACGACGTCACGACGCGCTTCGAGCGCGGCCAGGTCAGCGCCATCATCGGCCCCAACGGCGCGGGCAAGACCACCTTCTTCAACCTGGTGGCCGGCACGCACCCGCCGACCTCGGGGCGCATCGTGTTCAAGGAGCGCGACGTGACCGGGCTGCGGCCCGACCACGTGGCGCGGCTGGGCATCGCGCGCACCTTCCAGAGCACGCACCTGTTCGACAACGCCACCGTGCTCGACAACCTGATCGTGGGCCACCGGCTGCGCACGCGGTCGGGGCTGTGGGACGTGCTGGTCAACTCGCGCCGGCTGCGGGAGGAAGAACGCCTGTGCCGCGAGAAGGCGCGCGAGGCGCTGGACTTCGTCGGGCTGTCGCACGTGGCGCACCGCATCGCGGCCGACATCACGCAGGAGGAGCGCAAGCGCGTGGCCTTCGCGCTGGCGCTCGCGACCGACCCCGAACTGCTGCTGCTGGACGAGCCCGCGGGCGGCGTGAACCCCGAGGAAACCGTCGGCCTGGCGGCGCTGATCCGCAAGCTGGTCGACCACGGCAAGACCGTGTGCCTGATCGAACACAAGATGGACATGATCATGCGGCTGGCCGACAAGATCGTGGTGCTGAACAACGGCGCCAAGATCGCCGAGGGCACGCCCGCGGAGATCCGCCGCGATCCGCAGGTGATCGAAGCCTACCTGGGAGCCGACCATGCTGCGGTTTGAGAACGTCGACCTGCACTACGGCAGCTTCCGCGCGCTGCAGGGCCTCACGCTGCATGCCGAGGCGGGCGAGCTGGTGGTGCTGCTGGGCGCCAACGGCGCGGGCAAGACCTCGATCTTCATGGCGGCCAGCGGCATCCACAAGCCCAGCGCCGGCAGCATCCGGCTGGCCGAGCGCGAGATCGCGGGCATGCGCACCGCGCAGATCGTGCAGGCCGGCCTGGTGCAGTGCCCCGAGGGCCGCAAGCTGTTCCCGATGATGACGGTGCGCAAGAACCTGGAGCTCGGCGCCTATGTGCACCGCGGCGACAAGGCCGGCATCCGGCGTTCGATCGACGAGGTGTTCGGCCTGTTCCCGATCCTCGAGAAGAAGCAGGACGACCCCGCCGGCTCGCTGTCGGGCGGCCAGCAGCAGATGGTGGCCATCGGCCGCGCGATGCTGGGCCGGCCCAAGGTGCTGCTGCTCGACGAGCCCTCGCTGGGCCTGGCGCCGCTGGTGGTCAAGCAGGTGTTCGAGGTCATCCAGCGCATCAACCAGGCCGGCACCACCGTGCTGCTGGCCGAGCAGAACGCCTTCTCGGCGCTGGCCATCGCGCACCGTGCCTACGTGATCGAGCGCGGGCGCATCACGCTCGAGGGCGACCGCGATTCGCTGCTCAACAACGAAGCCGTCCGGGCCGCCTACATCGGCGCCTGATTTTCTTTTTCACACCGGAGACAACACCCATGAAGAACGAGATTTCCCCCGCTGGCCTGCCCCGCCGTCGCCTGGCGGCCCTGCCGCTGGCCGTGGCCCTGCTCGCCACGCTCGGCGCCGGCGCCGCCTCGGCCCAGGACGTGGTCAAGATCGGCTTCACCGGCCCGCTGTCGGGCGGCGCCGCGCTCTACGGCAAGAACGTGGTCAACGGCATCGAGATGGCGCTCAAGGAGATCAACGCGGCCGGCCTCGAGGTGGCGGGCAAGAAGGTCAAGCTCGAGCTGGTCGCGCTCGACGACAAGTACGCGCCGGCCGAGGCCGCGATCAACTCGCGCCGCCTGGTGCAGCAGTACCAGACGCCGGCGGTGTTCGTGCCGCATTCGGGCGGCATCTACGCGATGCAGGCCTTCAACGAGCAGGAGAAGTTCATCGTGCTGGCCTACTCCAGCACGCCCAAGATCACCGAGACCGGCAACAAGCTGACGATCCGCATTCCGCCGACCTTCGCCGGCTACATCGAGCCCTTCACGCGCTACGAGATGGCCAAGTTCGGCAAGAAGGTCGGCATGCTGCCGGGCGACCACGAGTACGCGAAGAACTGGAGCGCGCTGTTCGAGCCGGCCTGGAAGAAGGCCGGCGGCACCGTGGTGTCGAACAACCCCATGTCGTACAACCGTTCGGCCGACTTCTACAGCGGCGTGAGCCGCGTGCTGGCCGAGAAGCCCGACGTGCTGTTCATCGGCGGCCCGTCCGAGCCCTCGGCACTGGTCGCCAAGCAGGCGCGCGAACTGGGCTTCAAGGGCGGCTTCCTGATCATGGACCAGGCCAAGTTCGACGAGATGGCCAAGGTCACGGGCGGCCTGGGCGCGCTCGAGGGCTCGATCGGCGTGCTGCCGGTGTCGGACGACGTGCGCGTCGGCCCGCAGACCTTCGCCGCGGCCTACCGCGCGGCCTACGGCGCCGACAAGGCGCCCACCACCGAGTCTTCCTACAACTACGCGATGACGCATGCGCTGGCCGGCGCGATGAAGCTGGCCGGCAGCACGAGCGACGCCGCCGCCATCCGCGCCAAGATCGGCGAGGCCATGACCAAGCTGCCCAAGGAGGTCAATGCGGCCGACTTCCGCGGCGTGGACGCCACGGGCGGCACGCTGCTCGACCCGTTGGTGGCCACCGTCGAAGGCGGCAAGATCAAGCCGGTGAACCTCAGCGACCTGATGAAGTGAGGCGGTGAAGTCCGCCGTGCTCAGCCGAGCACGGTGGCGACCAGCCACACGTTCGCCACGCTGATCACGGCGAACAGCGTCCACGCCGAGGCCTTCATCACGGGGCCGTTGGCGTGCTCGCCCATCAGCGCGCGGTCGCTGGTGAAGCGCACCAGGGGCCAGATCGCGAAGGGCAGCTGGAAGCTCAGCACCACCTGGCTCAGCACCAGCATCTTGCCGATGCCGCCGTCGCCGAACCAGCGCACGCCCAGGTAGGCCGGCACCAGCGCCAGCGCGCGCGTGATCAGCCGGCGCTGCCAGCAGGGGATCTTCAGGTCGAGGAAGCCCTCCATGATGATCTGGCCTGCGATGGTGCCGGTGAAGGTCGAGCTCTGGCCGGAGGCCAGCAGCGCGATGCCGAACAGCGTGGCCGCCAGCGCGCTGCCCACCAGTGGTTCGATCAGGTGGTAGGCGTCCTCGATGTCGGCCACCTCCTGGTGGCCGCTGGCGTGGAAGGCGCTGGCCGCGAGCACCATGATCGCGGCGTTGACCAGCAGCGCCAGCGACAGCGACACCACCGCATCCAGCGTGCAGAAGCGCAGCGCCTCGCGCCGCGCCGCCTCGGTGTGGTCGAGCAGCCGGGTCTGGACGATCGAGGAGTGCAGGTAGAGGTTGTGCGGCATCACGGTGGCGCCGACGATGCCGATCGCCAGGTACAGCGCGCCGGGCTGCTGCAGCCGTGCGAGGCTGGGGCCGAAGCCCATCACCACGCCGAACCAGTTGGGCTGCGAGATCGCGAGCTCGACCGCGAAGCAGCCGGCGATGGTCAGCACCAGCGCCAGCACGATGGCCTCGACCCGGCGGAAGCCCGCGCCCTGCAGGCCCAGCACCAGCAGCGTGTCGAAGGCGGTGATCGCGATGCCGACCGGAATCGACACGCCGAACAGCAGGTGCAGCGCGAGTGCGCTGCCCAGCACCTCGGCCAGGTCGCAGGCCACGATGGCCAGCTCGGCGCCCAGCCAGAGAAAACGGTTGACGCGCGGCGAGTAGTGCTCGCGGCAGGCGCGCGCCAGGTCCTTCTGCGCCACCAGCCCGAGCCGCACGCACAGCGTCTGCAGCAGCATGGCCGCCAGGCTGGCCAGCAGCACCACGAAGAGCAGGCCGTAGCCGTACTTGGAGCCGGCCTCGATGTCGGTGGCCCAGTTGCCGGGGTCCATGTAGCCCACCGACACCAGCAGGCCGGGGCCGGCGTAGCGCCAGAGCTTGCGGTGCAGGGGCAGGCCGGGATCGACGGCGATGCTGCCCTTGACTTCGGAGGGACAGAAGGGCGCCGTGGCGTTGCGGGGCAGCAAGGACATGCGTCGGATGATAGGGCCCGCTGCCAGAGCGGATCGGCCGCATGGGACAGCACCCGTGGCAAGCGGGGGTGGCGTCCTACAGGCCGGGCGGGGTGCGCTGCCTAGCGTGGCGCTCCCCCCCACCTGAATTCACCCGGAAATCCCACCGCCATGGCCAAATCCCGCGCTCCCGCACAACGACCCGCGCCCTCGCCGGTCGACCCCGCCACGGCCGTCGCAGCCCAGACCGCCGCCCGCAACACCGACAGCGGCCCGGCCCATCCGGCGCCGCCCAACGCAGCCCCTGGCGATCTGCCGGCCCAGCGGGCCGCGGACACACAGGCACTGGTGGCCGCGATGCCGGCCAACACCAACAAGCCGCTGGAACACGGCGAAGCCAATGCGCCGACGCCGCCGCGAGGCCTGAGCGCCACACCGGCCTCGCGCCTGCCCGGCGGCAGCACGCTGTCGGAAGCCAACCCCTCGGACAAGACCGGCACGGTCGCGGCCGAAGGCGTGAACGCCACCATCGACACGCTGGACCGCGTGCGCGTCGATTCCTCGGGCCAGCGCCTCACGACCAACCAGGGCGTGCCGGTGGCCGACAACCAGAACTCGCTCAAGGCCGGCGTGCGCGGGCCGGCGCTGCTCGAGGACTTCATCCTGCGCGAGAAGATCACGCACTTCGACCACGAGCGCATCCCCGAGCGCATCGTGCATGCGCGCGGCTCGGCCGCGCACGGCTTCTTCGAGGCCTATGCGCCGCTGACCGAGTACACCAAGGCCTCGCTGTTCGCCGAGGCCGGCAAGATCACGCCGGTGTTCGTGCGCTTCTCGACCGTGGCCGGCGAGCGCGGCTCCAAGGACACGGCGCGCGACGTGCGCGGCTTCGCCGTCAAGTTCTACACCGACGAAGGCAACTGGGACCTGGTGGGCAACAACATGCCGGTGTTCTTCATCCAGGACGCGATCAAGTTCCCCGACCTGGTCCACGCGGTCAAGCCCGAGCCGCACCACGGCATGCCGCAGGCCGCCTCGGCCCACGACACCTTCTGGGACTTCGTCGGCCTGATGCCCGAATCCACCCACATGCTGATGTGGCAGATGAGCGACCGCGCGATCCCGCGCAGCTACCGGATGATGCAGGGCTTCGGCGTGCACACCTTCCGCCTGGTCAACGAGGCCGGTGAATCGGTGTTCGTGAAGTTCCACTGGCAGCCCAAGCTGGGCACGCATTCGCTGGTGTGGGACGAGGCGGTGAAGATCTCGGGCGCGGACCCGGACTTCCATCGCCGCGACCTCTGGGAAGCCATCGACGCGGGCGAGTACCCCGAGTGGGAACTGGGCCTGCAGATCTTCACCGAGGAACAGGCCGAGGGCTTCAGCTTCGACATCCTCGACGCGACCAAGATCGTGCCGGAGGAGCTGGTGCCGGTGCAGATCGTGGGCCGCATGGTGCTCAACCGCAACCCCGACAACTTCTTCGCCGAGACCGAGCAGGTGGCCTTCTGCACCGCGCACATCGTGCCGGGCCTGGACTTCACCAACGACCCGCTGCTGGCCGGGCGCATCCACTCCTACGTCGACACGCAGATCAGCCGGCTCGGCGGCCCGAACTTCCACGAGCTGCCGATCAACGCGCCGATCGCGCCGGTGCACAACAACCAGCGCGACGGCATGCACCGCCAGGCGATCCACCGCGGCCGCGTGGCCTACGAGCCCAACTCGCTGGCCGGCGGCTGTCCCTTCCAGGCCGGCGCGGCCCAGGGCTTCACCAGCGTGGCCAAGCGCATCGATGCGCAGGCATCGAGCGACAAGGTGCGCGCCAAGCCCGAGAAGTTCGCCGACCACTACACGCAGGCCACCTTGTTCTTCGAGAGCCAGACGCCGGTCGAGCAGGCCCACATCGCGGCCGCCTTCCGCTTCGAGCTGTCGAAGGTGACCGTGCCCGCGGTGCGGGAACGCGTGATCGCGGGCCTGGTCAACGCCTCGCCCGCGCTGGCGGCGCAGGTTGCGGCCGGCCTGGGCATGGAAGTGCCGCCGGCGCTGCCGCGCGCGCTGGAGACGCCCGCCACGCCCGAGGTCGAGCGCTCGCCCGCGCTCTCGCTGATGGCGCGCCCCGGCGACGGCGGCATCCGCTCGCGCAAGATCGCGCTGCTGGTGGCCGACGGCGTCGACGGTCCGTCGCTCGCCGCACTGCAGGCCGCGCTGTTCGAAGCCGGCGCCGTGCCGCGGCTGGTCGGGCCGCGCCTGGGCCGCTTCACCGCGGCCACGGGCGAAGTCTTCGAGGCCGACGCCTCGATGGAGAACAGCCCCGGCTTCCTGTTCGATGCGCTGGTGCTGCCCGACGGCGAGGGCGCGGCCGAGGCGCTGGCCGCGGTCGCCCACACGCTGGACTTCGTCAAGGACCAGTACCGCCACTGCAAGACCATCCTCGCGCTGGGTGCCTCGCAGGCGCTGCTGAGCGAGGCCGGCGTGCCGCTGACCCTGCCCGACGGCGCGGCCGACCCCGGCCTGATCCTGGCCGACAGCGCCCACATCGAGGCGGCCACGGCCGACTTCATCGCGGCGGTCGGCCAGCACCGGCACACGGCGCGCGACAGCGATCCGCCGCGGGTCTGACCGGATTCGTCGACTTTGGCGGTCACGCGGGCGCCATGCCCGCGTGGCACGTTGCGGCGCTTCCAATCCTTCCGAAGATCGACGAATGAAGCTCCAAGCCAACTGCACCATGACCGTGAAGGCCGCGGTCGATTGCCCCGTGGTCGCGATGCTGCGCCCGCGCAGCGGCCTGGCGCAATGGATGATCAGCGAGCGCTACGAGCTCTCGCCCTGGGTGCGCACCACCGAGTACGTCGACAGCTACGGCAACCTGTGCCAGCGCCTGACCATCCCCGAGGGCGAGATGCGCATCGAGGTCGAGATGGTGATGGAGACCGAGCAGTACATCCGCGTCACGCCCGGCGCGCCGCCCACGCCCGTCGACCGGCTGCCCGACGATGCGCTGCTCTACCTGCTGCAGAGCCGCTACTGCCCCTCCGACAAGATGGAAGCCCGCGCGCTCGAGATCGTGGGCGACGCCGCGCCCGGCTACGACCAGGTGGAGGCGATCCGCCAATGGATCCATTCGAACCTGGTCTACCAGTACGGCGTGAGCGACGCCACCACCGACGCGCTCGACACGCTGGCGCACGGCGCGGGCGTGTGCCGCGATTTCTCGCACGTGGGCGTGGGCTTCACGCGCGCGCTCAAGATCCCGGCCCGGATGGTGGTGGGCTACCTGCACACCCTCGACCCGATGGACATGCACGCCTGGTTCGAGGCCTTCATCGACGGCCGCTGGTACACCTTCGATGCCACCCAGGCCCAGCCGCTGGGCGGGCGCATCGTGGTGGCCTACGGCCGCGACGCGGCCGACGTGGCCTTCGTCTCGAACTACGGGCCACTGGAAATGGGCGAGATGCGCGTCACGGTGCAGCACCTGGACACGCCGCTGCCCTGAGCCCGCCCACGCGGTCGTCGCCTCAGTGCTGACGCGCCCGGCGCGCGGCACGGCGCTGGCGTTTCTGCCAGCGCGCGACCACCCCGCTGGCCAGTGTCGCGAGCGCGAGCACCGCCACCTGGCGCGTCAGTTGGGACGTGGTCTTCTGCAGCCGCAACGCGATCTGGCGCTGCGTCTCGGCTGTGCGTGCCAGCGTCGCCTCGTCGCTCGGTGCGCGCGGTGCCTTCGGCCCGGCCCCCGGCGCCACCGCACCGGCGGCCACCGCCGCGGGCGCCGCGTCGGTGCCGGCCTCGGCCGCCGCGGCCGTGGCGCGCGTGCTGGCCACCGCCTTGGCGCCGGCCACCGAGCCGTGCTCGTCGGCATAGACCTTGGTGAACTCGGCCCCCAGCAGGAAGATCTGCGCGGCGTAGTAGACCCAGGCCAGCAGCACCACCAGCGAGCCGGCGGCGGCGAAGGACTCGGCCACGCCGCTCTTGCCGATGTAGAGGCCGATCAGCATCTTGCCGACCTCGAACAGCACCGCCGTCACGACCGCGCCGACCCAGACGTCGCGCCAGCGGATCGCGGCGGTGGGCATGAACTTGAAGATCATCGCGAACAGCACGGTCGTGATCGCCAGCGAGATCAGCACGTTCAAGCCCTGAAGCAGCACTTCCCAGCCCGGCATCAGCCCGCCGGCCCAGCCGCCGAAGGCCGCCACGCCCGCGCTCACCAGCAGCGAGACCATCAGCAGGAACACCAGCCCGAGGATCAGGCCGAAGGACAGCACGCGCGCGCGCAGCACCGCCCAGACGCCGCTGGGCTTGTCGGCCTCGGGCACGTGCCAGATGCGGTCGAGCGCGCTCTGCAGTTCGGCGAACACCGTGGTCGCGCCGACCAGCAGCACCACGATGCTGATGCCGCCCGCCACCAGCCCGCGCGCGGGCGCGTCGGCGCTCTTGATCAGCCCCTGGACCGCGATCGCGCCGTCGCGCCCGATCAGGCCCTGCAGCTGCGCGACGATCTCGCCCTGGACCGCCTCGCGGCCGAACACCGCGCCCGCGATGGCGATCACGATCACCAGCAGCGGCGCCAGCGAGAACACGGTGTAGTAGGCGATCGAGGCGCCCATGCTGGGCGCGAAATCGTCGATCCAGGCCGTGACGGCCTTGCGGCACAGGGCGAACAGGTGTTGGGGCTTCATGGCGGCGACCGGCAAGGGCAGGGTGGGAGGCGAACGCCCACTGTGACCCGGCCGGTGCGACCGCCGGTGACGTCAAGCGCGGAAGCTGGAGTAGGCCAAAGACGATGCGCAGGCAGCGCGCCGCCAGTCGCCGACCTTCAGCCCTTGGCCCGCTTGCGCCAGAAGGGCCGCGCCTTGTCGACCTGCCGCAAGGCCTTGCCGCTGCTGCGCACACCCTCGGGCTGCCGGGCCGACAGCCAGCCGATGGCGAACCACAGCGGCGGCGCCTCCTCGGGCGTGGCGCCCTCGGCCGCTTCGAAGCAGGACTCGAGCGCCACCTGCTCGTCCTGGAACCAGCCCAGCGCGTCCTGGGCCGGGCCGAGCCGGCGCAGGTAGCGCTCGGCGCGCTTGGGGCCGAACAGCGGCGCCACGAACTCGGCCAGGTAGCGCAGCCGCTTGAGCCGCTTGCGCACCGCGTGCCGGGCCTCGGCATCGAGCGAAGCGAAGTGCTCGCCGTCGCGCACCACGCGCGCATGCAGCTTGCGCAGCAGCGCCCGCACCTGGCGGCGCGCCTCGGCCGGGGTGGCGCCTTCCGGCGGCGGCGCGTCGGCGCCGCGCGTGAGCGCCTGCGCCGTGAAGCCGATCAGCCCGACCAGCGCCGCCTGGAAGGCCGCCGCGCGCACCGCGTCGCCGGGCGCCGGTGCATCGGCCTGGTCCGCCGGCCACGCGATCGGCGGCACGCCGGCCTCGTG
This sequence comes from Variovorax sp. J2P1-31, assembly GCF_030317215.1. NCBI lineage: Bacteria > Pseudomonadati > Pseudomonadota > Betaproteobacteria > Burkholderiales > Comamonadaceae > Variovorax > Variovorax sp. J2P1-31. The sequence goes on from NZ_JASZYA010000004.1 coordinate 276,146, forward strand.
CAGCGGCAGCGCGAGCGACTGCTGCTGCAGCTCGGCATCGCGGCGCGCGCCCAGCGCCTGGAACACCGCGACCAGCGGCGGCGTCCAGGCCGGGTCGAAGCCCGGGCCCAGCGCCTCGAGCGTGCGCAGCGCGGTGCGCAGGCGGCGGATGCCGATGCGCAGCTGGTGCAGCTGTTCGGCGTCCTCGCTGCCGGCCGCGATCTCGCTGGCATTGGGCAGGATCTGCGCCAGGCAGGACGCGAGCACGGCGCGCTGCAGCGCCGGGCCATCGGGAAAGCCCTGCTCACCCTCGCCGAAGCGCGGCGGCGCGGCCTTGACCGCCGGCACCGTGCCCGTGCCCGTGCCCGCCAGCAGGCGCTCGCCGCACTCGGCCTTGGAGACGGTGCTGAACCACAGCCGGTGCGTGCGCGACCAGCGCTGCGCCAGCGCCACCAGGCCTTCGACCGGACCGCGCACCAGCTCCAGCTCGAGCTCGCACACCGCGGCCGTGCGCGGCGCGGCGATGCCCGGCGGGTGCGCGGTGATGGTGCCGGTGTCCAGCGCCAGCTCGACCACGGTGGACCCGCTGCGCAGCTGGCGCGTGAGCCGCCAGATGTCGGTGCCGTAGGTCGGCTGCAGCGGCTGGTCGGCCTTGGCCAGCAGCGCCGCGAGGCGCTCGCCCACGGGCGTGCCCGCATGGCGCCCCGGGTCCGGCACCGACGCGTCGCCGGCGCGCGCCAGGCCCAGGTCGACGTTGTGCTCGAGCCGGTGCAGCGGCCCGTCGCCCAGCGCCTTGGCCGTCTGCACCCAGCGGCGGCCCTCCTTGCGCAGCCGCAGCACCGCGCCGTGGGCTGCCAGCGTGCCGTCGGCGGTGTCGAAATAGCGCGCCTGCAGCCGCGTGCGCTGCACCGGGGCGCGGCGCACGGCCGATTCGACGGCCTTGAGCCGCTCGGCGGGGATGTGGAACTTGAATTCGATTTCCATGGCGGTCGAGCTCGAGAAAATGCACAACAGTGTCGGGCATGATCGCCTGCATGTCCGACGCGTACCAGATCGATATCCCGCCCTCCTTCTTCGCGCTCTATGCCGACCCGGCGCGCCAGCGCCTGCGCGAACCCATCGACCACGTGCGCCAGCGCTACGAGGTGTGCGAGGACCTGGCGACCCACCTGACCGAGCACGCGCGCATCCTGGCGCACGTCGAGGTGCCCTCGGAGGACGAGGTGCTGCACCGCATCCACGACGGCCTGGCCACGCCCGAGTCGGGTGTCTCGGCCGACGAGGCCCGCTGGATCGTCACGCGGCTGGCCGAGCTGCTGGGCTGGCAGAGCCCGTGGTGAACCCGCCGGGCGCCGTCATCGACTATGCTCCGGCCATGGCCTGCCCGCGCATCGCGTCGATCATTCGCACCATTCGAAAGAGGGTGGATTGACGCGCGGCTGCAGCAGCCCTCCGAAACCCGCCCCCCGAGGCGGGTTTTTTTCTGTCTCCCGGGGTGCCCTCAACGTCACTGGAGATTGAAAAAGATGCAAGCCACCGACACGCCTTCGAAGCCTTCCACGCCCGCCGTGCTGCACTTGGTCTGCGGCAAGATCGGCGCCGGCAAGTCCACGCTCACCCAGCGCCTCGCGGCGGCGCCGAACACCGTGCGCATCAGCGAGGACGACTGGCTCGCGCGGCTCTACCCGGGCGAGATCCACGCGCTCGCGGACTATGTGCGCTGCGCCGGCCGGCTGCGCGAGGCCATGGCCGGCCACGTCGAGGCGCTGCTCTCGGCCGGCACCTCGGTGGTGCTGGACTTCCCGTCGAACACCGTGGCGACCCGGCGCTGGGCCCGCAGCGTGTTCGAGAAGGCGGGCGCGCCCCATCGCCTGCACCATCTGGACGTGCCCGACGACGTGTGCAAGGCCCGGCTGCGCGCACGCAACCTCGCGGGCGGGCACCCCTTCGAAACCACGGACGCCGAGTTCGATCAGATCAGCCGCCACTTCGTCGCCCCCACGGCGGACGAAGGCTTCCACGTCATCCGCCACGAATGAGCATGCACGCAAGGACCCGGGACGAATTCGCGCACTACCTGGCCCGCCACCCGGGCGAGCACGAGCGCCTGCGCGCCTTGCGCGCGCAGATCGCGCACGACGAGGACATCTTCAGCCGCGCCAACATGGCGGGCCACATCACCGCCAGCGTGCTGGTCTTCGATGCCGGCCTCCGTCATGTGCTGCTGATCCATCACAAGGTCTACCAAAGCTGGATGCAGCCGGGCGGCCATGTCGAGCCGGATTCGGCCAGCCTGTTCGCGTCCGGCCTGCGCGAGGTGGAAGAGGAGACCGGCCTGCCGGCCGCCGACACGCAGGCGCTGTGGGACGGCCAGGCGCTGGACATCGACACCCACGCGATCGCGGCCCGCCCGGCCAAGGGCGAGGGCGCGCACCGGCACCACGACGTCCTGTTCGCGGTGGTGGCGACGCGTCCTTTCACGCCCCGGCCTCAGCTGGAGGAGGTCGACGGCGTGGAATGGATGCCCATCGCCGACTTCCTCGCGCTCCCGGGCCGGCGCATGCAGCACCTGGTGCCCAAGCTGCGCGCCCTGCTTGACCCGGCCCCTGCGGCCGCCCCTAGAAACGCACCCTTCGATCCCAACCGATGAGGTGATTTCTTGACGGCTTCCCTTCGCTTCCTCAACCCCGGACAGGCCGCCCGAAGGCTCGGCGTGTCCGCCAAGGCGCTGCGTCTCTATGAAGAGCGCGGCCTGGTGGCCCCCGAGCGCAACGCCGCCGGCTGGCGCGCCTATGGCCCGGCGCAGATGCAGCGGGCCGCGGACATCGTGGCGCTGCGCGCGCTGGGCCTGAGCCTCGCGCAGGTGGCCGGCGTGCTGCTGGGCGAGGCCGACGACCTGGCGCCGGCACTGGCGGCCCACCAGGCCGCGCTCGAGGGCCGCGTGCGCCAGCTGGCCGGCACCATCGACCGGGTGCGCGGCCTGCGGGCCGAGCTGGAACGGGGCCACCGGCCCACGGTCGAGGAGCTGACGCGCCTGCAGCACGCGCGGTCCGGCCTCGGCGTCGAATTCGAACTGCCCTGGCCCTGGGGCGGCGAGCTGTTCAGGCTGCATGACATCCGGCCGCTCAACTACATCGTCGGCCCCTTGAGCAGCGGCAAGACGCGGCTGGCGCTGCGCCTGGCGGAAGTCCTGCCGGGCGCCGCCTTCCTGGGGCTGGAACGGGCCACCGACGGCCGCGCGCGGGCGAAGCTGGACGCCGACCCGGCCCTGCGCTGGCGCGTCGAGCAGACGCTGGCCCGGCTGGTCGAGGAGGGCGCCAGCGCCTCGGAGGCCTTGGTCGCGCTGCTCGCCGGCCTGGCCGACGAAGGCCCGGCGGCGTGGGTGGTCGACCTGGTGGAGCAGGGCCTGGACGGCGCCACGCAACGGGCGCTGGCCGCCCATCTGCACGCCCGCGGGCCCGATGCCCGGCCGCTGTTCCTCATGACCCGTTCCTGCGCGATGCTGGACCTGGCGGCCGTGGGGGCCCATGTGGCGATCCTGTTGTGCCCCGCCAACCACAGCCCGCCCACGCGGGTGCTGCCCTTTCCGGGTGCGCCCGGCTACGAGGCCGTCGCGACCTGCCTGGCCGCGCCCGAGGTCCGGGCCCGCACCGAAGGCGTCATCGCCTGGCGCCCGCCCGCCGCCTAGGCGGCCGAAGCACCGGCCAGCGCGTCGCGCAGCCGCTGCGCATAGCCCTGCAGCACCTGCGGCCCCGGCTCCTTGCGCGGCCAGCCGAGGCCGACGCCGTCGTCGGCATGGCGCGGCACCACGTGCAGGTGGAAATGGAACACCGTCTGGCCGCCTTCGGGGCCGTTGGCCTGCAGCAGCGTCAGGCCCGGCGGGTCGAAGGCGTCGCGCACCGCGCCCGCCACCTTCTGCGCGGTCTGCATCACGGCCGCGGCTTCGGCGGGCGTGAGCTCGAACAGGTTGGCCGCATGTCGCTTCGTCGCCACCAGCACATGGCCGGGGTTGACCTGGCCGATGTCCATGAAGGCGACGGTCAGCGCGTCCTCGTACACGCGCGCCGCCGGGATCTCGCCCGCCACCAGGCGGCAGAAGATGCAGTGTCCCGGCGGGGAGGTGTCGACGAACATGGGCATGGGCGGGGTCTCCGAGGGTTGAGGGCGAAGCGCCGGTGGACACGGCGCGCTGCCCGCATGATAGGCAGCCCCGCGCCCAGGCCAGGCCAGGCCAGCGCCACGCAGGCCACCGCGAGCGCCAGCCGCCACCGTTCGGCCGCGCTGTGCGTGCCGCCGTCGCGCCACAGCGCGAAGGGCAGCAGCAGCAGCAGCAAGGCCTGCGCGCCCGTGACCACGCCGATCGCCAGGTTCCAGCAGCATCGGCGGGGCATGGCACAGGCCTTGGCGGGAGGACGGCCGCGGGGGTCATGGTGCCATCGCCCCATGACGCAAAATGAGCGCATACCGCCCCCTCCCGGACATGACATTCCTCTCCATGCGCGTTCCCACCCTGGCCCTGCGCCGCACTGCACTTCGGGCCACGCCCTGGCTGCTGGCCGCGGCGGCCGCCCTGCTCGCGCCGGCGGCCCAGGCCCAGTCGCTGGGCTGCAACGGCTACCTGGTGAGCCGGGGCGATTCCCGCGTGTCGGTGCTGCAGAAGTGCGGCCAGCCGCTGGACCGCGAGAGCATCTGCGTGCCGACCTACCAGCTGGGCTGGATCGTCCCCTCGCAACGCCGCCAGGGCCCCGATGCGCTGCTGCTGCCCCAGTGCGTGCCGATGGAAGACTGGACCTACGACCGCGGCCCGGGCTCCTTCCTGGGCATCGTGCGGCTCTACAACGGCGCGGTCGAATCGGTGCGCGACGGCGACCGCATGCGCTGACAACCCGCGCCGGACGGCGCAGGGATGGCGCCGGCCTACGTCAAGTGCAGCGGCGTTCCCGTGGCGCGGCGCCCCGCGCCGGCCGACAGTTCGGTCTTTGCCCCGGACCCACCCATGCCCGACACCTCGCCGCCGCCCGCCCTCGAAGAAGGCGCCCCCCACCCGCTCGGCGCCACCTACACCGGGCGCGGCGTCAATTTCGCCGTGTTCTCGGCCCATGCCACCCGGGTGCAGGTCTGCCTGTACGACGAGGCCGGCACCACCGAAACCGCCTGCATCACGCTGCCCGAGTACACCGACGAGGTCTGGCACGGCTTCGTGCCCGGGCTCGAACCCGGCACCCGCTACGGCCTGCGGGTGCACGGCCCCTACGAGCCCGAGAAGGGCCATCGCTTCAACCACCACAAGCTGCTGCTCGACCCCTACGCCAAGGCGCACATGGGCGAGCTCCAGTGGGGCCCGGAGCTGTTCGGCTACACCGTGGGCCATCCCGACGGCGACCTGAGCTTCGACGAGCGCGACAGCGCGCCCTTCATGCCCAAGTGCGTGGTGGTCGATTCGCGCTTCGAGTGGAAGCAGACCGACGCGGTGCGCGTGCCCTGGAACCAGACCGTGTTCTACGAGACCCACGTGCGCGGCTTCACCATGAAGCACCCGAAAGTGCCCGAGCTGTTCCGCGGCACCTTCGCCGGCCTGGCGCTGGACGAGGTCATCGGCCCGATCAAGGAACTGGGCGTGACCAGCGTCGAGCTGCTGCCGGTGCAGATGTTCCTCAACCAGCCCTTCCTCACCGAGAAGGGCCTGACCAACTACTGGGGCTACGACACCATCGGCTTCTTCGCGCTCGACCAGCGCTACATGGACGGCCCCAACATCGACGAGTTCAAGCACATGGTCGACCGCTTCCACGCCCATGGGCTGGAAGTGATCATGGACGTGGTCTACAACCACACGCCCGAAGGCAACGAGATGGGCCCGACGCTCTCGTTCAAGGGCATCGACAACGCGAGCTACTACCGCCTGATGCCCGAAGGCGAGGGCACCGGCCCGCGCTACTACATCAACGACACGGGCACCGGCAACACCGTCAACCTGAGCCACCCGCGGGTGCTGCAGATGGTGACCGACAGCCTGCGCTACTGGGTCACGGAAATGCACGTCGACGGCTTCCGCTTCGACCTGGCGACCATCCTGGCGCGCGAGGACCACGGCTTCGACGAAGGCGGCGGCTTCCTCGACAGCTGCCGGCAGGACCCGCTGCTGTCCAGCGTCAAGCTGATCGCCGAGCCCTGGGACATCGGCCCGGGCGGCTACCAGGTCGGCGGTTTCCCGCCCGGCTGGGCCGAGTGGAACGACGGCTTCCGCGACACGGTGCGCGCCTTCTGGAAGGGCGACGAAGCGATGGCGCCGGCGCTCGCGCAATGCCTCACGGCCAGCGGCGACCGCTTCAACAAGCGCGGCCGCCGGCCCTGGGCCAGCGTCAACTTCATCACCGCGCACGACGGCTTCACGCTGGCCGACACCACCAGCTACAACGAGAAGCACAACGAGGCCAACAACGAAGGCAACCGCGACGGGCACGGCGACAACCGCAGCTGGAACTGCGGCGCCGAAGGTCCGACCGACGATGCGGAGGTGCTCGCGCTGCGCGCCCGCCAGCAGCGCAACATGCTCGCCACGCTGCTGCTGTCGCAGGGCACGCCCATGCTGCTGGCCGGCGACGAGTTCGCGCGCACTCAGCAGGGCAACAACAACGCCTACTGCCAGGACAGCGACATCTCCTGGTTCGACTGGGAAGCCGCCAGCGCACCGGCCGGCCGCAGCCTGACGGCCTTCACCCAGCACCTGACCCGGCTGCGCCACACGCTGCCGGTGCTGCGCCGCAACCGCTTCCTCAGCGGCGAATGGAGCGAAGCCGCGCAGGTCAAGGACTCGAGCTGGCTCGCGCCCGACGGCGCCGAGATGGACGAGGCGCACTGGACCGATCCGCAGACCCGCTGCTTCGGCCTGCTGCTCGAAGGCCACGCACCGGCGTCCTCGCTGCCGCGGCCCGCGGCCGACGACAGCGTGCTGCTGGTGTTCAATTCGTGGGAGGGCGCGATCGACTTCCAGCTGCCCGCGCGGCCCGAAGGCAAGGGCTGGACGCGGGTGGTCGACACGGCGCTCGACGCGCAGGAAGATGCGGCCTTCGCGCCCGGCCATGGCTACACGGTGACCGGGCGCTCGCTGCTGGTGTTCACCTCGCCGCAGTGACCACCCGCCGCCCGAAGGAGCGCGCATGACCGTGATCTGCCAGGCCTGCCAGGCGCACAACCGCGACAAGGCCATGTTCTGCCGTGGCTGTGCGGCCAAGCTGCCGGCCTTCGCGGCCACCGGGCCCTCGGCCTTGCAGACGCTGCCCGCCGCGCTGACGCCGACGCGTGGGCCCTCGCCCTATGCGACGCCGCAGCGTGCGCACCGCCTGCTGGACCTGCCCGGCGCCTGGGGCTGGTTCGGCGCGGTGCTGCTGCTGGGGGTCGCGCTGATCGCGCTGCTGAGCTGGGTGACGTTGACGCCGATGTGGCCCGGCGCGGGGACAGCGCCCAAGGCCGCGCCCACGCCGGTGGCGGCGGCTGCAGCCGTTCCGGCGGCCGCGCCGTCGTTGGCGGCTCCGACGCCGACGTCGAGCAGCGTGCCTTTCGAAGCGGCATTGGCGCCCGGCGAAAGTCCGATCGAGCGCGCGCTGCCGGCCGCCGTCCCGCCGCCCGTGGTCACGCCATCGACGGTGCCGCCTCGGATGGTCACGCCGGCGTCGAAGCCGGCCGCGGCGACCGAGGCGCCGCGCCACGCCTCAGGCCGGGCCGACCCGCGCGTCGGCTGCGAGCAGCTGTTCTTCGCCTTCGCCGCGCGCTGCGAAGCCAACCACTGCGCGCAAGCAGCCTACGCCCGCCATCCGCGCTGCGATGAAGTACGCGCCCAGCGCCAGCGCGACGAGGCCCGGCGCAACCTCAGTTCGGGCTACTGAGGCCGTTCTCAGGGCGCGTCGCCGGTCTCCTCGACGCGCTCGGTGTTGGTGGTGCTGCGGCTGCCCTTGAGGTGCAGTTCGACATCGGTGGCGCGGTCGCCGACCTTGGCGACCGCTTCCTTCAACTGCGCTTCGCTCACGTCGAGCTTGCCGGCCCATTCGGCCAGCGAGGCGGCCGATTGGGTGTCGATGCGGTCGGGGGAAGCGGCGGGGTTCTGGGGGTTGGACATGGTTCGGCTCGTGAAAGGGTGAACAGGGAACCAAGCTAGTGCGGCGGCGCCGTCGCTTCGGTAGTCATTCCGACGCCGGCCTCGTCGGCGCACGCTCACAGCGCGCGGGTGCGGTGCGTCGTTTCGCACCGATCGAGCACCGCAGGACCCTTCGGCCCTGCTGCTGCATTGGACGATCACGGCCACCTGGCATGCGGTGATTGCCGCGCCAATCGCCGCATATTCTGCGGCGATTGCGTGGGCCGGGTCAGCGGCGACGGGGCGTGGGCGGCACCGCCAGCGTGACCAGCCGCGGCGTCACGCGCCCGCCGTCGTCGATCAGAAGCTCCGCCACCGAGATCGGCAGGCTGAAGCGACGCGGCCCCGCGCTGCCGGGATTGATGAACAGGATGCCGTCGCGCTCGGCCATCGACGGCTTGTGGGAATGGCCGGATACCACCACCCGCACCTCCGCGTCGGCGGGGCCGAGCTGCAGGTCGGCGATGTCGTGCACCGCATGCACCGCGACGCCGCTCAGCGTGACGGTCAGCGAAGGTGGGATGGCCTCGGCCCAGGGCCCGCGGTCGTTGTTGCCGCGCACCACGCTCAAGGGCGCGATGGCCGCCAACTGCGCCAGGATCTCCGGGCCGCCGATGTCGCCGCCGTGGACGATGTGATCGCTGCCGGCAAGGAAGGCCAGGGCTTCCGGGCGGAGCAGGCCATGGGTGTCGGAGAGGAGGGCGATGCGGGGCATGAGGCGATTCTGCAGATGGCGGCAGGCGGGCGCCGCCCGGTGCGCGATCATCCCTGCCATGCGCTCCACCGTCTGCACCCTCTTCGAAGGCCACTACCACCACGGCGTGGCGACGCTGGTGAACTCGCTGGTAGCGGCCGGGTTCGAGGGCACGGTGTGGGCCGGGCACCGCGGGCCGCTGCCGGCGTGGCTGGTGCGGCATGCAGGTTTCGACTGCCGAGCAGGTCGGCTGCAGGTCACGCCCGAAGTGGCGCTGCAAACCCTGGCGCTCGATCCGCCGCGCAGCCTCAACTACCAGAAGCCCGCCTTCATGCGCGAGCTGCTGCACCTGCACGACCCGGCGGCCGAGGCGGTGGTCTACCTCGACCCCGACCTGGTCGTGAAATGCGCGTGGGCCGAGATCGAGGCCTGGTTCGCCGGTGGCGAGGTCGCGCTGGTCGAGGACCTCGATGGCGCGCTGCCGTCGGACCATCCGCGGCGTGAAGGCTGGCCGCGCTTCTTTGCTGCCGCGCAGGGCGAACTGCCGCAGCGCGCGCTGGCGCGCGCTACTACAACAGCGGCTTCCTCGGCGTACCGCGCGCGCACGACGCGCTGCTCGCCACCTGGCAGCGCCTGTGCGAGCAGATCGCCGCGGAACACGGCGGCGCGCTGCGGCAGCGCAAGCTGGGGGCGCCCGACCACCCCTTTCATTCGACCGACGAGGACGCGCTCAACTTCGCCGTGATGCTGGACGACGCCCCGCTGTGCACCCAGGGCCCGGAAGCGATGGATTTCGTGCCGGGCGGGCGCCACCTGTCGCATGCGGTGGGGGCGGCCAAGCCCTGGCAGGGCCGGCATCTGCGCGGCGCGCTGCGTGGCCGGCCGCCGTCGGCCGCGAGCCAGGCCTTCTACCGCTTCACGCGCGGGCCGCTGGCGTCGCTGCCGCCCCTGACGCTGGTGCGGCGGCGGGTGTCGATGGCGCTGGCGACGGCGCTCGGGCGGCTGTACCGGCCGCGCTGAAGTGGGGAGCTGCCGGCGCGCCGGGTGCAGTCGCGGCCTCTCTGCGGGACAATCCCCCCATGAAAATCGAAAAAGACACCGTCGTCACCCTCCGCTACAAGGTCAGCGACCTGCAGGGCAAGCTCATCGAGGAAGCCAAGGAGCCCATGGGCTACCTGCATGGCGGCTACGACAACACGCTGCCCAAGATCGAGGAAGCGCTGGACGGCAAGGAAGCCGGCTACGCCGTCACGCTGCAGCTCAAGCCCGAAGACGCCTTCGGCGTGCGCGACCCCGCGCTGGAACGCACCATCCCCAAGAGCGAATTCCCGCCGGGCGTGAAGGTCGGCGGCCAGCTCGAAGGCCGCGACGACCAGGGCACGCCGCACGTCTTCTACGTGAAGAAGATCAAGGGCGACAAGGTGCTGCTCGACGGCAACCACCCGCTGGCCGGCCTGGAACTGCGCTTCGCGCTCAAGGTGCTGGAAGTGCGCGCCGCCGCCCCCGAGGAGCTGGAGCACCGCCACGTGCACGGCGCCGGCGGCCACCACCATTGAGCCACCCCATCTTCGCCATCACGAAACGAGCCCCATCATGAGCATCGCAAGCGCCCGACAGGCCGATCAGAAGAAGATGGAGCTGTGCGAACCCTGCACCGGCATCCAGCGCAATTGGCGCCGCGCGCCGGGCCATGCCGAGCTGGTGCAAGGCAGCAACCGCAAGGAAGAGCGCGAGGACGGCCGCTCGGTGACCGTCACCAGCTACCGCTGCGACCGCTGCGGCACGCGCTGGGAATACGAGAACGACAAGGCCAACCTGCATGCGGGGTGGTCGGTGGCGGGGCGGTAGACCTCACCGCCGTGAGCGGCCCGGACACCGGCTTGCGCGTGCTCGCGCCCGCTGTGGAGACACGCGCGAGCGACGACGGGGGCAAGGATGCGCTGGCCAAGCGTGGCACCCACTGGCTGGGTGTGGTGCTGGCCCTGGCTTCGACCGCCGGCATCGTGCTGGCCTTGCTGGGCTACGGTGTGGCGCTCGCCGTCCAGAGCACGTTGGGCGTTCCGCACGCCACGCTGTTCAGTTCGGCCACTGATCTGTTCAACCTGGGTGGATGGGCTGTTGCACAGGTGTTTGCGGGCATTTCGCAGCCTGACACATGGGGCTTCGTTACGGAGGTGTCGGGACGCCTGAGCCCGACGATTTGGCGACTCTGGAAGATGTCCTTTGTCTTTTCCATCCTCTTCCCAGCCCTTCTCGCGCTTTGGTGGTTTGGAAAGCGGTGGATGGCGTCAGCGGCGGCGCAACGCGCACGCGCCCAGGTGCGCAAACGCGTGCAAGACAAACGCTGGATTGAACCGCTGCTGCTGGTGCTCTTCGTCCCGGCGTTCGTCACGCTTGCGACTCCCGCGATAGTGATCGGCTGCTTTCTGGCATTGCTGGTTCTGAGCACCGCCTTGGCGCTGGTTCCCATCGCCGGCCTCTCCGCAGGCGAGGTCCACATCCGCCATTGGGTGGTCGAACCCAAGGTCTGCATCTCACGCCAGCAGCGCATCGACACCCTGATGCAGCGCGCACCGAAGATCGAGGGAAAGCGCCCCCGCGGCGCGGACTGCGTGGCCGTCATCCGTGGCGACGGCAAGGTCGAAAAAGGCCGGCTCGTCTTCGCCACCACAGGCGCAGTGGTCCTGTACGACCCTGCCGGCAACTCGGTGCGCCGCGTCCCGACGGAAGGCGCTGTGGTCGAAGCGATCGACATGCTCTGACGCCCACCGCCATGCAGGCGGCACCCGGGCCGCACACTCAGGCATGGCTTTGGACGAAGCGCAGGATCCCATCCGCCACCTCGGCCGCCGCCTCGCGTTGCGGGAAATGCCCCACGCCGGGCAGCACGATGCGCTGGTAGGGGCCGCAGAAAAAGGCCTCCTTGCCGGCGGAGGTGTCGGGGTGGTTGCAGGCGTCGGCGGCGCCGTGCAGCACCAGCGTCGGCACCGACAGCCGCGGGGCGGGGTTCAGCCTGCGCCCGTCCTCCGCATAGGCCGGGTCGCCGGGCACGAAGCCCCAGCGGTGGCGGTAGGAATGCAGCACCACGGCCGCCCAGTCCGGGTTCTCGAAGGCCCGGGCCGCCTCCTCGAAGGCGGCGGCGGTGTACCAGCCCTGGGGTGACCAGGTGTCCCACATCGTGCGGGCGAAGGCCTTGGCGTCTTCCTCGACGATCGCCTGCTGCCCCCGGGGCGTGGCCATGAACCAGTGGTACCAGTAGGCCTGCGCCTGGGCATGGCTGATCGCCTGGTGCGGGTCGTTGGTGCCGTAGCCGACGGAAAGCATCACCATCGCCGAGGCGGCGTCGGCGCGCAGCCCGCAGGCGTTCGCGACGGCGCGCGCGCCCCAGTCGTGGCCGACGAGCAAGGGGCGCTCGAGGTGCAGCGCATCGATGAAATCGAGCAGGTCGCGCCCGAGCGCCGCCAGTTCGCCGCTGCGCGGCGTGTCGGCCTCGAGGAAGCGCGTGGGGCCGAAGCCCCGCAGTGCCGGACACAGCACGCGGTAACCCTGCGCGGCCAGGCGCTCGGCCACGCCGATCCATGTTTCCGGGCTGTCGGGCCAACCGTGCAGCAGCACGGCGCTGCGGCTGCCGGTGGAATTCCATTCCAGGCAGCCAATCGCCAGCGTGGGCGTCCTGACCGTTGAATAGCGGCTCATCCTGTGCATCCTTTCGAATTGAGACCGCCAAGACTAGGACCGACAGTGTTGACGATTCATGATCAATTGATTGAAACTGACGATGAATCGTGATGAATCCAAACCGCCTCGTTTTCTTGCTGCCGCGATGACCAGCACCGCACCCGTCTTCGACATCACCCTGCTGCGGACCTTCCTCGAAGTCGTCGAGTCCGGCGGTTTCGGCCTGGCCGCCGAACAGCTGGCCCTGACGCCGTCCGCGGTCAGCGGCCACATCAAGCGCCTGGAGCTCGCCGCGTCCACCGTGCTCTTGAAGCGCACCACGCGCAGCCTGCAACTCACGCCCGCGGGCCAGTTGCTGCACACCTATGCGCGCAGCATCGTGGGGCTGGAGCGCGAGGTGCGCGCGCGCCTGAACAGCGCCCCGGCCGGCCGGCTGAGGGTGGGCGCCAGTGAGGATTTCGCCGGCACCTGGCTGGCCGGCGTGCTGCAGACCTACAAGCGCTGGCATCCGGGCGCGCCCATCGAACTCAAGGTCGGCATCACGGCGGATCTCGTGAAGCTGCTCCAGCGGGGACGGCTCGACGTCGTGTTCGGCAAGCAGTGCGCCGGCACGGAGGCCACCGGCGAGCTGCTCTGGGAAGAGGAACTCGTCTGGGCGTACGGCGGCGAGGGCGCGTTCGACGACAGCGCGGCGCTGGTGCTGGCGGTGTTCCCCGAGCCCTGTGTCTACCGCGAGGCGGCGGTCGCCGCACTGAACAAGGCCGGCCGCGCCTGGAGCGTGGGTTTCGAGAGCAGCAGCATGGCGGGCTGCCTGTCCGCGGCCAAGGCCGGCTTCGCCGTCACGCCCGTGGCGCGCAGCCAATTGCAGGAGGGCCTGCGCGCCCTGGGCCGCCCCGAGGGCCTGCCCGCGCTCCCGCGGGTGCAGTTCCATGCCTTCGCGAGGGCGAGCTCCACGATCGCGGACGACCTGATCGCCTCCGTCGGCGCGGCCGGCCAGCGCCATCGCTTCGCGGCCCCTGCCCGATGGTGAGCGCCGGCCGCTCCGATGCGCCGCCGCGCGTCCGGGCCTTCGCGCCCGCCGACGCCCCCGCCCTGCGCGCCGTCTTCGCATCCTCCGTCCACACCCTCGCCGCCCCGTACTACACACCCGCCGAGCGCGCGGCCTGGGCGCCGGCGGCGCACGACGCTGCGCAGTGGGCAGCGCGCATGCACGCGCTGCAGCCCTTCGTGGCCGAACTCGACGGGCGCATCGCGGGCTTTGCCGACCTGCAGCCTTCGGGCTACATCGACATGTTCTTCGTCGCGGGCGACTGTGGCGGGCGCGGAGTGGCCAAGGCGCTGATGGCGCGCATCGAGGCCTCGGCCCGTGAGCGCGGGATCGGCCTGCTGTTCGCCCACGTGAGCCTGGCGGCCGAGGCCTTCTTCGAGCGCGCGGGTTTCAACGTCGACCAGCGGCAGACGGTGGAGCGGGCCGGCGTCGTGCTGCGCAATGCGCGCATGAGCCGCAGGCTGGCGCCGGCCAGCTGAGCCGCTGCGGCGTCGCTCAGTCCATCGGCATCGGCGGCACGCCGCGCGCCTCGATCGCCTCGCCGGCTGCCAGGCACAGGTCCTCGCGGAAACGCCCGGCGACGAGTTGCACGCCGACCGGGCTGGCGCCGGCCATGCCGGTCGAGACCACCAGCGAGGGCAGGCCGGTGAGCGGCAGGCCGATCATCGGCGTCTGCGCGGCCCAGACGCGGGCATAGGCCTCGGCGCCCTGCAGGTCGAGGTCGGCCGCGAAGGGCAGTTCGGCGCTGGCGGGCATCAGCAGCACCGGGTAGCGCGCGCCGAAGAACTCCTGCCAGGCGCGGGCCAGCGTGGCGCGCTGGGCCAGGGCGGTCGAGAGCCGCGCCGCGGTGAGCGAGGCCGCGACGCCGGCCTGGCCCGCCAGCGCGGCGATGGCGCCGGGGTCGCCCTCCAGTCGCGCGGCCTCGACCATGGCTTCGTAGCCGTCGCCCATCCACAGCAGGGTCTGGACGCGGCAGGCTTCCTCCAGCGGCGGCAGGTCGTCGATCTCCTCCACGGTCCAGCCGGCGTCGCGCAGACGCTCGGCTGCGTCGTGCAGCGCCGCGCAGATCGCGGGCGCGGTGGCCAGCCCGTCGGGCCGCAGGCACAGCGCGGCGCTGCGAGGCTGGGCGGGGCCTTCCAGCGGAGCGGGCACCCACCACGGATCGCGGTCGTCGGGGCCGGACATGGCGGCCAGCGCCAGCCGCAGGTCGGCCACGGTGCGCGCGAGCGGGCCCGAGACGGCGGTGATCTGGCCGCCGATGGTGCGTTCGGGGCCCGAGGCGTTGAAGGCCGCCACCCGGCCCAGCGAGGGGCGCAGGCCGTGCACGCCGCAGGCGTAGGCCGGGTAGCGGATCGAGCCCGCGATGTCGGTGCCGTGCGCGATGTGGCCGATGCCCGCGGCCACGGCCGAGGCGGCGCCGCCGGAGGAACCGCCCGGCGTGAGCGCCGCGTTGCGCGGGTTGAGCGTGCGGCCGTGCAACGCGTTGTCGGTGAACCAGCGGTAGCTGAAGGCGGGGGTGTTGGTGCGCCCGACGATCACCGCGCCGGCCCGCTCCAGGTTGTCGACCACCGGGCTGTTGGTGGCGGCGATGCGGTCTTTCTGCAGGCGCACGCCGTTGGTGGTGGCGAAGCCGGCCTGGTCGATGTTGACCTTGACGGTGACCGGCACGCCGGCCAGCGGGCCGGGGTTCTCGCCGCGCGCCAGCGCCGCGTCGATGGCGTCGGCGCGGGCCAGCACGGCGTCGGGCCGCCAGTCGACCACGGCGTTGAGCCGGGGGTTGACCGCGGCGAGCCGGGCCAGCGCCGACTGGGCCGCTTCGACGGCCGAGAGCTTGCGTTGCGCGATCAGGGCCGCGACGTCGGAGGCGGAGAGGCGCCAGATGTCTGTCATCCCAGCGGTGTACCGTCTGGCGCGCCGGGTGTCCAGCGGCGGCCGCACGAAGCCGCCCACGAAAAGCTGCGTTGCGGCAGAATCCCGGCGGGCCGGGCGGCCCGACAGGGAGGGCATCCAGGTGCCGTCGAGCCGCCGATTGCAGGCATCGCACTTGCATGGCACCACCAGCGGCAGCTTTCTTTGTGAAGTTCGGTAAAGCTGACCGCTTGCAAAGCCTGGCGTTGAACTCGATACCCCCGGCTGTTTCACACTCTGCGTTCGCCCACCTATTCACTGCGCTCCCATGCCCCACCTTGCCCGACCCGTGCCGCCCGCCACCGCCTCCCGCGGGCTCCGAATCGGCCTTGCCCTGGGTCTGGTCGCCGCCCTGGTGGCCGCCGGCTGCTCCCGCACCGACAGCGCCAAGGCGGCCAAGCCGGCGCAGGTCCGCGAGGTCGGGGTGGTGACGCTCAAGACCGAGCGGCTGGCCTTCAGCACCGAGCTGTCGGGGCGCACCGTGGCGCCGGTGATCGCCGAGATCCGGCCCCAGGTGGGCGGCATCATCCAGAAGCGGCTGTTCACCGAGGGCTCGCAGGTCAAGGAAGGCCAGCCGCTCTACCAGCTCGATCCGGCGCCGTTCCAGGCGGTCCACGCCAGCGCGCAGGCCAACGTGCGCAAGGCCGAATCCACGCTGGCCACGGCCCGCACGGTGGCCAGGCGCAATGCCGAGCTGGTCAAGATCGACGCGATCAGCCAGCAGGTCAACGAAGCCACCCAGGCCGCCGCGCTGCAGGCCGAGGCCGACGTGGCGGTGGCGCGCGCGGCCGAACAGACGGCGCGCATCAACCTGGGCTACACCCGCATCAACTCGCCGATCACCGGCTGGGTGGAACTCTCGACCGTCACGCCCGGCGCACTGGTCACGGCCAACCAGGCGACCGCGCTCACCACGGTGCAGCAGCTCGACCCGGTGCATGTGCACGTCACGCAGTCCAGCAGCGAGCTGCTGCGCCTCAAGCGCGACCTGGCCGAAGGGCGGCTGCAGCGCGGCAACGCCAACGAGGCGCCGATCAAGCTGCTGCTGGAAGACGGCACGGCCTACCCGCACCCCGGCCGCCTGACCTTCTCCGGCGTGACCGTCGATGCCGGCACCGGCAGCGTCACGCTGCGCGCGCTGGTGCCCAACCCCGACCGCATGCTGATGCCCGGCATGTACGTGCGTGCGGTGCTGCAGGAGGGCGTGAACGAAGCCGCGCTGCTGATCCCGCAGCAGGCCGTGACGCGCGCGCCCGACGGCAGCGCCTCGACGCTGGTGGTCGACGCCGACAACAAGCTGGTCAAGCGCCCCATCGTGGTCGGCCGCGCGATGGGCAACCGCTGGCAGGTGCTCAGCGGCCTGGCCGCGGGTGAGCGCGTGCTGGTCGAGGGCTCGCAGCGCGCGCGCCCGGGCGACACGGTGCGCGCATCGGAGGTGGTGCCCACGGGCGCCAACCCGGCCGCGAAGACGCCCAATGGCCCCGCGCCCGGCGCGGCGGCGAGCGTCGCCGGCACGGCCGTCGTGGCCGCGCGCTGAGGAAGCGCCATGGCACAGTTCTTCATCGACCGCCCCATCTTCGCGTGGGTGCTGTCCATCGTGGTCATGCTCGCGGGCCTGATGTCGATCCGCACGCTGCCGCTGGAGCAGTACCCGGACATCGCTCCGCCGCGCGTGTCCATCGTCTCGACCTACACCGGCGCCTCGGCCAAGACGGTGGAGGACTCGGTCACCCAGGTGATCGAGCAACAGATGACCGGCGTGGACAACCTGCTGTACATCCAGGGCACCAGCAATTCCTCGGGCGTGTCGCGCATCCAGCTGACCTTCGCCCCGGGCACCAACATCGACGTGGCGCAGATGCAGGTGCAGAACAAGCTGCAGCCCGCGATGGCGCGGCTGCCGCAGCAGGTGCAGACCCGCGGCGTGTTCGTGATCAAGGGCGGCAACGACTTCCTGATGATCGTCTCGATGTACTCGGACGACGGCAGCGCCTCGGCGGTGGACGTGGGCGACTACATCACCAGCAACCTGGTCGACGTGATCAGCCGCATCGACGGCGTGGGCGAGGTGCAGACGCTGGGCACCGGCTACGCGATGCGCATCTGGCTCGACCCCGACAAGCTGCGCAAGTACTCGCTCATGCCCTCGGACGTGAACACCGCGCTGCAGGCCCAGAACGCGCAGGTCTCGGCCGGCCAGCTGGGCGCGCTGCCCGCCACCGGCAACCAGCAGCTCAACGCCACCATCACCGCGCGCAGCAAGCTCAAGACGGTGGAGCAGTTCGGCGCCGTGGTGCTGCGCGCCACGCCCGACGGCGCGGTGGTGCGGCTGCAGGACGTGGCCCGGATCGAACTCGGCGCCGAGAACCTGACGGTGCGTTCGGTGCTCAGCGGCCGGCCCGGCGCCGGCCTGGGCGTGGTGCTGGCCGACGGCGCCAACGCGGTGCAGGTGGCGGCGGCCGTGAACGCCAAGATCGCCGAGCTCAAGCCCTTCTTCCCGAACCAGCTCGAGACCTTCGTGAGCTACGACACCACGCCCTTCGTGAGCGCGTCGATCGACGAGGTGGTGAAGGCGCTGGCCGAGGCCATGCTGCTGGTCGTGCTGGTGATGTACATCTTCCTGCAGAACTTCCGCGCCACGCTGATCCCCGCGATCGCGGTGCCGGTGGTGCTGCTGGGCACCTTCGGCGTGCTCTCGGTGTTCGGCTATTCGATCAACACGCTGACCATGTTCGGCATGGTGCTGGCCATCGGCCTCCTGGTGGACGACGCCATCGTGGTGGTCGAGAACGTCGAGCGGGTGATGAGCGAGGAGGGCCTGTCGCCCAAGGAGGCGACCAAGAAGTCGATGGCCGAGATCACGCCCGCGCTGGTGGGCATCGCGCTGGTGCTGTCGGCGGTGTTCATCCCGATGGCCTTCTTCGGCGGCTCGACCGGCGTGATCTACCGCCAGTTCTCGATCACCATCGTCTCGGCGATGGTGCTGTCGGTGCTGGTCGCGCTCACGCTCACGCCCGCGCTGTGCGCCACGCTGCTCAAGCCGGTGCCCAAGGGCGCGCACTCGCCGCACGGCGCGCCGCGCAAGGGTCCCCTGGGCTACGTCGACCGCTTCTTCGCCGGCTTCAACCGCCGCTTCGACAGCGGCGCCGACCGCTACCAGGGCATCGTGGGCGGCATCCTGCGGCGCGGCAAGCGCAGCCTGCTGGTCTACGTGGGCATCTGCGCGGTGATGGCCTTCATGTTCCTGCGCCTGCCCACCTCCTTCCTGCCCGACGAGGACCAGGGCTTCGTGCAGGTGCAGATCACGCTGCCGCCGGGTTCGTCGAACGCCCGGCTGCAGCCGGTGATCCAGCAGGTGCAGGACTATTTCGACAAGCAGCCCGAAGTCGTCGCGATCAACCTGCTGACCGGCCAGAACGGCGACCAGAGCTCGGCCCGCGCCTTCGTCAAGCTCAAGGACTGGAGCGAGCGCACCGGCAAGGACAGCTCGGCCGCGGCCATCACGCGGCGCGCGAGCCGCGACCTCTCGACCATCCGCGACGCGCGCATCTTCGTGCTGCTGCCGCCGGCGGTGCGCGGGCTGGGCGCCAACGCGGGCTTCAACTTCTTCCTGAAGGACCTGAACGCGCTGGGCCACGATGCGCTGCTCAAGGCGCGCGACCAGGCGCTGCAGCTGCTCAACGCGCGGCCCGAGATGGCCAACGTGCGCAACAACAACCTGGAAGACACGCCCGAGTTCGCGGTCGACATCGACGATGCGCGCGCCGGGGCCTTGAGCCTGAACACCAGCGCCATCGACAGCACGCTGTCGACCGCGATGGGCGGCACCTACGTCAACGACTTCCTCAACAACGGCCGGGTGAAGCGCGTCTACATGCAGGGCGACACCGCCTTCCGCATGCTGCCCAGCGACATCGGCCGCTGGAGCGTGCGCAACACGCTGGGCCAGATGGTGCCCTTCGGCGCCTTCTCGAGCACGCGCTGGACCTACGGCTCGCCGCAGCTGATCCGCTACAACGGCAGCCCCAGCTACGAGTTCGTGGGCGACGCGGCCGCGGGCGTGAGCTCGGGCGCGGCGATGCTGGCGGTGGAAGAGGTCATGAAGCAGATGCCGCAGGGCATCGGCTACGAATGGACCGGTGCCTCCTACCAGGAGCGGCTGTCGGGCGCGCAGGCGCCGATGCTCTACGCCATCTCGATCCTGTTCGTGTTCCTGTGCCTGGCCGCGCTCTACGAGAGCTGGTCGGTGCCCTTCTCTGTGATCCTGGTGGTGCCGCTGGGCGTGGTGGGCGCGCTGCTGTTCACCTGGACCCGCGGCCTCAGCAACGACGTGTACTTCCAGGTCGGGCTGCTGACCACCGTGGGCCTGTCGTCGAAGAACGCGATCCTGATCGTGGAATTCGCCAAGCAGCTGCATGAGCAGGGCAAGAGCGTGATCGAGGCCACGCTGCAGGCGGTGCGCCTGCGGCTGCGGCCCATCCTGATGACCTCGCTGGCCTTCGGCTTCGGCGTGCTGCCGCTGGCCATCGGCACCGGCGCGGGCGCGGGAGGCCGCCAGTCGATCGGCACCGCGGTGCTGGGCGGCATGGTGGTGGGCACGGCCCTGGGCATCTTCTTCGTGCCGCTGTTCTTCGTGCTGATCAGCAGCTTCATGGAGCGTCGCCGGGCGCGCAAGAATGCCTCGTCGGCTTCGACGCCGGCCATCGAGCAAGGGAGCCATTGAGATGACGCGCCACACCGCTTCCTCGCTGCTGCGACGCGCCACCTTCGGCCTGGTGCTGCCCGCGGCGCTGCTCGCGGGCTGCGTCAACCTCGCGCCGCAGTACACGCAACCCGCCGCGCCGGTGCCCGCGGCCTGGACCTCGGCCGCCGGTGCCGACACCGCCGCACCTGCCGCGCGCGACATCGGCTGGCGCGACTTCTTCGTCGATGCGCGGCTGCGCGGCGTGGTCGAGCTCGCGCTCGCGAACAACCGCGATGCGCGCGTCGCCGCGCTCAACATCGATCGCGCGCTGGCGCAGTACGGCATCTCGCGCGCCGCGGCCTTCCCCGCGCTCGGCCTGGGCGCGGGCGGCAACCGCACGCGCACGCCGGGCGGCGTGTCGGCCAGCGGCGTGTCGCGCACCGCGACGCAGTACAACGTGAGCCTCGGGCTCACCGCCTACGAGCTCGACCTGTTCGGCCGGGTGCGCAATCTCAACGAGGCCGCGCTGGAAAGCTACTTCGGCACCGAGGACGCACGCCGCGGCACGCAGATCAGCCTGGTGGCCGAGGTGGCCACGGCCTGGCTGGTGCTCGCCACCGACCAGCAGCGCCTGCAGCTGGCACGCGACACGCTGGCCAGCCGGCAGAAGTCCTATGACCTGATCAAGCGCAGCTACGAGCTCGGCGCCCAGTCGGGCCTGGCGCTGGCGCAGGCCCAGACCACGGTCGACACCGCGCGCGCCGACGCCGCGGCCTTCGACAGCCAGGTCGAGCAGAGCCGCAACGCGCTGACCCTGCTGGTGGGCACCGCGGTGCCGCCCGCGCTGCTGCCGCCGCCGATCACCGAGATCGCGCAGGCGCCCGCGGCCCAGCTGCTGCCGCCGCCGGCCGAGCTGCCGTCGTCGGTGCTGCAGCAGCGGCCCGACGTGCTGGCGGCCGAGCATGCGCTGCGCGCGAGCAACGCCAACATCGGCGCCGCGCGCGCGGCCTTCTATCCGCGCATCACGTTGACCGGCTCGGCCGGCACGGCCAGCAGCAGCCTGTCGGGCCTGTTCAAGGACGGCAGCGCGGCCTGGAGCTTCGCGCCCTCGATCAACCTGCCGATCTTCGACGCCGGCCTCAACCGCGCCAACCTGGGCGTGGCGCAGGCGCAGCAGCAGATCCAGCTGGCGACGTACGAGAAGACGCTGCAGGTGGCCTTCCGCGAAGTGGCCGATGCGCTCGCCGCGCGCCGCACGCTGGGCGAGCGCCTGGCGGCGCAGCAGTCGCTGGTGGCCGCGACCACGCGCGCCTTCGAGCTGTCGGATGCGCTGTTCAAGAGCGGCGGCGCGGCTTATCTCGACGTGCTCGACGCGCAGCGCTCGCTCTACACGGTGCAGCAGTCGCTGATCAGCCTGCAGCTGATCGAGCAGGCCAACCGGCTCACGCTCTACAAGGTGCTGGGCGGCGGCTGGCGCGAGACCACCGAGCAGGCGGCCGGCAACGCCGCGCCGGTGTCCACCGGCGGCTAGCGGCCTGCGGTGCGGAAGGGCTTGCTGAGGAAGCGCGAGCCCTTTTCGCCGAAGCGCCACGGCACCTCGGCTGCCTTGGTGATGCCGATGCGCGGGCCGACCTCGACCTGCACCGGCGGCTGCTCGCCGGGCGCCGCGATCAGCACGAAGGGCGGCGCATCGAGCGCCTGGCCGTTGAAGCCCGCATCGATGCCCAGCGCCTGGCCGACGCGGCCCGGGCCCGCGCACAGCAGGCGCAGGTCCTCGAGCCCGCGCCGGCGACGCATGGTCGCCAGCCCGGCCGTAGGCTCGAGCGCGCGGATCAGCACCCCGGCGCCGTGGCCGGCCTCGCGACAGACGAAGTTCAGGCACCAGTGGATGCCGTAGGAGCGGTACACGTAGACCCGGCCCGAGGGGCCGAACATGGCGGCATTGCGCGGCGTCGGCCCGCCGAAGGTGTGCGAGGCCGGGTCGTCGCGGTCGTAGGCCTCGGTCTCGACGATGCGCCCGCCCACGCCGTCGACCAGCACCGTGACGCCGATCAGCGCGCGCGCCACCACCTCCGAGGGGGCGTCGAAATCGATGGCGGCGAGGCGATGCAGGGGGCGTGGCATGGACCCGCGCAGTTTCCCAGAGAAAATGGCGGCTTCGAAGAAATCACATGCCCATGACCGATACCACCGACCGTCCCGCCCTGCCCGACCATCTCTCCATCGACCCGCGCAGCCCGCACCACGTGGCCGCCGTGTTCGAGCACGACATCGGCATCCGCTTCAACGACAAGGAACGCGCCGACGTCGAGGAATACTGCATCAGCGAAGGCTGGATCAAGGTGCCGGCCGGCAAGACCGTCGACCGCAAGGGCAAGCCGCTGCTGCTCAAGCTCAAGGGCCGGGTCGAGGTGTTCTACCGCTGAAGAACGCTCAAATCGCCCAGCCGCCGTCGATCACGTGGATCTGGCCGGTGGTGTAGGTCGCCTGGGCCAGGTAGAGCACCAGGTCGGCGATCTCCTCGGGCTGGCCGATGCGGCCGATGGGTTGGCGCGCGATGAAGGCGGTGCGCGCGGCCTCGTAGTCGCCCTGCGCGCGCAGCCGCTCGTGCAGCGAGGGCGAATCGACGGTGCCGGGGCAGATCGCGTTGCAGCGCACGCCCTGCGCCACGAAGTCGGCCGCGACCGACTTGGTCAGTCCGATCACCGCCGCCTTGGTCACGCCGTAGGCGAAGCGGTTGGGCACGCCCTTCACGCTGCTGGCCACCGAGGCCATGTTGATGATCGCGCCGTCGCGGCGCGCGAGCATGCCCGGCAGCACCGCGCGGATGGTGCGCACCATGGCCTTGACGTTGAGGTCGTAGGCGAAATCGAGGTCCTTCTCGGGCGCCTCGAGCACATTGCCCGCATGCACCACGCCCGCGCAGTTGAACAGCACGTCGACCGCGCCGATCCCGGCCACCAGCGCCTGCACGGCGCTGTCCTGCAGCACGTCGAGCCGGCGGGTCTCCACGCCCGGCAGCGCGGCGAGTTCGGCCAGCGCGCCTTCGTTGATGTCGGTGGCCCACACGGTGGCGCCGGCGCGCGAGAAGGCTTCGACGCTGGCGCGGCCGATGCCCTGGGCGGCGGCGGTGATGAGGACGGTCTTGCCTGCGAGGCTCATGGTGGGTCTGGATGGAAGAAGCGTTGAAGAAAAAGAGGGATCAGAGGCCGAACTCGGCCCGGATCGGCGCGCTGTGCTCGCCCACCCGCGGTGCGCCGCGGGCGCTGCGGGCGCGGGCGCCGTCGATGCGCACCGGGCCGCGCGTGGTGTGCACCGGCGTGCCGTCGCCGCGCTGCACCGTCTGCAGCATGTCGAGCAGGCCGAAGGCCTGGCTCTGGAGCAGGCGCGGCCAGTCGAGCACCTCGGCGCACCACACGTCGGCCGGCTGCAGCCGTGCGAGCCAGTGCGCGGTGGGCTGCTGCGACAGCGTGGCCGCGATCAGCCGCTTGATCTCGTCGCGTTGGGTGAAGGCGTCCTGCGCGCCGTAGCCGGCGAGCGCGGGCAGGGGCAGCGTCTGCGCCAGTTGCGCCAGCGGCATCATCGCGAGCGCCAGGTAGCCGTCGCTGGTCGGGTAGATGCCGTAGGGCGCGGCGAGGTAGGCGTTGGCGTTGCGGAAACCCGCGCGCGTGGGCAGGCGCTTGCCGTCGTTGAGGTGCGTGGTGAGCAGTTCGAACTGCAGGTCGACCAGCGCCTCGAGCAGGCTGGTCTGCACATGCGCGCCTTCGCCGGTGATGCCGCGCCGCACCAGGGCCGCGAGGATGCCTTCGGTCAGCGCGTGGCCGGCCAGCATGTCGGCGATCGAGAGCCCGAGCGGCACCGGGCCGTCGCCCTCGTGGCCGTTGAGCCAGGTCACGCCCGAGAGCGATTGCGCGAGCAGGTCCTGGCCCGGCATGTCGACCCAGGGCCCGCTCTCGCCGTAGCCCGAGACGCCCGCATAGACCAGGCGCGGGTTGAGGGCCTTCGCGTCGTCGTAGCCCAGGCCCAGGCGCTCGATCACGCCGGGGCGGAAGTTCTGGATCAGCACGTCGGCCCGCGCCACCAGCCGCTTCAGCGCGGCCAGGTCCTCGGGTTTCTTGAGGTCGATCGCCAGGCTCTCCTTGTTGCGGTTGATCGCATGGAACAGCGTGGAGTCGCCGCCCACGTCGGTGTCGGTGAGGTAGAGCGTGCGGCAGATGTCGCCGCTGCCCGGGCGCTCGACCTTGATCACGCGCGCGCCCAGGTCGCCCAGCCGCAGGGCGGCCGAGGGACCCGACAGGAACTGCGCGAGGTCCAGCACCAGCAGGCCTTCGAGCGGCGCGGTCATGGCGCGAGGCTCTCGCGGAACATGGTGTTGAGCGCCTGCACGATCGCGCGCGCCGGCTCGGCGGACTGCAAGCCGGCGTTGAGCCGCAGCGAGGCCGCGTGCTGGAAGGGCATGTAGCCGTCATGCCGCGGCCGCACCCAGGCGCCCTCGAGCGTGGCGCGCGTGGCGCGGTAGAAGTCGCCGGCGGTGGTATTGACCGCCTCGTCTTCCCAGGCCGCCGCATGGCCGGGCTGGCCACCCGCGGCCGCGAAGGGGCCGCGCTGCGCCTCGGCATCGGCCACCCAGAGCGCGAAGTCGAAGGCTTCCTTCGCATGCGCGGTGCGGGCCGACACCGCGATGCCGGTGCCGCCCAGCGCCGAGCCCACGGGGCCGCGGCCCTGGAAGTGGGGGATGTCGGCGAAGCCCAGGCGCACCGGCCGGAAGCCCTGCCAGGCGTAGTTCACGTAACCGTAGATCAGCGGCACGCAGTCGATGCGCGAAGCCGGCTGCGCCATGGCCTCGAACACCGCGATCGGGTCCATCGCGAGGCACTGCGGATCGATCACGTCGATCACCGCGCGCAGCTGCTCGCAGACTTCGCTCGCCACCTCGACATCGAACAGCTCGGGGCCCTCGACGCGGCCCGGCGCGCCGCGCTGCGCGCAGAGCGTGTAGAGGCACATCAGCGAATGCGGCGCGCGCAGCGGCAGCGCCACGCGGCCAGCCCGGGCAAGCTCGAGCACCTGCGCCCAGTCGGTGGGCGCGGCCTCGAGCCGGTCGGGCCGCCAGGCCTGCACCTGCGTGGCGGCGTCGATGGGCAACGCCCATTGCCGGCCCTGCCAGTGGTAGCTGGGGAAGGAGCGGCCGACGGTGCCTTGCGCGATCGACGCGAGCCGCGCCTCGTCGAAGGGCAGCAGGCAGCCTTCGCGCGTGACCTGGCCCACGTGCGGATGGTCGACCACGATCAGGTCGTACTGGCGCGCCAGTTCGTCGACCGGGAAGGACTCGAAGTCCTGCAGCGAACGGCGGTCCCAGCTGATCCGGACGCCGGTGCGCTGCTGCCACAGCGCCGAGCAGGCGGCCAGGGGTTCGTAGCCGCGTGGGTGGTCCCACGTCATGCCCTTGAGGGTGATGGTTGTCATGCGGATTCGACGAAAAGGGGAGAGCGCGCGCGGGGCGTCACTGCACGGCGCCGGTGCCGTAGAGCAGGTTCGGCAGCCACAGCGAGATCTGCGGGAAGATCGAGAGGATGACCAGCAGGCCCATCATCACGGCGAGGTAGGGCACCACCTCGCGCGAGTAGTCGCCCATGCGCACCTTGAGCGTCTGCGAGGAGATGTACATCAGCCCGCCCACCGGTGGCGTGATGCCGGCGATCGTGAGGTTGGTGATCAGCACGATGCCGAAGTGCACCTTGTCGATGTGCGCGCCGTCGATCAGCGGCAGCAGCATGGGCGTGAGGATGATCAGCGCGGCCGAGCCCTCGATCGCCGTGCCCAGCACGATCAGCACCAGGTTGATCAGCAGCAGCAGCAGGATCGGGTCCTTGGTGGTGCCCGCGAGCCAGCCCGACATCGCCTGCGGCACCTGCTCCCACGAGAGGTAGAAGCCGAAGGCCGAGGCGGCGCAGATCATCATCATCACGCTGGCCGAGTCGCGCACCGATTCGGCCAGCACTTCCGGCAGCTGGCCGATCTTCATCTCGCGGTAGCCGAAGATCGCGACCGCCAGCACGTAGAGAACCACGATCGCGCCGGACTCGGTGGTGGTGAAGATGCCGTAGCGCGTGCCCAGGATGATGACCACCGGGATCGACAGCGCCCACAGCCCGTCGATCAGCGCCTGGCCCAGCTCCTTGGCGTTGGCGCGCGTGGCGCGCTGCGGCTTGTACTTGCGCCGGATGGCCAGCACGTGGGTGGTGAACATCAGCGCCACGGCCAGCAGCAGGCCCGGCACGATGCCGGCCGCGAACAGCCGGCCGATCGAGGCCTCCGCCAGGAAGCCGTAGATGATCAGCCCGATCGAGGGCGGGATCAGCGCGGTGATGATCGCGGCCGACGAGGTGATCACCGCCGCGAAGGGCGCGCTGTAGCCGCGCGCCACCATCTGCGTGCCGATGGTCTTGGCCAGCATCGCGGCATCGGCGTTGGCCGAGGCGGTGAGGCCGCCGAGCAGCGTGGCGAGCACGGTGCACATCTGCGCCAGCGCGCCGGTCATGTGGCCGACCAGCACTTCGGCCAGGTTGAGCAGCCGCCGCGTGATGCCCGAGGCGTTCATGATGCAGCCGGCCAGCACGAACAGCGGCAGCGCCAGCAGCGACACCGACTCTGTGCCCTCGGCCATCTGCTGCGCGAAGTTGGCCAGCGGCATCTCGCCGATGTTGAGCACGAAGAAGCCCAGCGCCGCGATGGCCATGGCCCAGGTGATGGGCGTCTGCAGGGCCAGCAGCACCAGCATCAGGATGGCCGGCAGCCAGAGGTGGAAGGAACTCACAGCGACATCTCCGAAGACGGTTGCCATTTCCAGCCGGTGGCCCAGGGCTTGAGCAGGATGTGCTGCACCAGCATGAGCAGCGATGCGAAGGCCATCGGGCCGTAGACCACCGAGCGCGGGATGTCGATGACCACCACGCGGATCGAGTGCGCGATGACCGCCTGCCAGACGAACATGGCGGTCAGCGTGGCGAACAGCACGGCCAGCAGCCACCAGTTGAAGATGAAGATGCCGCGCCGCACCGCGGGCGGGAACATCGCGACCAGGGCGTCGACGTCGGCATGCATGCGCCAGCGGATGCAGGCCGCGGCACCGAAGAACACCAGCCAGCCGAAGGCGATGACCGCGACCTCGAAGGTCCAGGAAGCGGGTTGCGGGAACAGGTAGCGCGTGACCACGCCCCAGGTGATGGACAGCACGATGGCGCAGGCGCAGAGCACGCCGATGGCCTCGTCCGCGCGGCGCAGGCTCAGCAGGGGCCCGGGCCCGATGGGCGCGGGGAGAGGCGCCGCCGGCGGGCCGGCGGGAACGACCGATTCAGTCATGGATGTGAAGTGTTGGAATGGACCGAAGCGGCCGCTCAGCGCGTCATCGCGGCGCGGACCTTGTCGTACATGCCGGGCGTGAGGCCGGGCACCTTGGCGTAGGCGACCTTGGCCTTCTCGGCGAAGGCCTTGTGGTCGACGTCGGTCACGAACTGCACGCCGGCCTTCTTCATCTCGTCGGCATAGGCCGCGTCGGAGGCGAGCGTGAGCTGCGTCAGTTCGGCGCCGGCCTTCTTGCCTTCGTCGAGCAGCACGGTCTGCAGGTCGGGCGGCAGGCTCTTGAAGAAGTCGGTGCTGGTGACCATCGCGACGTACATGGTCTGGTGGGCCGTGGTCGACAGCACCTTGCGCACTTCATACAACTTGGAGCCGACCAGCGAGCCGTAGTTGGCCTCGGCCGCATCGACCACGTTGGTCTGCAGCGCGTTGTAGACCTCGCCCCAGGGCAGCGCGGTGGGCCGGCCGCCGAGGGCGGTGAAGGTCTCGAGCATGATCGGCGAGGGCGGCACGCGCAGCGTCATGCCGGCCATGTCGGCGGGCGTGCGCACCGGCTTGCTGCCCAGCACGTGGCGCACGCCGAACAGGCCGTCGACCACGATCAGCTTCATGCCCTGCTGCTCGAGACGGGTCGACATCTCCTTGAACACCTCGGAGGCGAACAGCTTCTTCGCCTCGTCCTGGCTGCCGTAGAGGTAGGGGCCGGCCAGGATGCCGAGGTCGGGCACGAACTGGCTCAGCTGGCCGTAGTCGGTCACGCTCAGCACCCGCGCACCGCCCTTGATCATCTCGTTGACCTTCTTCTGCGGGCCCAGCTGGTCGCCCGTGAAGATGTTCAGCGTGATGCGCCCGCCCGAGCGCTCCTTCACCCGGTCGGCGAAGGAGTGCATCACCTTCACCACCGGTTCGTTGGGGTTCACCTGCGAGGTGGAGAAACGCAGGCTGTAGTTCTGCGCCGCCGCGGGCGCGACGGCGCCGAGGGCCAGCGCCAGACCGGCGGCGAGGGTGGACAGGGTCGAAACGACGGTGCGGCGGGAGGTCATGGTTGTCTCCAAGGGAGAGCGCTCGGGGCGCATTGGTGTAATTCCTATATGAACTATCAGTTCATGTATGAAATGATGCTGCCAGACGGGTGCATTGTCGATTAGGGTTTTCCGCGACAAGGCGCACGCATGCCAACTCATATGAACTTACTGTTTGCTCATGCTTGATTCATCGACTCCGGAGGCCTTGCCGCTGGCCGGCCTGCGCGTGCTGGATTTCAGCCAGTTCCTGGCCGGCCCCTCGTGTGCGCTGCGGCTCGCCGACCTGGGCGCGGACGTGGTCAAGGTCGAACGGCCCGACGGGGGCGACCTGTGCCGCGGCCTGGTGCTGGCCGACCAGACCTTCGAGGGCGACAGCGCGCTGTTCCACACCATCAACCGGCGCAAGCGCAGCTTCGCGGCCGACCTGAAGGCGCCGGCCGACCTGGCGCGGGTGAAGGCGCTGATCGCAGGCGCCGACGTGATGATCCACAACTTCCGCCCCGGCGTGATGGAGCGCATCGGGCTCGACGCGGCCAGTGCGATGGCGCTCAACCCGCGCCTCGTCTATGCGGCCGTCACCGGCTACGGCGAGGAGGGCCCGTGGCGCGACAAGCCCGGCCAGGACCTGCTGGTGCAGTCGCTCTCGGGCCTGGCCTGGCTGGGCGGCGATGCGCACGCCGACGGCAGCGGCCCGCCGGTGCCGGCCGGCGTCTCGATGATCGACGTGATCACCGGCGCGCACCTGGTGCAGGGCATCCTCGCGGCGCTGCTGCGGCGCGGCGTGACCGGGCGCGGCGGCCGGGTCGACGTGAGCCTGCTCGAGTCGGCGCTGGACCTGCAGTTCGAGCCCTTCACCGCCTTCCTCAATGGCGACGGCAGCCAGCCCGCGCGCACCGCCGAGAACCATGCGAGCGTGCACGGCGCCGCGCCCTACGGCATCTACCGCACGCGCGACGGCTTCATGGCGGTGGCGATGACGCCGATGGACAAGCTCGCGCAGCTGATCGGCAGCGACGCGCTGGCCGCGCTGGCGGCCGACCGCGGCGGCTGGTTCCGCAACCGCGACGCGCTCAAGCAGCAGCTGCAGCAGGACCTGCTGGCACAGGACAGCGCCCACTGGCTCGCGATCCTCGAGCCGGCCGGCGTGTGGAGCGCCGACGTGCTGCGCTGGCCGCAGCTCACCGCCCATCCGGCCTTCGCCGCGCTGGGCATGACGCAGACCATCCGCAGCGCCAGCGGCGCCACGATGCAGACCACGCGCTGCCCGATCCGCATCGACGGCCGGCGGCTCTACAGCGCGCAGGGCGCGCCGCGCCTGGGCGCCGACACCGAGGCCATCGCACGCGAGTACGGCCTGCCTTCCTCACCTTCCTCCTCTCTCGCACCATGACCCACGAGCAATTCTTCGAAGACTACGTGCCGGGCGCCACGCGCACCACCACCGGCCGCACCCTCACCGAGGCCGACATCGTGCTGCACGCCGGCCAGACCGGCGACTTCTTCCCGCACCACATGGACGCCGCCTGGTGCGCCACGCAGGACTTCGGCCAGCGCATCGCGCACGGCACGCTGGTCTTCAGCGTGGGCATCGGCCTGACGGCCACGGTGATCAACCCGCGCGCCATGTCCTACGGCTACGACCGCCTGCGCTTCGTGAAGCCGGTGTTCATCGGCGACACGATCTACTCCAAGGTGGCGATCACCGACAAGCGCGACCACCCCAAGCGCAGCGGCCACGGCATCGTGGTCGAGACCGTGACCGTGACCAACCAGCGGCAGGAGACAGTGCTGGTCTGCGAGCACCTGCACATCGTCGAAAGGCGTTCGGCACAGGGCTAAACTGATCGGCCCATGAAGCACACCACCGCCCCCGAGACCGACGACACCGACGCCGAACGCCGCCCCAAGTACGCGGTGCCGGCGGTCGAGAAGGCGCTCGACGTGCTCGAGCTGCTGTCGGCGCAGGCGGTGCCGATGACGCAGGCGCAGCTGGCGCGGGCGCTGGGCCGCGAGCCCAGCGAGCTGTTCCGCATGCTGAGCGCGCTGGAGGCGCGCGGCTACCTGCGGCGCGAGGACAACGGCGGCTACGTGCTCACGCTCAAGCTGTTCGAACTGAGCCGCACCCATTCGCCGCACGAGCAGCTGCTGCGCGCGGCCACGGCGCCGATGCGCGAACTGGTCGACAACATCCGCGAGTCCTGCCACCTGAGCGTGCTGCACCGCGACCAGCTGCTGGTGCTGACGCAGGTCGATGCGCCGACCTCGATCCGGCTCTCGGTCGAGGCCGGCTCGCTGCATTCGGCGGTCGACACGCTGTCGGGCCAGGTGCTGCTGGCCAACTCGCCCGACGCCGAGCGCGACGAGCTGCTCGGCCGCCGCGCCGAATACCAGCGCCGCAGCGCCGAGGAGCGCGCCGCCTACCTGGCGCTGCTGGCCAAGATGCGCGCCGACGGCTGGGGCTATGCCGAGAACGCGCGCTTCGTGGGCGGCCGCGACCTGAGCGTGCCGGTCGGCAACCCGCGCGGCCGCACCCGCGCCGTGCTGACCATCGCCTCGCTGCGCGGCACCCACACCGCGCACGACGACCTGTTCGATCTGCTGCCGCGGCTGCAGCGGTGCGCCGAGGACATCGGGCGCATCGCGGGCATCGCCTAGCCGTTCCGCTGGCGCAACAGCCTGTCTTCCGCGGCGGCCTTTGCGGCGGCCGATCCGGCCCCATATTCGAGGCTGGATCGCCGCGCCCCATCGGCCCGGCACACACAAGGAAGACCCCATGACCGACCCCATCGTCCAGATCAAGCCCCTCGGCTTTCCGTGGGAGACCATCGACCCGTTCCTGTTCTGCGCGTACCACGACGACGCCTACCCCGCGGCCAATGGCGCGATGGGGCCGGCCGCCTCGCTGGCCGGCCGCGCCATCGGCCAGGACTTCAGCCGCAAGGACGGCTGGAGCATGTACCACGGGGAGGAGATCCCCGGCTTCCCGGGCCACCCGCACCGCGGCTTCGAGACCGTGACCATCGTGCGCAAGGGCCTGATCGACCATTCCGACTCGCTGGGCGCGGCCGCGCGCTTCGGCGGCGGCGACGTGCAGTGGCTGACCGCGGGCAAGGGCATCGTGCATTCCGAGATGTTCCCGCTGCTCGATGCGGGCGCGCCCAACCCGCTGGAGCTGTTCCAGATCTGGCTCAACCTGCCGGCCAGCCACAAGATGGTGGCGCCGCACTTCACCATGTTCTGGGCCGAGGACGTGCCGCGCTTCACCGCCACCGACGGCGAGGGCCGCAGCACCGACGTGGCCTGCGTGGCCGGTCGCATCGGGCCGGTGGACGGCGCACCCGGCAGCACCGGCGGCCCGCTCGCGCCGCCGCCCGATTCGTGGGCCGCGCAGGAGGGCTCGGACGTGGCCATCTGGACGATCCGCATGGCGCCCGGCGCCCGCTGGACGCTGCCGGCCGCGCTGGGCACCGGCACGCGCCGCAGCCTGTACTTCTTCAAGGGCGCGTCGGTGCAGGTCGGCGGCCGCGAGGTGACGGGCCATGCGGCCATCGAGCTGCGCGCCGACCAGGCGGTGGAGCTGCTCAACGGCGAGGTCGAGGGCGAGTTCCTGGTGCTCCAGGGCAAGCCCATCGCCGAGCCGGTGGCGCAGTACGGCCCCTTCGTGATGAACACGCAGGCCGAGATCGCGCAGACGATGCAGGACTACCGCCGCACCCAGTTCGGCGGCTGGCCCTGGAAGGACGAGGCGCCGGTGCACGGCAGCGACCCGGCCCGCTTCGCGCGCCATCCGGACGGGCACGAGGAACGGCCGGTGACGGCCAAGGCCTGAGGCGCGCGGCTTTCTAGCGCGCGCCGGTGCGCAGCTTCTGGAGCTGCGCCTGTTCCTCGGCCAGCTTGGCCTCGCGGCTGGCGATCTTGTCGGCCTTGCCCTGCGCGCGTGCCTGGTCGAGGTCGCGCTGGCGCTCGGCCACCTTCTTCTCCTGCCGCTGGATGCTCGCGTGGTGCGCCTTCTGCAGCTTGGCGTCGCTGCAGTTGGCCTGGGTTTCACGCAGCGCCTTCTCGAGGCCGCGCACGCGGCTCTTCTGGCCCTTGGCCTTGGCTTCCTCGATGTCGCGTGCGATGTCGGCCTTCTTGAATTCGCAGGTGCCGGGCGCGGGCTGGGCCAGCGCGGCGTGCGGCACGAAGACCAGGGCCGCGGCGGCCATGGCGATCAGGGAGAGGGACTTTCGCATGGCATTCCTTTCGATGGGAGCAGAGGCTTTCATCTTGCCCCAGCGCCGGCCGGAAAACTCTCCTCGAGAAAATTCAGGAAGGCGCGCACCCGCGGCGCCAGCACGCGGCCGCGCGGGTACAGCACGTAGAGCATGTCGTCGGTCTTCTCGCGGTAGTCGGCCAGCAATGGCACCAGCGCGCCGCGCGCCAGGTCGGCCGCGATGTTGAATTCGGCCAGCCGCACCACGCCCAGGCCCTCGATGGCCAGCGTGCGCAGCAACTCGCCCTGGTTGGCGCCGATGTGGCGCGGGATGTCGATGGTCTTGAGCGCGCCGTCGCTCTCGCGGAAGGTCCAGGCGTTCCACTGCGTGCGGATGGTGAAGTTCAGGCAGCGGTGGCGCAGCAGTTCGTCGGGCGTGCGCGGCGTGCCGTGCTCGCGCAGGTAGGCCGGCGAGGCCGCGATCACCCAGGGCCGCGGCATCAGCGGCCGGCCGATCAGCGACAGCTCGGTGGGCCGGCCGCTGTGGATGGCCACGTCGATGCCCTGCTTGACGAAGTCGCCGCGCTCGGTGCCGATGATGAACTCGAGCTTGAGCGCCGGGTGGCGCGCCATCAGCGCGGGCAGCAGCGGCGCGAGCAGGTACTTGGCGGTGGTCAGCGGCGTGTGGATGTGCAGCGTGCCCGAGACCTCGGTCTCGGCCGCGCCCGCGATGTTCTCGGCCTCGGCCATCGCGTCGACCACGCGCTGGCTCGCGCGCTGGAACTGCGCGCCTTCCTCGGTCAGCCGGATCGCGCCCGCGATGCGCTCGAACAGCCGCACGTTGAGCCGCGCCTCGAGCCGCGCGATGAGCTTGCTCACGGCCGAGGGCGACAGCGCCAGCCGCCGGCCCGCGCCTGAAAAGCTGCCTTCTTCCACCACGCGGAGGAAGACCGTCATCTCACCGAATTTGTCCATGCGGGTTTCTTTGTACTGTGCCGCGGCTTCACAGGCGCTGTGCTGCGGCGTGCGTTGTCGGGCCCCGGGGCACTGTACAGAATCGTCCGCACACACAGGAGACAAGACCACATGAGCAAGACCCTCCGGATCGGTTCGGGCGCAGCCTGGTGGGGCGACCGCGTCGAGCCCGCCGCACTGAACGCCGAACGCGGCGAACTCGACTACCTCTGCTTCGAGACCATGGCCGAGGCGACGGTCTCGGCGGCGCAGGTGCGCGCCCGGCGCGACCCCAGCTTCCCCGGCTACGACACCTACCTCGACGATCGCATGCGCGCGGTGCTGCCGGCCTGCATGCGCAACGGCACGCGCATCGTCTCGAACCAGGGCTGGATCAACCCGGTGGCGGCGGCGAAGCGCATCGTCGAGCTGCTGCAGGAGATCGGCGTGACCGGCGTGAAGGTGGCGGCCGTGAGCGGCAGCCTGATCACCGACCGCGTGCTCGAACTCACCGACACCATCCTCGAGAACGGCCAGCCCACGCACACCCTGAAGCCCACGCTGATCTCGGCCGAGGCCTACCTCGGCGCCGAGCCCATCGTCGAGGCGCTGCGGGCCGGCGCGCGCATCGTGGTCACGGGCCGCGTGGCCGACCCGTCGATCTTCATGGCGCCGATGATGTACGAGTTCGGCTGGGACCCGCTCGACCATGCGCGCGTGGGCGCGGGCAACGGCATCGGCCACCTGCTGGAATGCGGCGCGCAGGTGACCGGCGGTTACTTCTCCGACCCCGGCTTCAAGGACGTGCCCGAGCCCTGGAACTTCGCCTTCCCGATCGCCGAGGTCGAGGCCAACGGCGACGTGGTGATCACCAAGGTGGCCGGCAGCGGCGGCGCGGTGACGCTGCAGACGGTGAAGGAGCAGATGCTCTACGAGGTGCACGACCCGGCCAACTACCTCACGCCCGATGCGGTGGTGGACTTCACGAGTGCGAAGCTCGAGCAGATCGGCCCCGACCGCGTGCGCGTCACCGGCCTGGGCGGCAAGCCGCGCACGCCCACGCTCAAGGTCTCGATCGGCTGCACCGAGGGCTTCATCGGCGAGGACATGTTCTTCTACGCCGGCCCGGGCGCGCTGCGCCGCGCGCAACTCGCGAAGAAGGTGCTCGAGGAGCGCTTCAAGATCGTCAAGCTCGACGCCGAGGACATGCGCGTCGACTTCCTGGGCATCAACGCGATCCACGGCGACGCGACCCCCGCCGATGCGCCCGAGCCCTACGAGATCGCGGTGCGGGTGGCAGCGCGCACCAAGACCCGCGAGGAGGCCGCGAAGGTCGGCCGCGAGGTCGACGGCATGGCGGTCTCGGGCATCGCCCACACCGGCAAGCGCGTGCCGCACCAGGAGCGCACGCGCGAGGTGATCGGCGTGTGGTCCTCGCTGGTGCCGCGCGAGCAGGTGCCGGCCTCCATCCAGTACTTCGAAAGCTGAGCAACGCCATGAAAGTTCTTCTGCAACACGTGGCCCATGCGCGCTCGGGCGACAAGGGCAACACCTCGAACATCTCGGTCTTCGCCTACGAGCCCGAGTTCTACGACCTGCTGCGCGAGCAGCTCACGGCCGAGCGCTTCAAGGCCTTCTACCGCGGCGCGATCACCGGCGAGGTGCTGCGCTACGAGGCGCGCAACATCGACGCGATGAACTTCGTCTGCCACGGCGCGCTGGGCGGTGGCGTGTCGCGCAGCCTGTGCCTGGACAACTACGGCAAGGCGCTGTCGGCCGCGGTGCTGGGCTTCGAGATCGAGGTGCCCGACGCGCTCGCGCCCAAGCTGCACGGGCAGCACCTGCTCTAGCTTCATAAAAAAAGGAGACAAGCCAGATGAAGACGACGATTCGATGCTTCGGCGCGGCCCTGCTGTCGGTGGCGGCCATGGCCGCAGCGCAGGCCCAGGGCTACCCCAGCAAGCCGGTGCGGCTCATCGTGCCCTATCCGGCCGGCGGCACCACGGACATCATCGCGCGCGTGGCCGCGCAGCAGCTCAGCGAACGGCTCAAGCAGCCCTTCGTGGTCGAGAACAAGGGCGGCGCCAACGGCGCCATCGGCTCGGCCGAGGTGGCGCGTTCGCCGGCCGACGGCTACACGCTGCTGATGGGCACGGCCAGCACGCACGGCATCAACTCGGCGGTCTACAAGACGCTGCCCTACGACGCGGTGAAGGACTTCGCGCCGGTGACCATCGTCGCGAGCACACCCAACATCATCGCGGTGCACCCGAGCGTGCCGGCGAAGAACCTGCAGGAACTGCTGGCGCTCGCCAAGGCGCAGCCGGGCAAGCTCAACTACGGCTCGACCAGCCTGGGCGGTTCGCCGCACATGAGCGCCGAGCTGCTCAAGATGATGGCCCACGTCGACATGCTGCACGTGCCGTACAAGGGTGCCGCGCCCATGCTCACCGACCTGATGGGCGGCCAGGTGCAGGTGGGCTTCGACAACCTGCCCTCGACCATCAATTTCGTGCGTAGCGGCAAGGTGCGCGCCATCGCCGTGACCACCGCGCAGCGCTGGCCCGGCGCGCCCGAGATCCCGACCGTGGCCGAGAACGGCGTGCCGGGCTACGAGGTGTCGGGCTGGTTTGGCCTGCTGGCACCGGCGGGCACGCCGCCGGCCGTGCTGAAGACCCTCCAGCAGGCCATCGCCGAAGCCGTGAAGCAGCCCGAGGTGAACAAGCAAATGCTCGACCTGGGCGCGCTGCCCGTGGCCAACACGCCCGAGGCCTTCGCCGCGCTGGTGCAGGCCGATGTCGCCAAGTGGCGCGAGGTGGTGAAGAGCACCGGCGTGAAGCTCGACTGACCCGGCAGGGCGCCGCGCGCGACAGCCGCGCGCGGCGAGAGCGGTTAGGCTCGCTGTCGCATTGGCTTTGCGCCCCGTGCGCGCGACAAGAATGACAACGAGCCCCTCGAGACACGCCCCCCCCTGGCTGATGCTGCTGGCGCTGATCGGCGCCTTCGCGCTGAGCCAGGCCTTCCGCACCATCGCCGCCATCCTGGCCACGCCGCTGCAGGCCGAGTTCGGCCTGTCGCCGCAGGCGCTGGGCGTGTTCGCGGGCGCCTTCCACTTCGCCTTCGGCGCGCTGCAGCTGCTGATGGGCATCGGCATCGACCTGCAGGGCGTGCGGCGCACGGTGCTGCTGGCCTTCCCGCTGGCCATCGCGGGCGCGCTGCTGTCGGCCATGGCGCCCAGCTTCGGCGTGCTGGTGGTGGGCCAGGTGCTGATCGGCGTGGGCTGCGCGCCGGCCTTCCTGGTGTGCACCGTGTTCATCGCACGCCAGTTCCCGCCCGAGCGCTTCGCCGCGGTGTCGGGCCTGACGCTGGGCGTGGGCTCGCTGGGCATGCTGCTGACCGGCACGCCGCTGGCGTGGCTGGTGCAGGCCACCTCCTGGCGCACCGGCTTCCTCGCGCTGGCCGTGGGCTCGGCACTGGCCTGGGCGCTGATCCTCTGGCTGGTGCGGGAGCCGCCGGCACCGGTCGCGGCTTCGGAACGGCCCTCGGTGCTCGGCGCGCTGCGCAGCTACGGCGCGCTGTTCGCGCTGCCGCACACGCTGGGCATCCTGGCGCTGGCGGCCGTGACCTATGCCTCCTTCATCTCGCTGCGCGGCCTGTGGCTGGGCCCGCTGCTGATCGAGCGCCACGGCTTCTCGCTGGTGCAGAGCGGCAACGTGGCGATCGCGGTGTCGGTGGTCGGCATGTTCGGCCCGATCCTGTTCGGCCGCTTCGACCCCGGCGCGGCGCGGCGGCGCTGGATCGTGGGCTTCACCTTCGCGGTGGCCGCGATCTTCGCGGTGATGGCCTTCAACCCCGGAGCCGCCCTCGACGTGGCGGGCGCGATCGCGGGCGGCCTGCTGTCGGGCTACATCGTGCTGCAGTACGCCGACGTGAAGGCCGCCTACCCACCCGCGATGACGGGCCGCGCGATGGCGGTGTTCACGATGGCGATGTTCCTGGGCGTGGCCGTGATGCAGTGGCTCACGGGCGCGGTGGCCTCGGCCGCCTCGGCCCATGGCGCCGATCCCTTCGTGAGCGTGCTGCTCACCATCGCGGGCCTGCTGGTGGCCGGGGCCCTGGCCTTCGTTTGGCTGCCGAAACCGGCCAGCGCCGCGAAGGCCGGCTGAGCTTCAGGCGGCCAGGCCGTGCTCGACCATGTCGAGCAGGCGCTGCCCCACCTGCTGCATCTGCGGGCCGATCACCGGGCCCAGCGGCCCGTCCAGCACCAGCATCGCCAGGCCGTGGACGGCCGACCAGGCCAGGAACTCGGCGCCGGGCCGGCGTTCGGCCGGCATCACGCCGGCGGCCACCATGCGGTCGAGCGCCTCGCCCAGCAGCTGGAACGGGTTCTTGCCGCTGGGCCCGGCGCGGGCCGGGTCGACCGGCCCCTTGAGGTCGTCCGAGGCCGCATAGGCCGTGAGGAACAGCCCGTGCTCGGCCTGGGCGAAGCGCAGGTAGCCGGTGCCGATGGCGCGCAGCGCCGCGCGCGCGGCCTCGGCCGGCGGCAGGCCCGCGGGCACGGCGGCCAGTTCGGCCTCCATCGCGGCGGCCGAGGCCGACAGCGCCGCGGCACGCACGGCCTTCAACAGGTCGTCGCGGCTGCCGAAGTGACGGTAGGCCGCGTTGGGCACCACGCCGGCCTGGCGCGTGACCTCGCGCAGCACCACGGCCTCGGGCCCGCCGGTGCGCGCCAGCGCGAGGCCCGCCTCGAGCAAGGCACGCCGCAGGTCGCCATGGCGGTAGGTGCTGCGGACAGGCTGCGGAACGGAACGCATGGCTCGGGATTCTCCTTTGTGGACAGCGTCCATTGTCTGAGTTATGGTTTGTGTACAGCGTACACAAATTGCGATCCACCTGCTCGTCAAAGGAAAGAAAGACCATGGCCACCCAGATCTTCGTCAACCTGCCGGTCAAGGACCTGAAGAAGTCCGTCGACTTCTTCACCGCGCTCGGCTACACCTTCAACCCGCAGTTCACCGACGAGAACGCGACCTGCATGATCGTGAGCGAAGGTCACGTCCACGTGATGCTGCTGGTGGAGACGTTCTTCAAGACCTTCACGCCCAAGCCGATCGCCGACGCCAAGGCCGCCACCGAGGTGCTGATCGCGCTGTCGTGCGAGAGCCGCGCGCAGGTCGACGAGATGGTGAGGAAGGCCGTGGCCGCGGGCGGCCGCACGCCCACGCAGCCGCAGGACCTCGGCTTCATGTACCAGCACGGCTACGAGGACCTCGACGGCCACATGTGGGAGCTGGTGTACATGGAACCCGGCGCGATCCCGGGCTGAAGGGCGGCGCCTATTCGATCGCGACCTTGCCGTCCTTCACCAGCCGGGCGAAGCGGGCGGTCTCGTCGGCGATCTGCCGCGCCATCTGCTCGGGCGTGCCGCCCAGCGGCTCGGCGCCGATGGCCTGCATGCGCCTGGCGAAATCCGGCGACTGGATGATCTTCACCATCTCGGCGTTGAGCCGCGCGATGACCTCCTTGGGCGTGGCGGCCGGCGCCAGCACGCCGAACCAGGTGCCGATGTCGAAGCCCTTGAGCCCGGCCTCTTCCAGCGTGGGCACCTCGGGCAGCACCGAGGAGCGTTTGGCCGTGGTCACCGCCAGCGCGCGCAGCTTGCCGCCCTGGATGTGCTGCAGCACCGGCGTGATGGTGTCGAAGGACAGCGCGATCTGGCCGCCCAGCAGGTCGGTGGTCAGCGGGCCGCTGCCCTTGTAGGGCACGTGCAGCAGCTCGGTGCCGGTGCTGGCCTGGAACTGCGTGCCGATCAGGTGCTGCGCGGTGCCGTTGCCGTTCGAGCCGTAGGCCAGCTTCGCCGGCGCCGACTTCGCGAGCGCGACCAGCTCGCTCACGTTGCGCGCCGGCGTGAGCGCGGCGTTGACCACCAGCACGTTGGGCACCATCGCGACGGTGCTCACCGGCGCCAGGTCCTTCTGGAAATCGTAGGGCAGCTTCTTGTAGACGCTGGTCGCGATGGTGTGGTGCACCGCGCCCATCAGCAGGGTATAGCCGTCGGGCTTGGCCTTGGCCACGTAGTCGGCGCCGAGCGTGGCACCGGCGCCGGGCTTGCTCTCGACCACCACCGGCTGGCCGAGGCTTCTGCGACAGCCGGTCGGCCAGCGCGCGCGCCAGCACGTCGGTGGTGCCGCCGGCGGGGAAGGGCACGATCAGGTTGATCGGCCGCGTGGGCCAGGCCTGGGCCCAGGCCAGGGTCGACGAGAGGCCGAGCGCGAGCAAGGCCGCGTGCACGAGCTGCCGGCGATGCGGCTGGAAGGGGATGCGCATGGTTTGTCTCCGTCTTTGTTTTTGGCGAGGGGGCCGGGGCTCAGGCCGCGCGGCGTTCGCCGTGCGCGCCGGCGATGAACTCGCAGACCGCGCGCGTGACCGCCTCGGTGGTCGCCGTGCCGCCGAGGTCGCGCGTGTGCAGCGCGGGGTTGGCCGTCACCTGCTCGACCGCCTGCATCACGCGCGCCGCGGCCTCGGGCTCGCCCAGGTGCTCGAGCAGCATCACGACCGACCAGAAGGTGCCGACCGGGTTGGCCAGGCCCTGGCCCATGATGTCGAAGGCCGAGCCGTGGATCGGTTCGAACATCGAGGGGTAGCGGCGCTCGGGGTCGATGTTGCCGGTGGGCGCGATGCCCAGGCTGCCGGCCAGCGCCGCGGCCAGGTCGCTCAGGATGTCGGCGTGCAGGTTGGTCGCGACCAGCGTATCGAGCGTGGCCGGCCGGTTGACCATGCGCGCGGTGGCGACGTCGACCAGCTCCTTGTCCCAGCGCACGTCGGGGAACTCGGCCGCGACCTGCACCGCGATCTCGTCCCACATCACCATCGCGTGGCGTTGCGCATTGCTCTTGGTCACCACGGTGAGCAGCTTGCGCGGCCGCGACTGCGCCAGCCTGAAGGCGAAGCGCATGATCCGCTCGACGCCGGCGCGGGTCATCATGCTGACGTCGGTCGCGGCCTCGATCGGATGGCCCTGGTGCACCCGGCCGCCCACGCCCGCGTACTCGCCCTCGGAGTTCTCGCGCACGATCACCCAGTCGAGGTCCCGCGGGCCGCAGCGCTTGAGCGGGCCGTCGATGCCCGGCAGGATGCGCGTGGGCCGCACGTTGGCGTACTGGTCGAAGCCCTGGCAGATCTTCAGCCGCAGGCCCCACAGCGTGATGTGGTCGGGGATGTGCGGGTCGCCGGCGGAACCGAACAGGATCGCGTCCTTGCCGCGCAGCGCGTCCAGGCCGTCGGCCGGCATCATCTCGCCGTGGGCGCGGAACCAGTCGCCGCCCCAGCCGAAGTCCTCGAACTCGAAGCGCAGCGTGCCTTCGGCCGCGGCCAGCGCCTCCATCACCTGCCGGCCGGCGGGGATCACTTCCTTGCCGATGCCGTCGCCCGGGATGGTGGCGATGCGATAGGTCTTCATGGTGTCTTCCTTCATGTGCGGTGGTCTGGATGACGCAATGTAGGATCGGCCGGCACGATGCATTCACCCCCGAATTGAATCCATCGTTAACTTCAATTCAACAGTGGAGAAGGCCGTGAGCACGTCCATCCAGCCCGCCGAACTGGGCTTCTTCTCGACCCTGGCCGCGGCCGGCAGCCTGAGCGCGGC
Source organism: Variovorax sp. J2P1-31 (assembly GCF_030317215.1). Classification (NCBI taxonomy): domain Bacteria; kingdom Pseudomonadati; phylum Pseudomonadota; class Betaproteobacteria; order Burkholderiales; family Comamonadaceae; genus Variovorax; species Variovorax sp. J2P1-31. Next base: position 317,449 of record NZ_JASZYA010000004.1, read on the forward strand.
GGCGCGCGAGATGGGCGTGACCACGCCCGCGGTGAGCAAGCGGCTGGCGCTGATGGAGGCCCGGCTGGGCCTGACGCTGGTCAACCGCACCACGCGGCGCATGGGCCTCACGCCCGAGGGCGAGCTGTACCTGGCGCATGCGCGCCGCATCCTGGGCGAGATCGAGGACATGGCCCAGCTGCTGGGCCAGGCCAAGGGCGAGCCGCAGGGCCTGCTGCGGGTCAACGCGACGCTGGGCTTCGGCCGCAGCCATGTGGCGCCGGTGATCTCGCGCTTCGCGCGCCGCTATCCAGAAGTCGATGTGCAGCTGCAGCTGTCGGTCAACCCGCCGCCGCTGACCGACGATGCCTTCGACGTCTGCATCCGCTTCGGCATGCCGCCCGACACGCGCGTGATCGCGCGGCGCATCGCCTCGAACCGGCGGCTGCTGTGCGCCGCGCCGGCCTACCTCGCGCGCGCGGGCACGCCGCGGGTGCCGAACGACCTCGCGCGCCACGCCTGCATCGGCATCCGCCAGGGCGACGAGGCCTACGGCACCTGGCGCCTGACCAGCGGCCGCGGCGCCACCGAGCGCACGCAGGCGGTGAAGACGCGCGGCCCGCTGGCCACCAACGACGGCGAGATCGCGGTGAGCTGGGCGCTCGACGGCCACGGCATCGTGATGCGGGCCGAATGGGACATCGCGCGCTACCTGCGCAGCGGCCGGCTGGTGCAGGTGCTGCCCGGCTAGCGCACGCCCGAGGCCGACATCCACGCCGTGTACCCGCAACGCCACCAGCTGTCGACGCGGGTGCGGGCCTTCGTCGATTTCATGGCGGCGGCGCTGGCCAGGGGCGAGGCCGGCCACGCTGGCAAATAGGTGTCAGGCGCGCCGGCGGGGCCCGGGTTAGATTCGTGCTCCCAACCCAGGAGAAGCTCTTCACCATGATCCATGTCCTCGCCATCATCACCGCCAAGCCCGGCCTGCGCGCCCGGGTCCTCGAGGCCTTCCAGGCCAACGTGCCGGCGGTGCTCGCCGAAGAAGGCTGCATCGAATACGCCGCGACCGTGGACGCGGCCGGCATGCCGCCTTCGCGCGGCACCTTCGGCGAGGACACCTTCGTGGTGATCGAGCGCTGGGAGAGCGTGGCCGCGCTGCAGGCGCACGCCGCGTCGGCGCACATGGCGGCTTACGGCGCCAAGGTCAAGGACTGGACCGCGAGCCGCGCGATCCACGTGCTCGAAGCGGTCTGACCCGCCAACGAAAAAACGCGCCCGAGGGCGCGTTTTTTGTTCGGTCCGCGAAGCTTACTTCGACACGACCTTGACCATCTCCAGGCACTTGTTCGAGTAGCCCCATTCGTTGTCGTACCAGCTCACGAGCTTGACGAAGGTGCCGTCGAGCGCGATGCCGGCTTCGGCGTCGAAGATCGAGGTGCGCGGGTCGCCGCGGAAGTCGGTGGCCACCACCTTGTCTTCCGTGTAGCCCAGGATGCCCTTGAGCGGACCTTCGCTCTGGGCCTTCATCTCGGCGCAGATTTCCTTGTAGGTCGCTTCCTTTTCCAGCTCGACCGTCAGGTCGACCACCGACACGTCGGAGGTCGGCACGCGGAAGCTCATGCCGGTGAGCTTCTTGTTGAGCTCGGGGATCACCACGCCCACGGCCTTGGCCGCGCCCGTCGACGACGGGATGATGTTCTCCAGGATGCCGCGGCCGCCGCGCCAGTCCTTGTTGCTCGGGCCGTCGACGGTCTTCTGCGTGGCGGTGGCCGCGTGCACGGTGGTCATCAGGCCGCGCTTGATGCCCCACTTGTCGTTGAGCACCTTGGCCAGCGGGGCCAGGCAGTTGGTGGTGCAGCTGGCGTTGCTCACGATGGCTTCGCCGGCGTACTTCTTGTCGTTCACGCCGTAGACGAACATCGGGGTGTCGTCCTTCGAGGGGGCCGACAGGATCACCTTCTTGGCGCCCGCGTCGATGTGCTTCTGCGCGGTTTCCTTGGTCAGGAACAGGCCGGTCGACTCGAGCACCACGTCGGCGCCGACTTCGTTCCACTTGAGGTTCGCGGGGTCGCGTTCCTGCGTCAGGCGGATCTTCTTGCCGTTGACGATCAGCGTGTTGCCGTCGACCGAGACCTCGCCCTGGAAGCGGCCGTGCACCGAGTCGTACTGCAGCATGTAGGCCAGGTAGTCGGGCTCGAGCAGGTCGTTGATGGCAACGATCTCGATCTCGTTCCTGAAGTTCTGGACGGCGGCGCGCAGCACGTTGCGACCGATGCGGCCGAAGCCGTTGATACCGAGTTTGATAGCCATCTGACTTGCTCCTAAGGTTGAAAAACTGATGCGGAAAACTCAGCGCGCGAGCGCGGCTTCGACCGTGGCGGCCACGTTTTCCGGCGTGAACCCGAAATGCTTGAACAGCACGCCCGCGGGGGCCGACTCGCCGTAGGTGTCGATGCCGACCACGGCCGCGACGCCGTACTTCCACCAGCCGTCGGTGGAACCCATCTCGACGGCGATGCGCGGCAGGCCCTTGGGCAGCACGCTCTTCTTGTAGGCCACGTCCTGGCGGTCGAAGGTGGTGGTCGAGGGCATCGACACCACGCGCACGGCGATCTTCTTCGCGGCCAGCAGCTCCTGCGCCTTGAGCGCCAGCTGCACTTCGGAGCCGGTGGCGATGATCACGGCCTTGACCTTCTTGCTCTTCAGGCCGACGCGCTCGGGCTCGGCCAGCACGTAGGCGCCCTTGCTGATGTCGCTGAGGTCGGCCTTGGGCGAATAGGGCAGGTTCTGGCGCGACAGCAGCAGCGCGGTCGGGCGGGTGGCGTTCTGCAGCGCGACGGCCCAGGCCACGGTGGTCTCGGCGGTGTCGCCCGGACGCCAGACGTCGAGGTTCGGGATCAGGCGCAGCGAGGCGGCGTGCTCGATCGACTGGTGCGTCGGGCCGTCTTCGCCCAGGCCGATGGAGTCGTGGGTGAACACGTGGATCACGCGCTGTTTCATCAGCGCGGCCATGCGGATCGCGTTGCGGCTGTAGTCGCTGAAGGTCAGGAAGGTGCCGCCGTAGGGGATGAAGCCGCCATGCAGCGCCACGCCGTTCATGATGGCCGCCATGCCGAACTCGCGCACGCCGTAGTTGATGTGGCGGCCCAGCAGGCCGTCGGGGAACTGTTCGTTGCCCTCGCTGCGCACCACGTTGCCCTGCTCGTCGAAGCGCAGGTTGGGCGTGCTCTTGGTGTTGGTCAGGTTCGAGCCGGTCAGGTCGGCGCTGCCGCCCAGCAGTTCGGGCAGCGCGGCGGTGAAGGCTTCCAGCGCGAGCTGCGAGGCCTTGCGGCTAGCGACGGTCTCGCCCTTGGTGTGGGCCGCCACCACCGCGTCGAAGGCGGTCTGGTGGAAGCTCTTGGGCAGCTCGCCCTTCATGCGGCGCGTGAATTCGGCGGCCAGGTCGGGGAAGGCGGCGGTGTAGGCGGCGAAGCGTTCGTTCCAGGCGGCTTCGGTCTTGGCGCCGGCGGCCTTGGCGTCCCACTCGGCGTAGACGGCCTCGGGCAGTTCGAACGGAGCGTGCGCCCACTGCAGCGCGCTGCGCGTGAGGCCGATCTCCTCGGCGCCCAGCGGCTCGCCGTGCGCCTTGGCGGTGTTGGCGCGGTTCGGGCTGCCCTTGCCGATGTGGGTCTTGCAGATCACCAGCGTGGGCTTGTCGCCAGCCTGCTTGGCTTCGGCGATGGCCTTGGACACGGCGGCGGCGTCATGGCCGTCGACCGGGCCCAGCACGTTCCAGCCGTAGGCCTTGAAACGCTCGGCGGTGTTGTCGATGAACCAGGGCTTGACCGGGCCGTCGATGCTGATGCCGTTGTCGTCGTACAGCGCGATCAGCTTGCCCAGCTTCCAGGCGCCGGCCAGGGCCGCCGCTTCGTGGCTGATGCCTTCCATCAGGCAGCCGTCGCCCAGGAAGGCGTAGGTGTGGTGGTCGACGATGGCGTGGCTGGGGCGGTTGAATTCCGCGGCCAGCAGCTTCTCGGCCAGCGCGAAGCCCACGGCGTTGGTGATGCCCTGGCCCAGCGGGCCGGTGGTGGTCTCGACGCCGGGCGTGACGCCGACTTCGGGGTGGCCGGCGGTCTTGCTGTGCAGCTGGCGGAATTTCTTGAGCTCGTCGACCGGCAGGTCGTAGCCCGTCAGGTGCAGCACCGCGTAGATCAGCATCGACGCGTGGCCGTTGGACAGCACGAAGCGGTCGCGGTCGGGCCAGTGCGGGTTGACCGGGTTGTGGCGCAGGTGGTCGCCCCAGAGTGCGACCGCCATGTCGGCCATGCCCATCGGGGCGCCCGGATGGCCCGAGTTCGCGAGTTGAACGGCATCCATTGCCAGCGCGCGGATCGCGTTGGCCATCAAGGCTTGGTTGGCCATCAGTGAGGCTTTCTGGGGGTGTGGTGTTGGGGAGAACCCGCAATTTTAGCGGGCGGGGATGAGGGGGTCGTGTCCGGGGCCTGCATGCCCCGGCCCGCTGCTAGAGTCGCAGGCCTATGCAAGGGCTGCACCTCACCGCCGATCTCCACGACTGCCGCTGCGCCGCGCCGTGGCTCACCGATGCGCCGCTGCTGGGCGAACGCTGCGCCCGCGCGGTGCGGGAAGCCGGCCTGCAGGCCGTGGGCCAGCTGGTCCATGCCTTTCCCGCCACCGCCGAAGGGCCTGGCGGCGTCACGGCCACGGTGCTGCTGGCCGAATCGCACCTGTGCGTCCACACCTGGCCCGAACGGCGCGGCGCGACCCTCGACGTCTACGTGTGCAACTTCGGTGCCGACCACTCGGACAAGGCCCAGGCGCTGATGGACACGCTGCTGGCGCTGTTCGAGCCGCAACGCGTGGAGCGCCATGCGCTGATGCGCGGCGCGGGGCCCGAGGTGGCCAGCGCATGAGCACCCGCGCCATGGTGCTGGCCGCCGGCCGCGGCGAACGCATGCGGCCGCTGACCGACCACACGCCCAAGCCGCTGCTCACGGTGCACGGCAAGCCGCTGATGCAGTGGCCCATGGACGCGCTGGCGGCCGGGGGCTTCAGCTCGCTGGTGGTCAACACGGCCTGGCTGGGCGAGCAGATCGAGGCCCGCTTCGGCGACGGCCGCGCCGCGGGGCGTTCCATCGTCTACTCGCACGAGGGCCGCGACTTCGGCGAGGCGCTGGAGACGGCCGGCGGCATCGTGCGCGCGCTGCCGCTGCTGGGCGAGGTGTTCTGGGTGGTGGCGGGCGACATCCACGCGCCGGACTTCGCCTTCACCCAGGCCGCGGTCGATCGCTTCGTCGCCAGCGGCAAGCTGGCCCACCTGTGGCTGGTGCCGAACCCGGCCCACAACCCCAGGGGCGACTTCGGCATCTCGGCCGAGGGCCTGGCGCTCGACGATGCGCCCGAGCGCCTGACCTTCTCCACCTTCGCGCTCTACCGCGCGGCCTTCTTCGCGCCGCCGCTGTGCGCCATCGCGGCGGGCAATCCGCAAGGCGAGCGCGCCGCGCTCGCGCCGCTGCTGCGCGGGGCCATGAAAAAGGCCCAGGTGAGCGCGGAACGCTACCTGGGCCGGTGGACCGATGTGGGCACGCCCGAGCGGCTGGCGGCGCTGAACGCCACCTGAGCCGCGGGGGCTTCCCCGGCTTCCCTGGTCAAGGGATGTTCGAGCCGCCCACCTGGAAGGGCTTGCCCGGCAGCGCGTAGCTGCCGCCGAACTCGGCGTCGCCGCCCAGGGTCGGGCAGCCGTTGGGCGGCTGGCAGGTCCAGTCGGAGCGCTGGTTGGTCCAGAAAATCACCGGCCCGTAGCGGTAGTTACTCATCTTCTTGCCGCCGTAGTCGGCCACCGAGACCACATAGGATTCGGTGCCGTGGTTCTCGGCGTCCTCGCTCGCGATCGGGTCGACCAGGCGGGTGTCGGTGAGCGTCTTGCGCACGCTGGCGCTGTTGAAGTCGCCGGCGAACTGCACCCACTCGAGGCGCCGGTCGCCGCGCGAGGTGACGATCACCTCCCGGTCGTAGCCCTGGGTGTAGATGGTGCGGGTGTTCGCGTTGCCGTGCGGCTTGACGTAGGCGATGTGGGTCGGGTTGCGGCCCACGCTCACGCCGCCGCGGCGCACGATCTCCGAGGCCGCGCCGCCGCTCGAGGCACGCAGGTAGTTGCCCAGGTCGTAGATGTGCAGCTGGCCTTCCTGCGTCGCGATGAAGGCGCGGGCCGCACCGTTGAGGCGCACGTTGACGGCCGTCGGCTTGGCCGCGAAGTCCTCGGTCTTGATCAGCACCGGCTTCTGGGCCGGGGCGGCGTCGAAGGTGTAGGGCCACTGGCTGGCACCGGCGCCGCGGCCGGCGACCATGGCGTTGAAGTCGCTCTGCGAGCCGTTGAAGTACTTCTCGCGGTAGAAGTTGAACAGCGGGCGCAGGTCGATGAAGGCCGCGCGCTGCTCCGACTTGGACACCACCACCGCCACGCCGGCGGTGGCCGAAGCGCTGGCGTTGTAGCCGTTGTAGAAGCTGCGGCGGATCGACTCGTCGCTCAAAGGCAGCGCCCAGTAGTTGCTCAGGTCGCCGTTGGCGGTGTGCACGCGGTAGCCCTCGAACTCCATGCCCGTCGACGACGAGATCTCGGTCGGGGCGCGCAGCGCGTCGGGCAGGTCCACATAGCCCAGCACCTTCATGTAGCTGATGTTGCCCAGGTTGGGCAGGCCGGGGAAGACGCCTTTCCACTCACCCCAGTTGTCGTACCAGCCGCCCGGGTTGTCGGGCGAACAGCCGGCGCACAGGCCGGCCAGCGCGATCACCGCGATCTGGCCGCGCGGACGCGCGGGCTGGCTCGTGTCCCAGACGGTCACCAGCGCGAATTCACCGCCCGGCGTGACCGACACGGCCGTCGGCACCTTGTTCGCGGCCAGCTGGACCGTGGTCTTGTTGCTCGCGGTGTTGCTGCCGGCGGTGCCGATCAGGCCGTTCTGGAACACCATCAGGCTGGTGGTGCACCAGCCGGTGCGGTAGCAGCGCCCGACGGCCACCGGGTCGCGCGCGGACTGGCCGTAGCTCTGCGCATTGAGGTCGTTGGTGCCGCTGTTCGCGGTGCCCGTGGTCCAGCTCGATTCGGGCTTCTGCGCGAAGGTGTTGTGGCCCATGCTGATGGACTGCAGCGTGGCCACGCCGACGCTCTGGGCCGGGGTGTCGGCCACGTAGGCCGCGTGCAGGATGCTCGAGGAGTAGTCGCCCGGGTCCGAGACCAGCGGGCCGCCGACCTGCCAGGTGCCGCAGTAGCCGCCCTGCGCCGCGGGCACGCAGCCCCGGTTGCCGTTGGGCAGGCGGATCGAGATCGGGTCGTAGGACTGGTCGGCGCGATCGCTGAGCGTGGGCCGGCCGCCATTGCCCGAGGTGCCGTAGGCCACCGGGTCCGGGCCGTAGCGGTAGGACAGGCCGGCCGCCTTGCTCATCTGCGCGGCCATGGCCATGTAGGCGGCCGGCACGACGTTGCGCGCGCTGTCGACGATGTCGTCCTGGGCCGGGGTGCTGCCGAGCGATCCACCGGCGCTGCCGCTGCCGCTGCCGGCACCCGCACCGGCGTTGACGTCGCCGGAACCGACGCCCGCATTGCCGCCGCCCGCCGACGAACCACCGCCTCCGCCCCCTCCACATGCAGCCAGCGCTGCAATCAAGACCGCAAAAGCGGCACTTTTTACTACATTCACAGGTGAGTTCCTCTGATTGACAGGCCTGCAATCTTGCGGCTGCGATGGCTTTGTGGCAATGAGGCTTTCAAACCTTTTCTGAAAGCGGTTTCCATGCCACAAGGGGTGTTACAAACGTATAGCATCGTGAGATGACGACCATCAGTCCTCCCTATGCAGAGCGCCGTGCGCGCCTGGCCGCCCAGCTTGGAAGCACGGGCATCGCGGTGATTCCGACGGCACCGGAACGGTCGCGAAATCGCGACAGCGACTTTCTCTACCGTCACGACAGCTACTTCTATTACCTGACGGGTTTCACCGAGCCCAACGCCTGGCTGGTGCTCGACGGCAGCGGCCACAGCACGCTGTTCTGCGCGCCCAAGGACCTGGAACGCGAGATCTGGGACGGCCACCGGCTCGGCCCCGAGGCCGCGCCCGAGGCCCTGGGCGTGGACGAAGCCGTCGCCGTGACCGAGCTCGATGCCCGACTGCCGCGCCTGCTCGAGAACCGCTCCGCGGTCTGGTACCCCTTCGCCACCCACAAGGGGCTGGAGTCGCGCATCGACGGCTGGCTCTCTTCCGTGCGCGCCCGCGTGCGCTTCGGCGCGCTGTGCCCCGAGACCCAGCGCGACCTCTGCGGCCCGCTCGACGAGATGCGGCTGGTCAAGGACGCCCACGAGATCGACATCCTGCGGCGCGCCGGCCGGATCAGCGCGCGGGCCCATGTGCGCGCGATGCAGACCTCGGCGCGCATGCTGCGCGAGGGCCGCGACCTGCGCGAATACCACCTCGACGCCGAGCTGATGCACGAGTTCCGCATGGGCGGTTCGCAGTACCCGGCCTACGCCTCGATCGTGGCCGCCGGCGCCAACGCCTGCGTGCTGCACTACCACGCCGATGCGGCGCCGGTGCGCGCCGGCGAACTGGTGCTGATCGACGCGGGCTGCGAACTCGACGGCTATGCGAGCGACATCACGCGCACCTTCCCCGCCAACGGCAAGTTCAGCGGACCGCAGCGCACGCTCTACGACATCGTGCTGCAGAGCCAGTACGCCGCGGTGGCGGCGACCAAGGCCGGCAACCGCTTCACCGATCCGCACGACGCCGCGGTCAAGGTGCTGGCGCAGGGCATGCTCGACGTGGGCCTGCTCGACGCGAACAAGGTCGGCAGCCTGGAGGACGTGATCGAGCAGCGCGCCTACTTCCCCTTCTACATGCACCGCACCGGCCACTGGATGGGCATGGACGTGCACGACTGCGGCAGCTACGTCGAGCCCACCCAGGTCGGCGAGGTGAGCGAACGCAGGGACCCGCTGTCGGGCGAGACGGTGAAGAACCGCCCGAGCCGCATCCTGCGGCCCGGCATGGTGCTGACCATCGAGCCCGGCATCTACGTGCGGCCGGGCGAGGGCGTGCCCGAGCAGTTCCACCACATCGGCATCCGCATCGAGGACGACGCGATCGTCACCGCCGACGGCTGCGAGCTGCTCACGCGCGACGTGCCGGTGGACGGCGACGAGATCGAAGCGCTGATGCGCTGAGCCTCAGCGCGGCGCGGCCTGCGCCGCGGCGGGCAGCGGCGCGGGGCGCCCGCCGCGTGCGCTCGATTCGGCCCGCGTGAACTCCTGGGGCGAACAGCCGTAGCGCTGGCGGAACACCCGGCCGAAATGCGCGGGGTCGGAGAAGCCGCAGCGGTAGCCGATCTGCGCCATGTACAGGCCGCTGACATCGGCAGTGCGCAACAGGCGCGTGGCCTCCTCGAGGCGGCAGCGCTGCACCATGGCCAGAAAGGTCGTGCCCCGGCCGGCGATGGCGAACACCTTGTGCACATGGCGCAGCGACACCCCGAAGTGATCGGCCATCTTCTGGGCGCCGAGCGCCGGGTCGGCGAGGTTCTCGCGAATCCACCCGCACATGCGGCCATGCAGGGCCCGGTCGCGCGCGGCGACCGACTGGAGGTCCGGCATGGCGCCGGTCTCCGACAGCGCGAAGGACAGCATCGACATGACGTGCTGCGCCACCAGTTCCTGCTCGAAGGGGCTGTGGATGTCCTGCACCTGATCGACCTGCAGCGCCTGAAGGTAGCGCGAGAGCGCGCCGGCCCATCCCGCGTTCGAGCGCAGCGGGAGCGCGGCCAGGTCGCCGGCCGGACGCAGCCAGCGTTCGATCAGCGGGCGCGACAGGCCGATGATCCACGAATCGGTGCGCTCGACCGAACGCAGGCGCAGCGCCTGGTCCGAATCGATGAGCACGCACTCGTCGGGCTGGAGGATGGTCGAGCGCCGCTGCTGCTCGCAGAGCGTGGCCCCGCCGCCGATCTTCAGCAGCAGGTGCAGCGGATAGATGTCGGCCTCCTTCAGGCCGCTGGGCACGCGGCGATGGATGTCGACCGCACTGCCGCTGGCGCGCATCAGCGAGAGCCCCGCGACCTCCATGATCGTGAGCCGCTGCGAGAAGGTCTGGCGCTCCGGGCTGTCGTAGTCGGTGTAGCCGACCTTGGCGCCGAGCTCTTCCGCCCAGAACGCGAAACGGTCGCGCTGCGGCAGCGCAGCGGTGTCGAAGTGCAGGGGGGACGCAGCGGCACGCTCGGACATGGTTCTCCTTCCGCGGACGTGCAGGCGACAGGCGGCGAGGGCCGGCCGCGGCATGCACACGTGCCGCGATGGTCGCGGAAAAACCCCGGCCGTCAATAGGGCCCGCCACGGGCCCCGTCGTCCTCTCGCGCTAGAGGTCCAGCACCAGGCGTTCGCCCTTGCCCCGCGAGCAGCAGATCATCATCACCTGCCCGGCGGCCCGCTCCGACGGGCTCAGGATGCTGTCGCGGTGCTCGATCTCGCCTTCGAGCACGGCCGTCTCGCAGGCGCCGCAGATGCCCTGCTCGCAGGAGGACGCCACGTCCACGCCGGCCGCGCGCAGCGTGTCGAGGATCGAGGCACCGGCTTCCACCTTCAGTTCCAGGCCGGTGCGCGCCAGGCGCAGCACGCAGGCCGTGCCGGTGGCCGGTGCCGGCGGCACCACCGCGCTGAAGCGCTCCAGGTGCACCTGAGAAGGCTCGCGCGCGCTGCAGGCTGCCTCGAAGGCATCGAGCATCGGCGCCGGGCCGCAGCAGTAGAGGTGCGCATCCGGCGCTGCCTGCTGCACCAGGCGCGCCATGTCCATCGGCCGGCCCTCGCAGGCGTCGTCGAAATGCAGGTGGACCTGCGGGTCGCCGGCCAGCCGCTCCAGCAGCAGCGCATCGGCGCGCGAGCGCGCGGCGTAGTGCAGCGTCCAGGGCGTGGCGCGCTGGCGCAGCGCCTGCACCATCGACCAGATCGGTGTGATGCCGATGCCGCCCGCGAACAGCACGGCCGGCGCATCGTCCGCATGCAGCGCGAAGTGGTTGCGCGGCGCGCCGATGGCCAGGCGGGTGCCGGGCGCGACCGCGTCGCACAGCTGCCGCGAACCGCCGCGTCCCAGGTCGTCGCGCTTGACCGCGATCACCAGCCGCCGCGGCTGCTCGGCCAGGTGCGTGAGCAGCGAGTACTGGCGCACCAGGCCGCCCGGCAGTTCGACGTCGATGTGCGCGCCGGGCGCGACCTGCTCGAAGGGATAGGCCGGGTCCGGCTCGAGTTCGAACAGCCAGGCCTGCGCGGCCAGCTGCAGCCGCCGGCCGACGCGCGCGGTGTGGGCCGGGCCGGTCACTGGGCCGCGTCGCGGAAGAAGTTGCCGGCCTCGACCCGCACCAGTTCCTGCGCGGGATCGAAGATCACGCCGGCCGGGTCACGCCCCTGCTGCACCGCCTTGATCTGCTGCAGCAGGCTGCGGCGCAGCATGCCCACGCCCTTGTCGCTGGTGGCCAGGTGCTCCTCGCTGTGCAGCGTGATCGGGCCCTGGCCGACCTGGGCCTCCCAGTCGCCGGGGAAGCGCTGGCGCTCGGCCGGCGTCATCTTCGACCAGGGGCGCAGGTTGGGGCTGCGGGGCAGGGCGTTCTCCGCTTCGGGGATCTTCATCGCGAAGCACAGGCGCAAGGTGGTGTCGTCCACCGGCACCACCCAGCCCACACCCGAGGCCGCGCCGTGCCGCAACTGCACGTTGGGCACCATGCGCACGTAGGGGAACATGGCGGCGGTCACGCGGTCGACCTCGCGGCCGTCCTCGAGCTTGCGGTAGGCGCTGTAGCGCACGCCGGTGTCGGTGTATTCCCATTGCACGTCGGGCATCACGCCCATCTCGGGCACGAACTGCACGCCGCTGAAGGAGGTGTGCAGCACCGGGATGTGGAAGGGGTCCATCACGTTCTCCCACTCCTGCAGCCAGTTGCACGGCACCAGCTCGACGTCGTCGTCGCCGCCCGCGTAGAGGCTGGAATGCGTGACGTGCAGCTTCATGCCCGGCGCCACGTCCTCCAGGATGTCCCAGCGCGGCAGCAGCGGCATCTTCTCGGGCGGGCCCATGTAGGCCCAGACAATGCCGTAGCGCTCCTGCACCGCGTACCAGGGCTGGCGGATCTTGCCACGGTGCTCGCCGCCGTTCTTCTCGCAGGGCTGGTCCAGGCACTGGCCGTCCACGCTGAACAACCAGCCGTGGTAGCAGCAGCGGATGCCCTCGTCCTCGATGCGGCCGAAGAACAGGTCGGTGCCGCGGTGGGCGCAGCGCGGGTACAGCAGGCCGGGGCGGCCCTTGCGGTCGCGGAACAGGATCAGGTCTTCGCCCAGGATGCGCACCCGCTCGGGCCGCTCCATGGTCACGCGCTCGGACAATCCCACGGGATGCCAGTAGCGGCGCATGAACTCGCCGCAGGGCGTGCCCGGACCGACCTCGGTCAGCGTCGCATCGTGGGTGGCGGGCTTGCGTCCGTAGGCGGTTCCGAACAGGCGGATGGGTTGCGCGACGGCGTTCATCAGAGGGCTTCCTTCGTGGCGGCCCTGCGGGCCCGCCGCGCATGTCGGTGGGCCTCTTCGAGGCATGGGCCAATAGTTTTACCGATCGGTCAAACCAAATGATATGCCGCAACGCTGGTTGCGGACAAGCAGGACTTCGTCGTCGCGCATCAGGGTAATCTCCAATTTGACCGTTCGGTTAAACCGTTTGTACAGTCGACCGGAGGATCGGCAACCGACCGGCCCAGCCGCCCCAAGGAAAACACGATGAAACGGTTTCGTTCGATGTCCGGCGCCAGACTGCTGGCGACCGCCGCCCTGCTGGCCGCGAGCGGCTGGGCCCTGGCGCAGGACAAGGTGAGCCTCGCCACCAACTGGAAGGCGCAGGCCAGCCAGGGCGGCTTCTTCCAGGCGGTGGCCGACGGCACCTACGCCAAGCACGGCCTCGAGGTCACGATCCAGCAAGGCGGGCCGCAGGTCAACAACCGGCCCATGCTGGCCGCGGGCCGCGTCGACTTCCTCATGACCGGCGGCCTGCTGACCGCCTTGGAGAACACGCGCAACAAGGTGCCCACCACCGTGGTGGCGGCCTTCTTCCAGAAGGACCCGACCGCGCTCATCACGCACAAGGGCCAGTACCGCAGCTTCGCCGAGCTCAAGTCGGCCAAGACGGTCTTCATCGCCAAGAGCAACCAGTTCGGCTTCTGGCAGTGGCTCAAGGCCGAGCACGGCTTCAGCGACGAGCAGTTCCGCCCCTACACCTTCAACCTCGCGCCCTTCATGGCCGACAAGGCCTCGGTGCAGCAGGCCTTCGCCACCGCCGAGGTGCTGTACGCGGCCGAGCTGGGCGCCGAGACCGACGTGTTCCTGCTGGCCGACCACGGCTACAACACCTACGGCAACCTGATCGAAACGCGCAACGAGCTGATCAAGAGCAACCCGGCGCTGGTACAGCGCTTCGTCGATGCGTCCATCATCGGCTGGCAGAACTTCCTGCACGGCGACCCCAAGCCCGGCCTGGAGCTGATCAAGAAGTTCAACCCCGACCTCAACGACGCCAAGCTGGCGGCCGAGCGCGCCCAGGTTCTCCAGCTGGGCCTGGTCGATTCGGGCGATGCCGCCACGCAGGGCATCGGCGCCATCGACAAGGCCCGCGTGCGCGACTTCGCCGAGCGCATGGTCAAGGCCGGCATCTACAAGCCGGGCGAGGTCAGCGCGGACCTCGCGGTCAGCGACCAGTTCGTGAACAAGAAGGTCGGCCTGAAGTCGGCCGCCAGGTGAGCCCGGGCCTGCGTGCGATCGCGGGCACGGCGCTCCTCGCGTGGAGCCTGGGCGCCGCCGCGGACGACCGGCCCCTGGTGCAGACCGCGCAGGGCGCGGTGCAGGGCGTCTCCGTCGACGCCCACCGCACCGCCGCCTTCCTGGGCATACCCTTCGCGCAGCCGCCGCTCGGCGCGCGCCGCTTCCAGTCCCCCGCGCCCGCCGCGGCCTGGGCGCCCGCCGTGCTCGACGCGGGCCGCTTCAAGCCCGCCTGCATGCAGGACGGCCCCGTGCCGGCCGAGATCGGCATGTCGGAGGACTGCCTTTATCTCAACGTCTACCGCCCCGATGCGGCACGCACGAGCGATGCGCCGCTGCCGGTGATGGTCTTCCTGCACGGCGGCCGCTACTGGACCGGCCGCAGCTCGGAGAACCGGGTGGAACAGCTCGCGCGCGAGGGCCGGGTGATCGTGGTCACGCCGGCCTACCGGCTCAACGCCTTCGGCTTCCTCGCCACCCCGGCGCAGGCCGCTCGAGGCCATGCCAATGCGGGCCTGCAGGACCAGCGCATGGCGCTGCGCTGGGTGGCCGAGCACATCGCGCGCTTCGGCGGCGACCCCGCGCGCGTGACGCTGTTCGGCGAGAGCGCGGGCGCCGGCAGCGTGCTGCAGCAGCTGCTGGCCGAGGACGCGGCCGGCCTGTTCCAGCGCGCCATCCTGCAGTCGACCTGGCAATGGCGGCTTCCCACGCTGGCCGAGGCCACGCGCGGCACCCAGGCCCTGGCGCAGGCACAGGGCTGCCCGGTCGACGGCGAGGCGCTGCTCGACTGCCTGCGCCAGCGGCCCGCCGAGAGGCTGCTGCCCGGCCTGGCCCGGAGCCACGCCTTCCAGCCCACGGTCGACGGCCGGCAGCTCCAGGCCCAACCGCTGCAGCTGCTGCGCGAAGGCCGCTTCCAGCGCGAGGTCGCGGTGACCCTGGGGCTGAACGCCAGCGAAGGCCACTTCATGGCCATGTCGCGCACCGGCTGGAAGAAACCCGGCGAGCCGGTGTCCGATGCGGTCTACGAACAGGCGGCGCGCGGCGCGCTGCAACCCTTCTACGCATCGCAGCAGGTCGAGGACATGCTCTCCTGGTACGCGCCGCTGCGCGCGGCCGAGGGCAACTGGCGGGCGCTGAGCCGGCTGCTGGGCGATTTCTACATCGACTGCGGCAGCCACGACGCGGCGCTGGCCCTGGTGCGCCACAGCCGGCGCCCGGTGCACGGCTACCGCTTCGCGCATGTGAGCGCGAACCATCCCAAGCCCTACCTGGGCGCCACGCACGGCGACGAGCTGGACCTGCTCTTCGGCGCGCCGGTCTACCCGCCCGGCTACCCGTTCACGCCGCAGGACAGGGCCCTGTCGCTGCGCATGATGCGCAGCTGGGCCGCGATCGCCCACGGCGGCGATCCGGCCACGCCCGGATGGCGGCCGATGACCGCATCCGCGCCGTCGGCCTACGTGTGGGCCGAACCGCCCGCCGCCACGCCGCATCCCTTCGCCGACATGCACGGGGCCTGCGCGAAGTGGCGGCCCTTCCTCGACGCGCGCTGAACCGGCGCCGCGCGGCGCCTCAGGCCAGGTCGTCCTCGCCAGGCGTCAGGCCGCAGCCGTGCAGCACGAAGGCCACCACCTCGCGCACGATGCGCGCCCGGTCCAGTGGCTGGCCGGCGCGCACGCGCATCATGAAACGCACCTGCACGTCGAAGTCGGCGTAGTGCTGCGTGACGGCCCAGATGTGCATCAGGAACAGCCAGGGATCGAGCGCGCGGATCCGCCCTTCGTCGATCCACTGCGTGAGCGTCTGGATGGCCTGGCCGGCGCGCGTGCGCGGCTGCGTGAGGATGCTGCGCAGCACTTCGGCGCCGCTGATCAGTTCGTTGGCGAACATCTTCGACAGCAGCGGCTGGTCGAAGGAGAAGGCCAGCTTGCGCTTCACGTACGAAGCCAGCACATGGGCCGGATCGCCGTCGCGCTGGCCGAAGGATTCGCGGCTCCATTCGTCGACCACCCCTTGCAGCAGCTCGACGTAGAGCGCTTCCTTGCTCTCGATGTAGTAGTGCAGCTGGGCCTTGGACAGCTGGGCCCGCTCGGCGATGGATTGGGTGGTCGCGCCGCGCAGCCCGTGCAGCGCGAATTCCTGGATCGCCGCCTGCCGTATGTCTTCCTGGATCTCGGGTCGCGACCGCTTGGCTAGTTTCCGCTCGTTGACCATGGCGCTCCGTCGCAGTGTCTCACTCGCCCGATGGTAACGGCGGAAGCGAGGCCGCGGCCGGGCGCCGATGGCGCCTCGCGCTTCAGGCCGCGGGCCGCGCCACCACGCTCTTGGGGTCGAAGCCCGCCAGCTGCTTGTAGCGCAGCGCGATGGCCGCGAGTTCGGCGTGCGGCACCACCTTGTCGATCTCGGTGAAGCCTTCGGGCGCGCGCTCGTGCGCCATCTGCATCACCTGCTCGGGACCGTTCATGCGGTTGCGCAGCACGATGCCCGCGGTGCGCGGCAGGCGGTCGGCCTCGTACTCGCGCAGCGCCATCGACGGGTCCTTGAACTGCGTGAGCGCCACCGTCAGCGCGCGCGTGTCCATGATGGCCTGCGCGCTGCCGTTGGAACCGATGGGATACATCGGGTGCGCCGCATCGCCCAGCAGCGTGACGCGGCCGCGCGTCCAGCCCGGCAGCGGGTCCTTGTCGACCATCGGGAATTCGTAGATCGCCTCGGCGCCGTCGATCACCGAGGGGATGTCGATCCAGTCCCAGCGCCAGTCCTGGAAGGCATCGGCGAACACCGACTTGTCGACTTTCTTGTTCCAGTCGCTCTTGGGCGGCGTGTCGTCGTCGGTGCCGGGCACGCGCAGTTCGGCGATCCAGTTGATCAGCGAACGGCCTTCGCGCCGCAGCGGCTCGGAGATCGGGTAGCAGACGAACTTCTGGTCCTGGTGGCCGGCCATGAACATGGTGCGGCCGTCGAGGTAGGGCGCGGCCTCGGTCACGCCGCGCCACAGCAGGCGGCGCGAGAAGCGCGGCAGGTCGCCGCTCGGATAGAAGGACCGGCGCACCGCCGAGTGGATGCCGTCGGCGCCCACCAGCACGTCGGCGCTGTGCTCGGCGAGCGAGCCGTCGGCGCGGCTGCGCAGCGTGAAGACCGCGGGCTGGCCCGGCGCGTCCATCAGGCCCGAGCCGGTGCGCACGACCGATTCGAGCACCTGGCCGGTGTGGATGCGGCCGGCGCCCAGGCGCTGCACCGCGGTTTCGTAGAGCAGCATCTGGAAGGCGCCGCGGTGGATCGAGTACTGCGGCACCGGGTAGCCGGCGGCACGCCCGCGCGGCTCGTGCCAGATGCGCTGGCCGAAGCGGTTGTAGTAGGCCAGCGCGGCGGTCTCGATGCCGATCTCGGCGAGCGCGTCGCCCAGGCCCAGGGCCGTGAGCTCGGCCACCGCGTGCGGCAGCAGGTTGATGCCCACGCCCAGCGGGCGGATGGTCTCGGAGGCCTCGAAGACCTCGGCCTCGATGCCTTCGCGCTGCAGCGCGAGCGCCAGCGTGAGTCCGCCGATGCCGGCGCCGATGATGGCCACTTTCATGATGCTGTCTCCTGGGTTGTCGTTCGGCGGCGCTTCAGTCGGCCTTGAAGCCGGTGGCCGCCACGGCCTTGCCCCACACCTGCGTGTCGTCGGCGATGACCTTGGCGAATTCTGCCGCGCTCGTGCCCGTGGCGCGGAAGCCCGCGTCCAGCATCTTCTGCCTTCCCTCGGTCGATTGCACGGCCTTGACGATGTCGGCATTGAGCTTGCGCACGATCTCGGGCGGCGTCTTCGCGGGCGCCACGATGCCGAACCAGGCGGTGAAGGCCAGGTTCGGGTAGCCCTGCTCCTTGATGGTCGGCACCTCGGGCAGCGAGGGGCTGCGCGTGGCGCCGGTGCTGCCCAGCGCGACCAGCTTGCCCGCCTTCACGGTGGACGCGGCCAGGCCCACGGTGGCGAACACGCCCGACACGTCGCCCGCATAGAGCCCGCCCAGCGCATCGGCCGTGTTGCGGTAGTGCACCGGCTCGGGCTTCTGGCCGATCGCGTCGCCGAACATGTAGGCGCCGAAATGGCCCGGCGTGCCGGCGCCGAAGGTGGCCATGAACAGGCCCTTCTGCTGCTTGCTCCAGTCGACGAACTCGCGCACGTTCTTCGCCGGCACCTTGAGCGGATTGACCAGCAGCACGAAGTCGGAGGTCACGACCTGGCTCACCGGCGCGAAGTCCCGGGCCGGGTCGTAGGGCAGGCGGTTGTAGCTGCTGGGCGCGATGCTCAGCTGGCCGGTCTCGCCCAGCATCAGCGTGTAGCCGTCGGGCGCGGCGCGCGCGGCCTCGCTGGCCGCGATCAGCCCGCCCGCGCCCGGCTTGTTGTCGACCACCACGCCCAGGTTGCCCCAGCCCTCGGACAGCTTCTGCGCCAGCAGCCGCGCCACGATGTCGGGCCCGGTGCCGGCCGGGAAGCCGACGATGATGCGCACCGGCTTGTCGGGGTAGGCGCCCTGGGCCGCGGCGGGCAGGGCGGCGCAGGCGACGAAGGCGGCGGCCACGGCCAGGGCCGCACGGCGGTGCGAAGGGAAGAGGGTCATGACGGTCTCCGGGTGTTTTGGGGAAAGAGCGCGGGCCGGCTCAGGCCACGCTGAAGAACTGCATCTCGACGCGGTCGGGACGCCGCACGCCGCTGCCGATGAACAGCCGTTCGTTGATCCAGCCCAGCGCCACCGAGGCGGTCTCGAAGCGCGGCGCGCAGCGGAAGTAGATTTCGGCCGGGTCGACCGGCTCGCCGCGCGCCAGCCGCGCCATCGCCTCGGGCGCGCCGCAGCGCAGCGCGGTGTTCTGCACGTAGATCCAGTCGCCGGCATCGGTCTCGAGCGTGTAGCGCGCGTCGAGGTCGGTCATGCCGCTGGCGGTCATGAGCTGAAAGTCGGCGCCGCCCGGCGCCACGCGCGCCTGCCAGCCATGGCCCTCGGCCGCGCCGCCGGTGATCGGGATCAGCCGGCGCCGGCCGCGCGGCGTGACGCCCACGTCCTGGGGCGCACCGACCTCCACGCGCAGGGTGGCGAAATGTTCGAGCAAGGGTGGGGCGAGCGAGGGGTTCGAGGGCATCCGGCTAGCGTAATTCCGGGTGGCCGGACGGTCTGTCATCCCGGAAGATGACAGCATGCGCGCCGCCCTTGCTTTCCTTCCCTCGCCCCCTCGGCAGGCGCGGCCATGAGAAGCTGGCAGGCGGCCCCCGCGAGCGACCGGCGCACCCAGGTGCTGGGCGAGCTGATCGGCCACCTCGGCAGCCCCGGCTTCGGCCCGGCCGTGCTCGACGGGCTGCAGGAGCTGGTGCCCGCCGCCTCCTGGTCGGTCTACCGGCTGGGCGCGCGGCCGGCGCTGTTCCTTTCGGCCGCCCGCGGCGTGCCCGACACCACGCGCGACTGCTGGCGCGCCTACCTCAGCGGCCCGCACCGCGACGACCGCAGCTTCGCCCAGGCCTCGAGCGCCACCGACCATGCGCCGCTGCTGTGCCACCTGACGGCCGCGGAGGCGCCGGCCGAGCACCGCGCCAAGGTCTACGAGGCGCACGGCATGGCCGAACGCGTGTCGGTCGCGCAGACGCAGGACGACGGCGGCGTGTTCGCCATCAACTTCTACCGCCACGGCCACCAGAGCGCCTTCAGCGACGCCGCGCTCGACAGCTTCGGCGCGCTGGCGCCGGCGCTGCTCGCGCTGGTGCGCAAGCACATGGCGCTGTCGCAGCCCGTGGCCGAGGCCCAGGCGCACGACCTGGAAGCGCGGCTGCGCAGCCTGTGCCCGGCACTGACCGAGCGCGAGCGCGCGGTGTGCATCCGGCTGCTGCAGGGCATGACGCAGGACGGCATCGCGAGCGACCTCGGCCTGGCGCTGCCGACCGTCAAGACCTACCGCAACCGCGCCTTCGCCCGGCTGGGCATCCATTTCCGCAACGAGCTGTTCGCGCGCGTGCTGTCGGCCTGAAGGCCCGGGCTCAGGCGCTGCCCGCCAGGTGGCCGCGCGTGAAGGCCTCCTCGAAGATCGAGTAGCCCGACCAGTCGGCATGGGCGAAGGACAGCCGGCCCGCGGCCACCACACCCTCGCTGCCCAGCTGCGCCAGCAGCCCCGGCGTGGGGATCGCCATCGCATGGCCGTAGCGCGTGATGTCGATGCGCGTGGCGCGCTCGGCGAGGTCGGGATGCGGCACCGAGAGCTCGGCGATGAGCTCGTCGCGCCAGGCGCTCCAGGGCTTGTCCAGCAGCTGCCGGCGGCCGTCGGCGCCGTCGAAGGCGCTGGGGCCCAGCGGCCGGTACCAGCTCAGCACGGTGGCGCGCGGCGTGGGGTCCAGCGCCTGGTGGCGCGCGTCGACATAACCGAGCCCGCGGCTGCCGTAGACCACGTTGTCCCAGCTGGGTGCGGCGCCGGCATGGTCGGCCAGCGGGCCGTCGATGTGCACGTTGGCCACCAGCCAGGGCGCATGGCGCAGGTGCGCGGCCGCATGGCGCAGCACGGCGGGCGGGTTCTCGACCACGCGCGCCGCGATGAACACCGGCAGCGCGACGATGCAGCGCTCGGCCTGCCAGCGCACGCGCGACATCGTGGCCGCATCGAAGACGTCGACCTCGACGCCGCCGCGCGCCTGCGCGATGCGCGTGACCACATGGCCGGTGCACAGGCGCTCGCCCAGCGGCGCGGCCAGGCGCTGCGTCAACCAGCCGTTGCCTTCGGGCCAGGTCAGCACCGCGTCGCGCTCGGCGTTGTCGTCGCCGGGCGCATGGAAGCCGTGCCGGCTCGCGAAGTAGTGCAGGCCGGCCCAGGCCGACACCTGCGCGAGGCCCGCGCCGTAGTCGTCGCGGCAGCAGTACTCGAGGTACCAGCGCAGGTGCGGATCGTCCAGGCCCTCGGCATCGAGCCAGGGGCCGAAGGCCACGGCATCGAGGGCCAGCCGCTGCGGCACGGCCGCGGCGCGCCAGGCCGGGATCGAGAAGCGCATCGCCTGGCGCACGTCGTCGACCCGGCGCGAGAAGCGCTGGTACTGCGCCAGCGTGCCCGCGCCCACGCTCTGCACCGGCAGCAGGCCGTCGTGCCATTCGCCCTGGAAGAAGAGCCGCTCCTGCGGGCTGTGGCACAGGTGGCGTTCGTCGTATTCCCAGCGGCCCGCGACCCGGCGCCGCAGGCCCAGTTCCTCGAGCAGGTCCTGCACCTCGTGCGCCTCGTCGCCGGGCACCGGCAGGTAGTGCGCGCCCAGCGGACAGGCGATGCCCTGGACCCGGCCGCCGCGGCTGTTGCCGCCGGCCTGGTCCTCGAGTTCGAGCAGCACGAAGTCCTCGATGCCGCGCGCCCGCAGCGCGCGCGCCGCGGCCAAGCCGGCCACGCCGCCGCCCACGATCACCACCTGGGTGCGCCGCGGCACCGGCGGGGCGCCGCCCGGCGCGGCGCCGTCGCGCAGCGCGTGCCCGCGCGCCACGTCGATGCCGGTGAAGCCGCCCGCGATGGCGTGCGGTGGCTCGCAGCCCGCCAGCGCCAGCGCGCCCGCGCCCAGGGCGCCCCCGATGAATGCGCGCCGCTGCATCGTCAATGCGCCGCGACCTTGCCCCACTCGCGCTCGTAGGTCGTGACCAGCGTCTGGTTCGACAGCCGGTTCACTTCCGCGGGAACGCGCGCCATGTCGAGCGGGAAGTCGAACATCAGCGGCAAGGTGGGCAGCGACAGGTAGCGCAACCCGGCCGGCAGCGCCTCGGGCCGGCGGTAGGGCCGGTGGCTCGAGATCACGAAGCCCCATTCGCCGAAGCTGGGCACATGCACGTGGTACGGCGTGGCCGTGAGACCCACCGATTCGATGGTGGTCGCCACGGTCCAGAAGCTCTGGCGCGCGACCAGCGGCGAGGTGGTCTGCACCACCGCGTAGCCGCTGGCGGCCAGGCGCTTGTCGAGCAGCGCGTAGAAGGAGTTGGTGTAGAGCTTGCCGATGGCGAAGTTGGTGGGATCCGGAAAGTCGACCACGATCACGTCGAACGCGTCATCGCCTTCCTGCAGCCACTTGAACGCATCGGTGTTGACGATGTGGAGCTTGGGCGATTTGAGCGAGCCGCCGTTGAGCGCCGCCAGCGTCTCGTGCTCGGCGAACAGCTTCGTCATGTTCGGGTCGAGCTCGACCAGCGTGACCGATTCGACCGAGGGGTACTTGAGGATCTCGCGCACCGCCATGCCGTCGCCGCCGCCCAGCACCGCCACCTTCTTGGGCGCGCCGTGCGCGGCCATCACCGGGTGCACCAGCGCCTCGTGGTAGCGGTACTCGTCGCGCTCGGCGAACTGCAGGTTGCCGTTGAGGAACAGCCGGTGGCCCGCGCCGCCGCGCGTGACCACGATGCGCTGGTAGGGCGAGGTGGCGCTGAAGACGATGTGGTCCTGGTAGAACTTGTCCTCGGCCAGCGTGGTGATGCGGTCGGCGAAGACGAAGCCCGCGACCAGCACCGCGAGCGTGAGCACGCAGGCCACCACATGCGCGCCGAGCCGGCGCAGCTCGTGCCGGAACAGCCACAGCGCCCACAGCGCGACGGCCGCGTTCATGAAGCCGAACAGCAGGCCGGTGCGGATCATGCCCAGCTGCGGCACGAAGATCAGCGGGAAGGCCACCGACACCGCGAGCGCGCCCAGGTAGTCGAAGGTCAGCACCTGCGACACCAGGTCCTTGAGCACCGCGTTGCGCTTGAGGATGCGCATCACCAGCGGGATCTCCAGCCCCACCAGCGTGCCGACCACGATCACCAGCCCGTAGAGCAGCAGCCGGAAGGCGCCGGGGATGTAGGCGTTGGCGATGAACAGCAGCGCCGGCAGCGCGCCGCCGATCAGCGCGACCATCAGTTCGATGCGCAGGAAGTGCGCGGGCAGCTGCCGCTCGAAGTAGCGCGAGAGCCAGGAGCCCACGCCCATGGCGAACAGGTAGGTGCCGATGATGGTGCTGAACTGCAGCACCGAATCACCGAGCAGGTAGGAACTGAGCGCGGCCGCGCTGAGTTCGTAGACCAGGCCGCAGGCCGCGACCACGAAGACGCTGGCGAGCAGCGCGATCTCGACCGGCCGGGGGCCCGCGGCCGCATCGAGCTCAGGGCCCCGGGCCGGGCCCTGCATCACGGACACCGGCTCAGCCGCCGTGGATCGCCGCGGCGACGATCAGCGAGACGCCCAGGCTCATGGCCGCGACCACCAGGCCGAGCGCGACGTTCTGCTTCTCGACGATCTCGGCCCACAGGTCGACCGGCGTGATCTTGTCGATGATGAGGAAGCAGAGCCAGAACACGATCACGCCGATGAAGGCGAACAGGATCGAACCCAGAAATGCGGCAGGCCGCAGCCATTCAATTCCCAGCATGAGAACCTCCGGAAGAAAACAGGTTTGAAAAGGCAGCGTGCGTCACTTGTGACCGCCGCCGCTGGAATAGCCGCCGTAGGAACCGCCCGAGCTGCGCGAGGACGAGCCGCCCGAGGAACGGCCGCTGCAGGTGCTCAGGATGATCAGCAGGATGAAGATCACCACGATGATCAGGATGATGGTGCCGCAGCCCATGCCCGAGGCCGCGCTCAGCGGCGCCGCATCGTCGCGCTTGAACATGTCCTTGCGCGCGTCGAGCTTGAAGGCCGAGGCCACCGCCGAACTGTCCATCTTGCTGCCGGACGACCAGGTCAGCTCGTTGGCCGAGCGCTCCATCGACAGCAGCGCGCTGCCGTTGGCGAAGTCGCGGTTGAAGCTCTTCTGCCCGCGCTCGACCTGCCAGTAGAACTCGCCCGCCACATAGGTGGTCTCGGCGTTGTAGGCGTACTGCTGCTGGTAGCTCTTGCCCAGGTACTTCGCGCTTTTGCCGCTCTCGGCCATGCTGGGCGCGCCGGTGGTCGGGGCCACCATGCTCCAGCCGTCCTCCGCATCGACCAGGAAGCTGAAGCCGCGCTTCTTGTTGTAGAGCAGGTATTCGTTCCAGCCGAAGTGCTCGTCGTCGCCGGGCTCCACGCCCATGCGGTGCTGGAAGCCCACCACCTGCCAGGCCACGCCCTGCAGCTGGCCGATGCTGCCCAGCGCGATCAGCGGACGCACCGGGTCGTTCTGCTCGGCATGCTTGAGCTCGCCGCCGATGCCCTGCGACAGGTCGATGATGCTGTGGCAGTTGCCGCAGGTGATGCTCTTGCTGTCGGCCAGGTTGACCGTGACCGGCGAACCGCAGTTGGGGCAGTTGAAGCTGCGGCCCTTCTCGTCCTTGGCCGATTCCTCGCGCAGGCCGGTGAGCTGCAGGTCCTCGAGGCGCACCGCGCGCCCGAGGTAGGCGCCCGGCGGCTGCGTGTCGTAGTCGAGGCTGAGCACCTCGCCGGTGTCGTTGCGCAGTTCGACCACCGCGAAGGTCTTGCCCAGTTCGGGCAGGCGCGGCAGTTCGCCCTGTGCGGACACCAGCGCCACCTGCTCGTTGGAGCTGACGGTGTAGTTCCGGCCGTTGAAGGCCGTGGTCGCGCCGACGCGCAGGTCGGTCGGCGCGGGCGCCGCGCGGTCCAGCGTGTGCGGCAGCGCGAAGACGAAGGCGCCGTTGTCCTCGCTGAGGACGCCGGTGCGTTCGCCGTCGAGCGCGGCGATCCATTCGGTCCAGCGGCCGCCCGGGTAGCTGTACTGCAGCCGCCCGACCAGCGTGAAAGGCTTGTTCTGGATCCGGCCCGCGGCAAACAGCTGCAGCGGGCTGAAATCGTCGAACAGCTCCGCCATCTTGCCGATGCGCGCGAGCGTGTCGCCCTGGCGCACGACCGTGCTCTGGCAGTAGGGGCAGACGGCGAAGGTCGATTGCGCCGACTTGAATTCGACCGGTGCGCCGCAGCCAGGGCAGGGCGCACGGTAGGCGCGCTGGGCGCCCGTTTCCTCAGCCATCGGTGCGGCTTAGACCAGCTTCTTCAAGAGTTCGGCCTTTTTCGCGTCGAACTCTTCTTGCGTCAGGATGCCCTTGGTCTTGAGGTCGCCCAGCTTCTCGAGCGTGGCCATCACGTCGTTGGCGCTGATCTCGGTCACCGGTGCCGCGGCGGCCACGGCGGCCGTGGCCGCCGCGTTGGGGTTCAGGCCCTGCGCCAGGTTCTGCGCCAGCACCTGGCCCAGCGCCACGCCCGCGCCCAGGCCCATGGCGTCGCCCGCGATGCCGCCACCGCCGTTGGCCGAGCCTTCGGCGAACTTGGGGATGGCCTGCGCCGTCTGGTACTGCATGAACTTGCCCATGTCGTTGCCGACCATGCCCATGCCGATCTTCTGGTCGAGCACCTTCTGCAGCTCTTCGGGCAGCGAGACGTTCTGGACCGTGATGTTCTCGAGCTGGATGCCGATCTTGGCGAACTCGGGCTTGAGCTGGGTCGCGAGGGCGTTGGCGAACTCGATCTGGTTGGCCGCGAGGTCGAGGAAAGGCACGCCGCTGGAGGCGATCGCGGTGCTGATGTTCTGCAGCACCAGGCCGCGCAGCTGGCCGTCGAGGTCGGCCACGGTGTAGATGTCGCGCGTGCCCGAGATCTCGGTGTGGAACAGCTTGGCGTCGCCGACGCGGAAGCTGTAGTTGCCGAAGGCGCGCAGGCGCACCGCGCCGAAGTCCTTGTCGCGGATCGTGATCGGCTGGGGCGTGCCCCACTTCTGGTCGACCTGCTGGCGGGTGCTGAAGAAGTAGACGTCGCTCTTGAACGGGGACTCGAAGAGCTTGTCCCAGTTCTTCAGGTACGTGAGCACGGGCAGCGTCTGCGTCGTGAGCTTGTACATGCCGGGACCGAAGACGTCGGCCACCTTGCCTTCGTTGACGAACACCGCCACCTGCGACTCGCGCACGGTGAGCGAGGCGCCGTTCTGGATTTCCATCTCCGCCATCGGGAAGCGCCAGGCCAGCGTGCCATCGCCAGTCTCGGTCCACTGGATGATGTCTATGAACTGCTTCTTGATGAAATCCATCAGTGCCATGGCGCCCCTCTCAGTCGTTGGAGTTGAATCGTCCGGATCATATAGCGCGGGGCCGCGCGAAACCGTGACTCAGGCGAGCTGGTCGCGCAGCGCGCGCTTGAGCAGCTTGCCGCCGGCATTGCGCGGCAGCGGCGCCTCGGACCAGCTGATCGTCTCGGGCACCTTGTAGTCGGTGAGCCGGGCCCGGCAATGGGCACGCACCGCCTCGTCGTCGTGCGGCAGGCCGGGCGCGTGGATGAAGGCGTGCACACGCTCGCCCAGCACCGGGCAGGGCCGGCCGACCACCGCGGCCTCGACCACGCCGGGCAGCGCCATCAGCACGTGCTCGACCTCGACCGAATAGATCTTGAAGCCGCCGCGGTTGAGCATGTCCTTCTTGCGGTCGACCAGGCGCACGAAGCCCGCCGCATCGACCGTGCCCAGATCGCCCGAATGCCAGTAGCCGCCGGTGAAGGCGGCCGCGGTCGCCTCGGGGTTGTCCCAGTAGCCGGGCACCACCATCGGGCCGGCGATCCAGAGCTCGCCGGTTTCGCCGGTGGGCAGCTCGCGGCCCTCGTCGTCCATCACGCGCAGGTCGGCGCAGGGCAGCGGCACGCCGACGGTGTCGGCGTGGTCGCGCGTGAGGCCGGGCGGCATCATGGTCGTGGGCGAGGTGGTCTCGGTGGCGCCGTAGGCGTTGACCAGCACCAGCCCCGGCAGGCGCTGCGCCAGCGCGTCGATGGCCGCCACCGGCATGGGCGCGCCGCCGTAGCCGCCGATGCGCCAGTGCGCGAGCCGGGCGCCGTCGAAGGCCGGGTTCATCAGGCACAGCGTGTACATCGCGGGCACCATCAGCGTGTGCGTGACGCGCTCGTCCGCCATGGTCTGCAGGAAGGCCGCGGCCTTGAACTCCGGCAGGATCACGATCGCGCCCCCCACGTGGACCATCGCCGCGATCACCGCGATCAGCCCGGTGACATGGCTCGCGGGCACGGCCAGCGCCGAGCGGTCGCCGGCGCGCACGCCCATGCAGGCCTCGTAGTGCCGCACCGAATGCGCGACGTTGAGGTGCGAGAGCATCGCGCCCTTGGGCCGGCCGGTGGTGCCGGAGGTGTAGAGGATCAGCGCCGTGTCCTGCGGCTGCACGGTCGCGATGGCGGCCGGCGGCTCGCCCGCGCGGCCCAGTGCGTCGAGCGACAGCGCACCGTCGACCTCGCCCGCGGCCACGATGCGCAGGCGCAGCGCCGGCACGTCCTGCGTGTCGGGGAGGCGCTCGGCCAGCGTCGCATCGAAGACGATCGCGCAGGCGCCGCACTGCTGCAGCATGTAGGCGAGGCCGGGCTTCTGCTCGCGCTCGCCGATCGGCACCGCGATCGCGCCGATGCGCTGCAGCGCGAACAGCACGGCGACGAACTCGGGCCGGTTGCCCATGAACATCACCACGCGTTCGCCGGCCGCCACGCCCTGCGCGGCCAGGCCCGCTGCAATGCGCGCGACCTCGGCCTCGAGCGCGCGATAGCGCCAGCGCTGCGCGCCGCAGACCACCGCCTCGCCGTCGCCGTGGTCGGCCACCGCGCGCGCGAGCAGCGCGTGCATGCTGTCGGGCCGCTCGACGAAGCAGCGCACGATGCGGTCGCCGTACGCGGCCTCGTGCCGCATCGCGGGCGTGTGCTCGGCCGGCCAGTAGCTGCTGCTCATGAATGACTCGCTTCGGTTTCGGCCGCTGCCACGTTGGCGCCGCGTTCGATCACGTACTCCACGTCCACCAGCTTGCGCGAATGGTTGAGGTCCGACTGCGCGATCAGCACCGACAGCGCACTGCCGCGCAGCCCGGCGATGACTTCGCCCAGCCGCATCGACAGCGCCGGCGCCACACCCTCGAAGGGTTCGTCGAGCAGCAGCAGCCGCGTGCCCACCGACAGCGCGCGCGCCAGCGCCACCAGCTTCTGCTGTCCGCCCGAGAGCAGCAGCGCGCGGCGTTCGCGCATCGGCACCAGCTCGGGCAGCACGCCGTAGACGAACTCGAGCCGCTCCTTGGCGTTGCGCGCGCCGGTGGCCCACATCGGCAGCAGGATGTTCTCCTCGACCGTGAGCTCGGGCACCAGCCCGCGGTCCTCGGGCATGTAGCCGATGCCGGCCGCCGCGCGCTCGTGCCTGGCCATGCGCGCCAGGTCCTGGCCGTCGCAGAGGATGCGGCCCTGGGTGGGCGCGAGATGGCCCATCACCGAACGCAGCAGCGTGGTCTTGCCCGCGCCGTTGCGGCCGATGAGCCCGGCCATGCGGTGGGACGCTACCGTCAGGCTCAGGCCGCGCAGCACCTGCACGGAGCCGATGGCGACATGGATCGATTCGATGGCGAGCATCGCTTACTCCTGGCGAAGGGTGCCGGTGACGTAGCGGCGCACGTCGTCGGTGGCGAGCGCGGCCTGCGGCGTGTCGTCCGCGATGATGCGGCCGCTGTAGAAGGCGATCACGCGATCGGCGTAGCGCTCGACGATGTCCATGTCGTGCTCGACGAAGAGCACGGTCATGGGGTCCTGCCCGAGCGCGGTCATGATGATCTCCATCATCGGGAACTTCTCCTCGGCCGAGACGCCGCTGGTCGGCTCGTCGAGCAGCAGCAGCCGTGGCTGGCCGGTCATGGCCATCGCGATGTCGAGCAGCTTGCGCACGCCGCCGGGCAGTTCGGCCACGCGGCGCTCGCGGTGCTCCGCCAGGTTGAAGCGCGCCAGCAGCGCATCGGCGCGCGCCACCGCATCGGCGCGGCGCGCGGTCTGCCAGAAGGACAGCCGGTTCTCCCGGCAGGCCGTGGCCACCAGCATGTTGTCGAGCACCGAGAGTTCCTGGAACAGCTGCGGGATCTGGAAGGAGCGCGCCACGCCCAGCCGCGTGATCGCGCGCGGCGCGAGCCGCGTGATGTCGCGCCCGCCCAGCACGATGCTGCCGGTGTCGGGCTTGAGGTAGCCGGTGATCATGTTGACGAAGGTGGTCTTGCCCGCGCCGTTGCTGCCGATCAGGCTCACGCGCTCGCCGGTGCCGATCGCGACCTCGATGCCGCTGGCCGCGACCACCGCGCCGAAGCGCTTCTCGATGCCGCTGGCGCGCAGCAGGATCTCGCGCGCAGCGGGCGCCTCCCGGTCGATGCGGGGCTTCAGGACGGCGCTCATCGCTTGTCTCCCTTCGTGCCGCGCTCGACCCACAGCGAGCCGATGCCGCGCGGCAGGAAGCGGATCATCAGCAGCAGGAACAGGCCCAGCGACAGCTGCCAGGTGTTGGGGAAATAGAGGCTGGAGAAGGACCGCACGATCTCCAGCAGCGTCGAGGCCACGAACACCGCGAGCACGCTCTGCCAGCCGGCGAGGATGGCGACGAACACGAACTCGCCCGAGGTGGTCCAGTAGCTGAAGTTCGGGTCGATGTGGCCCAGGGACATCACGGTCAGTGCGCCGCCCGCGCCACCGGCGAAGGCCGCGAGCAGGTAGTTGATGCCCATCGCCTGCTTGACCGAGCCGCCCAGGTATTCGACGCGCAGTTCGTTCTCGCGCACCGCCAGCGTGACCAGGCCACGTGTCGAGTCGAAGTAGCTGCGCGCCAGCAGCGCGAGCACGCCGGAGAACGCGATCGTCACGCTGTAGAGCACGTAGCCCACGCGCGCGTCCGACAGCGCCTGGCCGAACAGCGTGGGCCGGCCCATGTTGAAGCCGTCGGAGCCGCCCAGCGCGTTGGTCTTGACCAGCACGCCGTAGCAGACCATCGACAGCGCGAGCGTGAGCATCGCGAAGAAGATGCCGCGGTAACGCGAGAGCATCGGTGCGAAGGGCGCGGCCACGACCAGTGCCGCCACGCCGCCCATCAGCGCCATGCCCAGCGCGTCGGTGACGCCGAGCTTGTTGAAGGCCAGCGCGGCCGCGTAGCCGCCGACCGCGAACACCAGGCCCTGGCCGAAGGAGACCACGCCGCCGCGCATCAGCAGCACGATGCCCAGCGACACCAGCCCGTGCGAGGCCGCCATGGTGAGCAGGAAGGTCAGCCAGCGCGGCATGAAGGCGCCCGCGACGACCAGCACCGCGATGAAGGCGATGCCGGTCCACAGCACGGTGGCGCGCTTCGGCGTGCGCAGGGACGGGGAGGAAAGCGTGGTGCTGGTCATGCTCAGATCTTTCGCGCCTGGACGCGCTGGAACAGGCCTTCGGGCCTGACCATGAGCACCAGCGCCATTACGATGTAGATGGAGAACAGCTCGACCTCGGGCATCACGTGCACGGCGAAGGAGCGCGCGAGGCCGACGATCAGGGCGCCGATGGCCGCGCCCTCGATGCTGCCGAGGCCGCCGATGATCACGACCGCGAAGGACACGATGATCACGCCCACCGAGACGCCCGGCTGCACCGAGATCAGCGGCGCGGTGAAGGCCCCGCCGATCGCGGCCAGGAAGATGCCTACCGAGAAGGCGAGCATGTAGACGCGCGACACGTTCACGCCCATGCTGGCCGCGACTTCCTCGCTGTGGATCACGGCCAGCACGATCTTGCCGTGGCGCGTGCGGTTCAGGCCCCACCACACGGCGAAGCCCACCACCACCGCGATGGCCATCAGCATGAAGTCGTAGCCGACATACACCTGGTCGCCGATCTCCACGTTGCCGAAGAGCGCATAGGGCTCCGACACGTAGTAGGGGTTGGCGCCCCAGATGAGCTTGGTGATGTCCTCGAGCATCAGGAACAGCGCGTAGGTGACCAGCACCAGCAGCACTTCGTCGCGGCCGTAGAAGAAGCGCATCAGGCCGCGCTCGGTCAGCGGCGCGACCAGCACCGCGACCGCGACCGCCGCGAACAGCATCGCGACCAGCGACCATTCGGGCGCGAACTTCATCGTCGCGAACCAGCCGACGAAGCTGGCCGCGGCATAGGCGCCCAGCGCATAGAAGCTGCCGTGCGCGATGTTGAGGATCTTCAGCACGCCGAACACGAGCGTGAGCCCGAGCGCGACGATGAAGAGCCACGATGCGTAGCTCAGTCCGTCGATGAGGATGGTGATGGCGGTGTTCATGCCCGACTCGGTGGAGGGTTGGGAGGCGGCAAGGTCCGCGCCCGGCCCGCGCATTGCGCGGGCCGGCGAAGGTCGTCCATGCCGATGCGGTGCAGTGGAGAAGGGCTCAGGCGCCGCTCAGCACTTCGCGCCCGAGAAGTTGCTCTTGATCCAGTCTTCCGACTTCACGTTGACCGGCGGATTCACGCACTCCGCGGGGAAGCGCTGGATGTCCTCGAGCACCACCATCTTCTTGCCCGCGTCGTAGCGCGTCTTGCCGATCGCGGTCTCCTGCGTGGCCTGGTGGCCGTCGCCCAGCGTCATGCGGATCCGGCCGCCGGGCGAGTCCCATTCCATGCCCTTGAGCGCCGCGGCCAGCTGCTCGTGCGTGGGCTTCTTGCCGCCGTTGGCCGCCATCGCCTTCTCGGCCGCCAGCTTGAGGCCCATCAGGGCCTGCGCCATGCGGTAGGGCGCCTGCGCGGGGTAGGTGTTCTGCGCCTTCTGGTAGACGCTCCACCACCAGTCGTTGAGCGCCGACTTGGGCGACAGCAGGCCGTAGGCACCGCGCGCGCCGATGATCGCGCCGTCGGGCATCTTGTCGCCCAGGTTGGTCAGCACGTGGTCGGCCGCGGACAGCACGACCTGCGAGCGCTTGAACAGGCCGCGCGGGCCCGACTGCAAGATGAAGGCCTGCAGGTCGCCGCCCCAGAGGCTCGAATGCGTGACGTCGGCACGCTTGGACATCAGCGCCGAGATCTCGGTGCCGTACTGGCCGGCGCCGAACTTCGGCAGCAGGTCTTCGCCCGGCTTCGCATCGGGGTAGAGCTGCGCCATCGACAGCATGAAGTCCTTGCGCGAATCCTGGCCCCAGGCGTAGTCCTGGTTGATCATGTTGTAGGTGGCGGCCTTGACGTTACGCGCCTTCATGTAGCGGGCCAGCGCCACGTTGTCCATGGTCGCGTGCGAGGCGGTGCGGAACACGTAGTTGTACTTGCCGTCCTCGAAGATGCGCGGCGTGCCGCAGTCGTAGAGGATCAGGAATTTCTTCATCTCCTCGGCCACCGGCGCCACGGCCAGGCAGTCGCCCGAGCCCACATAGCCGACCACCGCATCGACCTTCTCGCGGTCGTAGAGGTTGCGCAGCTCCTGCACCTGCTTGGTCGCGCCGCCGTTCTCGTCGATATAGACCGCCTCGATCTTCAGGCCGCCGATGCCGGCCTTGTTGTAGGGCGCCGGGGCCTCGCCCTTGTTGAAGGCCTCGACCAGCGCCTTGGCGCCGTTCACGGCCGGAATGCCGAAGCTCTCCGCGGCCTGGCCCGAAAGAAAGCTGACCACGCCGAGCTTGAAGCTCTCCTGCGCATGGGCCGCGACGCCCAGCGCGGCCACCCCCAATGCGATCGCGGTGCGCGCCGCCGCGCGTCGCGCCGACCCGGCGAACCCCTGTCCTCGTTGCTGCTTCGATGCCATGTCTTGTCTCCTGTTGGTATGAACTGCCGAACTAAGCTGCTTTCGCGATGGGCGTGCGCATGTCCAGGCCCGCCAACTCGAAACCCTTCTGGAAATCGACCATGTGCTTGCGCGTCCACTCGGCGGCGGCCTCGGCATCGCGGCGCTGCAGCGCGTCGAGGATGGCGCGGTGCGCCGCGAGATTGCGGGCCTTCGATTGCGGCAGGTGCAGGTGCAGCTGGAGCAGCGTGGGGTTGTAGAGCAGGCTGATCGGCTCGCGCGCCAGCATCAGCGCGCGGTTGTGGCTGGCCGCGCCGACCAGCGCATGGAACTCGACGTCGAGCTCCACCAGCCGCATGTTCTCTTCCATCGACACCGCGCCGCGCGCCTGCAGCTGGGCCGTGAGTTCGGTGTTCTGCGCCAGCGCCTCGATGTCGGCGGCCTCGGCGTGCGCGGCGGCGAGGCGGGCCGCCAGCGGCTCGAGCGTGACCGCGACCTGCCACAGCTCCTCGAAGGTGGTCTGCTGCAGCAGCAGCAGGCGCGCCGCGCGCGGCGCCAGGTCGTACAGGCCGGGCAGCGTGACGAACAGCCGACGGCCCTCGCGGCGCTGCACCAGCCCCTCCTGCTCGATCTGGCGGATGGCCTCGCGCACCGTCGAGCGGTGCACGCCGAAGCGCTCGGCCAGGCTCTGTTCGGTGGGCAGGGGCATGCCCGGCTGGATCTGGCCGCTGAGGATGCTGCGCTCGATCTCCGACGACACCGCCTTGTAGGCCGGCTCGAGCCGCAGCCGGCTGAACATGGAAACGTCGTCCGCCACCTTGGCCCGGGCGGCCCGCGGCGCGGCGCGGCGCACGCCGGGCTCCTTCACGCCAGGGCTGCGTTCGGACGGTGGGCCGGCGGGGCGGCGCGGTGCACGGAGGCTGCCGGTCAATCGATGTCTCCTCAAGGCCGTCGAGCGGCGCTTTCGTTTGTCGGACAATCGGATTTTGATCAGCACCCGGGGCCGGCGACGAGCGGGTTTTCCCGCTGCCCTGCACGAGACCCTGGCCGGTCCAGGCGCTTTGCCAGTGCCGTTCGCCAATGGCCGAGGTCTACAATCGCGCCCCCTACAACAGTGTCGCGGACGCGTCATTCCACGCGCCAGCGACAGCCGGAGCACGCAGTCATGTCCGATCTCTCCCCCCTGAGCCCCCCGTCGACGGCTGTGCCGAGCGTCGAAGACAAGCGCGCCGAGCTGCGCCGCGCCGCACTGGAGTACCACGAGCTCCCGGTCCCCGGCAAGGTGGCCATCGCCGCCACCAAGCAGATGGTCAACCAGCGCGACCTGGCACTGGCCTACTCGCCCGGCGTCGCCGCCCCCTGCGAGGAAATCGTCAAGGACCCGGCCAACGCCTTCAAGTACACGGCGCGCGGCAACCTGGTGGCGGTGATCACCAACGGCACCGCGGTGCTGGGTCTGGGCGACATCGGCCCGCTGGCCTCCAAGCCGGTGATGGAAGGCAAGGGCGTGCTGTTCAAGAAGTTCGCCGGCGTCGACGTGTTCGACATCGAGATCGACGAGAAGGACCCGACCAAGCTGGTGGACATCATCGCGTCGCTGGAGCCGACCTTCGGCGCCATCAACCTCGAGGACATCAAGGCCCCGGACTGCTTCTTCATCGAGCGCGAGCTGCGCAAGCGCATGAAGATCCCGGTGTTCCACGACGACCAGCACGGCACCGCCATCACGGTGGCGGCGGCGCTGCTCAACGGCCTGAAGGTCGCGGGCAAGGACATCGCCAAGGTCAAGCTGGTCACCTCGGGCGCGGGCGCCGCGGCGCTGGCCTGCCTGAACCTGCTGCTCAAGGTGGGCCTGCAGCGCGAGAACGTGTTCGTGACCGACCTGGCCGGCGTGGTCTACGAAGGCCGCACCGAGCTGATGGACGACGACAAGCGCCAGTACATGCAGAACACCACCGCGCGCACGCTGTCCGAGGTGATCGAGGGCGCGGACGTGTTCCTGGGCCTGTCGGCCGGCGGCGTGCTCAAGCCCGCGATGGTGGCCAAGATGGCGGCCCATCCGGTGATCTTCGCGCTGGCCAACCCCAACCCCGAGATCGCGCCCGAGGACGCCCACGCGGTGCGCGGCGACGTGATCATGGCCACCGGCCGCACCGACTACCCGAACCAGGTCAACAACGTCCTGTGCTTCCCGTACATCTTCCGCGGCGCGCTCGACTCGGGCGCGACCACGATCACCGACGAGATGGAGATCGCGGCGGTGCACGCCATCGCCGAGCTGGCGCAGGCCGAGCAGAGCGAGCGCGTGGCGGCGGCCTATGTGGGCGAGAAGCTGACCTTCGGCCCCGAGTACCTGATCCCCAAGCCCTTCGACCCGCGCCTGATGATGAAGATCGCGCCGGCCGTGGCCAAGGCGGCCGCCGAGAGCGGCGTGGCGATGCGCCCGATCACCGACCTCGACGCCTACCGCGACAAGCTGCAGAGCTTCGTCTATGCCTCGGGCACCGCGATGAAGCCGATCTTCGACGCCGCCAAGCGCGCGACCAAGAAGCGCGTGGCCTACGCCGAGGGCGAGGAAGAGCGCGTGCTGCGCGCGGCCCAGATCGTGGTCGACGAAGGCCTGGCCCGGCCCACGCTGATCGGCCGCCCGGCCATCATCGCCCAGCGCATCGAGAAGTTCGGCCTGCGACTCAAGGAAGAACTCGACTACGACATCGTCAACGTCGAGCAGGACCACCGCTACCGCGATTTCTGGCAGACCTACCATCGCATGACCGAGCGCATGGGCACCACGGTGCAGACCGCCAAGATCGAGATGCGCCGCCGCCTGACGCTGATCGGCGCGATGCTGCTGCACAAGGGCGAGGTCGACGGCCTGATCTGCGGCACCTGGGGCACCACCGCGATCCACCTGCACCACATCGACCAGGTGATCGGCAAGCGCCCCGGCGGCTGCGCCAGCACACCCCAGGACGTGCCGATCTACGCCTGCATGAACGGCCTGCTGCTGCCCGACCGCCAGGTGTTCCTGGTCGACACCCACGTCAACTACGACCCGACGCCCGAGGAACTGACCGAGATCACGACCATGGCGGCCGAGGAAATGATGCGTTTCGGCATCAAGCCCAAGGCCGCGCTGCTGTCGCATTCGAATTTCGGAAGCAGCAACCAGGCCAGCGCGATCAAGATGCGCCGCACGCTGGACCTGCTGCGCGTGCAGGCCCCGTGGCTCGAAGTCGACGGCGAAATGCACGGCGACGTGGCGCTCGACGGCAAGCAGCGCGCGGCCGTGATGCCGCACAGCGCGCTGTCGGGCAACGCCAACCTGCTGGTTTTCCCGAACCTCGACGCGGCCAACATTTCCTACAACCTGCTCAAGACCGCGGCCGGCGGCAACATCGCGATCGGCCCGGTGCTGCTCGGTGCGGCCAAACCTGTGCACATTCTCACGGCCAGCGCCACCGTGCGCCGCATCGTGAACATGACGGCCTTGACCGTGGCCGATGCCAACGCCGACCGTTAAGCACCACCGCGATAGCGGCCGCTAACTTCGCTGCCCCGCACCGGGGCCGGGCGCCTGCTCAAATATTGAGCAGGCGCTTGCTATTTGTGCATCCCTGGTGCACACTGGCAAGCTTGAATTCGCGGGTTAACCCCAAGGTTGACCCCCGTTTCGGCCCCCGCCCTTTTT
The DNA here is from genome assembly GCF_030317215.1 of Variovorax sp. J2P1-31. NCBI lineage: Bacteria > Pseudomonadati > Pseudomonadota > Betaproteobacteria > Burkholderiales > Comamonadaceae > Variovorax > Variovorax sp. J2P1-31. The sequence continues at coordinate 353,374 of NZ_JASZYA010000004.1, forward strand.
GCTTGTGGCGCCCCATGGCGGCCGCTGTTCCATCCATGGCCTCGATCTCGTTGTCTGCGTCCCGATTCGCCCTCGCCGGCTTGCTGCTGGCCCTGCTGGCGACCGGCGCCGACGCCCGCGATACCCGAGGCACGATGCCGCAGCAGTCGTCCCAGGCGTCGATCGCGCTGGGCGAGCTGCCGGCACAAGGCCAGCGTACCTACCAGGCCATCCTCAACGGTGGCCCCTTCAAGCACGACAAGGACGGCACGGTGTTCGGCAACCGCGAGCGCCTCCTGCCGTCCGAACGGCGCGGGCACTACCGCGAGTACACGGTCGACACGCCGGGCGCGCGCAACCGGGGGGCGCGGCGCATCGTGTGCGGCGGCCAGCCCGCGACGGCACCGACGGCATGCTGGTACACGGCGGACCATTACGCGAGCTTTCGGCGGATTGCGCCATGAGCAGCAGCAAAGAATTGAACTGGAGCGGCGCATCCCTGCGCCCCGAAGAAATGACGACGACGACGACGACAACCATGGAAAGACCTGCGGAGATGACCTTATCCCTTCGTGCCGTGCGGCCCAACATCGTGCAGTCGATTCGCGCCTTCCGCGTGAACGACCTGCAGGAGGCTGCGAACGCGGCGGGACAGCACTTTCTCTATGCCAATCTGGCCAACGCCCAGACCAAGCAGGACGTGCTCGACCTCATCGCGCAGCAATTCACCTTCCCCTCGCATTTCGGGAAGAACTTCGACGCGCTGTACGACTGCATGACCGATCCCTTGCATAAATCGGGCCCGCAGCCCGGTTTCGTCATCGTGCTCGAACAGATCCCGGCCAACGCCAAGTTCGACAAGGAAGCGCGCGAGCAGCTGCTCGACATCTTCCGTGACGCCTCGGACTACTGGGGTGACCGCAAGATCCCGTTCCGCTGCTTCTATTCTTTTCTGTAGCCCGTTCTGCACACACCAGCCAAGCAGAACGGGCTGTCGAGGCTCCTGAAGGAAGCACGCCGATCGCCGCCGACATCGAAGTCGCGCCGGTCGACCCCACCGCCGAGAAAATGCCGACCGACAAGCTGGTCGACGTCTCGCCGCTGGCCCTGCGCATGAGCAGCCCCTTCAACGCAGGGTACTGGCTGGCAGCCGCCTGAGCGCCAGCGTCCCGCGACCATGAAAAAAGCCCGTCGACGACGGGCTTTTTCTTGGGCGCTCTCGGCCCCAGTTCAGGGCGGCACGGCCTGGGCCAGCGCCACGTACTCGGCCACCGGCACCTCCTCGGCGCGGCGCTGCACGTCGAAGCTGCCGCCGAAGCCGTGCGCCTCGAGCCAGCGGCCCAATGTGTTGCGCAGGATCTTGCGGCGCTGGCTGAAGGCCACCTGCACGATCTCGCCCAGGCGGGCCGCGTCGACCGCCGGCGGCTGCGCCAGCGGCACCATGCGCACCACCGCGCTGTCCACGCGCGGCGGCGGCTCGAAGCTCTCGGGCGGCACGAACAGGAAGTTCTCCATCGCGTAGCGCCACTGCAGCATCACGCTCAGGCGGCTGTAATCGGAGGTGGCGGGCCTGGCCACCATGCGGTCGATGACTTCCTTCTGCAGCATGAAATGCTGGTCGGCGATCAGGTGGGCGAAGCCCAGCAGGTGGAACAGGATCGGCGTCGAGATGTTGTAGGGCAGGTTGCCCACCACGCGCAGCGGCTTGTGCTCGGGGCCGGCCAGGCGCGCGGCCAGCGCGGCGAAGTCGACCTTGAGCACGTCGGACTCGATCACCTCGAGCTGGCCGTGCCCGCGCAGGCGGGCCGCCAGGTCGCGGTCGAGCTCGATCACCGTCAGGTGGCCGAGCCGCTCGACCAGCGGCTGCGTGAGCGCCGCCAGGCCCGGGCCGATCTCGACCATCGCGTCGCCGGGCTGCGGCGCGATGCCGTCCACGATCGCGTCGATGATGCCGCCGTCGGACAGGAAATGCTGGCCGAAGCGCTTGCGCGCGATGTGCTGCGCCATCAGACCGGCGGCTCGCGGAATTCGACGTAGGCGCGGGTGCGCACTTCCTGCACCCAGGTCTCGAAGGCCTCGTCCATCTTCTTCTCGCGCAGCACGGCGCGCGCGGCTTCGCGCTGCTCGGTCTGGCTGAGCTTGGCTTCGCGCCGGGCGACGGCCTGGATCAGGTGGACGCCGAAACGCGTGACCACCGGATCGCTGATCTGGCCCGGCGCGAGCCGGTCCAGCGCTTCCTCGAACTCGGGCACGAACTGGCCGGGCCGCGCCCAGCCCAGGTCGCCGCCGTCCTTGGCGCTGCCGTCCTGCGAATTGTCGCGGGCCAGCGAGGCGAAGTCGGCCGTGCCGGCCTGCACGCGGCGCTTGAATTCGGCCAGCTGCTCGATCGCCTGCGCGGTGCTGCGCTGCGGGTCGTTGCGCAGCAGGATGTGGCGGGTGTGGGTCTGGGTGACCACGCCTTCGGCCGCACCGGCCTGGCCCTTGGCCAGCACCTTGATCACGTGGAAGCCCGCGCCCGAACGCACCGGGCCGACGATGCCGTTGACCGGCGTGGTCTGCGTGGCTTCGACGAACAGCGGCGGATAGCGGTCGGCACTGCGCAGGCCCAGCGAGCCGCCGTTGGCACGGTCGGGCGAGTCGGAGTTCTCGCGCGCCAGCTTGGCGAAGTCCTCGCCGGCACGCGCCCGGTCGGCCACGCCCTGGGCCTTCTTCTGCAGCGCCGCGATCTGGGCTTCGCTCGAATCCTCGGGCACGGTGACGAGCACGTGCGCCAGGTTGATTTCCGGCGCGGCCGCGGCATTGCCGCTGCGCTGGTCCTGGATGAACTGGTCGACTTCGGAGTCGCTGATCTTGACGCGGGCGTTGACCTCGCGCTCGCGCAGGCGGGTCAGCAGCAGCTGGTCGCGCAGGTCGCTGCGGAACTCCTGGCGCGTGATGCCTTCGGAATCGAGGCGCCGGTACAGCTCTTCCTGAGGAACCTGGTTCTGGCGCGCCACCAGTTGCTCGGCCTGGTCCACCGCCTGGTCGTCGACCTTGAGGCCGCTCTCCTTGGCCAGTTGCAGCTGCGCGCGCTCGACCACGATGCGTTCCAGCACCAGGCGGTTGAGTTCGGCGCGCGGCACGCGCTGGGCCTCGGGGTTCTCGCGCAGGATCCGGGTCACGCGCTTCTGGACTTCGGTGTTGGTCACGGGCTCGGAATTGACCAGCGCCACGATGTACTCGGCCGCGCGCTGGCCGGTCGGCGCGGGCTGCGCCGCGGTGCTGCGCGGCACCTGGGCCGGCGCCGTGACGCGGGCGCCGCCGCGCATGATGTCGGTGATGCCCGTGCCGCCGCCGGGACGCATGCCCAGTCCCTGCGCATGCACGCCCGACGTGGCGGCCAGCAACGCGAGGCAAGCCAGGGTGAGGGTGGAGCGGGAAGATTTCATGGTCACAGGGTTCAGTCGTAATTGGTGAAGCGGCTCGGCGTCTCGCCGGGCACGCGCAGGGGCTGGTAACGCTGGATGTTCTTGGCCAGTGCGGTCATCGGGTTGGAGCCCACGCCCACGCTGGCGAAGCCCACGAACTCGATCTGGAACATGATCCGCGTGTTGGCTGTGACCTGTCCCGTGGTCAGACGTTCCAGCACCACGCGCCCGATCCAGCAGCATCCGTCATATTCCACACCGACGACGCCGTCGGTGAGCTGCCGGTCCTTGAGGCTGTAGTTCAGGCGGCCGACCGCATACCAGCGCCCGCCTCCCTCGCCACGGCCCTTGCCCAGGTCCTTGCCCTTGTCGCCCCAGAGGTCGTTGAGCGGCCATTGCCAGCCCACGTCGATCGACTTGCTGCCGTCCTGCACCAGCGGCGTGCTGTCGGCCTGGTAGCGCAGGGCCGCATTGATGGTGCGGTATGCGCCCGGGCTGTAGCGCGCGCTCAGCGTGCTGCGCACCGAGCGCCCCTCGTCGGGGTTGTACTGGATCGTGGTGTCCATGCTCCACTTCGGCGTCCAGTTGATCTGCGCGCCCAGCAGCACGTCGCTCAGCCGGTCGGTCGCCGGCAGGACGCCCGGCAGCGTGACACGCTGATCGGCGAAACGGAAGCGCTGCGCGATGCCGAAGCGCGCGGCCTCGGCCCCGGTGTCGGGGTCGATCAGCCGCGTGCTCACGCCGGCCGTCAGCAGGTTGCTGTCGGAGATGCGGTCGTTGCCGGAGAACGCGTTCTCGGTGTAGATGGTCGCGAAGTTGAAGTCGTTGGCCGCGGTGTCGTAGATCGGCAGCTGGCTCTGGTCGCGGTAGGGCGTGTTCACGTAGAACAGGCGCGGCTCCAGCGTCTGGCGGAAGGCCCGGCCGAAGAAGCTCGCGTCGCGCTCGAACACCAGGCCGCTGTCGAGGCTGAAGGTGGGCACCGTGCGGCTCGCCGAGCTGGCGCCATTGGCCAGCGGCGTGTCGAACTGGTAGGAGGTCGCATGCAGCTGCAGCTTCGGGATCACGAAGCTCGAGGGCGTGATCCACGGCCGGCTGATCTGCACCGAGCCGAACACCCGCTCGCCGTTGGGCTGCAGCAGTCCGTTGAGCAGCGGGGCGTACTGCGAGTCGGCGCGGAACCGCGTGTAGTCGAGCGAGGTCGTGACGTCGAAGCCGCCCCAGTCGTACTGCGTGTTGTTGGCCGTGATCTGCGGCATGCGGTCGTAGGGCGGCGTGATCGGCGACAGCGAGTACTGCAGCGTCTGGTAGGACAGCGCGCGCACCTGGCCGCTCCAGTCGCCCTTGCTCCAGTTGACCGCGGCCTCGCTGTCGAGCAGCCGCGAGGTCAGCGTCGGGGTGCGCGAGAAATCGCGCCAGTAGTCGTTGTCGCTGACCCGGTTCAGGCGCAGCGTCGCCGAGAGCGAATCCAGGCCGAAGGGCTTGGGATCGAAGGTCTGGCGGTGCGTGGTCCAGATGCCCCAGCGGTCGCGGTCGCGCAGCGAATCGGCGGGCATGTAGTCGACGCGCGCCGTGCCGCTGTAGCTGTTCTCGAGGTAGCGGAACTCGCTGCCGATGTTGATGCCGCGCTTGCCCATCAGCGTGGGGTAGAGCGTGGCGTCGCGGTTGGGTGCGATGTTCCAGTAGTAGGGCAGCAGCACCTCGGCGCCGTTGACGCTGCCCACGCCGAACACCGGCGGCAGCAGGCCGCTCTGGCGCTGGTTGTTGAGCGGGAAGGTCATCGACGGCAGCGCCGGCGTGGTGATGCCCATGAAGGTCATGCGCGCGTCGGTGGCGGTGCCGAGGTTCTCCTCGGTGTCAGTGGTCAGCGTGGCGGCCGACAGGATCCAGGCCGGCATCCAGCCGGGATAGTCCTCGCGCCGGCAGGTGGTGTAGGTGGCCTGCCGGGCCACCGACACGCTGGAATCGACGAAGTCGATGCGCTGCGCATCGCCGTGGCCGCCGGTCGCGAGGAACTGGTAGCGCACGTTGTTGAAGAAGCCCTCGAAGGTCTCGAGCTTGAGCTGGAGTTCGGGCCCGTCGTAGGTGTTGCCGGCCTGGTTCACATGCACGTTGCCGCGTGCCTTGGCCAGGTCGTCGGGTTGGTAGTACTCGAGCCGGTCGGCGCGGATCACGGTGTCGCCGCGGCGGATCGAGGCATGGCCTTCGATCACGGTCTCCAGGTCGGGGCGCCCGGAGATCTGGTCGCCTTCGATCAGGTTCGGGCGCAGCCCGCGCTCGGTGTTGGGAATGGTCTCGACCAGCTGCGGCGTGCGCTGCAGCACCAGCGGTGCCTCGAGCCAGTTGTCCTGCGCCCAGGCGCCTTGCGCCTGCCACAGGGCCAGGGTCAGCAGGGCCAGGGGCAGCGGCGGGCGGCGCGCCGGACTCATTCGCGGCCTCCCACCGGCGACCGGGCGAGGCCCGGGACCCGTGCGGCGGACGGCAAGGGCACGGCGTGCCGGGCACGGTGGCGTTTCATTTCGGACATGGGCAGGGAAGTCAGCAATCGTCGAAAGAGCGTCGGCCAGAGGAAGAGCGGGACCCCGAGGGGGGCAGCTGCCGTGGGGTCCGCCGGGCGCGGATTTGTAGAATCGATTATCCATGACCGCATCCCCGCTTCCGTCCGTTGACGCCGCCTCCCCCCTCCATTGGGACGACCCGGACCGCGCCGCGGCCTTCGCCGCCTGGCTCGCGCGCATTGCGCCCGCGCACGGGCTGAAGCCGGACACGGTCCGGCTGGCCTCGGCCGACGCCAGTTTCCGGCGCTATTTCCGCATCGACGGCCTCGACGCCGCCGCCCCATCGCGCATCGTGATGGACGCCCCGCCCGCCAAGGAGGACAGCGCGCCCTTCGTCCACATCGCCGGCCTGCTGCACGCGGCCGGCGTGAAGGCGCCCGAGGTGCTCGAGTGGGACCCGTCCGCGGGCTTCATGCTGCTGGACGACCTGGGCCGCCAGACCATGCTGGACGTGCTCGACCCGGCCAAGCCCGACGCCAGCCGGCCGCTCTATGCCCAGGCCATCGACGCGCTGATCGCCTGGCAGCTGGCCTCGAAGCCCGGCGTGCTGCCGCCCTACGACCGGGCCCTGCTCGAGCGTGAACTGGCGCTGTTCCCCGAGTGGTACGTGCGACGGCACCGCGGCGTGACGATCGAGGGCAAGCTGCAGGAGCGGCTCGAGCGCAGCTTCAGGGCCATCGTCGAGAACAACCTCGCGTCGCCCAGCGTCTACGTGCACCGCGACTTCATGCCGCGCAACCTGATGATCTCCGGCGGCCCCCAGGACCCGCTGGGCGTGCTCGACTTCCAGGACGCGGTCTACGGCCCCATCACCTACGACATCGCCAGCCTGATGCGCGATGCCTTCCTGAGCTGGGACGAGGACTTCGTGCTCGACATCACGGTGCGCTACTGGCAGCAGGCGCGCAAGGCCGGGCTGCCGGTGGACGAGGACTTCGGCGCCTTCTACCAGGCGGTCGAGTGGATGGGCCTGCAGCGCCATCTCAAGGTGGCCGGCATCTTCGCGCGGCTCACGCTGCGCGACGGCAAGCCCCGCTACCTGGCCGACACGCCTCGTTTCATCGCTTACATCCGTGCCACCGCCAGCCGCTACACCCAGCTCACGCCGCTGCTGCGCGCCATCGACGAGATCGAAGGCACGCAGGCGGCGGTGGGCTTCGCCTACGGCCGGGTCTGAGGTGGCGCGCTTCCATTGCGCCGTGGCGCTGGGCGCCGGCACCACGCTCTCGCTGCCGCCCGGCGCGGCGCGCCATGTGCAGGTGCTGCGGCTGCAGCCCGGCGATGCGCTCACGCTGTTCGACGGCCGGGGCGGCGAGTACGCGGCCACGGTCGAGCGCATGGGCCGCAGCGAAGTCACGGTGAACGTCGGCGCGCACGATCCGGTCGAGCGCGAAGCCGCCACCGCGGTGCATCTCGCGCCGGGCATGCCGGCCAACGACCGCATGGACTGGCTGGTCGAGAAGGCGACCGAACTCGGCGTCGCGAGCATCCAGCCGCTGGTCACCGCGCACGGCGTGCTGCGCCTGAGCGCCGAGCGCGCCGAGAAGAAGCGCGCGCACTGGGAAGCGATCGCGATCGCGGCCTGCGAGCAGTGCGGCCGCAACCGCGTGCCGGTGATCCATCCGGTGCGCAGCTTCGCCGACTGGGTCGCGGCGGCGGCCGACGACGGCGCGCGGCGCGCCGTGCTCAGCCTGGTGCCCGGCACCCGGCCGCTGGCCGAGCTCGCGCACGAACACGCGGCCTCGGCCTGGCGCATCCTGAGCGGGCCCGAGGGCGGCCTGAGCAGCACCGAGGAAGCGCGCGCGCTGGACAGCGGCTTCCTCCCCGCCCGGCTCGGCCCGCGCGTGCTGCGCGCCGAGACCGCCGCGCTGGCCGCACTGACGCTCCTGGGCGGCGCATGAGCGGCGCGCTGCGAAGCGGGTCGTTTCGCAGCAAGTGCCGGGCCGCCGGGGCCGCGTCGATCTGGCTCGCGGGCCTCTGCGTCGCCGCCGCGGCGCAGGCGCAGTACCTGCATTCCCGCAGCGCCGCGCCGGCGCCGGTGCGGCCCGAGGTCGACCGCGCCTACGTCCAGCTGATGGCCTCGCCGACGGTGCAGCGGCTGCTCGACGCGGTGCGCGACGACCATCCGCGCGCCACGGTCGACCTGCGGCGGCTGACCGAGATCGAGGCGCCGCCGTTCAAGGAGCAGGCCCGGGCCGAGGCCTTCCTGGCGCGCCTCCAGGCGCTGGGCCTCGCCGACGCCCGCATCGACGCCGAAGGCAACGTGCTGGGCCTGCGCAAGGGCCGCGGCAGGGGGCCCACGCTGCTGGTCTCGGCCCACCTCGACACGGTGTTCCCGGCCGGCACCGACGTCACGATCAAGGAACGCGACGGCCGGCTCTACGCGCCCGGCATCTCGGACAACACGCGCGGCCTCGCGGTGCTGCTGTCGTGGCTGCGCGTGCTCAACGAGCAGAAGATCCAGACCGAGGGCGACCTGCTGTTCGCGGCCAATGTCGGCGAGGAAGAGCTCGGCAACCTGCGCGGCATGAAGCACCTCTTCGCCGAGCACCCGGAGATCGACGGCATGGTGGCGCTCGAGCCCGCGCCCGACGACAGCGTGCTGATCTTCGGCACCGCGAGCCGGCGCTACGAAGTGACTTTCGAGGGCCCGGGCGGCCACAGCTTCGGCGCCTTCGGCCGCGTGCCCAGCGCGATCCACGGCATGGGCCGCGCGATCGCCAAGATCGCCGACCTCAAGACGCCGCGCTTTCCGCGCACCACCTTCACCGTGGGCACGGTCAGCGGCGGCACCTCGGTCAACACCATCGCGCCGCAGGCCCGCATGGCGATCGACATCCGCTCCGACGCGAACGGGCCGCTGCTGGCCACCGAGAAGAAGATCTTCGCCGCCATCGATGCCGCGGTGCGCGAGGAGAACCACCGCTGGGGCGTGGACACGCTGCGCGTCTCGAGCCGCCTGATCGGCGACCGACCGGGCGGCCGCACGCCGTCGGACGCGCCGATCGTCGAGGCCGCGGTGCGCGCCAACACCGCCTTCGGCCGCCGCACCGTGTTCCGCGGCGGCAGCACCGACGCCAACGTGCCGATGTCGCTGGGCATCCCGGCGATCGTGGTGGGCGGGGGCGGGCTGACCGGCGGCTTCCACGCGCTGGACGAATGGATCGACCTGCACGAGGCCTGGCGCGGCGCGCAGAACTCGCTGCTCACGGTGCTGGGCCTGGTCGGCGTGCAGGGCGTGAGCGCCCCCTTGCTGGCCAAACGCCTGCCGCCGTGAAGGAATTTCGCACGGGAAGCCCGATCGCCTGACTACGATCTGTTTCATTCTGCGCAGCGGCCGAGCACAATCGCTGCGGTACTGTCACACAACAGAAACTTCAAGGAAAAACCATGGGATTGCTCGACTCGGTACTCGGTCAGGTGCTCGGCGGCGCGGCGCAGAAGTCCGGCGGACTCGGCGATGCGGGCGGGCTGGCCGACGCACTCGGCGGGCTGCTGGCGAACAACGGACAGCAGGGCGGGCTGGGAGGCCTGGTCTCGAAGTTCGAGCAGGCCGGGCTGGGCGACGTGATCGGCTCCTGGATCGGCAAGGGCGACAACGCGCCGGTGTCGGGCGGGCAGCTGAACCAGGTGCTGGGCAGCGACGTGGTCTCGGCCATCGCCGGCAAGCTGGGCATCAACGCCGCCATGCTGCTGCCGATGCTGGCCACGATGCTGCCTTCGCTGATCGACCAGCTGACGCCGCACGGCAAGATTCCCGACGAGGGACTCAACACCAACGAAGACCTGCTGTCTTCGCTGAGTGGTCTGCTGCAGAAGCGCTGAGACGCATCCGCGGCTTCGGCAGGGCGCCCCTTTCGGGGCGCTTTTTTTTGGCCTCAGGCGGGCTCGGCCTGCGCAGCTTTGTGCGCCACCGGCAGCGCCGCGATCACCTCGGCCACCGCGGCCGTGAGCTTCTTCGCGTAGGGCACGTGCAGGAACTCGTTGGGGCCGTGGGCGTTGCTCTTGGGGCCGAGCACGCCGCAGACCATCATCTGCGCGGTCGGGAAGCCCGCGCTCAGCATGTTCATCAGCGGGATCGTGCCGCCCTGGCCGATGTAGCCGCAGGGCGCGCCGAAGTGCGCGCGCGAGGCGGTGTGCAGCGCCTGCTCGAACCAGGGCGTGATCTCGGGCGCGTTCCAGCCGGTGGCGCCGCCGCCGCCGTCGAAGGTGACCTTGGCCTGGTAGGGCGCGTTGTCTTCCAGCAGGGCCTTGAGCTCCTGCACCGCCTTTTCGGCATCCACCAGCGGCGGCAGCCGCAGCGAGAGCTTGAAGGCGGTGTAGGGCCGCAGCACGTTGCCCGCGTCCTTGGGCGCGGGGAAGCCCTCGGCGCCGACCACCGACAGCGCGGGCCGCCAGGTGCGGTTGAGCAGCGCCTCGACCGGGTCGCTGGTGGTGGGTAGCGTGAAGGTGCTCGAGCCGCCGCAGTCGGCATGGGCCCAGGGGAAGCGCTTGAACAGTTCGTCGCCGAGGATGGCGGCCGTGGCCTGGGCCTGCGCCAGGCGGTCGGGCGGCACTTCGCAATGGAAGCTGGCCGGCAGCAGGCGGCCGGTGGCGCTGTCCTCGAGCCGGTCGAGCACCTGCCGCATGATGCGGAAGCTCGAGGGCACCAGGCCCGAGGCGTCGCCCGAGTGGATGCCTTCGGTCAGCACCTCGACCTTGAGCGTGCCGCCCGCCAGGCCACGCAGCGAGGTCGTGAGCCAGAGCTGGTCGTAGTTGCCGGCGCCGGAATCCAGGCAGATCACCAGTTCGACCTCGCCGAGCCGGGGCCGCAGCGCATTGACGTAGGGCAGCAGATCGTAGGAGCCGCTTTCCTCGCAGGTCTCGATCAGGCCGACGATGCGCGGGTGCGCGGCACCCTGGCTCTTGAGCGCCTGCAGCGCCGCGACGCTGGCATAGACCGCGTAGCCGTCGTCGGCGCCGCCGCGGCCGTAGAGCAGGCCGTTCTCGTATTTGGGCGTCCAGGGGCCGAGGTCGTTGCGCCAGCCGGTGAATTCGGGCTGCTTGTCGAGGTGGCCGTACATCAGCACGGTTTCCTTCATGTCGGTGCCGCTGGCCGGCACTTCGAAGAACAGCACCGGCGTGCGGCCTTCGAGGCGCACGATCTCGAGCTTCAGGCCCTCGATCTTCTGCGCCTCGACCCAGGTCGCGGCATTGCGCAGCACGGTCTCCAGGTGGCCGTTGGCCGACCAGTCCTTGTCGAAGCCCGGCGACTTGGACGGGATCGCGATGTAGTCGCTGAGCTGGCGCAGGATGTCGGTGTCCCACTTGGCGGAGACCTCGGACAGGGCACGGTCGGCGTCGAGCAGGCCGGCGGGCATTTCACGGTGCAGGGGGGCGTTCATCGGGGGTCTCCGCGCAAAGGGATCGTCGGGGGAAAAAAGCATTTTGCACCTGCGGCCCCGCCGCGTAGAGTGCGCAGTCCCATACCCGACAAGTCGGAAGGAACGCGATGAGCAGCAGCACGGTGACGCCCGGCATCCGCGTGGGCATCGGTGGGTGGACCTTCGAACCCTGGCGCGACAACTTCTACCCGGCCGACCTGCCGCAGAAGCAGGAGCTGCACTACGCCAGCCGGCAGGTCACGGCGATCGAGGTCAACGGCACCTACTACAGCACGATGAAGCCCGAGAGCTTCCGCAAGTGGCACGACGAGACGCCCGAGGACTTCGTGTTCTCGCTCAAGGCCTCGCGCTTCGCCACCAACCGCAAGCTGCTGGCCGGCGCGGGCGAATCGATCACGCGCTTCGTCGAGAGCGGCATCGGTGAACTGAAGGACAAGCTGGGCCCCATCGTCTGGCAGTTCATGCCGACCAAGGTCTTCGACGCCGAGGACTTCGCGGCCTTCCTCGCGCTGCTGCCGAAGAAGGAGGGCAGCCGCGCGCTGCGCCACGTGATGGACGTGCGGCACGAGAGCTTCATGACGCCCGAGTACCTGGCGCTGGCGCGCCGGCACGGCGTGGCGACGGTGTTCACCGACTCGCCGAAGTTTCCGTCCTTCGCCAACCTCACGGCCGACTTCGCCTATGCCCGGCTCATGAACAGCGAGGCCAAGCTCAAGAACGGCTATGCGCCCAAGGCGCTGGCGGCCTGGGCCGGCCATGCGCGGCACTGGGCCGAGGGCGGCACGCCCGCCGGGCTGCCGCGCGTGGAAGGCGTCGACGACGTGGCGGCCAAGACGCGCGAGGTGTTCGTCTTCTTCATCAACGGCGCCAAAGAAAAAGCACCCGCCGCGGCGGGTGCCTTGCTGACGAAACTGCGGGGCTGAGCCCGCATCGCATCAAGCCGCCTGCAGGCCGGGCTTCTTGCTTTCGCTGGTGCCGAAGCTGATCTCGCCCGACAGCTGGCCGCCTTCCTCGATCACGATCTTGCCGTAGCGGATCTTGCCCGTGACCTTGCCGGTCGAGTGGATCACGAGCTTCTCGCGCACCGTGAGGTTGCCGTCGAACACGCCGCGGATCTCCGCGATGTCGATCTCGGCCGAGCCCTTGAACTCGCCCTGTTCGGAGATCTGGATCACGCGCGAGTCCATGGTGGCCTCGACCATGCCTTCGACCACGAGCGTGTCGCAGTCGGTGATCTCCACGCCCTTGAGCTTGATGTTCGGGCCGACGGTGAGCTTGCTGCCGCCTTCCTTGACCGCGGGTGCGGCTGCGGCGGCGCTGGCGGCGCCGGTGGTGAGGGAGGAGGGATTGACGGGTGTGCCTGCGAGGTTGGTGCCGGCGCCGACGAGCGGTGCGGGACGAGAATTGAAGTTGTCGGTGTCGCGGTCACGCTTGCCGAAGAAGGGGGACTGTGAAGCCAAGACTTACTCCTCTGGGAAACGGTCTATCGTAAGAAGCATGTGGACGCTGGTGGCACTTCTTTGAGAAAGATTGGTAACCAATCCATTCCCAGCCATTCACTTGTGAACTTTTGAATTGAGTGGCGCGCCTGCATCCGGCCACAGGCACAGCCGCCACAATGCCTGCGATTCCACCGAACACCAAGCCATGCCCCCAAAGCCCTTGCCCAGCGGCAGCACAACGCACCTTCCCCCCGGCGACGAGCTGCGCTTCGGCAAACCCACGCACGGCTGGCGCCTGCGCCTCTACTCGGTGATCTTCGAATCGGAGACCCGTGCCGGCCGCGCCTTCGACCTGCTGCTGATCGCGGTGATCCTGTTCAGCGTGCTGGTGGTGATGCTCGACAGCGTGCAGCCGATCCGCGCGCGCTGGGGCGAGGTGTTCGGCGTCTTCGAATGGATCTTCACCATCGTCTTCACGCTCGAGTACATCGCGCGGCTCGCCTGCCTGGGACGGCCGCTGCGCTATGCGCGCAGCTTCTACGGCGTGATCGACCTGCTGGCGCTGCTGCCCACCTACCTCGCGATCCTGGTGCCGGGGCTGTCGGTGCTGATCGACGTGCGCATCCTGCGGCTGCTGCGCGTGTTCCGCATCTTCAAGATGTCGCGCTATGCGGCCGAGTACCGCGCGCTGGTGACGGCGCTGGCGGCCAGCCGGCGCAAGATCATGGTCTTCGTCGGCTTCGTCTTCATGGTGGTGCTGGTGCTGGGCACGCTGATGTACGTGGTCGAAGGGCCGCAGCACGGCTTCACCAGCATCCCGGTGGCGATCTACTGGGCCATCTCGACCATGACCACGGTCGGCTTCGGCGACCTGGTGCCCAAGACCGACATCGGCCGCGCGATCGCCTCGCTGATGATGCTGCTGGGCTGGGGCGTGCTGGCGGTGCCCACGGGCATCGTGTCGGCGGAGATGGTGCGGCACGGGCGCGACGCGACGCCCGAGGGTTTCACGGGCCGCGGCCTGCTCGGCGGCATGCCGCCCTGCGCCGGCTGCGGCGCCGAGGGCCATGCGGCCGATGCGCGTTTCTGCCGCCGCTGCGGCAGCGCCTTGGGTTGAGGCGCCTCAGGGCCCGCGCCAGTCGGCACGACCTTGGGTGAGATCGTCGATGCGCCGCACCAGCGCGTCGGCCTCGGACTCGACCACGCTGAACTGCAGCGCGACCAGCGTGCCGTGCGCGACCGCCCCCAGCGTGGCGCCGGCCGCGGCCAGTTCGCGCCGCAGCGCGCCTTCCAGCGCATAGGGCACGGCACAGCAGCAGGCGCGCAGGCGTTGCAACGGCAGCTTGGCCGCGCCCAGCAGGGCCTGCGCCACGGCATCGGTGTAGGCCCGCACCAGCCCGCCCGCGCCCAGCTTCACGCCGCCGAAGTAGCGCACCACGGTGGCGAGCACGCCTTCGAGTTCCTGGTGGCGCAGCACCTCGAGCATGGGGCGGCCGGCGGTGCCGCCGGGTTCGCCGTCGTCGTTGGCGGCCGACTGGCCGCCGGCCATCAGCGCCCAGCAGACATGGGCCGCGCCGGGATGCTGCGCGCGCAGCGCGGCCACGACCTGCAGCGCGGCCTCGCGGTCGGCCACCGGCTGCACGCAGCCGATGAAGCGGCTCTTCTTGATCGAGAGCTCGCTGTGCACCGCGCCGGCCAGCGTCTGCGCCACGGCCTCAGGCGCGCTCGAACTTGAAGACGGCGGTGCTGGCGCGCGCGTTGGGCAGCCAGCGCACCTCGCGGTCCTGCTGCAGGCCGAAGGCATCGAGCACGCGCAGCCGGTTCTTCTGCGCCAGCACCTCGAAGTCCTTGAAGGTGCCGACCCGGATGTTGGGCGTGTCGTACCACTGGTAGGGCAGCCGGCGCGTCACCGGCATGCGGCCGCGCGCGATGCTCAGGCGGTTGGGCCAGTGCGCGAAGTTGGGGAAGGCCACGATGCCGATGCGGCCCACGCGGGCGGTCTCGCGCAACATCACCTCGGCATTGCGCAGGTGCTGCAGCGTGTCGATCTGCAGCACCACGTCGAAGGTGGCGTCGTCGAACATCGCCAGGCCTTCGTCGAGGTTGAGCTGGATCACGTCGACGCCGCGGCGGATGCACTGCAGCACGTTGCCGTCGGCGATCTCCACGCCGTAGCCGGTGCAGCCGCGCTCGCGCTGCAGCAGGTCGAGCAGGGCGCCGTCGCCGCAGCCGAGGTCGAGCACGCGCGCGCCTTCGGGCACCAGGCGGGCGATCAGGCGTTGGGTGTCGAGATCGCTCATGCTGCGGCTCCGGCGAGTTCGGCGGCTACACGCTCGAAATAGGAGCGCACCACGCCCATGTAGCGCACGTCGTCGAGCAGGAAGGCATCGTGCCCGTGCGGCGCGTCGATCTCGGCGTAGCTCACGCTGCGGCGGTTGTCGAGCAGCGCCTTGACCAGCTCGCGGCTGCGCTGGGGCGAGAAGCGCCAGTCGGTGGTGAAGCTGACCAGCAGGAACTTGGCGCTGGCCCGCGCGAAGGCCCGCGTCAGGTCGCCGCCGTATTCGCGCGCCGGGTCGAAGTAGTCGAGCGCGCGCGTGATCAGCAGGTAGGTGTTGGCGTCGAAGTACTCGCTGAACTTGTCGCCCTGGTAGCGCAGGTAGCTCTCGATCTGGAACTCGACCTCCTGCGTCGAGTAGCGGTAGGCGGTGCCGGCGAGTTCGCCCTCGACCGCGCTGCGGAGTTCGCGGCCGAACTTGGCGTTCATCACGTCGTCGCTGAGGTAGGTGATGTGGCCGATCATGCGGGCGATGCGCAGGCCGCGCTTGGGGATCACGCCGTGTTCGTAGAAGTGGCCGCCGTGGAAGTCGGGGTCGGTCACGATCGCGCGCCGCGCCACCTCGTTGAAGGCGATGTTCTCGGCCGTGAGGTTGGGCGCGCTCGCCACCACCACCGCGTTGCGCACCCGGTCGGGGTACTGCAGCGTCCACGACAGCGCCTGCATGCCGCCCAGGCTGCCGCCCATCACGGCGGCCAGCGTCCGGATGCCCAGCGCGTCGAGCAGCCCGGCCTGGGCGTCGACCCAGTCCTCGACCGTGACCACCGGGAAGTCGGCGCCGTAGACGCGGCCGGTGGCGGGGTCGGTGTGCATCGGGCCGGTCGAGCCGAAGCAGGAGCCCAGGTTGTTGACGCCGATGACGAAGAAGCGGTCGGTGTCGAGCGGCTTGCCCGGGCCGATCATGTTGTCCCACCAGCCCTCCGACTTGGGCTGGCCGGCGTAGACGCCCGCCAGGTGGTGCGAAGCGTTGAGCGCATGGCACACCAGCACTGCGTTGCTGCGCTCGGCGTTGAGCGTGCCGTAGGTCTCGTAGGCCAGCATGTAGTCGGCGAGCGACGCACCGCTGCGCAGGGGCAGCGGCCCCGGGAAGGACATCGACTGGGAAACGGCTTCGAGGGTGGAAGACATGGACAAAGAAAAACCCGGCCTCGCCAAAAAACGAGCCGGGTTCGGCCACGGTCTTTAGCTGAATTTGTTAAGCGCCCGCAAGCTGTAGCAAATCGGCGCTCTGGAAGTATAGCCCCGGGACAGGTTTCACCAACCCACGATCATGACGATGCCCAGCACCAGGAAGATCGCGGCCGAGAGGCCGTGGACCAGCTTGATGGGCACGCGCCGCATGATGCGTTCGCCCAGGAAGACCACGGGCGCGTTGGCCAGCATCATGCCCAGCGTGGTGCCGGCCACCACGCCGACGTAGTCGTGGACGAAGCGCGCCGCGAGCATCACGGTGGCGATCTGGGTCTTGTCGCCCATCTCGGCCAGGAAGAAGGCCACGACCGTGGTGCCGAACACGCCGAAGTGCGAACGCACGCCGGTATCCTCCTCGTCGAGCTTGTCGGGGATCAGCATCCAGGCCGCCATCGCGATGAAGGAGGCGCCCAGCAGCCAGCGCAGCGTGGTCGGGCCGAGCCATTGCGTGACGAAGGCGCCGACCGCGCCCGCGAGCGCGTGGTTGACGATGGTGGCGGTGAAGATGCCCAGCACGATGGGCCAGGGCTTGCGGAAACGCGCCGCGAGGACCAGGGCCAGGAGTTGGGTCTTGTCGCCCATTTCCGCCAGGGCAACGATGCCGGTGGCGACGAGAAAAGCTTCCATGATGAACGTGGGTTCCTTGGGCCGAAGGACGCAATTGACCATGCAGCGCCTTCGGCCAAATTCCGAAGCTGCATGGTCAAAGGTCTCGCCAAGTTCCTACCGTTTGCGCCATGTCCCGTGTGGGGCAGGACAAGTCTGTTGACGCAAACCCTTCTCGCGATGGAAGGCGGCTACTCCCCAATGACCCGGAAATTGTAAACGTCCGCCGAACCCCAT
The DNA here is from genome assembly GCF_030317215.1 of Variovorax sp. J2P1-31. Taxonomy (NCBI): domain Bacteria; kingdom Pseudomonadati; phylum Pseudomonadota; class Betaproteobacteria; order Burkholderiales; family Comamonadaceae; genus Variovorax; species Variovorax sp. J2P1-31. The sequence goes on from NZ_JASZYA010000004.1 coordinate 370,510, forward strand.
TTGTGAGCAAGCACTTGCTTTCTCTAAATTTGCGCGGGGCTTGCGTTCAGGCGCAAATCCTGTTTTCAACTTCGATATTTCACCCATAATGCACGAGCCTCCCTTTAAATTTCCCCGGGGGGCAACTGGGTGATCGGACAGTTTCGCGCGGCTCGGAATGCTCTCCGGGCTGGTGCTTTCGGGACTCCATCGCTTTCATTGATGTGTTTATAGGAGTCCCTCAATGGGCAACAAACTGTACGTCGGCAACCTGCCATATTCCGTCCGCGATGGCGATCTCGAGCAGGCCTTCGGCCAGTTCGGCGCGGTCACCAGCGCCAAGGTCATGATGGAACGCGACACCGGCCGCTCGAAGGGCTTCGGCTTCGTCGAGATGGGCAGCGATGCCGAGGCGCAAGCCGCCATCAACGGCATGAACGGCCAGCCCCTGGGCGGCCGCAGCGTCGTGGTCAACGAAGCACGCCCGATGGAAGCGCGCCCGCCCCGTAGCGGTGGCGGCGGCTACGGTGGTGGTGGCGGCGGTTACGGCGGCGGCGGCGGTGGATACGGCGGCGGCGGTGGTGGCGGCTACGGTGGTGGCGGCGGTGGCCGCAGCGGCGGTGGCGGCGGCTACGGCGGCGGCGGTGGTGGTCGCAGCGGTGGCGGTGGTGGCGGTGGTGGCGACGGCGGCTTCCGCAGCCCCTACGGCGCAGGCCCGCGCGGCGGCGGCGGCCGCAGCGGTGGTGGCGGCGGCGGTTACGGCGGCGGCGGTGGCGGCTACGGTGGTGGCGGCAACGGCGGCTACTGAACCCACGCGTTCACCCCCCCCAAAAAAAAAGCTCCTTCGGGAGCTTTTTTCATGGCCGGTCGCACCCGGCGGAGAGGGACGGGAGCGACTACTCGCCGCGCCGCCGTTTGCGGCCCCGGCCCTGCACCGCGCGGTCGAACAGCGCGTTCGGCAGCAGCCGCATGAGCTTGGCGACCACGCCCATCTGCCAGGGAATGACGCGATAGCTGTGCCCCGCCTCGATGGTGCGGAAGGCCCGGTCGGCGAAATCCTCGGCCTGCATCAGGAAGGGCATGCCGTAGCGGTTGCCCTGGGTCAGGGGCGTGTCGATGTAGCCCGGGCAGACCGTCACCACCTTGACCCCGCTCGCACGCATCTCGCCACGCAGGCTTTCGCAGTACGCGACCACACCGGCCTTGCTGGCGCAGTAGGCGCCATGGCCGGGCAGGCCGCGGATCGCCGCCACGCTGCCGATGCCGACCAGCCGGCCGCTGCCGCGCGCGGCCATCGCCGCGACGAAAGGGTGGAAGGTGGCGGCCAGGCCGATGTTGTTGACGGCGAAGGTCTGCGCCAGCACGTCGAGGTCGGCGCGGTCGGCGGTGTCCATGCCCACGCTGATGCCCGCATTGGCGATCACCACGTCGGGCAGGCCCTGGCGTTCGATGCAGCGCGCGCCGACGGCGGCGATCGCGTCGACCTGGGCCACGTCGGCCCCGTAGATCTCGCAGCGATCGGCGGCGATGCCGCGTGCCGCGACCCAGGCCTCGATCTCGGCGGTGCGGCGCGCCACCAGCGCCAGCCGGTAGCCGGCGTCGTGGAAGCGGGCGGCCAGCGCCTGGCCGATGCCGCTCGAGGCGCCGGTGATGAAGACGAGCGGCGCGCCGGCCATGCCGCCTCTCAGCGCGCCGGCCGCATCGCGGCGGGCGAGGGCATGAGCTGGCCGCGCACCCGCCCCTGCAGGTTGGCGACACCGCTCAGGTTGTCGTAATCCAGCGTGTCGGCCGTGAAGCGGTCGGTGCCGCGGATCAGGGTGACGGGCTGGTTGGAGGTGACGCGCTCGGTGTCGAGGTAGGCATGCAGGAATTCGCCGCGGAACTCGAGGCGCGGCACGGCGCGCCCGCTGCTGCCGGTGGCGGCCTCGCGCACCACGACCGCGTTGCCGAACAGCTGGATCTCCGAGCCGTCGCCGTTGGACAGGCCGCGGTTGGCGGTGGCCTGGGTGACCAGTCCTTCGGGCGAGATCGCGCGCATGCGCACCTGGTCGACCTCCATCGTGTCGTTGTCCGGATAGTGCCGCCCCTCCTTGCCGAACAGCTCGCTGCGCAGGTCGCCGCTGGGCAGGAAGTTCTTCACCACGAAGCCGCGCATGAAGTAGTCCGGATCGTGCGTGGGCGCCTCCTTGACGGTGGGCTCCATCAGCTTGGGCGCGTTGCGCACCAGCCAGTAGGTGCCGAGCGCGAGCAGGGCGGTGAGGATGACGGGAAGGTAGATCGTGACGCGGTCGATGGCGTCGCGCAGCAGCAGCCGCGGGGCCTTCATGCGGCCGGTCCCAGGACGGCGTCGAGCAGGCGGCGGTAGTGGCCGCCGGCGGTCAGCAGCAGGTCGCAGAATTCGCGTGCCGCGCCTTCGCCGCCGCGCGCCGTGGTCACATGGTGGACCCGGGCGCGCACCTCGACGTGCGCATTGGGCGGCGCGGCCGCGAAGCCGACGCGGCCGAGCACCGGCAGGTCGGGCCAATCGTCGCCGATGGCGGCGGCCTGCGCCCAGGAGAAGCCGAGCTGCGCCAGCATGGCTTCGGCCGCGGGCAGCTTGTCCTCGGTACCGTAGCGCACATGCACGATGCCCAGCGCCTCGAGCCGCACGCGCAGCGGCTTGGAGTCGCGCCCGGTGATCACCGCAGGCTCGATGCCGGCCTTGCGCAGCAGCTTGAGGCCGTAGCCGTCGAGGATGCTGAAGCGCTTGAGCGTCTCGCCGTCCTCGCTGAAGAAGACGCCGCCGTCGGTCAGCACGCCGTCGATGTCGAAGAAGGCGATGCGCACGTCCTGTGCGGCCAGCAGGGTCTCGGGCGTGAAGCGGGCCGTCGTCATCAGATGACCTTGGCGCGCATCAGGTCGTTGATGCTCAGCGCACCGACCAGCACGTTCTGCGCGTCCACCACCAGCACGCTGGTGATGCGGTGCTGCTCCATGAGTTCGGCGGCCTCGACGCCCAGCGCCTCGGCGCGGATGGTGCGCGGTGCGCGGTGCATCACGTCGGCCGCGCTGAGCGAGCGCAGGTCGGCGCCGGTCTCGATCAGCCGGCGCAGGTCGCCGTCGGTGAAGATGCCCTGCACGCGGCCGTCGGCGTCGACCACCGCGGCGGCGCCCAGGCCCTTGGAACTCATCTCGCGCATCAGCTCGCTGAAGCCGGCGCTCGGCGCGATGCGCGGCACCTGCTCGCCCGAACGCATCAGGTCGCTGACCAGCGTGAGCAGCTTGCGGCCCAGTGCACCACCCGGGTGCGAGCGCGCGAAGTCCTCGGCGCCGAAGCCGCGCGCATCGAGCAGCGCGACCGCGAGCGCGTCGCCCATGGCCATCTGCGCGGTGGTGCTGGCGGTGGGTGCGAGGTTGAGCGGGCAGGCCTCCTTCTCGACGCTGCTGTCGAGCACCAGGTCGGCGTGGCGCGCCAGCATCGACCCGGCGCCGCCGGTGATGGCGATCAGCGGCACGCCCTGGCGCTTGACCACCGGCAGGATGGCGGCGAGCTCGTCGCTCTCGCCGCTGTTGGAGATCGCGAGCACCAAGTCCACCGCCTTGATCATGCCCAGGTCGCCGTGGCTGGCCTCGGCCGGGTGCACGAACATCGCGGGTGTGCCGGTCGAGGCCAGCGTGGCGGCGATCTTGCGGCCCACGTGGCCGCTCTTGCCCATGCCCATCACCACGACCCGGCCGCGCACGGCCAGGATCTTGTGCACGGCCTCGACGAAGCTGGGGCCGATGCGCGACTTCAGGCCCAGCACGGCGGCGGCTTCGATCTCGAAGGTGGTACGTGCCCGCGCCAACAGCGTCTCGGGGTCGGCCGCGAAGGCCTGGGGGGGGCGGGTGCTCATCGCCCGGATTTTATCGGTCGGACGCCCCGCGGACCGCGCCGCGCCGCCGCATGGCCTTGCGAAGCCCTGGATGCGCCGTGTGCATGGCCCTTGCTAGCATCGGGTGATGTCCTCCCTCGATCTCACGCTGTTGTACCTGCTGGCCGCGGTGATCGGGGTGGTGGTCTGCCGTTCGCTCAAGCTGCCGCCGATGCTGGGCTACCTGACGGCGGGCGTGCTGATCGGCCCTCACGCCTTCGCGCTGGCGCAGAACAACGAGGGCATCCGGCACCTGGGCGAGTTCGGCGTGGTGTTCCTGATGTTCGTGATCGGGCTCGAATTCAGCCTGCCCAAGCTGCGCGCGATGCGCAAGCATGTGTTCGGGCTCGGGCTGATGCAGGTGGTGCTCACCATGAGCCTGGCCACCGTCGCCGCGCTGCTGCTCGCGCGCCTGCTGCCGCCGGCCTGGCAGCTGGGCTGGCAGACCGCGCTGGCGCTGTCGGGCGCGCTCACCATGAGCAGCACCGCCATCGTGGTGAAGCTGATGGCCGAGCGGCTCGAGCTCGAGAGCGAGCACGGCAAGCGCGTGATGGGCGTGCTGCTGTTCCAGGATCTGGCGGTGGTGCCGCTGCTGGTGCTGATCCCGGCGCTGGGCGCGCCGCCCGAGGCGCTGTTCAAGGCGCTGTCGATCGCCATGGCCAAGGCGGTGTTCCTGGTCGGCATCCTGCTCTACGGCGGGCCGCGCGTGATGCGCTGGTGGCTCACGCTGGTGGCGCGCCGGCGCAGCGAGGAGCTGTTCATGCTCAACCTGCTGCTGATCACGTTGGGCCTCGCGTGGCTGACCGAGCTCGCGGGCCTGAGTCTGGCGCTGGGCGCCTTCATCGCCGGCATGCTGGTGTCGGAGACCGAATACAAGCACCAGGTGGAGACCGACATCCGGCCCTTCCACGACGTGCTGCTGGGCCTGTTCTTCATCACCATCGGCATGTCGCTCGACTGGCACATCGTGATCGAGCGATGGCTGCTGGTGGCGGTGCTGCTGGTGCTGCCGCTGGCCTTCAAGCTGGGGCTGGTCACGCTGCTGGCGCGCGGGCTGGGCGCGACCACCGGCGTGTCGCTGCGCACCGGCCTCTACCTGGCGCAGGCCGGCGAGTTCGGCTTCGTGCTGCTCACGCTGGCCCAGGACCGCAGCCTGCTGCCACCCTGGCTGGCCAACCCGGTGCTGGCTTCGATGGTGCTGTCGATGCTGGCCACGCCCTTCATCATCCTCTACAGCAACACCATCGTGCGCAAGCTGGTGGCCAGCGACTGGATGCAGCAGTCGCTGCAGATGACCAGCATCGCGCGCAAGACCATCAACACCGCGCAGCACGTGATCATCTGCGGCTACGGCCGCTGCGGCCAGAACCTGGCGCGCATCCTCGAGCGCGAGGGCATCCCCTACATGGCGCTCGACCTCGACCCGGACCGCGTGCGCCAGGCCGCGGCCGCCGGCGACTCGGTGGTGTTCGGCGACGCCGCGCGGCTGCAGGCGCTGATGGCCGCCGGCCTGGCGCGCGCCAGCGCGGTGGTCGTGACCTACCTCGACGTGCCCGGCGCGCTCAAGGTGCTGGCCAATACCCGCACCCATGCGCCGCAGGTGCCGGTGGTGGTGCGCACGCAGGACGACCTCGACCTGGAGAAGCTGCAGGCCGCCGGCGCCACCGAGGTGGTGCCCGAGGCCATCGAAGGCTCGCTGATGCTGGCCAGCCACGCGCTGGCGCTGGTCGGCGTGCCGATGCGGCGCGTGATCCGCGTGGTGCAGGACCAGCGCGATGCGCGCTACAACCTGCTGCGCGGCTACTTCCACGGCGCCGACGACGACAAGGCCGACGAGCTCGACCATGCGCGGCTCAACAGCTTCACGCTGAGCACCGGCGCGCGCGCCATCGGCCAGACGGTGGGGCAGGTGGCCTTGCACGCGGTGGGCGTGCGCATCGTCGGCATCCGGCGGCGCAACGGCGCGGCCGCGCCGGCGGTGGACGACACGGTGCTGGGCGACGCCGACACGCTGGTGCTGTCGGGCAAGCCCGACGCGCTGGCGGTGGCCATCGACAAGCTGCAGAAGGGCTGAGCGCCCGGCGCTTCAGGTCACTGCGATCCGCTTGAGCCGGTCGACCATGCGCTTGGCGATCACGCTGCCCAGGGCCTGCACCACTTCCAGCGCCAGCGTGGGCTGGCGGTTCGCGAGTTCGGTGAAGCGGCCCGGCGTCAGCCGCCAGATCCAGGCATCGGCGATGGCCGCCACGTTGGCGGAGCGCGGCAGGCGCGAAAAGAAGGCGCCTTCGCCCACCACCGAACCGGGGCTCAGGATCGCCAGCTGCATCTGGCCCTTGCTGCCCGCGAGGTGCACGCTGAGCACGCCGCTCTCGATCAGGAAGACGGTGCTGTCCTTGGCGCCCTGGTCGATCAAAGTCTGGCCGGCCGCGAGTTCGAAGCGTTGCATGTAGCCGGCCAGAAGCTCCCACTGCGATGCACTCAGCGCCGGCGTGAAGGCGTCATAGCTGGTGTTCTGCGCGATCGCATCGCAAAGGTTCTGGATCGCGGAGGCCATGGCGCAGGTCCCTTGGTCGAAAAGTGGGTGGGCGAAATGTAGTCCAAAATGTTACTACATGTGAGCCGGAAGTTACTACTTTCCTATGCAAAAACGGGAAAAAATGACGCCCAGCAGGTCGTCCGAGCCGAACTCGCCGGTGATCTCGTTGAGCGCGTTCTGCGCCAGCCGCAGCTCTTCGGCCAGCAGGTCGAGGGCCGGCATGCGGGCCGCCAGCTGCGCCGCGGCGATGTCCAGGTGCACGGCCACGCGACCCAGCGCGTCCACATGGCGCGCACGCGCGAGGTAGAGGCCTTCGGGCACGGCCTGCCAGCCGGCCACCTCGAGCAGCCGCATGCGCAGCGCCTCCAACCCCTCGCCGGTCTTGGCCGACAGCGCGAGGCCGTCGGCCGGCGCGGGCGCGCTCGCGGCATCCTGCTTGTTCCAGACGTCGAGCACCGGCACGCTGGCCGACAGCTTCTCGCGCAGCGTGCGCAGGATGTCGGCGTCGGCCCGCGCGTAGTCGGGCGATCCGGCGCGCGTGAGGTCGTGCAGGAACAGCACCGCGTCGGCGCTCTCGATCTGGTCCCAGGCGCGGGCCACGCCGATGCGCTCGACCTCGTCGCTGCTCTCGCGCAGGCCCGCGGTGTCGGCCACATGCAGCGGCACGCCGTGGATCTGCAGCGTCTGCGAGACCACGTCGCGCGTGGTGCCGGCGATCGCGCTCACGATGGCCAGCTCGGCGCCGGCCAGCGCATTGAGCAGCGAGCTCTTGCCCGCGTTGGGCTGGCCCGCGATCACCACCTTGATGCCCTCGCGCAGCAGCGCGCCCTGGCGCGCCCGCTGGCGCACCGCCACCAGCTGCGCCTGCAGCGCGGCGAGCTGGCCGGTGGCGTCGGCCTTCTGCAGGAAATCGATGTCCTCCTCGGGGAAGTCGAGCGTGGCCTCGACCAGCATGCGCAGGTGGATCAGCGCATCGCGCAGCGTGTGGATCTCGCGCGAGAAGGCGCCCGACAGCGAGCGCCCGGCGCTGCGGGCCGCGGCCTCGGTGCTGGCGTCGATCAGGTCGGCGATGGCCTCGGCCTGCGCCAGGTCGACCTTGCCGTTGAGGAAGGCGCGCTGGCTGAACTCGCCCGGCTCGGCCACGCGCAGGCCGCGCAGCCGCGGGCGGCCGGTGGTCGCATCGACTTCGGCCGCGGCCTCGAGGCAGCGCGCCAGCAGCAGCTGCAGCACCACCGTGCCGCCATGGGCCTGCAGCTCCAGCACGTCTTCGCCGGTGAAGGAATGCGGCGCCGGGAAGTGCAGCGCCAGCCCGTGGTCGATGGCCTCGCCGGCCGCATCGCGGAAGGGCAGGTAGGTCGCCTCGCGCGGCTTGAGCGGCCGGGCGCAGAGCGCCTCTACCAGCGCGGAGATGCCGCGCCCGGACACCCGGACGATGCCCACGGCCCCGCGGCCGGGCGCGGTGGCGATGGCGACGATCGGGTCGGAGGTGCGAGCGAGCATGGGCCTATTCTTTCATCAGACGTGGAAACGAGAAGGGCCGCTTGCGCGGCCCTCGGGGGAACGGGAGGTCGATGCCGGGCTTACTTGCCCAGCACGCCCAGCCGCTTGTTGATGAACCACTGCTGCGCGATCGACAGCACGTTGTTGGTAATCCAGTACAGCACCAGGCCGGCCGGGAAGAAGATGAACATCACGCTGAACGCGAGCGGCATGATCCACATCAGCTTGGCCTGCATCGGGTCCGGCGGCGTCGGGTTGAGCCAGGTCTGGAACAGCGAAGTCAGCGTCATCACCACCGGCAGGATGAACCACGGATCGGGTGCCGAGAGGTCATGGATCCAGCCGATCCAGGGCGCGTGGCGCATCTCGACCGAGGACAGCAGCACCCAGTAGAGCGCAATGAACACCGGGATCTGGATCACGATCGGGAAGCAGCCGCCCATCGGGTTGACCTTTTCCTCGCGGTAGATGCGCATCATCTCCTGCTGCATCTCCTGCGGCTTGTCCTTCAGGCGGGCGCGCATCTCCATGATCTTGGGGTTGATGCCCTTCATCTTGGCCATGCTCGCGTAGGCCTTGGCGTTGAGCCAGTAGAAGGCCGCCTTCAGCAGCACCACCAGCGCGACGATGGACCAGCCCCAGTTGCCCAGCAGGCCGTGCAGCTGGTTCAGCAGCCAGTACAGCGGCTTCGAGATGATGGTGAAGATGCCGTAGTCCTTGACCAGTTCGAGGCCGGGCGCCAGCGCCTCGAGCTTCTTCTCTTCTTCGGGGCCGGCGAACAGGCTGGTGTCGATGGTCTTGGTGGCGCCTGCGGCGATGGGTTCCAGCGGCAGCACCATGGCGGCCGAATAGAGGTTGTTGCCCAGGTCGGCCGCGCGGAACTCGCGCTTGAGGTGCAGGCTGTCCGGCGCGTTGAGCAGCCAGGCCGACACGAAGTAGTGCTGGACCATCGCGACCCAGCCGTTGGTGGCGGGCGGCGGCAGGTCGGCCTTGTTCTTCGTGATGTCGGTGAACGCGACCTTGTGGAACTTCTTCTCGTCGGTGTAGAAGGCCGGGCCGGTGAAGGTGTTGGTGCCGAACATGGTGCCGCCGGCGACCGTGCCGTGGCGCACCAGCTGCAGGTAGAGCTGCGCGTCCTGCGGCTTGTCGCTCACGTTGACGATCTGGTGCTTGACGCGGATCGAGTAGTCGCCGCGCAGGAACTGGTAGGTCTTGACGTACTTGAGGCCGCCCGCGGGTTCCGATTCGAAGGAGATCTCCAGCGAATTCTGGCCGTCGGCCATTTCGCGCGGACCGGCCTTGGCCGTCATCAGGCTCAGGTGGTTCGGGAAGCGCGCGCCGCTGTCGACGGGGTTGAGCAGGCCGGTCTGCGCGACGTAGCGCGAGGCGGGCGAGCCGTCTTCCATCAGCGTGACGTTCTTGACCTCGTTCGGCGGCACCGGCTGGCCGATCAGGCGCTTGACGGTGTCGACCAAGCCGTTGTGGTTGGTCTGGTCGTCGTACTTGCGCAGCTGCAGGTTCGACAAGGTGCCGCCCTGGCCGTCGAGCACGGCGGTGAACAGGTCGGTGGACACCGTCACCTTCTCACCGATCGCCGTCGCCTCGACCTGCGCCGGCACGGTGGCCGTGCCGCCCGCCACGCCGGCCGCGCTCGGCAGGGCCGTACCGCCGGGCGCCGGCGTCGCGGCCGGTGCGGTGGCGGCCGGCTTGCCCGGCAGGAAGGTCGGCTTCTGGCCGTTGTGGACCTGCCATTGGTCCCACAGCATCACCAGCGAGAAACCAAAGATCACCAGCAAGATGGTGCGGCGAATATCGTTCATGAAGAAGACTTCTTGTCGGAGGAGAGAAAGGAGAACAGCGCCCCGGAACCGGGACGCTGGGCCTTCGAAGGAGGCACCGGATCGTGGCCGCCCTGGCACCAGGGCTGGCAGCGCGCGAGACGGCGCAGGGTCAGGTAGCTGCCGGTGGCGGCGCCGTGGACTTCGAGCGCCTCGATGGCATAGCGCGAACAGGTGGGCTCGAAACGGCAGGACTGGCCGAGCCAGGGGCTCAACAGCAGGCGGTAGGCCTTGACCAGGCCGATGAGCAGGCGCCGGATCATGGCCGTGCCGCGCGGGCCCGCTGAAGCAGTTGTTCGAGTTCGGCGCGCACGGCGGCCTTGAGCTTGTCCGAGGTGGCGCTCACGAATTGCTTGCGATCGAAACCGGCGCGCAGGCGCACCACATGCGCGGCCTGCGGAAACGAGGCCTCGGCCAGGGCGCTCACGGTGTAGATCTGCCGCTTGATGGCATTGCGCGTGACCGCGCGGCGCGCCCAGCGCTTGGGCACCATGGCCCCCACCCACACGTCCGGCGCGACGCCGAACAGGGGCGCGGCATCGCCCGCCGGCGCGTCGAGCGCGCAGCGGTGCAGGGCGAAATGGGTGGTGCGCGCCACAGTCGCTCCGGCGAGGACGGCCTGGAACTGCGCGCGCGTCTTCAGCCGTTGCATGGAAGACGGCCGCGACAAGCCAACGGGAGCGGCGGGCGCGAGCGGCACGTCCAGCTGAGTGCCGTCTTGCTCGGGCCTTAGACGGCCAGGCGCTTGCGGCCCTTGGCGCGGCGTGCGTTGATGACGGCGCGGCCGCCGCGGGTCTTCATGCGGACCAGGAAGCCGTGGGTACGGGCGCGGCGGACTTTGGAAGCTTGGTAAGTGCGTTTCATGATGAGGTTTCCTGGCGCCCGGGGCGTGCCCCTGGGTGCGACGGGTGGAATGTCTGGGACGCCATGCGGCGATGCCCTCGATTCGGGTTTTTCGGGATCGCCCCGAAACACACAAAAGAGGCTTTCAGGGGAACCGAAGATTATCGCAAACATTTGACGAACCACCAAACCAGGGGTTTCGGTGGGTGCTTGCGGGGGCGTGTGCAACGGTGTGGATAAGGCTTTGACAAGTTAGAATGCCCGGCGCTTCCCAGAAGCATCTATCCACAACACGACAACCAGAAAATGACCGAGGGACACCCCCCATTTCAACCCGCCCATGCCGAACGACGGCGCGGGTGACAGCCTCTGGCAGGCCTGCGTCGACCAACTCGCGCAGGAGCTGTCGGAGCAACAGTTCAATACCTGGATCAAACCGCTGACGGCGCAGGTCACGGACGACCTGTCGCGCATGACGGTCTTCGTCGCCAACCGCTTCAAGCTCGACTGGATCCGGGCCCAGTACGCCGGCAAGATCGCCGCCATGGCCGAGAAGATCTACGGCCAGCCCGTGTCCGTGGAGTTGGCGCTCGCTGCGCGTGAAGCGCCCGTGCGCCAGTCGCCGATGGCCGCCCTGGTCGAGACCGATGTGCCGCGCGAAGTGGCGGGCCTGGGCGAGGACCCGGCCCTGGCCGCGTTCAAGAACCGGCTCAATTCCGGCCTCACCTTCGACACGCTGGTGGAAGGCACGGCCAACCGCATGGCGCGCGCCGCGGCGATGCACGTCTCGGGCATGCCCGGCCATCTGTACAACCCGTTGTTCATCTACGGCGGCGTCGGCCTGGGCAAGACCCACCTGATGCACGCGGTGGGCAACCGGCTGCTGGCCGACAAGCCGGACTCCAAGGTTCTCTACATCCACGCCGAGCAGTTCGTCTCGGATGTGGTCAAGGCCTACCAGCGCAAGACCTTCGACGAATTCAAGGAACGCTACCACTCGCTCGACCTGCTGCTGATCGACGACGTGCAGTTCTTCGCCAACAAGGACCGCACGCAGGAAGAGTTCTTCAACGCGTTCGAGGCGCTGCTGGCCAAGAAGTCGCACATCGTGATGACCAGCGACACCTATCCCAAGGGCCTGGCCGACATCCACGAGCGGCTGGTGTCGCGCTTCGACTCGGGCCTGACGGTGGCGATCGAGCCGCCCGAGCTCGAGATGCGCGTGGCCATCCTGATCAACAAGGCGCGCGCCGAATCGGCCGAGATGCCCGAAGAGGTGGCCTTCTTCGTCGCGAAGAACGTGCGCTCCAACGTGCGCGAGCTCGAAGGCGCGCTGCGCAAGATCCTGGCGTATTCGCGCTTCAACCAGAAGGAGATCTCGATCGCCCTGGCGCGCGAGGCGCTGCGCGATCTGCTGTCGATCCAGAATCGGCAGATCTCTGTGGAAAACATCCAGAAGACGGTGGCCGACTACTACAAGATCAAGGTCGCCGACATGTACAGCAAGAAACGCCCGGCCAGCATCGCGCGGCCGCGGCAGATCGCGATGTACCTGGCCAAGGAGCTGACGCAGAAGAGCCTGCCGGAGATCGGCGAGCTGTTCGGCGGACGCGACCACACCACGGTGTTGCATGCGGTGCGCAAGATCTCGGGCGAGCGCCAGCAGCTCACCGAGCTCAACCAGCAGCTCCACGTGCTCGAGCAGACCCTCAAGGGCTGAGCGCGCGCTTCCGCCACGCCAGTCGCCGCACACCAACGATTCGAACGAACGAACAAACGAGGAAGAGGTAATCGACATGATCGTCCTGAAGGCAACACAAGACAAAGTCCTCGCCGCACTGCAGTCGGTGGCGGGCATCGTGGAGCGGCGTCACACGCTGCCGATCCTGGCCAACGTGCTGATCCGCAAGACCGGCGGCCAGCTGCAGCTCACCACCAGCGACCTGGAGATCCAGATCCGCACCTCGGCCGAACTCGGCGGCGACGAAGGCAACTTCACGACCACCATCGGCGCGCGCAAGCTGATCGACATCCTGCGCACCATGCCCACCGACCAGACCGTGAGCCTGGAGTCGAGCGCCAGCAAGCTGGTGCTCAAGGGCGGCAAGAGCCGCTTCACGCTGCAGTCGCTGCCGGCCGAGGATTTCCCGCTGGTGCAGGAAGCGGCCAACTTCGGCCCGGTGTTCAGCGTGCCGCAGAAGACGCTCAAGGACCTGCTGGGCCAGGTGTCCTTCGCGATGGCGGTGCACGACATCCGCTACTACCTCAACGGCATCCTGTTCGTGGCCGAAGGCAAGCAGCTGAGCCTGGTCGCGACCGACGGCCACCGCCTGGCCTTCGCCTCGGCGATGCTCGAGGTCGAGGTGCCGCGCCAGGAAGTGATCCTGCCGCGCAAGACCGTGATCGAGATGCAGCGCCTGCTGTCCGACGCCGAAGGCGCGATCGACATGCAGTTCGCCAACAACCAGGCCAAGTTCAGCTTCGGCGGCATGGAGTTCGTCACCAAGCTGGTCGAGGGCAAGTTCCCCGACTACAACCGCGTGATCCCCAAGGCCCACAAGAACAGCGTCACGCTGGGACGCGCCACGCTGCTGGCCAGCCTGCAGCGCACCGCGATCCTGACCTCGGACAAGTTCAAGGGCGTGCGGCTCAACCTCGAGCCCGGCACGCTGCGCATCGCCTCGAGCAATGCCGAACAGGAAGAGGCACAGGACGAGCTCGACATCGACTACGGCGGCGACGCCATCGAGATCGGCTTCAACGTGACCTACCTGATCGACGCGCTGGCCAACATGAGCCAGGACATGGTCAAGCTGGACCTGGCCGACTCCAACAGCTCGGCGCTGCTGACCATCCCCGAGAACGCATCCTTCAAGTACGTCGTGATGCCGATGAGGATCTAGCCCACCCCCGAAGGCTGCGCGCACTGCGTGTCGCGTGCGCCTTCCCCCTCGAGGGGGCAACACCGGCGGCCCGGCGGAGCCGGTTCCGCGGTGTTCCTGGAATGAGAGCGGAATCGCCGCCCATCCGTTATGAGAGAGTTTGAAAGAGTCCTATGAGCGAAGAAAACAAGCCGGAAGTTCCGCACACCGAACCGGTCTACACCCCGGAAATCGAGAGCGCGATTCCGATTGAAGTCACGCCCGCCGACACCTCGTATGGCGAGGGCTCGATCACGATCCTCGAAGGGCTGGAAGCGGTGCGCAAGCGCCCCGGCATGTACATCGGCGACACCTCCGACGGCACCGGCCTGCACCACCTGGTGTTCGAGGTGGTGGACAACTCCATCGACGAGGCGCTGGCCGGCCATTGCGACGACATCGTCGTCACCATCCACTCCGACAACTCGATCTCCGTCACCGACAACGGCCGCGGCATCCCGACCGGCGTGAAGATGGACGACAAGCACGAGCCCAAGCGCTCGGCCGCCGAGATCGCGCTGACCGAGCTGCACGCCGGCGGCAAGTTCAACCAGAACAGCTACAAGGTCTCGGGCGGCCTGCACGGCGTGGGCGTGTCCTGCGTGAACGCGCTGAGCGTCACGCTGCGACTGATCGTGCGCCGCGAAGGCAAGATCCACGAGCTCGAATTCAGCCGCGGCTTCGTGCAGAACCGCCTGCTCGAGACCGTGAACGGCTTCGAGGTCTCGCCCATGAAGATCGTCGGCGAGACCGACAAGCGCGGCACCGAAGTCCACTTCCTGCCCGACACGGAAATCTTCAAGGAGAACAACGATTTCCACTACGAGATCCTGAGCAAGCGCCTGCGCGAGCTGAGCTTCCTGAACAACGGCGTGCGCATCCGGCTGAAGGACGAACGCACCGGCAAGGAAGACGACTTCTCGGGCGCCGGCGGCGTCAAGGGTTTCGTCGAGTTCATCAACAAGGGCAAGACCGTCCTGCACCCCAACGTGTTCTACGCGATGGGCGAGAAGCCGGCCGAGACCTACGGTGGCATCCCCGGCACGCACATCGGCGTCGAGGTCGCGATGCAGTGGAACAGCGCCTACAGCGAGCAGGTGCTGTGCTTCACCAACAACATCCCGCAGCGTGACGGCGGCACCCACCTGACCGGCCTGCGCGCCGCGATGACCCGCGTCATCAACAAGTACATCGAAGAGAACGAGCTGGCCAAGAAGGCCAAGGTCGAGGTCACCGGCGACGACATGCGCGAAGGCCTGTGCTGCGTGCTGAGCGTGAAGGTGCCCGAGCCCAAGTTCTCGAGCCAGACCAAGGACAAGCTGGTGTCCAGCGAAGTGCGCGCGCCGGTGGAGGACATCGTCGGCCGCCTGCTGACCGACTACCTGCAGGAACGCCCGAACGACGCCAAGACCATCTGCGGCAAGATCATCGAGGCCGCCCGTGCCCGCGAAGCCGCGCGCAAGGCGCGCGAGATGACGCGCCGCAAGGGCGTGCTCGACGGCATGGGCCTGCCCGGCAAGCTGGCCGACTGCCAGGAGAAGGACCCCGCGCTGTGCGAGGTCTACCTGGTGGAGGGCGACTCCGCCGGCGGCTCCGCCAAGCAGGGCCGCGACCGGAAGTTCCAGGCCATCCTGCCGCTGCGCGGCAAGATCCTGAACGTCGAGAAGGCACGCTACGAGAAGCTGCTGACCAGCAACGAAATCCTGGTGATGATCACCGCCCTGGGCACCGGCATCGGTCGTGCCGGCGCGACCACCGCGGGCGGCGGCGCCGACGACTTCAACGTCGCCAAGCTGCGCTACCACCGCATCATCATCATGACCGACGCCGACGTCGACGGCGCCCACATCCGCACGCTGCTGCTGACCTTCTTCTACCGGCAGATGCCGGAGCTGGTCGAGCGCGGCCACATCTACATCGCGCAGCCGCCGCTGTACAAGGTCAAGGTCGGCAAGGAAGAGCAGTACCTCAAGGATGGCCCGGCCCTCGACGCCTTCCTGCTCAAGGTCGCCCTGAAGGACGCCAGCATCGAGACCGGCGGCGCCAACTCCACCACGCTGACCGGCGACACGTTGGCCGAGCTGGCGCGCAAGCACCAGCTGGCGCAGGCCGTGATCGCCCGCCTGGGCGTGTTCATGGACGCGGCCGCGCTGCGCGCGATCGCCGACGGCGTGTCGCTCGACCTCGACACGCCCGCATCGGCCGAAGCCTCGGCCGTGCTGCTGCAGGCCAAGCTGCGCGAACTCAACGACAGCGGCGCGCCCGCCGAAGTCGCGAGCGAGTTCGACGTGCGCACCGACAAGCCGGTGCTGCGCATCAGCCGCCGCCACCACGGCAACATCAAGAGCAGCGTGATCACGCAGGACTTCGTGCACGGCGCCGACTACGCGGCCCTGGCCACGGCCGCCAACACCTTCCGCGACCTGCTGAGCGAAGGCGCGGTGGTCAAGCGCGGCGAAGGCGAGCGCGCCAAGGAAGAGAAGGTGGCCGACTTCCGCGTCGCGATGAAGTGGCTGATCGGCGAAGCCGAGCGCACCACCTCGCGCCAGCGCTACAAGGGCCTGGGCGAGATGAACCCCGAGCAGCTGTGGGAAACCACCATGGACCCCACCGTGCGCCGCCTGCTGCGCGTGCAGATCGACGACGCGATCGAAGCCGACCGCGTGTTCACCATGCTGATGGGCGACGAAGTGGAGCCGCGGCGGGAGTTCATCGAGCAGAACGCGCTGCGGGCGTCGAACATCGACGTGTAGGCGCGGCCATGGCCGCGGTCGAATCGCTCCAAGGCGGTTCGATGCGCTGCTAGAACAGCCCGCGCTGCGCCGTAGTCAGCGCCCCAAAGCTCTCCCCCAACGGATGAAGAATCGCATCCGCGATGGGCTGGAGCTGCTTGGCCATGTAGTGCCCGTAGTCGATGCGTGATCGGCGGGCCTCCAGTGGCTCGGGGCCGGCTTGCGTCATCACGTACTGGATCCAGCCGCCGTTCTGGTACTGCTGGGGCCGGTTGACCCGCGCGTTGTGCGCGTCGGCGATGCGCGCCGCGCGCACCTGGGGCGGCACGTTGACCTGATAGGCGTCGAGCCGGTGGCGCAGGCGCTTCCGGTAGACGAGCAGCGCGTCCATGCGGCCGTCCAGCATCGAGCGGGCGTAGTCGGCCACGAAGGCCCGGTAGGGCTCGCCATGGAAGATGCGCGAGAGCAGGCCCTCCTGGAATTGCCGGGCCAGCGGCGTCCAGTCGGTGCGGGCCATCTCGAGCCCGCGGTAGACCATCTCTTCGCGATGTTGGGCATCGACGCTCAGGCCGGCATAGCGCTTCTTGCTGCCGACATCCGAGCCACGGATGGTGGGCATGAAGAACTTGGCGTAGTGCGTGTCGAACTCGATCTCGAGGTGGTTCTCCAACCCTTGTGCCTCGCGCAGCCTGTGGGTCCACCAGGCGTTGATGTCCCGGACCAGGGCCGCCGCGACGGCGTGTGCCTCCTCGTTCGTGTGCGCGCGCTTGAGCCAGATGAAGATGGAGTCGGTGTCGCCGTAGATGGCCTCGTAGCCGCGCTGCTCCACGAAGTCGCGGGTGAGCTTCATCATCTCGTGGCCGCGCAGCGTCACGGCGGAGACCAGCTTCGGATTGAAGAAGCGGCATTCCGATGCACCCAGCACGCCGGCAAAGGAGTTCATGAGCAGCTTCAGCGCCTGCGACAGCGGCTCGTTCGCGGCCCGCTTGGCCTCGTCGCGGGCGCGCGACAGCGTCGTCACGATGTCCGGCAGGCAGTGCCGGGTGCGCGAGAAGGCGGTGCCCTCCGGGCCCTGCACGATCGCTGCAGGGTCGTCGAGCGTCGCGCCTTCGATCAGGCCCACGGGGTCGACCAGGAAGGTGCGGATGATGGAGGGGTAGAGGCTCTTGTAGTCCAGCACCACGACCGAGTCGTAGAAGCCCGGCCTTGAGTCCATGACGTAGCCGCCGGGGTAGGCCTTGGCCGCGATGTCGCCCACGTTGGGTGCCACGTAGCCCAGCCGGTGCATGCGCGGCAGGTAGTGGTGGCTGAAGGCCGCGATGGAGCCGCCGAAGTGGTCCGCCTGCAGGCCCGTCGTCTGCGCGCGCTCGAGCACGAAGCGCAGCAGCCTGGCCTTGTCGAAGATGCGCAGCACCAGCTGGCAGTCGCGGATGTTGTAGCTGGCGAGCGCGGGCTTGTCCTCCTGGTAACGCCGCTCGATCTCGGCCATCTTGTCGTAGGCGTCCCCGATCTCCTTGCCCTCGCCCAGCAGCACCTGGGAGACGGTCTCCAGGCTGAAGGACGGAAAGCTCCACATCGCGGCCTTCAGCGCGTCGATGCCGTCGATGACCACGCGCCCCGGCATGGGTGCGAACAGGTAGCCCTGGCGGCCCGGGTGGGTGCGCCACGCGATGGGCAGGCGCTCGCGGCCCATGAGCAGCGGCACGCCGCAGGCGTCGGCGGTCTTCTGCAGCACGCGCAGGTCGAACTGCACCACGTTCCAGCCGACGAGCACATCCGGGTCGTGGTCCACGAACCAGGCATTCAATCGCTCGATCATTTCCCTGCGGCTGGCGCAGTAGACGAGGCGGAAGTCCGGCGGTGCCGTCGCATGGTCCGGCGCCTCGCCGAGCATGAAGACGATGCGGTCGTCCGCGCCGTCGAGCGCGATGGAGTACAGCGCCTCCGTGGCGCTGGTCTCGATGTCCAGCGACACCACCTTCACCGTCGGCCGGTAGTCGGGCGCGGGTCGTAGACGGCCGTTGAAGAGGGTGGAACCGTCCTGCTGTCCGCCCTCGACCCGCACGCCGGCAAAGATGAAGCGCTCCATCAGGTAGCGGTCGTGCGGCCGGACATCGGCTTCGTGCAGCGGGATCTGCTGCGCCTGGAGCGCCCGGGCCAGCTTGCCGAGTTGGCGGAACTGCCGTGCGTAGACACCGAGCACCGGCTCCTGGCCGAAGGTCTTCAGTGCGAGTTCGCGCAGTTCCAGCCCCGGCAGGGACGGCAGCAGGGCCTCGACGGCGGCGCGGTGGAGGGCCTGGACGAAGGCGACCGAGGTCCGCGCCGTCAGGACGACCTTGCGCGGCCCGTCGTCCGTGGCCAGCCAGTAGTCGATCTGGGTCCCCTCGGGCGCATCCCGCCAGTGACGGGTGAGGATGAAGCCCTGGAAGTCATGGGACGCCACGGGAGTCTAGTATTCGGATCGAGCAGGAACGTGAGGGGCTGGCGTCCATTTTCGCTGACGAACACGATCGATCCGGCTTTCCCGCGTCCCGACGCAGATTTCGTCCACCTCTTCGAAAGCCTCTCCCATGCAGGAACTCTCCGCCCTCGCCGGCGTGCTCGCCGCCCTCACGGTCGGTGTGATCAGCCCCGGCCCCAGCTTCGTGATGGTCGCGCGCACGGCCGTCTCGACCTCGCGTGCCAACGGCCTGGCGGCCGCGCTGGGCATGGGCGCCGGGGGCGTGGTCTTCGCGCTGGCGGCGCTGCTGGGGCTGCAGGCCGTGCTGCTGGCGGTGCCTTCGCTGTACCTGGTGCTCAAGATCGCGGGCGGCGTCTATCTGGCCTACCTGGGGGTGCGGATCTGGGCCTCTGCCAGGCAGCCGCTCGTGGTGCCGGGCGAGGCGACCGGCAACAGCGCCCCGTGGTCGAAGTCGCTCGCGCTGGGCTTCGTCACGCAGGTGAGCAACCCTAAGACCGCCATCGTCTACGCCAGCGTCTTCGCGGCCTTCCTGCCGGCCGCGCCGTCGTGGGGCTTCGACATCGCGCTCGTGGCCGTGGTGTTCGCGATCGAGGCGGGCTGGTACGCGACCGTGGCCCTGGCGCTGTCGTCCGAGCGGCCGCGCCGCGCCTACCTGCGCTTCAAGGCCGCGATCGACCGCATGGCCGGCGGCGTGATGATGCTGCTGGGATTGAAACTGGTGCTGTCCAGCCACCGGGCCTGAGCGAGACGCTGACGTCAGCGCGGAAAGGCCACGCCTGAGAGGCGCGCGCACAGCGCCAGCAGCGCATCCTGCAACGGCACGTCGTGCGCGGCCGCCAGCGCTTCCTTCTGTTGTGCGTGATAGAAGTAGCGCCCCGTCACCTGCGTCGCAGGATCGACGCCTGCCGCAAGCCAGGCCTGCGTGCGATGCGCCTGGTCCAGGTCGTCGGTGGCGCCCGGGCCGCCCATGCGCGTGGCGACCCAGCCGGGCTCGAGCGCGTTGGCCTGCACCTCGGGCCAGAGGCGCGCGACCGCGAAGGCCAGCAGCACGTCATGGAACTTGGTCTCGGCATAGGCCTGCGCACCATCCCATTCGCGCCGCTCCCAGAGCGCATCGTCGAGGGTTCCCGCTGCCTGGCGATGCAGCAGTGAGCTCAAATAGACCAGGCGCTTCGGGCGCGCGATCAGGCTGGTCAGCACATAGGGCGCGAGCGTGTTGACCGCGAACAGCTCGGGCAGGCCATCGCTGGTGACGCGTCGCCGGCTTTCGCGATAACCCAGCGCGGCGTTGTGGATGACGGCGTCGGCCACCGGCAGGCGGTTGGCCTGCTCGGCGACCGCGCGCATCTGCGCCAGCGTCGACAGGTCACCCACCAGCACGGCCTCGGCCTGCGGCAATGCGCGCCGTGCGTCGTCGGCCCGCGCGGCGTTGCGTGCATGCAGGAGGACCTGGTGGCCCTGTTCGGCCAGCAGACGGGCGGCCATCAGGCCCAGGCCGTCGGTGGAACCTGTGATGAGGATGCGTGACATGGATCTTTCCTTTTCTCGAGCGGCCGAGTCAGGCGGCGCTGCGTTCGATCAGGCCGCGCAGCACGGTGTCCAGGCCGGTCTCGCCGGTGCGGCGCTCCGTGCCTGTTTCTTCGAACGCGATCCAGCCTTCGTTGAAGCCGTCGAGCATCTGCATGCGCGGCAGGGGATGGTGCATGCCCTGCGAACGGAACAGCGCCTCCCAGCTGTCGCGCGGCACCGGCTGTGCCTGCACCGCATGGCCCAGCAAGCGGGCGAAGGCCTCGGCGATGTCGTGCGGCGACACAAGCTGCGGACCAGCGAGTTCGACGACGCGACGGCCGCTCCATGCCGTGGCCATGAGCTCGGCGCACACACGCCCCACATCGGCCGTGGCCACCATCGGGATGGGCCGCGCCAGTGGCTGCAGGAAGCTGGGGACCACACCCTGGTCACGCGCCGAGGCCACGTCCCATTGCACGTTCTCCATGAACCAGGCCGCACGGACGAAGGCGGTCGGCATCGGCAGCTCGCCCAGCACCTGTTCCATGTGCGAGAGCTGGCTCAGCAGGTTGGCGCGAGGCTGGTGCGCTCCGACGGTGGACAGGCACACCACGCGCGCAGGCCGTGCAGCCGCCAGCGCCGCATGCAGCGCGGCCACGATGGCACGCGACTCGGCCAGGTCGGGCGAGGGATCGAAGTTGGGCGGCAGCAGCACGAAGACCGCTTCGGCACCGGCAAAGGCTTGCGTCAACGCCGCTGCATCGCCCGCGTCCGCGATCGCCACTTCGCAGCCCTGCTGCGCCCAGGCCCGGGCCTTGGCGGGATCGCGCACCACGGCGCGCACGTCCTGGCCCGCGGCCAGCAGCCGGCGCGCGACCACGCCGCCCACCTGGCCGGTGATTCCTGTGATGGCATGCATCTCGAATTCCTTCTCTTTGAATGACGAATGGACGGAATTCTGGGCGCCGGCATGCCAGCTGTCGACGGCATGAATAGCACTTTAGAATTGATTCCATGTCATCAATGCAGGAGGCGCTCCATGGCCTTTGACGAACGCACGCTCAACGGCATGGGCGTGCTGGCCTCGGTGGTGCGCAACGGCAGCTTCGCGGCGGCGGCCGGCGCGCTGGACATGACACCCTCCGGCGTGAGCCGCGCCATCGTGCGGCTCGAAGGGCGCCTGGGCGTGCGCTTGTTCGAGCGCACCACGCGTTCGGTGGCGCTCACCGACGAAGGGCGGCGCTTCCACGAACAGATCGCGCCGCTGCTGGCCGGCCTGGAGGATGCGGCCAGCGAAGCGGCGCAAGGGCAGGCCGCGGTGCGCGGCCGGCTGCGGGTCAATGTGCACCCCTTCTTCTCGCGCCTGATCCTTGGGCCGCGGCTGGGCAGCTTCATGCGCCAGCACCCCGAGCTGCGGCTGGAGCTGATCACGCGCGAGGCGATGGGCGACATGATCGCCGAGGGCTTCGATCTCGCGATCCGTTTCGGCGAACCGCGCAACTCCAGCCTGGTGGCGCGCAAGCTGCTCGACACGCGCATCCTGACCGTGGCCTCGCCGGCCTACATCAAGCGCCAGGGCCGGCCCGCCGTGCCGGCCGATCTCGAGGGCCCGCAACACAGCTGCATCCAGTTCCTCGACCCCGAGACCGGCAAGCGCTTTCCCTGGGAGTTCCATCGCGGGCGCAAGCGCCTCGAGCTGCCCATCGACGGCGCGCTGCTGGTCAACGACGTGGGCACGATGCACGGCGCCTGCCTGGCCGGCTACGGCATCGCGCAGGTGATGGAACTGGGGGCGGAGACGCTGCTGGCCGAGGGCCGGCTGGTCAACGTGCTGCCCGATTGGGCCGACGAGCGCTTTCCGCTCTACGCGCTGTACCCGTCGCGCAGCCACGTGCCGGCCAAGACGCGCGCCTTCCTGGATTTCGTGGTCTCGGTGGCCAGGCTGGGCCACGCGGCGCAGGCGCCGGAACCCGCCGCGCGCGCTCGGCGTGGCCCACGCGCTGCCTGACTGCTACGCCCGTTCCGGCGCGAACTGATGCTGTTCCCGCCGGCCGCCGAAGCGCACAGTGCAGACATCGCGCTCACGCGCTTCGACGAGGCCCCATGTCCAATTTCCTCCGCTCCCTGCGTGCCGTGCTCTGGGGCCTGATCGGCCTGGGCGGGCGTCGGGCGGCCGCCGACGCACGTGTCGACCGGGCCGGCGCGTTGCCGATGATCGCCATCGCGCTGACCCTGGTGCTGCTGCTCGTGCTCGGCCTGATCGCGCTCGCGCGCTTCGCGGCCGGCGCTTGAAACGCCGCGCGGTCTGCGCCTGCGCCTACGTGCGCCTGCAACCTCGGCCGGCCCGCGCGCGGCAGCAGGGTCCGCTCAATGGAGGCATTCATTGGCAGCCATCGCTGCCCAGGAGATGCCCATGACTTCGCACACCGATCCCACCACCCCGGCCAACGCCGCCGCATCGGCCGCCACCGGCGAGCTGCACGAAGCGCGCCTCGGCGACCGCGGCGCGGCCTCGGGCCGCAACATCGCGCAGAACCGCGCGATCGGCCAGGACGACCCGCTGGAAGGCAGCCGCATGGGCCGCGAGCAGCACAAGGCCAAGGGCTTCCCGGGTGACGGCGAACCCGGCAGCGGCGAAGGCACGGATGCAGCGCAGACGCGCGAGGCCCAGGACTGACGACAGCCCTGCGCGTGCGCCTCAGCCCACGTCCATGCCTTCCGCCGGATAGGGCGCGAAGCGGCTCTCGTTCTCGCTGACGTCCAGCGGCCGGCCCACGAAGGGGAAGGCGCGCTGCGGGCAGCGCACGCGCTCGCAGACCTTGCAGCCCATGCCGATGGGCGTGGCGATCTCGGGGTCGTCGAGGTCCATGCCGCGCGAATAGACCAGCCGCGGCGCGTGGCGAATGTCGCAGCCCAGCGCAACCGAGAAGGTCTTGCTGGGTGCGCCGTAGCCGCCCTGGCCCGTGGACACGGTGCGCGCGATCCACAGGTAGGAGCGGCCGTCCGGCATGCGCGCGAGCTGCGGCAGGATCTTGCCGGGCTGCGAGAAGGCCTCGTAGACGTTCCACAGCGGGCAGGTGCCGCCGGTCTTGGAGAAGTGGAAGTGGGTGGCCGACTGCCGCTTCGAGATGTTGCCCGCGCGGTCGACGCGGATGAAGAAGAAGGGCACGCCCGGCGCGCCCGGCCGCTGCAGCGTGCTCAGGCGGTGGCAGATGGTCTCGAAGCCCACGCCGAAGCGGCGCGACAGCCGGTCGATGTCGTAGCGCAAGGTCTCCGCGGCCTTGAGGAAGGGCTCGTAGGGCAGCAGCAGCGCGCCCGCGAAGTAGTTGGCCAGGCCGATGCGCGCCAGCGTGCGCGCCTGCGGGTCCTGCCGCAGCTCGGGCGTGTCGACCAGCGCATCGAGCAGCGCCGAATGCTCGAGCAGCGCCAGCTGCGTGCCCAGTTGGAAACCGAGCTGGCCCTTCTCGAGCGCGGGCGACAGCCGCAGCACCTTGCTGCCCGGGTCGTAGCTGCGCTGCCTGGCGTCCATGTCGTCGTGCGAAGGCACGGCGCGCACGCCATGCCGCTGGGCCAGGCGCTGCACCAGCCAGTCGGTCAGCGGGCCGCCCTGCGCATGGGCTTCGGTGGCCAGGGCCTCGGCCGCGCGGTCCACCGCGTCGAAATGGTTCTGGTGGGTGAAGAAGAAATCGCGCACGCGCTCGAAGGCCATGGGCCGCATCGGCGCCAGCTCGGCGCGGTCGTCGCCCAGCCGCAGCGCGATCTCCTCCAGCCGCTGCACCGCATCGAGGTTGCGCCGGTGCAGGGCCAGCAGCGCGCGGCCCACCGCGGGCATCTGCGCGGCGATCTCGCGCAGCTCGGGCAGGGCCACGGCCTCGCCACCCGGGTTGTCGGCCAACGCCTCCTGCATGCCCGCGACCAGCCGCGTTTCCTCGTCTTCGGAGAACTGCTGCACGTCCACGCCCAGGGCCCGGCTGACCTTGAGCAGCACGCCCACGGTGAGCGGCCGCTGGTTCTGCTCGAGCTGGTTCAGGTAGCTGGGCGAGAGGCCCAGCAGCTGCGCCATCGCGATCTGCGAGATGCCGCGTTCCGCGCGCAACTTGCGCAAGCGCACGCCCATGAAGGTCTTCTTCATCGGCTGCTTTCGCCCGCGGATGAATTCGCAACATTCGCAGAACTTCTGGATTTCATTCGCAAGACTTCGCTGATGGGTGTCGTGGGCACCCCGCGATTGTGCGTAGATTGCGAATCATGGCAAGCCCCGCGCGAAGGGCTGGCGAAGCCGGCTGTCAGGCCTGCAGCCGCATCGCCAGGAAGGCCAGGATCTCGTCGCGCGCCGCCAGCGTGGGCTGGCCCTCTTCGTCGATGAGGTGCACCGTCACCACGCTGTGCGGGCTGCGCACGTGCTGCGCGAAGAAGGGGGGCGGGTCCGGGTGCGCGGCCGCGTCCGGCAGGATGCGCGCCACGAAGCGCGGCCCCAGCGCGGCCGTGTAGGCGGCAAAGCGCTGGGCCCGGCAGAAGCTGTCGCCGTCGAAGCGATAGGCCATCACGGTGAGGTCCTCGGCCTCGAGGCGGCGGCGCACGGTGGCGAGTTCGTCGGGCGCCATCTCGATGCCGGCCGGGTCGTCGAGCGGCAGAGAAGGCTGGCACACCACCGGCGCCAGCACCGCGGGCTCGAGCATCATCGAGAGCGCGAAGTTGCCGGTGAAGCACATGCCGATCGCGCCCACGCCCGGGCCGCCGCATTCGCCATGCGCCTGCCGCGCCAGCGCCCGCAGCCATTGCGTGACCGGGCTCGAGGCGTTCGATGCAAAGGCGCGGAACTCGGCGCTCACGCAGGCATGGCGGAACACCGCCGCGCCTTCCTCGGCGCTGGGTATCGCGCCGTCGCGGCCGAACAGCGAGGGCATGTAGACGGTGAAGCCCGCCGCGCGCACCCAGCGGGCGAAGCGCGCGACATGCGGGCTGATGCCCGGCATCTCGGCCATCACGATCACCGCCGGCCCGGTGCCCGACACCCACACCGTCTTGGTCGCACCGTCGAGCGTGAGCTCGCGGCGCGTGAGGTCGTCGAGCGTGTCGTGCCGGTTCACGTCGCGCGCGCTCATGCCACGGCCTCCGCCATCGGGTGCTGGTGGTGTGCATCGCCGGGGACGGCGCCGCGCGGAATCTTGACAAGGATGTGGGGCATGGCCTCTTTCGTGGAAAGTCGAGCGCCCATTGAAGCGCCGGCGGGCCTAGACTTCGAGTGTCCACTTCGACATCTTTCAAGCGTTTTCAGCCAATGAACGATTTCACGGTCCTGGTGCTGCCAGGAAGCTATGCGAGCAGCGTGGCGGTCACGCTGGCCCTGCTCGAGGCCGCCTCGATGCTGGCGCCGCCCATGCAGCTGGCCCGCCCGCGCTGGCGCGTGGTGTCGGTCGGCGGGAGCTCGGTGCCGCTGAGCAGCGGCATGCACGTCGAGGCCACGCCGCTGCCGCAGCGCCCGCGCGCCGAGGGCTCGTGCTGGATCGTGCCGGGCCTGAACCTGGCCAGCCTCGAGACCCTGCAGCGCCGCCTGGCCGACGACGACATGCAGCGCGCGGCCCGCGCGCTGGCCGCGCATGCGGGCCGGGGCGGGGCGGTCGCGGCCTCGTGCTCGGCGGTGTTCCTGCTGCAGGCCGCAGGCCTGCTGGCCGGACGCACCGTCACCACCTCCTGGTGGCTGGCCCCGGCCCTGCGCAGCCTGGAGCCGGGCTGCACGGTGGACGCGGACCGCATGGTCTGCGAGGACGGCCCGCTGAGCACCGCCGGCGCCGCCTTCGCCCAGACCGACCTGATGCTGCACCTGCTGCGGCGCCGCTTCGGCGTGGCCATGGCCGAGGCGGTGGGCCGCAACCTGCTGATCGACGGGCGGCAGGCGCAGGGGGCCTTCGTGGTGCCGGCGATGCTGGCCAGCGGCCATGCGCTGATCGCGCGCCTGGTGCGCCGCATCGAGGCCGCGCTGCCCCATCCGCCGAGCGTGGAAGAACTGGCGCAGGAATTCGCGATGTCGACCCGGACCCTGTCGCGGCATGTGCGGCAGGCGACCGGCAAGAGCACCATGGCCCTGCTGCA
Source organism: Variovorax sp. J2P1-31 (assembly GCF_030317215.1). Lineage (NCBI taxonomy): Bacteria > Pseudomonadati > Pseudomonadota > Betaproteobacteria > Burkholderiales > Comamonadaceae > Variovorax > Variovorax sp. J2P1-31. Next base: position 396,815 of record NZ_JASZYA010000004.1, read on the forward strand.
AAGCGTGCGCTCGAACCGCGCCCGGATGCTGATCGAGTCCAGCCGCATGACGCTGGAGCAGGTGGCCGCGCAGGTCGGCTACGAAGACGCGACCGCGCTGCGGCGGTTGATGCGCAAGGTCGCGGGCGGCAATCCGAGCCGCTACCGGCCAGCGGGCGGCCCGCCTTTGCCACCCTGAACGCCGCGAGATCAAGAAAAATCTAGGCGTAAACGCTGTACCTTGCCCGACTCTTGCTAGGGAAGAATTCCTGACGCAACCCTGGAACGACGGCACAGCATGAACTTCATCCGTACTTCGCGCCGCGCAGCGCCCCTCCTGGCCGGCGCCGCCCTCCTTTTCTGCGGCCTGATGTCAGCGCACGCTTCGGCCAATCCCCCCATCCGCATGGCCGATGGCGTGGAATACATGTGCGGTGGCGCCAACAAGGACGAGGCCAGCTTCCTCAAGATGGTGGCGCCGCGCTGGGCCGCCACGCTGGAGTTCGCGCTGGGGCAGGGTGCCCGCGGCGCGGCACCGGGCGACGTGCAGGTGCTGGTTCTCAACAAGTACACCGGCAAGCCCGTGATGGAGGCCACGGCCACCGGCCCGCTGATGCTGGCGCGGCTGGAGCCGGGCGACTACGCGGTCGAAGCCACGGTCGGCGGCGTCACGCTCACGCAGGAACTCACGGTGTTCAACGGCATGCCGACCACGGCGCGCTTCGTCTGGCCGTCCAACATCGACGTGCCGCCGCTGAGCGGGCGCACCATGCTGACGCAGGGCGTCAGCGCGTCCAGCCACTGAACGCGGCCTCGGGCCCCTTCGGCGCCGCGGGCGCCGATTTCGTTTGGTGCCGGGCCTCCGGGGCCTTGAATGCGCGCCGGGCGGCTCACAGATGCGCTGCCGGGCGTCGCCCGTCTCTTCCGGATCCGCATGCCGCTTCGCCCCCTGTCCCTCCTCACCGCGCTGCTGCATGCCTACATCGGCCTGCGCCTGCTGCCCGCGCTGTGGGCCCTGAGCCCCGTCGGCGCCCTGGCACTGCTGCTCGCCCTGGTCGTCTCGGCCGCCAGCATTCCGCTGCCTTTCGTGGGCCTGGGTTCGCGGCAGCGGCCGCCGCTTCACGACGTCTGGCGCTGGCTCGGCCTGCTGTGCATGGGCTGGTTCTCCTCGCTGCTGGTGCTCACGCTGGTGCGCGATGCGGGCCTGCTGCTCGGCTGGGCCGCGCAGGGGGTCGGCGTCCTGCGCTTCGACGGCGCATCGGCCCGCCGCTGGAGCGCGGCCGCGGTGCCGCTGCTGGCCACGGCGGTGACGGCGGTCGGCTTCTTCAACGCCCGCCGCACCGCCCCGGTGCAACGCGTGGACGTGCCGATCCGCGACCTGCCGCGCGCGCTGGTCGGCTTCTCGATCGTGCAGCTCAGCGACATCCACGTCGGGCCGACCATCAAGCGCGGCTACATCCAGCGCATCGTCGATGCGGTCAACCGGCTCGAGGCCGATGCGATCGCCATCACGGGCGACCTGGTCGACGGCAGCGTGGCCGAGCTGCGCGAGCACATCGCGCCGCTGGCCGACCTGCGCGCGCGGCACGGCACCTTCGTGGTGACCGGCAACCACGAGTACTACGCGGGCGCCCCAGCCTGGATCGTCGAGCTGCGCCGGCTCGGGCTGCGGGTGCTGCTCAACGAGCATGTGCTGCTCGAGGCCCGCGGCGCCGCCGGCGCGCAGACCGACGAGGAGAGCGGCGACGCCACCCTGGTGCTGGCCGGCGTGACCGACTTCACGGCCGGGCATTTCGATGCCACGCAGGCCAGCGACCCGCAGGCGGCATTGGCGGGCGCGCCCGCCTCGGCCACCACGCGCGTGCTGCTCGCGCACCAGCCGCGCAGCGCGCCGGCGGCGGCGGATGCGGGTTTCCAGCTGCAGCTCTCGGGCCACACGCACGGCGGCCAGTTCTTTCCCTGGAACCTGTTCGTGCCGCTGCAGCAGCCCTTCACGGCCGGCCTGCACCGGCTGCGCGACATGTGGGTCTACACCAGCCGGGGCACCGGCTACTGGGGCCCGCCCAAGCGCTTCGGCGCGCCCTCGGAAATCACGCTGCTGCGGCTGGTCGCGGCCTGATCAGGCTTCGGCGTGCGCCAGCCGGCGTGCGTTGGCCGTGGCCCGCGCATGGATCGGCTTGAGGCCGCGCTGCACCACGCGCGCACCGACGCTGCCGATCTGCGTCGCGTTGGCGAGGGTGCGCTGGCCGGCGCTCAACAGCGCGTGGCTGTGCGCCGCGGCCTGGGCGGGCGTCAGGCTGGTGGCCAGGCCCAACCAGGCCGTGGTGGCGCCCAGCCAGTCGCGCACCGTGCGCTGCGTGAGTGCCTGGCTAGTGGTGTTCAACTGATTGGCGATGGCGGCGCCCGATTCGCTGACCGCTGCCAGCTTCTCCTGGCCCATCAGCTGGAACTCGACCTGGTCCGCGGCGCTGGGCGCCAGCCCGGCCAGGGCCATGCGCTCGGTGCGCAGCTGGATCACGGCGGCGGCGCTCAGCAGCATCTCCTGGGTCGTGAGGGCGACGTCGGCCCACAGCAGCAGCGGATTGAAGAACCGCGAGGAGAAAGTGGGGGACATGCAGGCGTTTCGACGTGGCAAAGGAGCCCACTATAGGCCTGCCGCGCCTTTCATGCTGCGGTGCAGCAATCGAACAGGGGCATGTCCTACCGCGGACAGAGACAAATGACCGGCGGCGTGGTTTTTCCGTTCGCGGGACAGTCGGGTCAACACCCCAGCCTCGAACCAGAACCATGAAAAACAAGTTCATCGGGCCGCGCGCGGCGCTGGCCCTGGGCGCGCTTCTTTTCTGCGCCACCCCTGCGCTGGCCCATGGCGATGCCACGCCGGGCTTCTACGTCGAAGGTGGGCATGCGCTGCATGGCGGCGCCGACACCGAGGCCTGGGCGCTGGGCGCGGTGCTGCCCTGGTCGCCCAGTGGTGCCGGGGTGGTCAACGGCCGCTCCTTCGCCTGGGATGTGTTCGCCAGCCAGTGGCGCGCGCCCGATGTGGGGGGCGACGGTCGCCGCGGCTATGCCCAGCTGGGCGTGATCGCCACCTGGCGCTACCGTTTCGACCAGGGCGCATCGCCCTGGTTCGTCGAAGGCGGCCTCGGCGGCACGGTGATGAACCATGTCTATCGCACGCCCGAGCGTTCGTTCAGCACCGCCTTCCAGTTCACCGAGGTGGCGGGCCTGGGCCGCAGCTTCGGCGCGCGCGGCGAGCACGAACTCTCGGTGCGGCTGCAGCATGTGTCCAACGGCGGCATCAAGAAGCCGAACCCCGGCGCCAACTTCGTGCGCCTGCGCTACCTCTACCGCTTCTGAAGCAGCACGCTCAGCGCTGGGCCGCTTCGCCGGCCTCCGCGCGCACCACGTGGGTGGCCCGCGACAGGTCTTCCAGCCACGCGGCGTAGGCTTCGTCGCGTTGCTGCGGATCGCCGCGCAGCAGCGCCGAGGGATGCAGCGTGACCAGCACCGGCTCGCCGCGCGGGCCGGTCTGCCACTGGCCGCGCTCGCGCATCACCGCCACCGGACGGCCGAGCACCGCGCGCGCCGCCGTGGCGCCCAGCGCCAGCACCGCCTGCGGACGCACCTGGGCCATCTCGCTCTCCAGCCAGTGCAGGCAGGCCTGCGCCTCCTGCTGCGTGGGCGTCTTGTGGATGCGCCGCTTGCCGCGCAGTTCGTACTTGAAGTGCTTGACCGCGTTGGTCACGTAGAGCGCCTCGCGCGACCAGCCCAGGTCGTGCAGCGCACGGTCGAAGAGCTGGCCCGCCGGCCCCACGAAAGGCCGGCCGCGCAGGTCTTCCTGGTCGCCCGGCTGTTCGCCCACCACCATGAGCGCCGCGCCCACCGGGCCTTCGCCGAACACCGACTGGGTGGCGTGCGCGCCGATCGGACATTCGCGGCAGCGGTCGGTGGCGCGCCGCAGCTGGGCCAGCGCGGTGGCCGGATCGGCGGAGGTGTCTTCGTCGGCCAACAGCGGCCGGGCGATGGGCACGATGCGCCGCGCCGGCACCGTGGGCGGCGCCTCGACCATGCGCTCGCTGCGCGCCGAGGCGTCGGCCGCGAGCGGCGCGATCAGCACCGCCTCGGGCAGGTTCTGCCAGTAGCGGCGCGGCATCTCCTTCTGCATCATCGCGAGCTTGAGCCGGGCCGGGTTGAAGATGTGGCGGTAGTAGGTGAGCCACAGCGCCTCGCCCGCATCGGCCGGCGGCGCGTCCTCGCGGCGCGCGCCGGGGCCGAAATCGAGCCGGCCTTCGGTGGGCAACGCCTCGCCGCCATCCGCGTCGGCGGCAGCCCCGGGATGCCATTGCACCGAACGCTCGGGCGTGAGGATGGCCCAGCGCATCGTGGCGAAGCGCCGCACGAAGAAGGGCGCGACGGCCTCGACGATGTGGTGGTCGGGCTCGAACCAGGCGACGTGCAGCGTCGGTTCGCCATCGTCCTGCGGCAGCGGACGGAAACGCACGAAGGCCTTCATCTTGTGCATGTCGCGCCGCACCGCCTGCGCCATGTGGTGCGCGCGCACGCGGTCGGCATCGAGCGGATCGCGGCGCAGCGTGGGCTCGTGCACCAGCCGCCAGAGCAGCCGGTAGAGCAGGCCGAAGCGGTCCGGGTCGTCGTGCAGCACCACGGTTTCGCACAGCCGCACGAAGGCCGGCGGCACGATCGCCGAGGCGCTGCCCACGCCCTGCGCGCGCGGCGTCTCCAGCGCCGCGAACAGGTCGCTCTCGGCGCTGGCGCGGGTGTGCCAGACCACGTCTTCCGGCGGCACCTGGCGCGCCAGCAGTGCGCGCGCCTCGCCGCGAAAGCCGGGCCAGTCGGTGTCGCTGGAAAGCGTGACGGTGTGGATTGCCATGCGGGCAATGTGGCGCGCGCCAGGCACGCGCCTTGTAGGCATTCAGGCGGAAAAGAGCGAGGCCTGCACCGGCGCGGGCTTGAAGCGCGCCGCGAAGCCTGCGGCATCGAGCGCGCGGCCCGGCCGGTGGTCGGCCAGCAGCACGAAGGGCAGCACCTTCTTCAGCGGCACGTGCAGGCGGCCGAGGTCGGCGCTGCGAAGCTGCCGCACGCGGCGCGCGATCAGCAGCCGCTCGACCGCCTTCACGCCCAGGCCCGGCACGCGCAACAGCATCTCGCGCGGCGCGGTGTTGAGGTCGACCGGAAAGCGCTCGCGGTGCGCCAGCGCCCAGGCCAGCTTGGGATCGACGTCGAGCGAGAGCATGCCGCCGGCCGCGCCGGCCTCGGTGTTGGCGGCGGCCGGCACGATCTCGTCGTGCGTGAAGCCGTAGAAGCGCATCAGCCAGTCGGCCTGGTAGAGCCGGTGCTCGCGCACCAGCGGCGGCGCGGCCAGCGGCAGCGAGGACGAGGCATCGGGGATCGGGCTGAAGGCCGAGTAGTAGACGCGGCGCAGCCGGTAGGCGCCGTAGAGCTGCGCGCTGGTCGCGAGCAGCGCGCGGTCGTCGGCCGCGTCGGCGCCCACGATCATCTGCGTGCTCTGGCCGGCCGGCGCGAAGACCGGTGCGGGCGCGCGGCGCGGCGCGGCGCCGGGCATGGACATCACCGTGCCCGCGGCGGCGTCGCGGCGGGCACCCTTGGCATCGTCGATGTGCACCCGCATGCGCGCCATCGCGCGCCGGATGCCGGCGCCATCCTTCTCGGGCGCCAGCGCGGCCAGGCCGTCGGCAGTGGGCAGTTCGACGTTGATGCTGAGCCGGTCGGCATAGCGGCCGGCGCGCTGCAGCAGCTCGGGCGAGGCCTCGGGGATGGTCTTGAGGTGGATGTAGCCGCGGAAGTCGTGGTCTTCACGCAGCGCGCGCGCCACTTCCACCACCTGCTCCATCGTGTGGTCGGGGCTCTGGATGATGCCGCTCGACAGGAACAGGCCCTCGATGCAGTTGCGGCGGTAGAAGTCGAGCGTGAGCTGCACCACCTCGTCGGTCGTGAAGCGGGCGCGCGGCACGTTGCTGCTCACGCGGTTCACGCAGTAGAGGCAGTCGTACTGGCAGAAGTTGGTCAGCAGGATCTTGAGCAGCGAGATGCAGCGGCCGTCGGGCGCATAGCTGTGGCAGATGCCCGCGCCTTCGGTCGAGCCGATGCCGCGCCCGCCCACCGAGTTGCGCGCGCCCGTGCCGCTGGAGGCGCACGAGGCGTCGTACTTGGCGGCGTCGGCCAGGATGGCCAGCTTGCGATCGATGTTCACTGTACGAATATACAGTGATGCGAACAACCCTTGTCGCGGGTCGGCTCAAGCGGCCGGCGTGCCCGCCGCGAGCCGCTTCGCACGCGCCTCCATCGCGAGGTAGCCCAGGGTCGCGAGGGCCAGCGGCGCCAGGTAGTAGAGCGCGCGGTAGCCGATCAGCCCGGCCAGGATCTGGCCCGGCGGCAGCCGGTGCGAGAGCAGGGCGACGAACACCGCCTCGAGCACGCCCAGGCCGGCCGGCACGTGGGTGATCACGCCCGCGACCGCGCCCACCAGCAGCACGGCCAGCACCTCGGGGTAGGGCACCTGCCGCTGCAGCAGCAGCCACACCACGCCGCCCATCAGGCACCAGTTGGTGCAGGACATCAGCAGCTGCAGCAGCGCCAGGCGCAGCGCGGGCGGCTGCCAGGCGTGGCCGCGCAGGTGCCAGGTGCGATCGCTCGCGAACGCGCACAGCGCGAGGTAGGCCGCGGCCAGCGCCAGCAGCGCCGCGCCGAGGATACGCAGGCCGGCGTTGCCGATCTTCCAGTCGGCCGGCAGGTCCAGCGGCCAGAAGCAGAAGGCGGTGCCCGCCACCACCAGGTAGCCCAGCCAGTTGGTCAGCATGCTGAAGCCCAGCACGCGCGTGATGGTGGCATTGTCCAGGCCCAGCCGCGAATACAGCCGGTAGCGGAAGGCCACGCCGCCCACCAGCGAGCCCAGGTTGAGGTTGAAGGCGTAGCTCACGAAGGTCACGGCCATCACGGTGCCGGCGCGCAGGCCGTGGCCGGTGATGTGCCGGCCCAGCAGGTCGAAGGTGCTGTAGAGCAGGAAGCTCAGCGCGACCAGGCCGCCGGCCATCGCCAGCGTCGCGGCCGGCAGGCGCGCGAACGCGGTCATCACCTCGTCCCAGTCGATGGCACGCGCCTGCTGCACCAGCAGCCAGGCCACGCCCGCGAAGAACACCCAGGTGCCGATGCGCCGGGCCCAGGGCCAGGCACGGCGCCAGGCGCTGGCGGGTTCCGCCTGCGCGGTGCTCGCAGGCGCGGTGGCCATCATGCGACCTCGGTCGGCGTCGCGCCGGCCTGTGGGATCGGCGGCGGGTCGAGCGGCTTGAGGCGCGGCGCATGGCGCGGCAGCCAGCCGGTGAGCGAGGGGTACCAGCGCAGCACGTGGAAGATGAAGAAGCTGCGCACCAGGCGCCAGCCGCTCCACTCGGTCAGGTCCTTGGCCTCGATCTGCTTGCAGCTGTGCGCCATCAGGTGGTCCAGCCGCTCGCTCAGCGTGCGGTTGAACTCGGCGTCGCGCACGATCACGTTGGCCTCGAGGTTGAGCGACAGGCTCAGCGGATCGAGGTTGCTCGAGCCCACGGTGCTCCAGCGGTCGTCCATCACCGCCACCTTGCCGTGCAGCGGCCGTTCGCAGTACTCGTAGATGCGCACGCCCGCATTCAGCAGGTGGTGGTAGAGCAGGCTGGCCGCGGTCTTGACGATCGGCATGTCGGGCTCGCCCTGCAGGATCAGCCGCACGTCGACGCCGCGCCGGGCCGCGCGCCGCATTTCCTTGATCAGCCGGTAGCCCGGAAAGAAGTAGGCGTTGGCGATCACGATGCGCTCGCGCGCGGTGCGGATCGCCGCGCGGTAGTGGCGTTCGATGTCGTTGGTGTGGCGGCGGTTGTCGCGGGTGACGAACTGCACCTGCGCCTCGCCCGCGGGTGCGTTGACCTGGTCGTGGTGGGCCGCGCGCAGCCGGCGCCGGAACCAGCTCGGCCCCTTGCCGCCCACGGCGATCGCATGCAGCACGAAGCGGTGGATCTCCGAGACGATCGGCCCGCCGATCTCGACCGCATAGTCCTGCTTGGCCTGCGGGCCGAAGTCCAGCAGATGGTCGGCCGAGTAGTTGATGCCGCCCACGAAGGCCCGCTGGCCGTCGACCACCACGATCTTGCGGTGCATGCGGCGGAACACGTTGAGCCGCTGGCCGAACACGCGCCGGCCCGGATCGAACACCCGCACCTTGACGCCCACCGAGGTCAGGCCGCCGATGAATTCCGGCGACAGGTCGGGCGAGCCGAAGCCGTCGATCATCAGGTCGACCTTGACGCCGCGCTGCGCGGCCGAACGCAGGGCCGCATGCAGGCCTTCGCCGACCTTGTCCTCGAACAGGATGAAGGTCTCGACGATGACCTCGCGCTGCGCCTCGCGGATGGCCTCGAACACGCGCGGGAAGAACTGCTCGCCGTTCTCGAGCAGCTCGAGGCGGTTGCCCTCGCTCCACTGGCGCCCGTTCACAGCTCGATCTCCGCCACCAGCGGTGCATGGTCCGACAGGTGCGACCAGGGGCGCCGCGGCAGCACCACGGGCGAATGCACGCCCGCATTGCGCACGTAGATGCGGTCCAGCGGGAGCAGGGGAAAGCGCGCGGGAAAGGTCCGGGCCGCGGCGCCGTTGGCGTGCAGGAAGACCTCGCGCAGGCCCGCGCCGTGGGCCAGCACCGCGTGCGCACGTCCGCGCCAATCGTTGAAGTCGCCGGCCACCACCAGCGGCGCATCGGGCGGCACCTCGTCGCGCACGATGTAGCAGAGCAGCTCGAGCTGCTGCTGACGGTGCGACTCGGCCAACCCCAGGTGCGCACAGATCACATGCACCTCGCCCACGCGGCCCGGCACGCGCAGGGCGCAATGCAGCAGCCCGCGCTTCTCGGGCCCGGCGATCGACACGTCGTGGTTGGTGTGGTGGACGATCGGGAATTTCGACAGCACCGCATTGCCATGGTGCCCCTTGGGATAGACCGCGTTGCGGCCGTAGGCGAACTGCGGCCACATGGTGTCGGCCAGGAATTCGTAGTGCGGCGCCTCGGGCCAGTTGCTGTGCTTGCGTGCATGGCGGTCGTGCGTGCCCTGCACCTCCTGCAGGAAGACCACGTCGGCGCCGACGGTGCGCACCGCATCGCGCAGCTCCGGCAGGATGAACTTGCGGTTGAGCGCCGTGAAGCCCTTGTGGGTGTTCACGGTCATGACCTTGAGCGATGCCGGCGCCCGCGCCAGCGGCGTGGAAGGCGGCACCGTGGCCTCGGCGGAAGGAATGGCGCTCACGGCAGGAAGAAGGAATGAGAAAGCATCCGGACGGTTGTAGGGCCCGGCGCGCGTGCGCGCTGTAGGACGCCTCACCTTCTTCGACCCATGCCCCGCCACGTCCTACAGGCGCCCGTGCCCACGCCCCACAACGGCGCACCGAAGTGGCTCCTACGGTGAATTCAGGGCGTCACGAGAGGCCCGCTCTTTCACTTTCAACATTTCCAAGGAAGACAACATGCGCACCCCCCTGATCCACGCCACCCTTCTTGCCGGCCTGATGGCGGCCGGCGCCGTCCATGCCCAGACCATGAGCACGCCCGCCCCCTCCGGCCAGCCCAGCACCGAATCGCGTGCGGGGGTGCCCAACCCCACGCAGCGCCCGGACGGCAGCATGCCGGCCTCGCGCGAGGCGGTGAAGTCCGAGGCCCGGGTGCAGAACCGCAACCCGGCCAACAGCAACACGCCGGGCGGCGAGCCCAGCACCATGACCAACAACCAGCCCAACGCCACACCGCAGGTGATGAGCGGCACCACGCGCGCCGAGGTGCGCCAGGATGCGCTCAAGACCAAGCCGCAGTTCGGCGAGAAGGGCGAACGCCCGGAAGTGCCGACCAATCCCAAGACCTCGACCGGCACGCCCAAGTAAGCAAGCTGCGCGTCGAACGGCAAGAAGCCCGCGGCATCTCGCGATGCCGCGGGCTTTTTCATGGGCCCGGTGCGATCAGCCCTTGGGCGCGGGCGGCGGCGCGCGGTGGCCGTCGGGACCGTGGCCGCGGTGACCATGGCCGCGCGGACCGTGCTTCAGCGCCTCGGTGTCGAAGGTCTTCTGCTGCTCCGGCGTGAGCGCGGCGTAGAAGGTGCGGGTCGCATCGGCGCGCTGGGCGAAGCGCGCGGCGCGTTCGCTCTGGCGGGCCTGCATGCGGTCCAGGCGCTGCGGCGTGGTCAGCTTGGCGAACTCGGCGCGGGCCGCTTCACGGTCGGCGCGGGCGGCCGGTGGTGCCGGCGGCTGCGTGGCGGTGGTGAAGGTGGTCCAGGCGCCTTCCTGGGCCGCGCTGAGCTTGAGCTTGGCCTTGAGGTCCGCCAGGTGCTTGACGCGGCGTTCCTGCATGCGTTCGAAGAACTTGCCGTCGCGCGGCTTGTGCGCGCGCTGCTCGGTGCGCGCCTCGGGTCCGGCGGGTGCGGCGGGCGGAGGCGTCTGCGCCGCGGCGGCGAAGGTGGCCGAGGCCAGCAGGCTGGCCCACAGGATGCGTTGACGTGCGGTGATCATGAGAGCATTTCCTTTCAGAGGGTGAAGGCACCGGCCTGCCGATTCGTTGCCCCCGGAAGAGGGCTCGGTGCCTGTGTCCTGCCTGTCGCCTTGTCGGCAGCAGGTGAGAGGAAGTTTGGCCGCCGCGTGTATCGGTGCCTTGGCGCCCGCGTCAACGCCGCGTGAGCGTCGGTAAAGAAGCGTGAACCGCGGCGCCCGGCTACTTGGTGCGCGCCGGCTTCAGGCCGCGGTCCGGCTGCACCAGCGTGCCCGCGCGCAGCGCCTGGACGCCGGCCGCCACGGCGCGCGCCACGTTGCGCACTTCCTCCTGCAGCTTCTCGTCGGCATCGAAGGTCTCATGGCTGGTCGCATAGGGCTCGTAGTAGCCCAGGTAGCGGTCGAGCCGCGCCTTCGGGCCCGCGTCGATCAGCCCCATCCAGTCGAGCCAGTCGCTGAGGTTGCGGCGCAGGCTCTCGATGCCGGCCACGTCGCCGTGCACCACCACCCCGTAGACCCGGCCGTCGAGGTGCTTGGGATAGTCCCAGCCCTTGAGTTCCAGTTCCTTGGCTTCCGCCGGCTTCTTGCCGTGCGTGCTGCTGGGGTCGGGGTTGCCGCCGTCGGCGCAGACCAGCCGGTCGATCATCGACTTGAGCACGCTGGGCGCCTGGTACCAGTGGGTGGGCGTGAACAGGATCACGCCGTGCGCCGACACCCATTGCTCGTAGATCTCGGCCATCCAGTCGCCGGTCTGGCGCAGCGAATGGTTGGGGTAGCAGCTGCAGGGCCAGTGGCACAGCGGCATCGCCGTCGAGACGCAGCCCTTGCAGGGATGGATGTGGCGGTCGTAGTCGGAGGTCAGCCGGCTCAGGTCGAGCACGTCGGCCTCGATGCCCGCGGCCGCGAACTCGGCCTGCGCGAGCTGCACCATGCGATGGGTCTTCGAGATCTCACCGGGGCAGGTGCCGTCGTTGCGCGGCGAGCCGTTGACCAGCAGCACCCGCGAGGGTGTCGCGGCCTGGCCCCAGGCTTCCTGCGCCTTGCGCAGCCGGCGGCTGGTCTCGAGCCACTCGACCGAGATCTCGTAGGTGGGATCCGCGAAACCCTCGCCGGCGGGCCGCGTGACCGGCGCCTTGCGGCCCTCGTCGTAGGCGTCCCAGGCGATGTCTTCCAGGCGTTTCAGCGCCGCCTGCTCGGCCCCGAAGGCCGGGTCCTGGAAGTCCTGCATGAAACGGTCGTGGAACGCTTGGCGCGCGAGGGGAGCCGGCGCCTGGCCTTTGCGGATGTCTGTCATCCGCGCAATCTAGGAGCGCCGCCGTGCTGGCCACGCATCGCCGCGGCGCGAGATGCGGTAGGCGGATGCCGACAGCCTCAGGGCGCGAGCGCGGCCAGCGCCTGGTCGATGGCCGCGGGGTCGGTGGGCCGCACCAGGCGCGCGACCTCCTGCCCGTCGCGCAGGAACACCAGCGTGGGCCAGAGCCTGACCTTGAAGGAGCGGCCCAGCGCCCGGCCGCTGCCGTCCTCGACCTTGTGGTGCGCCAGGCCAGGGTGGGCCTCGAAGGCGCGGTCCACCAGCGGCTGCGCGGCCTGGCAGTGGCCGCACCAGTTGGTGCCGAAGTCGATCACGGCGGCGCCCGGCAGGGCGTCAACCTGCGCGCGGGTCTGGGTCTCGGGGAGGTAGGGCTGGGTCATGGGGTCGTGCTCCGATCTGCCGCGATGGTGGCATGGCGGGCACGAGGGCGTCGTCAGCCGGGGCCAAAGCCCGCCGTCAGTCCAGGGCCGCGAGTTCCCACGAGACGTTCTGCCAGTCGACGCCGAAGCCGCTGCCGACGGCCTCCTTGCGCTTGAGCGCCTCGACGGCCCATTGCGCACCGGCCTGCACGCTGTCGATCAGCGGCACCGGCACCTGCGACGCGATGTCCGCCGCCATGCCCGCCAGGCCGGCGCCGCCCAGGATCACGGCCTGCGCACCGAAGCGCTCGGCCGCCTGGCAGCAGGCCTCGGCCAGCAGGCGGCGCGCGCCCACCGGGTCGGCGGCGAGCTGCGCGCCCGTGGGCGCCACCGTGTGGATGCCGGCCAGCGTCTGCGTGTGGCCCAGCGCATGGGCCAGGCGCGCGAGCATCGGGCGCCAGCGGTCGCCGCCGGTCACGATGGCGAAGCGGCCATGCCAGGCCGCGGCCGAGAACGCGGCCTCGGCCAGGCCCCCCACGGGCACGCCCGCACCTTCGCGCAGCGCGAACAGGCCCGGGTCGCCGAAGCAGCCGATCAGCACCGCGTCGGGCCGGCCGTTCTTGGCCACCTCGGCGGCCCAGGCGTCGAGCACCGCATGGTTGGCGACCGCATAGCCGGCCTCCGAAGCGATGTAGGGCGCACCGAAGCGTGCGGTGGTGGTCTGCACCGCCAGCGCGTCGCCCGCGCCGGCCTGCACATGCTGCTGCAGCAGCGCCGACACCGCGGCCGAGGTGTTGGGGTTGATCACGAGCAGTCGGGGCATCGGTCGGACCTCATCGGCGGGGGTGGAGGGAACGGCGACGCAGCAGCGCCACGCCGCCGAGCGCGATGGCCATCACGGCCAGCGAGACCAGCGTGGTGACCGTGCCCAGCGCATAGATCGCGGGCGTGGTCACGGTGGAGGTCAGCGCCTGCAGTTCGAGCGGCAGCGTGTTGACGTCGCCGATGGCCTGCGAGGTGCGCGCGATCTCGTCCCAGCTGAGCGTGAAGCCGAACATGCCCACGCCCACGATCGAGGGCCCGATCAGCGGCAGCACCACGTGGCGGAAGGTCTGCCAGGGCGTGGCGCCGAGGTCGCGCGCGGCTTCCTCGTAGGCCGGGTTGAAGCGGTTGAACACCGCGAACATGATCAAGAGGCCGAAGGGCAGGGTCCAGGTCAGGTGCGCGCCCAGCGCCGACGTGAGCAGGCCCAGCGCGGTGCCGTAGTTCTCGAGGGTGGCGGTCGCGTCCATCGCGGTGAGTGCATCCTTGATGCCGGTGTCGAGCAGCCGGAACTGTAGCCCGATGCCCAGCGACACGATGATCGACGGCATGATCAGGCTGGCCACGGTGACGAAGAACAGCAGGTTGCCGCCCGCGAGCTTCTTGCGGAAGGCCAGGCCGGCGAGCACCGACAGCGCCACGGTGAAGACCATCACCACCGCGCCCAGCATCAGCGAACGGCGGAAGGCCGCGGCGATGTCGACCGTGCCCAGGCCTTCGGCCAGCTTGTGGAACCAGTGCAGCGACACCCCGCGCAAGGGAAAGGTCAGGCCGCCCTCGGGGCCCTGGAAGCTCAGCACGAAGATGGTGATCATCGGGCCGTAGAGGAACAGCACGAAGAGCGCGAACACGAAAGCCAGCGGCCAGAAGCCGGCGGCGCGGCGTTCTCCGAGGCGGGTGCTCATCTCCGCAAGCCTCCGAATGCAAGATGGGCTTGACCGGACGCAGAAGACGCAAAGAAACGCGAAGGACGCAAAAGACTCATACGAGGAAAGATTCGAAGTCTCTCTTTTGCGTCCTCTGCCAAACCTCCGCGTCCTCTGCGTCCGGCTGCCCGTACCCTGGTCTGCATCACAGCTCCTTTCGGATGTCGACGAGCCGCGTCAGGCCCCAGATGATCATCAGCACCACGGCCAGCAGGATCATCGCGTTGGCCGCGGCCAGCGGGAACTGCAGGTAGGAGGTCTGCACCTGGATGATCTTGCCGATGGACGCGATCTGCTGGCCGCCCATCACGCCGATGGTGACGAAGTCGCCCATCACGATGGTGATCACGAAGATAGAGCCGATCAGGATGCCGGTGCGCGACAGCGGCACCACCACGTTCCACAGCGTCTGCCAGGCCGATGCGCCCGCGTCGCTCGCGGCCTCGAGCAGCGAGCGGTCGATGCGCATCATCGAGTTGAAGATCGGCACGATCATGAACATCGTGTAGAGGTGCACGAAGGCCAGCACCACCGAGAAGTCGGAGAACAGCAGCCACTCGACCGGCTGATTCACCAGGCCCAGGCCCATCAAGCCCTGGTTGACCAATCCGCTGCGCCCCAGCAGCGGCACCCACGAGATCATGCGGATCACGTTGGAGGTCCAGAAGGGCACGGTGCAGAGCACGAACAACACCGTCTGCATCGTCGACGAGCGCACGTGGAAGGCCAGGAAGTAGGCCACCGCGAAGCCGATCAGCAGCGTGAGGCCCCAGACCAGCAGGCAGAACTTGAGCGTGCTGAGGTAGGTGCTCAGCGTGACGCAGAGGTCGCCGTTGTCGGTGAGCCGCGAACAGCCCTCGAACAGGCTCAGGTAGTTGCGCAGCGTGATGGCCGGGATCAGCTCGTACTCGTTGAAGTTCCACAGGCTCACCATCGCCACCAGGGCCAGCGGGACCAGGAAGAACAGCAGGAACACCAGCGCGAAGGGCGCGGCCTGCCACCAGGCCTTGATGGCGTGCGTGGGCGAGGAGGCGGCGTGGCTGGAGGCGACAGGTGTGCTCATGGAAGCGCTGGTGATTTTTCTTCCGAGGCAAGCAGCGCGAAGCCCGTTCGTGAGACACCGCGGAACCGGCTTTGCCGGGCCGCTGGTGTCGCCCACTTACAGGGGGAGGGCGAAGCGAAGCGCAGCCTGGGGGTCGAATTTGTGGACTGCCTTCAGGCAGCCACAAATTCGTTCCACTTTCTCACCATGTATTCGTTCTCGTCCATCACCGCGTTCCAGCACGCGATGCCGCCCATGCGCTGCTCGTAGCTGCCGCCGTCGCGCACCGCGCCGACCTTGGCGATCACGTCGCCGCCCGGGCTCTTGATGTCCTGCGTGGCGGGCTTGCCCTCCATCCAGTAGGCCCACTCGTAGGCCTCCATCTTGGCCTTGGCGGTCTCGAGCACCGCGCTGTAGTAGCCCTGGCGGTTGAGGTAGGCGCCGGCCCAGCCGTCGAGGAACCAGTTGATGAACTCATAAGCGCCGTCGAGCTTCTTGCCCGACAGCGTGGCCGGCAGGCCGAAGCCCGAGGCCCAGGCGCGGTAGCCTTCCTTGAGCGGCTGGAAGGCGCAATCGATGCCCTTGCTGCGCACGGCGGTCACGGCCGGCGACCACATCGACTGGATCACCACCTCGCCCGAGGCCATCAGGTTGACCGACTCGTTGAAGTCCTTCCACAGCGCACGGAACTGGCCGGCCTTCTTGGCCTCGATCAGGGTCTTGATCGTGAGGTCGATCTCGGCCTTGGTCATGTTGCCCTTGTCGGCGTACTTGTGGATGCCCTTGGCCTCCACCACCATCGCGGCGTCCATGATGCCGATCGAGGGGATGTTCAGGATCGCGGTCTTGCCCTTGAACTCGGGGTTGAGCAGCTCGGCCCACGAGGAGATCGGACGCTTGATCAGGTCGGGCCGGATGCCCAGCGTGTCGGCGTTGTAGGTGGTCGGGATCAGCGACATGAACTGGGTCGGCGACTTGGCGAACACCTTGCTCTTCTCGCCCTCGAGGTAGATCACCTTGATCGGCGCCGTGCCCTGGTCGCCGACCTTCTTGCCCGCGACCTCGCCCTTGGTGAACAGCGAGGTGATCTTGTCGGCGTTCTTCACGCGCTTGCTGTCGATGCCCTTCAGGTTGCCCGTGGGCACGATCTTCTTCAGCGAGAAGTACTCGGTGTCGATCAGGTCGAAGCTGTTGGGCGCGGTCACGGCGCGCTTGGTCACGTCGTCGGTGGTCACGGCCACGTACTGGATCTCGATGCCGGTGTCGGCCTTGAACTTCTCGGCGATGGCCTTGTCCTGGTTCACCGCGGTGCCCAGGTAGCGCAGCACGATCTTTTCCTGCGCATGGACGAAGGGCGCCATGCCCGCGGCCAGGATGCCGGCCAGGCCGGCGCCGCCCTGGATCAGGGTGCGGCGCTGCAGGCCGGGAAGGGAAGTGTCGAGGGGTTCGGTCATGGGAAGGTCTCCGGTGGCTGTGAATTCAGGCTGAAAAGGCGGCGATGGCCGCGGTGTCGTCGCGCAGGGCCGACGAGGGGGCGGGCGCCGGCGCGGCCGGGCGCTGGACGCCGGGCCCGAGCACGCGCACGTCGGCCTCGGCCCAGGACAGGTGCACGCGCTCGCCCGGGGTCCAGAGGCGGGCCAGGAAGGCCGTTTCGCCCAGCAGCACGGACACGGCCTGGCGCGCCTTCTCGACACCCTCGCGTTCGAGCCCGATCAGCACGTAGGTGCCCTGATACTCGACGTCGGTGATGCGGGCCGGCACGCCGGTGCCGCCCTCGGCTTCGGACGCGATCCGCATGTGGTCGTTGCGCACCGCGACCGCTCCGGCCGGTGTGTCGAACACGTTGTGGCCGCCCATGAAGCGCGCGACGAACTCGCTCGCCGGGTGGTTGTAGACCTGGTGCGGCGAGCCGACCTGCTCGATCAGGCCGTGGTTCATCACCACCATGGTGTCGGCCAGCGCCATCGCCTCTTCCTGCGAATGCGTGACGTGGATGAAGGTCAGGCCCAGCGTCTTCTGCCAGCGGCGCAGCTCGGCGCGCATCTGGATGCGCAGGAAGGGGTCGAGCGCCGACAGCGGCTCGTCCAGCAGCAGCACGCGCGGCTCGGTGATCAGCGCCCGCGCCAGCGCCACCCGCTGCTGCTGGCCGCCCGAGAGTTCGCCCGGCTTGCGCTCGGCCAGGTGGCCCATGGCCACGCGCTCGAGGAGGTCGGTGGCGCGGCGCCGGCGTTCGGCCCTGGCCACCCCCTTCATCTTGAGGCTGAAGGCCACGTTGTCCACCGCCGAGAGGTGCGGGAACAGCGCGAAACTCTGGAACATCATGGCCGTGCCGCGCGCCGCGGCCGGCAGATCGGTGATGTTGCGGTTGTCCAGCAGGATGTCGCCGGCCGAGACCGACTCGTGGCCCGCGATCATGCGCAGCGTGGTGCTCTTGCCGCAGCCCGAAGGCCCCAGCAGGCAGCAGTAGCTGCCGCTCGCGATGCGCAGGTCGATGCGGTCGACCGCGGCGGGCGTGCCGGCGGCGTAGCGCTTGGTCAGCGCGACGACCTCGATGGCGGCGGAAGAGACGGTGGCGACGGCATCCATGGAAGCCGCTTCGCAAGACATGTGCCACGCCGGCTGCACCACGATCGTGCATCGGTCGGCCGCCTCGTTAACATCGGCGCCTGCCGTTCGCTTCCCCTCTCCCCCTCCCTCCCTTCCTTCCTTCTTGCCGTGGCCCCGCCAAGGTTCGCCGCGACTTCCTTCACGCCTTCCCGAAACCATGGACCTTCAGACGACGATCGGACTCGGCCTGCTCACGCTCGTGGGCGCGGTCATCGCCATGGCCGGCACGCAGCCGGAGAACCGGGTGCCCTACGCGATCCACATCACGGTGGTGACGAGCCTGGCCTACATCGTCTCGAAGCTCGGCGGCGCCTGAGCGGCCTCAGGACGGCGCCGCGAAGCGCGCCGCGGCCACGCCCTTGAGCAGGGTTTCACGCTGGGCGCGGCTGATGCCGCGGATGCCTTCGGCCACGCGCTTGAAACGCGCGGCATCGATGCTGCCGGTGGTCTGCCACTGCACCAGTTCGGCCGAAGGCTTGTGCAGCATGGCCGCCAGCCAGGCCGCCTGCGCGGGTTCGAGCGTGCGCGCGCTGCGGTTGAAGTAGCGCCTGGCCGCGGCCTCGGCGCCGCACAGCGCGCCGCCCCAGGGTGCGTTGTCGAGGTAGAGCTGCAGGATGCGCGCCTTGCCCAGCGTCTGTTCCATCTCCACCGCATAGAGCAGCTCGCGCAGCTTGCGCTCGCCGCTGCGCTCGCTGCCGGTGATCGCCAGCTTGGCCAGCTGCTGCGTGAGCGTGCTGCCGCCGCGCTCGATGCCGCCGCGCTTCTGGTTGGCCGCCAGGGCCGCGCCCAGCTCCTCGAGGTCGTAGCCCGGGTGGGTGAAGAAACGCTGGTCTTCGGCCGAGATCACGGCCCGTGCCAGCCAGCTGTCCTTGGTCAGCTTCGCGCTGGGGCCGCAGCTGCTGCGCGCGCCCAGCAGGGCTTCCGAGCCCAGGCCGTCGACGCTGAAGCCCGCGATGCGCGGCTGCAGCGCGAGCGCGCCCTCTGGCAGGCCCAGCTGGGCGCGCAGGCCCAGCGTGCCCGCGATGCGCGCCTGCTTGAGTTCGGGCAGCGTGGGCACCATCACCGCATACCAGCGGGCGATCGGCGCGTCCTCGGCATCCACGGTGAGATGCAGCGCCTGCTGCGTGAGGCGGCCGTCCCAGCGGCCCTTGAGTGCGCCGGCCATGGCGGGGTTGCCAGTCTCGGCGCCTTCGGCGCCCTCGGGCTGGGCCTCGAAGCGGCCGGCCAGCAGATTGCCGTCGCGCCGCACGGTGGCGAACAGCTGCGCCACGCGCACCGGCTGCGCGCCCAGCGCGGGCACGTTGACGCTGCAGGGCGCGCAGCGCATCTCGAGGTTTTGGCCGGCTTCATTCCAGCCCAGTTGCAGCGTGCCGCTCGAGGTGTTGATCGAATGGCCGGCCAGGTGCGGCGCGAACCAGCTCGAAGTCGCCAATCGGATGGCGGTCGGCACCCCGACCTCGAAGCGCACCGGCCCCAGCGCGATCGGTGCCGCCCATTCGCCGCTGGCCGGCGCCAGCACCAGCCGGACGATCAGCACCAGGGCGAAAAAGGCCGTCAGGCCCAGCGCCAGCAAACCCAGCAGCACGAAACGCAATGTTCTCTTCACAGCAAATGACCCACGAAATCCTCACATCGGCCGCGCCACGGTCACGGCCTGCCAGGGACCGTGCGACTGACCACCGGCCGCCGCCCAGTACCAGGCTGAAGTGTCGGTGAAAGCGCGCCCGTCGGCATCGACGATGCGCTCACAGACTCGCAGGGTTTGCCCATGCTTGCGCTGGGCCGCGAAGCAGCGCCAGAGTCGCTGTTGCGCATCCTGTTCCAGCCGCACCTGCTCCACACGGTAACCCAGCGCACGGTAGCAGTCGACCGCCGGATGCAGCATGCGCGTCGGCGCCGTGACCTGGCGCAGCACGAACATCGATTCGCCGTCGGTCCGGCGCGCGATGGCGCCGGGAAACTGCTGTGCGAAGCGCTGCTCGACCTCGCTCAGCGCCAGCGGCCGCAGCGGTGCGCCATCCCATGCGGCCGGCCATTCGTGGAAGGAAAGCGACGCCGTCGACGGCACCGCCGGCGCCTGCAGCGCCTGGGCCAGCGAGACCAGCGTGCACAGCGCCATCGCCGCGGCGAACAGGCTCTTGTGCGCGATGCGGTGCACGAAGCGGTTGGCCAGCCAGCGGTCGAGCCAGGGCAGGGCCGACAGGTTGGGCTGCGGACCGGCCGCCGGCACCGCCGAAGGCCGCGCCATGGCCACGGCGATGCCGCCGCACACGATGGCGAGCAGCAGCAGGCCCAGCGCGCCGTGCGCCCAGGGCCCGAGCGGCTGGCCCGCGCCCTCGAAGGCCACCAGGATCGCGTTGCGCACGATGTTGCCGACCAGCACCAGCAAGCCCACCAGCGGCAGCCGCGTCAGGAAGCTGCGGTCGCTGCGGCGCGCCCACAGCGCGACGGCACAGGCCGTGAAGTAACCCAGCCACACCATCTGCACGCCCGAGCAGGGCGCATCGACGATCACCAGCCGGCCGTCGACCAGCAAGGTGCTGCCCTCGCGCGACACCTCGAAGCCCGGCATCAGCAGCCAGCGGCTGGCCTCGGCCGTGAGCACGCGCAGCGGATAGCCGGCATAGAACTGCAGCGAGGACAGGAGCGGCAGCGCCAGCACCGCCAAGCCCGCCACCGGGGCCGCGGCCATGCGGCGCGGAAGGAAGGCCAGCAGGCCGCAGGCCCAGGCCAGCACCGCGAGCAGGCCCGCGGCCAGCGGCGGCAGCACCGGATGCAGCACCGTGGCGGCCAGGGTGCCGAGCGAGGCACTGAGCAGCCAGCCCAGCCGCGGCGCGGCGCGCAGCTCGCGCCGCGCCTGCCAGACCAGCGCCGCCAGCGCGGCGATCGCGAGCAGGCCCAGCGGATCGTCGGAGCCGTCACGCATGCGCTCGGCCATCCAGGTCCAGGTCGGCCAGAGCGCCAGGCCCTGCAGCGCCAGCCAGGCGGTGGCAGGCACGCGGTCGAGCCGGATCCCGCCGTCGATGAAGCGCGGATGGGTGGAGGCGATGGAAGCCAGCGACATGTCAAAACTCCGGGTCACGGTCAAGAAAGAAGGACGGCGTTCGGCACAGCCGTCGCGTGAAGCCCCGCTTTTTCCAGGGACACCGCGGAACCGGCTTTGCCGGGCCGCCGGTGTCGCCCCCGGAAGGGGGAGGGCGCTGCCACACGCAGTGGGCAAGCCTGGGGGTGAGCCCGATCAAGAGGTGAAGCGACGCGTGTCGTTGCGGCGCGCGCGGCGGCGCAGCATGGCCAGCATCGCGAGCACCACCGCCACCGCGCCCAGCATCTCGGGTTCGGGCGTGCTGGGCACTTCGGCGCCCAGGGCCTGGCCCACCGCGCTGTCTTCCACGCCCTTGGGCAGCGGCGAGGGCTGGTCGACGCCGGCCGCGTTCTGCGGCGCCGGGTTGCGCACCACCTTGTCCACCGCGATGAAGCTGGTGTACTGCGTGAGCAGGCTGTACTTCAAGCCCAGTTCGGTGATGCGCTTGGCGAAGGCGTCGCCGCCCTCGAGCGATTCCTGATCGCTGAGCGCGGCGATGCGGTGGCGTGCCCACAAGGAGCGCAGCGCGGCGGCGTTCTGCGGCGTGCGGCCGTCGATCTCGACCTCTTCACGGTAGGGGCCGCTGGCGCTCTGGCCTTCGATCACCACCCGGCCGCGGGCTTCGCCGCGCCACTTGCCGAACACGATCACCGGGCGCTCGCCCAGCACGTCGGGCAGCACGCTCGGTTCGACGTCGTACACGTCGAGGCCGCCGAAGGTGGCACGCACGTTGGTCAGCACCGGCGACTCGACCATGCGGCGGAAGCGCGCCGCCTGCTCGGGCGCCTGGATCGGGTCGGTGATGATGAAGGGCTCGCCCATGCCGGCGCGGGCCAGGCCTTCCATCAGGTGACGGTTGACGGAGGAGCCGATGCCGAAGGCGAACAGGTTGGCCTTCGAGAGGTTGCGCCGCACGAGATCGAAGGCCTCGCGTTCGACGTCGACATAACCGTCGGTCACGACCACCACGGTGCGCGACACGTTGGGTGCCTTGGGTTCGGCGTAGACGCGCTTGAGGG
Source organism: Variovorax sp. J2P1-31 (assembly GCF_030317215.1). Lineage (NCBI taxonomy): Bacteria > Pseudomonadati > Pseudomonadota > Betaproteobacteria > Burkholderiales > Comamonadaceae > Variovorax > Variovorax sp. J2P1-31. Next base: position 418,496 of record NZ_JASZYA010000004.1, read on the forward strand.
CGGGGATCAGCTCGGTGCTGCCGCTGCCGCTGTAGTTCTTGATCGTGGCCAGCGCCTGCTCGATGTTGGCGCGCGAGGCCGGCACCGACTTCGGCGACAGCATCTTGTTGCTGCCCGAGAACAGCATCACGTTGAAGGTGTCGCTGGGGCGCAGGCCGCCGATCAGGCGCTCGAGCACGGTCTTGGCGGTGTCGAGCGGAAAGCCGTGCATCGAGCCCGAGATGTCGACCACGAAGATGTAGTCGCGCGGCGAGATCGCGCTGGCCGCCACCGACTTGGGCGGCTCGACCATCGCGAGGAAGAAGTTCTCCGCGCCTTCACCCTGGCCCTTGTAGAGCATCAGGCCCGATTCGATCTTCTCGCCGGCCAGCCGGTAGTCGAGCACGAAGTCGCGGTTCGAGGCGGACTCCGGCGTGGCGGTGAGCGCGACGTTCGCATGGCGGTCGGCATCGCTCTTCTTCACATCGATCGCATGCGTGGCCGAGCGCACTTCCTTCAAGCCCATGGGCGTGTCGAGCGCGACCTTGAGCTGGAAGCCCGCGTTCGAGGGCACGCCCGCATGCAGCACCGGCTGTGCCACGTTCCGCAGCGGCGAGCTTTCCGCCGCCGCCGGGCTGCGGTAGCGCGGCCCCACCACGGTCGGGAACACGAACTGGTAGTTGCCCGCGTTGGGCACCAGCAGTTCGGTGTAGCGCAGTTCGACCTTGACCTCGTCGTTGGGCAGGATGTTGGCCACGTTCATCTGGAACACGTTGGGCAGGTGCTGCTCGAGCAGCGCCGCGGTCTTGCCTTCCTTCTTGGCCGCGTCGTACTCGATGCGCGCCTGCTGCTTCTCGCGGATCTGCGCGGTGATCAGCCGATCGGCCAGGCGCACGTTGAGTCCGTTGACCGCGGCCTTGGTCGAGCCGGGGAACACGTAGCGTGCTTCGATCGCGCGCTGGCCTTCGTTGCGGTAGGTCTGCGTGACCGTCACGTCGGCGATCACGCCGGAGATCTTCACGTCGACCGCGGTGTTCTTCAGCGGCAGCTGGTCGACCGCCGGGTCGTCGCTCTTGACGAAGAAGTAGGGGCTCTCGGTCTTCTCACGCGGCGCGGCCTCCTGCGCATGCAATGGCTGCGCGGTGAGCGCCACGAAGGCGGTGGTGGCCAGGGCCAGGGTGCCGGCCCAGAGCCAGCGTCCGGGTCGCGAGGTGTGGTGTTGCATGACGTCGTTCCTTCTTGGGTGCTTGCTTGCTTGCTGCTGCGTTTCCCCTTGGCGGGGCACGGGAAGGACTGTCGGACGCGCAGGGGAAGGCGGTGCGAAGGGACGGCGTGCTGTGTGAAGTCTGCGTGAAGTGCGTGTGCGCGGCGCCTTCATACGGCCTTCCAACGCCGAGGCGAGCATCGGCGCATCGCCACCACGGCCTCGCCCCCAGGGGACAACAACATGCTTTTCCAGATGCTTCGCAACTCCATCCTCACCAAGGTGCTCGGACTGATCGTGCTGACCTTGCTGCTGTGCATCCCGCTCAGCGAGATCGACACGCTCAACCGCGGCCGCGGTGACAGCCAGCGCGAAGCCGCCGAGGAGCTCGCGAGCACCTACACCGGCCCGCAGACCGTGATCGGCCCGGTGCTGGTCGTGCCCTACACCGAACGCTGGAACGAACTGCAGCGCAACAGCAGCGGCAAGGCGATCGGCACCGTGCAGCGCAGCGCCCAGCGCGTACACCTGGTGTTCCCCGACAAGCTGCACATCGAGGGCGCGCTGGCGCCACAGGAGCGCTACCGCGGCATCTTCAAGATCCCGTTCTATGCCCTCGACGCCACGCTGAGCGGCGGCTTCGCGCCCTTCGAATCGCGCAAGGTGCAGCGCCTGGGGCCGGACACCAACCTGGAGTTCCGCACGCCCTATGTGGTGTTCAACCTGAGCGACCTGCGCGGGCTCGACGGCTCGCCCACGCTCACGATGCAGGGCGAGACGCTGCGCTTCGCGCAACGCATGCCCGGCCTGTCGGACCAGGCCTTCGGTGCCGGCATCCACGCACCGCTGGGCGGTGCCGCGCTCACGGCCTGGCTCGACGGCAAGGCGCTGCCCTTCGAGATGAAGGTCGGCGTGGTCGGCCAGGAGACGCTGTCGCTGGTGCCCATCGCCGACGAGACCACCGCGCACCTGCAGTCGCCCTGGGCGCATCCGCGCTTCGGCGGCCGCTTCCTCGCGGCCGAACGCAGCATCGACGCCAAGGGCTTCGATGCACGCTGGCGCGTGTCTTCTCTGGTGAGTTCGGCGCGCGAGCAGGTGCGCGCGGGCTGGCTCGACGACCGTGCCACGGCCAGCGCTTCGGCGGTCGACGTGGCGCGCGCCGCGCCGGCCCGTGGGGATTCGGTGGCGGTCGAGGCCATGGCATCGACCACGCATGCCGCGCCGCCGGCGGGCCCACTGCAGACCTTCGACGTTTCGCTGGCCCAGCCGCTCAACGTCTATGCGATGTCCACCCGCGCCGGCAAGTACGGCGCGCTGTTCATCGGCCTGGTGCTGATGGCCGCCTTCATGGCCGAGCTGTTCGGCCGGCTGCGGCTGCACACGGTGCAGTACGGCCTGGTCGGCCTGTCGATCGCGCTGTTCTTCCTGCTGCTGCTGGCCCTGTCCGAGAAGCTCGCCTTCGGCCTCGCGTATGCGGCCGCGGCGGGCGCGAGCGTGGCGCTGCTGGCCATCTACTTCAGCGCCGCGCTGGGCGGCTGGCGGCGCGGCATGGGCTTCGGTGCCTATGTGGCGGTGCTCTACGCCGCGCTCTACGGCCTGCTGGCCTCGGAAAGCAACGCGCTGTTACTGGGCGCCCTGCTGACCTTCGGTATGCTGGCCGCCCTGATGCTTGCAACCCGCAAGGTCGACTGGTATGCGCTTTCGCGCAGCAATACCCAGGTACTCCCGGAAAGCCAGGAACCGATGCGCCCCGCGGCGACTCCGACCGAGCCGACCCCGCGCTGATCTCCCGAACTCCCGATGGCTTCTCTCCCTTCTCCCACTCCCTCCGATCGCGCGGCCCGGCGCCGCCGCACGCTGCGCATCGGCGCCATCGCCGGCGCAGCGGCCGTCGTGGTGCTGCTCGCCGCCGGCGGCATCGCCTGGCGCACCATCGACGCGAAGCTGCCCGACGTCTCGGCGCTGGCCGACTACCAACCCAAGCTGCCGCTGCGGGTGTACACGGCCGACGGCCAGCTGATCGGCGAGTTCGGCGAAGAGCGGCGCCAGCTGGTGCCCATCGATGCCGTGCCCAAGGTGCTCAAGGACGCGGTGCTGGCGGTCGAGGATGCGCGCTTCTACGAGCACGGCGGCATCGACGCCAAGGGCATCGCGCGTGCGCTGCTGTCGAACCTGCGCCACGGCACGCGCCAGGGCGCATCGACCATCACGCAGCAGGTCGCGCGCAACGTCTACCTGAGCTCGGAGCAGACCTATTCGCGCAAGGTCTCCGAAGCGCTGCTGGCGCTGCGGCTGGAGCGGCAGCTGAGCAAGGACCAGATCCTCGAGATCTACCTGAACCAGATCTACCTGGGGCAGCGTTCCTACGGCTTCGCCGCCGCGTCGGAGGCCTACTTCGGCAAGCCGCTGAAGGACATCACGATCGCCCAGGCCGCGATGCTGGCCGGTCTGCCGAAGGCACCGCGCAGCGCCAACCCGATGAGCAACCCGCGCCGCGCGCGCACGCGCCAGCTGCACGTGCTCGCGCGCATGCAGGAGACCGGTGCGATCACCGCGGCGCAGGCCACCGAGGCCGCGGCCGAGCCGCTGCAGTTGCGCGACGCGGCCGACCCGCGGCAACTGCACGCCGAGTACGTGGCCGAGTCGGTGCGGCGCACGCTGTTCGCGCAGTACGGCGACAGCACCTACACGCGCGGGCTCAAGGCCTACACCACGCTGGTCGCGACCGACCAGACGGCCGCCTACCGTTCGCTGCGCAAGGGCATCCTCGACTACGAACGGCGCCAGCCCTACCGCGGCCCCGAAGCCTTCGTCGAACTGCCCACCGAAGCCGACGCGCTCGACGATGCGGTGGAAGATGCATTGGCCGACCATCCCGACAACGGCGACGTGATCGCCGCCGTGGTGCTGTCGGCCAGCGCGAAGAACCTGGTCGCGGTGCGCGCCAACGGCGACCTGCTGACCCTGTCGGGCGAAGGCCTGCAGGCCGCGCGCGCCGCGCTGTCGGAGAAAGCCCCGGCCACGCTGCGGCTGCGCCGCGGCGCGGTGATCCGTGTCGCGAAGAACGCCAAGGACGATTGGGAGATTGTTCAGCTGCCCGAGGTCGAAGGCGCCTTCGTCGCGCTCGACCCGCGCAACGGCGCGGTCAAGGCGCTGGTGGGCGGCTTCGATTTCGGCAAGAGCAAGTTCGACCACGTGACGCAGGCCTGGCGCCAGCCGGGCTCGAGCTTCAAGCCCTTCATCTACTCGGCCGCGCTGGAAAAGGGCTTCACGCCCACCACCGTGGTGAACGATGCGCCGATGGTCTTCGATGCCGCGGCCAACGGCGGCCAGGCCTGGGAGCCGAAGAACTTCGAAGGCACCTTCGAAGGGCCGATGAGCCTGCGCAGCGCCTTGATGGCGTCCAAGAACATGGTGACCCTGCGCGTGATGCAGTCGATCGGCCCGAACTATGCGCAGGACTGGGTCACGCGCTTCGGCTTCGAGCGCGAGAAGCAGCCGGCCAACCTGCCGATGGCGCTGGGCGCGGGTTCGGTCACGCCGATGCAGATGGCCGCGGCCTATGCGGTGTTCGCCAACGGCGGCTACCGGGTGAGCCCGCAGCTCATCACGCGCGTCACCGACGCGCGCGACCGCGTGCTGACCGAGAACGCGCCGCCGGTGCTGGACGAATCGACGCGTGCCATCCCGGCGCGCAATGCCTTCGTGATGAACACGCTGCTCAACAGCGTGATGAAGGGCGGCACCGGCAGCAAGGCCTGGCAGGCGCTGCGCCGCGACGACCTCTACGGCAAGACCGGCACCACCAACGATTCGCTCGACACCTGGTTCGCCGGCTTCCAGCCCGGCCTGGTGGGTGTGGCCTGGATCGGCTACGACATGCCGCGCCGGCTGGGCGTGCGCGGCGAGACCGGCGGCAGCCTGAGCCTGCCGGTGTGGACCGGCTTCATGAAGACCGCGCTGCAGGGCACGCCGGTGGTCGAGCCGACCGCGCCCGAGGGCCTGGTGCAGCTCGACGGCAACTGGTACTTCGACGACTTCACGCCCGGCCACAGCGTGGCCACGCTGGGCATGGAAGACGGCGACACGCCGCCGGCCGAAACGCTCACCGGCGCACCGATCGGCACGCCGCCGTCGAACGAGGAACGCAAGAGCATCCTCGACATGTTCCGCTAGCGTTCGCCGCTGCGTTCAGTGTCCTGAACTCAGCGGCAGCGTCAGCACCGCCAGCGCGCCGCCGCCCTTGGCGTTGGCCAGCTCGATGCGCCCGCGGTGCAGCGCGGCGATCTCCTTGACGAAGGCCAGCCCCAGGCCGGTGCTCTTCTTCTGGCCGTTGGGGCGGGCCAGCGAATAGAACTTCTCGAACACCTTGTCGCGCGCGTAGTCCGGAATGCCCGGGCCGTGGTCGCGCACGGCGATGCGCGCCTGCTTCGCATCGGCCTCGAGGCTCAGCAGCACGGTGCTGCCGGCCGGCGAGAAATCGACGGCGTTGTCGAGCAGGTTGCTCACCGCGCGGCGCAGCAGGAAGGGATCGCCCTCGGTCAGCGGCTGCGCGCGCAGGTCGAGCGCCACGCGCACGCCGCGCGCGGTGGCCGGCCCCTGCGCGCTGGCCACGAGTTCGTCGAGCAGCGTGGCCAGCGCGACCGGCTGGGTGCGTTCGAGCACGCGGCGCGTTTCCAGCGCGGTGAGCTCCATCATGCGGTCCACGATCTCCTGGATGCGCCGGGTCTCGCGTTCGATGTTGGCCAGGAAGTGTTCGCGCTCGTGCTGGGGCATCGACGGCTCCTGCAGCAGTTCGGCCGCGCCGCGGATCGCCGACAGCGGGCTCTTCACTTCGTGCGTGAAGGTCTGCACGTAGTCGGCCACGTAGTTGCGGCCGGTGAGCGCGTCGCGCATCTCGCCGAAGCCGCCGCGCAGCGCGTCGAGCGCGCGCCGCGCCATGCGGCTCAGGCTCAGGCTCTTCTGCGCGCGCGTCCAGCGCACGTAGTCGGAGATCAGTCCGAAGGGCCGCACCAGCCAGACCGACACGATGATCGCCAGCACCAGCAGCGCGAAGGCCGAGCCGACGCCGACCCACAGCGTGCGCGCCCGCGCGTCCTCGACGAACTGGCCGAAGCTCTGCACCGGCTTGCCCACGCTGACCATGCCGACGATCTCGTTGTTCCAGCGGATCGGCGCGCCCGCGTACATCACCGAGGTGCGCGGATCGACCTCGACGTCGCGCGAGGTGCGTGCGCCGTAGACGCCGGCCAGCGCACGGCTGACATCGATCCAGCGCGAGTAGTCGGCGCCGGTGGCGCGGCCCAGCGAGTCGAAGAGCACGCGGCCGTTGCGGTCGGTCACGTAGACGCGCAGCTCGACGCGGTTCTTGTGCAGGTTGTAGATCTGGGCCGAGAACTGGCGCGCATAGACCGAGCGGAACAGCGGCTCGAGCCGCACCGTGTTGATGGCGCCGGCGATCACGTCCTGCTCGATCAGGCTGGCCATGAACTGCGAGGTGTCGACCAGCGACTCCTCGGCCGATTCGCGGTAGCGCGGATCGATGTCGCCGACCACGCGGTAGAGCAGGAAGGCGATGCCCGCGGCGTAGATCAGGAGGATGCCCAGGAAGATCCGGCTGCGTCGGCTCATGCGCAGGCTCAAGGCGTTGCCGGCAGTTCTTCGTTCAGCGCATAGCCGGTCCCGCGCAGGGTGCGGATCGGCTCGACCTCGGGCGCGATCGCCTTGAGCTTGGCGCGCAGGGTCTTGATGTGGGCGTCGACCGTGCGGTCGAAGCTGTCGCCCGGGTCGTCCCAGACCATTTCCAGCAGCTCGTCGCGCGTGTAGACGCGGCCTGGCCGCTGCACGAACAGGCACAGCAGGCCGTATTCGTAGCGCGACAGCTCCAGCGCCCGGCCGTAGTAGCGGATCTGGCGCCGCTCGCCATCGAGCAGGAAGGGCTGTGGCGCGCTGGAGGCCATGGGGGCAGGGGGGGCTGCGGGCGGGCTGACAACGGCCCTTGTGCTGCGCCTGAGCACCGTTCTGACCCGGGCCACGAGTTCCCTGGGCGAAAAAGGCTTCGCGATGTAGTCGTCGGCCCCCAGTTCCAGGCCGACCACCCGGTCGATCTCGTCGCTGCGGGCGGTCAGGAAGATCATCGGCACGTCCGAGCCACCGGGCAGCGCCTGCAGCCGCTTGAAGAGCTCGAAACCGTTGAGATCGGGCAGACCCACGTCCAGGATGGCCAGCGCCGGCGCTTCACGGCTGAACTGCGCGATCGCTTCCTGCGCCGTCGGGCACCAGACGGGCGAAAAGCCATCGCTGCGCAGCACGTACTGCAGCGTGTCGGCGATGCCGGGCTCGTCTTCCGCGATCAGGATCCGGGAGTTGAAGGCGAGGGACGGGGCGTTCATGCGGGAATGGTAGCGATGCGGCGGGGGCCGGCCCCTCCGGAATGATTTTTTTCGAAGCAAGTTGCCCCTTGTCTTCTCTTTTATTTCTTTAATTCAAATTAGTAGTAGTAGATAAGGGCCGCTTCCTGCTGTGGACAGCCCGATATTTTCGTGATGTGACAAGGACTTGCGGTTCCGCAAAGCATGTGCGCAGCGCCGCGCCCGTGCTGTCGCGCCATGTGGAACAACTTGGGCCGCCGCCGCCGCGCTGTGAACAACTGCGCTTTCCCGTCCGGATTCTCCCCAGAGTTGTCCTTTGACACGGCTTGAAAAACCTGGGAAAGGAAGGTCACGATCCAAGGCATCTACTGCCCAAGTGTTGAGCAGATTGTCGTTTTTTCTTTGAAAACAAGCACTTGCAGCGCTCTTACAGGAAATCACCTGAGTTATTCACAGCCTTACCCCGTGTTTGTGGGGAGAAAGTGGCTGCTGGCGGGCGCGCCCACGCCGAAGTCGGCGCGTTCTGAGCACTTTTCAGGTGTCCGCATGCATCCGGCACCGTTTTGCGACCCTGTAGCGCGCCGAGTTCGGTGGAAGCCGGCGGCGTTTCACCGCGCGAAGTGAATGCGTCGGGCATCGACGTGGTTTCCAGGCGGACGCACAAGGTGGCGGAGAGCCGATTCGGCGATTTTTTTCGCGCTCTCTATCTCTAATTTCTCTTATTCAAATTAGTAGTAGTAATAGAGGAAGCGACGGTTCTGTGGACAGCCGCATCTTTTCCTTCCCTGACAAGGACTTGCGGCGCTTCGAAGCATGTGCGCAGCCTTGCGCCGCTGCTGTCGCGCGCACAGGCACAACTCGGGCCGCCGCACCGCGGCTGTGGACAACTGTCTTCTTGTGCCGGAATTTCCCCCAGGGTTATCCTTTGACAAGGCCGTGATTTTTGTCGAATTCGCCGTTTCGAGGCCAAGACATCCACTGCCCAATTCTTGAGCAGTCTGTTGTTTTCCCTTTGAAAACAAGGACTTGGCGATGCTCTACAGAACAGTGCGTGGGTTATTCACAGCGTTACCCAGGTTTTGTGGGGAGAACGCCGTGTTGTTCGGCACTTTCGCGGCGGCCTCGTGAAGCTGTGGGTACCTCGGCAGGCGTGCGCGCCGAAGGCCGGAAAATCCCAAAAAAATTGAACCCAACGTTATCCCGCGCCGGTCCGGTGTTTCTGCCTTCCGGCTCTGGCGTCCGTGAAGCGGGCGCAGGAACGTGTCCGAGCCCATGTTTCCATTCCATGACAAGGACTTGAAGCGCTTCGAGGCAGAGGCAGGTTGCCGCGCCGAGGCCGTCCCTATCCGCATGGCCAGGCCCGCGCCTGTGGACAACTTCGGGTGTTATGCCGGAATTCTCCACAGCTTTGTCCTTTGACAGGCTCCAGAGATTCTGGGAAAGGGCTTTTGGACCCAAAGACATCCACTGCTGAAAAAATGAGCATGTTAAGGATTCCCGTTTAAAAACAAGCACTTGCAAAACCCTTACAAAGCAGTGCGTGAGTTATGAACAAAGTTATCCAGTGTTTGTGGGGAGAAGGCGCGCTTCTGCGGATGTTCTGTGCATCCCTTGGACTTCGAGGCCCCCTTAGCTTCCGTCGAGGCGAGGCGCGTGCGCGGCGGCCGGCATCCAGCGACGCCCCTGACCCTTCGGGAGCCGGCACGCATCCGCTGAGGTGCTGTGGGATGCCCGCCAGGGCTGTTCGACAGGCGCACGGCGCGCCGTGTTCGGCGGCAAGCGTGTGGCGACCGAAGACCACCGTGGGGGATGGCGCCGTTGGGGGTGCCTGACCGATCGAGCGGGCGCCAACGGGTATGCCGGCCCTGTGCAAGCGGGCGCGACGCGATCGGATGTTTTTTAAGCGTGGAATTTCGCCCGGTTCCTATCTTTTATTTCTTCTATTCAAATTAGTAGTAGTAGATAAGGGATGCGGTGTTCTGTGGACAGCTCGCTATTCTTGTTTCATGACAAGCACTTGGCGCGGCGCGATGCATGTGCGCAGCTCTGGTCCGGAGGTGTCTCGCATGCAGGAACAACTTCAGGTCCGGCGCTGCATCTGTGGACAACTGCCGGCTTGTGCTGAAATTTTCCACAGACTTGTCCTTTGACAGACCCTCGACAATCTGGGAAAGGGCTTGTTCAAGAGAAATCATCCACTGCCATAAAAATAGGCAATCTAGAGAATTTCCTTTGAAAACAAGGACTTGCATTGCCTTTACAAGACAGTGCGCGAGTTATGCACAGACTTGCCCCATTTTTGTGGGGAGAAGGGCAGTTTTCGGGGCCTGCTGCGGATAACTTCCACCGGCGCAGCATGTGCGGGCCTGCGGCCACGTCCCGGAGCGGGAGGTCGATGGCGATTGAGACGCGGCCAGGCGCGAGCGAGCCGGTGCTGTTTCAGCCCCTGTTTTCAATCGGCGTATTTTTTTCGGTCCAGGCGCCGCCTTTTTCTTCTTCTTTCTTTCATGGCGATGAGCGGCAGCAGGCAAGGGCAGGTCACCCTCTGTGGAAAGGCCTCTTTTTCCTTGCTGTGACAGGCACTTGCAACGCCTGAAAGCCTGTGGGCAGGCGGGTGTCGCCGCCGTGGTGGCGTGAAAAGGGCACCTGCCCCAGCGGTCGGCGCTTTGGAAAATCGGCGGGTTGTGCCGGAATTATCCCCAGGGTTGTCCTTTGACAGGGGCCAAAAGATCTGGAAAAGCCGTGCTTCCGAAAAAAGACATCCACTGGTCAATTCTTGAGCAGTCTGTTGTTTTTCCTTTAAAAACAATGACTTATGTCGCTCTTACAAGAAAGCACCTCAGTTATTCACAGAGTTACCCAAGATTTGTGGGGAGAAAGCAGGCAACCGATGCCTTCGGCCTCAGCATCGAGGTTCAGGCGCCCGAAGCGCCTCTGAACCTCTACAGATTCCAAGGAAAGCACCGTGAACCCGTCCGAAACCCGCGCCATCGTCACCCTCAGCCTGCTCGCTGCCTTTGTCGACGGCGACAAGCACGCACGGGAGCGCGACGAGATCAAGCGCATCGCCGAGGGCCTGTCGCAGGCCGATGGGCTGCATCTGCCCACGCTCTACCAGGACGTGCTGATGAAGCGCGTGTCGCTGCCCGAGGTCAGCGCGGCACTGGCCAGCGCCGAAGCGCGCCAGCTGGCCTACGAGATGGCGGTCTGCGTCTGCGATGCCGACGGTGCGCAATCGGACGCGGAGCGTGCCTTCCTCGCCGACGTGCGCACCTCGCTCGGGCTGGATGCCGAGCAGGCCACGCAATTCACCGCCCAGGCCGAGGCCCTGGCCACGGCGTCGGTGGCCTCCGCCGTGCCGGCCTCGACGCCGGCTGCCGCTTCGGCGGTCGACGAGGCCGAACTCGACAAGGCGATCCTGAATGCCGCGATCCTCAACGGCGCACTCGAACTGCTGCCCGAGACGCTCTCGACCATGGCGATCATTCCCTTGCAGATGAAGCTGGTCTATCGCATCGGGCAGGCGCACGGCTATGCGCTCGACAGCGGCCATGTGAAGGATTTCATCGCCACGGTGGGCGTGGGCCTGACCTCGCAATACCTCGAGCAGGCGGGACGCAAGCTGCTGGGGGGCCTGCTCGGCAAGGTGGGCGGCGGCCTGCTGCGGGGCGTGGGCCGCCAGGCCGTGAGTTCGGGCATGAGCTTCGCCACCACCTATGCGCTGGGCCATGTCGCGAAGCGCTATTACGCGGGCGGCCGCACGCTGTCGACGCAGACACTCAAGGACGCCTACGCCAGCATCACCCAGGAAGGACAGGGCCTGCAGGCACGCTACCTGCCGGCCATCCAGGAACAGGCGCGCACGCTCGACCCGGCACGGATTCTCTCGATGGTGCGCGGCGCCTGATCCGGCGCCTCAGTTCGTCGGCCGGCGCAGGTGGATCTGCCGGCGCGAGGGCTCGGGCGCGACGGCCGCGGAGATGGGCGCGAGCCGCTCCGGAAAGACAAGGGTGTGGGCCAGGGCGGGCCGCTCGACCTGCAGCCGCTCCATCGCATCGAGCAAGGCGCCGAGTCCGCGCATCCAGGAGCGCTTGAGCCGGGACTTCAGGTCCGGATGGCTGGCCGGCGTGCCATAGGCGTCGGCGCTCAGGCCGTTCCAGTGCATGCCGTCGAGCATGTTGGTGCAGACCGAGATCGACACCGACAGCGCCCGGGCGGCATGCCACCAGCCGGTGGGCACGAAGATCATGTCGCCCGGTTGCAGCACCGTGCGGTACTGGACCGCCTGCGCCAGCAGCGGAAAGCGTTCCAGGTCCTGCATCGCGGGGTCGTCGACCGAGGACTGGTTGGGTCTTTCAGGCAGGGGGTAGAGCTTCGGCCCGTCCTCCGGCGCGTACATGATGAATTCCTTGTCGCCGTAGATCTCGGTGATCGCGGCATGCGCCGCTTCGCCGTCGTAGTGCATCACCGGAAACTTGCTGCCGACCCCGCCGACCAGCAGCTTGAGGTAGCCGTCGGGCCGTTGCCAGCGCGTGGGCATGAGGGGGCTCGCGTAGCGGCGCGGGAAGGCGTAGGGGTTCTGCGGGATCAGGTCGGGCAGCAGTTCCGGCAGCACCTCGTGCAGGAAGGACCGGTGCATGTACGGGCCCGGCGCCTCGGCGCTCGAGGCGATCACGCGGTCGATGAATTCGTCGAAGGGAAGGGTCTCGTCGTAGGCGATCGGCATCGGTTTGCTGCCGAAGCGCTGCCGGAAGTAGGCCGGGGTCCACTGGCGCATGGCCGCCCAATCGCGGGCCACATGCGAGATGACCACCGGCCGGTTGGTCCACATGTAACGTGCAAGGAACTGCTCGTAACTCAGGTCATCGGCCTCGATCTTCTCGATCGGCCGCCACGCCGCGGCCACGCGGGACGGAGCCACCGGAGTGGCGGAAGAACCGTTGTGTGCCATGGCAGCTGTTGTAAGTTTTAGTACTTAAATACTAGAAACAAGGGCTACCACCCGCAATGCGAATTTTGTAATCGGTTGTTTGAGCCCCTGTGCTCAATGGCCTGCCAGGTCATCGAGGATCGGGCAGTCGGGCCGCCCGTCGCCGTGGCAGCAATGCACCAGGTGCGAGAGCGTGCGCTGCATCGCCTGCATGCTGGCGATGCGTTCCTCGAGTTCGCCCAGGTGGCGTTGCGCGATCTTCTTCACGCTGGCGCTGGCGCGTCGGCGGTTGTGCCAGAGGCCCACGAGTTCGGCGATCTCCTCCATCGAGAAGCCCAGGTCGCGCGAACGCTTGATGAACTGCAGGCTGTGGATGTCGGCCTCGGTGTACTGGCGGTACCCGCTCTCGGTGCGTGCCACACCCGGCAGCAGGCCCAGCCCTTCGTAGTGCCGCACCATGCGCGCCGACACGCCCGAGCGCTCGGCGGCGGCACCGATGTTCCACGGGCCGGCGGCGGTCGACGGCGTGGCGCTCACTTCACCACGTAGCCGGCGTTTTCGATCGCGGCCACCAGGTCGGTGCGGGGTTGTTCGCTCAGCACGTCGACATGGCCGGTGGGCAGGTCGATCGTGACCTGCGCCTCGGGGTCGACGCTCTGCAGCGCGTTCTTCACGGTGCTGGCGCAATGGCCGCAGGTCATGCCGGTGACTTCGAATTTCTGGCTCATGGTGTGTTCCTTGGGGGATGGATGAAACGAAGCTGCAGTGTGAACCTTGACACCATGAAAAGGTCAAGGAAATTCCATGCTTGACCTTGCCATGGTGTGAGGCTTTAGTCTCGGCCCATGAACACTTCATTGACCACACTGGACATCGCCGTCGGCGGCATGACCTGCGCGTCCTGCGTGATGCGCGTCGAACGCGCGCTGAAGCAGGTGGCCGGCGTACAGGACGCCAGCGTCAACCTCGCCACCGAGAGCGCGCGCATCACGCTCGCCGCCGATGCGTCGGAGGAGGTCGATGCGCGGCTGCGGCGTGCAGTGCGCAGCGCGGGCTACGAGCCGCGCACGGCCGAATCGGCGCAGGCCGCATCCGCGAACGACTCGCCCTGGCAGGGCTTCGGCCCGGTCGCGGCCGGCCTTGCCCTGTCGACGCCGCTGCTCGCGCCGATGCTGCTGGAGCCCTTCGGCTTCCATGCGATGCTGCCGCCGCTGTGGCAGTTGCTGCTGGCCGCGCCGGTGCAGTTCTGGCTGGGCGCGCGCTTCTACCGCGCGGGCTGGCATGCGGCGCGCGCGCTCACCGGCAACATGGACCTGCTGGTGGCATTGGGCACCAGCGCGGCCTTCGGCCTGTCGCTGTGGCTCTGGTGGCGCGCCGGGCCGGGCGGGATGCCGCATCTTTACTTCGAAGCCTCGGCGGTGGTGATCTCGCTGGTCTTGCTGGGCAAATGGCTGGAGACGCGCGCCAAGCGGCAGGCGACCTCGGCCATCCGTGCCTTGCAGCAGCTGCGGCCCGAAGTCGCACACCTGGTCGGCCCGCGCAGCGAGACCGACGTGCCGCTGGCCGAAGTCATGGCCGGCGACAGGCTGGCCGTGCGCCCGGGCGAACGCGTGCCGGCCGATGCGCAGGTGATCGAGGGCCAGTCGGAGGTCGACGAATCGATGCTGACCGGCGAACCACTGCCCGTGGCCAAGGGCCCCGGCGATGCGCTCACCGGCGGTTCGGTCAACGGGGCAGGGCGGCTGCTGGTCGAGGTGCGCGCGGTCGGTGCCGAGAGCGTGCTGGCCCGCATCATCCGGCTGGTGGAAGACGCGCAGGCGGCCAAGGCGCCGATCCAGCGCCTGGTCGACAAGGTGTCGGCGGTCTTCGTGCCGGCGGTGCTGGTGATCGCGCTGCTCACGCTGGCCGGCTGGCTGCTGGCCGGTGCCGGCACCGAGGCCGCGCTGGTCCACGCGGTGGCGGTGCTGGTGATCGCCTGTCCCTGCGCGCTGGGCCTGGCCACCCCGGTCGCGGTGATGGCCGGCACGGGCGTGGCCGCCAGGCGCGGCATCCTGATCAAGGACGCGCGTGCGCTCGAGCTCGCGCACCGGGTCGACACCGTGGCCTTCGACAAGACCGGCACCCTGACCTTGGGCACGCCCACGCTGACCGAGTTCGTGCCGGCCGCCGGCACCGACGCGCGTGAGCTGCTCGCGGTGGCCGCCAGCCTGCAGCGCGGCAGCGGCCATCCGCTGGCCAAGGCGGTGCTCGCCGCGGCGGCGAAGCAGGGCATCGAGGCGGTCGCGGCGCGCGACATGCAGTCGCCCTCGGGCCGCGGCGTGCGCGGCTTCGTCGGCGCGTCGGAATGGGCCATCGCCAGCCTGCGCTGGTGCGAGGAACTCGACGCGCGGCCCGACGGCACCGCGGTGCAGCGCCTGCAGCAGCAGGGCGCGACGGTGTCGGCGCTGCTGGCCTTCGGTGCCGAGGGCGCGCCGGTGGTGCAGGCACTGCTGGCCTTCAGCGACGAGCCCAAGCCGCAGGCCGCGCAGGCGGTGGCCGCTTTGCGGGCCCGCGGGCTGCGCGTGGTGATGATCTCGGGCGACAACCGGCATGCGGCGCAGGCCATGGCCGCGCGTGTGGGCATCGCGGCCGAGGACGTGCGCGCCGAAGTGCTGCCGGCCGACAAGGCCGCGCAGGTGACGGCCCTGCGCACCGATGCACAGGGCGGGGTGCATGTGGTGGCCATGGTGGGCGACGGCGCCAACGACGCACCCGCGCTGGCCGCGGCCGACGTGGGCATCGCGATGGCCAACGGCACCGATGTGGCGATGGAGGCCGCGGGCATCACCCTGATGCGCGGCGACCTGGCGCTGGTGGCCGATGCGCTCGACCTGTCGGCGCGCACCGTGGCGAAGATCCGCCAGAACCTGTTCTGGGCCTTCGCCTACAACGTGATCGGCATCCCCTTCGCGGCCTTCGGCCTGCTGAGCCCGGTGGTGGCCGGTGCCGCCATGGCGGCCTCCAGCGTGAGCGTGATGGCGAATGCGTTGTTGTTGCGCCGCTGGCGGCCGAACAAGTCCTAGGCTTGGTGTAGAAACGCAGCACCCGCGGCCTCTCCATTTCTTTTCTGCCCCATGCGAATCCTGTTGATCGAAGACGATGCCGTGCTGAGCGACATGATGTTGCGCAGCCTGCGCGATGCCAACCACCGCGTCGACCTGGCGACCAACGTGGAGGATGCCGACCACCTGTGGCGGGTGCAGCTGTTCGATGCGGTGCTGCTCGATCTCACGCTGCCCCTGACCGGCAGCCGCACCAGCGGCCTGGCCAGCGGCCTGAACGTGCTGCGCCAGGCGCGCGGGCGCGGTGACCGCACGCCGGTGCTGGTGCTGACCGCGCGCGACCGCACCGAGGAGCGCATCGCCGGCCTCGATGCCGGGGCCGACGACTACCTGGGCAAGCCCTTCGACCTGGCCGAGGTGGAAGCCCGGCTGCGGGCCCTGGTGCGGCGTGCGCAGGGCACCGAGGACGTCTCCACCCTGGGCGGCCTGCGCCTGGACCGCAAGGCGCGGCGCTTCGGCGTGGCGGGCGTGCCGCTGGACCTGCCGGCGCGCGAGTTCGAGGTGCTGTGGGAGCTCATGAGCCCGCCCGGCCGCACGGTGAGCAAGCGCGCGCTGTCGGACAAGCTGTCGACCTTCGACGAGTCGCTGGGCGACAACGCGCTCGAGGCCTTCATCTCGCGGCTGCGCAAGAAGCTCGCGGGCAGCGGCGCCAGCATCCGCACCCTGCGCGGCCTCGGCTACCTGCTGGAAGCCGAGGCAGAGGCCTAGTGCAGGCCGCGACGCCGCGAGCCGTTGCGCCGTCGCTCACGCGGCGCGTACTGCGCGGCGTGCTGCCGCCGCTGGCGCTGACCTGGCTGATCGGCACCGGCATCGCGCTGGGCGTGGCCAACAGCTTCACCGAGCAGGCCTTCGACCGCACGCTGCTCGACGATGCCTACGCGGTGTCGTCCAACGTGCGCGCCACGCCGAACAGCGTCGAACTCACGCTGACGCCGCGCGAAGTGACGGCCGTGCTGTTCGACCAGACCGAGGCGGTGCACTTCGCCGTGCGGCAGCTGGACGGCCGCCACCTGGCCGGCGATGCGGCCCTGCAGGCGCCGTTTCCGGAGGGCACGGCGCTCCACCGGTTTTCGGACATCAGCTTCCGGGGCGAGAAGCTGCGGGCGGTGGTGCTCGACCATGGGCTGCCCCATCCCTACCGCGTGGTGGTGGCGCAGACCACGCGCGGCCGCAGCGCGCTGCTCGAACGCCTGCTGGTCTATTCGCTGGCACCGCAACTGCTGTTGCTGGCCCTGGTGGCGGCCTGGCTCTGGCGTCACATCAACCGCGAGTTGCGGCCGCTGGGCGAGCTCGAACAGGCGCTGGGGCAGCGCGATGCCAGCGACCTGTCGCCGGTGCCGGTGGCGCGCAGTTCGCGTGAGCTGGAGCGGCTCGGCGATGCGCTGAACTCGCTGTTCAACCGGGTCGCGTTCAGCGTGCGGGCCCAGCGCGAATTCGCGGGCAACGTGGCGCACGAACTGCGCACGCCGCTGGCCGGCATCCGCGCGCTCGCGGACTACGGCCTGGCCCAGACCACCCCCGACATCTGGCGCGAGCAGCTCGGCCGCATCGCGGCCAGCCAGGCGCGCGCCAGCCATCTGGTCGACCAGCTGCTGGGGCTGGCCCTGGCCGACGAGGGGCGCACGGCCCTGCAGCGCGAACCGGTGCGGCTCGACGACATGGTGGAACAGGCGGTGCTGCGGCACCTGGCGCGGGCCGACGCGCAGGGCGTGGACCTGGGCGCGCGCGGGCTCGAAGGCGCGCCGGTGACGGTGCACGCGAGCGTCGCGCTGATCGAAGGCATCCTGGACAACCTGATCGACAACGCGCTGCGCTATGGCGGCCG
This sequence comes from Variovorax sp. J2P1-31, assembly GCF_030317215.1. Lineage (NCBI taxonomy): Bacteria > Pseudomonadati > Pseudomonadota > Betaproteobacteria > Burkholderiales > Comamonadaceae > Variovorax > Variovorax sp. J2P1-31. The sequence goes on from NZ_JASZYA010000004.1 coordinate 435,906, forward strand.
CACCATCACCGTCGAGCTGTCGGGCACGGTGCTGTCGGTGGTGGACGACGGCCCGGGCATTCCGCCGGAGGCGCAGCGCACGCTGATGGAACGCTGGGCCCAGGGGCCCGACGGCCAGAAGCTGGGGCAGGGCGCAGGCCTGGGGCTGTCGATCGTGTCGCGCTATGCGGAGCTGCTGCGGGCGGAGTTGCGGCTCGAGGCGGCGGCGCCGACCGGGCTGCGGGTGAGCCTGGCCTTCGGCGAAGCGACCTGACAGGACGGAGCCTACAGCGGCGTGCCCTGGTGGAAGGCCATGCGCCACCGTCCCTGCCGGCAGCGCCACAGCGAGCTTCGCAGCGAGTCCGCGGCGGGTCGTTCGGCGCTGGCTTCGCGATGCACGCGGTAGGTCACCAGCGCCACATCGTTCGCCATTCTTTTGACGCGAAAATCCGTCATCTCCCGGATGGAGAAGGCTTCGTCGCGCAACGCGTCGATGATGGCAGCGCGGGTCCAGACGGTGCCGGACACGCCGAGCTCATGGAAATCCTCGTCCAGCAGTGCTTCCAGCCGCGCGGCGCTGGCGCGCACTTCGCGCTGGTGCAAGGCGCCCTCGAGTTTCAGCAGCAGGGCCTCGAGGTCCTCCGCTGGCGCGGCTTCGTAGAGTTCCAGCGGAAGGCCGTCGGGATCGGCGAAGAAGGCGAAGCGGCGGCCGGTGTATTCGTCGACGCGCAGGGGCTCGACGGCAATGCCCTGGGCCGTGAGTTGGTCGGCCATGGCCTGCACGTCGGGCACTTCGAAGCACAGGTGGCGCAGGCCCTGCGCTTCGGGCCGCGTGGGCCGCGCGGGGGCGCCGGCAAAGGAGAAGAGCTCGAGCTGCGAGCCGTCGGGCAGGGCCAGGTCGAGCTTGTACGAATCGCGCGCGGCCCGGTGGTTCTCCGCGATCACGCGCAGGCCGAGCACTTCGGTGTAGAAGCGCTTCGACACCGCGTAGTCGCCGCAGATGATGGCCACATGGTGGATGCGGTCGAGCGGCATCGAGGTGCCTAGCGCAAGGGCTTGCGCAGGAACACGCGCGTGCGGCCGTCGAGCGTCTCGCGCTTGTATTCGACGTAGCCGATGCGCTGGTAGAGCGCCAGGTTCTCGCTCATCTTCTCGTTGGTGTAGAGATAGATCGATGCATGGTCCTGCCGCAGCGCTTCGCGTTCCGCGAGCGCGAGCAGGGCCCGCCCGACGCCCGTGCCCTGGTGGGCCGGCGACACCGCGATCACGTCGACCAGGAAGCCCTCGTCGGTCAGGTCCAGCAGCAGGGCCGCGACGGTCTGCTGCTGCAGCGTGGCGACCCAGACCTGCACGCTGGCGATCGCTTCGCGGTAGTCGCGCTGCATCGGCCGGGGCACGATGCCCAGGCGCGTGACATACACCTGGAAGGCATCGCACACGCAGGCGGTCACGGCGGCCGCGTCGGCGGCCGTGGCGCGCCGCAGGGTCCAGGGGGAGGCGTGGGTCATGGCTTCGATGGTTCCCCCTGTGGGGGCGGCAGCGTGCTCAGGCGAGCGCGGGATAGTCGGTGTAGCCCTTCTCGCCGCCGCCGTAGAGCGTGGCCTTGTCGAGCGGGTTCAGCGGCGCGTCCTCGCGCAGGCGGCGCACCAGGTCGGGGTTGGCGATGTAGGGACGGCCGAAGGCCACCAGGTCGTCGCCTTCCTTGACGGCCGTCTCGGCCAGGGGCTTGTCGTAGTTGTTGTTGACCATCCAGGCGCCCTTGCCGCCGGCCTGGCGGTAGGCGGCCTTGAGGGCTTCGTAGTCGAAGGGACGGTCGGCGATTTCGCGCGGGCCGCCGGTGGCGCCTTCGATCACGTGGATGTAGGCCAGGTTCAGGCTGGCGAGCTGCTTGACCACGTACTCGAACAGCGGCTGCGGATCCTCGTCGTGCACGTCGTTGGCGGGCGTGACGGGCGACAGGCGGATGCCGGTCTTGCCACCGCCGATGGCGTCCGCGATGGCACGCGTGGCTTCCAGCAGCAGGCGGGCGCGGTTCTCGATGCTGCCGCCGTAGTCGTCGGTGCGCTGGTTGCTGTTGCGCTTGAGGAACTGGTCGAGCAGGTAGCCGTTGGCGCCATGCACCTCGACGCCGTCGAAGCCCGCGGTCTCGACCGCATTGCGTGCGGCGGCGGCGTAGCTGTGGACGATGCCCGGCAGTTCCTCGGCCTTGAGCGCGCGCGGCTCGGAGGTCTCGACGAAGCTGGCCACGCCGTCCTTGATCAGCACGGTCTTGCTCTTGGCCGTGATGGCCGAGGGCGCGACGGGCTGGCCGCCGTCGGGCTGCAGCTCGGTGTGCGAGATGCGGCCCACGTGCCACAGCTGGACCACGATCTTGCCGCCCTTGGCGTGCACCGCGTCGGTCACGCGCTTCCAGCCGTCGAGCTGCTCGGTGCCGTAGAGGCCCGGCACGTCGGCGTAGCCCTGGCCCTGGTGGCTGATGGCCGTGGCTTCGGTGATCAGCAGGCCGGCGCTGGCGCGCTGTTCGTAGTAGGTGGCGGTGATGGGCAGCGGCACGGCGCCAGGCGAACGGTTGCGCGTCAGCGGCGCCATGACGATGCGGTTGGCGAGGTGCAGGTCGCCTGCCTGGACGGGATCGAAGAGAGTGGGCACGGTGCGTCTTGTCAGAGATGAAAGGGATGCCCAGCGTAAGCGCCGGTGCGCATCCCTGCTGCGGTGAGGTTGTCGTTTTGCTGCTAGGCGGGGCCGCCGCGCTGTGCTTGCGCGAACGGCCCGGCCCGCGGCTTACTTCAGCAGGCCTTCGGCCTTGAGCGCGGCCTGCACCGCGGGGCGTGCGCCCACGCGCGCATGCCAGGCCTGCAGGTGCGGGTAGGGCGTGAGATCGATGGCCATGGGCTTGGTCCAGTTCACTACGGTGAAGAGGTAGCCGTCGGCCACCGTGAAGTGTTCGCCCATCAGGTATTCCTTGTGCTCGAGTTCCTTGTCGAGCCAGGTGAAGCGCGTCGCGAGGCGGTCCTTGGCGATGGTCTTCGCCTCGTCGGGCATGGCGGGGTTGAACAGCGGGCTGAAGCCCTTGTGGATTTCGGTGCCGATGAAGGTCAGCCATTCCTGCAGGCGGTAGCGCGGCAGCGTGCCGTTGGCGGGCGCGAGGTTCTTCAGCGGCACCATGTCGGCGATGTACTGCACGATGGCCGGGCCTTCGCGCAGGCGCGTGCCGTCGTCGAGCTCCAGCATGGGCACGTAGCCCAGCGGATTGATGCCGTAGTAGTCGGTGCCATCCTGCAGCTTGTGGCTCTTGGTGCTGGCCAGCACCGGTTCGAAGGCGAGGCCGGCTTCGTGCAGGGCGATGTGGGGCGACAGCGAACAGGCGCCGGGCGAGTAGTACAGCTTCATGCAATGCTCCAGAGGATGGGTGAGGGGACGGAAAAGCAGTCCGGCGCACACGCGTCGGGCGCCGGCGCTATTGCGCACCGGTCAGCCGCCGATCGTAGCGGTTCGGCCTCGCGTTTTTGTCCTACGGGGGCTTGCGCGGCCCGACTATCCGCCGCATCGGAGGCGCTTTCTAAGCTGCTCTCCATTGCGGCGCAGTGCCGCCATCGAGGAGCTTTCCATGCTGAAGTACGCCATCATTTTCGCGCTCGTTTCCCTGGTTGCCGGTGCGCTCGGCTTCGGCGGTGTCGCGGCGGGTGCCGCCGGTATCGCCAAGGTGCTGTTCGGGCTGTTCCTGGTGCTGGCCGTGGTCTTCCTCGTGCTGGCCGCGCTGGGCGTGGGCGCCGTGCGGAAGGCGATCGACTGATGACCCACCGGGTGTTGCGATGGCCGGTGGAGCGCCGCTTGGGCCTGCTGCTGCAGACCCCCGCGCACCGCGTGGTGCGGGTGCTGCAGGTCACGCAGGCCCATTGGGCCACCGCCGACGCATTGGCCTCGGTGAACGAACCCACGCCGTCGCGTGCGCGGCGCACGATGGCGTCGCAGCAAGAGGCACAAGCGGCCTGAACGGTCCGCGGTTGCTATTAAATAGATAGCGGCTCAACGCATGACGGAGCGGCCTGCCGGGCCGCATGAGGGGCCGGGCGGAGCCCCCACAGGCCCTGCGAAATGCAGGCGCCGCTTAAAATCGGGGCCCCTCCCTGCAGACTCCCACGCCGCGCACGCGAGAGTGCGCCCCATCTCATGCTCTATCCTGAAGAATTCGACGTCATCGTCGTCGGCGGCGGTCACGCCGGTACCGAAGCCGCACTGGCCTCCGCCCGCATGGGCGCCAAGACGCTGCTGCTGACCCACAACATCGAGACGCTGGGGCAGATGAGCTGCAACCCCTCGATCGGCGGCATCGGCAAGGGCCATCTGGTGCGCGAGGTCGACGCGCTGGGCGGCGCGATGGCGCTGGCCACCGACGAGTCGGGCATCCAGTTCCGCATTCTCAATTCGAGCAAGGGCCCGGCCGTGCGCGCCACGCGGGCCCAGGCCGACCGCGTGCTCTACAAGGCGGCGATCCGCCACCGGCTGGAGAACCAGCCGAACCTGAGCCTGTTCCAGCAGGCGGTGGACGACCTGATGGTGGAGGGCGATCGCGTGGTGGGCGCGGTGACGCAGGTGGGCATCCGCTTCCGGGCACGCACCGTGGTGCTGACCGCCGGCACCTTCCTCGACGGCCGCATCCATGTGGGCCTGGACAACTACCAGGCCGGCCGGGCAGGGGACCCGCCGGCCATCAGCCTGTCGGCCCGGCTGAAGGAATTGAAGCTGCCCCAGGGCCGGCTCAAGACCGGCACGCCGCCGCGGCTCGACGGCCGCAGCATCGACTTCTCGAAGTGCATCGAGCAGCCGGGCGACGGCATGCCCGGCGGCGAGACCACCACCATGCCGGTGTTCAGCACCATGGGCCGCGCGGACATGCATCCGCGGCAGATGGCCTGCTGGATCACCAACACCAACGCGCGCACGCACGACATCATCCGCTCCGGCTTCGACCGCAGCCCGATGTTCACCGGCAAGATCGAGGGCGTGGGCCCGCGTTATTGCCCCAGCGTGGAAGACAAGATCAACCGCTTCGCCGACAAGGAAAGCCACCAGATCTTCCTAGAGCCCGAAGGCCTGACGACGAACGAGTACTACCCGAACGGGATCTCGACCAGCCTGCCTTTCGACATCCAGTACCAGCTGGTGCGCTCGATGGTGGGCCTGGAGAACGCGCACATCCTGCGCCCGGGCTATGCGATCGAGTACGACTACTTCGATCCGCGCGAGCTCAAGAGCAGCTTCGAGACGCGTGCGATCCAGGGCCTGTTCTTCGCCGGCCAGATCAACGGCACCACCGGCTACGAAGAAGCCGCGGCCCAGGGACTGTTCGCCGGCATCAATGCCGCGCTGCAGTGCCGGGGCGAGGGCGCCTGGCTGCCGCGCCGCGACGAGGCCTACCTGGGCGTGCTGGTCGACGACCTGATCACCAAGGGCGTGACCGAGCCCTACCGCATGTTCACCAGCCGCGCCGAGTTCCGGTTGCAGCTGCGCGAGGACAATGCCGACATGCGCCTGACCGACACCGGCCGCAAGCTGGGCTTGGTGGACGACGCGCGCTGGGATGCGTTCTCGCGCAAGCGCGACGTTGTTTCACGTGAAACACAGCGGCTGAAATCGGTCTGGGTCAATCCCCGCAACCTGCCGGCCAGCGAGTCGCAGCGGGTGCTGGGCAAGGCCATCGAGCACGAATACAACCTGGGCGACCTGCTGCGGCGCCCCGACGTCAACTACGCGGCGCTGATGTCGCTGGACGGCGGCAAGTACGTACCGGCCGAGCCCCTGGCGCCGGTCGAGGTGGAGCAGGTCGAGATCTCGGCCAAGTACTCGGGCTACATCGACCGCCAGCATGACGAGGTGCAGCGCGCCGCCCACTACGAGAACCTGCGCCTGCCGGCAGACTTCGACTACAGCCAGGTGAGCGCACTGAGTTTCGAGGTGCGGCAGAAGCTCGAACGCCAGCGGCCCGAGACCCTGGGCCTGGCCTCGCGCATTTCCGGCGTGACGCCGGCCGCCATCTCCTTGCTGATGGTGCATTTGCGCAAGGGCGGGCATCGCGCCTTCGCACGCGATGCCGTGGCCGACACCGCTGCGCCGGTGACCGAGCAATGAGCCAGTCGATTCAGTTGCAAGAGGGCGCCAAGGCCCTCGGCCTGGCGCTGAGCGATCTGCAATCCGAGCGGCTGCTGGCCTACGGTGCGCTGATCCTCAAGTGGAACAAGGTCTACAACCTCACGGCCTTGCGCGAGCCCGATGCGGTGCTGAGCCACCACCTGCTCGACAGCCTCTCGGTGCTGCCGCCGCTGCAGCGCGAGCGGCCGGCCAGCGCCGTCGGTACCAAGCTGCTGGACGTCGGCGCCGGGGCAGGGCTCCCCGGCGTGGTGATCGCCATCCTGCGCGAGGACATCGACGTGACCTGCCTGGATGCGGTGGCCAAGAAGACCGCCTTCGTCCAACAGGTGGCGGCCGAGCTGCGCCTGCCCAACCTGCGCGGGCTGCATGCGCGCGTGGAGGCGCAGCGCGGTGCCTACGACGTGATCAGCTGCCGGGCCTTCGCCTCACTGCCCGATTTCTACAACGGCTCGCAGCAACTGCTGGGCCCGCAGGGCATCTGGCTGGCGATGAAGGGCAAACTGCCTTCGGACGAACTCGCGCAGCTGCCGCCTTTCGTCGATGTGTTTCACGTGGAACAACTGACCGTGCCGGGCCTGGACGCCGAGCGCTGCATCGTCTGGGCACGAAAAGCAGTGTCCTGAACGCTGCAGGGGTGTCGGTGGCAGGGATGGCTCGCTTAGACTCGCAGCTCCCTCCCACCTCCGGCCTCAGGCACATCCCATGTTCGGCATCGCTGATTACGGCGCATTCGTTGCGGCCATCGTCCTGTTCCTCGCGATCCCAGGCCCCGGCAACCTGGCCCTGATCACCTCGACAGGGAAGGGCGGCATCCGCGGCGGCCTGGCCGCCACGCTGGGCGTGATCGCCGGCGACCAGGTGCTGATGTGGATGGCGGTGGCCGGCGTGGCCGCGCTGCTGGCGGCCTATCCCACGGCCTTCCACGCAGTGCAGTGGCTGGGCGCGGGCTACCTGGCCTGGCTGGGCGCCCGCATGCTGCTGGCCAAGCCCGGCGCCGCTCCGATCCTCAACATCCGCCCGCGGCAGTTCTTCCGCCAGGCGATGTTCATCACCTTGCTGAATCCCAAGGCGATCGTCTTCTACATGGCTTTCTTCCCTTTGTTCGTCGATCCGGCGCGCCACCAGGGCTTCCGCACCTTCGCCTTCATGGCCCTGACCATCGCAGTGTTGACCTTCCTGTACGGCCTGGCAGCCACGCTGTTGACCCATTTCCTGGCGGAGCGGCTGCGTGCCAACCCGCGCATTTCGCAGACCCTGGAGAAGCTGGCGGGCGTCTTCCTGATCGCCTTCGGCATCAAGCTCGCCGTGTCGCGCTGAGAGAGAAGAGACGATGGCCAAGATTTTCTGCATTGCCAACCAGAAGGGTGGCGTCGGCAAGACCACCACCACCGTGAACCTCGCGGCCGGCCTGGCCAAGGTGGGCCAGCGGGTGCTGATGATCGACCTCGACCCCCAGGGCAACGCCACCATGGGCTCGGGCATCGACAAGCGCCAGCTCGAACTGACCGTGTACGACGTACTGCTGGAGTCGGCCTCGGTGGCCGAGGCCCGCGTGCGGGCCGAGCGCTGCAACTACGACGTGCTGGGCGCCAACCGCGAGCTGGCCGGTGCCGAGGTCGAGATGGTCGCGCTGGACCGGCGCGAGAAGCGCCTGCGCACCGCGCTGGCCGTGGTCGGCGCCGACTACGACTTCATCCTGATCGACTGCCCGCCCAGCCTGAGCATGCTCACGCTCAACGGCCTGTGCGCGGCCCATGGCGTGATCGTGCCCATGCAGTGCGAATACTTCGCGCTGGAGGGCCTGACCGACCTGGTCAACACCATCAAGCAGGTGCACGCCAACCTCAACAAGAACCTGCAGATCATCGGCCTGCTGCGCGTGATGTTCGACCCGCGCATCACGCTGCAGCAGCAGGTGAGCGAGCAGCTCAAGGGCCATTTCGGCGACAAGGTGTTCGACACCGTGATCCCGCGCAACGTGCGGCTGGCCGAGGCGCCGAGCTACGGCCTGCCGGGCGTGGTCTTCGATCCGTCGGCGCGCGGCAGCCAGGCCTTCGTGGCCTTCGCGCAGGAGCTGGTCGAGAAGATGCCGCCGGCCAGCGCGCTGGCCCAGCCCGCGCCCCCGCCGGTCGAGCTGCCGGTCGAGACGCAGAACGCCGCTGCAGCCGATACGGCCGAGGAATAGGCCATGAGCACCCCCACCCCCATCCTGTTGCTCCCCGGCTGGCAGAACAGCGATGCGCCCCATTGGCAGAGCCGCTGGGAGGCCGTGCATGGCGACCACCGGGTCGAGCAGCACGAGTGGATGCATCCCCGCCGCGGCGACTGGCTGGCGCGGCTCGAGGAAGAAGTGCTGGCCGCGCCCGGCCCGGTGGCGCTCGTGGCCCACAGCCTGGGCTGCATCCTGGTCGCGGCCTGGGCCGCCCACTCGCGCCACACCGCCAAGGTGCGCGCGGCCCTGCTCGTGGCGCCCGGCGACCTGGAGCGCGACGACCTGCGCCAGATGATTCCCGGCTGGGCGCCCATCGTGCGCCAGCGATTGCCTTTTCCTTCGCTGCTGATCGCGGCGAATGACGATCCCTATTGCGACGCCGCGCGCTCGCGCCAGCTGGCGGCCGACTGGGGCGCGCGTTTCGTCGATGCCGGCGCCGCTGGCCACCTCAACGGCGAATCCGGCCTGGGCGACTGGCCCCAGGGCCGGGCGCTGCTGAACGACCTCCTGAAGACCACAGACAAAGAAGACTGACCTCGATGGCCACCAAGAAACCCAAGGGCCTCGGCCGCGGACTCGAAGCCCTGCTGGGCCCCACCTTCAACGGCAGCGCCGACGAACCGGCCACCCCCGACGCCAACGCCCCGGCACCCCAGCCCACGGTGCTCAAGCTCGAGCAGATGGTGGCCGGCGTCTACCAGCCGCGCACCCGCATGGACGAGGGCGCGCTCTACGAGCTGGCCGAGAGCATCAAGGTGCAGGGCATCATGCAGCCGATCCTGGTGCGCCGGCTGGATGCCGAATCGGCCGCCGCGAAGAACGCCGAGTTCGAGATCATCGCGGGCGAGCGCCGCTTCCGCGCCGCCAAGCTGGCCGGCCTGGACAGCGTGCCGGTGCTGGTGCGCGACGTGCCCAACGAGGCCGCCGCGGCCATGTCGCTGATCGAGAACATCCAGCGCGAGGACCTCAACCCGCTGGAAGAGGCGCAGGGCCTGCAGCGCCTGGTGGCGGAGTTCGGGCTCACGCACGAAGCCGCGGCCCAGGCCGTGGGCCGCTCGCGCAGCGCCGCCAGCAACCTGCTGCGCCTGTTGAACCTGGCCGAGCCCGCCCAGGCCATGCTGATGGCCGGCGACATCGACATGGGCCACGCGCGCGCGCTGCTGTCGCTGGACCGCGGCACCCAGATCACGGCCGCCAACCAGATCGCGGGCAAGAAGATGTCGGTGCGCGAGGCCGAGGCGCTGGTCAAGAAGCTGGCCGCCGACTTCAGCCTCACGCCCTCGCCGCGACGCAACGGCGCGGCCGACAAGTCGCGCGACCTGCTGCGGGTCGAGGAAGAGCTGGCCGACCTGCTGACCGCCGAGGTCGAAGTCCGGATCAAGAAGCGCAGCAAACGCGGCGGCAAGATCGAGGAGAGCGGCGAACTGGCCATCCACTTCGGCTCGCTGGAGGCGCTCAACGGCCTGATCGACCGGATCCGGCAGACGGCCACCTGAGGCCCGCACGCCATGCAAAAAGCCCGGCGCTCTCGCGAGCGGCCGGGCTTTTTGCCGGGGTGACAGATCAGAGGCTGAAGATCTTCCCCGGGTTCATGATGTTCTTCGGGTCCAGCGCGCGCTTGATGGTGCGCATCATGTCGACCGCGCCCGCGCCGGCCTCGTCGACCAGGAAGCCCATCTTGTGCAGCCCGATGCCGTGCTCGCCGCTGCAGGTGCCTTCCAGCGCGATCGCGCGCGAGACCAGCGCATGGTTGAGCACCTCGGCCTTGGCGCGCTCCTCGGCGTCGTTGGGGTCGATCAGGTAGCCGAAGTGGAAGTTGCCGTCGCCCACGTGGCCTACCAGGAAGTAGGGAATGCCGCTGGCATCGGCCTCGGCCACCGAATCGAGCAGGCAGTCGGCCAGGCGCGAGATCGGCACGCAGGTGTCGGTCGAGATCGCGCGGCAGCCCGGGCGCGACTGGATGGCGGCGAAGTAGGCGTTGTGCCGCGCGGTCCACAGGCGGGTGCGTTCCTCGGGTGTGGTGGCCCATTCGAAGGCGTTGCCGCCATGGCCGCTGGCCAGCTCCTGCACGGTTTCGGCCTGCTCCTTGACGCCCGCGGGCGAGCCGTGGAATTCCATCAGCAGCATCGGCTCCTCGCGCAGGCCCAGCTTGGCGTAGGCGTTGACCATGCGCACGGTGTTCACGTCGATCAGTTCGACGCGCGCGATCGGCACGCCCAGCTGGATCGTCTCGATGGTGGTGCGCACCGCCGCCTCGATGCTCGGGAAGGAGCAGATGGCGGCCGACACCGCCTCGGGCAGCGGGTAGATGCGCAGCGTGATCTCGGTCACCACGCCCAGCGTGCCTTCGCTGCCGACCATCAGCCGCGTGAGGTCGTAGCCGGCCGAGGACTTGCGCGCGCGGGTGCCGGTGCGGATCGTCTCGCCGGCGGCCGTCACCACCTCCAGGCCCAGCACGTTCTCGCGCATGGTGCCGTAGCGCACCGCGTTCGTGCCGCTGGCGCGGGTGGCGACCATGCCGCCGATGGAGGCGTCGGCGCCCGGGTCGATGGGGAAGAACAGGCCGGTGCTCTTGATCTCGTCGTTGAGCTGCTTGCGCGTGACGCCGGGCTGCACCGTGACCGTGAGGTCGTCGGCGTTGATCGACAGCACGCGGTTCATGCGGCCCAGGTCGAGGCTGATGCCGCCCTGGACGGCCAGCAGGTGGCCTTCCAGCGACGAACCGACGCCGAAGGGGATCACCGGCACGCTGTGCGCGCCGGCCAGCCGCACCGCATCGGCCACGTCCTGCGTGCTCTCGGCGAACACCACCGCCGCGGGCGGCGGCGCCTCGAAGGAGGATTCGTCGCGGCCGTGCTGCGTGCGCACCGCCAGCGCGGTCGAGCAGCGCTGGTCGAAGCGCGCCTTGAGCGCGTCGACCAGCGCCGCGGGCACCTCGCGCAGGTGGAATTCGGGCAAGAGCTGGTCGGCGGTGGCGGGCGCGTTCATCGTGGGTCTCCAGGAGCGGTCTACCATTCTAAGAACAGCACTCTTCCAAGGCACTTCCATGGGCAATCGACTCACGCAGATCGCGACGCGCACCGGCGACGACGGCACCACCGGCCTGGGCGACAACACCCGCGTCCCCAAGGACCACCTGCGCGTGCAGGCCATGGGCGACGTCGACGAACTCAACTCGCAGATCGGCGTGCTGCTCTGCGAGCCCATGCCGGGGCCGGTGCGCGAGCTGCTGGTCGACGTGCAGCACCAGCTGTTCAACCTGGGGGGCGAGCTCTCGATGCCCGGCTACACGCTGCTCAAGGACGAGGCCCTGCTGCAGCTCGACGATGCGCTGGCCGCGCACAACGCGGCCCTGCCGCGGCTGGCCGAGTTCATCCTGCCGGCGGGCACGCGCGGGGCCTCGCTGGCCCATGTGTGCCGCACCGTGGCGCGGCGGGCCGAACGGGCGGTGGTGGCGCTGGGCGCGGCCGAGGCGATCAACGCCTCGCTGCGCCACTACCTCAACCGCCTGAGCGACCTGCTGTTCGTGCTGGCGCGGGTGCTCAACCGGATCGACGGTGGCGACGATGTGTACTGGAAGAGCGAACGTCTGACGCGCGCCGCGGCCGAGGACGCGCAGGATGCGAAGGCATCGCCGACCTGATCCTGTCCCCGTCGTCCTCAAGGAGCGTTCCGATGAACTCCTCAGCTTCTTCGCTTTCAACCGCCTGGTTCCTGGGCGCCCTGCTGGGCCTCGCGCTGGGGCTGCCCGCCGCGGCCCAGGCCCAGGCCGCCGACAACCCGCCGCGCGCCCAGCGCGCGCAGACCCTCCAACCGCCGCCGCCGCGCGACGGCACGGTGCTGGGCAGCGCGAAGCGCGGCGCCGATGCCGCGGGCCGTGGGGTGGACCGCGCCGAAGGCGCGACCCGCCGTGGCGTCGACAACGTGTCCGAGCGCGCCAGCCGGCCGGTGCGCCGGGCCGGCGAGTCGCTGGGCCGCAAGCTGCCGGGCGGCACGCGCCATCCGGCCCCGCCGCCCGTGGGCCCGCAAAGCACGCAAATGGCGCCTTCCTGAGGCGCCGCGGGCGTATCGCGTACGGACACCTGCGCTTACCGCCTTCACGCGATGCGCATCTGCACCGTGGCTGCGCGACACGCGGACTGCCGATACTGAAACCCTCATCCAACGCAGAAGGAGTTCCAGATGAACAACAACAGATCCAAGCGCGTCACCACCCTCGTGGCCGGCGTGCTCGCACTGTGCATGGCCGGAAGCGCCTTCGCCCAGGATCGCCGAGGCGACGACCGGGACTATCGCGGCCCACCGCGCCCGGGGCAGCTCTACATCAAGAGCCCCCACGAGCAACGCCAGGACCAGCGCTACAACCAGCAGCGCTACGACCGGCAGGACTACCGTGACGGCCGCTTCGCCGATCGCCGCGGCTATCCGCAGCCGCATGTCGAATGGCGTCGCGGTGGCCGGGTGCCGCCGGAATACCGTGGCCGCAACTACGTGGTGGACGACTGGCGCGGCCATCGGCTGCAGCAGCCGCCGCGCGGCTACCAGTGGGTCGGTGTGGGTGGCGACTTCGTGCTCGCCGCCATCGCGACCGGCGTGATTGCGCAGATCATCGCCGCGCAGTAAGCAAGCGGCGGCGCCCGCCGGCCCGGGATCAGACCGAGGCCGGCGCGGTGGTCATCTGGGCGCACACGTTGCGCCCGGTGATGGTCAGGCGCAGGCCGCCGCCGTGCCATTCGAGCCAGTTGAGGCCTACATAGGCCTCGATGTCGCTGTCCTCGATCAGGTCGGCCTGGCGGTGGTTCAGCCGTTCGACCGTGAGCGGCAGGGCCTGGCGCAATCGTTCGCGCACCACGGCGGCGGCTGCCGCCTTCAACTCAACGCGCGTCTGCTGGTTCGATGCCATGGCGAATCCGTTCCGGAAGCTGAGGAATGAAGTCCAATGTACCTCTTGCAGGTGACAGTCTCCTCAACTTATTTGCGCAGCTGTGTACCTTGGCACACAGAAGCCCCGCGGCGGGGTTCAGACGTTGCTGGTGGACCGCACTTCCTCGATGGTCGTCTGCCCGGCCAGCACCTTGTCGATGCCGTCCTGGCGCAGCGTGCGCATGCCCTCGCGCAGCGCGGTCGCCTGCAGCGCCTCGGCGCGGGCGCCGGTCTGCACCAGGTGGCGCAGCTCGCGTGAGATCACCATCAGCTCGTGCAGCCCGGCTCGGCCCTTGAAGCCGGTCTGGTCGCAGAAGGAGCAGCCCGGGCTGGCGTACATCTGCAAGCGGCCGTTCTGGCCGTGGCGCGCGGTCCAGCGCGCCAGCACCTCTTCGCTCGTCTCGGGCGGCTGTTCGGCCTCGCCGTAGGCGCGCAGGTAGTCGCCCATCAGCTCCTCGATCTCGGCGTCGGTGGCGTCGCGGTTCGTGCGGCAGTGCGTGCAGAGCCGGCGCACCAGCCGCTGGGCCAGCACGGCCAGCAGCGAATCGGCGAAGTTGAACGGGTCCATGCCCATGTCGAGCAGGCGGGTCACGGTCTCGGGCGCGCTGTTGGTGTGCAGGGTGGACAGCACCAGGTGGCCCGTGAGCGAGGCCTCGACCGCCATCTTGGCCGTCTCCTCGTCGCGGATTTCACCCACCATGATCACGTCCGGGTCGGCCCGCAGGAAGGCCCGCAGCGCCTTGGCGAAGGTCCAGTCGATGCGCGGGTTCACCTGCACCTGGCGCAGGCCGGGCTGGGTGATTTCGATCGGGTCCTCGGCGGTCCAGATCTTGCGCTCGGGCACGTTGATGTGGCTCAGCGCCGAGTGCAGCGTGGTGGTCTTGCCCGAGCCCGTGGGGCCCACGCACAGCACCATGCCGTAGGGCCGCTCGACCGCGTGGCGCAGGCGCTCCAGGTTGAGCTCCGACAGGCCCAGCCGGTCGAGCGCGATCGGCTTGGCCGAGGCCAGGATCCGCATCACCACGTCTTCCAGGCCGCTGTTGGTGGGGATGGTCGCGACGCGCAGCTCGATGCGGTGCTGGGGCGAGAACTTGGCGAAGTTGATCTTGCCGTCCTGCGGCTTGCGGCGCTCGCTGATGTCGAGGTCGCACATGATCTTGATGCGCGCGATCATCGCGTTGCGGTAGTTCGAGGGCAGCTCGAGGTAGGTGCGCAGCAGCCCGTCCTTGCGGAAGCGGATGCGGATCTTCTCCCGGCCCGGGTAGCTCTCGATGTGGATGTCCGACACGCCGCCCGAGTGCGCCTCGAGGATCATCCGGTTGATCAGCTTGACCAGCGAGTTGTCGGACTGCTCGATCGGCGCGTCCTCGTCGACCCGGTCCTCGCCTTCCTTCTCGAGCGACTCGACCAGCGCCGTGGTGTCGCCCGGCTCGAACTCGATCGGGCGCAGCGCCTGCGAGAAGCGGCTGTCCGAGGCCGCGCCGATCTTCTCGTAGGCCGCGTGCAGGCTGCGCTCCATGTCGCGGCACTGCGCCAGCACCGGCGCCACCTTCATCTGCGCGATGAACTCGACCTCGTCGACCGCCGCGCGCCGGTTGGCCGGATCGTCCAGCGCCACCACCAGCCGGCCCTCGCTCATCATCAGCGGCATCACCTGCAGGCGCTGGGCCGCGGCATAGGCGATCTTGCGCAGCGCCTCGGGCTCGGGCACGAACACGTCGAGGTCGACCAGCGGATAGCCCATCTTGCGCGTCAGCGCCACCTGCAGGTCGGCCCGCGACACCACGCCGCGGCGCACCAGCAGTTCGCCCAGCGGCACGCCGCGGTCCTTCTGCTGGTGGGCCAGCGCGTCGCGCAGGTCGTCGGCGCTCACCATGCCCAGCGAGATCAGCGCCTCGCCGATGCGCACCATCGGCATGCGTGCCTGGTGCTGCAAAGCCTCCACCAGCTCGCCGCCGGTGGTGACGATGCGCGACAGCAGCGGCGTGGCCAGCGCCTGGGCCGGATCGCTGTCGTCGGACGGGGCGTCGACCTCGAAGCGGGCGAAGGCCGAGCGCGGCAGGAACTCGCGCAGCACGCCGCCGTCCTCACCGGCCGGCGGGAACAGGAACAGGCCGAACGGGCTTTCCACATGGCCGACCGTGCGGCTCTGGCGCTCGGTGCCGTCCTTCATGATCACGCGCACGGCGGCGCTGGCCGGCTCGCGCGGCACGCCCGATTGCGGGTCCACCGCGGGCGTGGCGAGCGGCACGAGCGGCGTGGTCAGCGTGATCGAGCGGAACTGGTCGAAGCGCAGCGGCACCGTGGTGCGCGCGCGTGGCAGCTGCACCAGGGCCACGGCCTGGTCGGGAATGAAGAAGGTCATGCGGCCGGCCGCATGCTGGCCGTTGGTGCCGCGGATCTCGCAGGGCAGCGGTTCGGTCTGCACGCTGGGCGGCGGATAGGCGGCGCCCGGCGGGCGCGGCCACAGAAAACCTTCGGCCTCGGCCGATTCGGCCGCTGCCGCCTTCTTCGGCGGTTCCCACTCCAGGGGCTTCAATGTCGTCATCTGCAACTCCAGGGGTCGTCCTGCGCCATCGTGTGTCGTGGCGGCTTTGCCCCTCCCTGCCCCCCGACTCTAGCGCGCGGATGCGCGCCGTCGAAGCGAAGAAAGCCTCAGCGGGCCGGAACGGCCGTGCTTTCGGGCAGTTCGATCTTGATGTCCAGCACTTCGAGGTCGTCCTGGCGTTCCAGGTGGACCTTGATGTCCTCGGGGCTGATCGACACGTACTTGGAGATCACCGCCACCAGTTCGCGCTGCAGGTCGGCCAGGTACTCCGGCCGCTTGGCGCTCAGGCTGGAGCGCTCGTGGGCCAGGATGATCTGCAGGCGTTCCTTGGCGACGCTGGCCGTCTTCTTCTTTTCGCCGAGAAGAAAGGAAAGGAAGGACATGCTCATTTGCCTCCGAAGATGCGCTTGAAGAAGCCGGGTTTCTCCGCATCGATGAAGCGCATCGGGCGGTCTTCGCCGAGGAAGCGCGCCACCACGTCGCTGTAGGCTTCCGACACGTCGGTGCCCTTGTCGTGGATCGCGGGGATGCCCTGGTTGGAGGCGTTCAGCACGGTTTCCGATTCCGGGATCACGCCGATCAGCTTGATGCGCAGGATGTCCTGGATGTCTTCCAGCGACAGCATCTGGCCGCCGGCCACGCGGTTCGGGTTGTAGCGGGTGATCAGCAGGTGCTCCTTGATCGGCTCGCCGCCGTCCTTGGCGCGCTGGGTCTTGCTGCCCAGCATGCCCAGGATGCGGTCCGAGTCGCGCACCGAGGAGACTTCGGGGTTGGTCACGATCAGCGCCTCGTCGGCGAAGTGCATGGCCATCATGGCGCCGGTCTCGATGCCCGCGGGCGAGTCGCAGACGATGTAGTCGAAGTCCATCGCCGCCAGGTCCTTGAGCACCTTCTCGACGCCTTCCTCGGTCAGCGCTTCCTTGTCGCGCGTCTGCGAGGCGGCCAGCACGAACAGGTTGTCGCACTGCTTATCCTTGATCAGCGCCTGGTTCAGGTTGGCCTCGCCCTGGATCACGTTGATCAGGTCGTACACCACGCGGCGTTCGCAGCCCATGATCAGGTCGAGGTTGCGCAGGCCGACGTCGAAGTCGATCACGGCCGTCTTCTTGCCCGCCAGGGCCAGGCCCGACGCGAAGCTTGCGCTCGTGGTCGTCTTGCCGACGCCGCCCTTGCCCGAGGTCACCACCACAATTTTGGCCATTGCCGTTCCTCTTTCGTAATCCGGTTGTTCAGTTGCTGCTGCGGGAGCGGCGATCAGAGGATCGGCTCCATGAGAATTTTCTTGTCGTCCAGATGGATCTGGACCGCCTTGCCCGCCAGGTTGGCCGGCAGCGCGATTTCGGAGGTGCGGTAGATGCCGGCGATCGCCACCAGCTGCGCTTCCATGCAGGTGGTGAAGATGCGGGCCTCGGTGTTGCCGCGCGCGCCCGCGATGGCCTTGCCGCGCAGCGGTGCGTAGACATGCACGTTGCCGTCGGCGATGACCTCGGCGCCGAAGTTCACCACCGCCATCACGATCACGTCGCCGCCGCGGGCGTAGACCTGCTGGCCCGAGCGCAGCGGCCGGTCGATGACCAGCGTGCCGTTGGCGGGCACCTGCACCTCGCGCACGATCTGCGGCGCCTCGCTGGCCGGGGCCGCGGAAGGCGGCGCGGGCGCGCGCGGGGTGGGCGTGACCGGCATCGCGGCGATCGACAGGCCGGCGGCGCGCGCCGCGGCGTTCTGCTCGTCGTTGCCGCCGCGCACGGCGATGGGCTGGGTCTGGTGGCGCGCGAGCAGGTCGCGCAGCACCGTGAAGTCGAGCGGGGCGGCCGTGTCGTCCTCGGGCAGCTGGGACAGGTCGATGACCACCGGCTCCTGCTCGAAGAAGTCCGGGGAGTCGGCCAACTGGGCGTCGAGCGCCGTCGTCAGCACGCCGAGGTCCGTCGTCTTGAGGATCAGCGCCACCAGCGGCAGCGTGGCGCTCTTGAATTCGAATACCGCCTTGGTGCGCGCGGCGGAAGCATCGGCCATGTGAAAAGGTCGTCCGAAAAGCGTTGAAGTCTAACGGCCTGCCGCTGTGCCGGGTGGGGCCGTTGGGGCTTCAGCCCCGCCGACCCACACATTTCTTGCATCGCGTTTCAACTCGGGCCGTGCCCGGTGCCGCTTCAGGCGTTGCGCGCGCGGCCCAGCAGGGCCCACAGGATGATCGCGCCGAAGGTGGCGGTCCCGATGCCGCCCAGCGCGAACTGGCCGAACTTGAGCGTGAAGTCGCCGGTGCCGATGATCAGCGTGATCGCCGCCACGATCAGGTTGCGGTTCTGCGAGAAGTCGACCTTGTTGTCGACCCAGATCTTGGCGCCCGCGACCGCGATCAGGCCGAACACCACGATGCTCACGCCGCCCATCACCGGCAGCGGGATGGCCTGGATCAGCGCGCCGAACTTGGGCGAGAAGCCCAGCACCAGCGCGATCAGCGCGGCCACCACGAACACCGCGGTGGAGTAGATGCGGGTGGCGGCCATCACGCCGATGTTCTCGGCATAGGTGGTCACGCCGGTGCCGCCGGCCGAGCCGCTGACCACCGTCGCCACGCCGTCGGCGATGAAGGCGCGGCCGATCAGCGGGTCGAGGTTGCGCCCGGTCATGGCCGTCACGGCCTTCAGGTGACCCAGGTTCTCGGCCACCAGGATGATCGCCACCGGGGCGATCAGCAGCATCGCGCTGCCGGTGAACACCGGGGCGGTGAACACCGGCGCGCCGAACCAGGCCGCGTTAGCGATGCCGCTCAGGTCCATCGGCTTGCCCAGGCCCAGGCCGTTGGTCAGCGCCGCATAGACCACGGTCGCCAGGATCAGCCCGACCAGGATCAGCAGCCGTTGCACCATGCCGCGCGCGAACACCGCCACCAGGCCCACGCAGAGGAAGGTCACAGCCTGCATCCAGGCGTCGAAGTTGTTCGCCGCCATGTTCTTGATCGGCACGTTGGCCAGGTTGAGCCCGATCACCGCCACCACGGCGCCGGTCACCACCGGCGGCATGAAGCGTTCGATCCAGCCGGTGCCGATGGCCTGCACCAGCGCGCCGATCAGGATGTAGAGCACGCCGCAGGCCACGATGCCGCCCAGCGCCACCGCCAGGTTGGCGTTGGGCCCCGAGCCCCCGTAACCGCTGGCCGCGATCACCACGCCGATGAAGGCGAAGCTCGAGCCCAGGTAGCTGGGCACGCGCCCGCCGGTGATGAAGAAGAAGAGCAGGGTGCCGATGCCGCTCATCAGGATCGCGATGTTGGGGTTGAAGCCCATCAGGATCGGCGCCAGCACCGTGGCACCGAACATCGCGATCACATGCTGCACGCCCATCGCGGCGGTCTGCGGCCAGGGCAGCCGCTCGTCGGGCGCGACGACCGCGCCCTCGGTGGCCTGCACCTCACGCCATTGGAAGATTCCGGACATTGATTTCTCCTCGTTTGTAGTGCGCCCGATGATGCCCGCTCCGAGGCGCTTTGGTGGCCTGGAATCGAGCGAATCGGCGCAGCGAGGACGGCGCGTGCCGCGCCTAGCGGGGCAGCAGCATGGACATCGTGATGCGTGAGACGCAGGTCAGCTCGCCGGCTTCGTTCGTCAGGTCGATCTGCCAGACCTGGACCGTGCGGCCGCGGTGCACCGGCCGCGCGGTGCCCGTGACCCAGCCGCTGCGGGCCGAGCGCAGGTGGTTGGCGTTGATGTCCAGACCCACCGCCGCATGGCCTTCGGGCGAGGAATAGTAGGCCCCCATCGAACCCAGCGTCTCGGCCAGCACCACCGACACGCCGCCGTGCAGCAGCCCGAAGGGCTGCACCGTGCGCTGGTCCACCGGCACGCGGCCGCGCAGGAAGTCGTCGCCGATCTCGATGAATTCGATGCCCAGGTGGGCGGACGCGGTGTTGACCGCAGCCTTCGCCATCATGTCGAGCGAGAGGGGTTTTTGCCAGATGGCCATGGAGACTCCAGAGAAAGATGGTCAAAACTATAGCGACAGGACGCGCCCCGCGACTACACGGCCTGTCGCCCCCGCGCGGCTAAGCTCGCCGCATGAAACGCTCGGTGCTCTGGCTGGCAGGTGGCGCGACCGCGCTCGCGGTGGCGGCCGGCCTGCTCGCCTGGTGGGTGCCGAGCGACGCCGAGCTGGCCGCGCGCGCGCAGGCGGAGTTCGAGCAGCGCACCGGCATCGGCCTGCGCATCGGCAGCCTGCATTGGTCGGTGCTGCCGGCGCCGCGCCTCGTGCTCGCCGAGGTGGCGACCGTGCAGGACGCGCCGATCCGCGTGCGCCGGCTCGAGCTGCGCGCCCCCTGGCGCGCGCTGCTCGAGCGCCGGATCCGGATCGACGGGGCCGAGGCCGACGGCGTGGTGCTGCCGCGCCAATCGGTGCGGGCCTTCCGCGGCCAGGGCGATGCGGCGGCGACGCCCGCGGGCGGCGCCTGGTCGCTGGACACCGTGCCCGTGGCGCAGGTCCGCTTCACCGACGTCACCTGGGTCGACCGGCGCGAGATCGCGCTGGCCTACGACGGCCAGATCGACTTCGATCCGAACTGGCGTCCGCGCAGCGCCGAGCTGCGTCGGGCCGCCGATGCCTCCAGCCCGGTCCGGCTGCGGCTCGAGCGCGAAGGCCAGACCGACCGCTGGCGCACGCTGATCGACGTGGGCGGCGGCACGTGGAACGGCCAGACCGCGCTCGAGACCGCCCAGGACGGCAGCCTGCTGCTGACCGGCGAGCTCGAGCCGCGCAACGTCGACATCGAGCAGCTGATGAAGAGCTTCGGGCGCTCCACGCCGGTGGCCGGCAAGGTCAACGGGCGCACCGAGCTGCGCGCCACCGGCGCCGACCCGGGCGCGCTCTGGCGCAGCGCCCACACCCGCACGCGTTTCACGGTGCAGCCGGCCACGCTGACCCGCTTCGACCTGGCCAAGGCGATCCGCAGCGCGGGCACCAGCCGGGGCGGGCGCACGCCGCTCGACTCGCTCACCGGCACGCTCGACACCCAGGCCACGGGCGACGGCACGCGGCTGCAGTACAGCGATCTCAAGGCGCGCTCCGGCGTGCTCACGGCCACGGGCAGCGCGCGCATCTTCCTGCGCAAGCTCGACGGCGAGGTGGCGGTCGACATCGTCGACGGCGTGGTCGGCGTGCCGCTCAAGCTCGGCGGCACGCTCGACGACCCCGAACTCTCGCTGACCGGCGGTGCGCTTACCGGCGCGGCCGTGGGCACCGCCGTGCTGCCGGGCGTGGGCACGGCCATCGGCGCGCGCATCGGCCAGCAGGTCGAGCGGCTGTTCGGCGGCGACAAGAAGAAGCCCGCACCCCGGGGACCGCGCGCGCCCTGATGCGGGTGCAGCGCGTCGCGCGCGGGACAGCCGCGCGGCGCCATCGGGCATTCCCGTGGGGCGCGGCGGCGGTGCGCGCCGTAAGCTTCGAATCCTCATGAATCCAGCACCACCGAACGTTCCCCAACTCCGTCTCTACCAGGACTGGCTGCGTGACCATCGCGGCCTGCGCTTCGACGACTACGACGCGCTGTGGCGCTGGTCGACCACCGAGCTCGACGCCTTCTGGCAGAGCATCTGGGACTACGCCGGCATGCACTCGCCCACGCCCTACAGCGCGGTGCTGGCCAAGCACCGCATGCCCGGCGCCGTGTGGTTCCCCGGCGCACAGGTCAACTACGCGCGCGAGGTGCTGCGCCATGTCGACGCGGCCCACGCCGCGGGCATGCCGGCGATCGTGAGCGACGACGAGCGCGGCCAGGTGCGCGAGATGAGCTGGCCCGAGCTGCGGCGCCAGGTCGCTTCGGCGGCGCTCAGCTTGCGCGCGCTGGGCGTGCGGCGCGGCGACCGCGTCGCGGCCTACCTGCCCAACGTCCCCGAGACCATGGTCGCCTTCCTGGCCTGCACCAGCATCGGTGCGGTGTGGAGCGTGTGCGCGCCCGACATGGGCACGGCCGCGGTGGTCGACCGCCTTCGCCAGATCGAGCCCACGCTGCTGATCGCGGCCGACGGCGTGCACTACGGCGGCAAGGCGCTGGACCGCAGTGCGATCGTGCAGGAACTGCGCGGCCAGCTGCCCAGCGTGCGCAAGCTGCTGCTGCTGCGCACGCCCTTCGCTGCGGCGCAGATCGAGGCCGACGCCGACTGGACCGAGGCCATCGCGCGCGACGACGCCGAGGTCGCGGCCTTCGAGCCCGAGTGGCTGCCCTTCGACCATCCGATCTGGATCGTCTACTCCAGCGGCACCACCGGCCTGCCCAAGCCCATCGTGCACGGGCAGGGCGGCATCATCATGACCATGTACGCCTGCGGGCTGCACAACGACTTCGGCGCCAGCTACGGCGCCAACAACTTCGGCGAACGCTTCCACTGGTACAGCTCCACCGGCTGGGTCATGTGGAACTGCCAGCTCGCGGGCCTGGCCGCGGGCACCACCATCGTGCTCTACGACGGCAACCCGGCCGGCAGCAAGGAGAAGCCCGACTGGAGCGTGCTCTGGCGCTTCGTCGCCAAGCACCGCGTGACCTTCTTCGGCGCCGGCGCGGCCTACTTCACGCATTGCATGAAGGCCGGCGTCGAGGCCTCGGCCTGCGGCGACCTGTCGCGCGTGCGCGTGCTGGGCAGCACCGGCTCGCCGCTGTCGGAGGAGGTGCAGCGCTGGGGCAGCGCGCAGTTCCGCGCCGCGGGCTCGAAAGACATCTGGTGGTGCAACATCTCGGGCGGCACCGACTTCTGCGGCGCCTTCGTCGGCGGCAACCGCGAACTGCCCGAAGTGCCGGGCCAGATGCAGTGCCGCCAGGTCGGCCACGCGGTCGAGGCCTGGAACGAGCAGGGCCAGCCGGTGATCGGCGAGGTCGGCGAGCTGGTCTGCGTGCAGCCCATCCCCTCGATGCCGCTGTACTTCTGGGGCGACGAGCCGATCGTGCAGCCCCCGGGCGGCGAAGCCGCCCACCCCCCGAGGGGGTCCGGCTCCGACTTGGGGCGGCCCGGCGTCGAGCCGGGGCCGCGCTACCTCTCGAGCTACTTCGACACCTACCCCGGCGTCTGGCGCCACGGCGACTGGCTCAAGGTGGGCGAGGACGGCGGCTGCATCATCTACGGCCGCAGCGACGCCACCATCAACCGCCAGGGCCTGCGCATGGGCACCAGCGAGATCTACAGCGCGGTCGAGGGCCTGCCCGAGGTGCTCGATTCGATGGTGGTCGACCTCGAGTACCTGGGCCGCGACAGCTACATGCCGCTGTTCGTGGTGCTGCGCCCCGGCGTCGCACTCGACGACGCGATGCGCGCCAGGATCAACGACGCGATCAAGACCTCGCTGTCGCCGCGCTTCCTGCCCAACGACATCTTCCAGGTGGCCGAGATCCCGCGCACCCTCTCGGGCAAGAAGCAGGAGCTGCCGATCAAGAAGCTGCTGCTGGGTCAGCCGATCGAGAAGGTGGTCAACCGCGAGGCCATGGCCAATCCGGGCAGCCTGGATTGGTATGTGGCGCTGGCGGCGAAGCGGGCGCAGGCGGCATCTCACTAGCTTGCGCTGCGTCAAACCGGTTCACGGCGCGTACCGATAGCCTGAGGTTTTCCGCACAAGGAGAGCCTCATGGCTGCATTGCAATGGTCCGAGTCGCTGTCGCTGGACCTGCCCCCGATGGACCAGACGCACCAGGAATTCGTCGAACTGCTGGCGCAGGTCGAGGGCGCCGAGGACGCGCAACTGGTGCCGGCCTGGCGCGCGTTGATCGAGCACACGGTCGATCATTTCGGCACCGAGGACGCGTGGATGCGCAGCACCGGCTTCTCGTCGGCCAACTGCCACACGGTGCAGCATCGCGTGGTGCTGGAGGTGATGCGCGAGGGCCTGGTGCAGGGCCTGAAGAATGAGACCGAGGCGATCCGCCGGATGGCGCGCGAGCTTGCCGTGTGGTTCGTGCAGCACGCCCAGACCATGGATGCCGCGCTGGCGCTGCACCTGCGCGGCGTGGGCTTCGATGCGGCCACGCAGCAGGTGCGCATGCCGCAGGGGCTGCCGGCGGTGCCGCTGACGGGCTGCGGCTCGGCCGCCTGCGCGACGGCCTGAGGCGCGCTACAGCCAGGTGCCGCTGCTGGGCATCTGGATGTTCGTCGCCGGGTCGCTGCCGCCGACCATCGCGCCGATCGCGATGCTCAGCAGCGAGATGAAGATGCTCGCGAAGAAGGCGGTCCAGAAGCCCGAGACCTTGAAGCCGCGCACCAGGGCCGACACCAGCAGGATCATCAGCGCGTTGATCACCAGCAGGAACAGGCCGAAGGTCAGCAGCGTCAGCGGCAGCGTGAGCACGATCAGCAGCGGCTTGACCACCGCATTGGCGAAGCCCAGCAGCAGGGCCGACACCACCAGCGCCCCGGTGCTGTCGAACTTGAGACCCCGGAACAGGTAGCTGGCGATCCACAGCGACAGGCCGGTGATGGCCCAGTGGACCAGGAAGGGGGTCAGGTTCTGCAGCATGGACGTTTTCTCTCTTGCTTGTGGATTGGGTGAGAAGGCGGTGCGTCGATTCTCGCGCGTCGCCGGCACGCGCCGCGGGCCCGTTCGCAATGGCATGGCGCCCCGCCGGATTTCGCCGGCACCGCGCGGGGCGATCGGCTATGGTGGCCGGATGTCGCAACTCCCCGTCAACCATTTCAAGCGCGCGCTGGCCGAAGGCCGGGCACAGATCGGGCTGTGGTGCAGCCTGCCCGACCCCTACATCGCGGAGATCGTCGCCGGTGCCGGCTACGACTGGCTGCTGTTCGACACCGAGCACGCGCCCACCGACGTGCCGCGCATGCTCCAGCAGCTGCAGGGCGCGGCCTCGGCGGTGCCGGCCGGCGAGCGCGCGTCGTCGGCCGTGGTGCGGCCTGCGTGGAACGACCCGATGCTGATCAAGCGCTACCTCGACATCGGCGCCCAGACCTTGCTGCTGCCCTTCGTGCAGAACGCCGACGAGGCCCGCGCCGCGGTGCGCGCCATGCGCTACGCGCCCGAAGGCATCCGCGGCATGGGCGGCTCGATGCGGGCCTCCAACTACGGCCGCACGCAGGGCTACGCACAGCATGCGCATGAAGAGCTGTGCCTGCTGGTGCAGGTCGAGACCCGCGAGGCGCTCGACCGGCTCGAGGAGATCGCCAGCGTCGACGGGGTCGACGGCGTGTTCATCGGCCCGGCCGACCTGTCGGCCAGCATGGGCCATCCGGGCAATGCCGGCCATCCGGAAGTGCGCGCGGCCATCGACGGCGCCATCGCCCGCATCCGCGCCTGCGGCAAGGCGCCGGGCATCCTTCTGGTGGACGAGGCGCGCGCGCGCGAGTGCCTGGACCTCGGCGCGCTGTTCGTGGCGGTCGCGATGGACCTGCAGATCCTCGCGCGCGGCGCCGAGGCCATCGCCACGCGCTTCGGCGCCGGGGGAGCCGTGCCGGCCGCGAAGATCAGCTACTGAGGGCGGCGGCGCGCCCGGTCGCGCCCCGCGAGACGCGCCACAGCAGCGTCGCCGCGATCGACATGTTGAGCAGGTTCCACGCGATGCCGTTGAGGAAGGCCGCGTGGTAGCTGCCGGTGAGGTCGAACACCTTGCCCGACATCCAGCCGCCCAGCGCCATGCCCAGCAGCGTGCACATCAGCACCGTGCCGACGCGCGCGCCGGCTTCGGCGGGCGGGAAATGCTCGCGCACGATGATCGCGTACGAGGGCACGATGCCGCCCTGGAACAGGCCGAACATCGCCGACACCACGAACAGCGGCACCAGCCCGTCGAAGGGCAGGAACAGCAGCAGCGCCACGCACTGCAGGCCCGAGCCCAGCAGCAGCGTGCGCAGGCCGCCGATGCGGTCGCAGATCGCGCCCGAGATCAGCCGGCTCGCGATGCCGCAGGCCAGCATCAGCGAGAGCATCTGGGCGCCGCGCGCCGCGCCGAAGCCCAGGTCGGTGCAGTAGGCCACGATGTGCACCTGCGGCATCGCCATCGCGACGCAGCAGGCCACGCCGGCCACGCACAGCAGGCCCTGGGCGGTGCCCAGGCTCAGGCCGAAGGGGCGCAGGCCGGGCACCGGCCGGCCGGCGACGGCGCTCGGCATCGCCATCGAGAGGGCCGGTGGCCGCGCGTGCATCAACAGCGCCAGGCCGGCCATCGCGAGACCGCAGAACAGGCCCATGCCGAGGTAGGTCTGGCGCCAGCCCACGGTCTCGACGAAGTGCTGCGCGATCGGCGGCCAGACGGCACCGGCGATGTAGTTGCCGCTGGCGCACACCGCCACCGCGATGCCGCGCCGTTTCACGAACCACAGCGAGGTGTCGGCCACCAGCGGCGCGAAGGCGGCGGAGCTGCCGAGCAGCCCGACCAGCACCGCCTGCGCCGCGATGAAGACCACGATGTTCGACGCCAGGCCGCAGGCCACGTAGCCCAGCCCGAGTGCGACCGCGCCGCCCAGCAAAGGCCACATCACGCCGAAGCGGTCGGCCACCTTGCCCATCAGCATGCCGCCCACGCCGAAGCCGATCATCAGCAGCGTGTAGGGCAGCGAGGCCTGCGCGCGGTCGATGCCGAAGTCGGCCTGCACCGCGGGGATCACGACCGAGACCACGTACATGCCGCTGCTGCCCACGGTCATGATCAGCAGCGTGACCAGCAGCCGCCACAGGGCGTAGCGCGAATCGGGCAGGTGGCGCGGGGCGGCGGCGGTCGTGGTCATGCGGCTTGTCTCTGGGTTCGCCATCTGGTGTGGCTGGGGCGGCGGTGGCCGTTGCCGGCCCCGCCTTTGGCACCCATTGTGGCCGCGTCAGGCGAAGGGCAGCGCGAGCGTGGCGGCCAGCGGCACCTCGCCGATGCGCTCGCCGCTCGCGACGATGACGGCGCGGTCGCCCTCGGCCGCGATCTCGGCGAGGGTGCGCCACAGGCAGCGCATCGAGGCCGCATCGAGCCCACCGGTCGGCTCGTCGAGCAGCGTGAGCGGGTGCTTCGAGGCCAGGGCCGCCGCGAGCCAGACCTTGCGCTTGGAGCCCGTGGAGAGCATGTACATCGCCTTGTCGATGTGGGGCGCGAGCGAGAAGCCCTCGACCAGCGCCGCCCAGCGCGCTTCGTCGAACGGCAGGTCGGCGCGGCGCAGCGACAGCGCGCAGTCGCGGCCGGTCATGGCGTCGAAGGCGTCGGTGCCGGGCTCGATGAAGAACAGGTGGCGCCGGTAGGCCGCCGCGTCGCCGGGCAGCGATGCGCCGCACAGCGTCAGCGTGCCGGCGCTGGCGGGCACCTGGCCCGCGAGCATGCGCAGCAGCGTCGACTTGCCGCTGCCGGTGTCGCCGTGCAGCAGCGTCACGCCGGGGCCGATGGCGGCGGACCAGTCGGCCACCAGCGGCGGCTCACCGGGGTAGGCGAAGCGCAGGCGGTCGATGGCGAGGGTGGGGAGGGTGGGAAGGAGAGAAGGGGCCGTTGTCATGGCCCGCACCGTACCGCAACCTGGCGCCGGATCACGCAATCGTCTCCAGCAGCCAGCCCTTGCCGTCGAAGCGCAGCGCGTGGGTGGGCGCCAGCGCCGCGAGGAAACGCGCATCGTGCGAGGCCACGACCAGCGCGCCCGGGTAGCCTGCGAGCGCCTGCTCCATCGCCTCGACCGACGCCAGGTCGAGGTGGTTGGTGGGCTCGTCCAGCAGCAACAGCTGCGCGGGCTCGCCGCCCCACAGTGCGCAGGCCAGCGCGGCCTTCATGCGCTCGCCGCCGCTCAGCGCGCCCGAGGGCATGCCGACCTGCGCGGGCCCGAGGCCCAGCCAGGCCAGGTGGCTGCGCAGCACGCCCTCGGGCAGCGGCGTGTGCAAGGCCTGCAGGCGTTCCAGCACCGACCGGTGGCGCGGCAGCAGGCTGTCGGCGCGCTGGTCCAGCCAGGCGTGCGGCACGCCGATGCGGCAATCGCCGGAGACGGGCGCGATCTCGCCGGCCAGCATCTTCAGGAGCGTG
Source organism: Variovorax sp. J2P1-31 (assembly GCF_030317215.1). Lineage (NCBI taxonomy): Bacteria > Pseudomonadati > Pseudomonadota > Betaproteobacteria > Burkholderiales > Comamonadaceae > Variovorax > Variovorax sp. J2P1-31. Next base: position 463,677 of record NZ_JASZYA010000004.1, read on the forward strand.
GTCTTGCCGCAGCCGTTGGGGCCCTGCACCGCCACGCGCAACGGGCCGGCGAGCGCCAGCGACAGTGGCGCGGCGCCGGGCGGGAAGGGCGGCACCGCGTCGTCCAGCGTCAGCACGCGCTTGCCGGCCGCCACCGTGGTCGCCGGCAGCATCAGCGCGAGCGCCGGCGCGGGCTCGGTGCGCGCGAGCGCCTGCCGGACCGCGCCCGCCAGCCGGTCGGCGGTGTTGCTGCGGCGTGCGTTCGCCTTGCCGGCGCTGGCCTGCGCCGCGTCCTTCATGCGGCCCAGCACCAAAGCCGGCAGGTTGCGCGTCTTGGCGTCGCGTTGCTGGCGGGCCGTGCGCTGCTGCTGGGCATCGTGCTGCGCGCGCAGGGCACGCAGGCCGGCCTTCTTCTCGGTGCGCGCGTGCTGCAGCGCGGCCTCCGCCGCGGCCGACTGTTGCGCGCGCTGCTGCGCATAGCGCGTGAAGTTGCCGCCATGGCGCGTGAGGCCGTCCGGGCCGAGTTCCAGGATCGCGTCCACGGTTTCGAGCAGTTCGCGGTCGTGGCTCACGACCACGGCCGCGCCGGGCCATGCGGCGAGCTTCGCGCGAAGCCAATGGCGCGCGCCGGCATCCAGATGGTTGGTCGGCTCGTCGAGCACCAGCGCATCGGCGCCCGACAGGAAGGCGCCGACCAGCGCCACGCGGGTCCGCTCGCCGCCGCTGAGCCGGTCGGCCGGGTCCGAGGGCCGCAGCGGCGCCAGCCCGCCCTCGGCCAGCGCCTGGGCGAAGGTGGCGGCGATGTCCCACCGGCCTTCGAGCAGCGCGAAGTCGGCGGGGTCGAGCCCGCCGGCCTCGATGCGCGCGAGCGCGTCGAACAGCGGCGCGAGGCCCGCGACCGTCGCCACGCATGTGCCCGCCGTGGCGCCGACCTCCTGCGGCACCCAGGCCACGCTGCCGCCGCGCACGACGCGGCCCGAACCGGGCGTCAGGCGATCGACCAACAGCCGGGCCAGCACGCTCTTGCCCGCACCGTTGCGGCCGACGAGGCCGATGCGTTCGGCGTGCAGCTCGGCGTTCAGGTCGTGGAACAGCGCGCGTCCGTCGGGCAGGGTGAAGCCCAGGTGGCGCAGCGAGAAAAGGGAAGACCCGGGAAGGGCCGAGGCATCGGCCGAGGCCGGGACGCACGCCATGTGCGCATCGTCATGAAGGACAACCATGCAGGCTCCTGACAAGAAAGGGAGAGGCCGCGGTCCGGGACGCTCTGGGCGTGCGGGGGCGGTGCTTCTTGATGAGGACGACTGGCAGGGATCACATGGCGCGTGACGGGGCTCGTGGGGTGGCGGGGCCGGTCGGAGCGTGTGGCGGTGGCGAAAGTTCCTTGCGCGCGCGTTCAGGCGCCGCGCGCCTGGCCCACCAGCCACTCGGCGAACAGGCCCAGCAGCGGCCGGCCTTCGCCGCGGTCGGGCGTGACCAGGTAGTAGTTCCGCTGGCCCGAGAGCACCTGCGCGCAGGCCACGACGAGTTCGCCGCGCGCGAGTTCGTCCTCGACCAGCAGGGTCGGCATCAGCGCCACGCCCAGGCCCTGGGTGGCGGCCGCGGCCAGCATCGAGAACAGCTCGTAGCGCGGCCCGGTGCGCGCGCGCGGCGCATCGACCTGCTGCGCATCGAACCACTGGCGCCAGCCCTCGGGCCGGGTGCTCTGCTGCAGCAGCGGCATCCGCGCGATGGCGTCGGGCGTCACGGCCTGGCCGTGCGGCAGCAGCCGCGGGCTGCACAGCGGCACCACGTCTTCGCGCAGCAGCAGGGCGGTATGCGTACCGGCCCAGTTGGCCACCTGCGCGGGCGTGCCCGCATAGATCGCCGCGTCGAACTCGGCATCGGCGAACAGGAAGGGGCGGGTGCGGGTCTCGATGTGCACCACCACCTCGGGCTGCTGGCGTGCGAAGGCCGGCAGCCGCGGGATCAGCCAGCGCGTGGCGAAGGTGGGCACCGCCGCCAGTGCCAGCGAGCCGCCGGCGCCCTGGTCGGCCATGGCGTCGAGCGTGTCGCGCTCCATGGCCTCGAGCCGCTTGGCGGTCTGGCGCGCATAGGCGGCACCGCTGGGCGTGAGCGCCACGCCGTGCCGCGTGCGCCGAAACAGCGTGACGCCGAGGAAGGCCTCCAGCGCGCCGATCTGGCGCGAGACCGCGCTCTGCGTGAGCGCGAGCTCCTGCGCGGCGCGCGTGTAGCTCTCGTGGCGCGCGGCGGCATCGAAGCAGACCAGGGTCTGCAGCGGCGGGATCTTTCTGCGCATTAAGGCTCTCCCCCAGTCTTCGCGCACTGCGTGTCGCTTCGCCAACCCCCTTCCGGGGGCGACACCAGCGGCCCGGCGGAGCCGGTTCCGCGGTGTCTCACGCGTGGCAACGGGGCGCTTCCGAGCCAGGTGGCCTTGGTTAAGGTATTCGTGCAATGCATATCTGGCTGAGTATTGCTCGTTTGCGCCGACCCGGTGCCGAGGCTAGGATCGAGCCATTCATTTCCCGTCTTTTCCCTCTTCTTCCGGAGACAGCACATGGCCGCCAAAGCGCAATTCCACTGGGACGATCCCCTCCTGCTCGATCAGCAGCTGACCGACGAAGAACGCATGATTCGCGATGCGGCCAATGCCTACTGCCAGGAACGCCTGCTGCCCCGCGTGACCGAGGGCTTCCGCACCGGCGAGACCGATCCCGCCATCTTCCGCGAAATGGGCGCGCTGGGCCTGCTGGGCCCGACGATTCCCGAACAGTACGGCGGCCCGGGCCTCAACTACGTGGCCTACGGCCTGATCGCGCGCGAAGTCGAGCGCGTCGATTCGGGCTACCGCTCGATGGCCAGCGTGCAGAGCTCGCTGGTGATGGTGCCGATCTTCGAATTCGGCACCGAGGCGCAGAAGCAGAAGTACCTGCCCAAGCTCGCCACCGGCGAGTTCATCGGCTGCTTCGGCCTGACCGAACCCGACCACGGCTCCGACCCCGGCAGCATGGCCACGCGCGCCAAGAAGGTGCCGGGCGGCTATTCGTTGAGCGGCGCCAAGATGTGGATCAGCAACTCGCCCATCGCCGACGTGTTCGTGGTCTGGGCCAAGGAAGTCAGCGAGAGCGGCACGGTCGGCCCGATCCGCGGCTTCGTGCTCGAGAAAGGCATGAAGGGCCTGAGCGCTCCCGCGATCCACGGCAAGGTCGGCCTGCGCGCCAGCATCACTGGCGAGATCGTGATGGACGGCGTGTTCTGCCCCGAAGAGAACGCCTTCCCTGAAGTGCAGGGCCTGAAGGGCCCGTTCACCTGCCTCAACAGCGCGCGCTACGGCATCTCCTGGGGCGCACTCGGCGCCGCCGAGGACTGCATGCACCGCGCCCGCCAGTACACGCTGGACCGTAAGCAGTTCGGCCGCCCGCTCGCGGCCAACCAGCTGATCCAGAAGAAGCTGGCCGACATGCAGACCGAGATCGCGCTGGGCCTGCAGGGCAGCCTGCGCCTGGGCCGCATGAAGGACGAGGGCATCGCCTCGGTCGAGATCACCTCGATCCTCAAGCGAAACAACTGCGGCAAGGCCCTCGACATCGCCCGCCTGGCGCGCGACATGATGGGCGGCAACGGCATCAGTGACGAGTTCGGCGTGGCGCGCCACCTGGTGAACCTGGAAGTCGTGAACACCTACGAAGGCACGCACGACATCCATGCGCTGATCCTGGGCCGCGCGATCACCGGCATCGCCGCTTTCGCGAACTGAAACCGGACAGCCGGACGCAGAAGAAATACCAAGGCGACGCAGAAGTCGCGGAAGAAGCCGAAGAAATTTTTCCGGTTTCCCTTCTGCGACCTCTGCGCAACCTTTGCGAGCTCTGCGTCCTGTCCCCGCATTCCTGAATCTCCATGACCCCCGCAGCCCTCGACGGCCTCAAAGTCCTCGACCTCTCCCGCGTGCTCGCGGGCCCCTGGTGCACGCAGATCCTGGCCGACCTCGGCGCCGATGTCGTGAAGATCGAACGCCCCGGCGTCGGTGACGACACGCGCGGCTGGGGCCCGCCCTTCCTCAAGGACGCGGACGGCAAGGACACCGACCAGGCCACCTACTTCACCGCCTGCAACCGCAACAAGCGCTCGGTCACGGTCGACATGGCCACGCCCGAGGGCCAGGCCCTGCTGCAGCAGATGGCCGCGCAGAGCGACATCGTGGTGGAGAACTTCAAGACCGGCGGCTTGAAGCAGTACGGGCTCGACCACGAGACCCTGCGCGCGGCCAACCCGCGGCTGATCTACTGCAGCGTGACCGGCTTCGGCCACGACGGCCCGCACGCGCAGCGCGCCGGCTACGACCTGATGATCCAGGCCACCAGCGGCATGATGAGCATCACCGGCCGGCCCGACGAGGTGCCCGGCGGCGGCCCGCTGCGCGTGGGCGTGGCGCTGACCGACCTGTTCACCGGCGTCTACGCCAGCACGGCCATCCTGGCCGCGCTCGAGGTGCGCCATCGCACCGGCGAAGGCCAGCACATCGACATGGCGCTGCTCGACGTGGGCATGGCGATCCTGGCCAACCAGGCCAGCGCCTTCCTCAACGCGGGCGTGGTGCCGCAGCGCCAGGGCAACAGCCATCCGAGCCTCGCGCCCTATCAGGACTTCCAGACGCAGGACGGCTCGATGCTGCTGGCCATCGGCAACAACGGCCAGTTCGCGCGCTTCTGCGAAGCCGCCGGCCATGCCGAGTGGGCCGCCGATCCGCGCTTCGCGAGCAACACGCTGCGCGTCACGCACCGCGAGGTGCTGATCCCGCAGATGCAGGCGGTCACGCGCACGCGCAGCACCGCCGACTGGATCGCGCTGCTGGAAGACAAGGCCGTGCCCTGCGGCCCGATCAACAACATCGCGCAGGCCTTCGACGACGAACAGGTCAAGGCGCGTGGCCTGGCCGTGACGCTGCCGCGCGATGCGGGCGACGGCATCGCCAGCATCACCGGCGTGGCGAGCCCGCTGCGCCTGTCGGCCACGCCGCCGGTGCTGCGCCATGCGCCGCCCGCGCTGGGCCAGCACACCGACGAGGTGCTGGCCGAGTTCGGCCTCGGTGCGGAAAAGATCGCGGCGCTGCGCGCCGGCGGGGTGCTCTGACGGCGTCCGCCCGCCTCGCGTCCGCGGCGCCGGCGCCCGATGCGCTGACGCCCGCGGACCGCTACGCGGAGCTCTTCACCGCGGTGCAGGGTGCGCGCGTGTTCCCCGACAGCAAGACCTTCGTCGACTGCGCGCCGCGCGGCGAGCCGGCCGCCATCCTCGCGGCCTACCGCGCGCAATGCGGCACGTCGGGCTTCGATCTGCGGGCCTTCGTGGCCGCGCATTTCGAGGAGCAGCATCCGGCACCGAGCGACTACGTCTCGGTGCCCGGCCAGCCGATCGCGGCCCACATCGACGACCTGTGGCCGGTGCTCACGCGCCATCCGCACCAGCATCCGGCCCACGGTTCGCTGCTGCAGGTGCCGCACCCCTACGTGGTGCCGGGCGGGCGCTTCGGCGAGCTCTACTACTGGGATTCGTACTTCACGATGCTCGGGCTCGCGGCCAGCGGGCGACACGATCTGGTCGGCGACATGGTGCGCAATTTCGCGCACCTGATCGACGACCATGGCCATGTGCCCAACGGCACGCGCACCTACTACCTGAGCCGTTCGCAGCCGCCGCTGTTCGCCTGCATGGTCGAACTCGCGGCGCGGCTGGGCGTGACCGATCCGCTCGAGCAGCTGCCGCAGCTGCGCCTCGAACATGCCTGGTGGATGCGCGGCGGCGAGGGCCTCGCGCCCGGCGGCGCGCAGGCGCGCGTGGTGCGGCTGCCCGACGGCGCGCTGCTCAACCGCTACTGGGACGCGCGCGACACGCCGCGCGAAGAGGCCTGGGCCGAGGACGTGGCGACCGCCCAGGCCAGCGGCCGCGAGCCGGCCGAGGTCTACCGCCACCTGCGCGCCGCGGCCGAATCGGGCTGGGACTTCAGCACGCGCTGGCTCGACGAAGGCGAGGCGCCGGTGCTGGCCAGCATCCGCACCACCGACATCGTGCCGGTCGACCTCAACGCCTTTTTGTTCAAGCTCGAGACCACCATCGCCGCGCTGTCCGCGCAGGCCGGCGACACGGCGACCGCGCAGGCCTTCACGCAGCAGGCGCAGCGCCGCCGCGATGCGGTCACGCGCTGGCTGTGGAACGTGGAACAGGGCGCCTTCTTCGACCACGACTGGCGCCGGGGCCGGCAACGCCAGGGCCTGACCGCGGCCTGCGTCGCGCCGCTGTTCGCGGACCTGGTCGATGGCCCGCAGGCCGACGCGCTGGCGCAGACGGTGCGGCAGCGCCTGCTCGCGCCCGGCGGCCTGTCGACCACCGAACGCTTCAGCGACCAGCAGTGGGACCAGCCCAACGGCTGGGCGGCACTGCAGTGGATGGCGATCGACGGCTTCGCGCGCCATGGCCACCACGCGCTGGCCGGCACCATCGGCAAGCGCTGGCTGGCCACGGTGGCCGCCGTCTACGAGCGCGAGGGCAAGCTGGTCGAGAAGTACGCGCTGCGCCAGCAGGAACACCAGCGCTCGGCCGGCGGGGGTGGCGGCGAGTACCCGCTGCAGGACGGCTTCGGCTGGACCAACGGCGTCACGCGCACGCTGCTGGCGGCCCATCCGCAGCACACAGCGCATGGCTGCGTGGCGCATGCGGCGGAGCCGCTGCACCGATGACGCGTTTCAGAGTGCGCGGCCCACGATCGCGAGCACGAACACCGCGACACCGATCGACAGGTTGACCGCCACCAGCTTGCGGATGGTGTTCAGCTGCGCCGCGGCCACCGGCCATTCCCTGGCCGCCACCGCGCGTTGCAGGCGCGGGTAGGGCGCAAAGCGGATGTGCAGGAACAGCGCCATCATCACCAGCCCCAGCGTGAACATGCCGTGCACGCTCCAGTGCACGCGTGCGAAGCCGCCGGCCGCCATCACCAGCGCGAGGCCGCTGGCGAGCGCGGTGGCCACCGCGATGGAAACGCCGACGAAGAAGCGCGAGAGCGCCGCGGCCATGAAGGGCAGGCGCTGCGGCGGCTCGAGCGTGGCGACGGCCGCGGGACGCACCGCGAAATGCATCACTGCCATGCCGCCGACCCAGAAGGTCACGGCGAGCAGGTGCAGCAGGAGGAAGAGTGAGGTCGTGAGGAACATGGCGCAGCGTAGACCATCGCGATGGCCGGCGTGTGCAATGCCCTTAGAGCCGGCCGAAGCGCAGAAGGATGCAGAGACCGGGGAACCACAGTGCGGCCTCGCGCTCCTATGCCCCTCAGGCCGGGCGCAGCACTTGCGCGCCTCGGCGCCTTTTTCTTCTTTCTCCCCCCGCTTCCATGACAGAAATCCGCAACGCCGTTGCCGATCAAATGCGCTTCCGTCGCCGCGTCTTCGTGATCGCCGGCGTCGTGCTGTTCGGCTTCGGCTTGCTCTCCTCCCGGCTCGTCTACCTGCAGGTCACGCAGCACGAGGACCTGTCCCGGCAAGCCGAAAGCAACCGCACGGCCATCGTGCCGGTGGTGCCGAACCGCGGCCTGATCGTCGACCGCAACGGGATCGTGCTGGCCTCGAACGAGGCGGCCTACACGCTCGAACTGACACCTTCCAAGGCCGGCGACATCGATGCGGCCCTGGCCGACCTGCAGGCGTTCGTGCCGCTGTCGCCGCGCGAGCTGCGCCAGTTCAGGCGCCAGCTCGGCGAGTCGCGCCGCTTCGACGCCGTACTGCTGCGCAGCCGGCTCAGCGAGGAGGAAATGGCCCGCTTCGCCGCGCAGCGCTACCGCTTTCCAGGCATCGAGATCAAGGCACGCCTGCTGCGCACCTACCCGCACGGCGAGACCGGCGCGCATGTCATCGGCTACATCGGGCGCATCAACCAGCGCGAGAAGACCGCGATGGACGACTGGGACGATGAAGAGAAGGCCAACTACCGCGGCACCGACCACATCGGCAAGCTGGGCATCGAACAGAGCTACGAGAAGGAACTGCACGGCCAGACCGGCGCCGAGCTGATGGAGACCTCCGCGGGCGGCTATGCGGTGCGGCGCTTGTCCAGCCACCCGTCGGCCGCGGGGCGCACCGTGATGCTGTCGCTCGACATCAAGCTGCAGAAGCTGGTGGAGGACATGTTCGGCGAACGCCGCGGCGCGCTGGTCGCGATCGACCCGGGCACGGGCGAGGTCCTGGCCTTCGTCAGCAAGCCCAGCTTCGACCCCAACCTCTTCGTCGAGGGGATCGACGTCGAGAACTGGAAGGCGCTCAACGAATCGCTCGACAAGCCGCTGCTCAACCGCGCGCTGCGCGGCACCTATCCGCCCGGCTCGACCTACAAGCCCTTCATGGCCCTGGGCGCGCTCGAGACCGGCACACGCGCGGCCCACGTGGTGCAGAACGACCCGGGCTTCTACACCTTCGGTGGCCGCAACTTCCGCAGCCACGAGGGCGGGCTCGGCGGCGTCGACATGCACCGGGCGATCCAGCGTTCCAGCAACACCTACTTCTATTCGCTGGCGAACGAGATGGGTGTCGACAGGATCCACGACTTCATGAAGCCGCTGGGCTTCGGGCAGGTGACCGGCATCGACCTCGCGGGCGAGAGCCGCGGCGTGCTGCCGAGCACCGCATGGAAGCGCAACGCCTACCGGAAGGCCTCGATGAAGACCTGGTTCCCGGGCGAGACCATCTCGCTGGGCATCGGGCAGGGCTACAACAGCTTCACCATGCTGCAGCTGGCCTCGGCCAACGCCACGCTCGCCAACGGCGGCGTGAAGTACACGCCGCACCTGGTGCGCGCCATCCAGGACCCGATCACCGGCGCGGTGGTGAAGAAGATCCAGCCACCCGGCGAAGACCTGGGCTACGCACGCGCGCATGTCGAGGTGGTGCGCAACGCCATGGTGGCCGTGACCCAGGGCGGCACCGGCACCCGCGTCTTCGCCGGGGCGGCCTATGCCTCGGCCGGCAAGACCGGCACCGCGCAGGCGGTGACGCTCAGCGCGGCCGCGCGCGCGAGCGGCAAGGCGCTCGACCCGCGCCAGCGCGATCATTCGCTCTACATGTCCTTCGCGCCGGCCGCCGACCCGACGATCGCGGTGGCGGTCATCGTCGAGAACGCGGGCTTCGGCGCGGCGCATGCCGCACCGATGGTGCGTCGCGTGTTCGACTACTGGATCTCGGGCCTGTACCCCAACGAGGCCGACATGGCGGCGGTCAGGGAAGGCAAGGCCGGCGCGCCGATCGGCACGCCCTTGCCGGTCCAAGAGGTCTGGCCATTCGACGACGCCGATGCAGCGCCGGCCGACGAAGTCGAGGGCTCGCCGTCCGAAGCCACGCGACCGGCCTGAGGCGCGGCCTCGGTGCCGGGCCGCGCGCTCGGCGGCCGGCCGCGCGACCATTCCTGGATCTCGCTGCGGCCGATGCCCAGGTCGTTGAGCTCGCGGTCGCTCATGCCGCGCAGCGCCAGCACGTCGCGCCGTTCGATGGCGGCGGCGCGCCGGCGCGCCACCCAGCGGCGCAGCCCGGCGAGCAGGGCGGACGAGGGGCGGGCGGCGGACGGGCGGGTCATCGAAAGGCTCCAGGGTGGGGTGAGCCGCGATCTTCTGCTTCCAGGTGCTATTGTGGAAGTTGAGATTTCTGAGGCCATCAATCAGCTTTCCTGATCGAGCGACAAAGGACCCCCATGCGCCAACTCAACCTCGACCAGCTGCGCACGCTGATCGCCATCGCCGACCTCGGCACCTTCTCGGCCGCCGCGCAGGCGCTGCACCTCGCGCAGCCCACCGTGAGCCTGCACATCAGCGAGCTCGAGTCGCGGCTGGGCGCGACGCTGGTCGCGCGCGGCAGCCGCAGCGTGACCGTGACGCCCGCGGGCGCGGCGCTGGTCGAACGCGGGCGCCGGCTGCTGCGCGATGCGGACGAAGCCGTCGAAGCCGTGCACCGCCAGGCCGAAGGCCGGCTCGGCCGCGTGCGCCTGGGCACCTCCACCGGCGTGGTGATCGACCTGCTGCCGCAGGTGCTCGAGGCGCTGCAGGCCAGCCATCCGGGCATCGACGTCGAGGTGAGCATCCTGGGCTCGGCCGACGCGATGGCGCGGCTGGCGCAGGGCACGCTGGACATCGGCCTGGTGGCGGTGCCGCAGCCACCGCTGCGCGGCCTGGTCGTCACGCCCTGGCGCAGCCAGCCGATGATGGCCTTCGTGCCGCCCAGATGGAAGGCGCCCCGGCGCGTGAGCCCGGCCTGGCTGGCCGCGCAGCCGCTGATCTTCAACGACGCGCGCACCCACATGTACCGGCTGGCCATGGAGTGGTTCGCGAACGCGGGCCACGCGCCGCGTGCACGCATCGAACTCAACTACGACGTCGCCATCCGCGGCCTGGTGGCCGCGGGCTACGGCGCCGCGATGCTGCCCCTGACGCCCAGCACCGACGCCTCGTGGCACGAGCGCGTGCAGATCCTGCCGCTGAGCCCGCCGCTCACGCGGCGGCTGGGCATCGCGCACCGCGACAAGGGGGCGATGGACGGCGCGACCGAACGGGTGGTCGAGACCTTGACGCGCTTCCGCCAGCGCTGAGCGCGCGCGCCGGCTCGATACACTGCCCCCGGCTCTTTTTTCCGGTCCAGAAAATCACCATGCCCGTCTTGCGTCAGCGCCTTCTTTCCCTTGCGGTCTCCTGGGCCTGCGGCCTGGGCGCGGCCTGCGCGGCCGAGGGGCCGACGACCGTGGCCGATGCCGCCATGGCCCGCGCGAGCGTGCCGCTGGCGGCCTTCGCCGCGCTGCCCGCGATCCGGCATCCCAGCCTGTCGCCCGACGGCCGGGCGGCCGCCATGGTCCAGAACGTCGACGGCATGAGCTATGTGGTCGTGACCCGCTTCGGCGAGAAACCGAAGGTGCTGTTCAAGACCGACAACGCCAAGTACACCTTCTGGTCGCTGCGCTGGGCCGGCAACCAGCGCCTGCTCGTCGGCGCGCATTTCTCGGAGGACCTGCGCGGCGTGCGTACGCAGGAGACGCGGCTGATCGCGATGGACGCCGACGGTGGCAACCTCAAGGCCGACCTCACGCGTTCGATACTGGACGACGGCTTCTCCAATCGGATGCGGCGCATGCCGCAGGTCCACGACAGCGTCCTCACCGGGCTGCGCGGCGAACCCGAGACCGTGCTGCTGGCCCTGGACACCCGGGAGCCGGGCCAACCCGATGTCTACCGCCTGGACGTGCGCAGCGGGCGATCGCGGCTCGCGCAGCGCAACCTCGGCGGCATCCATGCCTGGCTCACCGACCGGGAGGGCGAAGTGCGGCTGGGCTACGGCACGAGCGGCACCATCGCGCGCGTGATGGTCAGGCCGACGGCCTCGCCCGCGCGCCCCGCCGAATGGACCGCGCTGACGCGCTACGACGCCACCGATGCGGCCCAGACGCGCGTGCATGCGCTGACGCCGCTGGGCTTCGATGCCGATCCGCGCTTTCTCTATGCGCTGGCACCGGTCGATGGCCGCGATGCGCTGGTGCGCATCGACCTGCACGACCCGGCCTTCGCGCGCGAGACCCTGCAGGCCGATCCCCGGCTCGACGTGCGCGCCACGCTGCTGCGCGACCCCGCCACGGGGCGCGTCGTCGGTGCCGAGTACGTCACCGACGCCGCCCATGTCCTGTACTGGGACCCGGAGGCCCGCCGACGCGGCGAACTGCTGTCGGCCGCCTTGCCGGGACGCGCCCTCAAGGTGCTCGGCAGCGACGAGGCGGGCCAGCGCAGCATCGTGGTGGCCAGCGAGGCGGCCCGGCCGCCCGAGTACTTCATGGTCGATTGGGCGAACGGCCAGGTCGAGCCTTTCGGCCGCAACCATCCCGCGCTGGACGGCCAGGCGCTGTCCACGCCCCGGCAGGTCGCGTTGCGCAGCCGCGACGGCCTGGCGCTCGAGGGCTACCTCACGCTGCCGCCGGGCGTCGCGCCTGAAACTCGGCCCGCGCGCGCCTTGCCCACGGTGCTGCTGCCGCATGGCGGCCCTGCCGCGGCCGACAACGGCAGCTACGCGTACTGGCCGCAGTTCATGGCCAGCCGCGGCTGGGCGGTGCTGCAGCTGAACTTCCGCGGCTCGACCGGCTACGGCCAGGATTTCCGCGAGGCCGGCCGCCGCCGCTGGGGCCTGGAGATGCAGGACGACCTGGCCGACGGCCTGCGCTGGATGGTCGACCAGGGCATCGCCGACGCCGCTCGCGTGTGCATCGCGGGCAGCAGCTACGGCGGCTACTCGGCGCTCATGGGCGTCGTGAAGGACCCCGCGCTCTACCGCTGCGCCGTGAGCCTGGCCGGCCCGGCCGACCTGCGCGACCTGCTCGCGCATTCGCAGAAGTTCGTCGGCTACGCCGTCAACGCCGAGGCCGAGATCGGCACCTGGTGGGGCGATCGCGCGCAACTGCGCCAGACCTCGCCGGCGCTGCGCGCGGCCGAGATCCGCGTGCCGGTGCTGCTGGTGCACGGCGCCAACGATGCCACGGTGCCGGTGGCCCAGTCGCGCGACATGGCCGACGCCCTGCAGAAGGCCGGCCGCACCGACGTGCGCTACGTCGAACTGCCGCTGGGCGACCATGCGCTCAGCCGCCAGCAGGACCGCGAGCAGTTCCTCACCGAGGTGGAGCAGTTCTTGCGGAAGAACCTGGACTGAAGCGCCCCACCTGCGCCACCACCCAGCGCGGATCGTCCAGCGCCAGGTCGTGCCCCGCCGTCGGATGTTCGACGATCGGCAAGCGCCAAGCCTGCGCCAGCCGGCGCGAGCAGCCCGGGTCGACCAGGCCGTCGCCCGCGCCGACCAGCACCTGTAGCGGCACGCGTGGCGCCTCGGCCGGGGCGCGGTAGCGCGCGGCCGCGAAGAGCTGGCGCAGCGCGTTGGCGGTCGACACCGGATGCCGTTCGCGCAGCGCGACCCAGTCGGCCACGATGCCGGGCGCGGCGGTGCCGGTGGCGTGGTGGCGGCTGGTGAGCCGCAGCACCGTGGCCTCGCGCGCCCGCGCATCGCGCCAGGGCCACAGCACGCCGAGCAGGGCCGCGTAGTGGCGCGGCCGCAGCCGCTGGTGCCAGGCGCTGAAGGGCCGCAGGCTGGTGTTGACCAGCACCGCGCTCTCGATCTCCTGCGGATGCCGGTGCGCCCATTCGACCGCCACCATCGCGCCCAGCGACATCGCGAGCAGGTGGCAGCGCGCGATGCCCAGCGCCCGCAACTGCGCGCGGCAGTGTTCCATGGTGGCGCGGATCGATGCCGGGCTCGCGAGTGCATGCAGCGCGCCCGCGCCCGGCAGGTCGAGGGTCAGCACGCGGGCGCCGGGGGGCAGCGCGGCGGGCAGCAGCGCGGGCAGCGCGCCCCAGTGGCCGGCCTCGCGCGTGAGGCCGCGCAGCAGCACCCAGGTGGGGGCGGTCGGCGCGGGCGTCATGCGGCGTACCAGCGCGCCAGCGCCTGCGCATGGTGGCGCCGCCGCGCCTCGTCCACCGGCACCCACTGCGCATGGCTGCTGGCCGCGCGCGTGATGAAGTCCATCCACCACATGTGACGGCGCAGCACGCGCTGCTGGCGGTGCGCGATCACCGGGTTGAAGATGCCGTGGCGCGAGAACAGCTGGCGCGGGTTCTTCTTCACCCACAACCACGAACCCATCTCCAGCGTGAGCGGCAGGAACAGCGTGTCGGGCCGCGCGCAGGCCGCGAGGTAGAGGTGGTCCCAGAGGTCGCCGTGCGCCATGTACTGGCGGCTCTGCGGCTCGAGCACGTAGGGGTGGTGCAGCAGGCTCAGGTCGATCAGCTCGCCCAGCGCATGCATCTCGGGCAGGTGCGCCATGGGCTGCGGCGTGTGGGCATAGGGAAACCACAGCCGGTCGCTCAGGCCGAAGCCCGAGTGGCAATCGAGCGCGATGCTGAAGGGGCGGCTCAGCAGTTCGCTCTCGACCAGCGCGCACAGCGCGGCGCTCTCGGCCTCCATCGCCGCGCCCTCGACGCCGCGGTACCAGGGCAGGGTGGCGCTCAGGCGCTGGCCGCCGAGCAGCCAGGGCACGCGCTCCTGCGAATCGACGGGCGCATTGCGCATCAGGTCCACGCCGCGCGGGTTGGCGCGGGTGTTGAGCCACAGGCCGCCGGGGTTCACGATCGGCAGGAAGACCAGGCGCAGCGTCTCGAGTTGCCGCTGCAGCGTGGTGTCCCACTGCAGCCGCGTCACGATGCTGCGCAGGTAGGCGATCGTGACCTGCGCGCCGATGCGCTCGAGGCCGTGCACGCCGCCGAAGATGCCGACCGCGGGCACGTCGCTGCGCGTGCTGCCGAGCAGGAAGGCCTGCACCTCGAAGCGCTCCTCGCCGACCTCGACCTCGCACAGCACGCGGCGTTCCATCGACGGCCCGGCGAGGTCGACGAGGGCCTGGAGTTCGAGCAGTTCGGGCAGGTCGGAAGGGCGCAAGATGCCTGCAGGATAGCCCCCCGCGCTGCCATCAAAGCGTCACACGAGGCCCCTAGGCTGGCACCCGGTCACCACTCTTTTCCACGAGGCTTTCCATGCGCTTTGCACCCCAGCTGATGATGACGACCCACGGCTTGCGCGCGATCGCGGGTGCGCTGGCCTGGGGCCTGGCCGAGTCGATCGCGCTCGCGCGTTCGCGCCGCCGGCAGCGCCATCGCTGAGCGTTCTTTTGAAATTCAGCCCGCGTCGGCCACGGTGCGCACGATCCGGCCCAGCTTCTTGAGGGCCGCATCCATCTCTTCGTCGTAGGGCCAGCCGCAGTTCAGCCGCATGAAGTGGTCGCTGCGCGAACCGTTGGAGAACAGGTAGCCCGGCGCCACCACGATGCCTTCCTGCTGCAGCGCCGCGTCGAACACCGCGGCCGAGGCGCAGCCCTTGGGCAGTTCCACCCACAGCTGCAGCCCGCCGTTGGGCAGGTTGATCCGCGTGCCCTCTGGAAAGTAGCGTGCGATGGCTTCGGCCGTGCGTTCGCGCTGCCCGCGCAGCGCGGTGCGCAGACGGCGCAGGTGGCGGTCGTAGGCGCCCGTGCCCATGAACTGGCCCGCGCCCAGCTGCGACAGCACCTCGTTGTTGCGGCTCTGCGTGTACTTGAGCATCTCCACGCGCGCCTGCCAGCGGCCGGCGCTGATCCAGCCCAGCCGCAGGCCCGGCGCGAGGATCTTGTGCATCGACGCGCAATGGATCACGTTGCCGCTGCGGTCCCAGGACTTGATCGCGCGCGGCGGCGTGTCGACGTCGAGCAGCTCGCTGTAGGTGTCGTCCTCGATCAGCGCGATGTGCTGTGCCTCGCACAGCGCCACCAGCTGTTCCTTGTGGGCATCGGGCATCACGCTGCCCAGCGGGTTCTGCAGGTGCGGCACCACCACCACCGCCTTGATGTCGCCATAGGTCTGGGCCGCGAGCTCGAGCGCGCCGATCGACAGGCCGGTCTGCGGGCTGGTCGGGATCTCGAGCGCGCGCAGGCCCAGGCTCTCGAGCACCTGCAGCAGGCCGTAGAAGGTGGGCGATTCGACCGCGATGGTGTCGCCCGGCTGCGCCACCGCGCGCAGCGCGAGGTTGAGCGCCTCGATGCAGCCGTTGGTGATCAGCAGTTCCTCGGGCGACAGCGCCATGCCGGCCGCGACCGCGCGCTTGGCCAGCACGCTGCGGAAGTGCGGGTCGCCCTGCAGCGGCGGCACGCCCGAGATCAGCGCCGGCTTGAGGCGCAGCGCGCGCGTCATCGCGGCGCGCAGCTCCTCGGCCGGATAGAACTGCGGCGCGGCGCGCGCGATCGACAGGTTGAGTTTCACGTTGGCCGCGCGGCGCTGGGCCACGAAGGCCGACACCCGGCCGTGGATGCCCACGTAGCGCGCCGGATCGGGCGGCGCATGGGCCGAGGGCTCGTCCATCGGCGCCATGTGCAGCCGCTGCGGCCGGCGCACGAAGTAGCCCGAGCGCTCGCGCGCCTCGGCCCAGCCGTCGGATTCGAGCGTGCGGCACAGCTGCAGCGCGGTCGACAGGCTGATGTCGTGCAGCCGCATCAGGCCGCGCAGCGAGGGCATGCGCTCGCCCGGCTGCAGCGAGCCGGCCTCGATCGCGTCGCGGTAGTGCGTGGCGAGGCGGCGGTAGAGCGGCGGCGCGGCCGACGCGGTCGTCGAGAGGGACATGGGGCGATGCTGGCCTGGGTGTGGCGGTGAAAACAGATGCAGTTTCCGCCAAAACGACCATAACAGATCAGGCTTCGGCGGCGCTGTTCCGGTCGCAATGCCGGGCGCTGTGCCTGTTACGGAAGGGCCGCGCTGCCGAACATGGAGGCTCGATCCAAGGAGCTTTCGATGACCTCTGCGACTTCCTCTTCTCCGGCCCCGCGGCTGCGGCCCGGCCAGTCCCTGCAGCTGGCGCTGGACGCCGGCACCGTGCTGCAGGTGGCGGCCGGCACGCTGACCCTGCACGAGCCCATGCGCTGGATCGGCGGCAGCGTGGTGCGGCCGACCCTGCGCCTGTCCGAAGGCCAGAGCCACCGGCTCGCGCAGGGCGGCTGGTGCGTGCTGGCGGCCGAAGGCGAGGCGGCCGAGTGGCGCTGCCATGCGCCGCTGCCGCCTTCGCCCTGGTGGGCGGTGTTCCGGCGGACGGCCGCACGCCCCGCGACGGCGCTGCGCTAGGCGGTCGGCCCTCATGGAATATCCTGAGGGCGCGCGCCGGGCGTCAGACGTTGTAGGACGACCCGCGATCGCGATAAGGAATTCCACGATGAAACGCTGTCACCTTCTGCTTGCCGCCCTCATGGCCGCGGCTGTCCTGCCTGCCACCGCGCAGGTCTCGGTCAACATCAACCTGCCCGGCGTGGTGCAGGCCGCGCCGCCGCCGCCGCGCTACGAGCGCATGCCCGGTCCGCGCGCGGGCCAGGTCTGGGTGCCGGGCCACTGGCAGTGGAACGGGCGCGACTACGCCTGGCGCGGCGGCTACTGGCAGGCCGCGCGCCGCGACTACGCCTATGCGCCGGGCGCCTGGGTGCGCGTGGACGACGGCTGGCGCTGGCGTGAAGGCGATTGGCGCCGGGCCGAACGGCGCGCCGAACGCCGCGAGGAGCGGCGCCGGGAGGAACGCCGGTACGACCGGCATGACCACGGGCATGGGCACGATCACTGCCCGCCGGGCCAGGCCAAGAAGGGGCGCTGCTAGAGGCTCAGTGGGCGCTGCCGTTGAGGTAGGGCTCGGGGTCCACCGCCGCGCCGCCCTTGCGGATCTCGAAGCGCAGCTTCACGCGGTCGGTCCCGCTCTGGCCCATCTCCGCGATCGGCTGGCCGCGCGTCACCGTCTCGCCTTCGGCGACCAAGGCCTTGCTCACATGGGCATAGGCGGTGATGAAGTCGTCGTCGTGCTTGAGGATCACCATCGTGCCGTAGGCCGGCAGCGCGCTGCTGATCAGCACCACGCGGCCGTCGCGCGCGGCCTGGATCGGTTCGCCCAGGCGGCCGCCGATGTCGATGCCCTTGACCGCATCGCCGTCGAAGCGGGCCAGCACCGGGCCCAGGGCGGGGCGACCGAAGCTCGCGTTCGGGTTGGAGGCCTGCGGCGCCGGCGCGGGCACGAGCGGTGCCGGGGCCGGGCGGATCACGGGCGCGGGCGGTGCCGGCGGCTGCACCGGGGCCGAGGGCAGGGGCGGCAAGGGCGGCAGCGGCGTGGTGGTGCCGCAGGCGGCGAGGGCCGCGATGGCGGCGAGGCACAGACCCGAGCGAAGGCGCGTGGACGTCAGACGAAGAAGATGCATGTTCAGGCCCGTTCGTTGTGGGTGGAAGAATGCCTTGTGACCTCGCCGAGGCGAGGACGTTCCGGCGCTTGCGTCGAATGCGTGTCGGCGGTGCTGGCGGCCGCTCAGCGCGGCCGCGGCGCGTAGCCGCTCTCGATCCAGGCTTCGGCGCTCGTGGCGCTGAGCTTGAAATTCGGTGCCACCCGGGTTTCGCCGAGCGTCTCGCCAGTGTCGTCCTGCGCGCTCAACACGGCATAGGGATTGTCCTCATCCGGCACGATCCGCAGCGCCACGCGGATGCGATCGGCGCCATGGCCTACGCTGACCTGCTTGTTGAGCTGCGCGTGCAGCTGCTGCTCGTGCCGGCGCAGCACCTCGTTGGCGGTCTTGACCAGCGTGTGGAAGGCCGGCGTGTCGAGCGGCTTGGGGTTCTTCTTGTCGCGGCCCATGGTCCAGGGGCCGACCAGCGCGGGTTCGGGGTCGCCGTGGCGGGTCATGGCGACGGCCCAGCCGTCGTCCTCCTCGTTCTTGACGATGCGGGCGGTCCAGTTGTCGTCGCGCCAGAGGCGGGCTTCCTGCAGGGGGAGGGTGTCGGAATCTGTCGGGTCGGTCGAGTCGGTCATTCGGATGCGGGTGTTCTTGTGCGGGCCATTTTCCCCTGTGCGCCGGGTGCCGTCGTCATACCCACGTACTGTTGCAGTCCTTCGACCAGCGCATCGAAGGCCACGCGGCAGCGCGGGCTGTGGCGCAGGTCCTCGTGCATCGTGACCCAGGTGTCGAGCCGCAGCGAGACGGTGCGCGGCATCAGCCGCACCAGCGCCTCGCTGCGCCGGGCCAGCCCGACCTGGCACATGCCGATGCCCGCGCCCGCGCGGATCAGCGCCAGCTGGGCCAGGTCGCTGTCGGTGCGCAGCGAGAAGGTGTCGCGGTGGAAGCCCGGCAGCGCCTTGCCGGCCTGGCGGATGAAGGGCGTGGGCTGGTCGTAGCCGATGACCGTGTGCCCGGCCAGGTCCTCGGGCCGGCGCGGCGTGCCGTGGCGCGCGAGGTAGTCGCGGTGCGCATGCAGGCCCAGCAGGATGTCGCCGATGCGGCGTGCCAGCAGCTGTTCCTGCTTCGGCCGCACCATGCGCACCGCGATGTCGGCCTCGCGCCGCAGCAGGTCCTGCAGCCGGTTGGTCACGACCAGCTCCACCTTGAGCAGCGGATGCGTCTCGCGCAGCCGCGCCACGATGGGCGGCAGCACCTCGACGCCGATCACTTCGCTGGCCGAAATCCGCACCACGCCGCGCGCGCCCTCGCCCTGGGGGGTGGCCGCGCGCTGCAGCGAGGCGGCCGTGCTCTCCATGGCCTCGGCATGGGTGCGCAGCGACAGCGCCACCTCGGTGGGCAGCAGCCCCACCTGCGAGCGCGTGAACAGCACGGTGCCCAGCGCGGCTTCGAGCGCCGCCACATGGCGCCCGGCCGTGGGCTGCGTGATGTCGAGCGCGCGCGCGGCACCCGAGAGCGAGCCCTCGCGCAGCACGCCCAGGAAGGTGCGGTAGAGCTCCCAGCCGATGTTCGAGATCATACGGAAATGTATAGCTGCTGCACCATGTTCGGCAATTCCCATGGAACCCACGGCGGCCCAGAATTCCTCCATCGACAACGCTTTCAGGAGAACTTCATGGCAAGCAACGACACGGTCCTGGTGCTGGGTGCGAGCGGCGGCATCGGCGGCGAGGTGGCGCGCCAGCTGCGCGATGCGGGCTGGCAGGTGCGGGCGCTGCGGCGCGGCGCGACCGAAGGGACGAGGGACGGCATCGCCTGGCTCGCCGGCGACGCGATGGACGCGCAGGCCGTGCGCCGCGCCGCCGCGGGCTGCGCGGTGATCGTGCACGCGGTGAACCCGCCGGGCTACCGCGGCTGGGCGAGCCTGGTGCTGCCGATGCTCGACCACAGCATCGCCGCGGCGAAGGCCGAAGGCGCCACCCTGGTGCTGCCCGGCACGGTCTACAACTACGGCCCCAACGCCTTCCCGCTGCTGGCCGAGGATGCGCCGCAGCACCCGCGCACGCGCAAGGGCGCGATCCGCGTCGAGATGGAGCGGCGCCTGGAGGCCGCGAGCCGCGAGGGCGCGCGCGTGCTGATCGTGCGCGCCGGCGACTTCTTCGGGCCGCGCGCCGGCAACAACTGGTTCTCGCAAGGGCTGGTGAAGCCGGGCCGGCCGCTGCGCGCCGTGAGCGATCCGGGCCGCCGTGGCGTCGGCCACCAGTGGTCCTACCTGCCCGACGTCGCGCGCACCATGGTCGAACTGCTGGCGCGGCGCGACCGGCTGCCGGCCTTCGCACGCTTCCACATGGCGGGCCACTGGGACGCCGACGGCACGCGCATGGCCGAAGCCATCCGCCGCGTCGCGGCCCGGCGCCTGGGCACCGCGGTGCGGGTGTCGGCCTTCCCGTGGTGGCTGCTCACGCTGGCCTCGCCCTTCGTCACCACCTTCCGCGAGCTGCGCGAGATGCGCTACCTGTGGCGCACGCCCGTGGCCATGGACAACGCGAGGCTGCTCGCCTTCCTGGGCCACGAGCCGCACACGCCGCTCGATGCGGCGGTCGAGGCCGCGCTGGAGGGCATGGGCTGCCTGGGCGCTCAGAACACCGACAGCCCCGTCTTGGCCACGAACAGTTCCAGCGCCTTCATGCCCAGCAGCGAATTGCCCGTCGCGTCGAGCGCGGGCGACCACACGGCCAGCGTGAGCCGGTCCGGCACCACCGCGACGATGCCGCCGCCCACGCCGCTCTTGCAGGGCAGGCCGATCGAGAAGGCGACGTCGCCGGCCGCGTCGTAGGTGCCGCAGGTCAGCATCAGCGCGTTGATGCGGCGCGTCTGCCGTTCCGAGGTGATGGCAGGCAGGCCGTCCTGCGGATGCGCGCCGTCGCGGCACAGGAAGGCCGCGGCGCGCGCGAGCTGCGTGCAGCTCATGCGCAGCGCGCACTGGTGGAAGTAGACGTCGAGCACCGCATCGACCGGGTGGTCGATCTTGCCGAAGCTCTTCATGAAGTTGGCCAGCGCGATGTTGCGATAGCCGGTGGCCGCCTCCGAGTCCGCCACTTCCTCGTCGAAGGCGATCGGCTCGCCGGCCAGGCTGGTCATCAGCGCGAGGATGTCGCGCTGCGCGTCGCCGTGGCTCAACAGGCGGTCGGCCACCGCGATGGCGCCCGCATTGATGAAGGGGTTGCGCGGCTTGCCCTGTTCGTTCTCCAGCTGCACCAGCGAGTTGAAGGGATTGCCCGAGGGCTCGCGGCCGATGCGCTGCCACAGGTCCTCGCCCATGCGCTGCATCGCCAGCGTCAGCGTGAAGAGCTTGGACACGCTCTGGATCGAGAAGGGCACGGCTGCATCGCCCGCCGCAGCCTGCTGCCCGTCGCAGGTGCGCAGCGCGATGCCGAACTGCGCGGCCGGCACGCGCGCCAGCGCCGGGATGTAGCTGGCCACGGTGCCGGCCTGGCCCAGCAGCGGGCGGATCTCTTCGTTGATCTGGTCGAGGATGGGCTGGAATTGCATGGCTCGATTCTGCGGGAGCCGGGGCGACCGTTCAGGGCGGGTCCCGCGGTGCAATGAAGGCCCGCGTCACGCCCACGCCCCGCAGCGTGCGCCAGAGCCCGAAGGGCACCAGCAGCGCGCCTGCCCCCCAGCCCACGAGCCCGCCGTCGTGCACGACGGCCCAGGCCCCCAGCGCACAGATCGCGAGCCCGCCCACGATGTTCAGCAGGCCGCCGCCCAGCCACTGCAGCGTGAGCAGCGGCAGCAGCGCATCGAGCAGGCGTTCGGCGATGCGCAGGCCCAGCCGGTCGGCCAGCACGTAGAGACCGAGCACCAGCAGCGGCGCCACGGCGAGGCCGATCAGCAACCAGGCGAGCAGGCCGACCAGCGTGTTCATCCGCCCCAGAGCCGGTGCTGCAGGTACAGCGCGCCCAGCGCGGCCGCCAGCGCCAGCGGCATCGCGAGCGCGCCCACGCGCAGGAACTGCCAGGCCGTGACGTTCTCGCCTTCGCGCCGGATCGCCACCAGCCACAGCAGCGTGGCCAGCGAACCGGTGAGCGAGAGGTTGGGCCCCAGGTCGATGCCGATCGCGACCGCGCTGCGCAGCAGCGGCGCGGCGTCGGCGCTGGCCAGCACCGAGCCGGCCATCAGCCCGGCCGGCAGGTTGTTCATCAGGTTGCACAGCACGGCCACCAGCGCGCCGCTGCCGAAGGCGGTGCCGGTGGGCGAGGCGGATGCGGCCTCGCGCAGGGCATGGCTCAGCAGCGGGATCAGGCCCGAATGCACCAGCCCCTCGACCAGCACGAACAGGCCGGCGACCAGCGCCAGCACGCTCCACGACACGCCGCGCAGCAGCGCCCAGGGCGCGCTGCGTTCGCGCAGCAGCACGCCGGCGCAGGCCAGCGCGCTGGCCGCCAGCGTGGTCGCGCCCAGCGGGCCGCCCAGTGCCGAGGTCGCGACCAGCACCACCGCCACCAGGGCGATGCCCGCGCCTGCCCAGCGGCCGGCCGGCGAGAGTTCGGGTTGTGCGATGTCCTGCGCGATCGGCGCGGCCAATGCGTCGCGCTGCAGCCAGCGCAGCACCGCGTAGGTCACGCCGATCGAGGCCACCGAGGCCAGCGCGAACTGGCCGAACCAGGCGCCCAGCGGCGGCAGGTGCTCGCCGAAGATCACCAGGTTGGCCGGGTTCGAAATCGGCAGCACGAAGCTGGCCGCGTTGGCGATGAAGGCGCAGGCCAGCAGGTAGGGCAGGGGCCTGGCGCCGGCCTTCTTCGCGGCCGCGTACACGGCCGGCGTGAGCACCACCGCGGTGGCGTCGTTCGACATGAAGACCGTGACCACCACGCCGATCGCGTAGATGCCGAAGAACAGCCGCGGCGCCGAGCCGCGCGCATGGTGCACCGCGCGTGCCGCGAGGAAATCGAACAGTCCCTCGCGCCGCGCGAGCTCGGAGATCAGCATCATCCCGGCCAGGAACAGGTAGACGTCCAGGCCCTTGCCCACCGCCTGCAGCGCCTCGCGCCAGGGCAGCAGCTGCGCACCCACCAGCGCCAGCGCGCCGCCCACGGCCCACACGGCCTCGGGCCAGCGGCCCGGCCGCACGATCACGGCGGCGGTGGCCAGCGCCGCGATGGCCCAGGTCGCGAGATGGGCGCCCGTGATGGCCACCGGCATCACGCGGCGCGCGCCTTGCGGTTGACCAGCAGGATGCCCACGCCGACCCCGAGCAGTGCCAGCACCAGCTGCAGTGTCAGCGGCTCCCGCAGCAGCACCACGCCGAACACCAGCGCGAACAGCGGCGTGAGGAAGGTGAAGGAGGAGATGCGCGTGGCCGGGTAGTGCCGCAGCAGCCACATCCAGGTCAGGTAGCTGGCGAAGGCGCCGATGACGGTCTGCAGCGCGATCGAGAACCAGGCATAGCCCGAGTACGACCAGCCGCGCTGTTCGCCCAGCAGCACCGACATCAGCGGCGAGGCCGCGGCCGTGACCGCGATCTGATAGAACAGCGCCTTCTCCGCGCTGGCGGTGGCCATCTTCGTGGTGCGCAGCGTGAGCGTGGTCAGGCCCCAGAGCAGGCCGGCCAGCAGCGCCAGCGCATCGCCGCGCAGCTGCGTCGGGCTGGCGGCGTGGGTGAAGCTCTCGCTGAACGCGAACAGCACGCCCGCGAAGGCCATCGCGAGCCCGGCCCACTGCACGCCGTGCAGCCGCTCGGCCGGCACGAAGCGCGGCAGCAGCACCGCCACCACGAAGGGCGAGCAGTAGAGGAAGACCGTGAGCCGCGAGGCCGTCGTGTACTGCAGCCCGGTGTAGATGCAGAGGAACTCGCCCGCGAACAGCGCGCCCACCAGCAGCCCGCTCCACAGGGTGCCGTCGCGCTCGAACAGCTTCACGCCGCGCGCCAGGCACCACAACCACAGCAGCGCGACCGCACCGCACATGCGCAGGGTAGCCTGCCACATCGGCGGCACCTCGGTGACCGTGGTCTTGATCAGGATCTGCTGCAGCCCCCAGAAGGCGCAGCAGGCCACGAGCAGGGTGGTGGCACGGGGGTCGAGGTGGCTCTTGCGATCGGTCATGGGGCTCGGGTGGTAGGGGCGGGGCTGCCAGGGATCGTAGCCGCCCGCCCTAGACCGCGAACCGGGCCGCCGCCAGCGGCGAGCCCGCGCCCTCGAAGCGCTTGCCGATGGCCGTGAGCTGCACCTCCAGGAATTCCAGGAACATGCCCATCGCGACGGTGGTGGTCTGGCCGCTGCGCTGGTAGAGGCAGTCGGCCGACCAGGCGGCCGCGTCCGCCAGGCCCTGCCACACCAGCGTGCCGGCGGCCACCTCCTCGGCCACGTTCTCGGGGATCAGGAAGCCGATGCCGGTGCCGCCGCGCACCAGCCGCCGCACCATCGCGACCGAACTGGTCTCGACCAGCGGCCGGGCCTTGCGGTGCTCGCGGTGGTCGATCTGGTCGACCATGGCGCGCAGCTCGGTGTCGGGCGTCATGAGGATCAGCGGATGGTCGAGGCAGTCGCGCAGCCGCGGCGCGCGGCCCAGCTGCGTGAGCGCATGGTCGGGCGGCGTGACCAGGCCCAGCTGCTGCGGAAAGCTGCGCACCTCTTCCACGCCCGGCGGCGGCTTGCGGCGCAGGCAGAAGCCGATGTCGGCCTCGCCGGTGGCCACCCACTTGAGGATGTTCTCGCCGCTGCCCGAGCGCACGCTGTAGGTCACGCCGGGGTAGCGCTGCATCGCGATCTCGATCACGTCGGGCACCAACTGCTCGGCCGACGAATGCGACACCGCCAGGCTGACGTGGCCGCGCCGCAGCGCGCGCAGGTCTTCGATGTGGGCCAGCGCGCTGTCGAAGTCGCGCTGGCTGCGGCGCACCGCGGCGACCATGATCTCGCCCGCGTTGGTCAGCTGCATGCCGCGCGGCAGCCGCTCGAACAGCGGCGTGCCGACCTGCTCCTCGAGGTTGAGGATCTGCTGGTGCACCGCGGCGGGCGTGAGGTGCAGCGAGTCGGACGCCTTGCGGATGGAGCCGCGTCGCGCGACCTCGTCGAAACAGCGGAAGGACTGGGAAATGGCGACCATTCCAAACTGTACGGAATTTCCAAACGCGCTGTTCAAAAGAATCAGATTTTCCAGACGGGCGCAAAGGCCTAGATTCCGCTCCAGACCCAGGCCGCAGCGCGCGGCCTGCCCCCTTCTTCAGGAGCCGCCTTGACCACCACCGTCGACCAAGTCACCCAACGCCGCCGCGGCGTCGGCCTCATCGCCCACGACCCGGCGGCTTCGGCCGGCGGCTACACGCTGATCGCGCCGCAGACGGCCGACGGCCACGTCTACCTGGTCGGCATCGACGGCGCGGTGGTCCACCACTGGAAGATGCCGCTGCGCGCCGGGCGCCACGCGGTGATCCTGCCGAACGGCAACCTGGGCTACAACGGCAACCATGCGCATTCGCCCGATCTCTATGCGGCCTGGTCGATGTGGCACGGCGGCGATTTCTCCGAGGTCACGCCCGCGGGCGAGGTGGTCTGGCACTACGAGGACCCGGCCCACCACCACGACGCCAAGTGGCTGGCCAACGGCCACCTGCTGTACGCGGCCTGCGCGCCGGTGCCCGCGGGCTTCGCCGAACGCGTGCCCGGCGGCACGGCCCATGGCGCCGACGAAACCATGTACGGCGACGTGATCCGCGAGGTGAACCGCGCGGGCGAGCTGGTCTGGGAATGGAAGTCGTGGGAGCACCTCAAGCCGGAGGACTTCCCGATCCATCCCGGCTTCGGCCGCTACCACTGGCCGCTGGTCAACGGCCTCGACGTCGATGCCCAAGGCCGCGTGCTGATGAGCCTGCGCACCACCGCCGGCATCATCGGCGTCGACAAGGCCAGCGGCGCGGTCGCGCTGCACATCCCGCCGAGCGTGGTCTCGCACCAGCATGCGCCGCAGGCCCTGCCCAACGGCCACATCCTGGCCTTCGACAACGGCAACTTCCGCAGCGGCGCGCATGTCGCGTTCTCGCGCGTGCTCGAGATCGACCCGGCCGACAACCGCATCGTCTGGGCCTATGCCGACGAGATGGTCAACGCCTTCTACACGGCCTTCATGGGCAATGCGCAGCGGCTGTGGAACGGCAACACGCACATCACCGAGTCGGCCACCGGCCGCCTGTTCGAGGTGAACCCCGAGGGCGAAGTGGTGTGGGAGTACATCCTGCCGTGGTTCGCCGAATACCCCGATGCGGCGGCCCGCAAGACCGGCCCCGGCCGCTTGAACAGCGTGTTCCAGACCTGGCGCTATTCGGCCGACCAGCTGCCCTGGCTCCGGGCCTGAAGGCTCGCCGATCCTCTCTCTTTCATTCAGGACATCCCATGACCGCCACCTTCTTTCGCCGCACCGCCCTCGCGATGGCCCTGGTCGCCGTTTCGCTGACCGCCGCCGCCCAGGAAGCCAAGCCCGTGCGCATCCTCACCAACTGGTTCGCGCAGCCCGACCAGGCCGGCTACTGGCAGGCGCAGCAGGACAAGCTCGGCGCCGAGGCCGGCATCAGGATCAGCGTGCTGCAGGGCGGCCCGAAGATCCAGACCATCCCGCAGGTCGCCTCGGGCCAGGCCGAGTTCGGCATCGGCAACGCCGACGACGTGATGCTGGCCAGGCTGCGCGGCGCGCCGGTGCGCGCGGTGTTCGCGCACCTCGACCACGTGCCCTACGCTTTGGTCTACCACGCCGACCCAACCGTGAAGGGCATCGCCGACCTGCAGGGCCGCACCTTCGCGGTCAACATCGGCAACGCCTACTGGGAGTGGACCAAGAAGCAGTACAAGCTCGCGAACACGCGCGAGATCCCGGTCAGCGGCGACCTGAGCCTGTTCCGCAACGACGCCAGGATGGTGCAGCAGGGCTACTCGCTCTACCTGCCGGCGCGCATGGAAGAAGCCGGCATCAAGGTGCAGTCGATCTCGCTCGCGTCGCTGGGCTACCGGCCCTACAACGTGCTCTTCACCACCGACGAGATGATCCAGAAGAACCCGGCGCTGGTGAAGGCCACCCTCGCCGCGGTGCAGAAGGGCTGGAGCAACTTCGTGCGCAACCCTTCGGGCATCAAGCCGATGCTGTTGGAGATGAACAAGCAGATCTCGCCGGCCGTGTACGACGCGGCCAACAAGGAAATGATCGAGAAGCTGCTCTCGCACGACCTCGGCAAAATCGGCTGCATGAACGACGCGCGCTGGACCGAGCTGGCGACCCAGCTGCGCAGCGTGGCCTTCCTGCCCGCCAACTTCAACGAGAAGCAGGCCTACGACCGCACGCTGGTGCCCGGCTGCGGATCATGAGCGGCGCCGCCGTCGAGCTCAGGGGCGTTTCCAAGCGCTTCGACAGCGGCCTGCAGGCGCTGGGCGCGATCGACTTCGACCTGCGGGCCGGCGAGTTCGTGTCCATCGTCGGGCCCTCGGGCTGCGGCAAGTCGACGCTGCTGCGCATCGTCGCGGGCCTGATCGCCACCAGCACCGGTGCCTGCCGGCGGCCCGCCGACACCGAGACCGCCTTCGTGTTCCAGGAAGCGGCGCTGCTGCCCTGGCGCACCGTCGAGCGCAACGCGCAACTGCTGATGGAGCTCGAAGGCCACAAGCCCGAGGACTACCGGCCGCGCGCGGCCGAAGCGCTGGCGCTGGTGGGCCTGGCCGGCTTCGAGCAGTCGTATCCGCACCAGCTCTCGGGCGGCATGCGCATGCGGCTGTCGCTGGCCCGTGCGCTGGCTCTGCGTCCCGGCCTGCTGCTGCTCGACGAGCCGCTGGCGGCGGTCGACGAGCTCACGCGCGACATCCTGCAGGAAGAGCTGTCGGCGATGTGGCAGCAGGCCGGCTTCACCGGCGTGCTGGTCACGCACAACGTGCACGAGGCGGTGTACCTGTCGAACCGCGTGATCGTGATGTCGCCGCGTCCCGGCCGCATCCTCGAGGTGATCGACGTGCCCTTCGCCTTCCCGCGCGCGCCCGAGCTGCGCGCCACGCCCGAGTTCGCCCGCCTGACCGGCGAGGTCACGGCCGCGCTGCGCCGCCAGCCCAACGCCTGAAGGAAATCGCATGTCTTCCAACCTGCCCGACGCCCCCCGGGGCGTGCCTTCGCGTGTCGCCACGCTGCTGCGCGACGGCTGGCCCGTGGTGCTGGTGGCGGTGATCGCGCTGGCCGGCTGGTCCCTGCTGACCGCCACCGTCTACGCCGGCAAGGGTTATCTCGTGCCTTCGCCGCAGGAGGTCGCGGCGGCCGTGGCCGAGAACGCGGGCGTGCTGCTCGTCGCCACGCTCACCACGCTCAAGGAAGCCACCCTGGGCTACCTGCTCGCGATCGTGGGCGGCATCTCGCTGGCCGCGGTGCTGAGCCAGTCGAAGCTGCTCGAGCGCAGCATCTATCCGTATGCGGTGCTGCTGCAGACCGTGCCGGTGGTGGCGGTCGCGCCGCTGATCGTGCTCTGGTTCGGCTACAACGATCTGTCGGTGGTCATCATCAGCCTGATCATGTCGTTGTTCCCGATCGTCAACAACACGCTGCTCGGCCTGCGTTCGACCTCGCGCAACCTCACCGAGCTGTTCGCGCTGCACAACAGGAGCCGCTTCACCGCCTTCTGGAAGCTGCAGCTGCCGGGCGCGCTGCCGCACATCATCGGCGGGCTGCGCATCTCGGCCGGCCTGTCGGTCATCGGCGCGATCGTGGGTGAATTCATCATCGGTTCGGGCAATGCGCAGGGCGGGCTCGGCGTGCAGATCGTGTTCGCGCAGGGTCGCATGTACACCGCGCTGCTCTTCGCCGAAGTGATCGCGGCGACGCTGCTGGGCTTCCTGTTCTTCCTGGTGGTGAGCGCGATCGGCAACCGGCTGCTCAAGAACTGGCACGAGTCCGCGCTCGGCCATTGAGCACAATGCGGGCATGAACGACATCCCGCTCATCGACATCAGCTCGCTGGCTTCGGACGATGCGGCCGCGCGCCGCACCGTCGCGCGCCGCATCGGCACCGCCTGCCGCGAGGTCGGCTTCTTCGCCATCGTCGGCCATGGCGTGGCGCCGGCGCAGGTCGCCGCCACCTTCGCGCAGAGCGCGCGGTTGTTCGCACAGCCGACGGAGGCGAAGCGCGCGATGGCGATCGACAAGCTGGGCAGCAACCGCGGCTACGTCGGCCTGGGCGTGGAAGCCTTGGACGAGAAGACCGCGGCCGACCACAAGGAAGCCTTCAACCTGATCTGGACCGACGGCCGGACGCGGCCCGACAACGCGTGGCCGGACCTGCCGGGTTTCCGCGAGACGGTGCAGGCCTACTTCGATGCGGTGCTGGCGGTGGGCCGGCGGCTGCACACCGCCTTCGCGCTCGACCTGGGCCTGGCCGAGGACTTCTTCGCCGACAAGATCGACCGCCCGCTGGCCACGCTGCGCCTGCTGCACTACCCGATGCCCTCGACCACCGAGCCCAGCGCGCAGATCGGCGCCGGCACCCACACCGACTACGGCAACGTCACGCTGCTCGCGACCGACGGCGTGGCCGGCCTGCAGGTGCGGCGCCGCGACGGCGTCTGGTTCGACGTGCCCGCGCTGCCCGGCGCCTTCGTCTGCAACGTCGGCGACTGCCTGATGCGCTGGACCGACGACGTCTACGTGTCGACGCCGCACCGCGTGGCCGCGCCGACCGCCGAACGCTACTCGATCGCGGTGTTCCTCGACCCGAACCCGGACGCGCTGGTGAGCGCGATCCCGTCCTGCGTGCCCGCGGGCCAGGCGCCGCGCTACGCGCCGATCACGGCCGACGACTACCTGCAGCAGCGCTTCGCCGCGACCTACGGGAAAAGCTAGAGCGGGTGCTCGGTGTAGAAGCGCCCGCCGTGGAACAGCAGCGGCGAGGCGCCCGGCGTGTGGCTGCAGCGCTCCACCTCGCCCACGAAGATCACGTGGTCGCCTTCGTCGTAGCGGCTGCGGTTGAAGCACTCGAAGCTCGCCGCGGCACCGACCAGCAACGGCGCGCCGCCCAGTCCTTCGGTGAATTCCACGCCCTGCCAGCGGTCGTCGCGCTTCTTCGCGAAGCGCTCGGCCAGTTCCTTCTGGTTCGCGGCCAGGATGTTGACCGCGTAGTGCGAGCCCGCGCTCAGCGCCGGCATCGAGCCCGCGCTGACGGCCAGGCTCCAGAGCACCAGCGGCGGCGTCAGCGACACCGAGTTGAAGGAGTTGGCCGTCAGGCCCACCAGCGAACCGTCGGCGGCGCGCGCGGTGACGATGGTGACGCCGGTGGCGAACATGCCGAGCGCCTGGCGGAATTCATCGACCGAGAAAGAGGGCGGCTGCGCCTGGGCGGGAGCGTTCACGAGAGAGGAGGGGAGATGGAAGGAGGCGGAAGGCTATTCTGGCCGATGCGCCCGGGCCGCACTTGCGAACGGGCTATCCGAAGAACCAGTAGCACACGCCGATGGCCGCCACCACGCCCGCGAACTCGGCCGCCAGCGCACAGCCCACCGCATGCCGCGCGCGCTGGATGCCGACCGCGCCGAAGTACACGGCCAGCACGTAGAAGGTGGTCTCGGTGCTGCCCTGGATCACGGCCGCTGCCAGGGCCGGGAAGCTGTCGACGCCCTGGCTCTTCATGGTCTCGATCAGCATCGCGCGCGCCGCGCTGCCCGAGAAGGGCTTGACCAGCGCGGTCGGCAGCGCGTCGACGAAGCGCGTGTCCCAGCCGCTTCGCACCACCAGCCAGCGGATGCCGTTCAAAGCGACCTCGAGCGCGCCCGAGGCGCGCAGCACGCCGATCGCGCACAGCATCGCGACCAGGTAGGGCAGCAGGTTCTTCGCCACGTCGAAGCCTTCCTTGGCGCCTTCGATGAAGCGCTCGTACACGCCCACGCGCTTCCAGGCGCCGACCGCCAGGAACAGGATCACCAGGCCGAACAGCGCGAGGTTGCCCATCAGCGAGGAGAGCGCGGCCAGCGCCGCCGACGACAGCGTGGCCAGCAGCGCCATGAAGCCGCCCAGCACCAGCGCGCCGGGCAGCAGGTAGGCCAGCACCACCGGGTCCCACAGCCGCAGGCGCTGCACCAGCGCGACCGACAGCAGGCCCACCAGCGTGGACACGCTGGTCGCGAGCAGGATCGGCAGGAAGACCATCGTCGGGTCCGGCGCGCCCTGCTGCGCGCGGTACATGAAGATCGTCACCGGCAGCAGCGTGAGCGAGGAGGCGTTGAGCACCAGGAACAGGATCTGGGCGTTGCTGGCCGTGTCCGGCCGCGGGTTGAGCGTCTGCAGCTCGCGCATCGCCTTCAGGCCGATCGGCGTGGCCGCGTTGTCCAGGCCCAGCGCATTGGCCGCGAAGTTCATGGTGATCAGGCCCAGCGCGGGATGGCCGGCCGGCACCTCGGGCATCAGGCGCCGGAACAGCGGCCCGAGCAGCCGGGCCAGCCAGGCCACGAGCCCGGCCGCCTCGGCGATGCGCAGCAGGCCCAGCCACAGCGTGAGCGTGCCGAACAGCAGCACCATGACCTCGACCGCCAGCCGAGCCATCGCGAACAGGCTCTCGACGATGGCGGCGAACACGGCCGGGTCGCCGCCGATGAGCCAGCGCCCCAGCGCGGCCACGGCTGCGACCATGAAAAAGCCCAGCCAGAGGCCGTTGAGCATGCGTTCTTCCCCGTGTGTTTCGTTCGGCGGATGCCGGCCGATCATAGGGGGCGGCGTCAGCGCACCTCGATCAGCCGGTCGGGCCGGAAGCCTTCCTGTTCGCCCTTGGACGCGTAGCCCAGCGGGTTGGCCACGATGCGGCAGCCGTCCTTCACATAGTCGAAGGCGCAGTGCAGATGGCCGTGCAACCACAGCTGCGCGCGGGGCAGCAGTTCGTCCAGGCTGTTGCAGAAGCCGGCCGTGCCCGGGCGCAGGCCGTAGCGCGGATCGGCGCTGGCCAGGGTGGGGGCGAAGTGCGTCACGGCCACGGTGGTGCCGTCGAAGGGTTCGGCCAGCGCCTTGGCCAGCCAGTCCTGACACGCGAGTGAGTGCTCTCTTTGCTGGGCCGCGAGAAAGGGATGGCCGCCCCGCGTGGCCGCGGCCTTGACCAGGTAGAAGTCGGCCGCGCGCATTGCCTTGCCGCGCTTCTTCAGGCGCTCGCCCAGGTCGTCGGTGGGCGCCACCAGCGCGTCGAAGTCGGCCCAGAGCGTGGTGCCGACGAAGCGCACGCCGCCATGCACCACCGTCTCGCGCTCGAGCCAGGTGATGTCCAGTTCGGCGCACAGCGCGCGCAGCCGGGCGTGGGTGTCGTCGAGGTCCGCGCCGTCGTACTCGTGGTTGCCCGGCACATAGAAGACCGGGGTGGGCCAGCCTTGGCGCGGCGAGAAGCGGGCCAGGCCGAAGTCGTCGCCGGCCAGCCGGGAGCCCTCCTGGTAGGAGCCGACGTCGCCGGCCAGCACCAGCAGGTCGGCGCCCGGCGCGGGCGTGATCTGCAGGTTCGGGTGCGATTCCAGGTGCAGGTCGGACAGCAGTTGAAGCTTCATGGCCCCAGTCTAGAGGCTGCGGCCGCGGCGGGTTTCGGATCGCCCTATGCACAAGGCGCATGAAGTTCGTGTTGAAAAGCTAGGGATAACCCTTATTCTTAAGTCAATCCTTTAAACACCAGCGCGGGCAGGCCGCGCAAACACCATGTCCAGTCTGATCGCCCAAGTGGCCAGTTTCTTCCGTTCCTCCACCGCCCCGGTGCCGGCCAGCTATGCCGCCACGCTGATGGAAAGCGCCGACCTGCGCGCCGGCCTCGACGCCCACCACGCCCAGGAACTGCGCGAAGCCGCCAGCGCCTGGCTGCGCGTCGTCCGCTGATCCCGCTTCAGTTTTTTTCGGCCCCGGCCACCGGGCCCGACCCCAGCAGCGAGCGCGCGAAAGCCGCCGCCGCCGAGCGTACCAGCGCCGCGCGCAGCCATTCGTGCGCATGGCCGTGCTGTGCGCGCCGATGCCAGACCGCGTCCACGTGGACCAGCGGCTGGTCGAAGGGCAGGTCGCGCAGCACCAGCTGTGCATCGATGCCGGTCACGCTCACGAAGTGGCGCGGCAGCACCGTCAGCAGGTCGGAATTCGCGACCACCCGGCCGGCGGTGAAGAACTGGTTGACCGTGACCACGATGCGCCGCTCGCGCCCGAGCGCCGCCAGCGTCTGGTCGATGAAGCCGTAGGGCCGGCCCGAGAAGCTCACCAGCAGGTGGCGCGCGGCGCAGTAGTCGTCGAGCGTCAGCGGCTTCTGCGCCAGCGGATGGTCGCGCCGCATCACGCACACGTACTGGCCCACATAGAGGCGCTGGGCCTCGAAGGGCACGGCCACGCCGGTCTGGCCGCGGGCCGTGAGGCTGGCGATCACGGCCGGAAAGTAACCGACCGCCATGTCGGCCTCCTCGTTCTCCAGCAGTTGCCGCGGGTCGCGCGTGGTCAGCGGCACCACGCGCACCGAGATCGCCGGCGCTTCGGCTTCCAGGATCTGCATCAGGCCCGGCATCAGCTCGGCGGCCGTGGCGTCGGCCATGGCCAGCACGAAGGTGGTGTCGGCCACCGCGGCGTCGAACTCGTTGGGCGCCAGCGTGTGCTGCAGCTGCAGCAGCGCCTCGCGCACCGTCGGCCAGAGCGCCAGCGCGCGCGGCGTGGGCTCGACGCCCGCGCCCGCGCGGCGCACCAGCTCGTCGCCCAGCACCTCGCGCAGCCGCCGCAGCGCGTTGCTCACGGCCGGCTGGGTCAGCGACAGGTTGCGGGCGGCGCGCGTCAGGTTGCGCTCGGCCATGACCTCGTCGAAGACGCGCAGCAGGTTGAGGTCCAGCGTGCGGAAGTTGACGTTCATCATCGTTGTGAATGATAAACATCAAGAAGATAAATTGGCGAAACACTAGGGTAACCCCTAATATTCAGTCCATCGGCTTCGGCCATTCACCCCTTTGGAGGGAAATTCTCATGACCAGCTTTGTCCACGTTGATCAACCGGCGGCTCACCCGGGCGTCACCCGCGCCGAAGCCGTTTTTGACCATTTCCGTACCGCCTCGCATGACGTCGACGGCTCGCGCGGCCTCGCCGCCCTGCTGCTGGCCGCCGTGGTTTCGGCCCTGCTCGTCGTCGCCGACAAGCTGGTGTCGAACATCGACGAAGGCGGCCTGCTCGTCGCCTGGCTCGTGATGTGGGCCGTCGCCTTCGTGGTGCTGGCCTTCTTCGCCGGCACGGCCCGCACCCTGGCCGCCCGTGCCACCGCCGGCTGGAGCGCCTATGCCCAGCGCCGTGAAGCGGCCCGCAGCGATGCGCGCTTCCTGGCCTACGCCCAGCACGACGCCCGCATCATGAACGACATCCAGGCCGCCGTGACCCGTCACGAAGCCCTGACCGGCGAACCCGCCAAGGTGCCGGCCCAGCTGGCCCGCGCGATCGTCGCCCAGCGCTCGGCCGACGTGAAGGTGCCCACGCTGTACGAAGCGATGCGCCGCGTGAACCTCGGCAAGTACTATTGATCGCGGCTCCGGCCCCATGAAAAAACCGCCCCGAGGGGCGGTTTTTTTGTGGGCGCTCGCTGGCTGGCGATCTCAGGCCGCGAGGCGCTGCTCGATCTCGGCCTTGGTGGCCGGCAGTTCCTTGGGCAGGTGGTGCGCCAGCTGCTGGAACAGCTCGCCGTGCAGCTGCAGCTCGGCCAGCCAGGCGGCCTTGTCGGTGCTGGTCACGGTCTCGAACTGTTCGGTGCTGAAGTCCAGGCCGGTCCAGTTCAGGTCCTGGTAGCGCGGCGACACGCCGAAGGCGTGCTCGGTGCCGGCGGCCTTGTCCTCGATCCGGTCGATCATCCACTTGAGCACGCGCATGTTCTCGCCGTAGCCCGGCCAGGCGAACTTGCCGTCGGCGCCCTTGCGGAACCAGTTGGTGGTGTAGATCTTCGGCAGCGTGGCGCCCGAGGCCTCGAGCTTCCTGCCCAGGTCGAGCCAGTGCTGGAAGTAGTCGCTCATGTTGTAGCCCATGAAGGGCAGCATCGCGAACGGGTCGCGGCGCACCACGCCGGCCTGGCCGGTGGCGGCGGCGGTGGTTTCCGAGCCCATGGTGGCGGCCATGTAGACGCCTTCGGTCCAGTTGCGCGCCTCGGTCACCAGCGGCACGGTGGTCGAGCGGCGGCCGCCGAAGATGAAGGCGTCGATCTTCACGCCCTTGGGGTCGTCCCAGGCCTCGTCGAGCGCCGGGTTGTTGGTGGCGGCGACGGTGAAGCGGGCGTTGGGGTGCGCGGCCTTGGCGCCGGTTTCCTTGGCGATGGCCGGCGTCCATTCCTTGCCCTGCCAGTCGATGGCGTGGGCCGGGGCCTCGCCCATGCCTTCCCACCAGACGTCGCCGTCGTCGGTCAGCGCCACGTTGGTGAAGATCACGTCGCGGTGCAGGCTGGCCATGCAGTTGGGGTTGGTCTGCTCGTTGGTGCCCGGGGCCACGCCGAAGTAGCCGGCTTCCGGGTTGATGGCGCGCAGCGAACCGTCGGCCTGGGGCTTGATCCAGGCGATGTCGTCGCCGATGGTGGTGATCTTCCAGCCGTCGAAGCCGGCTGGCGGGATCAGCATCGCGAAGTTGGTCTTGCCGCAGGCGCTGGGGAAGGCGGCCGCCACGTGGTACTTCTGGCCCTGGGGATTGCTCACGCCCAGGATCAGCATGTGCTCGGCCAGCCAGCCTTCGTCGCGGCCCATGGTCGAGGCGATGCGCAGCGCGAAGCACTTCTTGCCCAGCAGCGCGTTGCCGCCGTAGCCCGAGCCGTAGCTCCAGATCTCGCGCGTTTCCGGGTAGTGGACGATGTACTTGGTCTTGTTGCAGGGCCAGGCGACGTCCTGCTCGCCCGCGGCCAGCGGCGCGCCCACGGTGTGGACGCAGGGCACGAATTCGCCGTCGGTGCCCAGCACGTCGTACACGGCCTTGCCCATGCGGGTCATGATCTTCATGTTGACCGCGACATAGGGGCTGTCGGACAGCTCGATGCCGATGTGCGCGATCGGCGAACCCAGCGGGCCCATCGAGAAGGGCACGACGTACATCGTGCGGCCCTTCATGCAGCCGTCGAACAACGGCTGCAGCGTGGCGCGCATCTCGGCCGGCGCCATCCAGTTGTTGGTCGGGCCGGCGTTTTCCTTGGTGGCCGAGCAGATGTAGGTGCGGTCTTCCACGCGCGCCACGTCGGTCGGGTCGGAGGTGGCGAGGAAGGAGTTCGGGCGCTTGGCCGGGTTGAGCTTCTTGAAGGTGCCGGCGTCGACCAGCTGCTGGCACAGGCGGTCGTATTCCGCGGTGCTGCCGTCGCACCAGTAGATGTTGTCGGGTTTGCACAGCGCGGCCATCTCGGCCACCCAGGCGATCAGCCTGGCGTTCCTGACGTGCGGGGGCGCCTGAATGGGCAGGCCATTCATTGCAGGTGCGTTCATCGAAAATCTCCGGAGTTGAAAATTCGTCTTTTCGAGCGGGGCTCGGAGTCGGCGGGAGAGCCGTTTGAAAAAACGTTTTCGTCGGAGAGGTGATGGGGCGCAGGTGCGCAGGCGTCTGCGCTAAAGCCAGATCAGGCACGGCACGAAGGCTTGAGATGACCGTCGCGAGCGGTCCGAGCTTGTGCCGAGGATCGCAGCCGTACTCCGGTACGGCGAGAACCGCAGGTGCGAGATCGGTCCGCGCAGCAGGTCAGCTCAAGCCTTCAAGCCATGTAGACGGCGATGGAGGCTAGCAACAGCATCAGCACGCCACCGACCAGCGGCAGCACGATCGGCATCAGGTGCACTACCGACTCGACCGCGTCTTTTTCAACGGTGGCGGCGTGGCCGGGTTCGACGGGCGTAGGGTTGGACATGGGGGATTCCTTTGAATTCTGGCAAGGCAAGACTGCCCGCATTTTAGCCAAGGGGCCCCGGCCGCCCTGCGAGGGCTTGCCCGGAGCAGGTCAATGCTGCTCCTCGGCCTCGAAGCCCGCCTGTCGCAAGGCGGACAGCACCGAAGCCAGGTGCTCGCGCCCGCGGGTCTGCAGCACCAGTTCGATGTCCACGTTCTGGGCCGCCAGCATGGTGAAGGCGCGCTGGTGGTGCACCTCGTCGATGTTGGCGCCCGCTTCGGCCACGGTCGTGGTGATCCGGGCCAGCATGCCCGGCACGTCGCGCGCGCTCACGCGCAGCCGGGCGAGCCGGCCGGCCCGGACCATGCCGCGTTCGATGATCGCGGCCAGCAGCAGCGGATCGATGTTGCCGCCCGACAGCACCAGCCCGACCCGCTTGCCCTGGAAGCGCGCCGGATGCCGGATCAGCGCCGCCAGGCCGGCCGCGCCCGCGCCCTCGACCAGGGTCTTCTCGATCTCCAGCAGCATCAGCACCGCCTGCTCGATGTCGCCCTCGTCGACCAGCAGCAGGTCGTCCACGTGCTCTTCGATCACCGCGCGCGTCAGCACGCCGGGGGTGCCCACGGCGATGCCTTCGGCGATGGTGCTGGTGCCCTGCGGGTGGTGGGTGCCCTGGACGGCGTTGACCATGGCCGGGAAGCGCGTGGTCTGCACGCCGACGATCTCGATGCCGGGCTTGCGGGCCCGCGCCGCGACCGCCATGCCGGCGATCAGCCCGCCGCCGCCGACCGACACGACCAGCATGTCCAGGTCGGGCACGGCGTCGAGCATTTCCAACGCCACCGTGCCCTGGCCGGCCATGATGGCCTCGTCGTCGTAGGGGTGGACCAGCGCCAGGCCGTCGCGTTCCGACAGCTCCACCGCATGGGCGCGCGCCGCGTCCAGCGTGTCGCCGTGCAGCACCACCTCGGCGCCGAAGCTGCGGGTGCGCTCGATCTTCACGCCCGGCGTGAAGCGCGGCATCACGATGGTGGCGCGCATGCCCAGGCGCTGCGCGTGGTAGGCCACGCCCTGGGCGTGGTTGCCGGCCGACATGGCCACCACCCCCTGGACGCCGTTCTCCGACAGGTCGACCAGCTTGTTGCAGGCGCCGCGCTCCTTGAAGGAGGCGGTGAACTGCAGGTTCTCGAACTTGAGGAACACCTGGGCGCCGACGATGTCGGACAGGGTGCGCGATTCGACGCAGGGCGTGGCCAGCAGCTGACCTTGCAGGCGCGCCGCGGCGCATTCGATGTCTTGGATACCGATCATGCATGGCATTGTGGAGGGAATTGCAACATCGGGACATTTACCGATGCGCTGTCTTCCACAACGCAAAACTCTGCGTTATGGTCGCGCTGGGATTCCTTCACTGGAGGTCGTCGAATGGTCAAGCGCGCGGGTATCGATGCGGTGACTGCTCCCTTGCGCGGGCAGGCACTGCCGTCGCCCGGACTCAAGGAAGCACCGGTGCTCGAGCTCATGTGTTCGCACTTCGTGCTCACGCTCGCGGCCAAGCAGGGCCCGCGCTTCAACGTGCGCCGCGACCTCAACGGCCTGCTCTCGCTGACCGGCCGCCACCTGGTGTGGCCCGCCCCGGTGCTGCAGCGCCTGCGCGAATTCCTCGGCCGCCGCTGCGCCGGCAACGAGGTCTGGAAGGGCGTCGAGGCCTTCGACGGCCGCACGCTGCTGGAGCGCCACGGCGTCTGGCGCGGCCCCTATGAGGAAGGCACGCTGTTCTTCTACCTCGACGAATACGTCAAGGACCAGCCCAAGGACCTGCTCACGGTGCTGTCGGTCACGCGCGACTGGCTCACCCATGCGCTGCGCAAGCAGTCGACGCTGGTCGAGAAGAACATCGAGGCGCTGGCCGGCCTGCTGCAGCTCAACAAGGCCGAACGCGCGCTGCTGCTCTACGGCACGCTGGCGCGCTACCAGCGCGACCTGCGTTCGCTGCTGGTCGAGTTCAAGGTCAACAACGCGCCGGAAGCCTATGCCGCGATCGCCGAGGTGGCGGGCGTGAGCGCCAGCGACGTGGGCGAGGCGCTGCGCGCCGGCTCGCGCCTCGAGCGCATCGGGCTGGTCGAGAACCTGATCTCCGAGCACAACATCACCGACCTGGCCGACCTGATGAAGGTCAGCGAGAAGCTGCCGCCGGTGCTGATGCGCGAGTACCGCGACCACAGCGAGCTGATGGCGGTGTTCACCCGGCCCTCGGCCAAGAGCACGCTCGCCATCGGCGACTTCTCCTTCGCGGCCGAGGACGCGCGGATGCTGGTCACGCTGCTGCGCGCCGCGGTGGCGCGCAAGGAGCCGGGCGTCAACGTGCTGCTCTACGGGCCGCCCGGCACCGGCAAGACCGAGCTGGCCAAGGTGGTGGCGCAGGCCGCGGGCCTGGACCTGTTCGAGGTCGAGTACGCCGACCGCGACGGCAATTCGCTCTCGGGCCGCGACCGCTACCGCTCGCTGCAGATCGCGCAGGTCTTCCTCAAGGGCAGCGCCCAGGCTGCGCTGCTGTTCGACGAGGTCGAGGACGTGTTCCCGCCGATCAGCACCGAGGCCGCGCAATTCATGGCGCGCGCCGAGCAGATTCCCGCGCCCACCAGCGGCAGCGTGAGCGGCAAGGCCTGGGTCAACCAGATCCTCGAATCGAACGCCGTGCCCACGCTGTGGGTCACCAACCGCATCGAGCAGATCGATCCGGCCTTCCGGCGCCGCTTCGCCTACCACCTCGAGCTCAAGTCGCCGCCGCCGGGCGCGCGCGAGCAGCTGGTGCGCAAGACGCTCGAGGGCGTGACCGTGTCCGACGCCTTCACCGCCAAGCTGGCCGAGCGCCGCGGCCTGACGCCCGCGCAGATCCGCACCGCGGTGCGCTTCGCGCAGCTGGCGCGCACCGACGACGCCTCGGTCGAGGGCCTGATCGAGCGCCAGCTCCGGAACGCCGACCTGGCGCTGGGCACGGTCGACAAATCCCCTGGCGCGCGCCGCAGCGTGACCACCTACGACCTGGGCATGCTCAACGTCGAGACCCGCTTCGAGATCCCGCGCATCGTCGAGGCGCTGCGCGTGCGCGGCCACGGCACGCTGTGCTTCTACGGCGCGCCCGGCACCGGCAAGACCGCGCTGGCCGAGCACATCGCGCAGGCCATCGGCCGGCCGCTGATCGTCAAGCAGGCGAGCGACCTGATGAGCAAGTACGTGGGCGAGACCGAGCAGAACATGGCCGCCATGTTCAGGGAGGCCGAAGCCGAGAAGGCCGTGCTGCTGCTCGACGAGGCCGATTCCTTCCTGCAGGACCGGCGCGGCGCCCAGCGCACCTACGAGGTGACCGAGGTCAACGAGATGCTGCAGGGCATGGAGCGCTTCGGCGGCATCTTCGTCTGCACCACCAACCTGCTCGACCGGCTCGACCAGGCGGCGCTGCGCCGCTTCACCTTCAAGATCAAGTTCATGCCGCTGACCGCGCCGCAGCGCGAGCGCATGTTCGTGGCCGAGGCGCTGGGCGGCGATGCCTCGCTGATGCACGCCGAACACGGCCAGCGGCTGGCGCGCCTGACGCAGCTGTGCCCGGGCGACTTCGCGGCCGTGAAGCGGCAAACGGATATCCTCGCGGCCGTGTTCTCGGCGGCCGAATTCCTCGACCAGCTCGAGGCCGAGCACCGCATCAAGCCCGAAGTGCGCGAATCGCGCGGCATGGGCTTCGTGCAATAGCGTCGGCCGCCACAACCGTACCCTGCCCGAGGGGGCAGCCACCACAACAGACGCAACGACCGCGTCGCGACCGATGCGGCGTCACCCGAAGAAAGCGATGGGGGGAGAGATGACTCACCGGAACCCGGACGGCGCGGTGCGCCTCGTGCTGCGGGGCATGGCGTGCGCCGCCGTGCTGTCGATCGCGGGCTGCGGCGGAGGCGGCGGCGGCGGTGGTGCCGCATCGTCGTCCGGCGCCACCCCGTCGACGGAGCCGCCGCCGAGCGCGGCCAGCAGCGCGGCCCAGTGCGTCGCGCCGCGCACCGGCCTCAACCCGTCCACCGGGCTGGCCTACGCCGACCGCGCGGGCACCGTGGCCGACGAGAAGAACTGGGTCCGCAGCTGGATCGACCAGACCTACCTCTGGTACGACGAGGTGCCGACCAACCTCCAGGCCGCCAGCTACGCCACGCCGGTCGCCTACTTCGACGTGCTCAAGACGCCGGTGCTCACCGCCTCCGGCCGCGCCAAGGACCGCTTCCATTTCAGCTATCCCACGGCCACCTACGGCGACGTGCAGCAGGGCACCGAGGTCGGCTATGGCGTCGAGTTCGCCTTCCTGCAGCGCACGGCGCCGCGCACCATCCGCGTGGCCTATACCGAACCGGACTCGCCGGCCTCGCGCGCCGGCATCGTGCGCGGCGACACCCTGCTGGCCATCGACGGGATCGACGCGTCCAAAGCCAGCAGCCAAGCCGATGTCGACCAGCTCAACAGCGCGCTGGCGCCGGCCACCAGCGGCCAGAGCCACGCCTTCAAGCTGCGCGCCAAGGACGGCACGGAACGCACGGTCACGCTGGTGTCCGCCGGCATCGAGCGCTCGCCGGTGCAGAACGTGCGCACCATCGACACGCCCGGCGGCCGCGTCGGCTACCTGCAGTTCAACGACCATGTCGCGAAGTCCGAAGCCCAGCTGGTGACGGCGATGGGGCAATTGAGCGCGGCTGGCGTGACCAACCTGGTGCTCGACATGCGCTACAACGGCGGCGGCCTGCTGGGCATCGCCAGCGAGGTGGCCAGCATGATCGCGACGCCCCAGGCGAGCCAGGGCGCGGTGTTCGAAAAGCTGCAGTTCAACCGCAAGAATCCTTTCAACGTGTCGGCCATGGGTTCGTCGGTGATCTTCCCCACCACCACGCGCGGCTACTCGGTCACGGCCGGCCAGCCGCTGCCGCGGCTCGGCCTCTCGCGCGTGTCGGTGCTGGCCGGGCCCGACACCTGCTCGGCCAGCGAGTCGGTGGTCAACGGCCTGCGCGGCATCGGCGTCACCGTCGACCTGATCGGCGCCGCCACCTGCGGCAAGCCCTATGGCTTCTATCCGCAGGACAACTGCGGCACCACCTACTTCGCGATCCAGTTCCAGGGCGTCAACGCCAAGGGCTTCGGCGACTACGGCGACGGCATGGCGCCGACCTGCACCGTGGCCGACGACTTCGAGCATGCGCTGGGCGACCCGGCCGAGGGCCGCTTCGCGGCGGCACTGAGCTATCGCGCCAGCGGCGTCTGCCCGGTGCCGGCCCAGGCCTCCGCCGCGCGGCGCAGCGCCATCGTCGTGCCCTCGCCCGAAGCGAGCGGCACGCCCTACCTGGATCGCAACCTGCTGCGCTCCAACCGGATCGTCGAGTCCGCCGACCTCCAGTAGAGAAGGCGGCAGCACCGCTGCGTCGGGGCTCGGCTGCGGCCGCGATGTGCCGCCTGCCGGCCCCGAGCGATCCGTGCAATGCGGCGGGAAGCCCGTGCCTGGGTCAAAAAGAGTACTTTTGCACGAACAAAACCCAAGTTATTGACAGTTTAAAGAGCTTTTAAAAGAAATTCCTTAGGATCCCGGCCGCACGGCAACGCACTGTGCGGGGTCGATGCTTTCAAAAAAAACATCCAGGGAGTTTTCAATGAGGTTCTTTTCTCGCTCGGCGGCTTGTGCCGCCGTCCTGGCCGTGTGCGCTTCGCATGCCGCGGCCCAGACCGCTTTCATCCACGTCGACGATGGCGTGCAGGCTTCGAACATCGGGCCCGACGGCCCGAACCCCACCTCTTCCCGTGGGCCCTCGGTCATGAACATGGTCGGCGATGCCAACGGTCGTACCT
Organism: Variovorax sp. J2P1-31; assembly: GCF_030317215.1. Taxonomy (NCBI): domain Bacteria; kingdom Pseudomonadati; phylum Pseudomonadota; class Betaproteobacteria; order Burkholderiales; family Comamonadaceae; genus Variovorax; species Variovorax sp. J2P1-31. The sequence continues at coordinate 506,117 of NZ_JASZYA010000004.1, forward strand.
CGGTGCTGGACCAGACCGCCACGGACATCACGGCGACGGTGGGCGCTTCGCGCAGCCGCGTGGGCAACGATGGCGCATCGCTCGAACACGACGGCCCGACGGGTGTGCGCAGCGCCGTGAACGTGAACGACAACGCGGCCGCCATCGGCACCTTCCGGGTCGACGCCGACGGCCAGCCGCTGTCCATGCGCAACGGCACGGTCGCCAGCTACGACCCAGCCGCGTCGAAGAACACCGTCCAGACCGGCATCTTCGGCACCGACAACCAGTTGAGCGCCGGCCTGCGCAGCGACGGCACCGCGGGCAGCAACACGATGCTCGGCGACACCACGCTCACCGACAGCCTGACGGTGGAGGGCGCCACCGTCACCCACGGCGTGGCCAACACCGGCCACATCGACACCACCACCCTGTCGAGCAGCGGCGATGCCAGCGTGGGCGGCAACCTGGCCGTGACCGGCGCCTCCACCACCCACGGCCTCAGCAACACCGGCCACGTCGCGACCACCACGCTGTCGAGCAGCGGCGATGCCACGGTCGGCGGCAACCTGGGCGTGAGCGGCGCCACCACCACCCACGGCCTCAGCAACAGCGGCCACCTCGCGACCACCACGCTGTCGAGCAGCGGCAACGCCAACGTCGGTGGCGACCTGGGCGTGAGCGGCGCCACCACCACCCACGGCCTGAGCAACACCGGCCATCTCGCCACCACCACGCTGTCCAGCAGCGGCAACGCCAATGTCGGCGGCAACCTGGGCGTGAGCGGTGCGACGACCACGAACGGCCTCGTCAACACCGGCCACCTCGCGACGACCACCCTGTCCACCAGCGGCAACACCAGCGTGAGCGGCAACTTCAGCGTGGCCGGCAGCAGCAGCACCCACGGCCTCAGCAACACCGGCGAGCTCGCGACCACCACGCTGACGACCGGCGGCAATGCCACGGTCGGCGGCAACCTGGGCGTGACGGGGGCAACCACCACGAACGGCCTCACCAACGCCGGCAAGCTTGCGACCAGCACGCTGTCGACCAGCGGCGACACCACCGTCGGTGGCGATCTCAACGTGAGCGGCACGACGTCGACGAACGGCATCGACAACCACAACAAGACCATCCGCGGTGTGGCGGCCGGCGTGGCGGGCACCGATGCGGTCAACGTGAACCAGCTCCAGCAGATGGCCAGCAGCCTGACGACGGTGAACAGCAACCAGGTCGCCATCAACAACAACCAGAGCGTGCTCAACGCCCACCAGGCCGCCTTCAACGACGAGCAGCGCCGCATCAATGCGGCCCAGGCCCGCACCAATGCACAGGTGCAGCAGCAGCTCGACGACGACCGCAAGGTCGCCAGCGGCGGCGTCGCGACCGCGGTGGCGGTGGCGTCGATGCCCGCGCTCGACCTCGGCAAGAAGATCGGCCTGGGGGTGGGCGTCGGCACCTACGACGGCCGCTCGGGCGTTGCGGTGGGCCTGGCGGCACGCGTGTCCGAAGCGCTGCAGCTCAAGCTCAACGCCGGCACCAGCAGCGAAGGCCGCGCGGCCGCTGGCGCCGGCGGCATGGTCGCCTGGTAGGCCGGTCGCGGGGCGGCGTTCTCCAGACGCCCCCCCCCAAAGCGCGACAACCGTTGAGGACGCCCGGCCGAAGCAGGCCGCCGCGTCCCCAGACTTCAAGAACAAGACCCCGTGCCCGGCGGCTCTCCTGCGAGAGGGGGACGCCGCGCGCCGGTGGTCCGTGCTTTTCACAAAAACATTCAGGGAATCCGATGAACTTCTTTCTTCGCCCGGCGGTGCTCGCCGCCGCATGGGCCGTCTGTGCCTTCGGGGCTGCGGCCCAGACCGCGACGGCCACGGTCCACATCGACAACGGCACCCAGGCCTCCGACCTCAGGCCGGCCGGCACCGCGCCGTCGGTCTCCGAAAAGGCACCCAACATCCAGACGACGGTCGGCGACGGCGCCGGCAACGTCTCGCAGGTGCTCCAGATGGCCGAGGGCATCCAGACGGCGGTGATGAGGTCCCAGGTCGTCGTGCGCGACGCCAGCGCGACGCAGGCGCACTGGAGCCCCACGGGCTGGACGCCCGGGAGCCAGGGCTTCAGTGCCGCGATCGTGCGCGACAACGGCAGCTTCATGGGCAACGCAGCCGATCTGAACAACGACAACGGCGCCGTCCAGGACCAGCTGCGCAACGGCACGCTCACCCACTACGATGCCGCCCAATCGACGAACACCGTCCAGACCGGCAGCTTCGACACGCGCAATCGCCTGTCGACCGGCCTGCGCAGCGACGGCACCGCGGGCAGCAACACGATGCTCGGCGACACCACGCTCACCGACAGCCTGACGGTGGAGGGCGCCACCACCACCCATGGCCTGACCAACACCGGCCACATCGCCACCACCACCGTGTCGACCACCGGGGATGCCACGGTGGGCGGCAAGCTGGACGTGGCAGGGACGACCACCACCCACGGCCTCGGCAACACCGGCCAGCTCGCGACCTCGACCTGGTCGAGCAGCGGCGATGCCCGTGTCGACGGCGACTTCAGCGTGGCGGGCAGCAGCAGCACTCAAGGCCTCGGCAACACCGGCCACATCGCGACCACCACGCTGTCGACCGGCGGCCATGCCAGCGTGGGCGGCGACTTCGCTGTGCTCGGCCAGGGCCGCACCCAGGGCCTCGCCAACACGGGAGACATCGCGACGACCAGCTTGTCGAGCAGCGGCAATGCCAACGTCGGCGGCAGCCTGGGCGTGACGGGTGCGATGGCCACCAGCGGCCTGAGCAACACCGGCCACATCGCGACGACCACGCTGTCGACCAGCGGCAACGCCAGCGTGGGCGGCAACTTCGGTGTGGCCGGCAGCAGCAGCACCCATGGCCTGAGCAACACCGGCAACGTCGCGACCACCACGCTGACGACCACCGGCGGCGCCACGGTCGGCGGCAAGCTGGACGTGAGCGGTGCGACGACGACCCAAGGCCTGACCAACACCGGCAAGGTCGCGACCGACACGCTGTCGACCAGCGGCGACGCCGCGGTGGGTGGCGACCTGAGCGTGAGCGGCGCCACCTCGACCAACGGCATCGACAACAACAACAAGACCATCCGCGGCGTCGCGGCCGGCGTGGCGGGCACCGATGCGGCCAACGTGGACCAGCTTCACCAGGTGGCCGGCAGCCTGGCGACGGTGAACGACGACCAGGCCGCGATCAACAGCCAGCAGCGCGTGGTCAACGCCAACCAGGCGGTGTTCAACGACCACCAGCGCCAGCTCAACACGGCGCAGTCCTTCACCAATGCGCAGGTGCAGCGTCAGCTGCGCGACAACCGCAAGCTCGCCAGCACCGGCGTGGCCGCCGCGGTGGCCATCGCCTCGATCCCGGCGCTCGACACCGGCAAGAAGGTGGGCCTGGGCGTGGGCGTGGGCACCTACGACGGCCGCTCGGCGCTGGCCGTGGCCCTGGCCGCGCGGGTGTCCGATGCGCTGCAGCTCCGCTTCAACCTCGGCACCGGCAACGACGGCCGTGTGGCCGCGAGCGTGGGTGGGAATTACGCCTGGTAAAGGGCAAGCAGCGCCGGCGGACTGGGCCGCCGGCGCTGCGGCCTGCGAGACGGCAAATCGGCGTTTCTACTGAAAAGTGCTGACATCCGTTGAAATTTGTCAATTCATTAAGGATTGCAAATTCTTCAAAATCGTGACTTATTTCACGTCTGAACTTTCTATTGATGCCTTTCTATCGGTCTGAAAACAGAAGTCCCTAGGATCCAGGTCGCACGGCGACGCACTGTGCGTGGCGGTTGCTTCCAAAACATTCAGGGGAATTTCATGACTTTCTTGTTCCGTCCGGTGGCGCTTGCCGTGTTGGCCGTTTGCGCCGCCAATGCCTCGGCTCAGGCAGTGATAACCAGCGTGAGCGTCGAAGCTGACAAAAGTTACACGGAGGTGCTGTCTAACGGCACCCCCACGACCGGCACCCTCGCTCCTCTTTCGCAAAAGGTCGTTATCACTGTCGATGACGGTGCAGGCCACGGGGCGCAGTCCAAGACAACGACGACAACCGCCAACACCCGAGTCTTCGACAGCAGTGGCAATCTGTCGACCCTCCAACAGACGAGTACAACTGCTTCTGTCGGGGTTAACGACGCTAGCGGAAACAAGGCGTCACTGAATCAGACGGCGACGAAGTCCGACTCCTTGGTCAGCGACAACGCCGGCAATCAGTCGCAGATCGATCAGACAGCGACGACCGGCGCCGTCGGGGTGAACGACGGCAACGGAAACAAAGCGTCGCTCAATCAGACGGCCACAACCAGCACCGTCGGGGTGAAAGACGGCAATGGCAATCAGGCGGGACTTAACCAGACGGCGACGAGCAACGTCGTCAGAGTCAACGACAGCAATGGAAATACATCGACCATTGACCAGACAGCCACGGGCAACATCGCCGGAGTGAAAGACAACAACGGAAACCGGGTGATCCTTGTCCAGACGGCAACGAGTTCTAGATCTCAGGTCAGCGACAGCAATGGAAATCTGTCTGGAATAGGCCAAAACGCGATGAGCAATGCCGTCGGGATCAGGGACGGCAGCGGAAATACGACCTCGCTGATGCAGACCGCGACAAAATCAAATTCTCAGGTCAGTGACAGCAACGGCAATGCAGCGGCGATTAATCAGACTGCAACCGGGAATGTTGTCAAGGTGAACGACGGCAACGGCAACCACGCGTCGCTGAATCAGACAGCGACGAAATCCGACTCTCAGGTCAGCGACGGCAATGGCAATGCAGCGGCGATCAATCAGACTGCAACGGGCAATGTCGTCAAGGTCAACGACGGCAACGGAAACAACACCTCGCTTGGTCAGACGTCGACCAATTCCCACTCTCAGGTCAACGACAACACCGGCAAAGTGTCGCTCATCGACCAGACGGCCGCGGCTAACGCCGTCGGTGTGAAAGACGCCAACGGAAACCAGGCATCGCTTAACCAGTCGGCGACGAACAGCCTCAACGCGGTGAAAGACGGCAACGGAAACTCGGCGCAGTTCGAGCAGACGGCGACAAGTTCTAATAACGCAGTCCGCGACCTTGCCGGTAATGCGTCGGCGCTCGGTCAGACAGCGACCAGCACCATTCTCGGCGTGGTGGACACTGCGGGGAACGCGTCATTCCTCCAACAGTCGTCGACGGCCTTCAAATCGACCGTCAAGGACAATGCCGGCAGCGCTACGACGATCAGCCAGACGCCAACGTCGATCTCCTTGAGTAGCGGATCCTCGGTGGTCAGTGTGGCTCCCGATGCGGCGCTGCTGTATCACATCAACGCGACGGCCCCCATCGCCTCGGGCGCCGCTGCTGATGATCAAGGGGCCGGCATCGGCACGTTCGACAAGAGCACCGGGCGCCAACTGAGCGGGATGGACGCTGCTTACGACGCCGCCAGCGGCACGAGCACCACCGCCACCGGCATTTTTTCGGGCGCTTCACCGAACACGCTGACCACTGGCATCTTTAGCAGTGGCGCCACCGGCACCAACACGATCCTGGGCGACACCACGCTCACCGACAACCTGACGGTGCAGGGCCGCACCACCACTAACGGCCTCACCAACACCGGCAACATCAAGACCGACACGCTCACGACCACCGGCGCGGCCACGGTCGGCGGCAACCTGAGCGTGGCGGGTACCACCACCACCAATGGCCTCACCAACACCGGCAACATCAAGACCGACACGCTCACGACCACCGGCGCTGCCACGGTCGGTGGCAACCTGAACGTGACCGGCGCCACCACCACCACCGGCCTCACCAACACCGGCAACATCGCGACCACCACGCTGTCGACCAGCGGCGCGGCCACCGTGGGCGGCAACCTGAGCGTGAGCGGTGTGACCTCGACCCAGGGCATCAACAACAACAACAAGACCATCAGCGGCGTCGCGGCCGGTGTGGCGGGCACCGATGCGGCCAACGTGAACCAGCTCAACCAAGTGGTGAGCGACCAGGCGGTGGTGAACAACAAGCAGGCCGCGATCAACAGCAACCAGAGCGTGGTGAACGCCAACCAGGCGGCCTTCAACAACGCGCAGGGCAATGCCAACGCGGCGCAGGCGCGCACCAACGCGCAGGTTCAGCAGCAGCTCAGCGACAACCGCAAGGTCTCCGGCACCGGCGTCGCGATCGCCGTGGCGGCCTCGTCGATGCCGGCGCTCGAGGCCGGCAAGAACTTCGGCATGGGCGTGGGCGTGGGCACCTACGACGGCCGTTCGGCGGTGGCCGTGGGCCTGGCGGCGCGCATTTCCGAATCGCTGCAGATCAAGCTCAACGTCGGCACCGGCACCGACGGCCGTGCCGCGGCCGGTGTGGGCGGCATGTTCTCCTGGTAAGTCCAAGGCGACGCCTCCACGGCGCCCTGTGCGCCGTCGGCGTCTTCCAAGCCCGGCAGGCCTCACCCAGGCCTGACCGGGTTTTTTTATGGGTCGGAGGCTCAGAACGCGCTGCACACCCGCAGCACGTCCTCGCCGTAGGCCTCGAGCTTCTTGGTGCCGATGCCGCTGATGCCCTGCAGGTCTTCCAGCGTGGCGGGCGCGCGTTCGGCGATGGCGGCCAGCGTGGCGTCGTGGAAGATCACGTAGGCCGGCAGGTTGTGTTCGCGCGCCACCTCGGCGCGCCAGGCCTTGAGCGCGGTGAAGCGCTTCTGGCCGGCCTCGTCCAGCGTGGCGGCCGCGGGCGAGGGCGCGCCGCGGGCCGCCTTCTCGCGCCGGGGCTTGCGCTCGGCCGGCGTCGACACCGACTCGCGCAGGCTCACCGCCTGCTCGCCCTTGAGCACCGCGCGCGAGCCGTCGGTGAGCTGCAGCGTGTTGAAGGCTTCCGAATTCACCGCCAGCGCGCCGGTCGCGATCAGCTGGCGCAGCACGCCGCGCAACTGCACCTCGCTGAACTCCGCGCCCAGGCCGAAGGTGCTGATGCTCTCGTGGCCGAACTGCTTGACCTTCTCGGTCGGCTTGCCGCGCAGGATGTCCATGATGTGGCCGGCGCCGAAGCTGATGCCGCTGTGCTGGTTCACGCGGTAGATGGTCGACAGCAGCTTGCGCGCGGCGTCGGTGCCGTCCCAGACCTGCGGCGGCGTGATGCAGTTGTCGCAGTTGCCGCAGGGCGTGCTCTTCTCGCCGAAGTAGCCCAGCAGGCGCACGCGCCGGCAGTCGCTCGCCTCGGCCAGCGACAGCAGCGCGTCGAGCTTGCCGCGCATGACCTGCTTGAACTCCTCGCCGGCCGGGCTCTCGTCGATCATGCGGCGCTGGTTCACCACGTCCTGCAGGCCGTAGGTCATCCAGGCGTCGGCGGGGGCGCCGTCGCGGCCGGCGCGGCCGGTCTCCTGGTAGTAGCCCTCGATGTTCTTCGGCATGTCGAGGTGGCCGACGAAGCGCACGTCGGGCTTGTCGATGCCCATGCCGAAGGCGATGGTCGCGACCACCACGATGCCTTCCTCGCGCAGGAAGCGGTCCTGGTGCTTCTGGCGCACCGCCGAATCCAGGCCCGCGTGGTAGGGCAGGGCATTGATGCCCGCGTCCTGCAGCGCGACGGCCACGTCTTCCACCCGCTTGCGCGACTGGCAATAGACCACGCCCGCATCGCCCTCGTGCTCACGCTGGATGAAGCGCAGCAGCTGTGTGGTGGCGTCCTTCTTCTCGACGATGGTGTAGCGGATGTTGGGCCGGTCGAAGCTCGAGACGAACTGCTGTGCTTCCTCCAGCTGCAGCCGCTCGACGATGTCGGCGCGCGTCAGGTCGTCGGCCGTGGCGGTGAGCGCGATGCGCGGCACGCCCGCATAGCGTTCGTGCAGCACGGTGAGCGAGCGGTACTCGGGGCGGAAGTCGTGGCCCCACTGGCTCACGCAATGGGCCTCGTCGATGGCGAACAGGCTCAGCTTGCCGCGCTCGTGCAGCGAGTCGAGCTGCGACAAAAAGCGCGGTGTGTTGAGCCGTTCGGGGGCGGCATAGAGCAGCGTGATCTCGCCGCGCAGCATGCGGCGCTCGACGTCCTGCGTCTGTTCCCAGTCGAGCGTGGAATTGAGGAAGGCCGCGTTCACGCCGGCCTCGTGCAGCGCGCCGACCTGGTCGTGCATCAGCGCGATCAGCGGCGACACCACGATCGACACGCCGTGCCCCGCGCGCTGCCGCGCGATGGCCGGGATCTGGTAGCACAGCGACTTGCCGCCGCCCGTGGGCATCAGCACCAGCGCATCGCCGCCGCCGACCACATGGTCGACGATGGCCTGCTGGGCACCGCGGAACTGGGTGTAGCCGAACACCTCGTGGAGGATGTCCGCGGGCGCGGCGCTGCCCTGGTTTTCGGTGGAGTGGGGGAGGGTGGCGAGGGACACGCGGCCATTGTCCCCGATCGGTCCGTGTCGTGGCTGGCACGCGCTTTGCAACGTTTCAGCGTTCACGCGACACCTTCCTGTCTAGACAGCAAATTGGTGCATTTACCCTGAGGCAATGCACCGAGAAAGAGCGCTGGGAAAACCCTGTATAGACAAGTTGGGGCGCGCGGCCACAATTCGTTCAACACCGTCGCGGGACATCCGCCCCCGGCGCGTCGAACGGCTCGCTTTTCATCACGAACGGAATCCAGGAGTACCCATGGTCAAGATGGTCGTCAAAGTCACCTCGCTGCTCGCAGCCGGCCTGTGCGCAGCAGGCATTGCCACCACCGCTTCCGCGCAGGACACCAAAATCGTGCTCGGCATGTCCGGCTGGACCGGCTTCGCGCCGCTCTCGCTGGCCGACAAGGCGGGCATCTTCAAGAAGAACGGGCTGGACGTCGAACTCAAGATGATCCCGCAGAAGGACCGTCACCTGGCGCTGGCGTCGGGCGCCATCCAGTGCGCGGCCACCACCATCGAGACCCACGTGGCCTGGAACGCCAACGGCGTGCCCATCGTCCAGATCTTCCAGATGGACAAGTCCTATGGCGCCGACGGCATCGCGGTGCGCGGCGACATCAAGAACTTCGCCGACCTCAAGGGCAAGACCATCGGCGTCGATGCGCCGGGCACCGCGCCCTACTTCGGCCTGGCCTGGATGCTCAGCAAGAACGGCATGACGCTCAAGGACGTGAAGACCACCACGCTGTCGCCGCAGGCCGCCGCGCAGGCCTTCGTGGCCGGGCAGAACGATGCCGCCATGACCTACGAGCCCTACCTCTCGACCGTGCGCAGCAACCCGGCTGCCGGCAAGATCCTCGCGACCACGCTCGACTACCCGATGGTGATGGACACGGTGGGCTGCGCGCCGACCTGGCTCAAGGCCAACGCCAAGGCGGCCCAGGCATTGACCAACTCCTACTTCGAGGCGCTCGAGATGATCAAGGCCGATCCGGCCAAGTCCAACGAACTGATGGGCTCGGCGGTCAAGCAGACCGGCGAACAGTTCGCCAAGTCGGCGGCCTACCTGCGTTGGCAGGACAAGGCGGCCAACCAGAAATTCTTCGCGGGTGAACTCACGGCCTTCATGAAGGACGCCGAGAAGATCCTGCTGGAAGCCGGCGTGATCCGCAAGGCGCCGGACGACCTGGCCACGACCTTCGACGCCTCGTTCATCAAGTAAAGCAGCAAGCAAGACAGACAATGGCGAACACGCGAACGGCACCGATGCCCGTGCCCCCCCCTTCGATCCCGGCGGCCACGCCGACGCCCGCGCGGCGCCGGCGCATCGCGCCGCTGGAACCGGTGAGCGCCCGCGCCCGCTGGCTGCTCGGCGTCGGCTTCTTCGTGCTGTTCGTCGCGGTCTGGGCCTTCTTCACCCTGGGCGGCTTCGTGTCGCCGACCTTCCTGGCCAGCCCGGTCACGATGGTGAAGGAAGCCTGGCTGCTCTTCACCGAATACAACTTTATCCACGACATCGGCATGACGGTGTGGCGCGTGCTGGGCGGCTTCGTGCTGGCCACGGTCGTCGCCGTGCCGCTGGGCATCGCGATGGGCGCCTACAAGCCCGTCGAGGCCTTCCTCGAGCCCTTCGTGTCCTTCTGCCGCTACCTGCCGGCGTCGGCCTTCATTCCGCTGCTGATCCTCTGGGCCGGCATCGGCGAGACGCAGAAGCTGCTGGTCATCTTCATCGGCTCGGTGTTCCAGATCATCCTGATGGTCGCGGTCATCGTGGGCGGTGCGCGCAAGGACCTGGTCGAGGCCGCGTACACGCTGGGCGCCGACAGCGGCGGCATCGTCAAGCGGGTGCTCATCCCGGGCGCCGCGCCGGGCATCGCGGAGACGCTGCGCCTGGTGCTGGGCTGGGCCTGGACCTACGTGATCGTGGCCGAGCTCATCGGTTCGTCCTCGGGCATCGGCCACATGATCACCGACAGCCAGGCGCTGCTCAACACCGGGCAGATCATCTTCGGGATCATCGTGATCGGCATCATCGGCCTGGTCTCGGACTTCGCGTTCAAGGCCGTCAACCGCAAGCTCTTTGCATGGAGCACGATCTGATGTCGCGCAACCAACTCTCCATCCAGGGCGTGTCCCGCGTCTTCGAGGGCACCAAGGGCCAGCGCACGCAGGCACTGCAACCCATCGACTTCGAGGTCAAGGAAAACGACTTCGTCACCATCCTCGGCCCTTCGGGCTGCGGCAAGTCGACGCTGCTGCGCATCGTCGCCGGCCTCGACTTCCCGACCACCGGCCAGGTGCTGCTCGACGGCGAGCGCATCGAAGGCCCGGGCGCCGACCGCGGCGTGGTGTTCCAGAGCTACACGCTGTTCCCCTGGCTCACCATCGCGCAGAACATCCGCTTCGGCCTGCGCGAGCGCGGCATGACCGAGGCGCAGCAGAAGGAGCGCAGCGATTTCTTCATCGCCAAGGTCGGCCTGCGCGGCTTCGAGAACCACTTCCCCAAGCAGCTCTCGGGCGGCATGCAGCAGCGCACCGCCATTGCGCGCGCGCTGGCCAACGACCCCAAGATGCTGCTGCTCGACGAGCCCTTCGGCGCGCTCGACAACCAGACCCGCGTGCTGATGCAGGAGCTGCTGCTGGGCATCTGGGAGTCGGCGCAGAAGACGGTGCTGTTCGTCACGCACGACATCGACGAAGCCATCTTCATGGCGAACCGCGTGGCGGTGTTCAGCGCGCGGCCGGGGCGCATCAAGACCGAGATCGCGGTCGACTTCCCGCACCCGCGCCACTACACGATCAAGACCTCGCCCGAGTTCATGGCGATCAAGGCGCAGCTCACCGAAGAGATCCGCGCCGAATCCATGGCGGCCGCGGAGCATTGAGATGAAGACGGAATCGGGCAGCCGGACGCAGGGGGCGCAGAAGCGCGCGAAGGACGCGAAAGGAACCGAGGCCGTCGGCAAGGCGGTGGAATCGTCCCGGCCTTCACGCCCGGAGGCCGGCGTGCCGCCTAGCCTGGCGCTGTATGCCCAGGTGAAGGACCACATCTCCCGCAAGATCCAGGACGGCACCTGGCCGGCCGGCCACCGGCTGCCGTCGGAGCATGAACTGGTCGCGCAGTTCGGCGTGGCGCGCATGACGGTCAATCGCGCGCTGCGCGAGCTGGTCGAGCAGGGGCGCATCACCCGCGTGGCCGGCGTGGGCAGCTTCGTGGCCGAGAACAAGCCGCAGTCGACGCTGCTGCAGATCGCCAACATCGCAAGCGAGATCCGCCAGCGCGGCCACGACTACCGCTGCGAGATGCTGGCCGTCGAACGCATCGCCGCCGCGCCCGAGGTGGCCGTGTGGCTGGGGCTGCAGTCCGGCGCGTCGGTGTTCCACAGCGTGTGCCTGCACCTCGAGAACGGCACGCCGGTGCAGCTCGAGGAGCGCTACGTGAATCCGCTGGTCGTGCCCGACTATCTGGTGCAGGACTTCGAAGCCATTCCGCCCAGCGAGTACCTGGTGCGCAACGTGCCCTTCGACCAGATCGAGCATCTGGTGGACGCGGTGCTGCCCAGCCCCGAGCAGGCCGAGCGGCTCGCGATGTCGGTCGCCGAACCCTGCCTGCTGCTGACGCGCCGCACATGGACGCGCGGCACGCCCGTCACCTGGGTGCGCTGCCTGCACCCCGCCTCGCGCTACCGCCTGGGCAGCCGCTTCCGCGCCGACGGCAACCCCCGCTTCGGCTGAGGCCGCCGCCTTTTTTCTCGCTGTCACCATCCGCCCGCTCACGCGCCGACCCACCTGTATAGACAACTCACATGACCGGTCTTTCCACTGCCTCCCCGATCGCCCGCGTTCTCACACCTGCCGCGGTCGACCTGCCGCTGCTGCGCGCCATCCATGCGGGCGGCGTCCGCCTGTCGCTCGACCCTTCGACCACCGCCGGCATGCGCGCCGCCCAGGCCGCCGTGCAGCACATCGTCGACAACGACCAGGTGGTCTACGGCATCAACACCGGCTTCGGCAAGCTGGCGAGCACGCGCATCGGCAACGACCACCTGGCCGAGCTGCAGCGCAACCTCGTGCTCTCGCACAGCGTGGGCACGGGCGAGCCGCTGGCCGCGCCGGTGGTGCGGCTGGTGCTGGCGACCAAGGCGGTGAGCCTGGCGCGCGGCCACTCGGGTGTGCGGCCCGAACTGGTAGAGGCGCTGCTGGCGCTGTTCAACGCGGGCGTGATGCCGCGCATCCCGGCCAAGGGCTCGGTCGGTGCCTCGGGCGACCTCGCGCCGCTGGCGCACCTGGCCTGCGTGCTGATCGGCGAAGGCCAGGCGACGCTGGCCGACGGCCAGGTCGTGGGCGGTGCCGAAGCCATGCGCAGCATCGGTCTCGCGCCCTTCGTGCTCGGCCCCAAGGAAGGCTTGGCACTGCTCAACGGCACGCAGGTGTCGACCGGCCTGGCGCTGGCGGGCCTGTTCGGCGCCGAGAACGTCTTCGCTGCGGGCCTGATGTCGGGCGCGCTGTCGCTCGAAGCCATCCAGGGTTCGATCAAGCCCTTCGATGCGCGCATCCATGCGGCACGCGGGCAGCCCGGCCAGATCGCGGTGGCCGCCGCCGTGCGCGAATTGCTCGAGGGCAGCGAGATCGTGCCCTCGCATGCCGACTGCGGGCGCGTGCAGGACCCGTACTCGATCCGCTGCATCCCGCAGGTCATGGGCGCCTGCCTGGACAACCTCGCGCATGCGGCGCGCGTGCTGGTGATCGAGGCCAATGCGGCCTCGGACAACCCGCTGGTCTTCACCGACACCGGCGAAGTCATCTCGGGCGGCAACTTCCACGCCGAGCCCGTGGCTTTCGCGGCCGACATCATCGCGCTGGCGGTGAGCGAGATCGGCGCGATCAGCGAGCGCCGCATCGCGCTGCTGCTCGACACCGGCCTGTCGGGCCTGCCGCCCTTCCTGGTGCACGACGGCGGCCTCAACTCCGGCTTCATGATCGCGCAGGTCACGGCCGCCGCGCTCGCGTCCGAGAACAAGTCGCTCGCGCACCCGGCCAGCGTCGACAGCCTGCCCACCTCGGCCAACCAGGAAGACCATGTGTCGATGGCGACCTTCGCGGCGCGCCGGCTCGGCAACATGGTCGACAACACGGCCGTGGTTGTCGGCATCGAAGCGATGTGCGCTGCCCAGGGTATCGAGCTCAAGCGCGGCGGCGGCCTGAAGAGTTCTCCGCTCGTCGAAGCCGAATTCGCCCGGATCCGCACCCAGGTCGCCTTCCTCGAGCGCGACCGCTACCTCGCACCCGACATCGAGGCGATGCGCCAGTGGGCGCTGGCCGCCGATCTGCCGTCCGCCCTGCTGGCCTGCCTGCCCAGCCATTCGTCCAACGCCATTGCCGCCTAGTCGCAGTTGAGGAGAACCGAACCATGAACGCACCCGAAAAAATCGCCACCGACCCGCGCCACGACCCGACCCGCGTGATCCGCGCCCCGCGCGGCAGCACGCTCAGCTGCAAGAGCTGGCTCACCGAAGCGCCGTTCCGCATGCTGCAGAACAACCTCGACGCCGAAGTCGCCGAACGCCCGCAGGACCTGGTGGTGTACGGCGGCATCGGCCGCGCCGCGCGCAACTGGGAGTGCTACGACCAGATCCTCGCCTCCTTGAAGGAACTCGAGGACGACGAGTCGCTGCTGGTGCAGTCGGGCAAGCCGGTCGGCGTGTTCAAGACCCACGCCAATGCGCCGCGCGTGCTGATCGCCAACTCCAACCTGGTGCCCAAGTGGGCGAACTGGGAGAAGTTCAACGAGCTCGACCGCGCGGGCCTGTTCATGTACGGCCAGATGACGGCCGGCAGCTGGATCTACATCGGCGCGCAGGGCATCGTGCAGGGCACCTTCGAGACCTTTGTCGAAGCCGGCCGCCAGCACTACGGCAACGATTTGTCGGGCAAGTGGATCCTCACCGCCGGCCTGGGCGGCATGGGCGGCGCGCAGCCGCTGGCCGGCGTGCTGGCCGGTGCCTGCGTGCTGGCCATCGAATGCCAGCAGTCGAGCATCGACTTCCGCCTGCGCACACGCTACGTCGACAAGCAGGCCAAGGACCTCGACGACGCGCTGGCGCTGATCGCGCACCACACGGCGAAGAAGGAAGCCGTGTCGATCGCGCTCCTGGGCAACGCGGCCGAGATCGTGCCCGAGCTCGCGCGCCGCGCCAAGGCCGGCACCGCCATCAAGCCCGACCTGGTGACCGACCAGACCTCGGCCCACGACCTGATCCACGGCTACCTGCCCGCGGGCTGGAGCGTGCCGCAATGGCAGGCCGCGATGAAGGACGCATCGCAGCACGCGGCGCTGAGCGTCGCCGCCGCCAAGTCCTGCGTGGTGCACGTGCAGGCCATGCTCGACTTCCAGGCCATGGGCGTGCCCACGGTCGACTACGGCAACAACATCCGCCAGGTCGCCTTCGACGAAGGCGTGGCCAACGCCTTCGACTTCCCCGGCTTCGTGCCCGCCTACATCCGGCCGCTGTTCTGCGAAGGCAAGGGCCCGTTCCGCTGGGTCGCGCTCTCGGGCGACCCGGAGGACATCTACAAGACCGACGCCAAGATCAAGGAGCTGTTCCCCGAGAACAAGCACACGCACCGCTGGCTCGACATGGCGCGCGAGCGCATCGCCTTCCAGGGCCTGCCCGCGCGCATCTGCTGGCTGGGCCTGGGCGAGCGCCACCTCGCGGGCCTGGCCTTCAACGAGATGGTGAAGAACGGCGAGCTCAAGGCGCCGATCGTGATCGGCCGCGACCACCTCGACACCGGTTCGGTCGCGAGCCCGAACCGCGAGACCGAAGCGATGAAGGACGGCACCGACGCGGTCAGCGACTGGCCGCTGCTCAACGCGCTGCTCAACACAGCGGGCGGCGCGACCTGGGTCAGCCTGCACCACGGCGGCGGCGTCGGCATGGGCTACTCGCAGCACGCCGGCATGGTGATCGTGTGCGACGGCACCGAGGCCGCCGCCAAGCGCATCGGCAACGTGCTGTGGAACGACCCGGCGAGCGGCGTGATGCGCCATGCGGACGCGGGCTACGACATCGCGATCGCCACGGCGAAGAAGCAGGGCCTCAAGCTGCCGATGGTGAAGTAGGCGCGACGCCATGCCCATGCAACGCTTCTCGCGCGCGCAACTCCTGCCCACGCCCTGGAAGAACGGCGGCGGCAGCACGCGCGAGATCGCGAGCTGGCCGCCGGGCGCGGGGCTCGAGGCCTTCGACTGGCGCGTGAGCATCGCGACCATCGCCGCCAGCGGCCCCTTCTCGGTGTTCGCGGGCGTGGACCGCACGATCATGCTGCTCGAGGGCGACGGCGTGCGGCTGCAGGCCGCCGAAGCCGGCCTCGACCATCGGCTCGACACGCCCTTGCTGCCCTTCGCCTTCAGCGGCGACGTCGCACTCGATTGCGCGCTGCTCGGCGGCGCATCGAACGACTTCAACGTGATGAGCCGGCGCGCGCGCTGCGAGGCCGAAGTGCGCGTGCTGGCCGGTGCGCAATCGCTGGCCGCCGCATCGGGCGGCCTGCTGATGAGCCTGCACGGCCGATGGCGGGCCAACGACCAGACACTCTCGGTCGGCGAAGGCCTCTGGTGGGCCGATGACGCGATGGCGTGGACACTGACAGCCGGCGATGACGACGCACGCCTCGTGGCGGTGCGCTTCCGCACGAGATCCCAGGAGACCTGACGATGAACGACTTCGATGCCTCGCCCTCGGCCGACGGCCTGTGGACCGGCCTGCGCCTGGCCTCCGATGCCGGCGTGCAGGCCGCCATCGTGGTGGAACAAGGGACCGTGCGCTGGGTCGGCCCGCGTGCCGAGCTGCCGGCGGCATTCGCATCGCTGCCCGCCCACGAGGGCGGCGATGCGCTGGTCACGCCGGGCCTTGTCGATTGCCACACGCACCTGGTCTATGGCGGCCAGCGCGCCAACGAGTTCGCGATGCGGCTGGCCGGCGCGAGCTATGAAGAAGTGGCCAAGGCGGGCGGCGGCATCGTCTCCAGCGTGCGCGCCACGCGCGAGGCCAGCGAGGACGAACTGTTCGCGAGCGCATCGCAACGGCTGCAGTCGCTGCTGGCCGAAGGCGTGTGCGCGATCGAGATCAAGTCGGGCTACGGCCTGGCGCTGGCCCACGAACGCAAGCAGCTGCGCGTGGCGCGCCGACTGGGCGCAGCGCATGGCGTGACGGTGCGCACCACCTTCCTCGGCGCCCATGCCCTGCCGCCCGAGTACGCGGGGCGCAGCGGCGACTACATCGACCTCGTGTGCGACGAGATGCTTCCCGCGCTGGCTGCCGAAGGCCTGGTCGATGCGGTCGACGTGTTCTGCGAGCGCATCGCGTTTTCGCTGGAAGAAACCGAGCGCGTGTTCCAGGCGGCGAAGGCCCTGGGCCTGCCGGTCAAGCTGCATGCCGAACAGCTGTCGGACATGGGCGGCGCCGCGCTGGCCGCGCGCTACGGCGCGCTGTCCTGCGACCACATCGAACACCTCTCGCAGGCCGGCATCGACGCGATGCGCGACGCCGGCACCGTGGCCGTGCTGCTGCCCGGCGCGTTCTACACCTTGCGCGACACCACGGTGCCGCCGATCGCCGCATTGCGCGCGGCCGGCGTGCCGATGGCGGTCTCGACCGACCACAACCCCGGCACCTCGCCCGCGCTGAGCCTGCTGCTGATGGCCAACATGGCCTGCACGCTGTTCCGCCTGACGGTGCCCGAAGCCATCGCGGGCGTCACGGTGCATGCGGCACACGCGCTGGGCCTGCAGGACACGCACGGCGCGATCGCTGCCGGTATGCCGGCGAACTTCGTGCTGTGGGACCTGAAGGAAGCCGCGGAACTGGCCTACTGGTTCGGGCAGCGGCCGGTGCGCGGCGTGGTGCGGCAGGGGAGGGTGGTGCTGTGAGCCGGTCTTGCTCCCTCTCCCTCTGGGAGAGGGCGGGGGTGAGGGCGTCAGCCTTGCACGACGCGCGCCCGATCCACCGCCCATGCCCTCACCCTGCCCTCTCCCAGAGAAAGAGGGAAAAGAAGGACGCTCTTCTCCAGCGACACCCATGACCCAATCCCTCATCGCAGCCCACGCCCTGCTACCCACCGGCTGGGCCCGCAACGTCCGCCTGGCCTGGAACGACCAGGGCCGGCTGACCCACGTCGAGCCCGACACCGACGCCGCGTCCACCACCCAGGGCCCGCTGATCCCCGGCACCCCCAACCTGCATTCGCACGCCTTCCAGCGCGGCATCGCGGGCCTCACCGAATTCCGCGGGGCCGAGGCCAGCGACAGTTTCTGGAGCTGGCGCACGCTGATGTACCGCTTCGCGCTGCGGCTCGACCCGGCGCAGCTCGAAGCGATCGCGCTCGGGCTCTATGTCGAGATGCTCGAAGCCGGCTACACGGCGGTGTGCGAGTTCCACTACGTGCACCACCAGGGCGACGGCCGGCCCTACGCCGACGATGCCGAACTCGCCCATGCGCTGATGCGCGCCGCGCAGCGCGCCGGCATCGGCCTCACCTTGCTGCCGGTGCTCTACCAGACCAGCGGCTTCGGCGCCAAGCCGCCCAACGAAGGGCAGCGGCGCTTCATCCGCTCGACCGATTCGATGCTGCGCCTGCTCGAAAGGCTCAAGCCGCTGTGCGACGCCCAGGGCGCGCGCCTCGGCCTGGCCCCGCACTCGCTGCGCGCGGTGCCGCCGGATGCGCTGCGCGAGGCGCTGGCCGGGCTCGACGCCATCGACGCCACCGCACCCGTGCACATCCACATCGCCGAGCAGACGCAGGAGGTCGACGACTGCATCGCCTGGAGCGGGCAGCGCCCGGTCGCCTGGCTGCTCGACCATGCGCCGGTGGACGCGCGCTGGTGCCTGGTGCACGCCACCCACATGGACGCCGACGAGTACCGCCGCGCGGCCACCAGCGGTGCCGTCGCGGGCCTGTGCCCGACCACCGAGGCCAACCTCGGCGACGGCCTCTTCGACCTGCCTGCCTGGCGCGCCGCGGGCGGCACGTGGGGCATCGGCTCCGACAGCCACATCTGCGTCAACGCGGCCGAGGAACTGCTGATGCTCGAATACAGCCAGCGCCTGGCCACGCGCCGGCGCAACGTCGCGGCCGAAGCGGCGCAGCCGAACGTGGCCACGGCCATGACGCTGGCGGCCGTGCAGGGCGGGGCACGCGCCTCGGGCCGTGCGCTGGGCGGCCTCGCGGTCGGGCAGCAGGCCGACTTCACGGTGCTCGATGCGGCGCACCCCGCGCTCGCGGGCCTCGATGCGCCCACCATGCTCTCGTCGCACGTCTTCGCGAGCCACCGCAGCAGCGCCATCGAGGCGGTCTGGGTCGCGGGCCGCCCGCGCGTGCAGGCCGGCCGCCATCCGCTGCACGACAGCGCCACCGCCGGTTTCATCGCCGCGCGCCGCCAATTGCTTCAGGAGGACCAGCCATGAGCTTCCACACCACCGAACCCGCCTTCCGCTTCCGCCAGGGCACGCGGCCCTTGCTGATCTCGATGCCGCATGTCGGCACGCACGTGCCGCCCGCGCTGGCCGCGCGCTTCACCGACGAGGCGCGCCAGGTGCCCGACACCGACTGGCACCTCGAACGCCTCTACGACTTCGCCGATGCGCTCGGCGCCTCGGTGCTGGTCGCCACGCACTCGCGCTACGTGATCGACCTCAACCGCGCGCCCGACGGCGCGAGCCTCTACCCGGGCCAGAGCGTCACCGGCCTGTGCCCGGTCGACACCTTCGACGACACGCCGATCTATGCAGCGGCCGACGACGGGCCCGACGAGGCCGAGATCGCCGCACGCCGCGACGCCATCTGGCACCCGTACCACGCCAAGCTCGGCGAGGAGCTGGCGCGCATCAAGGCGCGGCACGGCATCGCCGCGCTGTGGGATGCGCATTCGATCCGCTCGGTGCTGCCGCGCTTCTTCGAGGGCAAGCTGCCCGACCTGAACCTGGGCACCGGCAAGGGCACGAGCTGCGACCCCGCGCTCGCGCAGACACTGCGCGGCATCGCCGAGAACGCGCCCGGCTACACCGGCGTGCTCAACGGCCGCTTCACCGGCGGCTACATCACGCGCCACCACGGCCAGCCCGCGCACGACGTGCATGCGGTGCAACTGGAGATGACGCAGTCGAGCTACATGCAAGAGGCGCTGCCCTTCGACTACCTGCCCGAGGTCGCTGCCGGTGTGCAGCCGCATGTGCGGCGCATGCTGGAGGCCGTGCTGGCCTTCGTCGAGACGCCGCGTGGCTGAGTTCGCGGCCTTCATCGACGCGCTGGTCGCCGCGGCCGGCGCCGACGCGGTGCAGACCGGCGAGGCGATTCCCGCGCGCCACCACACCGACTGGAGCGGCGCGGCGCCGGTGCAGCCGCTGGCGCTGGTGCGCCCGCGCAGCACCGAGCAGGTCGCGGCCGTGCTGCGCGTGTGCACCGCGCACCGCGTGCCCGTCGTGCCGCAAGGCGGCCTCACGGGCCTGGCCGGTGCGGCCGTGCCGAACGCCGACGCCATCGCGCTGTCGCTCGACCGCATGCACGCGATCGAGGCCGTCGACACGGCCGCGTCCACGGTCACGGTGCAGGCCGGCGCCACGCTGCAGGCGGTGCAGGAGGCGGCGGCCGCGCACGGCCTGCAGTTCGGCGTCGACCTCGGTGCGCGCGGCTCCTGCCAGATCGGCGGCAACCTCGCGACCAATGCCGGCGGCAACGGCGTGCTGCAGTTCGGGATGATGCGCGAGCAGACCCTGGGCCTGGAGGTGGTGCTGGCCGACGGCACGCTGCTGCCGATGCTGCGGCCGATGATCAAGAACAACACCGGCTACGACCTCAAGCAGTTCTTCATCGGCGCCGAAGGCACGCTGGGCGTGATCACGCGCGCGGTGCTGCGCCTGCATCCGGCCCCGCGCGCCAGGGCCACGGTGCTGGTGGCGCTCACGGGCTTCGACGAGGCGCTGGCCTTGCTGGGCCGGCTGCAGGCGCGCTTCCCGGGCGCGGTCGCGGCCTTCGAACTGATGTGGCGCGACTTCGTGGCCGCGTCGCTGCAATGGCAATCGCTGCGCGAGCCCTTCGATGCGACGCATCCCTTCGCCGCATTGGTCGACGTGACGGGTGCCGACGAAGAAAGCCTGCGCACGGCCCTCGAGGAAGTGCTGGGTGAATCGATGGAAGCCGGCGAGGCGCGCGATGCGGTCGTCGCGCAGTCGCAGGCGCAGGCCCGCGCGCTGTGGAAGATCCGCGAGGCCACGGCCGAACTGCCGGCGAACATGCATCCGCCGATCAACTTCGACGTGAGCCTGCCGATGGCCGCGATCGGCCGCTTCGCCGAGGCCTGCCGGGCCGCGCTCGACGCGCGCTGGCCCGCCAACGTCTCGCTCTTCTTCGGCCACGTGGGCGACAGCAACCTGCACATCTCCACCGATGCCAGCACCGTCGACGGCGACGCGGCCGGCGTCGAGCGCATCGTCTACGAACAGGTCGCCGCCTACGGCGGCAGCGTGTCGGCCGAGCACGGCATCGGCACGCACAAGAAGCCATGGCTGGGCGCCAGCCGCACACCGGCCGAGCTGGCCGCGATGCGCGCCATCAAGCAGGCGCTCGATCCCCTCCACCTCCTCAACCCCGGCAAGGTCTTCGATCTCCGATGAACGCTCCCGCCCTCCATGCCTTCGCGCGGCCCGAAGTGCCGCCGCTGCCGGTCTACAACGCCGGCCTCTCTTCCGCTGCGGTGCGTGCGCGCTACGGCGTGAGCGACATCGCGCGCCTCGCGAGCAACGAGAACCCCTTCGGCGCGAGCCCGGCGGTCGGCCGTGCGCTGGCCGGCCTGGGGTCGACGGTCGGCAGCTACCCGGACGCGAACTGCAGCGCGCTGCGCGCGGCCCTCGCGCAGCGGCTCGGCTGCGCGCCCGAGGCCATCGTGGTCGGCAACGGCTCCGAGGACATCCTCCAGATGCTGTGCCAGGCCTTCCTCTCGCCCGGCGAGCGCGTGCTCACGCAGCGCCCGGCCTTCGGCCTGCACGAGATCTACCCGAAGATGATGGGCGCCGAGGTCGAACTGCTGCAGCTCACGCCTTCGCTCGAATTCGACGTCGACGCCTGGTGCGCGGCGCTGGCCCGCGGCCCGAAGATCGCCTTCATCGCCAACCCCTCGAACCCGGTCGGCTGCATGTTCGACACCGGCGACTTCGCGCGCCTGCTCGATGCGGCGGCACCGCAGACGCTGCTGGTGGTCGACGAGGCCTACGTGGAATACGCGCGGCTCGCGCCCGGCTACCCCGACGTGCTCGCGCTGCTGCGCGGCCGCGCGCAGCCCTGGATCGTGCTGCGCACCTTCTCCAAGGCCTGGGGCCTGGCGGGACTGCGCGTGGGCTACGGCATCGCGTCGGACCCGGCGCTGGTGCAGCTGCTCGACCGCGTGCGCACGCCCTTCAACGTGAATCAGGCGGCGCAGGTCGCGGCGCTGGCGGCCTGGGGCGACGAGGCCTTCATGGCCCACGCGGTGGCCCAGACCGTGCAGCAGCGTGAAGTCCTGGCCGGGCAGCTGCGCGCCTTGAAACTGCCGGGTCTCCGCATCGCACCCTCGGCCACCAACTTCCTGTTCCTCGACCTGGGCCGGCCCAACGTCCCGGTGAACGAGGCGCTGCTGGCGCAGGGCGTGATCGTCAAGCCGTGGAAGGACGCAGGCTTCGAGACCTTCATCCGGGTCTCGATCGGCACGCCCGAGGAGAACGCGCGCTTTCTGGCCGTGCTGCAAGCTCTTTAACCGCTTTCTACAATCGGGCACTATGAAGCCCGTCGTCTATACCCGTGGCCAGGCCTTGCCTGGCATCCTCGCCCAACGCATCGCCATCCTCGATGGCGCCATGGGCACGATGATCCAGCGCTTCAAGCTCACGGAAGCGCAGTACCGCGGCGAGCGCTTCAAGGATTTCGAGCGCGACGTGAAGGGCAACAACGAGCTGCTCTCGCTCACGCGGCCCGACGTGATCTCCGACATCCACGAGGGCTACCTCGCGGCCGGCGCCGACCTGATCGAGACCAACACCTTCGGGGCGACCACCATCGCGCAGGAGGACTACAAGATGGCGCACCTGGCGCGCGAGATGAACCTCGAGTCCGCCAAGCTCGCGCGCGCGGCCTGCGACAAGTTCAGCACGCCCGACAAGCCGCGCTTCGTGGCCGGCGCGCTGGGCCCGACGCCCAAGACCGCGAGCATCAGCCCCGACGTCAACGACCCCGGCGCGCGCAACGTGGATTTCGAATCGCTGCGCGCGGCCTACTACGAGCAGACCGAGGCGCTGGTCGAGGGCGGGGCCGACGTGATCCTGGTCGAGACCATCTTCGACACGCTCAACGCCAAGGCCGCGCTGTTCGCGGTCGACGAGTACTTCGACAACTCGGGCCACCGCCTGCCGCTGCTCATCAGCGGCACCGTGACCGATGCCTCCGGCCGCATCCTCAGCGGCCAGACCGTCACCGCCTTCTGGCACAGCGTGCGCCATGCGCGGCCGCTGGCGGTCGGCCTCAACTGCGCGCTGGGCGCGGCGCTGATGCGGCCCTACATCCAGGAACTGGCGCGCGTGGCCGAAGACACCTTCATCAGCTGCTACCCCAACGCCGGCCTGCCCAACCCCATGAGCGACACCGGCTTCGACGAGACGCCCGACGTCACCTCGCGCCTGCTGCACGAGTTCGCGGCCGACGGCCTGGTGAACATCGTGGGCGGCTGCTGCGGCACCACGCCCGATCACATCGCGGCCATCGGCAAAGCCGTGGCGCCGGTCCCGGGCCGCGCGCTGTTCTACCGCGAAGCGGCCTGAGGCCGGTCGCGGCGGGCCGGGCGGTTGGCGCCTCGGCCGATTGACAGGGCTTCGGCGCGGCGCCTACCCTGCACGGGAAGGAATCCCGACATGATGAACAAGCTTGCCTGGCGCTGGATCGGCATCGGCGCGATCGCCCTCTCTCTGCCGCTCGCGGCCGTCGCGCAGCAGGCCTTCACCCGCGGCGCGCTGAACCTGCGCGCCGGCCCGGCACCCGACTACCCGGTGGTCGCCACGCTGGGCGGCGGCCAGCCGGTCGACGTGATGGGCTGCACGAACGGCTACAGCTGGTGCGACGTGGTGCTGCCCGACGGGCTGCGCGGCTGGGTCTATGCGCCCAGCCTCGACTACGCCTACGAGCAGCAGCGCGTGCCGCTCGCGACCTACGGCGCGGTGATCGGCGTGCCGATCGTGGCCTTCACGCTGGGCAGCTACTGGTCGAACTACTACCGCGACCGGCCCTGGTACGGCGACCGCCGCTGGTGGGGCCAGCGCCCGCCGCCGCCGGTGCAGGGCTGGCGCCCGCCGCCGCCGCCGCGGCCCGAATGGCGGCCCAATCCGTGGCGCCCCGGCGGCCCGGGCGGCCCCGGTCCGGGCTTTCGCCCGCGGCCGGAGCCGCGGCCCAGCCCCGGTTTCCGGCCGCCGCGCGACGACGGCTTCCGGCCCCGGCCCGATCCGGGCGTGCGCCCGGTGCGACCGCCGGGTCCGCGGCCCGAGGTGCGGCCCGACCGGCCGCGTCCGCAGGCCCAGCAGCCGGGCGGCGGCCTCTACATCCGCGGGCAGGGCGGCCCGCGCGAAGGCGGCGGCCGGCCCCAGGGGCCGGGGCGCGGCGGTGAGCACCGGGGCGGTGGCGAGCACCGGGGCGGCGGCGGCGGCGGCGAGGGCCGCCACGGCCGCTAGGCCTTCTCGGCCCCCTTGTCGCGCGCGATCAGCGCGACAAAGCGCTGCGCGCCCAGCCCCAGCGGCCGCTCGCGCGACCACACCACGTCGACCCACAGGTCCAGCCCGTTGCTCAGGTTCTCGAACGGGATCTCCAGCAGCGCGCCGGCCGCCACGTGCGGCTTGGCGAAGTTGCGCGGCAGCCAGCCCCAGCCCAGGCCGGCGGTGATCAGGCTCAGCGCGGCCAGCGCGTTGTCGGTGCGCCAGACATGGCGGCCGAAGACGAAGCGCGGGTCGCTGGTCGCGAGGTCGCGGCCGGCCACCACGATCTGCCGCGTGTTGTGCAGGTGCTCCTCGCGCAGCCGCCCGCCGGCCGCGGCCAGCGCCGGGTGGTCGGGCGCCATCACCGCCACCATGGTGTCGCTCGCCACCTCCTGGAAACCTTCGCGGCCGTCGAGGCTGGGCCGCTCGAACACCAGCGCAAGCTGGGCCCGCCCGGCGTGCAGAAGCGCCAGCGCGTCGGCCTGCGGCGCCGCCAGCACCTCCACCTCGAGCAGCGGGTACTCCTGCGCCAGGGCGGCCAGGGCGCCGCTCCAGGGCGCGGCCAGCAACTCGGGCGCGATGGCCAGCGTCAGCCGGTTCTCGAGGCCCTGGGTCAGGGCCAGCGCCTGCACCTCCAGCTGCTTGAACTGCGCGGCCAGCAGGCGGGCCTGCGGCTCCAGCGAGCGCGCCGCCGCGGTCGGTTTGGGTTCGCGGCCGCTGCGGTCGAACAGGGGCAGGTCGAGTTCGGCTTCGAGGCCGGCGATCGCCATGCTGACGGCCGAGGGCACCCGGCCCAGCGAGCGCGCGGCGGCCGAGAAGGAGCCGTGGTCGAGCACCGCGAGGAACACCTGCAGGTTGTCGGAGGAAAAAGCCATGGGCGGCCGACCTGTCAATTCAACTGATAGAAGATGACTTTATATATCAGCCGTCGACACATAAAGTCCAGGCCTGTTCACCGAATTCTTCCGAGGTTTCTCATCATGCAAGGGCTCAAGCGCCGCGTCGTCTACATCACCCTCTACGAAGGCATCGCCATCGTGGCGGCCAGCATCGGCCTGGCGCTGATGTCGGGGCAGGGGCTGGCGCACTCGAGCGTGCTGTCGGTCATTGCCTCGGCCATCGCCGTGTGCTGGAACCTGACCTTCAACTGGCTGTTCGAGCGCTGGGAGTCGCGCCAGGCCGTGCGCGGGCGCAGCCTGCGCCGCCGCATCGCCCATGCCATCGGTTTCGAGGGCGGCCTGATCGCCTTCCTGGTGCCGGCCATCGCCTGGTGGCTGGACATCAGCCTCTGGGCCGCGCTGGTGATGGACCTGGGCCTGGTGGTCTTCTTCCTGGTCTACACCTTCGTCTTCAACTGGGCCTTCGACGCCATCTTCGGCCTGCCGGCCTCGGCCGTCGACCCCAAGGGCGCGCCGCAACCGGCCTGAGGCCGCCGGAACGGCCCGCCGCGGCGAAGCGCGCGGGTCGTGCACACTCGCTGCATGTCTTCTTTGGAATGGGCCGCGTCCGCCCTGCAGGCGTTCGATGCGGTGGTCCAGGCCAGCGAGGGCTTCCGTGGCCGCGAAGGCCAGCGGCGCATGGCCGAGCAGGTGGCGAACACGCTGGGCGCCGCCACGCTGGGCAAGGTCGATGACGAGGAGGCCGCCCCGCCGGTGCGTGCCATCGCCGTGATCCAGGCCGGCACCGGCGTCGGCAAGTCGCTGGCCTACTGCGCACCGGCCATCGCGCTCGCGCTGGCGCGCAACACCCGCGTCGTGATCTCCACCGCCACCGTGGCGCTGCAGGAGCAGCTGGTCCACAAGGACCTGCCCGCGCTGGCGGCGCTGCTGCCCCAACCCTTCCGCTTCGCGCTGGCCAAGGGCCGGGGCCGCTACGTGTGCCAGCAGAAGCTCGAGCGCCTGACCGGCATGGCCGGCGAACTGGACGAGGAAGACGAGGAGGAGGGCGGCTACGACCTGTTCGCCGACGAACAGGCCAGCGAAGCCGCGGCCCGCGCCACCCGCCCGGCGCACGAGGTCGAGGCGCGGCTCAAGTTCTACACCGGCATCGCGCACACGCTGTCGACCGGCGCCTGGGACGGCGACCGCGACACGCTGGACACGCCCCCCGCCGCCGAGGCCTGGCTGCCGATGGCAGCCGATGCCGCCTCGTGCAGCGGCAAGCACTGCCCCTCGTTCAGCCAGTGCGTGTACTACGAGCGCCGCAAGGCGCTGGTCGGCGCGCAGGTGATCGTGGTCAACCACGACCTGCTGCTCGCCTCGCTGGGCAACCGGCAGCTGCCCGAACTCGACAACTCGCTGCTGGTGCTCGACGAGGCCCACCACCTGCCCGCCACCGCGCTGGCCCAGTTCGGCTGCCGCATGGACCTGGGCCAGCACGCCTGGGCCGAGCGGCTGGCCCGGCGGGCGGTGCGCGTGGGCGTGCGCTTCGAGGTGACCGAGGTGGCCGACATCCCGACCCATGCCGCGCAGATGCGCCAGGCGCTGCAGGACACCGAGCGGCTGGTGATGGACCTGTACGGCGACACCCTGCGCGCCGGCCTCGACGGCCCGGCCGCGCGCGGCCCCGCGCGGGCCCGGCTGCCGCTGGGCGAACTGCCCGAGGTGCTGCAGGGCCCGCTGGGCCGGGTGGCGCATCACGCCTCGGGTTTCCTGGAGGCGCTGCGCGTGATCGCCAACGCCCTGCGCGCAGAGATGCGCGAGCAGCCCGCCATGGCGCGCAAGCTGTCGGCGATGTATGCCCAGCTCGGCGCGCTGGCGCCGCGCCTGGAGCAGATGCTCGACACCGCCCAACTGCTGCTGCGCGATGCCGCGCCCGACGCGGTGCCGGCCGCCAAGTGGTTCACGCTCGAGGTCTACGGCGAGCGCGAGGTGCTGCAGGCGCATGCGAGCCCGCTGCTGCCCGGCGCCACGCTGCGCCACCAGCTCTGGAACAAGGTGCGCGGCGCGGTGCTGACCTCGGCCACGCTCACCAGCTGTGGGCGCTTCGATTTCTTCCTGCGCGAATCGGGCCTGCACGGCGACGAGGCCGCGACCACGTTGGAGGTGCCCAGCCCCTTCGACTACGCGGCGCAGGGCCGGCTGATCGCGGTCGAGACCCGGGCCGACCCGCGCGATGCGGCCGGCTACGTGGCCGAGATGGTGCAGGCCCTGGTGCGCGACCTGGCCGAGGTGCGGCACGGCGCGCTGGTGCTGTTCACCTCGCGCGAGCAACTGCGGCTGGCGGTCGAGGCGCTGCCGGCGGCGCTGCGCCCGCGCGTGCTGCTGCAGACGGCCCTGCCGCGCCAGCAGCTGCTGGCCACGCACCGCCACCGCGTGGGCGAGGGCCTGCCCTCGGTCATCTTCGGCATGCAGTCCTTCGGCGAGGGGCTGGACCTGCCGGGCAAGCTGTGCGAATCGGTGTTCATCGCCAAGCTGCCCTTCGCGCCGCCCGACGATCCGGTGGGCGAGGCGCGCGCCGAATGGCTGCGCACCGTAGGCCGCGACCCCTTCACCGAGCTGGTGGTGCCCGCCACCGCGATCCGCCTGGCGCAATGGGTGGGCCGCGCGATCCGCAGCGAGGACGACCGGGCCAGCGTCTATTGCTACGACCGGCGGCTGGTGCGCACCTCCTACGGGCAACGGCTGCTGCAGGGGCTGCCGCCGTTTGCGCTGACGACGGTGCGGGCGGGGGAGGCGGCCGGGGAAGCGGCCGCGGCCTGAGGTATTTCTCCCTCTCCCTCTGGGAGAGGGCAGGGGTGAGGGCGTCAGCCTCACATCACGCGTGCCTGATCCACCGCCCATGCCCTCACCCTGCCCTCTCCCAGAGGGAGAGGGGAAAGAAGGCCCCCGCTGCAAGCCCCTCATCTGCCTCACACCCGGAATCCCGCCTAAAATCCCCACCCCCGAGGAGCGTTGCAGCGGCCGGCTTCACAGCCCCGCCAGGCTCGGGTCTGTCCCCGCAACGACGCTCACCTGAACCTTGTGCATCCAGGTGAGTTCCATGTCCGCTCCTTCCCCGTCCGCCGCTGCCGCCGAAACCGTTCCCCCGATGAAGCTGTCGGGCCTCGAGCCCGTGCTGATCGGCGACGGCACGCTGTTCGTCAACATCGGCGAGCGCACCAACGTCACCGGTTCCAAGGCCTTCGCGCGGATGATCCTCAACGGCCAGTTCGAGGAGGCCCTGGCGGTCGCGCGCCAGCAGGTCGAGAACGGCGCGCAGGTGATCGACATCAACATGGACGAGGCCATGCTCGACAGCAAGGCCGCGATGGTGCGCTTCCTCAACCTGATCGCCTCGGAGCCCGACATCGCGCGCGTGCCGATCATGGTCGACAGCTCCAAGTGGGAGGTGATCGAGGCCGGCCTGCGCTGCATCCAGGGCAAGGGCATCGTGAACTCGATCAGCATGAAGGAGGGCGAGGACCAGTTCCGCCACCATGCCAAGCTGCTGCGCCGCTACGGCGCCGCCGCGGTCGTGATGGCCTTCGACGAGAAGGGCCAGGCCGACACCTACGAACGCAAGATCGAGATCTGCGAGCGTGCCTACCGCATCCTGGTCGACGAGATCGACTTCCCGGCCGAGGACATCATCTTCGACCCCAACATCTTCGCGGTCGCCACCGGCATCGAGGAGCACAACAACTACGCGGTCGACTTCATCGAGGCCACGCGCTGGATCAAGCAGAACCTGCCCGGCGCCAAGGTGTCGGGCGGGGTGTCGAACGTGAGCTTCAGCTTCCGTGGCAACGACCCGGTGCGCGAAGCCATCCACACCGTGTTCCTGTACCACGCGATCAAGGCCGGCATGGACATGGGCATCGTCAACGCCGGCATGGTCGGCGTCTACGACGACCTCGAGCCGGTGCTGCGCGAGCGCGTGGAGGACGTGATCCTCAACCGCCGCCCCGACGCCGGCGAGCGCCTGGTCGAAGTCGCCGAGACCGCCAAGAGCGGCGCCAAGGACGAGAGCAAGCGCAACGACTGGCGCGGCACGCCCGAGGCGCCGGTCACGGTCGGCGCGCGCCTGAGCCATGCGCTGGTGCACGGCATCACCGACTTCATCGTCGAGGACACCGAGGAGGCCTACCGCGAGATCCTGGCCAAGGGCGGCCGCCCGCTGCATGTGATCGAAGGCCCGCTGATGGACGGCATGAACGTGGTCGGGGACCTGTTCGGCGCCGGCAAGATGTTCCTGCCGCAGGTGGTGAAGTCGGCCCGCGTGATGAAGCAGGCCGTGGCCCACCTGCTGCCCTACATCGAGGAAGAGAAGCTGCGCGACGAGGCCGCGGGCCGCGACGTGCGCACCAAGGGCAAGATCATCATCGCGACGGTCAAGGGCGACGTGCACGACATCGGCAAGAACATCGTCACCGTCGTGCTCCAGTGCAACAACTTCGAAGTCGTGAACATGGGCGTGATGGTCCCGTGCCACGAGATCCTGGCGCGCGCCAAGGTCGAGGGCGCGGACATCGTGGGCCTGTCGGGCCTGATCACGCCGAGCCTGGAAGAGATGCAGTACGTGGCCGGCGAGATGCAGCGCGACGACCATTTCCGCATCAAGAAGATCCCGCTGATGATCGGCGGCGCCACCACCAGCCGCGTGCACACCGCGGTGAAGATCGCGCCGCATTACGAAGGCCCGGTCGTCTACGTGCCCGACGCCTCGCGCAGCGTGAGCGTGGCGCAGTCGCTGCTGTCCGACCAGGCGTCGAAGTACATCGACGAGCTCAACGCCGACTACGACAAGGTGCGCCACCAGCACGCCAACAAGAAGCAGGTGCCGCTGTGGCCGCTGGCCAAGGTGCGGGCCAACAAGACGCCGATCGACTGGTCGAACTACACGCCCCCCGTGCCCAAGTTCATCGGCCGCCGCGTGTTCAAGAACTACGACCTGACCGAGCTGGCCAAGTACATCGACTGGGGCCCCTTCTTCCAGACCTGGGACCTGGCCGGGGCCTTCCCGGCGATCCTGAAGGACGAGATCGTCGGCACCGAAGCCGTGCGCGTCTATGCAGACGGACAGCGCATGCTGAAGCGCCTCATCGAAGGCCGCTGGCTCAGCGCGAGCGGCATCGTCGGCTTCTGGCCGGCCAACACCGTCAACGACGACGACATCGAGCTCTACACCGACGAGAGCCGCAGCGAAGTCGCGCTCACCTGGTACGGCATGCGCCAGCAGACCGAGAAGCAGGTGATCGACGGCGTGATGCGCCCCAGCCGGTGCCTGGCCGACTTCGTCGCGCCCAAGGAAAGCGGCCTGAAGGACTACGTGGGCATGTTCGCCGTCACCGCGGGCCTGGGCGTGGAGAAGAAGGAGAAGTACTTCGTCGACGACCTCGACGACTACTCGGCCATCATGCTCAAGGCCCTGGCCGACCGGCTGGCCGAGGCCTTCGCCGAATCGCTGCACCACCGCGTGCGCACCGACCTCTGGGGCTATGCGGCCGACGAAGCGCTGAGCAACGAGGACATGATCGCCGAGAAGTACCGCGGCATCCGCCCCGCGCCGGGCTACCCGGCCTGCCCGGACCACAGCGTCAAGCGCGCGATGTTCGAGGTGATGCAGTGCGCCGACATCGGCATGACGCTGACCGAGAGCCTGGCGATGACGCCGGCCGCCAGCGTGAGCGGCTTCCAGCTGAGCCATCCGCAGGCGGTCTACTTCAACGTCGGCAAGATCGGCCACGACCAGCTGGCCGACCAGGCCGCGCGCCGCGGCCAGCCCGAGAGCGAACTCGAGCGCCTGCTCGCGCCCAATCTCTGAGCCCTGTTCCGACGGGGCTTGCAAGCGCCGGCTGACGCGGCGCGCACGCGGAAGCGTCCATGCTGGCGCTGTCGCGCCTTTGGCGGCGCGCAGCAAAGGACATCCGCGATGGACAGCTTTTCTTCCTCCCCATCGGCCCCCGAAACGGCCCCGCGTTCCAGCGCGCCCAAGGCGCTCTGGGGCGTGATCGGCGCCCTGGCCGTCGCCGTCGCCGCGCTCGGCGGCACGCTGCTCTACCAGCAGGGCGGCCGCAACGCCGGCGCCCCGCCGACGGCCGCCACGCAGCCGCTGCATGCGCCGGACGACGGCACCCCGCCGCCGGCTCCGCTCGCGGCGGTACCGCCGGCGGCCATCACCGCACCGGCGCCCGTCCAGGCGCCGGCACCGGCCGCGCAGGTCGCGCCGCCGACGGCCGTGGCCGGCAACGGCGCGCCCGCCGCCGCGCGTCCCGCCGCGCCGGTCTGCACCGTGTGCGGCCGGGTCGAATCGGTGCAGGTCGTGAAGCGCGCGGCCCCGGCCACCGGCGTCGGTGCCGTGGCCGGCGGCGTGCTGGGCGGCGTGGTCGGCAACCAGTTCGGCCATGGCGGCGGGCGCACCGCCGCCACGGTGATCGGCGCGGTCGGCGGCGGCTACGCGGGCAACGAGATCGAGAAGCGCACCCGCACCGAGACCTTCTACCAGGTGCGCGTGCGCATGGACAACGGCGCGCTGCGCACGGTCGAGACGCGTACCGCGCCGCCCATCGGCAAGCCGGTCACGCTCAAGGGCCAGGTGCTGCGGCCGGCCGACGGGCGCATGGGATAAGGGACCCCGCTCAGCGCGCCGCCGACGGCTTGCGCCGCCGCGGCGCCTTCGCCAGGTCGCGCGGCGTGAGCACGAAGTCCTCGTTGTCGCCCAGCATCTCCGCCGCGAGGTCGATGAAGGCCCGCACCCGCGCCGGCTGCGCCACCCGGCTGCCGTAGTAGACGTACAGCCCCAGGTGCTCGGTGACGTGGTCGGTCAGCAGCGGCAGCAGCTGGCCCGAGCGGATCAGCGGCACCGCGGTCGCGCCCACCAGCTGCCCGATCGCTTCGCCCGCCACCACGGCCTGGGCCTCGAGGTCGATGTCGTTGGTGCAGAACACCGGTGCCAGATCACGTGACACGATCTCCTCGCCGACCTTGAATTCCCAGGGCATCACCTTGCCCGTGGCCGGGTGCCTGAAGCCGCTGCAGCGGTGCCTGGCGAGGTCGTCGATGTGCGTGGGCGTGCCGAAGCGCGCGAGGTAGGCCGGCGCGGCGCACACCACCAGCTGCACCGGCATGAGGCGCCGCGCGATCAGCCCGTCCTGCGGCGCGCTGCCCACGCGAAAGCCGATGTCGACCCGCTCCTCGACCCAGTTGCCGACCCGGTCGTCGAGCTGCACGTCGGGCTCGATCCGCGGGTGCCGGCGGCAGAATTCCTCGAGCACCGGCCACAGGATGCGCAGCATGGTCGCGCGCGGCGCCACGATGCGCAGCGGCCCGGCGATCTCCTCGCGGCCGCGGCGCGCGCCCTGCAGCGCCCGCTGCAGCGTGCTCAGGCCGGGCTGCGCGGCCTCGAGGAACTGGCTGCCTTCCTCGGTCAGGCTCAGCTTGCGCGTGGTGCGGTGGAACAGCCGCACGCCCAGGTGCGATTCGAGCTGCGCCAGCGCCTGGCTGGCGGCCTGCGGCGTGATCGCCTGCGCGGCCGCGGCCTGGCGCAGACTGCCCAGCTCGGCGGCCTGGATGAAGGTGGAGATCGCGCGCAGTTCGTTGAAGGCCATGGCTAGATTATCACGATTGCTTTGTCAATGAAGCCAAGGAATGTGGGCTATTCGGATGCGGATCGGGAACCTACATTGGCCTCATCGCAACCTTCCTGAAAGACCCGACATGACCGCCACCCCTGCTTCCACCCCCACCGGATTCCCGCGCGTCTGGATGATCACCGGCGCCTCGCGCGGCCTCGGCGCCCGCATGGCCGAAGCCGCGCTCGCGCATGGCGACGCCGTGGTCGCGACGGCGCGCGATGCGGCCTCCATCGCCCAGCGTTTCGGCGAGCACCCGGCGCTCCTGGGCGTGTCACTCGATGTCACCGACGAGGCGCAGATCGCGCGGGCCGTCGAGGCCGCGCTGGCGCGCTTCGGCCGCATCGACGTGCTGGTCAACAACGCCGGCTTCGGCCTGCTGGGCGCGGTCGAGGAGGCCACGGCCGACGAGGTGCGCAAGCTCTACGAGACCAACGTCTTCGGCCTGCTGAACGTCACGCGCGCGGTGCTGCCCGCGATGCGCGCGCGGCGCAGCGGCCACATCCTCAACCTGTCCTCGGTCGGCGGCCAGCGCTCGGGCCCGGGCTTCGGCGTCTATTGCTCGACCAAGTTCGCGGTCGAGGGGCTCAACGAGGCGCTGCACCACGAGCTCGCGCCGCTGGGCATCCACGTCACCGCGGTCGAGCCGGGTTATTTCCGCACCGAGTTCCTGGAAAGCACGTCGCTCACCGTGTCGCCGCGCCGGATCGCCGACTACGAAGGCACGGCGGGCCAGGTGCGCGCGGCCGCGCGCGCGATCAGCCTCAACCAGCCGGGCGATCCGCAGAAGCTGGCGCAGGCCGTGCTGGCGCTGGTCGCTTCGCCGACACCGCCGATGCGCCTGCCGCTGGGCACCGACACGCTCCAGGCCATCGGCGAGAAGATCGCCTACCTCGAGCGCGAGACCGCCGAATGGGCCGAGGTGGCGGCCTCGACCGACTATGCGCCGGCCTGAGCCGGCCGGCCGGGCGCATCGGCTTCGTTGAACAGCCGCTCGCACGCGAAGTCGACGAAGGCCCGCACCTTGGGCGACAGCTGCCGGCTCGACGCCCAGAGCGCCGAGAACTGGCCCTGGCGCACCACGTGCGGGCCCAGCACGCACTGCAGCTCGCCGCGGCCCAGCGCATCGCGCGCGAGGAAGTCGGGCATGTAGGCCAGGCCCAGGCCGGCCACCGCGGCGCCGAGCATGGCTTCCATGTTGTTGGTCGCCAGGCACAGCGGCAGTTGCGCGGGCAGGCCGGCCAGGTCCCATTCCTCGATCCGGCCGTCGGTCACGAACTTGTAGCGCAGGCAGAAGTGATGCGCCAGATCGGCCGGCGCCTGCGGCACGCCCGCGCGCGCCAGGTAGGCGGGCGAGGCCACCAGCACGAAGTTGAAGGGGCCGAGCCGGCGCGCCACCAGGCCCGAGTCGACCAGCTCGCCGCTGCGGATCGCCACGTCGACGTTCTCGGCGATCACGTCGACCAGCCGGTCGTTGAAGTCGAGGTCGAGCTCGATCTCCGGATAGCGGGCCTTGAACTCCGGCAGCACCGGCAGCAGGAAGCGGTAGCCGATGGTCGGCAGGCTCACGCGCAGGTGGCCGCGCGGCGTGGCGACCGCGTCCTGCATCATCGCGCGCGCATCGTCGAGCTCGTCGAGGATGCGGCGGCAGCGTTCATGGAACAGCGCGCCTTCGGTCGTGAGCCGCACCTGGCGCGTGGTGCGGTGGAACAAACGCAGGCCCAGCTGCGCCTCGAGCCGCGCCACGTTCTTGCCCACGGCCGAGGCCGAGATGCCCAGCTGCCGGCCGGCGCCCGCGAAGCTCAGCAGGTCGGCCGCCCGCACGAAGGATTCGAGTCCGCTGAAGCTGTCCATGGGTGCGAGGGGATTGGCAACCTGAGGTTGGGGGTGTGAGGAATCGGGCCGCTATTTTCATTGCATTGAATCCTTTCTATCTTCTCCCCACGCCCCGCCTGGGCGTTTCGATGCCCTCGTTCCGTCTCTGCGTGAAAGCTTTGCGATGTCTTCCCCGTCTTCTTCTCCGGCCTCCAGGGCCTGGCTGCTGGCCGCCGTCTGCCTCGCGGCGCTGGGCATGCCGCTGAGCTTCACCGGCCCCGCGGTGGTGCTGCCCGCGATCCACGCCGCGCTGGGCGGCAGCCCGGTGCAGCTCAACTGGGTCACCAACGCCTTCATGCTGAGCTTCGGCGCCACCCTGCTGGCGGCCGGCGCGCTGGCCGATGCCTTCGGGCGCAAGCGGGTCTTCCTGCTCGGTCTGGCGGTGGTGGCGCTGAGCTGTTCGATGCTGACCTGGGCGCCGGGCATCGTGGCCTTCGACCTGGTGCGTGCGCTGCAGGGGCTGGGTTCGGCGGCGGGCTTCGCGGCCGGCACGGCCGCGCTGGCGCAGGTGTTCGACGGGCCGGCGCGCACGCGCGCCTTCAGCCTGATCGGCACCTCCTTCGGCGTCGGGCTGTCCTGCGGTTCGATCCTCTCGGGCTGGCTGGCCCAGACCTTCGGCTGGCAGGCCGTGATGCTGAGCCCGGGCGCGGTCAGCCTGCTGGCGCTGTGCATCGCCGCGCCCGGCATGCGCGAGTCGCGCAACCCGCAGGCCCAGGGCCTGGACCTGCCCGGCGCGCTGAGCTTCACCGCCGCGCTGAGCCTGCTCACGCTGGGCGTGCTGCAGGCGCCCGACAGCGGCTGGGGCAGCCCGTGGGTGCTCGGTGCGCTGGCCGGCGCGACGCTGATGGGCGCGGTGTTCGTCGCCATCGAGCGGCGCGTCGCGCATCCGATGCTCGACCTGTCGCTGTTCCGCTTCCCGCGCTTCGTCGGCGTGCAGCTGCTGGCCGCGGCGCCGGCCTACGGCTTCGTGGTGCTGCTGGTGCTGCTGCCGCTGCGCTTCGTCGGGCTCGAGGGGCGCAGCGCGCTGGAGGCGGGCGGCTTCATGTTCGCGCTGTCGGGGCCGATCCTGGTGGTGCCGACGCTGGCGGCCTGGCTCGCGCAGCGCCATCCGGCGGGCGTGCTGTCGGCGCTGGGCCTGCTGATGTGTGCGACCGGCCTGTTCTGGCTCAGCCGCTGCGCGCCGGGCACGCCGCTGCCCGGCATGGTGGGGCCGCTGCTGCTGATCGGCGCGGGCATCGGCCTGCCCTGGGGCCTGATGGACGGCCTGGCGGTGAGCGTGGTGCCGCGCGAGCGCGCCGGCATGGCCTCGGGCATCTTCAACACCGTGCGCGTGGCCGGCGAGGGCATCGCGCTGGCGCTGGTCGGCGCGGGGCTGACGGCGCTGGTGGCGCGGCAGCTGGGCCTCACGGGCCACGGCGCGCTGGCCGCCTCGCAGGCTGCGCAACGCGTGACCACCGGTGACCTGTCGCAGGCGCTGGCGCTTCTTCCGGGGCTGGGCCGGGACGAAGTGCTGCATGCCTACGGCGCGGCCTTCGCGACGCTGCTGTGCGTGCTGGCGGCCGTGACGGTGCTGACCGCGCTGGCGGTGTTCGGCTTCCTGCGCGGGGAGGCGCAGCCGGATCTTCCCGAGGCCGTGGCGCTGGCCTCGGAGCCGCGCGCCTGCTGATGATGGCGGCGCAACGGCCGCCCGCCATGACATAGGTCGTGACATGTGGAAACGTCACAGGGCTGCCGGAGTCCCGGGTTCTGATGCAAAGTTCTGCGCATGTTCAGCCAGCGGTCTTCGACGATGGTCTGCCCGGAATGCGGCGCGCGCAACCCCGCGAGCGCACGGTTCTGCTCGGCCTGCGCCGCGCGCCTGGGTGCCGAGCCCTCGATCGGGGAAGAGGCCGTGCCCGTCTCGTCCGCCATGCCGGCGGCGCCGGCCACGGCCGACACCGGCACGATCTGGGTCAAGGTCTTCATCGGCGGGCTGGTGATCCTGCTCGCTTTCATGGGCTGGGCGCTCTACATGCTGACGGGCAGCAAGGTGCCGCAGCCACCGCCGACCGGGCAGGGCGCCGCGGTGCCCGAGGTGCCGGTGGCGCCGTCGCCACCCCCATCGCCGCCGCCGGTCGCCACCGCGCCGTCGGTGGCCCCTTCGCCGCCGCCGGTGGCCCCGCCGCCCGCCACCACCGGCACCGCGGCCGCGCCGTCCGATGTGTTTCCCTACACGCCGCCCCCGTCCGCGCAGCAGCGCCGCGCCGCGCGCGCGCGCGCCCGGGCGGCGCCGGCCGAGGCGGGCGCGGGGGACGCCGCCACGGGCGCCTGGGTCGAGCCCTCGCGGCCGCCCGCGATGACCTCCTTGCCAAGCTACCGTGACGATGGGCCGCCGATCGTGCCGGGCCCCCGGCCCGCCGCGGGTGCGGCGGTGCCCGCGGGTTCATCAGGCACCCCGGTGCAGCCGGCCGACCCGGGGCCGCCGGTGGTGGCCGGCCCGGGCCCGCACTACGACTTCTCGACGCCCGGCGCGCGCGGGCGTTAGGGCGTCAGAGCACCACCGGTACTTCGGTGGCCGGTGGGGTGTTGCGGCTGCGGCCGCTGCGCACGATGCCGTCGATCATCACCATGCCCACGCCCGGGATGTCGCCCAGCGCCACGCTCTCGAGCAGGCCCGGGGCGGGCGAATGCTGGGCGCGGTCCATGAACACGAAGTCGGCGTCGCGGCCCACCTCGATCAGGCCGCAGTTCAGGTTGCGGATGCGCGCGGTGTTGCCGGTCGCGAAGCAGAAAACCTGCTCGGCCGGGATGTTGGCGAAGGCCGAGATGAAGGACACCATGCGCAGGATGCCCAGCGGCTGCACGCCCGAGCCGGCCGGGCCGTCGGTGCCCAGGATCACGCGGTGCGGGCACTTGAGCTCGATGGCGGCGCGGGCCGCGGCGATGGCCGTCTTCTCGTTGCCGTTGTGCACGATCTCGATCGCGCGCGAGGACTTCTCGCACAGCTCGCACACGTGCGCTTCCGGCAGCGAGGTGTGGCCGCCGTTGATGTGGCCGATCACGTCGGCGTCGGCCTCGAGCACCACGTCCTTGTCGATGTAGCCCGAGCCCGGCACCGAGGGACCGCCGGTGTGGATGGTGCTCTGGATGCCGTACTTGCGCGCCCAGGCGACCATCTCCTTGGCCTCGTAGCCGGCCTTGACCGTGCCCAGGCCCACTTCGCCCAGCAGGCCCACGCCGGCCTCGGCCAGCTCCTTGAAATCGCTCTCGACCATGCCCTTCTCGATCACCGGCGCGCCGGCCAGCACCTTCACGCCGCTGGGGCGGAAGTTGTCGTAGGCGCGCTGCGCGGTGATGGCCAGGGCCTTGAGGCCGACGATGTCCTTGGGCCGCCCCGGCAGGTGCACTTCGCCGGCCGAGATCATGGTGGTGACGCCGCCGTTCATCGACGAGTCGATCCAGCCCAGCTGGCTCTGGCGTGGGGTCCAGTCGCCGAACACCGGGTGCACGTGGCTGTCGATCAGGCCCGGCGCGACGGCGGTCTTCCGGCAGTCGATGACCGTCTTCGCGCCCTCGAGGTCGCAGTCCTTCTCCTTGCCGACCGCGACGATCAGGCCGTCGTTCACCACGATGGTGTCGGCGTCCAGGATGGGCTTGTCGATGTCGCCCGAGAGCAGCAAGCCTATGTTCTTGATGACGACCTTGCCCGACTTTGCGCCGGCTGCGATTTCTGCCATGTCAAGCCTCCCGCCGGGCCGCCCCAAGGGAGGCTTGCGCCCCCTTGGGGGGCCGTGAACGAACGTGAGCGATGGGGGTCATGTTTACCTCGTGGGGTGGGGTGGGTTCTGTGTTCTCGTTCTCGTTCTCGTCCGCACGCACGGTGCGCAGCACGGTCTCGACGATGAAGTCTTCCCAATGCGCGACCGCCTCCGGCGTCTCGAGCGGCTCGCCGAGGAAGGTCGTCAGCGTGTGCCGGTTCGAGGTGTAGAAATAGCCGGTGGCCGCGATCAGCAGGTAGACGTCGCGGGCCGCCAGGTCGGTGCGGAACAGGCCCTGCGATGCACCACTGGCGAGCAGTTCGCGCACGATCGCGACCGCGCGCGAGGAGTACTCGCTGGCGCGCAGCGACTTCGCGATGTGCCGGCCCTTGTGCAGGTTCTCGGTGTTGAGCAGCGTGACGAACTCGGGGTTCTTGCGGTAGTAGCCCAGCACGAAGTGGATCACCGCCGTCAATGCTTCCACGGGGCGCGAGGTGTCGAGGTCGAGCGCGGCCTCGGCCTCGTCCATGCGCCGGTAGATGCCTTCGAGCACCGCAATGAAGAGGCCTTCCTTGCTGCCGAAGTAGTAATAGATCATCCGGTCGTAGGACTTGGCGGCCTTCGAGATCTTCTCGACGCTGCCGCCGTCGTAACCGTAGCGGGCGAACACCTTGGTGGCCGCCTTGAGGATCGCGTCGCGCGTGGCCTGCGCCGCTGCTTCGCGCACGCCGGTCTTGCGCTGGGGCTTGGCGGCGGGCTTGCGGGTGCTCATGCCGTGCGTCGGTGCGGGCACGCGAGGGCCAGCGCCGGCAGCCCATGCGTGCCGACTGCCGCGGAGCGAGCCATGCCGGCGACATCCGCGGGACTGGCTTCGCCAGACCGCAGGATGTGCCCCCCTGGGGGGGAGCCGCGCAGCGGCACGGGGGGGGTCATTTTTCGGCGAAGGCGCGTTCGACGACGAAGTCGCCGGGCGTGCTGGTATTGCCTTCCTTGAAGCCGCGGCCCTCGAGCATGTGCTTGAGGTCGACCAGCATGCCCGGGCTGCCGCACAGCATCACGCGGTCTTCGGCGGCGTTGATCGGCGGCAGGCCGAGGTCGTCGGTGAGCTTGCCGCTCTCGACCAGCTCGGTGATCCGGCCCATGTTGCGGAATTCCTCGCGCGTCACGGTCGGGTAGTAGAGCAGCTGCTTCTCGATCATCTCGCCCAGGATCTCGTGCTTGGGCAGGTGGTCGCTCACGAGGTCGTGGTAGGCCAGTTCGTCGACCTGGCGCACGCCGTGCACCAGGATGACCTTCTCGAACTTCTCGTACGTCTCCGGGTCGCGGATGATGCTCATGAACGGTGCCAGGCCGGTGCCGGTGCCGAACAGGTACAGGCGCTTGCCCGGCAGCGTGTAGTCGATCAGCAGCGTGCCGGTGGGCTTGCGGCCCACGATGATCGTGTCGCCGACCTGGATGTGCTGCAGCTTCGAGGTCAGCGGACCTTCGTCGACCTTGATGCTCAGGAACTCGAGGTATTCCTCGTAGTTGGCGCTGGCGATGCTGTAGGCGCGCAGCAGCGGCTTGTTGTTCACCTTGAGGCCGATCATGGTGAAGTGGCCGTTGGAGAAGCGCAGCGCGGGGTCGCGCGTGGTCGTGAAGGTGAACAGGCGGTCGGTCCAGTGGTGAACCGAGAGGACGCGTTCTTCGCTGAATGCACTCATGGGATGACTCGAAAAAAAGTGGACGAAATGGCAGGCGACGAGGGCTTGCTGTACCTGGCTGGCAGCGTCAACCGGCGGGCTCCGCCCGATTGTCGGTCACTGCGCACCAAGTCTGGGAGCCGAGGCCCGTTCAACCCGCCTCCGATCCCCGGAAACAGCTTGAACGGACCCTAGGAAAACACCCATGCAAGCATCGGGCCGGATCGGTACATTTCATGCGTCCAATGTAGTGAACACCACATGAAAGTGGAGTGGATGCTACACAAATGACAAATTGCGCACAAGCGTGGAACCGGCATGTTTGTTGCACGTGCTGCAGGACGCTTCAAGAGAGATGCCACGATGACTGAACACACCAAGACAGATGGCCTGCCGGGCATGGACGTTCCCACGGCCACCGATACCGCGGGCTTCGGCAAGGCGCCGCCGCGCAGCGAAAAGATGAGCACGGCCAAGGTCGAGTGCAACGCCTGCCCGGTGCTGTGCCAGATCTCCGAGGGCCGCACCGGCGCCTGCGACCGCTATGCCAACCGCGCCGGCGTGCTGGTGCGCGTCGACCCGGTGGTGCTGCTGCGGCGCGAACTCCAGAGCCCCGCGCCCGCGCTGGTGCCCTTCGCACGCGAAGGCGCCGAACCGGCGGCCGAGGGCGACGATGGGGTGGAGGCCGACTGGAACGGCGACCTGCTGCATGCCGACGAGGTCTTCGTGACCGGCGTGGGTTCGTCCACCACCTACCCCGACTACAAGCCCGCGCCCTTCATCGTCGGCTCGAAGGCGCAGGGTGTCGACATGGTCACGGTCGTGACCGAGGGCATCTTCAGCTACTGCAGCTTCAAGGTGAAGATCGACACCGACCGCTTCCTCGGCGCCGAGCAGGCCAACGTGCGCTACAAGGGCGAGGTCGTGGGCCATGTCACCACGGCCGAGTACGGCTCGCAGATGCTGTCGCTGGGCGGTGTGCACCACCTCACCGGCGGCAGCAAGAAGGAAGGCCGGATGACGGCCGAGCTGATGCAGCGGCTGGGCAACAAGCAGCCGGTCGAATGCACCATCGACGGCGGCTCCAGCCTCGTGATCCAGGCCGGCAAGGCCCCGATCGTCAACGGCGTCGAGGAACAGCGCATGCGCGTGGGCTGCGGCTCGGCCGCGGTCGGGATCTTCGCGCGCCAGTTCGCGGGCGTGGCCGACGAGGTGGTGGTGGTCGACGACCACATCACCGGCGTGCTCACGCAGCACCAGGCCGGGCGCTGCCTCGACATGCCCGAGTCGGGCATCAAGATGCTGGGCCGCAAGTCCACGCCCGGGCGCTACTTCCAGGTGGCCAACCCCGGCGACGGCTGGGGCGGCACCGACATCGCCGATCCGCTGGCGATCATCGAGGGCTGGGAAGAGGGCGTGGCCAAGCCCGGCCTGCGCCTGCTCATGACCTCGACCACCGGCGAGCATGCGCAATGGTACGTGCTCGACGAGGCGCTCAAGCCGGTCGAGCAGCCGATGCCGCCGGAAGTCAAACGCATCGTGGATCGCATCGGCGAGAACTGCGAGCCCTCGCTGTGCACCGTGCTCTTCCTCGGCGGTGCGGGCGGCAGCCTGCGCGCCGGCGTGACCGAGAACCCGGTGCTGCTCACGCGCGCCATCAAGCGCGCGCTGGTCAACGTGACCTGCGGCGGCGCGCCGGCCTATGTGTGGCCGGGCGGCGGCATCACGGTGATGGTCGACGTGATGCGCATGCCCGACAACAGCTTCGGCACCGTGCCCACGCCGGCCATCGTCGCGCCCATCGAATTCAGCATGCGCCTCGAAGACTACGCGGCGCTGGGCGGCCATGTCGAGCATGTGTTCCCGCTGCAGGAGGCGCTGGCGCGTGGCGCCTGGCAGGACGACGGTGCGCCGACCGCGCGGCAGTGGGTGCGCATCGACGATGCGAACCCGTGGCCGCTGGGCCAGCCGCCGATGCTGGGCTGACGCAGGCCATTCCATGCACGCCGAACGCCGCCAGCTCGACGCCCAGCGTTGGCACTTCCAGCACGGACCGATCGATCTGCTGATCGAGGCCGAGGGAGAGGCCGCGGCCGTGGCCGACGCGCATGCATCGGCCTGGGCGCGCTTCGAAGCGCTGCTGGCCGAGCTGGTGCGCGAGCTGCCCGCGCTGCGCGCGCCGGTCGGTGCGCACTGCCCGCTGCAGGGCCCGGTCGCCCAGCGCATGTGGCAGGCCTGCGCACCGTTCGGCGAAAGCTTCATCACGCCCATGGCCGCGGTCGCGGGCGCGGTGGCCGAGGAGATCGTCGCGTTCTACCGCCGGCCCGGCATCGAACGCGCCTGGGTCAACAACGGCGGCGACATCGCGCTGCACCTGGCGCCCGGGCGCTCGGCGCGCGTCGGGCTGTTCGCCGACCTGGCGCGCTTCGACCTGCGCGACACCGGCCCGCTCGCGACCGACGGCCAGTTCGAGATCCAGGCCGGGCAGCCGGTGCGCGGCGTCGCCACCAGCGGCTGGCGCGGCCGGAGTTTCTCGCTGGGCATCGCCGACAGCGTGACGGTGCTGGCCGCCACCGCTTCGCAGGCCGATGCCGCGGCCACGGTGATCGCCAATGCGGTGGACGTCGACGACGCCGCGATCCGGCGCCTGCCGGCGCGCGAGTGCAAGGACGACAGCGACCTCGGCGACATCCCGGTCACGGTCGAGGTGCCGCCACTGGCACCCGACTCGGTGCGCCGTGCACTCGATGCGGGCGCGCGCCGTGCACAGGCGCTGCAACGGCAGGGCCGGATCTGGGCCGCGGTGCTGGTTTGCCAGGGGCAATGGCGCCAGGTCGAACCCTTATGCTCCATCCGCGCCAACGTGCCGGCCGCTGCAGTTGGTTCAGTATTTGCTTAACGAAAAGACAGGCCTTCATTCCATGATCGATATCCGTCGCGTCTTCACCCATGTCGAGCACATCCACCACGAGTTCGGCCCGCGCGCCGCGACGCCGCTGGTGCGTGGCGCCATCGGCGTGGTGATGACCAATCCCTTCGCCGGCCGCTACGAGCCGGACATCCTGCCGATGATGGCGCTGCTCGACCCGGTGGGCGTGGACATGGCGCACCGGCTGCACGCGGCCATGGACGTGCCGCTGGAAGCCATCGCCACCTACGGCAAGGGCGCCATCGTCGGCGCCGCGGGCGAGCTCGAGCACGGTGCGCTGTGGCATGTGCCCGGCGGCTACGCGATGCGCGAGCTGCTCGGCTGGAAGGGCGACCGCGCGGCCTACACCGCGGGCAAGGCCGAGGACAAGAGCGGGCAGCCCGGCAACGCGCTGTCGATCGTGCCCTCGACCAAGAAGGTGGGCCCGCCCGGCGCCACGCTCGACGTGCCGCTGACCAACATCAACGCCAGCTATGTGCGCGGCCAGTTCGACGCCATCGAGGTGCGCGTGCCCGGCGCGCCGGCGGCCGACGAGATCGTCTTCATCCTCGCGATGAGCACCGGCTACCGCATCCATGCGCGCGTCGGCGGCCTGCTGGCCGAGAACATCTCCAAGTGGGACGGCCTGCGCTGAGCCCGAGACAACCAAGGAAGATCCAGACATGACCGCCAACATCCGCAAGCTCGTCATCCAGGTCGACGAGACCCGCAAGGAAATGGGCCAGGACGTCACGCCGCCCACGCGCCGCGCCGTCGCCATCGCCGTGATCGAGAACCCCTACGCGGGCCGCTACAGCGAGAACCTCGACCAACTGATCGCCATCGGCGAGGAACTCGGCGCGCTGCTGGGCCAGAAGGCCGTGGCCGCGCTGGGCATCGCGCCCGCCGATGCCCAGAGCTACGGCAAGGCCGCCATCGTGGGCGAGGCCGGCGAGCTCGAGCATGCGGCCGCGATCCTGCATCCCAAGCTGGGCGCGCCGCTGCGCGTGGCGGTCGAGAAGGGCGCCGCGCTGGTGCCTTCGGCCAAGAAGCGCGGCACGCTGGGCACCGCCATCGACGTGCCGCTGGGCCACAAGGATGCGGCCTTCGTGCGCAGCCACTTCGACGCGATCGAGGCCCGCGTGTCCGATGCGCCGCGCGCCGACGAGATCGTGGTGGCCGTGGCCGTGACCGACAGCGGGCGTCCGCTGCCGCGCATCGGCGGGCTGCAGCATGCCGAGGTCAAGGGCGAGGATGGTCTTCGCTAGGCCTTCCCGAGAAACACGGACATCTGGACGCAGAGGACGCGAAGATCACGCAGAAGGCGCAAGAAAGAGGATCCAAGATCTGGTTTTACTTTTGCGTCCTCTGCGAAATCTCTGCGCTTTCTGCGTCCGGTATCCGATCCCGGCCCCCCATCCGGACGCAGAGGACGCGAAGGTTTCGCAGAATTCGCGGAAGGAATCCAGGAATTGTTCTCCGGCTTCGCCTTGTTTTTGCGCCCTTTGAGTCCGGTCAAGTCCGAAATTTTTTTGCGTTGTTCCACCTAGGAGTTTCCCGATGAACCCATTGCGTCATGTCTTCAGCGCGGCCGCCGTCGCCACGCTCGCCACCGCCCTCGTTCCCGCGCATGCGCAGGGCGTGATCAAGATCGGCGAGATCAACAGCTACAAGGCGCAACCGGCCTTCCTCGAGCCCTACAAGAAGGGCATGGAACTCGCGGTCGACGAGATCAACGCCGCGGGCGGCGTCAACGGCAAGAAGTTCGAGCTCATCAGCCGCGACGACAACGCCAACCCCGGCGACGCGGTGCGCGTGGCCGAGGAACTGGTCTCGCGCGAAAAGGTCGACGTGCTGACCGGCGCCTTCCTGTCGAACACCGGCCTGG
This sequence comes from Variovorax sp. J2P1-31, assembly GCF_030317215.1. Taxonomy (NCBI): domain Bacteria; kingdom Pseudomonadati; phylum Pseudomonadota; class Betaproteobacteria; order Burkholderiales; family Comamonadaceae; genus Variovorax; species Variovorax sp. J2P1-31. The sequence continues at coordinate 550,916 of NZ_JASZYA010000004.1, forward strand.
CGCTGACCGACTTCGCCAAGCAGAAGAAGTTCTTCTACCTGGCGGCCGAACCGCTGACCGACAAGATCGTCTGGAGCAACGGCAACCGCTACACCTACCGCCTGCGCCCCTCGACCTACATGCAGGTCGCGATGCTGGTGCCCGAGGCCGCCAAGCTCAAGAAGAAGCGCTGGGCGGTGGTCTACCCCAACTACGAGTACGGCCAGTCCTCGGTCGCGACCTTCAAGCAGCTGCTCAAGGCCGTGCAGCCCGACGTCGAGTTCGTCGCCGAGCAGGCGCCGCCGCTGGGCAAGGTCGACGCGGGCAGCGTGGCGCAGGCGCTGGCCGATGCCAAGCCCGACGCGATCTTCAACGTGCTCTTCGGGGCCGACCTGTCGAAGTTCGTGCGCGAAGGCAACACGCGCGGCCTGTTCAAGGGCCGTGAAGTGGTCAGCGTGCTGACCGGCGAGCCCGAGTACCTCGACCCGCTCAAGGACGAAGCGCCCAACGGCTGGATCGTGACCGGCTATCCCTGGGATTCGCTCAAGACGGCCGAGCACAAGGCCTTTGCCGATGCCTATCAGGCCAAGTTCAAGGACTACCCGCGCCTGGGCTCGGTGGTCGGCTACAGCGCGATCCACTCGCTCGCGGTCGGCATCAAGAAGGCCGGCAGCACCGACACCGAGAAGCTGATCGCGGCCTTCAAGGGCCTGCAGGTCGACAGCCCCTTCGGCAAGTTCATGTACCGCCCGCAGGACAACCAGTCCACCATGGGCGCCTACGTCGGCAAGACCAAGAACGAGAACGGCAAGGGCGTGATGGTCGACTACGTCTACCTCGACGGTGCCAAGTTCCAGCCGAGCGACGAGGAAGTCAAGAAGATGCGCCCCGCCGAGTAACTGTTGCTCGCCCCCAGGCTGCGCGCACTGCGTGTCGCTTCGCCAACCCCCTACCGGGGGCGGGCCGGCCGCTTCGGGCGGCCGCGCGCGGCGGCCCCCACGAATGAATAAAGCGTCCCCCAAGGATCCCCGATGAGTTTTTCAGGTTTTGTCGTTCAGTTGCTCAACGGGTTGGCCGGTGCCTCCTCGCTGTTCCTCGTGGCGGCCGGTCTTTCGCTGATCTTCGGTGTGACGCGCATCGTCAATTTCGCGCACGGCTCCTTCTTCATGGTGGGCATCTACGTGGCCTACACGCTGGTCGAGAAGCTGGGCGGCAGCCTGGGCTTCTGGCCGGCCCTGCTGCTCGCCGCCGTGGTGGTGGGCGTGCTCGGCGCGCTGATCGAGGTGCTGCTGCTGCGCCGCATCTACAAGGCGCCCGAACTCTTTCAACTGCTGGCCACCTTCGCGCTGGTGCTGGTCATCAAGGACGCGGTGCTCTGGCTCTGGGGCCCCGACGAATTGCTGGGCCCGCGCGCGCCCGGCCTGCGCGGCTCGGTCGAGATCCTGGGCCGGCAGTTCCCTTCCTATGACCTGTTCCTGATCGTGGTCGGCCCGGTGGTGCTGGGACTGGTCTGGCTGCTGCTCACGCGCACCCGTTTCGGCACGCTGGTGCGCGCCGCCACGCAGGACCGCGAGATGGTCAGCGCCCTGGGCGTGAACCAGGCCTGGCTGTTCACCGCCGTGTTCGCGCTCGGCGCCTTGCTCGCGGGCCTGGGCGGCGCGCTGCAGCTGCCGCGCGAACCCGCGACGCTGGAGATGGACCTGAACACCATCGGCGCCGCCTTCGTGGTGGTGGTGGTGGGCGGCATGGGCTCGCTGCCCGGCGCCTACGTCGCGGCGCTGCTGATCGCGGAGCTCAAGGCGATCTGCATCTGGCTGGGCGTGGTCAACATCTTCGGCTTCGCCGTCTCCTTCTCCAAGCTCACGCTGGTGGTCGACTTCCTGGTGATGGCCGTGGTGCTGGTCTGGCGCCCCTGGGGCCTGATGGGCCGGGCGCAGGCGCCCAGCCGCTACGTGGGCATGCAGGAAGAACCGCTGCGCCGCGCGGGCCGCGGCTACGTGATCGGCGCCGCGCTGTTCGCGCTGGTGCTGGCGGCCGTGCCGCTGCTCACGGCCAACGCGCCCTACACCGTGGTGCTGATGATCGACCTGCTGATCGCCGCGCTGTTCGCCGCCAGCCTGCACTTCATCATGGGCCCGGCCGGCATGCACTCCTTCGGCCACGCGGCCTACTTCGGCCTCGGGGCCTACGCCGCGGCACTGCTGGTGCGTTCCAGCGGCATGCCGATGGAACTGGCGCTGGTGGCCGCGCCGCTGATCGCCGCGCTCGGCGCCTTCGTCTACGGCTGGTTCGCGGTGCGCCTGTCGGGCGTGTACCTGGCCATGCTCACGCTGGCCTTCGCTCAGATCACCTGGGCCGTGACCTACCAGTGGGACAGCTTCACCGGCGGCAGCAACGGGCTGACCGGGGTCTGGCCTTCGGCATGGCTGTCGGACAAGCGCGTGTACTACTGGGTCACGCTGGCGCTGGTGGGCGGCGGCGTGTGGTGGCTGCGCCGCGTGCTGTTCTCGCCCTTCGGCTATGCGCTGCGCGCGGGCCGCGACTCGGTGCTGCGCGCCGACGCGATCGGCATCGACGTCAAGCGCATGCAATGGGCCGCCTTCGTGGTGGCGGGCACGGTGGCCGGCCTGGCCGGTGCGCTGTATGCCTTCTCCAAGGGCAGCATCTCGCCCGAATCGATGGCGGTCGGCAAGTCGGTCGACGGCCTGGTGATGGTGCTGCTGGGCGGCATCCAGACGCTGGCCGGCCCGGTGGTGGGCGCCGTGACCTTCACCTGGCTGCACGACACCGTGGCCCGCAACACCGATTACTGGCGCGCGATGCTCGGCGCGATCATCCTGCTGCTCGTGCTGCTGTTCCCGCAGGGGATCGCGGGCTCGATCAAGCAGATGGTCGACCGCCGGCGCAAGAGCGCCAAGGCCGAAGCACCGGCGCTCGGGGAGGTGAAGGCGTGAAGGTCAGGGGGCTTTCTTTCCACGCCGTCGCCGCTCCGGGCGCCTTGCCCTGCGCGCCTGCGCGCACCGCTTTCCAACGAGATTCCCGATGACCCTCCTGCAAGTCACCAACCTGGGCAAGTCCTTCGGCGGCGTCAAGGCCGTCGACGGCATCAGCTTCGACCTCGCGCCCGGCGAGTTGCTGGCGCTGATCGGCCCCAACGGCGCCGGCAAGTCCACCACCTTCAACATGGTCAACGGCCAGCTCAAGGCCGACCAGGGCTCGATCAAGCTCGGCGGCCAGGAACTCGTGGGCCTGAAGCCGCGCGAGATCTGGCGCATGGGCGTGGGCCGCACCTTCCAGATCGCCGAGACCTTCGCCTCGCTGACCGTGGTCGAGAACGTGCAGATGGCGCTGCTCTCGCACGACGGCAAGCTGTTCTCGATGTGGCGGCGCGCGGCCGACCACCGGCGCGAGGACGCGCTGGCGCTGCTCGAGCAGGTCGGCATGAAGACCCAGGCCGATCGCCCCTGCAGCGAACTGGCCTACGGCGACGTCAAGCGCGTCGAGCTGGCCATCGCGATGGCCAACGCGCCCAAGCTGCTGCTGATGGACGAACCCACCGCGGGCATGGCGCCCAAGGAGCGCAACTCGCTGATGGCGTTGACCAAGGAATTGGTGATCCAGCGCGGCATGGCCGTGCTCTTCACCGAGCACAGCATGGACGTGGTGTTCGCCTATGCCGACCGCATGATCGTGCTGGCCCGCGGCCGGCTCATCGCGCAGGGCAAGCCGCTGGAGATCCGCGACCATCCGAAGGTGCAGGAGGTGTACTTCGGCAGCGGCAAGACATTCGAAAAAATCGCAGAGAAAGCCGCGCAAGTGAATGCCGCGGTAGGAGCCTGAGCATGAGCACGCACGAGACACTGCTGTCGGCGAAATCGCTGTGCGCCTGGTACGGCGCCGCGCAGATCCTCTACGACGTCGACCTCGAGGTGCGGCGCGGCGAGGTGGTCGCGCTCATGGGCCGCAACGGCGCGGGCAAGTCGACCACGCTCAAGACGCTGATCGGCATGCTGGCCAAGCGCAAGGGCAGCGTGAGCTTCCTGGGCCAGGACATCTCCAGGAGCGAGCCGCACGTCGCGGCCCGCCTGGGCCTGGGCTTCGTGCCCGAGGACCGGCGCGTGTTCACCGATCTCACGGTGATGGAGAACCTCGAGGTCGGTCGCCAGCCTGAACGGCGCTGGAACGACGGCAGCGCTGCACCCGTGTGGACGCCCGAGCGGCTGTTCAAGCTGTTCCCCAACCTGGGCGAGATGCCCCACCGCCCCGGCGGCCGCATGAGCGGCGGCGAGCAGCAGATGCTCACGGTCGCGCGCACGTTGATGGGCAACCCCTACCTGGTGCTGCTCGACGAGCCCTCCGAAGGCGTGGCGCCGGTGATCGTCGAGCAGATGGCCAACATGATCCTGGAGCTCAAGGCGCAGGGCGTGAGCATCCTGTTGTCGGAGCAGAACATGCACTTCGCCGAGCTGGTGTCCGACCGGGCCTACGTGCTCGAGAAGGGCCAGATCCGCTACCAGGCCACGATGGCCGAACTGGCGGCGAACGACGAAGTCCGTCGCGCCTATCTCAGCGTCTGATCCCTTTCCTCATCACCTCGTCAGGAGTTCCACCATGCACCGCAGAACCGTTCTCCAAGCCGGCGCCGCCCTCGGGCTGGTCGCGCTGTCGCCGCAGCTCTTCGCCGCCGGCAAGCTCAAGCCCGGCGGCAAGGCCGCGCTGATCGTGGTCGACGTGCAGAACTGCTTCCTCGAAGGCGGCACGCTCGCGGTCAAGGGCGGCAACGAGGTGATCCCGGTGATCAACGCGCTGGCGCCGTCGTTCGAGAACATCGTGGTCACGCAGGACTGGCACACCGCGGGCCACGCCTCCTTCGCGAGCACCTATTCGGGCAAGAAGCCCTTCGAGACCACCAAGCTCAACTACGGCACGCAGGTGCTGTGGCCCGACCACTGCGTGCAGGGCACCGAGGACGCCGCGCTGGGCAAGGAGCTCAAGGTGCCGACCGCGCAGCTGATCATCCGCAAGGGCTTCCACAAGGAGATGGACAGCTACTCGGCCTTCGAGGAAGCCGACCACAAGACCGCGACCGGCCTGGCCGGCTACCTCAAGGCGCGCGGCATCAAGACCGTGTTCGTCACCGGCCTGGCCACCGACTTCTGCGTCGCCTGGACCGCGATGGACGCGCGAAAGGCCGGCTTCGAGGCCTACGTGATCGAGGACGCGACGCGCGGCATCGACCTCAACGGCTCGCTGGCCGCGGCCTGGAAGCAGATGGCGTCCAAAGGCGTGAAGCGCATCCAGTCCTCCGACATCGGCTAGGCCAGGCGCTGCGTTGGTCGAACTCGCCCTCGTCGTCAACTCGCGCGCGACCACGCTGGCCGTGTCGCACGAGGCGACGCTGCTCCATGTGCTGCGCAACGAACTCGGCCTCAACGGGCCGAAGTACGGCTGCGGGCTCGGGCAGTGCGGCGCCTGCACCGTGTGGGTCGACGGCGTGGCGGCGCGCAGCTGCGTGATTCCGGCGCATGGTGTGCATGGGCGAGAGATCACCACCTTGGAAGGACTGGGCTCGCGTGCCCAATGGCACCCCGTGCAGCAAGCCTTCGAGGACGCACAGGCCGCCCAATGCGGCTACTGCCTCAACGGCATGGTGATGCAGGCCGCGGCCCTGCTGGCGCGCGAGCCGCGGCCCAGCGAGGCGCGCATCCGCGCCGAACTCTCGGGCAACTTCTGCCGCTGCGGCACGCACGTCGAGATCGTGCGCGCGGTGCAGCTGGCGGCCGAAAGCATCGCCGGCGGCGCGGCATGAGCGCGCGGCGCGCCGACCTGCCGCACACCCGCGGCGACTTCCTCTCGGCCGAGGGCGTGCTGGTCGTGAGCCGGCCCACGCCGCCGCCGATGGCGCCGGCCAAGGGCCAGCCGATCGCGGTGGCGGGCAACCCGGCCGAAGGCGACGAGATCCTGATCGCGGTGTGGGACGACGGCAGCGTGACCGCCCTCAACGGCCACGTCGACCTGGGCACGGGCATCCGCACCGCGCTGGCGCAGATCGCGGCCGAGGAGCTCGACGTGCCGCTCGGTGCCTTGAACATGGTGCTGGGCGACACGGCGCGCGCGCCCAACCAGGGCGCGACCATCGCCAGCGCCTCGATCCAGATCCATGCCGTGCCCCTGCGCGCCGCCGCGGCGCAGGCGCGCGCCTGGCTGCTGGCGCGCGCGGCCGCGCACTTCGGCGTGGCGGTGGATGCGCTGCGCATCGACGACGGCGTGGTCAGCGTCAAGGCCGACGCGGCACAGCGCCTGCCGATCGGCGCGCTGGTCGCCGGCCAGCGCACCGTGCTCACGCTCGACCTCCATGCGCCGCTCAAGGATGCGGCCGACTACAGGCTGGTGGGCACGCGGCAGTCGCGCGTCGACATCCCGGCCAAGCTCGCGGGCGAGCTGGTGTTCGTGCACGACATGCGCGTGCCCGGCATGCTGCACGGCCGTGTGGTGCGCCCGCCCTATGCGGGCGCCGACCACGGCGACTACATCGGCAACACGCTGGAGTCGGTCGACGAGGCCTCGATCGCGCACATCCCCGGCATCCGCGCGGTGGTGGTGCTGCGCGACTTCGTCGGCGTGGTGGCCGAGCGCGAAGAACATGCCGAGCAGGCGATGCGCGAACTGCGCGTGCGCTGGAAGGCCTGGCCCGGCATGCCCGACCTGTCGGACGTGGCGCAGGCCTTGCGCGACAACCCCGCGACGCAGCGCCTGCTGGTCGACGACGGCGATGTCGACGGCGCCCTGGCGCGCGCCGCGCAGCCGATGCGCCGCACCTATGTGTGGCCCTACCAGATGCATGCGTCGATCGGGCCGTCGTGCGCGCTGGCCGACTGGTGCGCGGACGCGGCCGACGGTTTCCAGCTCAAGGTGTGGGCCGGTTCGCAGAACCCGCATGTGCTGCGCGCCGACCTCGCCAAGCTCATGGGCCTGCAGGACCTGCAGATCGACGTGGTGCGCATGGAGGCCGCGGGCTGCTACGGCCGCAACGGCGCCGACGACGTGGCGGCCGACGCCGCGCTGCTGGCGCGCGCGGTCGGTGCGCCGGTGCGGGTGCAGCTCTCGCGCGAGCAGGAACATGCGTGGGAGCCCAAGGGCGCGGCGCAGCTGATGGAAGTCAACGGCGGCCTCGATGCCGAGGGCGGCATCGCCGCCTACGACTTCGAGACTTCATACCCGTCGAACGGCGCGCCCACGCTGGCGCTGCTGCTCACGCGCACGGTCGAGCCGGTGGCGCAGGCCTACGAGATGGGCGACCGCACCGCGCGCCCGCCCTACACGGTCGACAACCTGCGGGTGAAGGTCAACGACATGGCGCCGATCGTGCGCGCCTCGTGGCTGCGCGGCGTGTCGGCGCTGCCCAGCTCCTTCGCGCACGAGTCGTACATCGACGAACTCGCGACCGCGGCCGGCGTCGACCCGGTGCAGTTCCGGCTGCGCCACCTGCACGACCCGCGCGCCGCCGAGCTGGTGCAGGCCACGGCGCAGAAGGCCGGCTGGCGCATGCGCACCGGGCCGCAGGAGAACGCCGACGGCGGGCTCGGAGAAGGCGGCGACATCCTTTTCGGTCAAGGCTTCGCCTACGCGCGCTACATCCACAGCAAGTGGCCGGGCTTCGGCGCGGCCTGGGCCGCCTGGGTGGCCGACGTGGAGGTCAACCGCGTGACCGGCGAGGTGCATGTGCGCCGCGTGGTGGTGGGCCACGACGCCGGGATGATGGTCAACCCAGCGGGCGTCGAGCACCAGATCCACGGCAACGTGATCCAGACCACCAGCCGCGCGCTGATGGAAGAGGTGCGCTTCGCGCCGCAGCAGGCCGGCGGCGCGCCCGCCGGCGAGCTCATGGCGGGCCGGCCCGCCTCGGGCGTGGTCGCCAACCGCGAGTGGGGCGGCTACCCGATCCTCAACTTCCGCCAGGTGCCGGTGATCGAGGTGATGCACATGCCGCGCCAGGGCGAAGCGCCGCTGGGCGCGGGCGAATCGTCCTCGGTGCCGGGCACGGCGGCGATCGCGAACGCGATCTTCGATGCGACGGGTGTGCGCTTCCGGTCGCCGCCGTTCACGCCGGAGACGGTGCTGGCCGCATTGAACCGAGCTTCGCTCCCTCCCCCTCCGGGGGAGGGCGGGGGTGGGGGCCTGCGGCCTGGGCGAGGGGAGGCTGTCGTGCCCCCATCCCCGCCTTCCCCCAAAGGGGGAAGGAGCAAGGCAGAGATGCCTTGGCCGCAACGCAAGGGCCTCTGGGCCACCGGCGCAGCGCTGGTCATCGGCGGCCTCGGCGTGGTCGCCGGTCTGCTGGGCTGGCGTTCGGCCATCGCGCCGGTGTCGCTCACCGCGCCGGTCTACAGCGCCACCACCATCGAGCGCGGTCGGGTGCTGGCCGCGATGGGCGACTGCGCGGTGTGCCACACGGCCGCGGGCGGCACGCCCAATGCGGGAGGCCGCGCGATGGACACGCCCTTCGGCACGATCTACACCACCAACCTCACACCCGATCCCGAGACCGGCCTGGGCCGCTGGTCCTTCAGCGCCTTCCAGCGCGCGATGCGCGAGGGCGTCTCGCGCGACGGCCACCACCTGTACCCGGCCTTTCCGTACACGGCCTTCGCCAAGACCACCGACGACGACCTGCAGGCGCTCTACGCCTACTTCATGTCGCTGCCGCCGGTGGTCGCCGCGACGCCGAAGTCGGACCTGAAATTCCCCTACAGCGTGCGCCCGCTGATGGCCGGCTGGAACGCGCTGTTCCACGATCCCGCGCCCTATGCGCCGGTCGCCACGCAGAGCGCCGAATGGAACCGCGGCGCCTACCTGGTCAATGGCCTGGGCCATTGCGGCGCCTGCCACACGCCGCGCAATGCGCTGGGCGCGGAGCAGGGCGGCAGCGCCTTCCTGTCGGGCGCGATGGCCGACGGCTGGGAAGCGCCCGCGCTCACCGGCCGCTCGAAAGCGGCCGTGCCGTGGGACGCCGAATCGCTCTACCGCTACCTGCGCAACGGCCACGCGCCCGCGCACGGCACGGCCGGCGGGCCGATGGCCGAGGTGGTGCGCGAACTGGCCCAGGTGCCCGATGCCGACATCCGCGCGATGAGCACCTACCTCGCCTCCTTCAACCCCGAGGTGCCCGATCCGCAGGCGCTCGCCACGCAGGCCGTGCAGGCCGCGGCCGCCCACAAGGGCCGCCTGATGGGCGCGCCGCAGCGCCTGTTCGACAACGCCTGCGCGGCCTGCCACCACGACGGCGACGGCCCGACGCTGCTGGGCGTGAACACGCCGCTGGCGCTCAACAGCAACCTCACGAGCGACCGGCCCGACAACCTGCTGCGCACCATCCTCGACGGGGTGCGCGAGCCGGCCTCGAAGGACATCGGCTTCATGCCCGCCTTCCGCGAGGCGCTCGACGATGCGCAGATCGCCGAGCTGGCCGGCTACATGCGCGCGCGCTTCGCGCCGCAGGCCGCGCCCTGGCCCGAACTGGCGAAGGACGTGGCGCGCGTGCGCGCCGCCACGCCGCCTTAACCCCTGGTCTTCGCGGACGCGAGCAGCGTCTCGATCTGCGCGTCCTTGAAGGCCCAGAGCTCGGCCAGCCAGCGGTGGAAGCTGCCGCGGAAGGCCGAGTCGGCCTCGTAGTCGCCCCGGCCCAGTTCGGCCGGGATCGGCACCTCGCGCGCGCGCAGCACCACGCGGGTGGTGCGGCCGCACAGGAAGTCCCAGAAGCTGGGCACGCCCTCGGGATAGACGATGGTCACGTCGATCAGCGACTGGAACTTCTCGCCCATCGCGTCCAGCGCCAGCGCCAGCGCGCCGGCCTTGGGCTTGAGCAGGTGGCGGTAGGGCGAGGACTGGCCCTGGTGCTTGGCGGCGGTGAAGCGCGTGCCCTCGGCGAAGTTCATCACGCTGGTGGGCACCAGCGCGAACTTCTCGCAGGCGCGGCGCGTGGTCTCGCGGTCCTGGCCGCGCAGCGCGGGGTTCTTGCGCAGGTCGGCCTTCGAATGGCGCTTCATGAAGGGGAAGTCCAGCGCCCACCAGGCCAGGCCGATCACCGGCACGTAGATCAGCTGCTGCTTGAGGAAGAACTTGAGCAGCGGGATGCGCCGGTTCATCGTGTGCTGCAGCACGAAGATGTCGACCCAGGACTGGTGGTTGGCATTCACCAGGTACCAGCCGCGGTAGGCCAGGCCCTCGACGCCCTGCACGTCCCAGGTGGTGCGCTGCGTGAGCCGCATCCAGCCGCTGTTGCAGGCGATCCAGGCGGTGGCGATGGCGTTGAGCACCGGGTCAATGCCGCGGCGTATGGCCGCGAAGGGCAGCAGCAGCTTGACCAGCGAGAGCAGCAGCAGCAACGCACACCAGAACAGCGTGTTGATCACCAGCAGCAGGCCGGCGATGACGCCGCGGACGAACGGGGGGAGGAATCCAAGCATGGGTGTCGGTGCGGAAGAGAGGAGAGGTGCGGCGCGCGCAGAAGGGTTGATTGTGCGCATGGCGCGAAGCCGGGAGATGATGCAGCGCAAACCGGCTCGCCAAAGCCCCTCGCTTCGCAGGTCCAACAGCAGGCGTTATCGTTGCGGGCTGCGTCGCCCGGGCCTTCGTCCGCGCGCGTCGCGTTCTTCCATTCCAAGATTCCAGAGACACACCATGCCCCTCGCCCTCGACATTTCCTCCGCCCTTCCGCGCGACGCCGCGACCGCCACGCTGGTCGGCCGGATCTGGCTGCCCGAAGTCGGGCCGGTGCTGGTCGCGGTGCATGGCGACCATCTGCACGACCTCTCGCGCGTGGCGCCCACCCTGAGCCAGCTGCTCGAAGGCGATGCCCCGGCGGTCGCGGTGCGCGCGGCGCTGGAAGACGGCATCGCGCCGCGCATCGCCGCGCTCGACGCGGTGATCGCCAACAGCGAAGAGAGCGCCCGCGATGCCACGCAGCCCTGGCTGCTCGCGCCCTGCGACCTGCAGGCGGTCAAGGCCAGCGGCGTGACCTTCGTCGAGAGCCTGCTCGAACGCGTGATCGAGGAGCAGGCCCGCGGCGACGCCTCGCGCGCCGAGGCCACGCGCCAGGCGCTGGGCAGCGTGCTCGGCGACAACCTCGCGGGCATCGTGCCGGGCTCGCCCGAGGCCGCGCGGGTGAAGGAGGTGCTGATCGCGCAAGGCGCGTGGTCGCAGTACCTCGAAGTGGGCATCGGCCCCGACGCCGAGATCTTCACCAAGGCCCCGGTGCTGGCGGCCGTGGGCACCGGCGCCGACGTGGGCATCCATGCGGGCTCGGTCTGGAACAACCCCGAGCCCGAGGTGGTGCTGGCCGTCAACAGCCGCGGCCAGACCCTGGGCGCGGCGCTGGGCAACGACGTCAACCTGCGCGACTTCGAAGGCCGCAGCGCGCTGCTGCTGGGCAAGGCCAAGGACAACAACGCTTCCTGTGCGATCGGCCCCTTCATCCGCTTGTTCGATGCCGGCTTCGGCATCGAGGACGTGCGCCGCATCACGGTGGCGCTGCAGGTCAGGGGCCCGGAGGGCTTCACGCTCGAAGGTTCGAGCTCGTTGTCGAAGATCAGCCGCGACCCGCTCGACCTGGTCGGCCAGGCCATCGGCGAGCACCACGACTACCCCGACGGCCTGATGCTGTTCCTGGGCACCATGTTCGCGCCCACGCAGGACCGCCACGGCCCGGGCCAGGGCTTCACCCACGTGGTGGGCGACCAGGTCACGATCTCGGCGCCCGAGCTCGGCGCGCTGGTCAACCGCGTGGTGCACGCCGACCAGGCGCCGCGCTGGACCTTCGGCATCACGGCGTTGATGCGCAACTTGGCCAAGCGCGGGCTGCTCTAGGAGCGCGCGCTGTTCAGCGCAGCGCGCGCCGGTACTGCACGGCCTCGGCCACGTGCGCCGGCTGCACCGCCTCGGCGCCCGCCAGGTCGGCGATGGTGCGCGCCACCTTGAGCGCGCGGTGCGTGCTGCGCGCCGACCAGCCCAGCCGGCTCGCGGCCGCGTGCAGCAGCTGCAGCCCCTCGGCCGCCAGCGAGGCGTGGCGGTCGATCGCCGTGCCCTGCAGCGCCTGGTTGGGCGTGCCCTGGCGCGCCATCGCACGCTCGCGCGCCACCGCGACGCGTGCGCGGATGGCGGCGCTCGACTCGCCCGGGGCCGCATCGAGCAACTGCTGCGGCGGGATCGCCGGCACTTCGACGTGCAGGTCGATGCGGTCGAGCAGGGGCCCGCTGAGCTTGCCCTGGTAGCGCGCCACCTGCTCGGGCGTGCAGCGGCAGGCCTTGAGGGCCGAGCCCAGGAAGCCGCAGGGGCAGGGGTTCATCGCGGCGATCAGCTGGAAGCGGGCCGGGAATTCGGCGCGCCGCGCGGCCCGCGCGATGGTGATGGTGCCGGTCTCGAGCGGCTCGCGCAGCGCCTCGAGCGCCGCGCGCGCGAATTCGGGGAACTCGTCGAGGAAGAGCACGCCCTGGTGCGCCATCGAGATCTCGCCCGGTCGCGGCGGCGAACCGCCGCCCACCAGCGCCACCGCGCTGGCCGTGTGGTGCGGGCTCGCGGTCGGACGGCACATCCAGCGTTCGATGGCGAAGCGGCCGCCGAGGCTGGCGATGGCCGCGCTCTCCAGCGCCTCCTCGACCGTCATCGGCGGCAGCAGGCCGGCGAAGCGCTGGGCCAGCATCGACTTGCCCGAGCCCGGCGGGCCCACCATCAGCAGGCCGTGCTGGCCGGCCGCCGCGATTTCGAGCGCGCGCTTGATGCCCGCATGGCCCTTGACGTCGGCCAGGTCGGGCCCGGGCGCGGTGGGCGCGCCGGGCTGCGCATGGACGCGCGCCCAGCCCTCGGCGGCGGGCGCGGCCGTGCCCTCGGCCTGCGCCAGGAACTGGCCGACCACGTCGAGCAGGTGCTGCGCGCCATAGATCTCGGCGCCGGGCACCAGCGCGGCCTCCTGCGCACTGTCGGCGGGCAGCACCAGCCGGGTCGCCACACCGCGCGTGTGCAGCGCCAGCGCCATGGCCAGCGCGCCCCGCACCGGCCGCAGGTGGCCCGAGAGTGAGAGCTCACCCGCGAACTCGTGGCCGGCCAGCCGGGTGGCATCGATCTGGCCGCTGGCCGCCAGGATGCCGAGCGCGATCGGCAGGTCGAAGCGGCCCGAATCCTTGGGCAGGTCGGCCGGCGCCAGGTTGACGGTGATGCGCTTGTTGTGCGGGAATTCCAGGCCCGCGTTCTGGATCGCCGAGCGCACGCGTTCGCGCGCCTCCTTGACCTCGACCTCGGCCAGCCCCACCAGCGTGAAGCTGGGCAGGCCGTTGGCCAGATGCACCTCGACGGTGACGCTGGCCGCTTCGAGCCCCAGCAAGGCACGGCTTTGCACCAAAGACAGACTCATTCCGCTCCCTTTCCCCAACATGGTGCGCAGTGGCGGCCTCGTGGGGGCACAGCTCACATTGGTGCGCAGCCTGGATTTGAAACACGCCGGTAACGCGGCGCAACCGTCTTCTCCCCCGATGGCCAGCCCGGTGACAGGCGGTCTGGCGCATTTGGCACGCTCCCTGCTTTGAGAAGGTTCCCCCCTACCTTCCAATTCCCCGAGGAGCCGTTCGATGATGCACCGTAAAACCGCCCAGGCCCTGGCCGTGGCTGCCCTTGCCGCCCTGCCGATGTTCGCGAGCGCCCAGCTCTCGGCCAACGTCGCCCTGACCAGCAACTACAAGTTCCGCGGCCAGGACCAGGATTCGAGCAAGAGCAAGGCCGTCAAGCCGGCGATCCAGGGCGGCTTCGACTACGCCTTCGGCGAGACCGGCTGGTACGTGGGCAACTGGAACTCCAGCGTCGACTGGCTGCCGGGCAACAGCATCGAGAGCGACCTCTACGGCGGCTACAAGTTCTCGGCCGGCGGCATCGGCTGGGACCTGGGCGCGCTGACCTACATCTACCCGGGCAACAAGAACGGCAACACCACCGAGCTCTATGTCGCCGGAAGCTACGGCCCGCTGACGCTCAAGTACTCGCACACCATCTCCAAGGACTACTTCGGCTGGGCCGGCGAGAACTCGGGTTCGGGCCTCAAGGGCCAGAACACCGGCTACCTGAACCTCGGCTTCGCCCAGGAAGTGGCGCCCTCGCTGACGCTCAAGGCCAACGTCGGCTACACCCGCTTCGCCAGCGACATCAAGGACCTGGGCGTGCCCAACTACGTCGACTACGCCGTGGGCGTGTCGTACGACTTCGGCAGCGGCGTGGCGCTCTACGGCGGCGTGCAGGGCGCCAACAAGAAGGCCTTCTTCGGCGACGTGAACAAGGCACGCGCCATCGTCACGCTCAGCAAGACGCTCTGAACAAAGAACAAGGCGCGGCCCATGCTGCCGCGCCGCCCCCTTTCATCTCCAGGAGAAATTCCATGAAGTTGGTCACAGCCATCATCAAACCATTCAAGCTCGACGAGGTGCGCGAAGCCCTCTCGACGATCGGTGTGCAGGGCATCACCGTGACGGAAGTCAAGGGCTTCGGCCGCCAGAAGGGTCACACCGAGCTCTACCGCGGCGCCGAGTACGTCGTCGACTTCCTGCCCAAGGTCAAGATCGAAGCGGCCGTGGCCGACGAACTGGTCGATCGCGTGATCGAGGCCGTGGAGGGCGCGGCGCGCACCGGCAAGATCGGCGACGGAAAGATCTTTGTCTACAACCTGGAGCAGGTCGTGCGCATCCGCACCGGCGAAACCGGCCGCGAGGCCCTCTGATTCCAGCGCATCACGGCACGAAAGAACAATCGACATGAAAAAACTGCTTGTCTCGTTGGCGCTCGGCTTGAGCGTGCTCACCGCCGGTGTCTCCGGCTTCGCCCAGACACCGGCCACGGCTGAACCCGCCGCGTCGGCGCCCGCAGCCGCCGCACCGGCCGCCGCGCCCGCCCCGGTCGCCGCCGCGGCCCCCGCTGCCGCTGCACCCGCCGCGGCCCCGGTTCCCAAGGTCGACTCCGGCGACACCGCCTGGATGCTGACCTCGACGCTGCTGGTCATCCTGATGACCATCCCTGGCCTCGCGCTGTTCTACGGCGGCCTGGGCCGCTCGAAGAACATGCTGTCGGTGCTGATGCAGGTCTTCGTCATCTTCTCGCTGATCAGCATCCTGTGGGCCATCTACGGCTACAGCCTGGCGTTCTCGGGCGACGGCAACTTCATCGGCGGTCTGGACAAGATCTTCCTGAAGGGCGTCACCACCGAGACCTTCGGCGCGCTGACGACCATTCCCGAACACGTGTTCATCGCCTTCCAGGGCACCTTCGCCGCCATCACCGTGGCGCTGATCGTGGGCGCCTTCGCCGAACGCGCCAAGTTCTCGGCCGTGCTGCTGTTCGCCGTGATCTGGTTCACCTTCAGCTACCTGCCGATGGCGCACATCGTCTGGGGCGGCGGCCTGCTGGGCAAGGACGGCGCGCTCGACTTCGCCGGCGGCACCGTGGTGCACATCAACGCCGGTATCGCCGGCCTGGTCGGTGCCTACATGGTGGGCAAGCGCCTGGGCTACGGCAAGGAAGCCTTCACGCCGCACTCGCTGACGCTGACCATGGTCGGTGCCTCGCTGCTGTGGGTGGGCTGGTTCGGCTTCAACGCCGGCTCGGCCGGTGCGGCCAACGGTGCGGCCGGCCTGGCTTTCATCAACACGGTGCTGGCCACCGCCGCCGCGACGCTGTCGTGGATCCTGGGCGAGAGCATGCACAAGGGCAAGGCCTCGATGCTGGGCGCCGCTTCGGGTGCCGTCGCCGGCCTGGTCGCCGTAACGCCGGCTGCCGGCTTCGTCGGCCCGATGGGTTCGATCGTGCTGGGCCTGCTGGCCGGCCTGGTCTGCCTGTGGGGTGTGAGCGGCCTCAAGCGCATGCTGGGCGCCGACGACGCGTTCGACGTGTTCGGCGTGCACGGCGTGGGCGGCATCCTGGGTGCCATCCTGACCGGCGTGTTCGCTTCGCAGAGCCTGGGCGGCACGGGTGGCCTGACCCCCGACACCTTCTCGATGGGCGCCCAGGTCTGGGTGCAGGTCAAGAGCGTCGTGTTCACCATCGTGTGGTCCGGCGTGGTGGCCTTCATCGCCTTCAAGATCGCCGACCTGGTCGTCGGCCTGCGTGTGACGGAAGAAGAAGAGCGCGAAGGCCTCGACATCTCCTCGCATGGCGAGACCGCATATAACAGGTAACACCCCCGAGGGTCCAGGCGCACTGCGTGTCGCCTGGCCCTTCCCCCTCAAGGGGGCAACACCGGCGGCCCGGCAGAGCCGGTTCCGCGGTGTTCCTGGAAGGGATAGACCGACGAGTTTTCTACGCGAGAGTCTCCTCGGATGTTCAGCCCGCAGCGCTTCGGCGTCGCGGGCTTTTTTTTGTCCGGGGAGGGCGCGTGCCGCGGTGCGGCAGGGGCTCAGCGCGTGGCGCGCAGGGCGGCGTTGATCTGGGCCGCGGCCTCGGTCAGCAGCGGCAGCTGTTCCTTGAGCATGCGCTGCTTGGAGTTGCGCTCCGCATGGCCCGCCACGTTGATCGCGGCCACGATCTGGCCGCTGCGGTCGCGCAGGGGCATGGCCACGGCCGTGAGGCCGCTTTCGAGTTCCTGGTTGACCCAGCAGTGGCCGTCCTTGTGCGCGCGCTGGATCAGCGCCTCGAGCCGGCCGATGTCGGTCTCGGAGCGCGGCGTGAGCGGCCGCAGGTCGCTCTGGCGCAGGCGTTCGGCGCGGTCGGCCTCGTCGAGGCCGCCCAGCAGGATGCGGCCGGTGGCCGTGGCCCAGGCCGGCAGCCGCGTGCCGACCGAGAGGTTGAGCGACATCACGCGCCGCGTCGAGGCGCGCGCCACATAGACCACCTCGTGGCCGTCGAGCACGCAGACCGAGCACGACTCGCCGGTCTTCTCGGCCAGGTCGACCACGTAGGGCTCGACGATGTCGGTGATCGGCAGGCCCGACAGGTAGGCATAGCCCAGCCGCATCACCTTGGGCGTGAGCCTGAAGCTGCGGCCGTTGTTGAGCGCATAGCCCAGGTGGCACAGCGTGAGCAGCAGGCGGCGCGCGGCGGCGCGGCTGACGCCCGCGATGGCCGCGACTTCCGACAGCGTGAGTTCGGGGTGCTCGGCATCGAAGGCGCCGATCACGGAGAGGCCGCGCGCGAAGGCGTCGACGTAGGTGCTGGATTCGACGGGGCGCGGTTCCAAGGGCGTGCAATCGGCGGGCTGAGAGGGCGCAAAGTCTAGCCCAGCCCGACGCGATCGCCGCGCCCCGTCACTCGGGCTGGATGCCCGCCGCGCGGATGGTGTCGCCGTAGCGCACCAGCTGCTCCTTCACCAGCTGGGTCAGGCCGGCGCCGTCGCTGGGCACCAGCTCGAAGCCCTGCTTCTCCAGCGTGCCCATCACGACCGGGTCCTTCATCGCGTCGTGGAAGGCCGCGCGCAGCTTGGCGACGCGGTCGGCCGGCGTGTTCGCGGGCGCGAAGAGCCCGGCCCACGAGGTGATGTTGAAGCCCTGCACGCCGGCCTCGGTGAGCGTGGGCACGTCCGGCAGCAGCGGGCTGCGCGCGCGCGAGGTGGTGGCCAGCACGCGCAGCTTGCCGGTTGCCAGGTGCGGAATGCCCAGCGCCGGATTGCCGAACATCACCTGCACCTGGTTGCTCAGCACGTCGAGGATCGCGGCCGGCTCGCCCTTGTAGGCCACGTGTTCCATGCGGATGCCGCTGATCGAATTGAACTGCAGCGAGGACACCAGCGCCGTGGTGTTGCCGGTCGCGAAGTTGAGCTGGCCCGGGCGCTTCTTCGCCACGTCGATCAGTTCCGCCACCGATTTGGCCGGCAGCCCCGCGTTGACGTAGAGGAAGAAGGTGTAGCGCCCGAGCGAGCTCACCGGCGCGAAGCTGGCCACCGGGTCGTAGGGCAGCTTCTTCTTCAGCGCGGGCGAGGCCGACAGCGCGCTGTTGGTGCCGTAGAGCAGCGTCAGCCCGTCGGGCCGCGCGCGTGCCACTTCCGAGGCCGAGATGATGCCGTCGCCGCCGGCCTTGTTGTCGACGATCACCGGCTGGCCCAGGCTGCGCGCGGCCGCGCTCGCCAGCGTGCGCGCGATGGTGTCGGAGGCCGAGCCCGGCGGGAAGGGGATCACCAGGCGCACGGGCGCATCGGGGAACGCGGCCTGGGCAGAGGCCAGGCCCGCCACCGAGGCGAGCAGGGCGGCACCGGCGACGGCGCGGAGGAAGAAGCGTGTGTTCATGAAAAAAAGACTCGCTGAAGGAGGAAGGTGGATGGCCCGCTCAGGGCCCGAAGCTCGAGCGCATCTGGATGCCCCAGGCGCCGTCGACGCGCGTGAGCACGTAGAGCGATTCGTAGATGCCGATCACCGAGCCGTCGCTGCGAAAGCGCGTGTAGCTCAGCGCGACGTGCGCCTTGGTCTCGCTGAACTGCACGAGCTCGCGCGTGCGCCAGCTGCTGTGGCGCCAGTCGTCCTCGGCCTGGAGCTTCTGGAACAGGTCCATCGGGTTGCTGCCTGCCGCTTCGTAGGTGCGCAGCTGCCCGCCCGCGAAGCGCACGTGCGGGAAGTGCATGGTCGCGTCCATCGCGGCGGCGTCGTGCGCATTGAGCGCGTCCATGAAGCGGTCGAGCACCGCGAAGCAGGCGGTCTGGGTGTCGTGTCGTTGATCGGGCATGCAGGTCCTGGAAGGCAAGGAAGAAAAAGGGATCAGGTCGAGCTCGCGAAACGCGCGACCGCGTCCGCGAAGGCCGCCGGCGCACCCAGGTTGCCCAGGTGCGCGACCGGCAGTTCGAGGTAGCGCGAGGCGCGCAGGCCGTCGTGCAGCGCGCGGCCCTGCTGCGGCGGGGTCGCGAGGTCGTGCGTGCCGGCGATCACCAGCGCCGGCACCGCGAGCGATGCGAGGCGCGGGCGGAAGTCGAAGTCCATCACCGCCTGGCCGCACTGCAGGTAGCCCTCGGCCTTCACCTGCGAGAACATGTCGCGCAGCAGCGCCACCGTGTAGGGCTCGGCTTCGGCCCGGGCCGGTGTGAGCCAGCGCGCGCTGCTGGCCTCGAACAGCGCCATCACGCCCTCGTCGCGGGCGCGCGCCAGGCGCTGGCGCCAGAAGTCGGCGGCGCCGAACTGCGCGGCGGTGTTGCTCAGCACCAGGCCCTGCACGCGCTCGGGCGCACGCGCGGCCAGCGCGAGCCCGATGGCGCCGCCCATCGACAGGCCGCAGTAGTGGCAGCGCGCGATGGCCAGGTCGTCGAGCAGCGCCAGCAGCGCCTCGGCGAGCGCACCCATGTCGAAGGGCGCGGGCCAGGCCGCGGTGCCGCCGTGGCCGGGCAGCTCGAAGCGCAGCACGCGGAAGTCGCGCCGCCAGGCCTCGACCTGCACATCCCAGAGCCGACCGTCGGTGCCCAGCGCGTTGCCCAGCACCAGCACCGGCGCATCCGCGCGCCCGTCGAGGCGGTAGGGAAGGCGGGCGTGGTCGATGGCGGGCATGGGCGTCCTTGGCGAAACAAAAAAGCAGTGCGATTCATTCTGTGCGCACAACGCACAAACGTGCGCATAGCGAATTATCGAATCGGCTTGGCGCTTTTGTCAAACCGGGGTCCGGGACGCGCGGCAGAATGCATCGCATGTGGAATGCAATCGAAGACTCTCTGTGCCAGCTCGGCGAATCCCCGTTCTGGCATCCGCAGGAACGCGCGCTGTACTGGATCGACATCGTGGCGCGCGAGGTGCTGCGCACGCGCGGCGAGGGCGCTTCGGCGACGGTCGAGCGCTGGCGCTTGCCCAGCGAGCCGGGCTGCATCGCACCCGCGCGCAGCGGTGGCCTGGTGCTGGCGCTGCGCGACGGCATCTACCGCGCGAAGGCCTGGGGCGGCGAACTGGCGCTGCTGGCGCGCGCCGACTACGACACCCGCACGCTGCGCTTCAACGACGGCAAGTGCGACCCGCTGGGCCGCTTCTGGGCCGGCACGGTGAACGAGGCCAAGGACGGGCCCAGCGCCGCGCTCTACTGCCTCGACGCGCGCGGCGGCCGCACGCCGGTGCTCACGCGGATGGCGGGCCAGGCCACCACGGCCAACGGCCTGGGCTTCTCGCCCGATGCGCGCACGCTCTACTGGGCCGACACGCCTTCGCATGCGGTCAAGGCCTGGGACTGGGCGATGGAGGCCAACGTGCTGTCGAACCCGCGCGAGTTCGCGCGCTTCGACGCCAAGCCCGCGGGCTGGACGCCCGAATCGCCGCAGCCCTACGACGGCCGGCCCGACGGCGCGACCGTCGACGCGGCGGGCCACTACTGGGTCGCGATGTTCGAGGGTGCGCAGCTCGTGCACTTCGATCCCGCGGGCCGAAGGATCGAGGCGCTGGCGCTGCCCGCGCAATGCCCGACCATGCCCTGCTTCGGCGGCGACGACCTGCGCACGCTGTTCGTCACCAGCGCGGCCAAGGGCCGCAGCGAGGCCGAGCGCGCGCGCCTGCCGGCCTCGGGCAGCGTGTTCGCCACGCGGGTCGCGGCGCCGGGCCTGCCGGTGCACTTCTTCGAGGACTGACCCGCTCCAGCGCGCCGAGCCCCGGCGGTACCATCGACCGCATGGACTCCGAGCTTCAAACGATCGCCGAGCGCATCCGCGCCGCCCATGCCCATGCCACGCCCTTGCGCATCCGCGGCGGCGGCACCAAGGACTTCTACGGCGAAGCGGCGCAGGGTGAGGTGCTCGACACCCGGGCGCTGGCCGGCATCCGCAGCTACGAGCCCAGCGAGCTGGTGGTCACGGTGCGCGCCGGCACCCTGCTGTCCGAGCTCGAAGCGCTGCTGGCCGAACAAGGCCAGTGCCTGCCCTTCGAGCCACCGCATTTCGGGGCCGGCGGCACCGTCGGCGGCATGGTGGCCGCGGGGCTCTCGGGGCCGGCGCGCGCCAGCGTGGGCGCGGTGCGCGACTATGTGCTGGGCGTCACGCTGGTCGACGGCCGCGGCGAGGTGCTGAGCTTCGGCGGCCAGGTGATGAAGAACGTGGCCGGCTACGACGTCTCGCGCGTGCTGGCCGGCTCGCTGGGCGTGCTCGGGCTGATCGCCGAGGTCAGCCTCAAGGTGCTGCCGGTGGCGCCGGCCGAAGCCACGCTGCGCTTCGAATGCGGCCAGGCCGAGGCGCTCGATCTGCTCAACGGCTGGGGCGGCCGGCCCCTGCCGCTCAACGCCAGCTGTTGGGTCGAGGACCAGGGCCGGGGCGTGCTCTACCTGCGGCTGCGCGGGGCGGTGGCGGCGGTCGATGCGGCCTGCGCGCAGTTGGGCGGCGAGCGCCAGCCCGATGCCGCGGCCGACTGGGACCTGTGCCGCGACCAGCGCCTGCCGTGGTTCACCGAGGCGGCCGGCGGGCACGAGCTGTGGCGCCTGTCGGTGCCGCAGACCGCGCCGGTGCTGGACCTCGGCGGCGATGCGCCGCCCCTGGTCGAGTGGCACGGCGGCCAGCGCTGGTACCGCGCGGCACCGGCCGAGGGCCCGCGGTTGCGCGCCGCGGCCGCCGCGGTCGGCGGCCATGCGACGCTGTTCCGCGCGGCCGGCGAGGCGGCATCGCCACTGCCGCGCTTCGAGCGCCCGTCGGCGCCGCTGATGCGCATCCATGCGGCCCTGCAGCAGGAGTTCGACCCGGCCGGCGTGTTCGACCGCGGCCGCCTGTACCGCCGCGACGCGACGGCGCCCTGACGCCAGCGCCATGCGCCGCCTGCTCCACCTCACCGGCCGGCATCGCACGGCCTCGGTCGACCGGATCTTCGGCCTGCTGCTGGCCTTCAATGCGGGCGCGGTGAATGCGGGCGGGCTGCTGGTGGTGCACATGTACACCTCGCACATGTCGGGCTTCGCCTCGCAGCTGGCCGACGGGCTGGTGCTGGGCAGCGTCTCGCTGCTGCTGGGGGCGCTGGGTGCGCTGCTGGCCTTCGTGGTCGGTGCCGCCTCGACCGCGGTGATCGTGCACTGGGCCCATCAGCACCATCTGCGCAGCGCCTTCGCCATGCCGCTGATGCTCGAGGCCGCGCTGCTGCTGGTCTTCGGCCTGCTGGGCGCGGTCACGCTGAGCTGGCCCACGCCCTTCGCGGTGCCGCTCACGGTGCTGCTGCTGGCCTACATCATGGGCCTGCAGAACGGCCTGAGCTCGAGCATGTCGCACGGCAGGATGCGCACCACGCACATGACCGGCCATGTCACCGACCTGGGCCTCGAGCTCGGCCGGCTGGTCTACCGCAACCAGCCCGGCACGCCGCCGGCGCAGCGGGTGCGCGCCAATCGCGCGGCGCTGCGCTTCTATGGCGGCCTGCTGGCGATGTTCATCGCGGGCGGCGTGGTCGGCGCGGCGGGCTTCAAGTACGTGGGCTTCGTCTGGGTCGTGCCGCTGGCCTCGCTGCTGCTCGCGCTGTCGCTGCCGCCGTTCCGGCGCGACCTGCGGCGCTCGGCCTACCTGCAGGCGCTGCTGGCCTCGCTCACGCGCCGGTTCCGGCGCGGTGCGCCGCCTTCGACCCCGCCGCCCGACAATCCCTAGAAGAACAAGACAAGCCCCACCATGCAAACAGAACTCGCCCCCGAATTCAAGGACAGCGCCGACGGCCGCGAGGCCGAGGCCATCCTGCGCAAATGCGTGCACTGCGGCTTCTGCACCGCGACCTGCCCGACCTACCAGCTGCTCGGCGACGAGCTCGACGGGCCGCGCGGGCGCATCTACCTGATCAAGCAGGTGCTCGAGGGCAAGGAACCCACGCGCAGCACCCAGCTGCACCTCGACCGCTGCCTGACCTGCCGCAACTGCGAGACCACCTGCCCGAGCGGCGTGCAGTACGGCCACCTGGTCGACATCGGCCGCAGGATCGTCGACGAGAAGGTGCCGCGTCCGGCGCTGGAGTCGGCCACGCGCTGGCTGCTGAAGGAGGCGCTGCCCTCGCCGCTGTTCGGCCCGGCGATGAAGCTGGGCCAGTCGGTGCGCGGCCTGCTGCCGGCGGCGTTGAAGGCCAAGGTGCCCGCCAGGCAGGACGCCGGCACCTGGCCCACGCGCACCCATGCGCGCCAGGTGCTGATGCTCGCGGGCTGCGTGCAGCCGTCGATGATGCCCAACATCAACAGCGCGACCGCGCGCGTGCTCGACGCCGCCGGCATCCAGACGCTGGTCGCGCCCGAGGCCGGCTGCTGCGGCGCGGTGAAGTTCCACCTCAACGACCAGGAGGGCGGCAAGGCGCAGATGCGCGCCAACATCGACGCCTGGTGGCCCCAGGTCGACGGCGGCGCGGTCGAGGCGATCGTGATGAACGCCTCGGGCTGCGGCGTCACGGTGCGCGAGTACGGCCATCTGCTGCGCGACGACCCCGCGTATGCGCACAAGGCCGCGCGCATCAGCGCGCTCACGCGCGACCTGAGCGAATTGCTGCCCGAGCTGGTGCCGGTGCTCCGGTCGCGCGTCAAGGCGCCGCAGGGCGTGGTCGCCTACCACCCGCCCTGCACGCTGCAGCACGGCCAGAAGCTGCGCGGCGGCGTCGAGCTCCACCTGCGCGCGCTGGGCTTCGACGTGCAGGTCGCGAAGGTCGAGGCCAACCTGTGCTGCGGTTCGGCCGGCACCTATTCGGTGTTGCAGCCCGAATTGGCCTACCCATTGCGCGACCGAAAACTCGGGCATCTGCAGCAATTGCAGCCCACGGTCATTGCGTCGGCCAACATCGGCTGCATCACGCATTTGCAAAGCGGGAGCGCGGCGCCGGTGCGACATTGGGTCGAATTGCTGGACAGCGCTTTGTCCAATTGAGAACGAAACGCTCTTTCCATTGAATGGAAAGTCGTAATTGACAATTCATTAAGGCTCGCCAGAAAATGGATCGATGTCCCTGGCGGCGCCGCGAATTGAATACCACAGCACCGACGATCTGGCGCCCGGCGACCGCTTCGGCTTCTGGGCCGACGAACTCGGCCGCAAGATCGGCCTGGCCCGCTACGACAGCCCGCAGCGCTCGGCGTTCAGGCAGAGCCTGAACATCCTGGATGCCGGCCCGATCTGCGTCATGCGCGCGCAGGGCAGCGGCGTCGACCTCTACCGCTCGCAGCACAGCCTGTTCAAGGACGCGGCCGAGTACTCGCTGCAGCTGGTGCTCAAGCTGGGCGGCGAAGGCGGTTCGCTGATCGAGCAGGGCCACCGGACGACCACGTTCCGGACCGGCGACCTGGTGGTGAACGATTCGCGCCAGGCGCTGCGCCTGTGTTCCGGGCAGGCCACCGACGCGCTGCTGATCGGCCTGTCGGCGCCGCTCGTGACCCGCTGGCTGGGCCCGGCCGAGCAGATCGCCGGCCACCGCTTCGACACCCGGCGGGGCTGGGCCGCGATGCTGGCGGGCTACCTGCGCGCGCTGCAGATCGACCACCTGGCCACCGTGGCCGATCCTCGGCAGCAGACCCTGGTGGCGGACCATGTGCTCTCGCTGCTGTCCTTCGCGATGGCGCAGGAGGGGCTGCTGAAGGACGGCCGCGAGCCCGTCTCGCCGCGCGACCAGGTGCTCCACCGCCGGATGCTCGCGTGCATCGGCGAGCGCTACGCCGACACCGCGTTCGACGCCTCGGCCCTGGCCGCGCAATTCAACGTGTCGGTGCGCTACGTGCACAAGGTGTTCGCCTCGGCCGGGCGCGGCAGCACCTTTCTCGGCACCTTGCGGCAGGAGCGGCTGGCGGCGGCCGACCGCATGCTGCGCACGCGCGCGCCCTCGACGACGGTGGCGGATATCGCCTGGCAATGCGGTTTTGCCGACCCGGTGAATTTCGGCCGTGTGTTCCGTCAGCAGAAGGGCATCACGCCCGGCGCGCTGGCACGGAAATCCGACCTAATTCACGAAGCCTCGCCGTCGAATTGAATCGCCTCGTCTTTGCGGCATCGCGCGGCCAAAGGTCCATGAGAATGCGCGGATGGACCAACTCGCCGCCATGAAATCCTTTCGCGCCGTGGTGGAGACCCAGGGCTTCTCCGCCGCGGCGGCGCAGCTGCAGATTTCCCACACGGCGGTCTCGCGCCAGGTGCAGCAGCTCGAGGCCCTGCTGGGCGTGCAGCTGCTCAACCGCACGACGCGGCGCTTCGCGCTCACCGAGGCGGGCCAGACCTACTACGCGCACAGCCAGCAGATCCTCGACCAGCTCGAGCAGGCCGCGTTCGCGGTCACGCAGCACCAGGGCAAGCCCTCGGGGGTGCTGCGCATCAATGCGCCGATGTCCTTCGGGCTGGAGGAGCTCTCGCTCTGGCTGCCGGCCTTCCTGGCCGCCCATCCCGGGGTCTCGGTGGACCTGGTCTGCAACGACCGCTTCGTCGACCTGATCGAGGAAGGCTTCGACGTCGCGCTGCGGCTCGCCTACCAGCTGTCGGACTCGACGCTGGTGGTGAAACGCCTCGCGGTCTGCGACGAGTGGTGGGTCGCCACGCCCGGCTACCTGCGGCGGCACGGCACGCCGCAGGTGCCGGCCGACCTGGCCGCGCACAACTGCCTGGTCTATTCGCTGATGCAGAAGGCCACCCAGCCGCATTTCATCGGGCCCGACGGCGCCGGCCACAGCGTCACGGTCCGGGGCAGCCTGCAGGCCAACAGCGGCATCGCGCTGCGCGCCGCGGCCATGGCGGGCCTGGGCCTGGCCCTGTCGCCGGCCTTTCTGGTGCACCGCGAGGTCGCGCGCGGCGAGCTGGTGCGCGTGCTGGGCGACTACCGGCAACCGCCCCTGACGCTGAGCGCCCTCTATCCGCAGAGCCGCCACCTGTCGCCTAAGGTGCGCGCGCTGGTCGACTACGCGGCCGAACACTACCGCACGCCGCGCTGGTAGGCCCCAGGCCTCCGGCCCGGCGCGGGCACGGTTCAGGCGCACGGCGCACCCGGATGTGGACGGTTCTTCCATCGCTGCACGAATTGCATATCGGCAGTTCCCGATCCGACTAACGCTGCGCGCGGCCTAAAACTAAAGTCTGAGCATGCCGCGCCATCTGTCATGCAGCCCTGCGGCAACGGGTCTGAGGAGGTCCGGGCTGTGCAGGAGTTCACTATGCAATCCAAGCTTTTTCGGCGGCAGCGCATCGCGATCCTCGATCCGGATCTGCGTGGCCGCGAGCATGCGCGCCGCGTGATCCGGGCCACGGGCCACGCGCCCTACGTCTTTGCCAGCATCGAGGAAATGCAGGAGGTGGACGCCACCGAGCGTCCCTTCGCGATGGCCTACCTGGGATGCGCGTCGGGCGACGAGGCGATCGAACAGACGGTGCGCGAGGTGCGCGCCTGCCTGGACGACACGGTGCCCCTGCTGCTGGCCGTCAAGCCCGTGGCCGTCCGGCGCGTGGCGCAGGCGCCCACGGTCGCCGCCGACCATGTGATGCCGCTGCAGCCGCGTTTTTGCGAGCTGTACCTCGAAATCTCGGACTTCATGTGGGCGCACGGGCCCCATCCGCAGCAGACCTCGCTGAACTGGGGCGAATTCCGCTTTCGGCCGGCCGCCCGGACGGTCCAGATCGGCGAGGCCTTGCCGATGTCGCTGTCCATCTTCCATTTCGAGCTGGCGCTGGAGCTGTTCCACAACCTGGGCCGCAGCCTCTCGCGGAGCTGGTTGAACACCATGCTGGCGCCACCCTCGCGCGCCATCTCCGCCTCGGCGCTCCAGGAGGGCGTGAGCCGCGTGCGGCACCTGCTGGCCCTGCAGACGCCCGCCGCCTGGCAGATCCAGTCGCTGGAGGATGGGGCGGTCCGGCTCGCGGCGGTCCCGCCCGAGGCCGGTCGGCCCGCGCTGGGCTCGGCGGTCCTGCGCATGGCGAGCCGGGCACGGGTCGGCCATGGCTTTCAGAGCCTGGTGACGCTTTCCTGAGCGGGCGCCCAGGACGATTCGGCGCACGGCCGAATGCGCCGTGCGCCGACGCGGCGGGCCTCGGCGGTGGGCGAACATCGCATGCGTTCACCCTGTTGTTGGAGTTTCGTCATGACTTCTCTCGCCTTGCACCTGCGCCGTGGGCTGATGGCCTGCGCCGCACTGTCCCTTTCGACTGTCGCCCTGGCCCAGCCGGCGGGTCCGTTGCCGCCGATGCGCGGCGAGGGCGCCGCGCGCTACGCCTGCGGCGGCATCGGGCTGGACGAATCGACGGCCTTCCGGGCCGCGATGAAGGACCATCCGCTGTCGCTGCTGTTCGCGCGCGCCGACGGCGCCTATGTGGCCGAGGTGCGGGTGCGCATCGAGGGCACCGACGGCCGCCCGGTGCTGGCCCTGCGCGCCGGCGGCCCGGTCTGCCTGATCGACCTGCCGGCCGGCCGCTACGTGGTCCACGCGGAGGCGGAGGGCGAAGTGAAGCAGCAGTCCGTCACGGTCGGCACCGGCAACAAGACCGCGGATTTCCGCTTCGGCGGCAAGGGCTGAGGGGGCCGCGGGCCTCAGCCCGCGAGCGCCTTCTCGATGTCCTGGGCCAGCGAGGCCGGCTTGTCGAGCGGCGCATAGCGCTTGAGCACCTGGCCGTCGCGGCCCACCAGGAACTTGGTGAAGTTCCACTTGATGGCGGTGCTGCCCAGCAGCCCCGGCTTTTCCTTCGTGAGCCAGCGGTACAGCGGCGCCGCATGGGCGCCGTTGACGTCGATCTTCTCCATCATCGGGAAGCTCACGCCGTAGTTCTTCGTGCAGAAGGCCCCGATCTCCTCGTTGCTGCCCGGGTCCTGCGAGCCGAACTGGTTCGACGGGAAACCCAGCACGATCAGGCCCTCCTTCGCATACTGCTGGTGCAGCGCCTCGAGGCCGGCGAACTGTGGCGTGAAGCCGCACTGGCTCGCGGTGTTGACGATCAGCAGCACCTGGCCGCGGTAGGCGCCGAGCGCCACCGGCTGGCCGTCGATGCGTTGGGCTTCGAAGTCGTAGACGGTGGTCATGCGGTGTTCCGGTGGGGCGGGCTCGAATCGATGCCCTAGTGGTGCTTGTCGCTGCGCGCGATGTTCAGCAGGTGCTCGACCTCTTCGGGGTACTTGCGCAGGTTGTTCTCGTGCCAGCGCTTGATGAGCCACATGAAGCCCGCCACCACCACGCCGAAGGCCGTGATCGCCGAGTAGGCCGACAGGCCCAGCCCGGTGCAGGCGCTGTAGAAGGCGCCGAGCACCAGGATGCAGGCCTGTTCGTTGAAGTTCTGCACCGCGATCGAGCGGCCGGCGCCCATCAGGTTGTGGCCGCGGTGCTGCAGCAGGGCGTTCATCGGCACCACCAGGAAGCCGCCCAGCCCCCCCAGCAGGATCAGGAAGGGCACCGCGACCCAGATGTTGTCGATGAAGTTCATGCCGATCACCAGCAGGCCCATGCCGATGCCCATCGGGATCACGCGTGTCGCCATGTCCAGCCGCATCTTGATCGAGGCCACCACCGCACCGACCGCGGTCCCGATGGCCACCACGCCGGTCAGCGACGAGGCCTGCGCGGTGCTGTAGCCCAGCGCCAGCGAGGCCCAGGCCAGCACGATGTACTTGAGGTTGCCGCCCGCGCCCCAGAAGAGGGTGGTGGTGGCCAGCGAGATCTGGCCCAGCTTGTCGCGCCACAGGCGCGCGTTGCAATGCCAGAAATCGGGCAGCAGCGCGACCATGTTGCGCGCGAAGCTGTGCTGCGCGTTGGCGCGCAGCGGCCGCATCTCGACGCCGGTGTGCGGGATGCGGGTGTTGAACCAGGCGGCCAGGATGTAGACGAAGATCAGCGCGGCGATCGCCGCTTCGGGCGCGGTCTCGATGCCGGTGTCGATGAAGGGCAGGTCGATCGCCAGCAGGTGGCTCGAGACCGCATGGCCGACCAGCACGCCGCCCAGCACGATGCCCAGGATGATCGAGGCGATGGTCAGGCCCTCGATCCAGCCGTTGGCCTTGACCAGCTGCGAGGCCGGCAGCAGTTCGGTGAGGATGCCGTACTTGGCCGGCGAGTAGGCCGCCGCGCCCAGGCCCACGATGGCGTAGGCCAGCAGCGGGTGCGAGCCGAACAGCATCATCAGGCAGCCGACCACCTTGATCGCATTGCTGATGAACATCACCCGGCCCTTGGGGAAGGCGTCGGCGAAGGCGCCCACCAGCGGCGCGAGTGCCACGTAGAACAGCGTGAAGATCGGGACCAGCGCCGCGCGCTGCCACTCGGGTGCGCCCGAGGTGCGCATCAGTTCGACGGCCGTCACGAAAAGCGCGTTGTCGGCCAGTGACGAAAAGAACTGGGCCGACATGATGGTGTAGAAACCGCGCTTCATCGATGGGCTGGCTGGCCAGGGGGCTGGCGACTTGGTTAGGGCGGTAGAAGAAAGGCTTCGCTCACAGGCGAATGCGCGGTTATAGCATGGGGGTGCGATGCCAAAATGGTGCGCCGGGGCCCATGTCCCTCGGTGTTTCCATGGGTTTCCTCCGCGTCAGAAAGGTTCAGTTTTTCGTGCCCCGCCCGATCCTCGCCACCATCCACCTCGACGCCCTGCGCCACAACCTGGCGCGCGTGCGCCGCAATGCACTCGATGCGCGGGTCTGGGCCGTCGTCAAGGCCGATGCCTATGGGCACGGAATCGAGCGGGTCTTCGACGCCTTCCGCGCCGCCGACGGCTTCGCGCTGCTCGACCTGGCCGAGGCCGCGCGCGTGCGTGCGCTCGGCTGGCGCGGGCCGGTGCTGCTGCTCGAAGGCGTGTTCGAGGCGCGCGACCTCGAGCTGTGCTCGCGCCTGGACCTCTGGCATGCGGTGCATTGCGACGCGCAGATCGACATGCTCGCGGCCCACAAGACGCAGGTGCCGCAGCGCGTGTTCCTCAAGATGAACTCGGGCATGAACCGGCTGGGCTTCACGCCCGAACGCTTCCGCTCGGCCTGGACCCGGCTCAACGCGCTGCCGCAGGTCGACGAGATCTCGCTGATGACCCACTTCAGCGATGCCGACGGCCCGCGCGGCGTGGCCGAGGCGATGGCCGCCTTCGCGCACGCCACGCAGGACCTGCCCGGCGAACGCTCGGTGGCCAACAGCGCCGCCGTGCTGCGCCACGCGCCCGAGACCCGCGCCGACTGGGTGCGCCCGGGCATCGTGCTCTACGGCAGCGCGCCCGACTTCCCCGAGCACGATGCGCAGCATTGGCAGCTGCAGCCGGGCATGACGCTTTCGACCCGGCTGATCGGCGTGCAGGCGCTGCGGGCAGGCGCCAGCGTGGGCTACGGCTCGACCTTCGTGGCCGACGCGCCCATGACCATCGGCATCGCGGCCGTCGGCTATGCGGACGGCTACCCGCGCCATGCGCCCACCGGCACGCCGGTGCTGGTGAATGGCGTGCGCACGCGCCTGGTGGGGCGCGTGAGCATGGACATGGTGATGGTCGACCTCGACCCGCTGCTGCGGGCCGGCCGGCCCGCGGGCTTCGGCAGCGAGGTCACGTTGTGGGGTCGCGCGAGCGGCGGCGCGCTGCTGTCGATCGACGAGGTCGCGCATGCCGCGGGCACCGTGGGCTACGAACTGATGTGCGCCGTGGCCCCGCGCGTGCCGGTGGCGGTGGACGAAGGCTGAGGCCGCGCCTCAGGCGGCCGGGTACAGCCCCAGCCCGCGTGCCTGCAGCCGCGCCAGCCCCAGCAGCGCATCGGTGAAGGGCGTGGGCACGCCGCTCAGCTGACCCAGCTCGCGCACCGCGCCCACCAGCGCATCGAGTTCGACCGCGCGGCCGGCTTCCACGTCCTGCAGCATCGAGGTCTTGAAGGCGCCGAGCTTGCGCGTCACCGCATGGCGGTCTTCGGGCGTCTCGGCGATCGGCAGGCCGATGCGCGTGCCGATGGCCTGGGCCTCGCGCATCACGGTCGAGACGAAGTCGCGCACGAGGTCGTCGGCCAGCACCCGGTCCGTGGTGGCGCCGGTCAGCGCGCTGATCGGGTTGACCGTCATGTTGCCCCAGAGCTTGTACCAGACGTCCTTCTGGATCTGCGGCGAGACGCGTGCCTCGATGCCGCCGCGCACCAGCAGTTCGACCAGCGCGCGCACGCGCTCGCTGGCCTGGCCCGAGGGCTCGCCCACGATCAGGCCGTTGCCGAAGTGGTGCCGCACCACGCCCGGCGCATCGAGCGAGCAGCTCGCGTGCACCACCGCGCCGACCACGTGGCGCGCGGGGATCGCGGCGGCGATGGCGCCGTCGGGGTCGACCGCGGCCAGCCGGCGGCCCGTGAGCTCGCCGCCGAAGCCGCCGTCGAGGAACCACCAGGGCACGCCGTTCATGGCGGTGAGCACGACGGTGTCGGGGCCCAGCAGCGGCGCGATGCCTTGCGCAACGCCGGCCAGCGCCGGGGCCTTGACGGCGATCACCACCAGGTCCTGCACGCCGAGCGCGGCCGGGTCGGCCACCGCATGCACCGGGACCGATGTGTGCTGGCCGCCACGCACCAGCACCAGGCCGTCGCGCTGCAGCGCCTCGAGCGTGGCGCCGCGCGCCACCACGTTGGGACGCTCGCCCGCTTGCGCGAAGGCGGCGCCGATCCATCCGCCGATCGAGCCGGCGCCGTAGATACAGATTTTCATGGACGCGATGG
Source organism: Variovorax sp. J2P1-31 (assembly GCF_030317215.1). Taxonomy (NCBI): domain Bacteria; kingdom Pseudomonadati; phylum Pseudomonadota; class Betaproteobacteria; order Burkholderiales; family Comamonadaceae; genus Variovorax; species Variovorax sp. J2P1-31. The sequence goes on from NZ_JASZYA010000004.1 coordinate 582,412, forward strand.
TGCCAGAGCTTCAGTCGCGGTAGCCGGGAGCGATGCGGTCGACCTGGCGCACCAGCGCGTCGAACATGTCCTGCCCGCCGGTCTCGGGCGAGTGGAACTGCAGCGCATCGCGCGCGCAGCCGCGCGCCACCGCGTCGCTGATCATCAGGCCCGTGCCCATCGACAGCGTGGCGCGCTGGATGTCGCAGGCGCGCTGCAGCGTCCAGAGCACAGCGAAGGTCTGCGGCAGCGTGCGGCCCCAGGCCAGCAGGCCGTGGTTGCGCAGGATCACGGCCGGCTTGTCGCCGATGCTGCGCAGCAGCCGCGGCCCTTCGTCGGCATGCACCGTGATGCCCTCGAAGTCGTGGTACGCCACGCGGCCGTGCAGCTGCGCGCTGTAGAAGTTGCTCTGCTGCAGCCCGCCCTCGACGCAGGCCACGGCCATGCCCGAATCGGTGTGGGTGTGCATCACGCAGTGCGCGCCGGGCAGGCCGTCGTGGATCGCCGCATGCACGGTGAAGCCCGCGGGGTTCACCGGATGCGTGGACCCGTCGAGCACCCGGCCCTGCAGGTCGATCTTGACCAGGTTGCTGGCCGTGACCTCGCTGTAGTGCAGGCCGAAGGGGTTGATCAGGAACTGCTTGCTCCCGTCCGCCCCATCGGCCAGCCGGACCGTGATGTGGTTGTAGATCAGCTCGGTCCAGCCCAGCATCGCGAAGATGCGGTAGCACGCGGCGAGCTGGATGCGCGCCGCGCGTTCGTCGAGATGGTTCATCTGCACCCCTCAGGGTTCATGTGCGCCCGCCTATGTCGGGCGACGTTGTTCGTGGAACACCGCGGAACCGGCTTTGCCGGGCCGCTGGTGTTGCCCCCGGAGGGGGAGTCGGCTACACGAAGTGAGCCAGCTCGGGGGTGGGTCAACCTTCTGCGGTGAAGCCGACCTGCTTGACGATCGGGCCCCATTTCGCCGTGTCCTTCTTGATCAGCTCGGCCAGCTCGGCCGGCGTCGAGGACATGGCTTCGAGGCCGAAGGTGCCCAGGCCGTCGACCACGTCCTTGGAGGCCAGCGCGGTCTTCATCGCGGCGTTGAGGCGCGCCACGACTTCGGGCGTGGCCTTGGCCGGCAGGAAGAAGGCGAACCACTCGCTGTGGGCCATGTCCTTGATGCCCTGCTCGCCGAAGGTCGGCACGTCGGGCGCGAAGCGGCTGCGCTTGGCGCCCGAGACGCCCAGGATGCGCACCTTGCCGCTGGGCAGGTGCTGCGTGATGTCGCCGATCGGGCCCGACACCGCCGAGATGTTGCCGCCCAGCAGGTCGAGCATCGCGGGCTGCGTGCCGCGGTAGGCCGCGTGCTTGAGCTCCACGTCGCCGCTCTTGCCCAGCAGCGCGCCGATGAAGTGCGGCGTGGAGCCGGCGGCGGGCGAGCCGAAGTTGGCGCCGGCCGGGTTGGCCTTGGCCCAGGCCAGGAACTCGGGCACGGTCTTCACGCTGGCCGGCACCGAGGGGCCGACCGCGAAGCCGAAGTCGAACACGCAGCCCAGCGACACCGGCGCCAGGTCGGCCTGCGGGTCGTAGGGCAGCTTCTTGTAGATGTGGGGGTAGATCGTCAGCATCGACGTCGGCGTCTGCAGGATGGTGCCGCCGTCGGCCGGGCGGCCCTTGACGTAGGTGATGGCGATCTGGCCACCGGCGCCGGTGCGGTTCTCCACCACCGCGACCTTCGCGAACTCGGGGCTGATCTTCAGCGCCAGGCGACGGCAGATGGTGTCGGAGGTGCCGCCGGCCGCGAAGCCGGTGACGAAGGTGGTGGTCTCGAGCCCGGCCTGGGCGAAGGCCTGTTGGCCGATGCTGGCCAGCAGCGCCGACGCGCCCGTGGTCTGCAGCAGATGGCGGCGGGTGAAGTTCATGCGGGTTGTCTCCGAAAGTTGAAGCGGGGGCGCGCCACGGCAGGGAAAAAAAGCGTGCGCGTCCGATGGGGTTGCGGCGCAAGGATTCCTCCGTGGGCGCGCGGGACACACATTTTTCCAGTTGTGAACCCTTCGGTACCCCCGCGTTTACGCCACGTTCGCGCGCTTTTTGCGCGCTTTCCGCTTCAGTAGCCGGCCGTGGTCGGCGCGGCCGCGTCCTTCGGCTTGTAGAGCGCGAGCAGCTGCCGGGCCGCGGTGGTCAGCACCGCCGTGTCGATGCCGACCGCGACGAACAGCGCGCCGGCCGCCAGCCACTTGCGCGCCTGCGCCTCGGTGGTCGAGAGGATGCCCGGCGCCTTGCCGGCCTTCAGGATGCGCGCGATGCCGTCGGCGATCGCGGCCTGCACCTCGGGGTGGTCGGGCCGGCCGGGGAAGCCCATCGAGGCCGACAGGTCGGCCGGGCCGATGAACACGCCGTCGACGCCGGGCGTGGCCGCGATCGCGTCGAGGTTGTGCATCGCTTCGGCCGTTTCGGCCTGCACCAGCAGGCAGGCCTGCGCGTTGGCCTCGTGGATGTAGTGGGGGTGCGCCTGCCAGCGCGAGGCGCGCGCCAGCCCGGCGCCCATGCCGCGGATGCCTTCGGGCGGGTAGCGCATCGCCTGCGCCAGCTGCGCCGCCTGTTCGGCGGTGTCGACCATCGGGATCAGCAGCGTCTGGGCGCCGATGTCCATGTACTGCTTGATCAGCGCCGTCTCGCCGCGGGGCAGCCGCACGATCGGCTGCGAGCGGTGGGGCAGCGCGGCCCAGGCGCTGGACACGCCCTGCAGCTGGGCCAGCACCGAGCGCACGTCGTTGGGGGCGTGTTCGCCGTCGATCAGCAGCCAGTCGTAGCCGACCCCGGCCAGCAGCTCGGCCGCGTAGCCGTCGGACAGCCCGACCCAGAGGCCGATCTGCGGCTGGCCCTCCTGCATGGCTTTCTTGAAGGCATTGATCGGTGTGTGCATGGCGTGTCTCTTCAGGGTTGGAGGTCCGGGGGAAGGCGATTATTGAATGCGCCCGCCAAAGCTGCAGCCGTGCGCTGCCTACACTCTGCCGATGGCCAAGGAAAAAACAATCTACGTCTGCACCGAGTGCGGCGGCACCAGCGCCAAGTGGCTGGGCAAATGTCCCAGCTGCGGGGCCTGGAACACGCTGATCGAACAGGTGGCGCAGCCCCCGGCGGGCGCCAGCGCCAACAACCGCTTCAACACCCCCTTCGCGGCGCTGGGCGGCACGGCCGACCTGGCGGTGCTGTCGGAGATCGAGGCCAGCGACGTCGACCGCACCCCCACCGGCATCGACGAGCTCGACCGCGTGCTGGGCGGCGGCATCGTGCCCGGCGGCGTGACGCTGATCGGCGGCGATCCGGGCATCGGCAAGTCGACCTTGCTGCTGCAGGCGGTCGACGCGCTGCAGCGCGCCGGGCAGAACGCGCTCTACGTCTCGGGCGAGGAGAGCGGCGCGCAGGTCGCGCTGCGCTCGCGCCGGCTGGGCCTGGACCATTCGCAGGTGCAGGTGCTGCCCGAGATCCAGCTGGAGAAGATCATCGCCACGCTCGACGCGCACCGCCCGGCGATCGCGGTGATCGACTCGATCCAGACCGTCTACTCCGACCAACTCACCTCGGCCCCCGGCTCGGTGGCGCAGGTGCGCGAGTGCGCGGCCCACCTCACGCGCTTCGCCAAGGCCAGCGGCACCGCCATCGTGCTGGTCGGCCACGTCACCAAGGAGGGCGCGCTGGCCGGCCCGCGGGTGCTCGAGCACATGGTCGACACGGTGCTGTACTTCGAGGGCGACACGCACTCGAGCTTCCGGCTGGTGCGCGCGATCAAGAACCGCTTCGGCGCGGTCAACGAGATCGGCGTGTTCGCCATGACCGAGCGCGGCCTGAAGGGCGTGAGCAACCCCAGCGCGATCTTCCTGAGCCAGCATCCCGAGCCGGTGCCGGGCAGCGTGGTGATGGTCACGCTCGAAGGCACGCGGCCGATGCTGGTCGAGATCCAGGCGCTGGTCGACAACGGCGGGCCGAGCCCGCGGCGGCTGTCGGTGGGCCTGGACCGCGACCGGCTCGCGATGCTGCTGGCGGTGCTGCACCGCCATGCGGGCGTGGCCTGCATGGACCAGGACGTGTTCGTCAACGCGGTCGGCGGCGTACGCATCAGCGAGCCCGCGGCCGACCTGGCCGTGATGCTGGCCATCACCTCCAGCTTGCGCGGCAAGCCCATGCCCAAGGGCTTCATCGCCTTCGGCGAGGTCGGCCTGGCGGGCGAGGTGCGGCCGGCGCCGCGCGGCCAGGAGCGGCTGAAGGAAGCCGCCAAGCTGGGCTTCAGCGTGGCGGTGGTGCCCAAGGCCAACGCGCCCAAGAAAGGCTCGAAGGAGATCGAGGGCCTGACCATCCACGCGGTCGAGCGCATCGAAGAGGCGATGGACGTGGTGCGCCGCCTCGACTGACCCCCGCATTCACCAAGGAACGACCATGCAACTCATCGTCTCCGCCGGCCTCATCGCCGCCGTCGTGCTCTGGGGGCTGGTGTCGCCCGCCACGCTCGACCGCGTCTTCAGTTCGCTGCTGGCCGACATCACGCGCAGCTTCGGCTGGTTCTATCTCTGGGTCGTGCTCGGGCTGGTGGTGCTGGCCTTCTTCCTGGCCGTGAGCCGCTACGGCGACCTCAAGCTGGGCGACGAGGACGAGGAGCCCGAGTTCTCGGTCGGCGCCTGGTTCGCGATGCTGTTCGCCGCGGGCATGGGCATCGGCCTGGTCTTCTGGGGCGTCGCCGAGCCGGTGTCGCACTACGTGAAGCCGCCGCCGGGCATCGTGCCCGGCACGCCCGAGGCCGCGGGCGTGGCCATGCGCTACGCCTTCTTCCACTGGGGTTTCCATCCCTGGGCGATCTACGGCATCGTCGGCCTCGCGATCAGCTTCTTCACCTTCCGCCGCAAGGCGCTGCCGCTGGTGAGCTCGGCCACCGAGGCCTTGCCCTGGCCCTTCGTGCGCCGGCTGTCGCCGGCCTTCAACGTGCTCGCGGTGGTGGCCACGGCCTTCGGCGTCGCGGCCTCGCTGGGCATGGGCGCGACGCAGATCAACAGCGGGCTGCACACCGCCTTCGGCCTGCCCATCGGCCCGCTGGTGCAGTCGCTGGTGATCGTGGTCACGACCGCGGTGTTCATCACCTCGGCCGTGAGCGGCGTGGACCGTGGCGTCAAATGGCTGTCGATCGGCAACCTGGTGCTGGCCGGGCTGCTGGCGCTGGTGGTGCTGTGCATCGGGCCCACGGTGGCCATCATCGACACCTTGACCAACACGCTGGGCGCCTACATCAGCGAGTTCGTGCGCATGAGCCTGCGCATGTCGCCCTTCCGCGAGAACTCCTGGGTCGGCGACTGGACCATCTTCTACTGGGCGTGGTGGCTGGCCTGGTCGCCCTTCGTGGGCCTGTTCATCGCGCGCGTCTCGCGCGGCCGCACGGTGCGCCAGTTCCTGGTGGGCACGGTGCTGGCGCCCAGCCTGGTGGGCTTCGTCTGGTTCGCGATCTTCGGCGGTACCGCGCTGAACCTGGAGATCTTCCACGGCGTGCCGCTGGCCGAGGCGGTCACGGCCAACGTGTCGACCACCATGTTCGTGATGTTCCAGGCCATGCCCATGGGCCTGGTGCTGTCGGGCGTGGCGACGGTGCTGGTGTTCGTGTTCTTCGTCACCTCGGGCGATTCCGCGACGCTGGTGCTGGGCACCATGAGCACCGGCGGCAATCCCAACCCGCCGAACCGGGTCAAGGTGGTCTGGGGCGTGCTGGTGGCGGCCATCGCGCTGAGCCTGCTGCTGGCCGGCGGCCTCAAGGCGATCCAGACCGCGACCATCGTGTTCGCGCTGCCCTTCTCGGTGGTGCTGGTGCTGATGGCGGTCTCGGTCACGCTGGCCATCCGCGAGGACTGGGAAGCCGAGCAGAAGCGCGAGCGCGCGCTGCGCCGCAAGATGCGCGAGTTCGTGCGTGATTGAAAAAGCCGGCCCGGGCGGGCGGTGACAATGCGGCCCATGAATTCTCAGAAAATCCTTGTTCCGCTGACCGGCCTGGCGGCCCTCGTGTTGGCCTTCTACCGCTACGGCTGGGCCGGCGTGGCCGTTGTGACCGGCGGCATCGTGATGTTCCTGCTGCTGCACTTCACACGCACGATGACGGTGCTCAAGCGCGCCTCCGACCGGCCGATCGGCTATGTCGCGAGCGCCGTGATGCTCAACGCCAAGCTCAAGCCGGGCGTGACGCTGCTGCACGTGGTGGCCATGACGCGCTCGCTGGGCGAACTGAAGACGCCCAAGGAGCAGCAGCCCGAGACCTACCGCTGGACCGACGGCGGCCTGTCGTACGTCGAAGGCATCTTCCTCAACGGCAAGCTGCAGAGCTGGGCGCTGACCCGTCCGCCGGCCGAGGACGAGGCCGCGGCCGGCGGGCACTGAGCGAGGCGCTCAGGCGGCAGCGGGTGCCACCGGCTCCCTGCGCGCGTTCAGCAGCACCAGCGAGATCGTCATCGACAGCATGATCCCGTAGTAGGTGTGGGCGAAGTTCACGTTGGTCAGGCTCGCGCTCATGTGCATGAACAGCACGCCCGCGAGCTGCCAGCGGGCCTCGGCCGCCTGGCGGCCCAGCCGGCGCACCGTCAGCGCCAGGCCGCCGATCCATGCCAGCACGGCCGCCAGCCCCAGCAGGCCGTGGTCCATCGCCGCGTGCAGGTACTGGTTGTGGACGTGGCCCAGGCTCAGGATCATCGGCGACTGGGTCTTCTCGCCCAGCGCCTTGATGCGCCGCTTGCGCTCTTCGCCGCCGATGCCGATCAGCGGTGAACTCTCGAAGCCGCGCACGGCCATCTGCCAGAGGTAGATGCGGGCGCCGACCGAACTGTTGGCGCCGTCGCCGGGCTTGTGGGCTTCGGCCGCCAGCTCGAATTCATGCGCGGCCTGCTCGATGCGTTGCGCCGAGGTCTGGATCACGTGCGGCAGCAGCACCCCGGCGGCCACCACCACCAGCGCCAGCGCGATGCCCAGCCCCACGCCGTGGCGCGTGACGCTGCGGCGCCGCAGGATCGCCACGCCGTAGAACAGCACCGCCCAGAGCACCACGCCGTAGGCGCCGCGCGTCTGCGACAGCACCACCGCCACCATGCCGACCAGCGACGCCACCATCCAGGCGAAGCGCATCCGCAGCGGCCGCGTGGCGTCCAGCGTCCGGGGCAGCAGCAGGCAGACCATGAAGCCCACGGCCACGGCCCAGGGGATCACGTTGGTCGGGTAGCTGTTGCGGTCGTCGCCCTTCCAGGCCGCCAGCCCGGCCGCGGCGATGCAGCCCAGCGACAGCGCGTGCGCCAGGATGTCGCGGAAGTTCTCGCCGAAGCGGAAGCGCCGCACCAGCCCCAGCGTGGCGGCCGCCGCCAGCATCAGCCGGATCGGCGCATGGAGTTCGTCCCAGGGATCGCCCCAGATCGCCGTGGCCAGCGTCTCGAAGGCCAGGCCGATGAGGCAGGCGATCAGCCAGGTGCGGGCGGCGCTGTCCTCGCCCGGCGCGATGTCGATGCGCGGCCGACGCAGCGCGGCCCAGGCGCCGACCAGGCAGAAGAGGATCCAGGCCGCCCCGGCAGTCTTGGTGGACAGCGGGGCGATCGCCATGCCGCCCAGCACCAGCCACAGCCCCCACGGCGGTTCCGGCTGGAGCCGGTTCGCAATGGACGCCATGCTCAGAAGGGCGCGTCGTCGGCCTCGGCCGACGTTGCGGACGCCACGGCAGGTGCCGCGGGCTCGGCCACGGCGGCGGTGAAGGCGGCCTCGCCGCCCAGCGCCTCGAGCAGCGCGGGCACCATCTCGCCCAGTTCGCCGGTGGCGATCGCGGCGTCGGCGTCGAAGTTGTCTTCCTTCTTGCCGTCCTGCGCCGCGTCCGTGCCTTCGATGAACACGATCTTGCGCAGTTGCATGGTCTCGCTGAGCTCGAAGGACACGCGGTCTTCCCAGGTCATGGCCAGCCGCGTCGGGCGCTTGCCGTCGGCGATGTGCTGGCGCACTTCCTCGATGTCCAGCGCATGCTTGGCGTAGCGCACCACCGACTTCGATTCATCGGTGGCCTTGAGCTCGCATTCGCGGTCGATGGTGAAGCCGGGCGGCGCTTCCTGGCTCGAGAGCCAGTTCGACATCGCGGTGGCCGGCTCGATCTGGGTGTTGATCTGCGTCACGGCGAAGCCTTCGAGCGCCTTGACCAGGCTGGTCACGATCTCGTCGGCACGTGCCGCGTTGCTGGCGTTGATCACCAGCCGGCGTTCCTGGGGGTCGATCCAGACCGCGACGCGTGCATGGCGGGTGAAGGCCATCGGCAGCAGTTCGTGCGTGATGTCTTCCTTGAGGTCGCGCTTTTCCTTCTTGCCCGGCTTGCGGCCGGTGGTGGCCTCGATCTGCGCGCAGCGCTCGTCGACCTTGCGCCGCACCACCGAACCCGGCAGGGTCTTGGCCTCGATCATGAATTCGAGCAGCCACTGGCCGCCCACCGATTCGACCAGCGGCCCGTGCTCCTGGCCGCGGGGCTCGACCCAGCCGGCCGACTTCTCCTGGGAGGGGGCGCAGGGCACGAAACGCTGTTCGGCCAGGGCGTTCTCCGCGTCGGTGAGCGACGGCGACCAGGGCGCTTCGATGCGATAGACGATGACGTTCTTGAATACGGACACTGAAACCTTCCTGGGGGTCTGATTGGCAAAACCGGCCATTGTGGGGGTGCCGGCTTCGGCCTCCATCGTAAAATCGAAAGCTTTTGCGACTTTCCGTTGCTTCAAAAGGACAAACAACATGAGCGTGCTCCCCCCCTCGCTGGATGACCGTGACGGCAAGATCTGGATGGACGGCCGACTGGTGGAATGGCGCGATGCCAAGATCCACGTGCTCAGCCACACCCTGCACTACGGTTGCGGCGCGTTCGAAGGCGTGCGCGCCTACAAGACCGTGGGCGGCACCGCGATCTTCCGCCTGCAGGAGCACACCGACCGGCTGTTCAACAGCGCCAAGATCCTGCGCATGAAGCTGCCCTTCACCAAGGAAGAGCTCAACGAAGCGCAACTCCAGGTGGTGCGCGAGAACAATCTCGAGAGCTGCTACCTGCGCCCGCTGGTGTGGATCGGCTCGGAGAAGCTGGGCGTGAACCCGCGCGGCAACACCATCCACGCGATGGTCGCGGCCTGGGCCTGGGGCGCCTACCTGGGCGAAGAGGGCATGAAGCGCGGCATCCGCGTGAAGACCTCCAGCTACACCCGCCACCACGTGAACATCACGATGACGCAGGCCAAGGCGGTCAGCAACTACAGCAACTCGATCCTGGCCAACATGGAAGCGCTGGACGACGGCTACGACGAGGCGCTGCTGCTGGACGCCAGCGGCTTCGTGTCCGAAGGTGCCGGCGAGAACGTGTTCGTGGTCAAGGACGGCGTGGTCTACACGCCCGACCTGTCGGCCGGCGCGCTCAACGGCATCACGCGCAACACCATCCTGCACATCTGCAAGGACCTCGGCATCGAGCTGGTGCAGAAGCGCATCACGCGCGACGAGGTCTACATCGCCGACGAGGCCTTCTTCACCGGCACCGCGGCCGAAGTCACGCCGATCCGCGAGCTCGACCGGGTCGAGATCGGCATCGGCTCGCGCGGCCCCGTCACCGAGAAGATCCAGGCGGCCTTCTTCGACATCGTGAACGGCAAGAATCCCAAGTACGCCCACTGGCTCACGAAAGTCTGAACATGGCCACCCAAGCTGTCGTCGAACTGCTCGCCACCGACCTGAACCACCAGGGCGGCGTCTTCTGCCCCAACCCCAAGGCCGACATGAAGCTCTGGAGCGGGCACCCCAAGGTCTACCTCGACGTGGCCCGCAACGGGGAAGCCAAGTGCCCGTACTGCGGCACGGTGTACCGCCTCAAAGCCGGCGAAACGGTGGCCCACGGCCACTGATCCGGCCCATCGCGTGACCCAGGCGCCTGCCGCAAGGCCCACGCTGACCATCGGCGTGCTCGCCAAGAACGAGGCGCACCGCATCGAGGTTTGCCTGCGCAGCGCCGCCTTCGCCGACCAGCTGCTGGTGATCGACAGCGGCAGCACCGACGCCACGGTCGCGCGTTCGCAGGCCGCGGGCGCCACCGTGGTGGTCTACCCCGACTGGCAGGGCTTCGGCGTGCAGCGCAGCCGGCTGCTCGAACACGCCACCGGCGACTTCGTCTTCTTCCTCGACGCCGACGAGGTCGTCACGCCCGCGCTGCAGGCGCAGATCGAGGCGGCGGTGCGTTCCAACGAGGCTGCCGTCTGGCGCGTCTGCTGGCGCATGGTGGCCTACGGGCACGAGCTCAAGGCCTACCGCGCGGGCAAGGGCCCGGAGCGGCTGTTCCGGCGCGACATGCTGGCGGGCTACACCGGCGTGGTGCACGAGGAGGCGGTGTTCAATCCGGGCTTCGCCGAGGCGCCGCGCCATGTGCTGCGCGGCAAGCTGCTGCACCACTCGCGCGAGACGGTGCGCGGCAGCCTGGAAAAGCTCACGCAGTACGCGATGCTCGGCGCCGCCAAGCGGGCCGCGCTGGGCAAGCGCGGCGGCGTGCTGCGCGGCATGGCCGGCGGCACCGCGATGTTCCTGCGGCTCTATGTGTTCCGGCTCGGCTTCCTCTGCGGGGGCGCCGGTTTCCTGTACTGCTACTTCGTGGCGCTCGAGGCCTTCTTCCGCTACGCGGCGCTGCACTACGACCGCGCATCGCTGAGCAGCCAGGTCGGCCGCTAGACGCGGTTCAGGCTGCGCGCATCGGCAGCTCGAGCACGAAGCTCGCGCCGCCGCCGGGCCGGTCTTCGCAGTGCACCGTGCCTTCGTGGCGCTCCACGATCGACTTGACCAGCGCCAGGCCCAGCCCCACGCCGCCATCGCGCTCGCTCGCGCCCGGCAGGCGGTAGAAGGGCTCGAAGATGCGGTCGCGCAGGGCGGGCGGCACGCCCGGCCCGCGGTCGCTCACGCTCAGGCGGACCTGGTCGCCGTGCGTCGCGAGCTGCAGGCTGATCTCGCCCGCGCCGTAGCGGCGCGCGTTCTCCAGCAGGTTGCGGATCGCGCGCCGCAGCAGCCGCGAAACGCCGCGCACCTGCAGCGCCGCGCTGTCGGTGCCCTCGGCCAGGTCGAGCTCGGCCGTGGTGCGCGCGCATTCCTCGGCCGCCAGGCCCAGCAGGTCGACCGTCTCGACGGTGCCCATGTCGGCTTCGCTGGCGTCGAGCCGGCTCGCGAGCAGGATCTCGTCGATCAATTGGTCGAGCTCGCCGATGTTGCGCGAGATCTCGTCGCGCGCGCCGGGGCTGGGGCGTTCGCCGATCAGCTCCAGGCCCATGCGGATGCGCGTGAGCGGCGAGCGCAGTTCGTGCGAGGCGTTGGCCAGCAGCGACTTGTGCGAGCGCACCAGCGTCTCGACGCGCGCGGCGGCCGCGTTGAAGCGTTTCGAGAGGTCGGCCACCTCGTCCTGCCCCTCTTCGGGCACGCGTGCCGACAGGTCGCCTTCGCCCCAGCGCTGCACGCCGCGCTGCAGGGTCTCGAGCCGCTGCGTGAGGCGCCGCACGACGGGGAACAGGCCGATCGCCACCGCCAGCCCGACCAGCCCCAGCAGCCAGAAGAAGCCCTGCGGCCGCGACCAGGGCGGCGGGCCGCCCGCGCGGTTCTGGCGCGGGCCGAACTGCATCTGGAAGTTCTGGCCGTCCTTGAGCGTGACGGTGAACTCCAGGCCCTCGCCGGGCCGGTTGGTGCGCAGCGACTGGCCGGTGCCGATCACGCGGTCCTGCGCGTCGCGCAGCACCACCTCGCGCGGCAGCGGCGCACTGCGCTGCTCGTCGGCCATCTGCCAGGCCCAGCCCGCAGCCAGCGTCACCACGGCCACGCCGGCCAGCACCGCCAGCCAGATGCGCACGTAGAGGTGGCGGGTGAAGAGCCGGATCATGGTCGTGGCAGCCTTCGCCTCAGTCCTGCTGCTTGGCGAACACGTAGCCCACGCCGCGCACCGTGAGGATGCGCTTGGGGTTCTTCGCATCGACCTCGATCGCGGCCCGGATGCGGCCCATGTGCACGTCGATCGAGCGGTCGAAGGCCTCGAGTTCGCGGCCGCGCACGGCTTCCATGATCTGGTCGCGCGTGAGCACGCGGCCCGCGCGTTCGGCCATCGCGACCAGCAGGTCGAACTGGTAGGAGGTGAGGTCGGCCAGCACGCCGCCGACCGTCACGCTGCGCGCGTTGCGGTCGATCTCGAGCGTGCCGAAGCGCACCACCTCGGCTGCGGTCGTCTCGCTGGTGTTGTCGCTGCGCCGGCGCAGCACCGCGCGGATGCGCGCCAGCAGCTCGCGCGGCTCGAAGGGCTTGGGCAGGTAGTCGTCGGCGCCGATCTCCAGGCCGATGATGCGGTCCATCGGATCGCCCTTGGCGGTGAGCATGAGGATCGACACCTTGGCCAGCGCGCCCGGCAGCGCGCGGATGCGGCGGCAGACTTCGAGGCCGTCGATGTCGGGCAGCATCAGGTCGAGGATCACCAGGTCGGGTGCGTGCTCCTGCAGCTGCGCCAGGCCGGCACCGCCGTCCGCCGCGTGCCTGACGCCGAAACCCGATTGCGCCAGGTACTCGCTCACCATCTGCGCGAGGCGGGCGTCGTCTTCGATCATCAGGATCTGGGGTGTGCTCATGGCCGCCATGATGTTCCGGTGCCGACAAGTCGGCTTGAACGCTCCGTAAAGTTAAAGTAAACATGCTCGCCCCCGAGGCGGCGCACACTGCGTGTCGCTTCGCCAACCCCCGACCGGGGGCACCACCAGCGGCCCGGCTAAGCCGGTTCCGCGGTGGTCCTGGAAGGGGACGGGGGCGCGTCGAACAGCATGGTCGTCCCGGCATTCGGGCTCGCCTGCCTGTGCGGGGCGAGAAGGGATCGCAGCGCGCTGTCGTCGATCGTCGGGTCGCAGGCCAGCGCGCGATCGCGGATCTCCTGCGCGAGCTGGTGCAGCTGGGCCACCGAGCCCCGGATGCGGGCCTGGAAGGCGGCGTCGTCGAGCGTGTCGTTCATGCTGCGGTTGAGTTCGGCGAACCAGGGCAGCGAGGCCTGGTCGAGCATCACGGCCGCGTTGTGCTTGGGGCTGGCCGCCGACCAGGCGCGCATCAGCGCCTGCACTTCGATGTTGAGGGCCTGCGAATGCTGCAGCTCTTCCTTCAGGCTGCCCAGCAGCGCCAGGTCGGTCAGCCGGTCGTGGAAGAAGATCTGCGCGAGCACGCCCCAGTAGTAGGTGTAGTCCCAGATCACCTTCACCGGCAGCACCTCGGGGTCGCCGAACAGGCCGTACTGGTCCTGGTAGAGCGCCAGGGTGCTCTCGTAGAACGAGTGGTAGAGCTGGTCGTAGAGCTGGGCGCGCGCGCTCAGCGAATGGCCGGCGCGGTCGTGGCCGATCAGGTCGGTGATGTAGGTGTTGCCGATGGCGATGAAGTCGCTGCCGGGCGAATAGAAGGGGTCGAGGAACAGGCCCGCCTCGCCGGTGAGCGCCCAGCGCCGGTCCGAGAACACCTGCTTGCAGCCGTACGAGAAGTTCTTGAAGAAGGCGAAGTCCTGCAGCAGGTGCCGCTTGCCGTCGAGTTCGTCGAACAGCCGCGGCTGGTAGCGCGCGAACCAGTCCATGGCCTTGTCGAAGCTGTCCATGGTGTCGAGCGGGTGGTACTTGGGGTCGGCCACGATGCCCACCGAATGCGAGCCCGAGGCCAGCGGGATCAGCCAGACCCAGTAGCCCGCGCCCACCAGGTGGTTGGTGGAGAGCCAGCGCGCCTGCGGCGTGCAGCGCGCGCGCCATTCGGGGTCGTCGCTCCAGTCGTCGAGCGTGATGCGGTCGCTGATGCGGAACCACACCGCATTGGCGTCGTGCGCATTGGGCTCGGCCAGGCCCAGCTTGCGCTTGAGCATGCCCGCGCGGCCGCAGGCGTCGATCAGCCAGCGCGCGGCGATGGTGTGGGTTTCGCCGTCGCGGGTCCAGCGCAGCGTGTGCGGCGCATGCGTGTCCTCGGCCAGCTCGATGCCGCGCACCAGCGCATGGTCGATGAACTTCACGCCGCGCCGGGCGGCCTCCTCGGCCAGGTAGTTCTCGAAGATGCCGCGGTCGATCTGGTAGCTGGGCACCGCGAGGTAGCGGCTGGCGCCGATCTCGGTCACCTGGTCGATGTCGCGCCGGCCCTCGCTGAAGAAGAAGCGGAAGCCGAACTTGCGCAGCTGTTCGCCCTGCATGTGCGGCTTCAGGCCCAGCACCGTGTCGAAGTAGCGCGCGCCGATCTCCACCGACGACTCGCCCACCTTGTGCGCCGCATGGGGCACCGGGTGGCTGCGGCGTTCGAGCACCAGCACGTCGATGTCGGGAAAGCGCTGCTTGAGCTGCAGCGCCAGCGTGAGGCCGGCCAGCCCCCCGCCCATGATCACCACGTCGTGTTGCTGCGGATGCGAGCCGGTCGGCGTGGTGGGGGTCGTCATGTTCAGCCTTGCTGTCGAAGCTGCAGTTGCAGCGAGAGTTGCGCCGAGAGCGGCATCGAGACGGTTTCCGAGCGGCCGCCGGCGAGGGCCTCGAACAGGGGGAGCGCGTCGGCGATCGCGTTGGCGCTGAGCGCCTGCGCCGCTTCGGAGCGCGGTGCCGCCGGCGTGGAAGGGCCGGTGGCCAGCGACCAGTCGAAGGCCGCGACCGTGCGCTCGGTGCGCGCGGGCGCGATCACCAGCGCCGCCGCCAGCAGGCCGCGGCTGGTCGTGACCGAGGCCAGCGCGCCGACGGCGGGCATGTCGTAGCCCACCAGCAGCACGGCCTGGTCGTCGGCCGCGCACTGGGCCGCGGCTTCGAGCAGCGCCGAGGCGAAGGTGGCCTCGAAGGCCGAGACCGAGTTGCTCGCTTCCATGCAGCCGGTGCCGATGGTCCAGTAGCCCACCGCGGCGTTGTGCACCGAGTTGTGGAACTTGATCGGCGACAGCATGGTCGGGTCGGCCGCCAGCGTGCCGCACATGTAGTCGTTGATGCCCAGGTCGCCGTGCGCCGAGGCGAACACGCAGGGCAGGTCCTTGGCCTCGCGGCCGGACGCTGCCACGGCCTGCGCCGCGACTTCGAGCGCCAGCGCCACGGTGTCGGGCGCGCGGCGGCGCTCGGCCGGTGCCAGCACCTGCGGCGCGGGCCGCTTGGCCGGCGGGTCGACCGGCGCGCCGGTGCCGTTGAAGGCCGCGCGGGCGATGTCCCAGCCGGGCAGGGTGGGGGCCCAGAAGGCCGGGCCTTCGATGTAGAGGGTGGGCGTGCTCATGCGGCGGCTCCCTTGCCGAAGATCAGCGCGCAGTTGTTGCCGCCGAAGCCGAAGGAATTGGACAGGGCGTACTTCACCTCGCCGCGCGCGGGCTGCAGCTTGATCTGCGGGCCGCAGTCGGTGTCGAGCACGCTGGTGTTCACGGTGCCCGGCATCAGGCCGGTCTCGAGCGAGAGCAGGCTGATGGCCGCCTCGACGATGCCGGCCGCGCCCAGCGTGTGACCGGTGAAGCCCTTGGTCGAGCTCGCGTGCGTGCTTTCGGGGAAGCGCCGCGTGATCAGCGCGCCTTCCACCTCGTCGTTCTTGGTGCTGGCCGTGCCGTGCATGTTGATGTAGTCGATGTCGTCGGTGCCGAGGCCGGAACGCGCCAGCGCGTCGTCGAGCGCGCGCTCGGCGCCCGCGCCCTGCGGGTGCGGCGTCGACATGTGGTGGGCGTCGCTGGCCTCGCCGTAGCCCAGCAGGTAGAGCGCATCGGCGGGCGCGTCGGTGGCGGCACGTTCGACCAGCGCGAAGCCCGCGGCCTCGCCCAGGCTGATGCCGTCGCGCGCCGCGTCGAAAGGGCGGCAGGGTTGGGGCGACACCAGCTCCAGCGAATTGAAGCCGTAGAGCACGCTGCCGCACAGCGTGTCGACGCCGCCGACCACGGCCGCATCGACCAGCCCCAGGCGGATCAGCCGCTCGGCCGAGGCGAAGGCCTTGCCGCTCGAGGAGCAGGCGGTCGAGATGGTTTCCGACGGGCCTTCGAGCCCCAGCGCGGCCTGCACGAACATGGACAGCGAATGCGGCGTGTGGACCAGCGGGCGCTGCTGCGCGGCCGGGAAGCCACCGTCGGACGTCAGTTCGGTGTAGGCGGCTTCGGTCTCGCCGATGCTGGAGGTCGAGGTGCCGAGGATCACGGCCACGCGCGCCGGGCCGTACTTGGCGCGGGCCGCGGCCACCGCCTCGGCGAAGCCGTCGGCCTGCAGGCCCAGCCAGGCCAGGCGGTTGTTGCGGCAGTCCCAGGAAGCCAGGGACTCGGGCAGCGTCAGGGCTTCGAGGCCGTCGACCCGGCCGATCCAGGTCGGCAGGCGCTGGCCGCTGGCCGGCAGGTCGCCGAAGTCGTTGGGCCGCAGCCCGCTGCGCGAGTTTTCGAGGGCGTCGAGCAGCGGCGTCTTGCCGACGCCGACGGCCGACGTCGCGGTGTACGCGCTGATCTGGAGGGGAGGGATGCGGGACGGCACGGTGGTGGGCTGGGAAGTGGCGAAGCGTGAACGATGCCACAGACTAGCAGCGGCCGTGGCGCCGCCGCGTCGGCCAATGCCCCGTGCCCCCGGTCAACCGCCGTCGCCGGCCCGCTGCCAGCGCGCCGCCAGCGCCACCAGCACCAGCACCGGCAGGCCCAGCGCCGCGGTCGCGACGAAGAAGGCCGAATAGCCGTAGGCGTCGACGAAGACGCCCGAGTAGCCGGCCAGGAACTTGGGCAGCAGCAGCATCAGCGAACTGAACAGCGCGTACTGCGTGGCCGAGTAGCTGATGTTGGTCAGGCTCGACAGGTAGGCGATGAAGGCCGCCGAGGCAATGCCGCCCGCGAGGTTGTCGGCCGACACCACGAAGACCAGCAGCCCCAGGTCGTGGCCGCGCATCGCCAGCCAGGCGAACAGCAGGTTGCTGCCCGCGCTGAGCACCGCGCCCAGCATCAGCACGCGCATCACGCCGAAGCGCATCGACAGCACGCCGCCGACGAAGGCGCCCACCAGCGTCATCACCACGCCGTAGATCTTGCTGACCGTGGCGACCTCGTCCTTGGTGAAGCCCATGTCCACGTAGAAGGGGTTGGCCATGATGCCCATCACCACGTCGCTGATGCGGTAGATCGCGATCAGCGAGAGGATCAGCGCGGCCTGCCACTTGTAGCGCCGGATGAAGTCGGCGAAGGGCTCGATCAGCACGCTGTGCAGCCACTCGGCCGTGTTGCGCGCCGGCGGCAGCACGCGCCGCGCCGGCTCGGCCGACACCAGCACCGTCAGCATGCCCACGGCCATCGAGGCGGCCATGACGAAATAGGCGATGCGCCAGGCGCCGTTCTGGTAGCCGGTGGTGGCGGCCTCCGCCACCGACATTTCGGCCCAGGCCGCGATCCACAGCACGCCCGCGCCGGCCCAGATCATCGCCATGCGGTAGCCGGTCTGGTAGGCCGCGGCCAGCGCCGCCTGCTTGCGCGTCTCGGCCGATTCGATGCGGAAGGCGTCGAGCGCGATGTCCTGCGTGGCCGAGCCGAAGGCCACCAGCAGCGCGCACCACACCAGCGGCCGCAACCCGGCGCGCGGATCGGCCAGCGCCATGCCCACCAGCCCGGCGATCACCAGCGCCTGCGCCAGCAGCAGCCAGCTGCGGCGCCGGCCCATGAGCCGGGTGAAGAGCGGGATCGGCAGCCGGTCGACCAGCGGCGCCCAGGCCCACTTGAAGGCATAGACCAGCCCGACCCAGCTCAGGTAGCCGATGTCGGTGCGCGCCACCCCGGCCTCGCGCAGCCGGAAGCTCAGCGTGCCCAGCACCAGCAGCAGCGGCAGGCCGGCGGAGAAGCCCAGCGCCAGCATGCGCAGCGTCGCGGGTTCGAGGTAGACCCGCAGCGAGTCGCGCCAGGACAGCGGTGCCTCGGGGGGAGCGGTGGAGGAAGCTTCGGCAGCCGTGGGTGGGGACATTGAGGGGGCGATCGGAATGGCTGCTTATTATTCCCGCATGTGTTCACGCTGCGAGCTTCTTCTGGGTCCCTGGCACGGCCGTCGCGCCTTTCTGCGCCTCGCGGGGGCCGGTGCCGCCGTCTCGGCCGCGCCGGTGCTGGCGCAGGTCGACGTGGGCCAGTCCTCGATGGCGCGCAACCTGGTGCCCGCCGACACCGTCGAGCAGGCCGGCGTGCAGCAGTACGGCGAGCTGCTGGCCAAGGCCAAGGCCCAGGGCGCGCTGGCGCCCGACGGCCATCCGCAGCTGCAGCGCCTGCGCGCGATCGCCGCGCGGCTGATCCCCTTCGTCGGCAGCTGGAACCCGCGGGCCGCGCAATGGAAGTGGCAGGTCAACCTGATCGGCAGCAAGCAGATCAACGCCTTCTGCCTGCCCGGCGGCAAGATCGCCTTCTACACCGGCATCCTCGACCAGCTCAAGCTCGGCGACGACGAGGTCGCGATGGTCATGGGCCACGAGATGGCGCACGCGCTACGCGAGCACGCGCGTGCCCGCATGGCCAAGAGCGCGGGCACGGGCGCGGCGCTGTCGATCGCCTCGCAGCTGTTCGGCCTGGGCGAGGTGGGCAACATGGTGGCGAAGGCCGGCACGCAGCTGCTCACGCTCAAGTTCAGCCGGGGCGACGAGACCGACGCCGACCTGGTCGGCCTCGAGCTCGCGGCGCGCGCGGGCTACGACCCGCGGGCCTCGGTGTCGCTCTGGACCAAGATGGCCGCGGCCTCGAAGAACGAGGGCGGGCTGAACTTTCTCTCGACCCATCCCAGCGGCACCGACCGCATCCGCATCCTCGAAGCCAACGTGCCCAAGGTCGACGGCCTGTACCGCGCGGCGAAGCGCGGCTGAAGGCCGCCGGGCCGGGCTCAGCCCGCGGCCAGGTGCTCCCAGAGGATGGCGGTACCGATGCCGAACAGCACCACGCCGCCGATGATCTCGGCCCGCTTGCCGGCCACCGCGCCCAGCACCCGGCCCACCATCACGCCCAGCGTCACCATGAGGAAGGTGGTGAAGCCGATCGCCGCGGCCACCGGCAGGATGTCGACGTCGAGGAAGGCCAGGCCCACGCCGACCGCCATGGCGTCGATGCTGGTGGCGAAGCCGGTCACGGCCAGCAGCCAGAAGCCGTGGCGCTCGGGCTTGTCCGGCTGCTCGGTCTCCGGCGCGGCGAAGCCGGCCCACACCATGCGCAGGCCCAGCACGCCCAGCAGCACGAAGGCGATCCAGTGGTCCCAGGCCTTGACGTAGCTGGCGGCGCCCAGGCCCAGGGCCCAGCCGGCCAGGGGCGTGAGCGCCTCGATCACGCCGAAGATCGCGCCGGTGCGCAGCGCTTCGCGCCAACGGGGGTTCTGCAGGGCCGTGCCCTTGCCGACGGCGGCGGCGAAGGCGTCGGTGGACATCGCCAGCGACAGCAGCGAGATGGAGACGAAATTCATCGGGGGTCTTTTTCCGGCCGGGCGAACGCAACGGCGCGCCACCACTGCCCGACCTGTTGTCGTGCTGGCACGCCGATGGTCTCGCCAACCCGAAAGGTTGCCGGCGCCACAGCCCGCGAGGCGGGCCGAGTGTGTTGACGCAGGCGCTTCCACGAAAAAGGCGGAAGCCGGCTACTCCCCATAGGAGAGCGCCGAGCATAACCGCCGGCCGATGCCCCTGCGGGTGCACGGTCTGACCGGCGGCGCGCACGGCGTGAAACGGCGCTGTCACTTTCTGTTACGGCGATGCGAGAATGGGCCGCACAAGGACCGATGGCCACCCGTCGGCGAGCGGCGGCCCGTGTTGCCGCGACTCGAAAAAACGGAGACTTCATGCGCAAACTGCACCTGGCGGCCCTGCTGGCCCTGTCCCTCCTGAGCGCCTGCGGTGGCGGCGACAACGGTGCCGCACCGGCGCCGGCACCCGCGCCCGCGCCGGTCCCCGCGCCAGCCCCCGCACCTTCGCCGCAACCGGAGCCCGCGCCCAAGCCCGCCTTCGGGGCCCAGATCTCCTTCGGCGACAGCCTGTCCGATGTCGGCAGCTACGCGGTGGGCACGGTCAAGGCCCTGGGCGGCGGCAAGTTCACCATCAACGGCGACAACACCGCGATCGATCCGGCCCTGACCGGCCGCAACTGGACCGAGCTGACGGCCGCCCGCTTCAATCTGCCGGCACCCTGCGCGGCGCAGACCGGCCTCGACGGCGACGCGTCGCAGGGCTTCTCGGTGCCGGTGGTGGCCCATGCGGGCTGCTACGGCTACGCCCAGGGCGGCTCGCGCGTGAGCAACCCCATCGGACCGAGCCACAAGCTGACCGGCAGCGTGCTGGGCGGCCTGACCGTGCCCGTGCGCCAGCAGATCGCCAACCACCTGGCCGTGTCCGGCGGCCGGTTCAAGCCGGACGACATGGTCTTCGTGATGGCCGGCGGCAACGACGTGCTGTTCCAGCTGGCCGAACTCGATGCCGCGGCCACGTCGGCCGGGGACGCGGCCGGCCGGCAGGCCTACTTCGCCAGCCTGGTCGCCAAGCTGGCCGCCAACGCCACCGATCCGGGTGCGGCGGCCGCGGCCATCACGCAGGCCATCCAGGGCGCGAGCGCCGCGCCGGGCGCCACGCTCGCCACCATCACGCAGGCGGCCATCGGTGC
This sequence comes from Variovorax sp. J2P1-31, assembly GCF_030317215.1. Lineage (NCBI taxonomy): Bacteria > Pseudomonadati > Pseudomonadota > Betaproteobacteria > Burkholderiales > Comamonadaceae > Variovorax > Variovorax sp. J2P1-31. The sequence goes on from NZ_JASZYA010000004.1 coordinate 602,993, forward strand.
CGCGGCCGACCAGCCGGGCAATGCGACGGTGGGTTCGCCCGCCGTCTACGGGCCGATGGTGGCGCAGGCCAATGCCGACGCGACGGCCGCCGGCCAGGCCGCGGGCGCCGACTACGTCACGACCCACGGCCCCGAACTCGTGTCCGCGCTGGCCGCGGCCGGTGCCGAACTGGCCACGCTGGTGAAGACCCAGATCCTGGCCAACGGCGCGCAGTTCGTGACCGTCAACAACCTGCCGGACGTCGCCTCGACGCCGGCCGGGCGCGCCGAGTCGCCGCAGGTCCAGGCCCTGATCGCGGCCATGGGCCAGGCCTTCAACGCCCAGTTGAGCGCCGCCCTGGGCGGCGAGGCCCGGGTGCTGCTGGTGGACGTCTACGCCCTGAACCAGGATTCGGTCGCCCACCCCGTCGCCTACGGCCTCAGCAACGTGACCGACACGGCCTGCGACATGTCGCAGGGCAGGAACGCGCTGGGCAGCTCGCTGGTCTGCAATGCCTCGAACCTGAACGCGGGCGACGTCAGCCACTACGCCTATGCCGACGAGGTGCACCCCACGCCCTACTACTACGCGCTGCTCGCCAGGCATGTGCTGGAGAAGATGGCGGCGCGCGGCTGGCTCTGAGGCGCCGCGCCCGGCGGGCCGGCCGCCGGGCATCCGTGCTGAAATCCCCGGCATGACCCTGCGCCTGCATGCCCGTGCCCTGTCGTACTTCGATGCGATCCGGCGCGCCGGCTCCATCCGCGAGGCGGCGCGCCGGCTGCACATCGCGTCCTCGGCGGTCAACCGCCAGCTGCTCGAGCTCGAGGACCAGATCGGCTCGCCCCTGTTCGACCGGCTGCCCGAGGGGCTCAAGCTCACCGCCGCGGGCGAGGTGGTGGCCCGCCACGTGATCATGGTGCTGCAGGACGCGCGCCGGGTCGACAGCGAGATCGACGCGCTGCGCGGCATCCGCAAGGGCGAGGTCACGCTGTGGGCGGTGGAGGGCCTGCATGCCGCCTTCCTGCCCGGCGTGCTGGCCGCGATGATGGAGCGCTACCCGGGCGTGCGCGTGATCACCCGGCCCAGCGGCTCCGGCGCGATGGCCGCCGCTGTGGCCCAGGGCGAGGCCGACGCGGCCATCGGCTTCTCGCTCCCGCGCCGGGCCGAGCTCACGCAGATGGCCGTGGGGCGTTTCGCCATCGGCGCGGTGATGACGCCGGAGCACCCGCTGGCCGCACGGCGCACGGTCGGCCTGAACGACTGCGCGCGCCATCCGATGCTGCTGCCCAGCGCCGACCTCTCGGTGCGCTGGCTGCTGCACCCCTGGCTGGAGCGGCAGACGCGCGCGCTGCAGATCCCGCTGGAATCCGGCTCGATCGAGCTGATGCGCAACCTGGCCCGCGGCGGCGTGGGCATCGCGTTCCAGACCCGGCTGGGCCTGGAGGCCGAACTGGCGGCGGGCACGCTGGTCTTCGTGCCCCTGCGGTCGCCCGGTGCGCTGGTGTGCGAACTGGGCGTCTACGTGCGCGCGGGGCGCGCCATGCCGCCGGCGCTGGACGCGCTGATCCGGCTGATGGCCGAGGCCATCGAGCGCGCCGAGGCGCGCGAGACAGGCTGAGGGCAGCACGCCGAGGCGGCGGCCCGCGCCCCTGCTCTGATTTTTCGAGCGGGTAGCTGCTAATTCTGCGCTTGGCGGCAGCGCGGTCCGGTCCCTACAGTGCGGTCGAAACGCTCCTTCTTCGATCTCCAGGAACCCCGCCCATGAAACGCCGTCTCCTGCTCCAGGCCAGCACCGCTGCCGCCCTGGGCGCCGCCCGCATCGCACGCGCCAGCGCCACCCGCTTCAAGTTCAACCTCGGCTGGCGCTTCGAGGCCTCGGCCGCCGGCTTCCTGCTGGCGCAGAACCGCGGCTACTACCGCGATGCGGGCCTGGACGTGAGCATCGACACCGGCAACGGCTCGGCCGCCGCCATCAGCCTGGTGGCCAGCGGTGCCTACGACGCCGCCTCGGCCGACCTGGCTTCCATGATCGAGTTCGGCGTGCGCAACCCCGGCGGCGGCCTCAAGGCGGTCGCCATCCAGTACGACCTCAACCCCAACGCCGTGATCGCGCGCAAGGGCGGGCCCATCCGCGGCCCCGCCGACTTCGCCGGCAAGACCATCCTGGGCCAGCCCTTCAACGCCTCGCGCAAGCTCTTCCCGGTCTTCGCCAAGGCGCAGGGTTTCGATGCCTCGGGCGTGCGCTGGGAGAACGTCGAACCGGGCACCGGCGACATGCGCTTCGCCAAGGGCGACTTCGATGCCGCCGCCTATTTCTATTTCACCGGCCTGCTGAACCTCAAGGCGCGCGGCGTGGACCTGTCGACGCTGGACGTCTACCGCTTCAGCGACTACGGCATGAAGTCCTATGGCAACGGCCTGGTGGCCGGCCCGGGCGCCATGGCCAATGCCGGTGCGATGAAGGCCTTCGTGGCGGCCTCGACCCGCGGCTGGCTCGATGCCATCGCCGATCCGGCCGCCGGCGCCGCGGCCGTCAAGGCGCGCGAACCCCTGGTCACCGAAGCGCTGGAGGCCGAGCGCCTGCGCATGATCGTCGACGGCACCATGAAGACCGCGCAGACCCGCGCCAACGGCTGGGGCGCGGCCCTGCCGTCGCGCATCCAGGCCACCGTCGACGAGACGGTCGGCGCCTTCGGCCTGACGTCGACGCTGGGCCTGGAGCAGGTCTGGACCGATGCCTTCCTGCCCGCCGCATCCGAGCGCCGCCTGCGCGGCTGAGCGCCCGATCGCGCAGCACATCGCCATGACCCCTTCCATTCCGATCCTCGACCTCGACGGCGCCCTGGCGCGCGGCGGCCCGCGCAGCGCCGAGGTCGCCGCCCAGCTGCGCGAAGCCGCCATCGGCTCGGGCTTCTTCTACCTGCGCCACCACGGCGTGCCGCCGCAGCAGGTGGCGCGCCAGTTCGAACTGGCGCGCCAGCTCCTGGAAGACGTGCCGCCGCGCACCCGCGAACGCCTGGCCATGGCAAATTCGCCCACCCTGCGCGGCTACGAGATGCTGGGCGCGCAGACGCTGGACCTGGCGTCGCGGCCCGACATCAAGGAGAGCTTCTACTGCGGCATGGCCTACCCCGACGACCATCCCTATGTGCGGGCCGGCTACCAGACCTACGGCGGCAACCAGTGGCCCGACGAAGTGCCCGAGGCACCGGCGCTGTGCGAGGCCTACATCCAGACCCTGCTGGCGCTGTCGCGCCGCCTGATGCAGCTGCTGGCGCTGTCGCTGCGGCTGCCCGAGGACTACTTCGACGCCACCAGCGCCAGCCCCATGATGACGCTGCGCATGCTGCGCTACCCCGCCCATCCGGCCGATGCCGACGCGCTCACCTTCGGCGCGGGCGCGCACACCGACTGGGGCGCGCTCACCATCCTGGCGCAGGACATGCACGGCGGGCTGGAGGTGGCCATGCCCGACGGCAGCTGGGCCGAGGCCACGCCCATCGAGGGCTGCTTCGTGGTCAACCTGGGCGACATGATCCCGCGCTGGACCAACGGGCTCTACCACTCCAACCCGCACCGGGTGCGCAACCGCTACTCGAACGGCCGTCCGCGCTATTCCATCCCCTTCTTCTACGAGCCCGACTACCTGGCGCGGATCGAGGCGGTGCCGGGCACCGTCGCGCCGGGCGAGGCGCCGCGCTTCGCGCCCTGCACCGCCGGCGAGCACCTGCGCGAGATGTACCGCCGCACCTACGGCACGGTGGCCGCATGAGGGTGCTGTTCAACCTGTTCTGCCGCGACATCGAGGCCCAGGTGCGCTTCTACGGCGCGCTGCTCGGCCTTCCCGAACTGTCGCAGCTGCGCTCGCCGATCTACCGGGCGCTGGCGGCCGGGGAGACGGAGCTGGGGTTCAACGGCGAGGCAGCCTACGAGCTGCTGGCGCTGGCCGAGCGCCGGCCGGCGGCAGAGGCCGCGGCGCCGGTGACGGCCTATGCGACCTTCATGCTGGACGCATGCGCCGACGTGGACGCGGCAGCCCACCGGGCCGTCGCGCTGGGCGGCGGTGTCGTCAAGGCACCGTACCGGACCTACTACGGGCACTGGCAGGCGGTGCTGCACGACCCCGAGCACCAGATCTTCCGGGTCAGCGCCGAGGCCTGAAGCCGCGGGCCGGCCCCGCTCCCGCGTCGCTCAGAGCGTGAAGTCGTAGTCGATGGTGATCGGCGCGTGGTCGCTGAACTTCACCGTCTTGTAGATCGACTCGTGCTGCGCCAGCGCGCCCAGCGCCGGCGTGGCCAGGTGGTAGTCCAGCCGCCAGCCCACGTTCTTCGCATAGGCCTGGCCGCGGTTGCTCCACCAGGTGTAGGCCTCGCCGGTGGTGTCGGGCTTGAGCTTGCGGTAGACGTCGACCAGGCCCGCGCCTTCGGCGCCGGCGTCGAGCAGGCGCGTCATCCAGGCGCGTTCCTCGGGCAGGAAGCCGCTGTTCTTCATGTTGCCCTTGAAGTTCTTCAGGTCGATCTCCTGGTGCGCGATGTTGATGTCGCCGCACAGGATGAACTCGCGTTCCTTCTTCAGCGCCAGCAGGTGCGGGAAGAAGCCCTGGAGGAAGCGGAACTTGGCCGCCTGGCGCTCCTCGCCCGAGGAGCCGCTGGGGAAGTAGCAGCTGATGATCGAGAGCTTGCGTTTCGGCGTGTCGAAGCGCAGTTCGAGGTAGCGGCCCTCGGCGTCGAATTCGGCGTCGCCCCAGCCCACCACCACCGCGCTGGGCGCATGTTTCGTGTAGATCGCGGTGCCCGCGTAGCCCTTCTTCTCGGCGAAGTGGAAGTGGCCCTGCAGGCCCGCCATCTGCTCGAAGCGGCCCTCGATGTCGCTGGCCTGGACGCGGATTTCCTGCATGCAAATACAATCCGGCGCCAGTTCGGCCACCCAGTCGGCCACGCCCTTGGTGGTCGCCGAACGCAGGCCGTTGAGGTTGAGACTGGTCAGTTTGAACAAAAGGAATTCCTGATGGCTGAGGTGAATGAGGCGGGCGCTGCGGCGGCTCTGGATTTCGTGCAATTCGCGATCGAGTCCGGCGTGCTGCGGTTCGGCGAGTTCAAGACCAAGGCCGGCCGGCTGAGCCCGTATTTCTTCAACGCCGGCCTGTTCGACGACGGCGCGAAGATGCTGCGCTTGGCCGAATTCTATGCAGAGCGGCTGATCGCCAGCGGGCTCGAGTTCGACATGATCCTCGGCCCGGCCTACAAGGGCATCCCGCTGGGCGCCACGGTGGCGACCGAACTCGCGCGGCGCGGCCGCAGCGTGCCCTTCGCCTACAACCGCAAGGAAGCCAAGGACCATGGCGAGGGCGGCACGCTGGTCGGCGCGCCGCTGCGCGGGCGGGTGCTGATCGTCGACGACGTGATGTCCGCCGGCACCGCGGTGCGCGAATCGATCGCGCTGATCCGCGCCGCCGGCGCCACGCCCCATGCGGTGGCCATCGCGCTCGACCGCCAGGAGCGCGCCACCGAGAACGGCGTCGACGTGCCCCACAGCGCCGTGCAATATGTCCGCGATCAGCTGGGCATGCAGGTGCTGGCGATCGCCACGCTGGACGACTTGTTACAGTACCTCACGACGCAAGGCACGGGAGAGCTCGAAGTCCACCGTGCGGGCGTGCTGGCTTACAGGGAGCGTTACGGCGCCTGAGGCGCGACTCTGCAACTGGAGAAGGAATGGCACTGCAAGATCGAACCCACGCCGGGGCCTGGTCGATGCTGCTGCCGCTGCTCGCGGCCGGCACCGTCGCCGCGCAGTCTGCATCGCCCTCCGGCGGCAGCATCTACAGCTGCACCGACGCCCGCGGCCGCACGCTCACGGCCGATCGCCCGATTCCCGACTGCAGCGACCGCGAGCAGCGCGCCCTGAGCCCCAGCGGTGCCCGCCGCATCGTCGAACCCAGCTACACCGCCCAGGAGCAGGCCGAGCGCGACGAACGCGCGCGCCAGGCCGCGCAGCAGGCCGCGCGGCTCAACGAGGAGCGCCGCCGCGAGCGCGCGTTGCTCATGCGCTATCCCAACCTCGCCACCCACGAGCGCGAACGCGTCGAGGCCATGCAGCAGATCGACACCGTGATCGATGCCGCGCGCAAGCGGCTGGGCGAACTGGCCAAGGAGCGCCAGTCGGTCGACGACGAGATGGAGTTCTACAGGAAGGACGTCAGCAAGGCGCCGCCCTCGCTGCGCCGCAAGCTCGACGACAACGAGCAGAGCGTGGCGGTGCAGAACCGCTTCATCGCCGCGCAGGACGACGAGAAGAAGCGCGTGAACGCGCGCTTCGACGAGGAGCGCGTGCGGCTCAAGCCGCTGTGGGCGGCCAATGCGCCACCCGGTGGGGCCGGCGCCGGACGCTGAGCGCCCGGGCCCGCGGCCTCAGCCCAGTTTCGCCTTCAGCAGCGCATTGACCTGCGCCGGGTTGGCCTTGCCCTGGCTGGCCTTCATCACCTGGCCCACCAGCGCATTGAAGGCCTTGTCCTTGCCCGCGCGGTATTCGGCGATGTTCTTCTCGTTGGTCGCGAGCACGCCGTCGATGATGGCTTCGAGCGCGCCGGAGTCGCTCATCTGCTTGAGGCCCTTGGCCTCGATCACCGCGTCGACCTCGCTGGCTTCGCCGGTCCACAGCGCCTCGAAGACCTGGCGCGCGGCGTTGTTCGACACCGTGCCGTCGCCGATGCGCACGATCAGCTTCGCGAGCTGCACGGCGCTCACCGGCGCTTCGGTGATCGCGATGTCCTGGGTGTTCAGGCGCCGCGCGATCTCGCCGGTGATCCAGTTGCTGGCCAGCTTGGGCGCTGCGCCCGCGGCCACGGCGGCATCGAAGTAGCCCGCCAGCGCGGTGCTCTGCGTGAGCTGCGTCGCGTCGTAGGCCGACAGGCCATGGCTCGCGACATAGCGCTCGGCCATCGCGCGCGGCAGCTCGGGCATCTCGGCGCGCACGCGCTCCACCCATTCGGGCGCGATCGCCAGCGGCGGCAGGTCGGGGTCGGGGAAGTAGCGGTAGTCGGCCGCGTCTTCCTTGGTGCGCATCGCGCGCGTCTCGCCGGTGTCGGGGTCGAACAGCACCGTGGCCTGCTGCACCTTGCGGCCGTCCTCGATCTCCTCGATCTGCCAGCGGATCTCGTAGTCGATCGCCTGCTGCATGAACTTGAAGCTGTTCAGGTTCTTGATCTCGCGCCGCGTGCCCAGCTTGTCGCCGGGCTTGCGCACCGACACGTTGGCGTCGCAGCGGAAGCTGCCTTCCTGCATGTTGCCGTCGCAGATGCCGATCCAGGTCACGATCTTGTGCAGCTCCTTGGCATAGGCCACGGCCTCGGCGGTGGAGCGCATGTCGGGCTCGGTCACGATCTCCAGCAGCGGCGTGCCGGCGCGGTTCAGGTCGATGCCCGACTGGCCGATGAAGTCCTCGTGCAGCGACTTGCCCGCGTCCTCCTCGAGGTGGGCGCGCACCAGGCGCACGGTCTTGGTCTCCTCGCCCAGCAGGAAGGACACCGCGCCGCCCTGCACGACCGGGATCTCGAACTGGCTGATCTGGTAGCCCTTGGGCAGGTCGGGGTAGAAGTAGTTCTTGCGCGCGAACACGCTGCGCGGCGCGATGGTCGAGCCCAGCGCCAGGCCGAGCTTGATCGCGCGTTCGACCGCACCCTTGTTCATCACCGGCAGCGTGCCCGGCAGCGCCATGTCGACCGCGCAGGCTTGGGTGTTGGCCTCGGCGCCGAAGGCGGTCGAGGCGCGGCTGAAGATCTTCGACGCGGTCGAGAGCTGTGCATGGGTCTCGAAGCCGATGATGACCTCATAGCCCTGCACCAGCGGGCCGGTCGGGCGGCCCTGTTGTTGTTCTTCGAAGGAGTTCACGGGTTCGCTCATCGTCAAATGCCCTGGGGTGCGCGGGAATGCCAGTCGGTGGCCTGCTGGAAGCGGTGCGCCGCATTGAGCAGCTTCGCTTCGGCGAAGTAGTTGCCGATCAGCTGCAGGCCCACGGGCATCGCGTGTTCGCCGAAGCCCACGGGCAGGCTCATGCCGGGCAGGCCGGCCAGCGAGGCGGGCAGCGTGAAGATGTCGGCCAGGTAGTCGGCCACCGGATCGTCGCCGTGCTCGCCGAGCTTCCAGGCGACGGTCGGCGCCACCGGGCCGGCGATCAGGTCGCACTGCGCGAAGGCCTGCTGGAAGTCGTCGGCGATCATGCGGCGCACCTTCTGCGCCTGCAGGTAGTAGGCGTCGTAGTAGCCGTGCGAGAGCACGTAGGTGCCGATCATGATGCGGCGCTTGACCTCGTCGCCGAAGCCTTCGGCGCGCGTCCTGCCGTACATGTCGGCCAGGTCCTTGTAGTCCTTGGCGCGGTGGCCGAACTTCACGCCGTCGAAGCGGCTCAGGTTGCTCGACGCTTCGGCGGCCGCGAGGATGTAGTAGACGGGGATCGACAGCTCGGTGCGCGGCAGCGTGATGGCCACGCGCTTCGCGCCCAGCTTCTCGTATTCGGCCAGCGCCGCGTCGACCGCGGCGCGCACGCCCGGGGCCACGCCGTCGCCCAGGAATTCCTTGGGCACGCCGATGCGCAGGCCGTCGAGCGAGCCGTTCAGCGTGCGCGCATAGTCCTCGGCCGGGCGGTCGATCGAGGTCGAGTCGCGGTCGAGGTCGGGGCCGCACAGGGCCGACAGCAGCAGCGCGCAGTCCTCGGCCGAGCGGGCCATCGGGCCGGCCTGGTCGAGGCTGGAGGCGAAGGCCACCATGCCGTAGCGCGAGGCGCGGCCGTAGGTCGGCTTGATGCCGGTCACGCCGCAGAAGGAGGCCGGCTGGCGGATCGAGCCGCCGGTGTCGGTGCCGGTGGCGGCCGGCGCCAGGCGCGCGGCCACGGCGACCGCGCTGCCGCCCGAGGAACCGCCGGGAATGCGGCTGGTGTCCCAGGGGTTGCGCGCCGGCACCACGGCGTCGCCGCCCACGGCCGGCACGGCCACGTTTTCGTTGGCCGAGCCCATCGCGAACTCGTCGCAGCTGAGCTTGCCCAGGGTCACCGCGCCGGCGTCGGCCAGGCGCTGCACCACGGTCGCGTTGAAGGGCGAGCGGTAGCCTGCCAGCATGCGCGAGCCGGCGGTGGTCGGGAAGTCGGTGGTGACGAAGATGTCCTTGTGCGCGATCGGCACGCCGGCCAGCGCGGGCGCGTTGCCGGCGGCGATCAGGGCGTCGGCCGCGCGGGCCTGGGCCAGCGTGACGTCGGCATCGACCGCGACGAAGGCGCCGAGCGCGGGCTGGGCCTGGATGCGGTCCAGGAAGTGCTGGGCCGTTTCGACGGCCGACACGTCACGTGCGGCCAGTGCCTTGGCCAGGCCGGCCACGCCGAGTTGGTGCAGATCGGCGCTCATTCGATCACCTTGGGGACGAGGAACAGGCCGCGTTCGACCGCGGGCGCACTCTTCTGGTTGGCCTCGCGGGCGTTCGGTTCGCTCGCCACGTCGTCGCGCAGGCGCAGCGTGATGTCCTCGATCGCGGCCACCGGATGGGCCAGCGGCTCGACGCCGGTGGTGTCGACCGCGCGCATGGTTTCGACGAGGTCGAAGAAGCCGTTGATCTGGCCCAGCATCCGCGTGCTTTCGTCGGGCGCCAGTTGCAGGCGCGCGAGCGTCGCGATGCGGGCGATATCGGAAGAGGTGAGTGACATGAGAAATCGAGCTGAAATCGAGCGAAACGGCAGCTAAACCGGCCCTGCAAAGGGGGCGAAGGCGGGGGAAACCCAGGGGATTCGGGTATTATCCCGCCTTTGCCGCAACCCCCGCGAACGCGCTGGCTTTTGCTGCAAAAACAGATCAATCCACCCCGTCAGACGACCACAAAATAAGCGACGACATGCCGATGCGCATGCCGTGCTTCAGAGGAATTCCACATGTTTGGAGCTTTCCGTCGGTACTTTTCGACCGACCTCGCGATCGATCTCGGCACCGCCAACACCCTCATCTTCGCCCGTAACAAGGGCATCGTGCTGGACGAGCCATCGGTCGTAGCCATCCGCCATGAAGGCGGCCCCCACGGCAAGAAGGTGATCCAGGCCGTCGGCCGCGAAGCCAAGGCCATGCTGGGCAAGGTGCCCGGCAACATCGAGGCGATCCGCCCGATGAAGGACGGCGTGATTGCCGACTTCGTGATCACCGAGCAGATGATCAAGCAGTTCATCAAGATGGTGCATCCGCGCTCGCTGCTCGCACCGAGCCCGCGCATCATCATCTGCGTGCCCTGCGGCTCGACCCAGGTCGAGCGCCGCGCGATCAAGGACGCCGCCGAAGCGGCCGGCGCCACCAAGGTCTACCTGATCGAGGAACCCATGGCCGCGGCCATCGGCGCCGGCCTGCCGGTGTCCGAAGCCAGCGGCTCGATGGTGGTCGACATCGGCGGCGGCACCACCGAGGTCGGCGTGATCTCGCTGGGCGGCATGGTCTACAAGGGCAGCGTCCGCGTCGGCGGCGACCGCTTCGACGAGGCCATCATCAACTACATCCGCCGCAACTACGGCATGCTGATCGGCGAGCCGACGGCCGAAGTCATCAAGAAGACCATCGGCTCGGCCTTCCCGGGCTCCGAAGTCAAGGAGATGGAAGTCAAGGGCCGCAACCTGTCCGAAGGCGTGCCGCGCAGCTTCACCATCAGCAGCAACGAAGTGCTGGAAGCGCTGACCGATCCGCTCAACAACATCGTCTCGGCGGTGAAGAACGCGCTCGAGCAGACGCCGCCCGAACTGGGCGCCGACATCGCCGAGCGCGGCATGATGCTGACCGGCGGCGGCGCGCTGCTGCGCGACCTGGACCGCCTGCTGGCCGAGGAAACCGGCCTGCCGGTGCTGGTGGCCGAAGACCCGCTGACCTGCGTGGTGCGCGGCTGCGGCATCGCGCTGGAACGCATGGACCGTCTGGGCAGCATCTTCACCAGCGAATAAGCTCCCCCTGGTTGCCGGCCCGCCCTTGCCGGGGCGGCTCCGCAGCCCGGCCCAGCCGGTTTCGCGCCCGTCCTGAAACAAGCCACAGCCAGGCACCTGCCACTCGTGGCATAAAGCGTCATGCCACTCGGCACCCTCGACCGCTCCGCGCCGCCCCTGTTCAGCCAGGGGCCGTCGGCGCTGAGCAAGCTAATCTTCTTCAGTGCGCTGGCGCTGTTCCTGATGGTGGCCGACGCGCGCTTCCACCTGACGCGGCCGCTGCGCGCGAGCATCGGCGCGGTGCTCTATCCGGCCCAGTGGCTGGCGCTCAAGCCGGTGCAGCTGTTCGCCCAGGGCGGCCTCTACATGGAAGACTTGCAGGTCGCGCAGCGCAACGAGGCCGAGGCCCGCCGCGCGCTGGCGCTGCAGGCCGAGCGCGCGAGCCAGGCCGACACGCTGTCCATCGACAACGAACGCCTGCGCGCGCTGCTCGAGCTGCGCCAGACCACCCGCACCCCCGGCCGCGCGGCCGAGGTGCTCTACGACGCGGCCGACCCCTACACCCGCAAGATCGTGATCGACCAGGGCCTGTCGCAGGGCATCGAGGCCGGCTCGCCGGTGATCGACGAGCACGGCGTGCTGGGCCAGGTCACCCAGGTGCAGCCTTTCACCAGCGAGGTCACGCTGGTGATCGACCGCGACCTCGCCATCCCGGTCCAGAACGCCCGCACCGGCGCGCGCAGCGTGGCCTTCGGCGACGCCAGCGCCCATGGCAGCGGGCTGGAGCTGCGCTTCATGGCCGCCAATGCCGACCTGCAGGAGGGCGACCTGCTCGCCACCAGCGGCGTCGACGGCGTCTACCCGGCCGGCCTGCCGGTGGCCAAGATCGAGCGCATCGAGCGGCGCGCCGACTCCGGCTTCGCACGCATCTACTGCCTGCCGCTCGCGCGCGTGACGGCGGCGCGCTACGTGCTGGTGCTGACGCCCGTCGGCACGCCCAGCGCGGCGCCTCCCGCGGCAGCCGCCGTGGCCAAGAAGAACGACAAGCCGCCGAAGGCCGCGGCCTCGGCGGCGGCCGCGCCCGAGACCCGGCCGGCGCGCAGGGAAAGGCGCACGCCATGATCATGCGTCCCGGGCAGCAGCAGCTGCTGCTGCCGGTCAACCCGCTCTTCATCTGGGGCAGCCTGATCGTGGCCTTCCTGGTCACCATGGTGCCGCTGGGCCGCGGCGCCTGGGCGCCCGACCTGCTGGCGCTGGTGATCGTGTTCTGGAGCGTGCACCAGCCCGCGCGCATCGGCATCGGCGCGGCCTTCGCGTTCGGCCTGTGCATGGACGTGCACCAGTCGGCGCTGCTGGGCCAGCACGCGCTGTCGTACACCTCGCTGAGCTTCCTGGCGATCATGGGCCACCGGCGCATCCTCTGGTACTCGGTGCTCTCGCAGTCGCTGCAGGTGCTGCCGCTGTTCGCGCTGTCGCACCTGATCGAGCTCGTGATCCGCATGATCGGCGGCGGCGTGTTCCCGGGCTGGACGCTGCTGATCGCGCCGGCGCTCGAGGCGCTGCTGTGGCCCCTGGTCAGCGTGATCCTGCTGGCGCCGCAGCGGCGCACGCCGGACCCGGACGCCAATCGGCCGCTATGAGTGCTTTCGGCTTCGTGGGTGCCAAGCGTGCCTTGCTGCCTGCGCAGGCGGCGCGTAGCCTGTACGCCGCATGACCGAGATCCGCAACGTCGTCGCCGACCTCGCCCGCTTCAAGCGGCGGGTGATCGTGATCGGCCTGGTGGTGCTGGGCGCCTTCGGCCTGCTGTGCTCGCGCCTGGTGTACCTGCAGATCGTGCGCCACGCCGACCTGGCCGAACAGGCCGAGAGCAACCGCACCGCGATCGTGCCGGTGGTGCCCAACCGCGGCCTGATCCTCGACCGCAACGGCATCGTGCTGGCCTCCAACTACTCGGCCTACACGCTGGAGATCACGCCCTCGAAGGCCGGCAAGGTCGACGAGACCATCGACGCGCTGGCCGAGGTGGTCGAGGTCACGCCGCGCGACCGGCGCCGCTTCAAGCGGCTGCGCGAGGACTCGCGCAGCTTCGACTCGGTGCCGATCCGCACCCGCCTGTCGGACGAGGAGGTGGCCCGCTTCGCCGCGCAGCGCTACCGCTTCCCGGGCGTCGAGATCAAGGCGCGGCTGTTCCGCAACTACCCCAACGGCGATGTCGCGAGCCATGTGCTGGGCTACATCGGCCGCATCAACCAGCGCGAAAAAGAAGCGATGGAAGACTGGGACGAGGACGAGATCGCCAACTACAAGGGCACCGACCACATCGGCAAGCTGGGCGTCGAGCAGAGCTACGAGAAGACGCTGCACGGCCAGACCGGCGTCGAGCAGATGGAGACCTCGGCCGGCGGGCGCGCGGTGCGCCGGCTCGCCAGCCACCCGTCGACGCCGGGCGACACGGTGATGCTCTCGCTCGACATCAAGCTGCAGAAGCTGATCGAGGACATGTTCGGCGATCGACGCGGCGCGCTGGTGGCGATCGACCCCAAGACCGGCGCGGTGCTGGCCTTCGTGAGCAAGCCCACCTTCGACCCCAACCTGTTCGTCGAAGGCATCGACACCGAGAGCTGGAAGGAACTGAGCGAGTCGCTCGACAAGCCGCTGCTCAACCGGGCCCTGCGCGGCACCTACCCGCCGGGCTCCACCTACAAGCCCTTCATGGCCCTGGCCGCACTCGAGACCGGCTCGCGCGGGCCCAACGTGGTGGTCAACGACCCCGGCTTCTTCAACTTCGGCGGCCACCGCTTCGGCAGCCCGGAAGGCAACCTGGGCAACCTCGACATGCGGCGCGCGATCCAGGTGTCGAGCAACGTCTATTTCTACACGCTGGCCAACGAGATGGGCGTGGACCGGATCCACGACTTCATGAAGCCGCTGGGCTTCGGCCAGATCACCGGCATCGACCTCGGCGGCGAGGTGCGCGGCGTGCTGCCCAGCACCGAGTGGAAGCGCAACGCCTACAAGCGGCCCGAGCAGAAGAAGTGGTTCGCGGGCGAGACCATCTCGCTGGGCATCGGCCAGGGCTACAACAACTTCACCATGCTGCAGCTCGCGCAGGCGGCCGCGATCGTGGCCGACGGCGGCGTGCGGCACCAGCCGCACCTCGCGCTGGCGGTGCGCGACACGGTCACGGGCCAGGTCAAGTCGGTGATCCAGCCGCCGGCCGAGAACCTGGGCTTCTCGGCCGCCAACGTGGCGGTGGTGCGCGATGGCCTGGTCAGCGTGGTCACCAGCGGCACCGCGCGCGGCGTGTTCGCCGGTGCCGGCTACGGCGCGGCCGGCAAGACCGGCACCGCGCAGGCCGTGACGCAGGCCCAGAACACCAAGTACAACGCCCGCGCGCTCGAGGAGCACCAGCGCGACCACGCCCTGTTCATGGGCTTCGCGCCGGCCAACGACCCGAAGATCGCGCTGGCCGTGATCGTGGAGAACGCCGGCTGGGGCGCGGGCGCCGCCGCGCCGATCGCGCGCCGCGTGTTCGACTACTGGCTGATGGACCAGTACCCGAGCGAGGCCGACATGGCGGCCGTGCGCATCGGCAAGGCCACGGCGCCCATCGGCAAGCCGCGCGTGGCGAGCGAGATCGCCTGGCCGGCGCCCTCGGGCCCGGCCGCGGCACCCTAGCGCAGGAAGGCGTCGTAGCCGGTCTTGAGGATCAGCGCGCTCACCACGAACAGGAACACGCCGCGCACGAAGCCCGCGCCATGCCGCAGCGCCACGCGCGCGCCGATCAGGCTGCCGGCCACGTTGGCCACCGCCATCACCAGGCCGTAGTGCCACCACACATGGCCTTTGGCCGCGAACAGCAGCAGCGCGCCCAGGTTGGTCATGGTGTTGAGCAGCTTGGCCGAGGCCGAGGCGTTGAGGAAGTCGTAGCCCAGCCAGCGCACGAACAAAAAGACGAAGAAGCTGCCGGTGCCGGGCCCGAAGAAGCCGTCGTAGAAGCCCAGCATCAGCCCGACCGCGCCGGTGGCCGCCAGTTCGGCCCGGCCGCTGAAGCGCGGCGTGTGGTGGCGGCCCATGTCCTTGCGCGCCAGCGTGTAGGCCAGCAGTGCGAGCAGGATGAAGGGCAGCAGCTTGCGCAGGAAATCGGGCGAGACCTGGGTCACGGTCCAGGCGCCCAGCAGCGAGCCCCCGAAGGCCAGCACGGCGGCCCCGGCCAGCGCGCGCCAGCGCAGGTCGACCTTGCGCGCGAACTGGGCCGTGGCCGCGGCCGTGCCCCAGACCGAGGCGCTCTTGTTGGTGCCGAACAAGGTGGCGGGCGCGGCGCCCGGGAACACGCTGAACAGCACCGGCACCAGGATCAGTCCGCCGCCTCCCACGATCGAATCGATGAAGCCCGCGAACAGCGAGCCGAGCGTGAGCACCAGCATTTCCATGGGGCGGGATTGTCGCAGGGGCCTGGGGCGGCCCTGGCGCGGCGCCTGGTGGCGCCCAAAAGAAAAGGCGCCGACCAGCGGCGCCTTTTCCATTTCTTCAACGGCATTTCTGATGAATGCCTGGTCTTGTCTCTGTTCTTGTTGTCGGCGTTCGTGCGCCTGGAAAAATTGTCTCCTCGGTACCCCCGCGCTACGGGCGTGCCGTCTGCGAGTGGCGCAACTTTAGGGGGTGCACCGCGGCAGTGCATCGGGAATTACCCGCTGGTGGCGGGTGCACCGCCGTGGATGTTTCAAGATGTGGCCGGTGGCACGGCTCGTGCAAGACGTTTTTCGTTTCCACAACGAAGGCGAGCGGCACATGAAGCACCGGAAACTGGCGGTTGGCCTGTCAGCCCTGCTGGCGGGGGCCTGCGGCGGCGCCGCGGCGGACCCGGCCGGCCCGGCGGTCGTCGCCCAGGCCACGATCAGCGCGGCCGACACCGGCTGGATGATGACCGCCACCGTGCTGGTGCTGCTGATGACGCTGCCCGGCATCGCGCTGTTCTACGCCGGCATGGTGCGGCGCCGGAACGTGCTCAACACCATGGCGGCGGTGGTCGGCATCACCGCCGTGGTGTCGCTGGTGTGGTTCGCGCTGGGCTACTCGCTGGCCTTCACGCCGGGCTCGGCCTGGCTGGGCGGCAGCTCGCGCTTCGGCTTCGCGGGCTTCGACTACCTGCACGAGGCGGGCACGCTGGCCGTGAGCCACATCGCGCCGCGGATCCCGGAATCGGTCTATGCGATGTTCCAGCTCAGCTTCGCGGTCATCACCGCGGCGCTGGTGATCGGCGCCTTCGTCGAGCGCATGCGCTTCGCCGCCGTGCTGTGGTTCGCGGCGCTCTGGAGCCTGGTGGTCTACGTGCCGATCGCGCACTGGGTCTGGGAGCCGGGCGGCTGGCTGGCGCGGCTGGGCGCGCTCGATTTCGCGGGCGGCTCGGTGGTGCACGTCAATGCGGGCATCGCCGGCCTGGTCTGCGCCTACGTGCTGGGCCCGCGCCGCGGCTACGGTCACGAGCCCTTCGAGCCCTACAGCCTGGCTTTCACCATGGTCGGCGCGGGCCTGCTGTGGGTCGGCTGGTTCGGCTTCAACGCCGGCTCGGCCCTGGCGGCGGACGGCCGCGCGGGGCTGGCCATGGCCTGCACCCACATCGCGGCCTCGGCCGGCGCGCTGAGCTGGATGCTGGGCGAATGGGCGGTGCGGCGCAGCCCCTCGCTGCTGGGCCTGTGCTCGGGGCTGGTGGCCGGCCTGGTGGCGATCACGCCCGCGGCCGGCTTCGTCACGCCCGGCGCGGCGGCGCTGATCGGCGCCATCGCCGGGCTGGCCTGCTACTGGGGCGCGACCGCGCTCAAGCAGCTGCTGCGGGCCGACGATTCGCTCGACGTGTTCGGCGTGCACGGCATCGGCGGGCTGGTGGGCTCGCTGCTGACCGGCGTGTTCGCCGACGCGCGCCTGTCGGGCGTGCGCGGCAGCGTGGCGACGCAGGCGCTGGCGGTGGGCGCGGTGGCGCTCTACAGCGCCGTGGCGACCGCGCTGGTGCTGTGGCTGGTGCGCGTGATCGTGGGCCTGCGGGTGAGCGAGGACACCGAAGCCCTCGGGCTGGACCTGGGCGTGCACCGGGAGCGCCTCGGCGGATGAAGCATCACATGGGAGGCCGTCAATGACCGAGAACGAACGGATCGCCATCGCGGCGCGGCTGCACGTGGCGCTGCGGCGCAAGACCGGCCGCGTGACCGACACCGAGTGGATGGCGGCCAACGCCGACTACGCCATCGAGGTGCTGCGCTTCGCGCGCGCCCATGCCGTCGAGCAGAACGACGCCGAGCTCGCGGCCATCGCCGACCGGCTGGAGGTGGCGATGGCGCCCATCGTGGCCGCGGCGCGCCTGCGCGAGACGCTGCTGCGCCAGGGCGCACCCGGTGCTCCGGCGTCGCGCTACGTGGGCGGGCTGCGCTGAAGCCCCGGCTTACTTGGCGTAGCTCTCCAGCGGCTTGTCGTTGGGTTCGGCGATCAGCTGCTTGAGCGCCGGGCTCATCGGCAGGTTGAGGCTGGTGTTGCGCGGCGGGATCGGCGCCACGAACCACTTGGTGTAGACCTTCTCCAGCTCGCCGCTCTTCATGAGCTTGCGCAGCGCGTCGTCGACCGCGGTCTTGAAGGCCGGGTCGTCCTTGCGGAACAGCAGCGCGATCGGCTCGGCGCCCAGCGCGTCGCCCACGATGCGGTAGGCCGTCGGGTTCTTGGCGTTGGCGATGATGCCGGCGAGCAGGTTGTCGTCGAGCACGAAGGCGTCGGCGCGGCCCGATTCCAGCATCAGGAAGCTCTCGAGGTGGTCCTTGCCGAGCATGGTGTTGTAGGTGGCGTTGGTCGCGCGTTCGCGCTTGCGCAGCAGCTGCACGGCGGTGGTGCCGGTCGAGGCCGACACGTTGCGGCCCGCGAGCTGGTCGAGCGTGGTGATGCCCGAGTCGACCTTGGTCGCCATGCGCACCTCGCTCACGTAGGTGGTGAGGGCGAAGGCCACCTGCTGCTGGCGCGCCAGGTTGTTGGTGGTCGGGCCGCAGCCGATGTCCAGCGTGCCGTTCTGCACCAGCGGGATGGTGTTCTGCGCCGTCACGGCCATGTACTCGAGCTTGGCGCTGGGCACGATGTCTTTCAGCACGCGCTCGCACAGCTCGACGTGGTAGCCCACGTACTTCTCGCCCGCGCCCAGCATGTAGGCCATCGGCGGCGAGGCTTCGCGCACGCCCAGCACGGCCTTGCCGCTGGCCTTGATCTTGTCGAGCGTGCCGCCGGCCGGGGCCTGCTGCGCGGTGGCGCCCGCGCAGGCGAGGGCGCACAGGGCCGCCACGGCGAGGGACTTGAGGGGCTTCTTCATGTTGTGTTGTCTCCGGGGGAAGGATCGGTACGGGGTGGGAACGGCCAACGGGCGCGAGCGCCACTGTCGGTCAGCCGGGCGCCATTGCATAGCGAAAAAGTGGAAGAACTTGATGCTGGTGGAGAATGAAGTGTGGCTGAGCGCCGGAGCTGCATACCGACCCGGCCGACGATGCAGCATCCTTCATTCCCCCCTCGAATGACCATGTTCAGAAAATCCTTCCTGCCGCCGGTTGCCGACCTGCTGGCCTTCGAGGCCGCGGCGCGGCACCACAGCATCTCGCGCGCGGCCGACGAGCTGCACCTCACGCAGAGCGCGGTCTCGCGCCAGATCCGCCAGCTCGAGGAGCAGCTCGGCGTGGCCCTGTTCCACCGGGTGCGCCAGCGCATCGTGCTGACCGACGTCGGCCGCGTCTACGAGGCCGACGTGCGCGCGGCGCTGCAGCAGATGTCCGCCGCCACGCAGAAGGTGATGGCCTCGGCCGGCGGCGGCGGGCTGCTGAACCTGGCCGTGCTGCCCACCTTGGGCACGCGCTGGCTGATCCCGCGGCTGGGCGGCTTCGTCGCGCTGCATCCGGAGGTCACGGTGAACTTCGCGGCCCGCTCCGAGCCCTTCGACTTCGCGCAGGAGCCCTTCGACGCGGCGATCCACTTCGGCGCCCCGCACTGGGCCGGCGCGGCCTGCGAGTACCTGATGCACGAGGCGGTGGTCCCGGTGTGCAGCCCGGCCTTCGCCGAGCGCCACGCGATCCGCAGCCCGGAGGACCTGGCGGCGGTGGTGCTGCTGCAGCAGAGCACCCGGCCGATGCAGTGGGCCGAATGGTTCGAGCAGGTGGGCGTGGCCGGGGCGCCGGCGCTGCGCGGGCCGCGCTTCGAGCAGTTCTCGATGATCGCGCAGGCGGCGGTGTCGGGGCTGGGCGCGGCCCTGCTGCCCAGCTTCCTGGTCGAGGCCGAGATCGCGGCCGGCACGCTCACCGTGCTGTTCCCGCAGGCGCTCACCAGTTCCGACGCCTACTACCTGGTGTATGCCGAGTCGCGCGCGCAGGCGCCGCTGCTGCGCGCCTTCAGGGACTGGATCGTGGCCGAGGCGCGGCGCGGCGACTGAGTCGCCGCGGCCTCAGTCGCCGCGCACGATCCATTCCGCGGCCCGCTCCGCCATCATCAGCGTCGGGCTGTTGGTGTTGCCGCTGGTGATGGTCGGCATCGCGCTGGCGTCGACCACGCGCAGGCCCGCGATCAGGCCGCCCTTGCCGTCGCGCACACGGAAGTGCGAGTCGAGCACGGCCATCGGATCGTCGTTGGCGCCCATCTTGGCGGTGCCCACCGGATGGAAGATGGTGGTCGCGATGTCGCCGGCCAGCCGCGCGAGTTCCTCGTCGGTCTGGTACTGCAGGCCGGGCTTCCATTCCTCGGGCTTGTACTTCGCGAGCGCGGGCTGCGCCACGATGCGCCGCGTCACCCGCAGCGAGTCGGCGGCGACCTGTCGGTCCTCGACGGTGCTCAGGTAGTTGGGCGCGATCGCGGGCGCGTCGCCGAAGCGCCCGCTCTTGATGCGCACCGTGCCGCGGCTGGTCGGGTTCAGGTTGCACACGCTGGCGGTGAAGGCCGGGAAGGCATGCAGCGGGTCGCCGAAGGCATCGAGCGACAGCGGCTGCACGTGGTACTCGAGGTTCGGCCATTCGTGGTCCGGCGAGCTGCGCGTGAAGGCACCCAGCTGCGAGGGGGCCATGCTCATCGGCCCGGTGCGCTTCAACGCGTACTCGAGGCCGATCTTCGCCTTGCCGAACAGCGAGGAGGCCAGCACGTTGAGCGTGGGCGCGCCCTCGATCTTGAACACCGCGCGGATCTGCAGGTGGTCCTGCAGGTTGGCGCCCACGCCCGGCAGGTCGGCCACCACCGGGATGCCGTGCTGGCGCGAGAGCTCGGCCGGGCCGATGCCCGAGAGCTGCAGGATCTGCGGCGAGCCGATGGCGCCGCCGCACAGCACCACCTCCTGGGTCGCGTGCGCGGTGACCATCTCCTTGCCGTCCCAGACCTCGACGCCGGTGCAGCGCTGGCGGCCGTCGGCCTGGGTCTCGACGATCAGCCGGGTGACGTGGGCGTTGGTCCACATCTCGAAGTTGGGCCGGCCGTAGCAGACCGGGCGCAGGAAGGCCTTGGCCGTGTTCCAGCGCCAGCCGTTCTTCTGGTTGACCTGGAAGTAGCCGACGCCTTCGTTGCTGCCGCGGTTGAAGTCGGTGGAATGCGGGATGCCGGCTTCCTGCGCCGCCAGCGCGAAGGCGTCGAGGATGTCCCAGCGCAGCCGCTGCTTCTCGACCCGCCATTCGCCGCCCGCGCCGTGCATCTCGTCGGCGCCCAGGTAGTGGTCCTCGTGCTTCTTGAAGGCCGGCAGCACCTCGCTCCAGCGCCAGCTGTCGTCGCCGGTGAGCGCGGCCCACTGGTCGTAGTCGCGCGCCTGGCCGCGCATGTAGATCATCCCGTTGATCGAGGACGAGCCGCCCAGCGTCTTGCCGCGCGGGTAGCGCAGCGCGCGGCCGTTGAGGCCCGGGTCGGGCTCGGTGTTGTAGAGCCAGTCGGTGCGCGGGTTGCCGATGCAGTAGAGGTAGCCGACCGGGATGTGGATCCAGTGGTAGTCGTCGCGGCGGCCGGCCTCGATCAGCAGGGTGCGCTTCTGCGCCTGCCGGGTGAGCCGGTTGCACATCAGGGCGCCGGCCGTGCCGCCGCCGATCACGATGTAGTCGAAGGTGCTTTCGCTGTCACTGTCGCTCTTGCTCACGCGTTGTCTCCAGATCGAAAAAAAAGCCCGGGCCGGTGTGTCCGTGCCTCGGGCTGGTCAGTGTAGGTGGCGATTCCCGCCGGAATGCTGACAGGCTTACTTCGCCGTCGGCATGACGAACTCGGCGCCCTTGCCGATGCTTTCCGGCCAGCGCTGCATGATGCTCTTCTGCTTGGTGTAGAAGCGCACGCCTTCCTCGCCGTAGGCATGCATGTCGCCGAACAGCGAGCGCTTCCAGCCGCCGAAGCCGTGCCAGGCCATGGGCACCGGAATCGGCACGTTGATGCCGACCATGCCGACCTGGATGCGGCGGCCGAACTCGCGCGCCACGTTGCCGTCGCGGGTGAAGCACGACACGCCGTTGCCGAACTCGTGGGCGTTGATCAGGTCGACCGCGGCCGCCAGGTCGTCCACGCGCACGCAGCCCAGCACCGGGCCGAAGATCTCTTCCTTGTAGATGCGCATCTCGGGCGTGACGTGGTCGAACAGCGTGCCGCCCATCCAGAAGCCGTCGGCGCAGCCCGCGCCGGCCTTGGCGCCGTCGAAGCCGCGGCCGTCGACCAGCAGCTTGGCGCCTTCCTTCACGCCCAGGTCGATGTAGCCGGTGATGCGTTCGTGCGCGGCGCGGGTGACGATCGGGCCCATCTCGGCCGCGAGGTTCTCGCCGTCGAGCACCTGCAGCGTCTTGGTGCGCTCGATCAGCTTGGGCAGCAGCCGGTCGGCCACGTCGCCCACCAGCACCGCCACCGAGATCGCCATGCAGCGCTCGCCGGCCGAGCCGTAGCCCGCGCCGATCAGCGCGTCGACCGCCTGGTCGATGTCGGCGTCGGGCATCACCACCATGTGGTTCTTCGCGCCGCCCAGGGCCTGCACGCGCTTGCCGTGGCGGGCGCCGGTCTCGTAGATGTAGTTGGCGATCGGCGTCGAGCCGACGAAGCTGATGGCCTTGACGTCGGGGTTCTCGAGCAGCGCATCGACCGCGACCTTGTCGCCCTGCACCACGTTGAACACGCCGTCGGGCAGGCCGGCTTCCTTGAGCAGCTCGGCCATGCGCAGCGAGGCGCTCGGGTCGGTCGGGCTGGGCTTGAGCACGAAGGTGTTGCCCGCGGCGATCGCCACCGGGAACATCCACATCGGCACCATCACCGGGAAGTTGAAGGGCGTGATGCCCGCCACCACGCCCAGCGGCTGGCGCAGCGTCCAGTTGTCGATGCCGGTCGAGACCTGCTCGGTGAAGTCGCCCTTGAGCAGCTGCGGAATGCCGCAGGCGAACTCGACGATGTCGATGCCGCGGCTGACCTCGCCCTGCGCGTCGGTGAACACCTTGCCGTGCTCGGCGGTGATCAGGTGGGCCAGCTCGTCCTTGTGTTCGTTGAGCAGCTGCAGGAACTTGAACATCACGCGGGCGCGGCGGATCGGCGGCGTGTCGGCCCACTTGGGGAACGCGGCCTGCGCGGCGGCCACGGCGGCGTTGACCTGGTCGACGCCGGCCAGGCCGACCTGGACGGTGACGGCCCCGGTGGCCGGGTTGGTCACGTCCTGGGCGCGGCCCGAGGTGTTGGCGACCGGCTGGCCTTGGATGTAGTGGGCGATGGCTGTGGACATGGACGGTCTTTCGCGTGGACGGGTGTCTGGGGGGGAGGGAGAGTGCCCGCAGTTTAGGCAGCGGGTCGGCGCCCGCCTAGGCGCGAAAACTGAATTGATTGTTCGCGATGGTGAACAATGGCGGCATGGAAGACCAAAAGATCGAGTCGCTCTGGACCCACCTGCACTGGCTCACGGTGCTGAGCCAGCAAGGCAGCTTCACCGCCGCCGCGCAGCGCCTGGGTGTGAGCAAGGCGGCGATGAGCCAGCGCATCGCCGAGCTCGAGCGCGCGGCCGGCGTGCCGCTGGTGCAGCGCACCACGCGCAGCGTGCGGCTCACCGAGGCCGGGCAGCGGCTGGTGGAGGACATGCGCGCCCCTTTCGAGCAGATCGCCCACAGCTTTTCCGGCGTGCGCGACCTGGCGGGCGTGCCGCGCGGCCGGGTGCGCGTGACCGCGCCGGTGGCCTTCGCGCGCCAGCAGCTGGTGCCGCGGCTGGCCGACTTCCTGCGCGCGCAGCCCGAGGTGCGCATCGAACTCGAACTCTCGGACCGGCTCAGCTCGCTGGCGATGGAGGGCTTCGACCTCGCGGTCCGCCACACGGCCGCGCCGCCCGACACCCATGTCGCGTGGACGCTCTGCGAGACCCGCTCGGTGCTGGTGGCCAGCCGCGCCTACCTGCGCCGGCGCGGCGTGCCGGAGGTGCCGGCCGACCTGGGCGCGCACGACTGCCTGCACTACCCGCGCGCGCAGGACACGCCGGCCTGGCATTTCGAGACGCGCAAGCCCTCGGCCGCGCCGCGCGTCACGGTGCCGGTCTCGGGGCCGCTGGCCGCCAACAACAGCGAGGCGCTGCGCGACGCCGCGATCGCCGGCCTGGGCATCGCGCTGCTGCCCGACTTCAGCGCGCAGTCGGCGCTGCAGGCGGGCAAGCTGGTCGAGGTGCTGCCCAAATGGCAGCCGGTCGGCGCCTTCGGCGACCGGCTCTATGCGATCCGCCCCTATGCCACGCACGTGCCGCGCGCGGTGACGGCCTTCGTCAGCTGGTTGCGCGCCGAACTGGCCGCGGGTTTTCCGGTGGAGGCCCGCTGAGCCGGCGGCTCGTTTCGTCACCCCCTGCGGTTAGGATGACGCGGCCGTCACAAAGAGCCTTTCCGGAACAGATCGCGTCCATGCCACCTTCAGCGCCGCACACCGCGCCCACCCCCGTCGCCGCGGCGCCGAGCGGGGTGGTGTCCGCGCCGCCGCGCATCGTGGCCGACGCCGCCGGCGCGGTCGTGGCGCAGGGCCTCTGGACGGTGCTGGCCTTCTCCTCGCGCAACGACTGGAACGCGCTCGCGCAGGGCCTGCGCGAACTGCCGCAGAAGACCGAGCTGGCCTGGGACCTGCGCCCGATCGAGCAGCTCGACCACATCGGCGCCCAGCTGCTCTGGAACCACTGGGGCGGTGCCTGGCCGCAGCGGCTGGAACTCGACCCCTCGCACAAGGCGGTGCTCGAGCACGTCGCCAAATTCACCTGCCGGCCGCCGGTCGAGCCCCGGCCCACGCTGGCGGACCGCTTCAGGTCCTTCGCCCACAACGGCCCGCGCGGGCTGGCGGTGGCGCGCGACTTCCTGCAGATGATCGGCCAGCTGGTGCTCGACATCGGCACGCTGGTCCGCGCGCCGCACCGCGGCCCCTGGCGCGACCTTTCGGGCCAGCTCTACCAGTTCGGCACCACGGCGCTGCCGATCACCGCGCTGGTCGGGCTGCTGATCGGCGTGGTGCTGGCCTACCTGACCTCGAACCAGTTGCGCAACTACGGCGCCGAGACCTTCATGGTCAACATCCTCGGCCTCTCGCTGATCCGCGAGCTCGGGCCGGTTCTGGCCGCGGTGCTGGTGGCGGGCCGCTCGGGCTCGGCCATCACCGCGCAGATCGGTGTGATGCGCGTGACCGAGGAGCTCGACGCGATGCGCGTCATGGGCATCCCGCCCGGATTCCGGCTGGTGATGCCGCGGGTGCTGGCGCTGGCCGTCGCGATGCCGCTGATCAGCATGTGGACCTCGATGGCGGCGCTGTTCGGCGGCATGATCGCGGCCGACCTCGCGCTCGACCTGTCGCCCGCCTATTTCCTGCAGGCGCTGCCGCGCGCGGTGCCGCTGTCGAACCTCTGGCTCGCGCTGGGCAAGTCGGCGGTGTTCGGCATCCTGATCGCGCTGGTGGCCTGCTACTTCGGCATGAAGGTCAAGCCCAACACCGAGAGCCTGGGGCGCGGCACCACCTCCTCGGTCGTGACCTCGATCACCGTGGTGATCCTGGTCGATGCGCTGTTCGCCGTGCTGTTCAAGGGCGTGGGCTTCCGATGATCGACGCACCCGCCGCCGACGCGCCCGCCGTGGTCGAGATCCGCCGGCTCTGGACCGCCTTCCCGTCCTCGAACGGCGGCGGCGAGCAGGTGGTGCACCGCGACCTCGACCTGACGATCCGGCGCGGCGAGGTGCTGTCGCTGGTCGGCGGCTCGGGCACCGGCAAGACGGTGCTGCTGCGCCAGATCCTCGGGCTCGAGCATCCGACGCGCGGCGAGGTCACGGTGCTGGGCCAGCGCCCGGGCCAGCTCGGCGCGCGGGACGCGGCCAAGGTCGGCATGCTGTTCCAGCACGGCGCGCTGTTCTCGGCCTTCAGCGTGCTGGAGAACATCGCGCTGCCGCTGCGCGAGCTCAAGCTCCTGCCCGACGCGCTGATCCGCGACGCGGCGCTGGTCAAGCTGCAGCTGGTGGGGCTCGATCCGGCGCAGGCCCACAAGAGCCCGTCGGCGCTCTCGGGCGGCATGATCAAGCGGGTGGCGCTGGCGCGCGCGCTGATCATGGACCCGCCGCTGCTGCTGCTCGACGAGCCCACGGCCGGGCTCGACCCCGAGAGCGCCGACGGCTTCTGCGACCTGCTGCGCAGCCTGCACCGCGAGCTCGGGCTCACGGTGGTGATGGTCACGCACGACCTCGACACGCTGTTCGACCTCAGCACCCGCATCGCGGTGCTGGCCGACCAGCACGTGATCGTCTCCGGCCTGCCGCGCGAGGTGATCGCTTGCGAGCATCCCTTCATCCGCGAATACTTCCTCGGCGGACGCGGCCTGCGCGCGATGGAAGCCCTGCATGACGCGCCGGCCCCCGCCGCGGCCGCCGCTTCGGAAAGATAGCCCCATGGAAAACAAGTCCCATGCCCTCGCCGCCGGCGCCTTCGTGCTCGGCCTGCTCGCCGTGCTGGTGGCGCTGGTGGTCTGGCTCACGCGCGACAACACCGTGCGCCACACCTACGAACTCTCCACCCGCGACGCGGTCAGCGGCCTGCAGCCGCAGGCCATGGTGCGCTACCGCGGCATCGCGGTCGGCAAGGTCACGGCGATCGATTTCGATCCCAAGGTCAAGGGCAACGTGCGCCTGCGCATCGCGGTCGACGAGCGCGTGCCGCTCACCACCTCGAGCTTCGCGACGCTGAGCTACCAGGGCGTGACCGGCCTGGCCTTCCTCGCCATCGACGACAAGGGCGAATCGCAGGTGGTGCTGGCGCCCGACGACGAGAACCCGCCGCGCATCCCGCTCAAGCCTTCGGCGCTGGCGCAGCTGCAGGACCGCGGCGAGGCCATCCTCAACCAGGTGGAGGAGGTCACGAAGCGCGCCAACACGCTGCTCGGCGACACCAACCAGAAGCGCATCGCCGACGCGCTGGAGAACATCGCGCAGGCCGCGGCCAGCGCCAACCAGCTCACGCGCCAGATCGACAACACGGTCAAGACCGGCCTCAACCCGGCGCTGCAGGCGCTGCCGCCGCTGATCGACCGCACGCGCGACACCATGGGCACGGTCAAGACCGCGGCCGGCGACATCTCGCGCGTGGCCAACAACCTCAACGCGACCGCCACCCGGCTCAACGCGCCCGACGGCCCGATCGACCGGCTGGGCGAGGGCACCAAGGCGCTGTCGCAGGCGGTCGACAGCTTCAATGGCGCGACGCTGCCGCGGCTCAACCGCGTGGCCGACGACACCT
This sequence comes from Variovorax sp. J2P1-31, assembly GCF_030317215.1. NCBI lineage: Bacteria > Pseudomonadati > Pseudomonadota > Betaproteobacteria > Burkholderiales > Comamonadaceae > Variovorax > Variovorax sp. J2P1-31. The sequence continues at coordinate 629,634 of NZ_JASZYA010000004.1, forward strand.
CGACCGCGGTGCGCCGCCTCGGCCGCGCGGCCGACGGCATCAACGACAACCCGCAGTCGCTGCTGTTCGGCAACGGCGGCACGGCCGCCGGCCCGGGCGAGCCGGGCTTCTCGGCGCCCGCCGCCGCACGTCCCTGATGAAGGCGATGACCATGAACCACGCACCCTCGCTTCCCACTGGCCTGCGCGCCGGCGCGCTGCTGCTCGCGGCCCTGCTGGCCGGCTGCGGCGCGCTGCCCGACCGGCCGGCGCGCGCCACGCTCTACGACTTCGGCCCGGTGCTGTCGCTGCCGCAGGCACCGGCTGACGCGGCCCGCCTGCCGACGCTGGCGCTGGCCGAGATCGACGCCGGCGCGCGGCTCGAAAGCCCGCAGATCCTCTACCGGCTGGCCTATGCCGACGCCAACGAGATGCGGCCCTACGGCCAGTCGCGCTGGAGCATGGCGCCCAACCAGCTGCTCTACCAGCGGCTGCGCGATGCGCTGGCCGTGCAGCGCACGGTGCTCAACCGGGAAGAGAGCGCCACCCTGGCGCGCAGCGCGGGACGCGTGCCGCGGACCTTGCGCATCTCGCTCGACGAGTTCAGCCACTATTTCGAATCGCCCACCCGGAGCTCGGGCCTGGTGCGGCTGCGCGCCACGCTGATCCAGAGCGCCGCCGGCGGCGACAGCGTGCTCGCGCAGCGCAGCTTCGTGGTGCAGCGCCCCGCGCCCAGCGCCGACGCGCCGGGCGGCGTGAAGGCGCTCGCGGCGGCCAGCGACGCGGCCATCGCGGAGGTGGTGGCCTGGGTCGACCAGGTGCGCTAGCTAGAGCGCGCCGCGCCCCAGCACCGGGAACAGCTTGCCCAGGCCGTCGGCCATGACCTCGACCGCCAGCGCGGCCAGGATCAGGCCCATGAGCCGGGTCATCACGTTGATGCCGGTCTTGCCCAGCACGCGCGCGATCGGCTCGGCCAGCGAAAAGGCCACGCCGGTCGCCAGCCCGATCACCACGCCGTAGCCCACCAGCAAGGCCAGCTCCCAGACGTGCTGCGTCTTCTCGGCATAGATCACCATGGTCGACATGGTGGCCGGCCCGGTCAGCAGCGGGATGGTCAGCGGCACCACCGCGATCGAGGCGCCCAGCGAGGCCTTGACTTCGGTGGCGCGGATCTCCTCCTCGTTGGTCTTCGATTCGGCCGGCTGCGCATTGAGCATGTTGAGCGAGCTGATCAGCAGCAGCATGCCGCCGCCGACCTGGAAGCTGGCGATCGAGATGTTGAAGAAGCCCAGCAGCTGCAACCCGATCAGCGCGCTGGCGGCGATCACCAGGAAGGCGCTGAAGGCCGAGACCCAGGCGGTGCGCCGGCGCTGGTCTTCGGTGTAGCCCTGCGTGTAGTGGATGAAGAAGGGCACGATCGCCAGCGGGTTGACGATGGCCAGCAGCGTGATCAGCGGCTTGATCAGGTCCATGGTGGGGCTGGCCATCTCAGCGGCCCCCGGTCACATCGAGCAGCGCCATGGTGGTGTAGCTGGCCTCGGCCGACAGCAGCCACAGGATCGCGCCGGCGATCTCCTCGGGCGTGCCGGTGCGCTTCATCGGCACCGTGGGCGCCAGCGCCGCGGCGCGCTCGGGCATGCCGCCGGAGGCGTGGATCTCGGTCTCGATCAGGCCCGGGCGCACCGCGTTCACCCGGATGCCCTCGTCGGCCACTTCCCTGGCCAGGCCGACGGTGAAGGTGTCGATCGCGCCCTTGCTGGCCGCGTAGTCCACGTACTGGCCGGCCGAGCCCAGCCGGGACGCGCCGCTCGAGACATTGACGATCGCGCCGCCCTGGCCGCCGTGTCTGGTGCTCATGCGCCGCACCGCCTCGCGCGCGCAGACGAAGCTGCCGATCACGTTGATGCGGAACATGCGCTCGAGCCGCGCCACGCTCATCTCGTCGACCCGCGCCTGCCGGTCGACGACGCCGGCGTTGTTGACCAGCGCGTCGAGCCGGCCGAACCTGGCGTCGAGCTTGCGGAACATGGCCAGCACCTGGGCCTCGTCGCCCACGTCGGCCTGGACCGCGATGGCGGTGCCGCCCTCGGCACGGATGCGCCGCACCACCTCGTCCGCCGCCAGCGAGTTGCTGGCATAGTTGACGGCGACCGCGTAACCGCGTCGCGTCGCGAGCAGGGCGGTGGCGGCACCGATGCCGCGACCGCCGCCGGTGATCAGAAGCACTTGCTGGTCCAAATCCCGCCTCCTGCACAAAAGCTGTGCCTCGGTTAAAAAAGCTGCCGAGCCGGATTACAGCACCGCCCACACCCCGAGGACCGCCATGCCCCGCACGATCGACTACTACTTCACTCCGCAGAGCCCCTGGACCTACCTGGGCCACGCGCGCTTCGTCGCGATGGCGCGGGCCGCCGGTGCGACGGTCCGGCTGCGGCCGGTGGACTTCGGCGCGGTGTTCCCGGTCTCCGGTGGCCTGCCGCTGGGCAAGCGCGCACCGCAGCGCCAGGCCTACCGGCTGGTCGAGATGGCGCGTTTCTCGCGTCACCTGGGCCTGCCGATCAACCTCAAGCCCAAGTTCTTCCCGGTGTCCGGCGACGATGCGGCCAAGTTCCTGATCGCCATCGACCTGCACGACGGCACCGAGACCGCGCTGCGGGTCGGCAGCGCGGTGTTCGCCGCGGTCTGGCTGCAGGAGCGCAACATCGCCGATCCGACGGTGCTCGAGGCGCTGGCCGTCGAATGCGGGCTGCCGGCCAAGCGGGTCGAGCAATCCCAGAGCCAGGCCGTGCAGGAGCGCTACGACGACTACACGCAGCAGGCCATCGACGCCCAGGTCTTCGGTGCGCCCACCTACGTGGTCGACGGCGAACTGTTCTGGGGCCAGGACCGCCTCGATTTCGTCGAGCGCGCATTGAACGAACCGGGCTGAGCCGGCCCCAAGACATTTCCCCGCAACCTTGAAGGAGCACCGACCATGGGTCAATTCATCGATCTCACCGCCAAAGACGGCTTCACCTTTCCCGCCTACGTGGCCGAGCCCGCGGGCCAGCCCAAGGGCGCGGTCGTCGTGGTGCAGGAGATCTTCGGCGTCAACTCGCACATCCGCTCGGTGGCCGACGGCTATGCGGCCGAGGGCTACCTGGCCGTCGCGCCGGCGACCTTCCAGCGCGTGAAGCCGGACGTCGAACTGGGCTACACCACCGAAGACATGAACGCCGGCTTCGCGCTGAAGACCGCGGTCGAGGCGCTGCCCGCGCCCGGCGTGCTGCAGGACCTGCAGGCGGCCGTCGAGTACGCGGCGCGCGGCGGCAAGGTCGGCATCGTCGGCTACTGCTGGGGCGGCCTGCTGACCTGGCGCGCGGCGGCCGGCGTGAGCGGGTTGTCGGCCGCGGCACCGTACTACGGCGGCGGCGTGACCACGCCCGAGGAGATCGCCCGCAAGCCGAAGGTGCCGGTGCTCGCGCACTTCGCCACCGAGGACCACTGGATTCCGCTCGACAGCGTCGAGGCCTTCAAGAAGGCCCATCCCGAGGTCGAGGTGCACCTCTACGAGGCGCACCACGGCTTCAACTGCGACCAGCGCGGCGCCTACAACGCCGAAGCCGCCAAGGTGGCACGCGAGCGCACGCTGAAGTTCTTCGCGCAGCACCTGGCCTGAGGCCGTCCGGCCGAGGCCGCGCCGGCGATCAGGTCGCCGCGCCGGCCTTGGCTTTCGCCTTGGCCTTGGCGTCGGTCTTGGCGCGGGTGCCGATGCGGGTCTGCAGGAAGTCGACCAGCGCCCGCAGCGCCGCGCTGTTGTGGCGGCGCTGGAGGTAGGCGGCCGACAGCCACATGTCGACGCGCACATAGTCCTGCAGCACCGGCACCAGCTCGCCGCGGTCGAGGTAGGGCTGCACCAGCAGCGCCGGCATGTAGGTCACGCCGAAGCCCTGCAGCGCCACCTCGATCAGCGGCGCCCCTTCGGTCGAGTCCATGCGGCTCTTGACGTGCACGTCCAGCGGCTTGCCGTCGACCTCGAAGCGCCACTGCGGATGCGGGCCCAGGCGCGAATGCGTGAGCGTGTCGTGGGTGGCCAGCTCCGAGGGATGCTCGGGCTTGCCGTGCTTCTTCCAGTAGATCGGCGAGGCGCAGACCACCAGCGGCATCTGCAGCAGCTTGCGCACGATCAGGTTGTCGTCCTCGATCGGGCCGAAGCGCAGCGCCAGGTCCACCGCTTCCTCGGCCATGTCGACCGTGCGGTTGGTCAGGTGCAGGCTGATGCTGACCTCGGGGTAGTAGCCCATGAACTGCGCCAGCAGCAGCGGCAGGTCGCCCTGGCCCATGCCGTGCGGCGCCGTGATGCGCAGCCGCCCGGTGGGCCGGCTCGCATGCTCCTGCAGTTCGGCCTGGGTCAGCGCCACCATCTCCATCACCGGCTTGCTGCGCTCGAGCAGCAGGGCGCCGGCGTCGGTGAGGCTGACCGAACGCGTCGAGCGGTTCAACAGGCGCACGCCGAAGCGCGATTCGAGCTCGGCCACGTACTTGCTGACCGTGGCCTTGGACATGTCCAGGCGCTTGGCGGCGCCCGAGAAGCTGCCGAGTGCAGCGACCTCGCGAAAGGTCTTGAGTAGGTCTAGGCTGTCCATGGTCTTCCGTGTTGGGGCCGGGGAGGGCAGGAGCGCTGTGAAAAACGATACAAAGCCCCGGGTAGAGGCCCGGGAATGCCCCATTGTTTCGTTTTCGTGAACACCGTGGTTCCGTTTCCTGCGGGTTTACCCCATATTTTCGCAGCACAATTCATCCCACGGGCCAGCCTTCCAAGCAAGCCCGAGTGAACAGGGCCTCGAGGGTGCCGCGCGTCATTCAGGACCGCCACCACTCCCGACCGGTTCGATAGCTCTCTTGAACACTGAAGGAAATGAAAATGAAGACCACCCAAATCATCGCTGCTGCTGCCCTGTCGTTCATCGCCGTTGCCGGCGCCCACGCTGAAAACTACCAAGGCGTGCAACAAGTCAACTCGGTGAACAGCCGCGCCACCATCGAAGCGCAAGGCGTCGCCGCCGCTCACGCTCCGAACCAGAACGTCACCAACGGTTCGCGCGTCACGCCGGCCCTGGTCTCGTCGACCAGCCGCGCTGCCGTCGCCGAGCAAGCCGTCGCTGCCGCCCACGCACCGAACCAGAACCTGGACCGCAAGGCTTTCGTGAACAGCACCATCCCCGCTGCCTACACGAACGGTTCGCTGGCCCGCACCAACCAGGCCGGCCTCTGATCCACGGCCGCCCGAGCGGCGGTTGAGATCGAATCCGGAAGAACCGGGCGATGCGCGAGCGTCGTCCGGTTTTTTCATGGGCGCCCGGTTTCAGCGCCCGGTGCGCGCGAGGTAGCGCTTGCGCCAGAACACGACCACCAGCGACAGCGCGATCACGCCCATCGAGGCCATCGCGATCCAGAAGCCGTCGGCCTTGTGCACCAGCGGGATGAACTCGAAGTTCATGCCGAAGATGCCGGCGATCAGGTTCAGGGGCAGGAAGATGGCGGTCAGCACCGTCAGCACCCGCATGATGTCGTTGGCCCGGTGGCTCTGGACGCTGAAGTGCATCTGCACCGCGGTCTCGGCGTTCTGCTCGAGCCGGCGCACGTGGTGCACCACGCGCTCGATGTGCTCGAGCACGTCGCGGCTGCGCACCATGAGCAGTTCGCGCTCGCGCAGCTCGGGCGCGGTGTCGGGCGTCGGCAGGGTCTCCATCGCGTCGATCCAGTCCTGCACCGCCGCGCGCTGGTCCTCGCAGATCTCGTCGAGATGGTGCAGCGACTGGCGCGCTTCCATCAGCGCGCTCCAGTTGGTGAAGCGGCTCTTCGGGTCGATCAGCTCGGCCTGCCAGTGGTCGAGCTGCCGCGTGAGCTCGCGGCGCAGGTCGAGGTAGGCGTCGACGATCTGGTTGACCACGCGCAGCATCAGGTCGGCCGGGCTGGTGGGCACGCGGGCGCTGGTGGCGCGCACGTCGAGCGCCGGCGCCGTGCCCTCGGGCCGGTCGCTGCGCGCCGCGGCCAGCAGCTTGGCCGCATAGGCGTCGCGCACCGCGCCGTCGTCCGGATGCACCGAGAGCAGCACGCGGTCGAACACCGCGAAGCCGACCGGCCGGGTGTCGACGCGCCGCAGCACCGGCGGCCCGCCGCGCGCCAGCCGCGGTTCGCCCTCGGCGCGCGGCGCGGCCGCACCGGCCGCCAGGCGCCGGAACACCAGCACGTCGTAGAGGGAGGTGTAGTCGTAGTGCGACGGCAGCTGGTCGTTGAGCAGGTCGCTCACGTGCAGGTCGACCAGCTGGGTGCCGCACAGCGACTGGAGGATGCCCTGCACCTGGGCCAGCGAGGCACGGAATTCCTCGCGCGTGAGCGAGATCCAGAGGTAGCCCAGGCGGCAGGCGCCCGGCAGGGCGAGCGGTGCCAGCGCGTCGTGCTCCTCGACCTGGGAACCGGTGATCTCGAAGAGGCGCATGCCGGGCCGGGGGGCGGACTCAGCGCTGCTGCTGGAGCAGCCGGGCCGCGTCGAGCGCGAAATAGGTGAGCACGCCGTCGGCACCGGCGCGCTTGAAGGCCAGCAGGCTCTCCAGCACCACCGCGTCGTGGTCGAGCCAGCCGTTCTGCGCGGCCGCCTTGAGCATCGCGTACTCGCCGCTCACCTGGTAGGCGAAGGTGGGCACGCGGAACTCGTCCTTCACCCGGCGCACGATGTCCAGGTAGGGCATGCCGGGCTTGACCATCACCATGTCGGCGCCTTCGGCGATGTCCAGGCCGACCTCGCGCAGCGCCTCGTCGCTGTTGCCCGGGTCCATCTGGTAGACCTTCTTGTTGCTCTTGCCCAGGTTCGTCGCCGAGCCGACGGCATCGCGGAACGGGCCGTAGAAGGCGCTCGCGTACTTGGCGCTGTAGGCCATGATCCGCGTGTGGATGTCGCCGTTGGCCTCGAGCGCGGCGCGCACGGCGCCGATGCGGCCGTCCATCATGTCGCTCGGCGCCACGATGTCGACGCCGGCCGCGGCCTGCACCAGCGCCTGCTTGACCAGCACCTCGACGGTGGGGTCGTTGAGCACGTAGCCGTCGTCGTCCAGCAGGCCGTCCTGGCCGTGGCTGGTGTAGGGATCGAGCGCCACGTCGGTCATCACGCCCAGTTCCGGGAAGCGCGACTTGAGCGCGGCCACCACGCGCGGGATCAGGCCCTCGGGATTGAAGGCCTCATCGCCGGCGGGTGTTTTGAGGCCCGCATCGATGACCGGAAACAGCGCCATCACGGGAATGCCCAGTGCCACGCATTGCTCCGCGACTGGCAACAAGGTGTCGAGGCTGAAGCGCTCGACGCCGGGCATGGAGGCCACCGCATCGCGCTTGCGTTCGCCTTCCTGCACGAAGACGGGATAGATCAGGTCGTAGGAAGTGAGCGCGTGCTCTCGAACCAGGTTCCGTGTGAACGCATCGCGGCGAAGGCGGCGCGGACGGCCGGCGGGGAAGGGGGCATGCAACGTCATGCCGAAAATTGTGCCTGATGTCCCAGTGTGTGTTGAAAGCACGCGCCGTAGACCTTGGCGGCACCGCGCACATGCCTGCAAAGAATTAGTATTTTGGAATTCAGTTCGAACCGTCAATTGTTAAAAAATAATGGTTCACGTGCTTGATACGTTCCTGTCGCTTTGTTAAATTAGCTCCGGGCGGCTTGCCGCTCCCCGCTTTTCCTCCCTGAGCGGGTGCCTTGATGTGTGACAGCAAAAGGGCTTCCCAGCCCGGCGTTCGACGCCGGGCTTTTTTTTAGGCATTTCGGGTTCACCGCCGGGTCGAGCTCACAGCCTGCAGCGCGCCCTGCCGGGCGCAGCCCGTTCCGCGGTGATCCACGAAAAGAGCACGCCTCACGGCACCGGCTTTGGGCGCCCACTAAACTGCCCGCCATGCTCTGGATCAAGTCGCTGCACATCGTTTTCATCGCCAGCTGGTTCGCCGGCCTCTTCTATCTGCCGCGCATCTTCGTCAACCTGGCGATGGTGCCGCCCGGCTCGGAAGCCGAACGGGCCCGCTTGCTGCTCATGGCGCGCAAGCTGATGCGCTTCACCACCTTCCTGGCCGTGCCGGCGCTGGTCTTCGGCGTGTGGCTCTGGATGGGCTACGGCATCGGCCGCGGCCCCGGCAATGGCTGGATGCACGCCAAGCTGGCGCTGGTGCTGCTGGTGCTGGGCTACCACCATGGCTGCGGCGTGCTGCTGCGCAAGTTCCTGGCCGGCGCGCCGATGCGCAGCCACCGCTGGTACCGCTTCTTCAACGAGGTGCCGGTGCTGCTGCTGCTGGCCATCGTGGTGCTGGTGGTCGTCAAGCCCTTCTAGGGTCCGGCGCACCGTTCCTGCCGCCTGCACGGTGAACGCTCCGCACAAGTCCGCCGCGCTGCCGCTGACGCTCGCCTACGCGGCGCTGATCGTCTACGCCAGCCTCTACCCCTTCGCCGATTGGCGCGACCAAGGCCTGGCGCCCTGGTCCTACCTCGCGGCGCCCTGGCCGCGCTACTGGACCGGCTTCGATTTCGGGATCAACGTGGCGGGCTACGTGCCCTTCGGCTTCCTGGCCGCGCTGGCGGTGCTGCGCACGCAGGCGGGCGCGGGCGTGCTGCAGGCGGTGCTGCGCGCCACCCTGGCCGGCGCCGCGATCGCCTTCGCCATGGAAACGCTGCAGGGCTACCTGCCGATGCGCATCCCCTCCAACGTCGACCTGGGCCTGAACGCGCTGGGCGCGCTGATCGGTTCGATGCTGGCGGCCGGGCTCGAGCGCCTGGGCGCGGTCGCCCACTGGGGGCGCGCGCGCACGCAGTGGTTCGTCGACGACGCGCGCTACGGCCTGGTGCTGCTGGCGCTGTGGCCCGTGGCCCTGCTGTTCCCGGCCGCGGTGCCCTTCGGCCTGGGCCAGGTCTTCGAGCGGCTGGAGAACGCGGTCGCCGAATGGCTGGTCGACACGCCCTTCCTCGACTGGATGCCGCTGCGGGAGTTCGAGCTGCAGCCGCTGGTGCCCGGCGTCGAGCTGCTGTGCGTGATGCTGGGGGCGCTGGTGCCGTTCCTGCTGGGCTTCATGGTGACGCGCTCGGTGCCGCGCCGCGCGATGCTGATGGCCGCGTTGCTGTGCGCGGGCCTGGCCGGCAGCGCGCTGTCGGCGGCGCTGAGCTGGGGCCCCGGCCATGCCTGGGCCTGGTTCAGCCTGCCGGTGCAGATCGGCACCGTGGCCGCGGTCGTCTTCGGCCTGCTGCTGCTGGCCGCGCCGCGCCGGCTGTGCGCGGCGCTGCTGCTGATCGCGCTGGTGCTGCAGCTGAGCCTGCTGAACCAGGCGCCCGAGAGCGCCTACTTCGCCCAGACGCTGGCGACCTGGGAGCAGGGGCGCTTCATCCGTTTCCACGGACTGGTGCAGTGGCTGGGCTGGCTGTGGCCCTTCGCGACGCTGGGCTACGTGCTCGTGGCGCTGTCCCGGCGCAGACGCCAAACCTAGAATGGGCCGATGCCCCGTTCCCCGACCCCAGCCGCATCCGCCGCGCCCGTTGCGCCTGGTTATTACGAGCGCCACATCTTCTTCTGTCTCAACGAACGCAAGGGCGGCGAGGACTCCTGCGCGCTGCACGGCGCGCAGCAGGGCTTCGACCATTGCAAGGCCAGCGTCAAGGCGGCCGGCCTGTCCGGTGCCGGCAAGGTGCGGGTCAACAAGGCCGGCTGCCTGGACCGCTGCGCGGGCGGCCCGGTGGCCGTGGTCTACCCCGAAGCCGTCTGGTACACCTTCGTCGACCAGGCCGACATCGACGAGATCGTCGAATCGCACCTGAAGAACGGCCAGGTGGTCGAGCGCCTGGTGCTGCCGGCCGACGTCGGTCGCTGAGCGCAGGCGCCGTCATGAATTCGCAAACGGAAAAGCTCCGGCTCGCGGGCGCGGCCGGTGTCATCGAGGTGCAGCGCGACCTGCCGGCCGACGGCCAGGCCTCGCGCGGCGTGGCCGTGATCGCCCATCCCCATCCGCTGTTCGGCGGCACCATGGACAACAAGGTGGTGCAGACGCTGGCGCGCGCCTTCGTCGCCAGCGGCTGGACCGCGGTGCGCTTCAACTTCCGCGGCGTCGGCGCCAGCGAGGGCGTGCACGACGAGGGCCGCGGCGAGAGCGAGGACTACCGCGCAGTGGTCGCGCAGCTCGCGCCTTCGGGTCCGCTTGCCGTGGCCGGCTTTTCCTTCGGCGCCTTCGTCGCGATCAATGCATTGCAGGAACTCTGGGCCCAGCGCGAGGTCGCACACCTGACGCTGGTCGGTGCCAGCGTTGCGCGCGTGGTGCCGCCGGTGCTGCCCGAAGGGGCGGTCGAACGTACGTTGATCGTGCATGGCGAAGCCGACGACACCGTCGCGCTCTCGGCCGTGATGGATTGGGCTCGCCCACAGTCACTTCCTGTCACAGTCGTCCCCGGAGGCGGTCATTTCTTTCACGGACAATTGCCGCTCTTGAAAAATCTTGTCGTCCGCCACCTGCGCGCGGACCTGTAGCTGGTCTTCCATCCCCATGAATCGTCTGTCTGTCGCGCTCCGCGCGCTGGTGCTGTTTTTTTCGGCATCCTTCTGCATGTTGGCCGCGGCGCAAATGCCCGTTCCCCCCGAGGTCGCCGCGCGCAGCTACCTGCTGCTCGACGTCACCGCCAACCAGCTGCTGGCGCAGAAGGACATCGACAGCCCGGTCGAGCCGGCCTCGCTGACCAAGCTGATGTCGGCCTACCTGGTGTTCGACGCGCTCAAGGCCAAGAAGATCTCGCTCACCCAGACGCTGCCGGTCAGCCCGCGCGCCTGGAAGATGCCCGGCTCGCGCATGTTCATCGATCCGAAGATGCAGGTGCCGGTGGAAGACCTGATCAAGGGCCTGATCGTGCAGTCGGGCAACGACGCCACGGTGGCGCTGGCCGAGGGCGTGGGCGGCACGGTCGAGCACTTCGTCCAGCTCATGAACGAGCAGGCCAAGGTGCTCGGCATGAAGAACACCAGCTACAAGAACCCCGAGGGCCTGACGGCGCCGGGCCACACCACCACGGCGCGCGACCTCAGCATCCTGGCCACCCGCCTGATGCACGACTTCCCCGAGTACGTGCAGTACTACGCGATCAAGAAGTACCGCTACCCGGGCACGCCCTCGACCAACGACACCAACCGCAACCTGCTGCTGTTCCGCGACCCGACCGTCGACGGCCTCAAGACCGGCCACACCGACGCCGCCGGCTACTGCATGATCGTCACGGCCAAGCGCGACTTCCCGAACCTGGGCGGCGGCCGCCGCCTGCTGTCGATCGTGCTCGGCGCGGCCAGCGAGAACGCGCGCGCCAACGAATCGCAGAAGCTGCTCAACTGGGGCTACACGGCCTTCGACGCGGTCAAGCTGTTCGACGCCGACCAGCCGGCCGCCACGCCGGCGGTCTGGAAGGGCAAGGCGAACACGCTCAAGCTGGGCCGTCCTGAAGCCATCGTGGTCTCGGTGCCCGCGGGCTCGGCGAGCAAGATCAAGACCCAGGTCGCGCGCCCCGAACCGCTGGTCGCGCCCTTCACCAAGAACCAGCAGGTCGGCACGCTCAAGGTCACGCTGGGCGACGAGCCCGTGACCGAGGTGCCGCTGGTGGCGCTCGAGGCGGTCGAGCAGGCCGGCATCCTGGGCCGCGCCTGGGACGCCGTCCGCCTCTGGATCAAGTAACAGGGCTGGTCAAGCCGCCAGCCTGACTGCTATACTCGCGGGCTTTTCGGAAATTTCCGAAGGGTTTCACGTTTTCGTCAATTCCCGGCTTCCCATGTCACGGTGGGGTCCAAGGTCGGGATGTTTTGGGATTCATTCATTCATGCCAACCATCAATCAACTGGTGCGTCAGGGTCGAACGGTCGAGAAGATCAATTCGAAGAGCCCTGCCATGCAGAACTCGCCGCAACGTCGCGGTGTCTGCACCCGCGTCTACACCACGACGCCCAAGAAGCCCAACTCGGCGCTTCGTAAAGTTGCCAAGGTCCGCCTGACCAACGGCTTCGAAGTCATCTCCTACATCGGCGGCGAAGGCCACAACCTGCAGGAACACAGCGTGGTGCTGGTTCGCGGCGGTCGTGTCAAGGACTTGCCCGGTGTTCGCTACCACATCGTGCGCGGTTCGCTCGACCTGCAAGGCGTGAAAGACCGCAAGCAGTCGCGTTCCAAGTACGGCGCGAAGCGTCCCAAGAAGGCTTAAACCTTCCTGTCGTCAGAAAACAAGCGGTGTTCGGTTGCCTTGGCGGGCACATCGAACGAAGTGACCCAATGTCGGGTCGAGTAAGTGAGAGTTCGAACTGGCTCTCGCGGTACCGGAAACGGTGCCAACTGAAGCAAAGAGGTTGAAAAAATGCCACGTCGTCGCGAAGTCCCCAAACGTGAAATCCTGCCGGATCCCAAGTACGGCAATGTCGAGCTGTCGAAGTTCATGAACGTGATCATGGAAGGCGGCAAGAAGGCGATCGCCGAGCGCATCATCTATGGTGCCCTCGACTTCATCGAGAAGAAGAACCCGGACAAGGACCCCCTCGAGGCGTTCACCGTTGCCATCAACAACGTCAAGCCGATGGTCGAAGTGAAGTCGCGCCGCGTGGGCGGTGCGAACTACCAGGTGCCGGTCGAAGTCCGCCCTGTCCGTCGCCTCGCCCTGTCGATGCGCTGGATCAAGGAAGCCGCTCGCAAGCGCGGCGAGAAGTCGATGGCCCTGCGCCTGGCCAACGAACTGATGGAAGCCACGGAAGGCCGTGGCGGTGCCATGAAGAAGCGCGACGAAGTGCACCGCATGGCAGAAGCCAACCGGGCCTTCAGCCACTTCCGCTTCTAAGGCCTTTCCCCTCAAATCAGACTGGCTGGAAGCCCGACTCACCATGTGGTGGGCGGGCTTTCATCCGTTAACGGAGTAAATTTTCATGGCACGCAAGACCCCCATCGAGCGCTACCGCAACATCGGTATCTCCGCGCACATCGACGCTGGCAAGACCACGACGACCGAGCGCATCCTGTTCTACACCGGTGTGAACCACAAGATCGGTGAAGTGCATGACGGCGCCGCCACCATGGACTGGATGGAGCAAGAGCAGGAGCGTGGCATCACGATCACCTCCGCCGCCACGACCTGCTTCTGGAAGGGCATGGCCGGCAAGTTCGAAGAACACCGCATCAACATCATCGACACCCCCGGCCACGTGGACTTCACCATTGAAGTCGAGCGCTCGATGCGCGTGCTGGACGGCGCCGTGATGGTGTACGACGCCGTCGGCGGCGTGCAGCCCCAGTCGGAAACCGTCTGGCGCCAGGCCAACAAGTACAAGGTGCCCCGTCTCGCGTTCGTCAACAAGATGGACCGTACCGGCGCCGACTTCCTGCGCGTGCGCCAGATGATGGTGGACCGCCTGAAGGCCAACCCCGTCGTGATCCAGATCCCGATCGGTGCCGAAGACCACTTCCAGGGCATCGTCGACCTCGTGAAGATGAAGGCCATCATCTGGGACGAAGACAAGGGCGTGACCTTCAAGTACGAAGAGATCCCCGCGAACCTGGCTGCCGTCTGTGCCGAGTACCGCGAGAAGCTGGTCGAAGCGGCTGCCGAAGCCAGCGAAGACCTGATGAACAAGTACCTCGAAGGCGGCGAGCTGAGCGAGGCGGAGATCAAGGCTGCCATCCGTCAGCGCACCATCGCCGGCGAGATCCAGCCGATGCTGTGCGGCTCGGCCTTCAAGAACAAGGGCGTGCAGGCGATGCTCGACGCGGTCATCGAATACATGCCCGCACCGACCGACATCCCGCCCGTCAACGGCCTGGATGAAGACGAAGCGCCCGTGGTCCGCAAGGCCGACGACAGCGAAAAGTTCTCGGCACTGGCCTTCAAGCTGATGACCGACCCGTTCGTGGGCCAGCTGACCTTCGTGCGCGTCTACTCCGGCGTGCTGAGCAAAGGCGACAGCGTCTACAACCCGGTGCGCGGCAAGAAGGAACGCATCGGCCGGATCGTGCAGATGCACGCCAACAACCGCGAAGAAGTCAGCGAAATCCGCGCCGGCGACATCGCCGCCTGCGTGGGCCTGAAGGAAGTGACCACGGGCGAAACCCTGTGCGATCCGACGGCCATCGTGACGCTCGAGCGCATGGTGTTCCCGGAATCGGTGATCTCGCAGGCCGTCGAGCCCAAGACCAAGGCCGACCAGGAAAAGATGGGCATCGCGCTGCAGCGCCTGGCCCAGGAAGATCCTTCGTTCCGCGTGAAGACCGACGAAGAGTCGGGCCAGACCATCATCGCCGGCATGGGCGAGCTGCACCTGGAAATCATCGTGGACCGGATGAAGCGCGAATTCGGCGTGGAAGCCAACGTGGGCAAGCCGCAGGTGGCCTACCGCGAAACCATCCGCAAGACCGTCGAAGATGCCGAAGGCAAGTTCGTGCGCCAGTCGGGCGGCAAGGGCCAGTACGGCCACGTGATCCTGAAGGTCGAACCGCAAGAGCCGGGCAAGGGCTTCGAGTTCGTCGACGCGATCAAGGGCGGTGTGGTTCCTCGCGAATACATCCCCGCGGTCGAAAAGGGCGTCATCGAAGCGCTGGGCCAGGGCGTGCTCGCCGGCTACCCGGTGGTCGACGTCAAGGTCACGCTGCACTTCGGTTCGTACCACGACGTGGACTCGAACGAAATGGCCTTCAAGATGGCCGCGATCTTCGGTTTCAAGGAAGGCTGCCGCAAGGCCAGCCCGGTGATCTTGGAGCCGATGATGGCCGTGGAAGTCGAGACCCCGGAAGACTACGCCGGCAACGTGATGGGCGACCTGTCCTCGCGTCGCGGCATGGTCCAGGGCATGGAAGACATGATGGGTGGCGGCAAGGCCATCAAGGCCGAAGTGCCGCTGTCGGAAATGTTCGGCTACTCGACCACGCTGCGCTCGATGTCGCAAGGCCGCGCCACGTACACGATGGAATTCAAGCACTACGCTGAAGCTCCCCGTAACGTCGCCGAAGCCATCGTCGCTGCACGCGCCAAGTAAGTTCTGAAGAATGCAGGGCCACGCAGTGCGTGGCCCTCTTTGTCTGCGATCCGGTGCCGCCACGTTCCCGTGCGAGGCGACCCAGCAATCGGGTGCAGACATAAAACCAATACACGGGAATGCTCTTTCAAGGATTGAAAAATGGCAAAAGGTAAGTTCACCCGCACCAAGCCCCACGTCAACGTGGGCACGATCGGTCACGTCGACCATGGCAAGACCACGCTGACCGCTGCGATCGCAACGGTGC
>NZ_JASZYA010000005.1:0-202092 GCF_030317215.1 Variovorax sp. J2P1-31
CAACGTCAGCATCACCGTGAAGCTGATCAACCCGATCGCCATGGAAGAAGGTCTGCGTTTCGCCATCCGCGAAGGCGGCCGCACCGTGGGCTCGGGCGTCGTGGCCAAGGTCATCGCTTAATCCGCAGGCACAAGGACACACACCATGGCAACCAAGCAAAAGATCCGCATCCGCCTGAAGGCGTTCGACTACAAGCTCATCGACCAGTCGGCCGCTGAGATCGTGGACACCGCCAAGCGCACCGGCGCCATCGTCAAGGGTCCCGTGCCCCTGCCGACGCGCATGAAGCGTTTCGACATCCTGCGCTCGCCGCACGTCAACAAGACGTCGCGCGACCAGTTCGAGATCCGCACGCACCAGCGCCTGATGGACATCGTCGACCCGACCGACAAGACCGTGGACGCGCTGATGAAGCTCGACCTGCCGGCTGGCGTCGACGTCGAGATCAAGCTGCAGTAACTCCGGTTCTGCACTTCACCAAGGTCCGCCGGCAGCGATGCCGGCGGACCTTGTCCGTTGATTCGGACTGCGGCATGCCCCTCGCCGGGCAGGCGGGTTGCATGAAAAGGGTAGCGCGGGCTATAATCGCCGGCTCTGCCCGTTTTGCGCCTTCGCCGGTGCTTGCAGGCCGAGATTTATCAACCTTTTTTCGCAGGTCTTCAACGGGACCAAACGCTGTCGCCAATTGAAGTGGCAGCGGCGGAGAAAGACTTCCATTTTTTGGAGAAAACAAATGAGTCTGAGCAACTCCCTCGGGTTGCTGGGCCGCAAGGTGGGGATGATGCGTCTCTTCACCGATGACGGGGACGCAGTTCCTGTCACGGTGGTGGATGTGTCCAACAACCGTGTGACCCAGATCAAGTCCCAAGAGACCGACGGCTACGTCGCGCTTCAAGTGACTTTCGGTTCGCGCAAGGCATCGCGCGTGACCAAGCCGCAAGCCGGACATCTCGCCAAGGCGGGTGTCGAAGCTGGCGAAATCATCCAGGAATTCCGCGTGACCGCCGATACGGCCGGTCAGCACAAGGCTGGTGGCGTCATTGCCGCAGGCAGCGTGTTCGCGGTCGGCCAGAAGGTGGACGTGCAGGGCACTTCCATCGGCAAGGGCTACGCTGGCACCATCAAGCGTCACAACATGAGCTCGCAGCGCGCGTCGCACGGTAACAGCCGTTCGCACAACGTGCCGGGTTCCATCGGTATGGCGCAGGATCCGGGCCGCGTGTTCCCGGGCAAGCGCATGACGGGTCACCTCGGTGACGTCACCGTCACGACGCAGAACCTCGACGTGTTCCGTATCGACGAAGCGCGTCAGCTGCTGTTGATCAAGGGCGCGATCCCCGGTTCGAAGGGTGGCTTCGTCACCGTGCGTCCGGCCATCAAGGCCAAGCCCCAAGCTGCTGAAGGAGCGAAGTAATGCAACTCGAACTCCTGAACGAGCAAGGCCAGGCCGCGTCGAAGTACGACGCCCCCGAGACCGTGTTCGGCCGTGACTACAACGAAGACCTGGTCCACCAGATCGTCGTCGCATTCCAGGCCAACGCCCGTCAAGGGACGCGCGCCCAGAAGGACCGCGAACAGGTCCATCACTCGACCAAGAAGCCTTTCAAGCAAAAGGGAACGGGCCGCGCCCGCGCCGGTATGACGTCTTCGCCCCTGTGGCGTGGCGGCGGCCGCATCTTCCCGAACATGCCTGACGAAAACTTCACGCAGAAGATCAACAAGAAGATGTACCGCGCCGGCATGGCGTCGATCTTCTCGCAGCTCGCTCGTGAAGGCCGTCTGGCCGTGGTGGATTCGCTGACCGTGGATTCGCCCAAGACCAAGCCGCTCGCCGCCAAGTTCAAGGCCATGAATCTCGAGTCCGTGCTCGTGATCGCCGAAGAAGTCGACGAGAACCTCTACCTCGCCTCGCGCAACCTGGTGAACGTGCTCGTCGTCGAGCCGCGTTACGCCGATCCGGTGTCGCTGGTGCACTACAAGAAGGTGCTGGTCACCAAGGGTGCCGTCGACAAGCTCAAGGAGATGTTCGCATGAGCCGCATGAATCCTACGCCCGCTTTCCGGAATTCGTTCCAGGAAGGCCGTCTGATGGCCGTGCTGGTCGCCCCGATCGTGTCCGAAAAGGCCACGATGGTCGGCGAAAAGTCGAATACCGTCACTTTCAAGGTGCTGCAGGACGCCACCAAGCCCGAGATCAAGGCCGCTGTTGAACTGATGTTCAAGGTCGAAGTCCAGGGCGTGTCGGTGCTCAACACCAAGGGCAAGACCAAGCGCTTTGGCAAGTCCATCGGCCGCCGCGACAACGTTCGCAAGGCCTATGTGACGCTGAAGGCAGGTCAAGAGCTCAACCTCGTCGGGGAAGGCGCTTAATCATGGCCGTCATCAAGATGAAACCCACTTCGCCGGGCCAACGCGGCGCGGTGAAGATCTCGCGGGACCACCTGTTCAAGGGTGCTCCTCACGCGCCGCTGCTGGAACCCCAGTTCCAGAAGGCCGGCCGTAACAACAACGGTCACATCACGACCCGTCACAAGGGTGGTGGCCACAAGCACCACTACCGCGTGGTGGACTTCGTGCGCAACAAGGACGGCATCCCGGCCAAGGTCGAACGCATCGAGTACGACCCGAACCGCACCGCCCACATCGCCCTGGTGTGCTACGCCGACGGCGAGCGCCGCTACATCATCGCCCCGCGCGGTCTGGAAGCCGGTGCAACGCTGCTGAGCGGTTCGGAAGCCCCGATCCGCGCCGGCAACACGCTGCCGATCCGCAACATCCCGGTCGGTTCGACGATCCACTGCATCGAGCTGCAACCCGGCAAGGGCGCGCAGATCGCGCGTTCGGCCGGTACGTCGGCCACGCTGCTGGCGCGCGAAGGCGTCTACGCTCAAGTGCGCATGCGCTCGGGTGAAGTCCGCCGCGTGCACGTCGAGTGCCGCGCCACCATCGGCGAAGTCGCCAACGAAGAGCACAGCCTGCGCCGTCTGGGCAAGGCCGGTGTGAAGCGTCACATGGGTATCCGCCCGACCGTTCGCGGCGTGGTGATGAACCCGGTGGACCACCCGCACGGTGGTGGTGAAGGCAAGACCGGTGAAGGTCGCCATCCAGTCGATCCATGGGGCAACCTCACCAAGGGCTATCGCACCCGTAACAACAAGCGCACGCAGGTCTTCATCGTGTCGCGTCGCAAGAAATAAGGGGATAGCAAATGACACGCTCTCTCAAGAAGGGTCCTTTCGTCGACCACCATCTGGTGGCCAAGGCCGACAAGGCTGTGACGACCAAGGACAAGAAGCCGATCAAGACCTGGTCGCGTCGCTCGATGGTCCTGCCCGAATTCATCGGCCTGACCATTGCCGTGCACAACGGCAAGCAGCACGTGCCTGTGTACATCACCGATCAGATGGTCGGCCACAAGCTCGGCGAATTTGCGCTCACCCGCACGTTCAAGGGGCACCCCGCGGACAAAAAAGTCCAGAAGAAGTAAGGAACGACCATGTCTGAAACACGTGCAGTCCTCCGCGGTGTCCGCCTGTCGGTCGACAAGGGCCGTCTGGTCGCGGACCTCATCCGCGGCAAGAAGGTCGATCAAGCGCTCAACGTTCTGCAATTCACGCAGAAGAAGGCCGCTGTGATCATCAAGAAGGTGCTCGAGTCGGCCATCGCCAACGCCGAGCACAACGACGGTGCCGACATCGACGAACTGAAGGTCAAGACCATCTACGTCGAACAAGGCGCCACGCTCAAGCGCTTCACCGCGCGCGCCAAGGGCCGCGGCAACCGCATCAGCAAGCCCACGTGCCATGTGTACGTGACGGTTGGCAACTAAGAGGCCGGAAGACTATGGGACAAAAAATCCACCCTACCGGCTTCCGCCTTGCGGTCAGCCGCAACTGGTCGAGCCGCTGGTACGCCAGCAACAAAGACTTCGCCGGCATGCTGGCCGAAGACATCAAGGTGCGCGAGTACCTGAAGAAGAAGCTCAAGAACGCGTCGGTTTCGCGCGTGCTGATCGAGCGTCCCGCCAAGAACGCACGCATCACGATCTACTCGGCACGTCCGGGCGTCGTGATCGGCAAGAAGGGCGAAGACATCGAGAACCTCAAGCGCGAACTCGGCAAGCAGCTGGGTGTGCCGGTCGCAGTGAACATCGAAGAAGTGCGCAAGCCTGAAATCGATGCTCAACTGATCGCCGACAGCATCACGCAGCAGCTCGAAAAGCGGATCATGTTCCGCCGCGCCATGAAGCGTGCGATGCAGAACGCCATGCGTCTGGGTGCCCTGGGCATCAAGATCATGTCGTCGGGCCGTCTCAACGGTATCGAAATCGCACGTTGCGAGTGGTACCGCGAAGGCCGCGTGCCGCTTCACACCCTGCGCGCCGACATCGACTACGGCACCTCGGAAGCCAAGACCACCTACGGCGTCATCGGCGTCAAGGTCTGGGTCTACAAGGGCGACACGCTGGGTCGTAACGACCTGCCGGCCGTCGAAACGCCGCGTCCGGACGACGAGCGTCGCCCGCGTGGTCCCCGCCGCGATGGCCGCCCTGGTGGCGACCGTCCGGGTGGCGACCGTCGCGGTCCCGGCCCCCGTGCCGGTGGCCGTGGCCCGATCGGTGGCAACACCGCGCCGGCCGATGGCAGCGACAAGCCCGCAGAAGCGACCGGTGGTGCGCCCGCAGCACCGGGTGCAGACCCGAAACCCGCCGTTAAGCGCGTCCGCAAAGCCGCGCCAGCTGCAGCAGCTGACGGTGCCAAGACCGAGTAATCGGTCTTTCCCGGGCGCGAAAGCGCTCGGGTCAGTCTCACGGAGTAATAAAACATGCTGCAACCTGCACGCAGAAAGTTCCGCAAGGAACAAAAGGGCCGCAACACTGGCATCGCTACCCGGGGCAACTCGGTGGCATTCGGTGATTTCGGTCTGAAATGCACCGACCGCGGCCGTCTGACCGCGCGCCAACTTGAAGCCGCACGTCGCGCGATCTCGCGTCACGTGAAGCGCGGTGGCCGCATCTGGATCCGCGTGTTCCCGGACAAGCCCATCTCTACCAAGCCCGCTGAAGTGCGGATGGGTAACGGTAAGGGCAACCCCGAGTACTACGTCGCGGAAATCCAACCCGGCAAGATCGTGTTCGAGATCGTCGGCGTGCCCGAAGAACTCGCTCGCGAAGCGTTCCGCCTGGCGGCCGCCAAGCTGCCGCTGCGTACCACCTTCGTCGCGCGCCAGCTCGGCACCTGATCGAGGAGAGAACACTCATGGCAACACGTAAGAAGAAGGACGCCGCGGCCAAGCCGGTCAAGGTGTCGAAGGCTGCAGCACTGCGCGACAAGGACGTCGCCGGCCTGCAAACCGAAATCAAGGATCTGCAGAAGGCCCATTTCGGTCTGCGCATGCAGAAGGCCACGCAACAGCTGTCGAACACCTCGACGCTGCGCGTGACACGTCGCGACATCGCTCGCGCCAAGACCATTCTTGCTCAGAAGCAAGAAGCACCCGCCGCCAAGTAAGGAGCAAACATGACGGAAGCTAAAAAATCCCTCAAGCGCACCTTGATCGGCAAGGTCGTGAGCGACAAGCGTGAGAAGACCGTGACCGTGCTGGTCGAGCGCCGTGTGAAGCACGAGCTCTACGGCAAGATCGTGGCCAAGACGAGCAAGTACCACGCCCATGACGAAAAGGGCGAGTACCACCTGGGCGACACCATCGAGATCACGGAAAGCCGTCCGATCTCGAAGACCAAGAACTGGGTCGTGACCCGTCTGGTCGAGAAGGCCGTCCTGGTCTGACCCTGGGCACGCAGCCCCTCCCGAAACGGCCCACAATGTGGGCCGTTTCTTTTTTGTCTGGAGCATTCACATCATGATCAAAGTCGGCGACACCCTTCCCCCCGTCACCCTGCAGGAATACTCGGAAGTCGAGGGCGAAGGCTGCAGCATCGGCCCGAACGCCGTGGACGTCGCCAAGGCTTCGGCCGGCAAGACGATCGCGGTCTTCGCGCTGCCCGGCGCCTTCACGCCCACCTGCTCGGCCAAGCATGTGCCGGGCTATGTGCAGCACTTCGACGAGTTCAAGGCGGCCGGCGTCGACGAGATCTGGTGCCTGAGCGTCAACGACGCCTTCGTGATGGGCGCCTGGGCGCGCGACCAGAAGACCGGCACCAAGGTCCGCATGCTGGCTGACGGCAGCGCCGACTTCGCCAAGGCCACCGGCCTCACGCTCGACCTGACCGGCCGCGGCATGGGCCTGCGCAGCAACCGCTACTCGATGCTGGTGAAGGACGGCAAGGTCGCGACGCTCAACGTCGAGGCCCCGGGCAAGTTCGAGGTCAGCAACGCCGAGACGCTGCTGGCGCAAGCCAAGGGCTGAGCGCGTCCGCGCACCCCGACAAAGGCGCCGCAAGGCGCCTTTGTCTTTTCAATGCCAGTGACACCGCGGAACCGGCTTCGCCGGGCCGCAGGTGTCGCCCCCTTGAGGGGGAGGGCGAAGCGACACGCAGTGCGCGAGTCTTCGGGGGTGGGCCAGGGACTGCCCCCTTGAGGGGGAGGGTGAAGCGACACGCAGTGCGCGAGCCTTCGGGGGGTCAGAGCTCTACTTTGAGGTAGTGCGAGCCCGGAATCGGGTTGTGATAGTAGGGCGGCACCTCGATGAAGCCCAGGTCCTCGTAGAGCGTGCGCGCCGACTCCATGTCGTCGAGCGTGTCCAGCAGCACGCAGGCGTAGCCCGCGGTGCGCGCCGCGTCGAGGATGGCTTCGGCCAGCCGCCGGCCCAGCCCCAGGCCGCGGAAGCCGGGGCGCACGTAGAGCCGCTTCATCTCGGCCGCGTTGGGGTCGTCGGCGCTGTCGAGCGGCCGCAGCGCGCAGCAGCCGGCCACCACCGCCTGCCGGCCATCGGCCAGGCGCAGCATGGTTTGCCGGTGCTCGGGGGCCGCGGGAATGTCGGTGGCAGCTACCAGCGCCAGCAGCAGCGCACCGCGCGGTTCGGCGTAGTCGCCGGGCAGGGCCGCGAGTTCCTCGGCGAAATTCTGGAAGCTCAGGTCGATGCCCAGGGCGCCGGCGTACTCGGTGAACACGGCGCGCAGGGCCTCGAGTTCGTCCGGCGCGTGCGGCGTCATCAGCACGATGTCGGGCGTGCCGATCAGCGGCAGCGTGCGCGAGGCGGGAAAGGTGCTCATGGCCGCAGCGACCCGATCCAGAGCGCGAAGCCCACGCAGGCCGCGAACAGCACCAGGGCCAGCAGGCGCGAGGCGGCGTCGTCCCGGCTGGGGCGCGCCGCCGCCGTGGGGGCCGGCAGGGTCTTGTCGCCCGAGATCATCGGGCCGACCAGGCGATGCCGGCGCACCAGCACGTGATAGAGCACCGCCAGCAGGTGCAGCACCAGCAGCGCGATCACCAGCCACTTGCCGCGTTCGGCGTGCCAGCCCGTCGCCAGGCTGGCGAGGGCGCCCGACACCGTGTGCGACAACGGGCCGGCGTTGGCGATCTCGTCGTCGGCCAGCAGGCCGGTGCCGACCTGCAGCACCAGCAGCCCCAGCATCGCGAAGACCGACAGCGCGCCCAGCGGGTTGTGGCCGATCAGGTGGTCGGGATGGGCGTCGCCGCGCAGGTAGGCCACGATCGAGCGGGGCCGGTAGACGAAGGCGGCGAAACGCGACCAGCGCCCGCCCACGAAGCCCCAGCCCAGCCGGAACAGCAGCAGCGCCAGCACCAGGTAGCCCAGCCGGAAATGCCATTCCATGGCGCCGAGGAAGCCGGTCGCGAGCACGCCGCCGACGGCCAGGGCCAGCAGCCAGTGGAAGACCCGCGTCGGCAGGTCCCAGATGCGTGTGCGCGTCGGGCGGACCTCGTCGATGGTCGGGGGCGGAGAAGCAGTCATCGGGCGGGCCAGAAGGGCCGAAAAGGGAGCGGAAGGCGCAGATTAGCAAATCTCGGCGCCTCCGGCCGGAAGCCCCATGTCGCCCCTGTGCCTTCGCCGCCCTCTAAACTGTTCGCCGATGCCGCAGGCGCGGCGTCGATCCCCACGAAATAAGGAAGCCCATGATTCGTCTTGCCAGCCTTGCGCTGGCTGCGGCAGTTGTTGTCGCAGCCGTGCTGCCCGTCCATGCCCAGCCCCAGAAGTTCGACAAGCCCGAGGACGCCATCAAGTTCCGCCAGGCCACGCTCAAGGAGATGCAGCAGAACTTCAAGCGGGTCGCCGACATGGCCTCGGGCCGCGACGACTTCAATGCCAAGGTGGCCGACGAGAGCGCGCAGCGCGTGGCCGAGCTGATCAAGCAGCCCTGGGTGGCCTTCGGTCCCGGGACCGAAGGCGGCAAGGCCAAGCCGGAGGTCTGGACCGAGCAGGCGAAGTTCAAGGACCTGGCCGGCAAGGCCGAGGGCGAGATGGTCAAGCTGGCGGCCGCGGCCAAGACCGGCAACCTCGATGCCATCAAGGCCTCGATCGGCGCGGCGGGCGCCACCTGCAAGGCGTGCCACGACAGCTTCAGAGCACGCTGACCCACCCCCGAAGGCTGCGCGGCACTTCGTGTCCGCTTGCCTTCCCCCTCGAGGGGGCGACACCGGCGGCCCGGCAGAGCCGGTTCCGCGGTGTCCTTGGAACAGAAATGAAAAAGGCACCTTGCGGTGCCTTTTTCATTGCCTGGGGCCGGATTGTTTCGCTCAGGCCTCGGCCAGCAGCTTCTCGATCAGCTTGTGCAGTTCGGCGAAGTCGGGTTCGCCCACGTAGCGCTTCACGATCTCGCCGCGCTTGTTGACGATGTAGGTGGTGGGGGTGAGCGCCACGTCGCCCCAGGCCTTGGCCACGGCACCGGTGTTGTCGATCGCGACCTTGAAGGGAAGCTTGCGGGTTTCCGTGAAGTTCACCACGTAGCTGGGCGGGTCGTAGCTCATGGCGACGGCCAAGGTGTCGTAGCCTTGCGCCTTGTACTTGTCGTAGGTGGCGATCACCTTGGGCATTTCGGCCACGCAGGTCACGCAGCTGGTGGCCCAGAAGTTGACCAGCGTCACCTTGCCCTTCAAGTCTTCCGTGGTCTTCTGGCTGCCGTCGAGCAGCACGAAGGTCGATGCCGGGGCGGTCGAGACGCCGGTCTTCAGGTAGACGCCGGCGCCGGCGGCGAGGGCGATCACGAGCGCAGCGACAGGGAGGATTTTTTTCATGGAGACCGATGGAATGGACCGCCGCAATTTTAGTTCCGCCTGCCTGGCCTTGCCTGCCTCATTGGCATTGCTGGCCATGCAACAGGCGCATGCACTGTCCTTGAGCGATCTCAGCAGCGCCGACGCCTCCAGCGGCGTCAAGGCCGCGCTCGAGAAGGGCGCCACCGTGGCCGTGAGCCTGCTGGGCCGGCCCGACGGCTTCCTGGGCAATCCCAAGGTGCGCATCCCGCTGCCCGGCTACCTCGAAGACGGCTCGAAGGTGCTGCGCATGATGGGGCAGGGCGGCCGCATCGACGAACTGGTCACGGCGATGAACCGCGCGGCCGAGCAGGCCGTGCCGGCGGCCAAGGACCTGCTGGTCAACGCGGTGCGCACCATGAGCGTGACCGACGCCAAGGGCATCCTCACGGGCGGCGACAACTCGGTCACGCAGTTCTTTGCCGGCCGCACGCGCGCGCCGCTGACCGAGCGCTTCCTGCCGATCGTGAGCGCGGCCACGGTCAAGGTGAAGCTGGCCGACAAGTACAACCAGCTCGCGGGCAAGGCCGCCGGCTTCGGGCTGGTGAAGAAGGAGGACGCCAACCTCCAGGGCTACGTCACCGGCAAGTCGCTCGACGGCCTCTACCTGATGATCGGCGAGGAAGAGCGCAAGATCCGCCAGGACCCCGTGGGCAGCGGCAGCGCGATCCTGCAGAAGGTGTTCGGCGCCATCCGCTGAGCCGCGTCGGACCGGGGCGCACGCCCATAATCGCGACCCGATGCCTTCTTCGTCCCGCGCCGGTCCGGCCGCCCTCCTTTTTCTTGCCGTGGCCGCGCTGGCCGCCTGCAGCCTCACCTTCAATTGGCGCGAGGTGCCGATCGGCGACGGCGGCCTGATCGCGCTGCTGCCCTGCAAGCCCGACCGTGCGAGCCGCGCGCTGCCCCTGGGCGCCGAGTCCGTGAACGTCGAGATGGCGGGTTGCGAAGCCGGCGGCGCCACCTTCGCGGTGGCCCATGCGCGCGCCGCCGATGCGGCCCAGGCCGAGGCTTGGCTGGGCGCCTGGCGCGCGGCCACGCGCACCCAACTGGCGGGCGCCGCGGCAAAGGAGTCCGCGGGCGTGGTGCCGCGCGCCGCGCTGCAGCCGGCGCCGGTCCGGCTCGATGCCGGCGAGCGCAACGGGCCCGGCCCGGCCGCGCGGGTGCTGTGGTTCGCGCAATGGCGCGCGGGCGGCGTCTCGATCTACCAGGCCACGGTGCTGGGCACGCCGGCCAACGCCGAAGCCGTCACCACCTTCTTCGAAGGCCTGAGGCTGCCATGAACACGACGCGGTCCGCAACATGAGCGCCCTTCCCCTGGCACCGGCCCGCGGCGACATGCTGCGCAGCACGGCCCGCGCGATCGCGGTCTTTGTCGCCTTCGCCTTCGCCTACTTCCTGTCGACGCTGGTGCGCGCCATCACCGCCACGCTGTCGCCGGTGCTGACCGAGGAGTTCGACCTGCAGTCGCGCGACCTGGGCCTGCTCGCCGGCGGCTATTTCTTCGGCTTCGCGCTCACGCAGCTGCCCATGGGCGCCTGGCTCGACCGCCATGGACCCAAGCGCGTGGTGCTGTGCTTCCTGACGGCGGCCGTCGCCGGTTGCCTGCTGTTCTCGCAGGTCACCGAGTTCCCGATGCTGCTGGCCGCGCGCGTGCTCACCGGCGTGGGCGTGAGCGCCTGCCTGATGGCGCCGCTGACCGGCTACCGGCGCTGGTTCGATCCCTCGCTGCAGCTGCGCGGCAACGCCTGGATGCTGATGGTCGGCTCGCTGGGGCTGGTGGCCGCGACCCTGCCGGTGCACTGGCTGGTGCCGCTGTTCGGCTGGCGCCCGCTGTTCTGGCTGCTGGCCGCGGGCGTGCTGCTCTCGATGGTGCTGATCGCCTGCGTCGCGCCCGCTTGGCGACCACTGGCGCCGGCGCAGGGCGGCAGCGACGTGGCGCCGGGCTACGGCGCCGTGTTCCGCGACCCCTTCTTCCGCAAGCTCACGCCGATCGGCTTCTTCAACTACGGCGGCTTCGTCGCGCTGCAGACGCTGTGGGTCGTGCCCTGGCTCACGCGCGTGGCGGGCCACTCGCCGTTCGACGCCGCGAGCGCGCTGTTCCGCATCAGCATCGCGCTGCTGGCCGCCTACTGGCTCTGGGGCGCGATCAATCCCTGGCTGGTGCGGCGCAGCCTCGGCGCCACGCGCCTGCTCACCTGGGGCCTGCCGCTCAACATGGGCCTGCTGGCGCTGATGATCGTGGCCGGGCCGGCGGCCGGCAGCGCGGCCTGGATGCTGCTGTTGTGCGTCTCCACCGTCGTCACGCTGGCACAGCCGGCGGTGGCGATGGCGCTGCCCGCGGCGCTGGCCGGCCGCGCGCTGTCGGCGTACAACCTGGTGGTGTTCCTCGGCATCTTCACCGTGCAGTGGGGCCTCGGCCTGCTGATCGACCTGTTCCTCGGCCTGGGCCTGGACACGGTGGACGCCTTCCGCGCCGCCTTCGCGGTGTTTCTGGGCTGCTGCGTGCTGTCGTACCTCTACTTCCTCTGGGCGCCCCCGCATAATCGACATCCGTCCCCTCGCGTCGCATGAACAGCATCCTCCTCATCGCCCACGCTCCGCTCGCACAGGCGCTGCGGCAGTGCGCGCTGCATGTGTTTCCCGACTGCGAGCAGAACATCGCGGCACTCGACGTGCTGCCCAACGTGTCGCCCGAGGAAACGCTGGCCGCCGCGCGCATCACGCTCGAGCTGCAGCTGCGCGCGCCGCGCTCCCAGGTGCTGGTGCTGGCCGACGTGTTCGGCGCCACGCCCTGCAACGTGGCGCAGAAGCTGGTCGACGGCGCGCGCTCGCGGCTCGTGGCCGGCGTCAACCTGCCGATGCTGCTGCGCGCGGTGAGCTACCGCAACGAACCGCTCGATGCGCTGGTGCAGCGCGCGATCGCGGGCGGCACGGCGGGCGTGATGCAGGTGGCGGTGGCCGCTCCCCAGAACCAGGCGAGAAGAAAACACAGTGATCAAGACATCCGTGACCATCAGCAATAAGCTGGGCCTGCACGCCCGCGCCTCGGCCAAGCTCACCAAGCTGGCCGGCAGCTTTCCGTGCGAAGTCTGGCTCTCGCGCGGCGAGCGCCGCGTCAACGCCAAGAGCATCATGGGCGTGATGATGCTGGCCGCCGGGCTCGGCTCGACGGTGGTGCTGGAAACCATCGGCGAGCAGGAGCAGCAGGCCAGCGACGCGCTCATCGCGCTCATGAACGACAAGTTCGGCGAAGGGGAGTGACCGTGGCGCGCTTCCAGGCCTTCCCGCCGCGCTTGCGCCGCATGCCTCGGATGGCGCCATGACTTTCGCGGTCCACGGTCTTCCCGTCGCCCGCGGCATCGCCATCGGCCGTGCGGTGCTGGTGGTGTCGAGCCGCATCGACGTCGCGCATTACTTCATCCAGCCCGAGCAGATCGCCACCGAGATCGACCGCGTGCGCAGCGCGCGCAACGCGGTCGCCGACGAGCTGACCAAGCTGCAGGCCAGCGTCGCGCTGATGGGGCCCAGCGAGGCGCCGCACGAGCTCGCGGCGCTGCTCGAGGTGCACCAGATGCTGCTGCAGGACGAGGCACTGAGCGGCGGCGTCAAGCACTGGATCACCGAGCGCCTCTACAACGCCGAGTGGGCGCTGACCACGCAGCTGGAAGTGATCGCGCGCCAGTTCGACGAGATGGAGGACGCCTACCTGCGCGAGCGCAAGGCCGACCTCGAGCAGGTGGTCGAGCGCATGCTGCATCGCATGAAGGGCACGGCCGCGGTGCTCGCGCCCACGCCGCCGCGGCGCAAGCGCGCGGCCCACAGCGACGACGACGACGGGCACGACCCGACCTCGGGCGAGGGCGCCGATGCGCCGCTGGTGCTGATCGCGCACGACCTGTCGCCGGCCGACATGCTGCAGTTCAAGAAGAGCGTGTTCGCCGGCTTCGTGACCGACGTGGGCGGCCGCACCTCGCACACCGCCATCGTCGCGCGCAGCATGGACATCCCGGCGGTGGTCGGCGCGCGCACCATGAGCCAGCTGGTGCGCCAGGACGACTGGGTCATCATCGACGGCGATGCCGGCGTGGTGATCGTCGACCCCTCGCCGATCATCCTGGCCGAGTACGGCTTCAAGCAGCGCCAGGGCGAGCTCGAGCGCGGTCGCCTCACGCGGCTGCGCCACAAGCCGGCCGTGACGCTCGACGGCGAACGCGTCGAACTGCTGGCCAACATCGAGATGCCCGAGGACACGGTGGGCGCGGTCAAGGCCGGCGCCGTCGGCGTGGGCCTGTTCCGCAGCGAGTTCCTGTTCATGGGCCGCGAGGCGCAGCGCCTCACGCGCCTGCCCGACGAAGAAGAGCAGTACCTCGCCTACCGCCGCGCGGTCGAGGGCATGCAGGGCATGCCGGTCACCATCCGCACCATCGACGTCGGGGCCGACAAGCCGCTCGACGGCAAGGCGGTGCGCGACGACTACCTGAACCCGGCGCTGGGCCTGCGCGCGATCCGCTGGAGCCTGGCCGACCCGGCGATGTTCCTCACGCAGCTGCGCGCCATCCTGCGCGCCGCCTCGCACGGCGAGATCCACCTGCTGATCCCCATGCTCGCGCACGCCAGCGAGATCCGCCAGACGCTGGCGCTGATCGAGGAGGCGCGCGCGCAGCTCGACCGGCGCGGCGCGGTGCACGGCCGCGTCAAGCTGGGCGCGATGATCGAGATCCCGGCCGCGGCGCTCACGCTCAAGACCTTCCTCAAGCACTTCGATTTCCTCTCGATCGGCACCAACGACCTGATCCAGTACACGCTGGCCATCGACCGTGCCGACGAGGCCGTGGCCCACCTCTACGACCCCGCCCATCCGGCCGTGCTGCGCCTGGTGGCCGAGACCATCGCCGAGTGCCGGCGCCAGGGCAAGGGCGTGAGCGTGTGCGGCGAGATGGCGGGCGACGTGCACTTCACGCGCCTGCTGCTGGGCCTGGGCCTGCGCAGCTTCTCGATGCACCCGTCGCAGATCCTCGCGGTCAAGCAGGAGGTGCTGCGCGCCGACACCGGCAAGCTGGCGCCGTGGGCGCAGGACGTGCTCGCCTCCGACGACCCCGCGGCCGAACTCAGCGCGCCGCGCTGAGGCCCGCACACCGGCGCGGCCCCGCGGCGCCGCAATAAAACGAAACACGCCGATACGGCGGCGAGAAGACTTCAGCGCGCGCGGATCGCACCATCGAGGCTCCTTCATTCCTTCACCGAAAGGACCTCGCCATGAACATCCGCCGCACCTTCCTCGCCGTCTCCGCCATCGCCCTGCTGGGCACCGTCGCCGCGGCCCAGGCCGAGGACTATCTCGGCGTCCAGACCTCGCCCGGCTCCGCCGTGAAGCGCGCCGACGTGATGGCCGACGCGGTGCGTGCCGCCGGCGCACCCGACCAGAACGTGGCGCGCGGTTCGCGTGGCGCCGAACGGGTGGTGGTGTCGCAGGACCGCGCCATCGCGCGCGCCGAGGCCGTGCGCGCGGCCGCCGCGCCCGACCAGAACGTGAGCGCGGGCTCGCGCGTCAACAGCCGTCTGGTCTCGACGCAGCCGCATCCACTCGATGCGGCCCGCGCCGGCGCGCCCAAGCCGGCGACCAGTCGCCTCTGAGCCCCTTGGGCCCTTCATTCCATCGGAAAGCATCGTCATGAAACCCTGGTTCAAACGCAGTCTGTTCGGCCTCTTCGGCGGCGCGCTCGTGCTCGGCAGCCTCGTGGGCTGTGCCGGCCATCGCCACGGCGGCGACAGCGACTCGGTCGAGTTCCGCGCGCGCATGGTCGAGCGCGTCGGCAGCAAGCTCGACCTCGATCCCGCGCAGCAGCAGAAGCTGTCCGCGCTGGCCAACGCACTGCAGGCGCAGCGCGAAGCCCTGCGCGGCGGTGCCGATCCGCGCGCCCAGTTCAAGGCGCTGTTCGCCGGCGACAAGCTGGACCAGGCGGGCGCGGCCCGGCTGGTCGAGGAGAAGACCGCGGCCTTGCGCGCCGGCAGCCCGGAGGTCATCGCCGCCGCCGCCGACTTCTTCGACCACCTGCGGCCCGCGCAGCAGCAGAAGGTGCGCGAGTTCATGGACCGCGGCCGCCGCTGGGGCCGGCATGGTTGAGCCCCGCCACCGCGCCGCCGCCTTCACCGCACCGGCGGCTGCGATGCGACCGCCACCGGAGTGCCCGCGATGCGCCGCATCTTCCCGATGCCTTCGAGCCTGATCGTGAGTCTTCTGTGGGGCGCCGCCAGTAGGCACAATCCGACCATGTCACGCATCCTGCTGATCGATGACGACGAGCATCTCGCGGCGCCGCTGGCCACCTACTTCGCGCGCTTCGACTGCGTGCTCGACAGTGCCACGCGGCCCAGCGAGGGCCTGGCCAAGCTGCGTGCCGAACACTACGACGCGGCCATCCTCGACGTGATGCTGCCCGAGATGGACGGCTTCGCGCTGTGCCGCGCGATCCGCGCCGAGAGCGACATCCCGATCGTGATGCTCACCGCGCGCGGCGAGGTGATGGACCGCGTGGTCGGGCTCGAGCTGGGCGCCGACGACTACGTGCCCAAGCCCTTCGAGCCGCGCGAGCTGGTGGCGCGCGTGCAGACCATCCTGCGGCGCCAGCGCCAGTCGACGCCGCCGGCCGTGACGACGCAGCGCCGGGAGTTCGACGGGCTGTCGATCGACCTCGACCGGCGCGAGGTGCTGCGCCACGGCGAGCGCGTCGAGCTCACGGGCACCGAATTCGAACTGCTGGCGCTGCTGGCGCGGCAGCCGGGCAAGGTCTGGAGCCGCGACGACATCCTCAACCAACTGCGCGGCCAGGAAGCCGACTTCTACACGCGCGCGGTCGACATCGTGGTCAGCCGGCTGCGCAAGAAGCTCGAGCCGCTCGACTGCATCAAGACGCTGCGCAACGCGGGCTACGCGCTGGCCGTGGGCAAATGAGGCGGCCGCGCGCGAACGACGAGCGGCGCTGGCGGCACCGCTGGAAGCACTCGCTGCGGCTGCGGCTGATCACGGTGTTCGTGCTGCTCGCGCTGGCCATGACCACCGTCTTCCTGGGCGGCATGCAGCACGCCTTCAAGACCGGCTGGCGCGAGGCGGCCCAGCCGCTGCTGATCGACTACATCGACCGGCTGGTGCTGGAGATCGGCAGCCCGCCGGACGTGGAGCGCGCCCGGGCGCTGGTCGCGCGCCTGCCGATCTCGATCCGCATCGAGGGGCCGCAGGTCCAGTGGGACTCGCATCCCGCCAAGGACCGGCGTGGCTGGTGGGACGAGCGCCGCGAGGGCGCCGACGCGCGCGACGAGTGGTTCCGGCGCAGCACCGCCGACGGCCATGTGCTGACCTTCGGCCTGGGCGATTCGCCGGTGCGCGACCGGCCGCACGGCATCGGCTGGGTCATCCTCGCGCTGCTGCTGGGCCTGATCATGGCCGCGTATGCCTACGTGCGGAAGCTGCTGCGCCCGCTCGACGACATCCGCGTGGGCGCCGAGCGCTTCGGCCGCGGCGCCTTCGACCAGCCGATCCCGCTGCGGCGCCACGACGAACTGGGCGAGCTGGCGCAGCGCATCAACACCATGGCGCAGGACATCCGCGGCATGCTCGACGCCAAGCGCTCGCTGCTGCTGGCGCTGAGCCACGAGCTGCGTTCGCCGCTCACGCGCGCGCGGCTCAACGCCGAGCTGCTGCCCGCCACGCCCGAGGGCGAGGTCGAGCGCGAGGCGCTGCTGCGCGACCTCAACGAGATGCGCGACCTGATCAGCGACCTGCTCGAGAGCGAGCGCCTGGCCAGTCCGCACACCGGCCTGCAGCGCGAGCCCGTCGACCTGGCGGTGCTGATCCGCGAGACCGTGGCCGAGATGCCGGGCGCGCAGAACGTGCACCTGGACCTGGTGCAGGGCCTGCCGCCGCATGCCGTCGACCGCATGCGCATCCGGCTGCTGGTGCGCAACCTGCTGGACAACGCCTTGCGCTACAGCACGGGTGCGCCCCGGCCGCCCTGCGTGTCCTTGCGCGCGGTGCTGGACGGCCCGAAGCAGGGCGTGGAGATCGAGGTGCGCGACCACGGGCCCGGCGTCGACGAGGCGCAGCTCGACCGGCTGACCGAGCCCTTCTACCGCACCGACGGCGCGCGTGCGCGGGCCACCGGCGGCGTCGGGCTGGGCATGCACCTGTGCCGGCTGATCGCCGAGGCGCATGGCGGCGAGGTGGTGGTGCGCAATGCGCATCCGGGGCTGCAGATCACGATCCGGCTGCCTTAGTCCGAGGTCGCGCAGGCCGCCCGTGGCCTGTCGCCTGCGCTACCAGCGCGGCCGAAACCCAGGGCTACGATGCGCCTCCTCATCCACACCAGACAGGGAGAACGCACCATGACCAGCCCCCGCATCAACCACCAGGTCCGCCTTGCCAAGCGCCCCGAGGGCCAGGCCACGCGCGAGCATTGGCACTTCACCACCGAGCCCATCGCCGAGCCCGAGGAGGGCGGCGTGCTGGTCCAGGTGCTGTCGCTGTCGCTCGACCCGGCCATGCGCGGCTGGCTCAACGATGCCAAAAGCTACATCCCGCCCGTGGCCATCGGCGAGGTGATGCGCGCCGGCGGCGTCGGCCGCGTGATCGCGTCGAAGAACCCTGCCTTTGCGGTCGGCGACACGGTCTACGGCACGCTGGGCGTGCAGGAGTACATCCTCATCGCGCAGGACCAGGTCAAGCGCAACGGGCTGGTGAAGATCGACCTCGGCGTCGGCACCATCGGCCAGTGGCTCAACGTGCTCGGCATGCCGGGCATGACCGGCTATTTCGGCCTGATGGACGTGGGCCAGCCCCAGCCGGGCGAAACGGTGGTGGTGTCGGGCGCGGCCGGCGCGGTCGGCCAGACCGTGGGCCAGCTCGCCAAGCTCAAGGGCTGCCGCGTGATCGGCATCGCGGGCGGCGCGGCCAAGTGCGAATGGGTGGTCAAGGAGCTGGGCTTCGACGCCTGCATCGACTACAAGGCCGGCGAAGGCGCGGTGCGCGCGGGCTTGAAGGAGCACTGCCCCAAGGGCGTGGACATCTATTTCGACAACGTCGGCGGCGAGATCCTCGACCACGTGCTTGCCAAGCTGGCGCGCAAGGCCCGGATCATCATCTGCGGCGCGATCAGCCAGTACAACAACGCCAACAGCGTGCCGGCCGCAGGACCGCGCAACTACCTGAGCCTGCTGGTCAACCGGGCGCGCATGGAAGGCATCGTGGTCTTCGACTACGCCGACCGCTATCCCGTGGCCATCGCCGAACTCGCGGGCTACCTGAAGGACGGGCGCATGAAGAGCAAGGAAGACACGGTGGCGGGGCTCGACACCTTCCCGGAAGCGCTGAATCGGCTGTTCAGTGGCGAGAATTTCGGCAAGCTGGTGCTGCAGGTCGCGACCTGAGGCATCGGCCCGCGTGATCTGGCACCCTGTTGCTGACGATGGCTCAGTGGGTGCCAACATGCTTCTTCCGCCTGTGAGCGGTC
The DNA here is from genome assembly GCF_030317215.1 of Variovorax sp. J2P1-31. NCBI lineage: Bacteria > Pseudomonadati > Pseudomonadota > Betaproteobacteria > Burkholderiales > Comamonadaceae > Variovorax > Variovorax sp. J2P1-31. The sequence goes on from NZ_JASZYA010000005.1 coordinate 18,677, forward strand.
ATTGAACTGTGCGGGCCCAGCGGGCCCTGACACGCTGGGCCTGGGCGGCAACTCGCTCCAGTTCCAGGCGGTCTACCGTGACTCCGGGTCCGGCCAACGCAGCGGCGCATTTCACGGTCATCTATCAATAGACGGCAAGCCCACCGGACGCTGTGCTCGCAGCCGGCCGGCGTCTGCTGCCGGGCCGCGTTCATCACGCGCCCTTGGCCCACCCTCGCGGCAGAGTTGAGACAGGCGCGGGCTGCAGCGTGCGCGTCGGGCTCAACCGGCACCAGCAGCGGCCAAGGGCTGGCATGCGCGCTTCGCGTTCGGCTTCACCGACAGTGCGGAACAGGCGCACAAAATCCGTTGCGCTCAGACCACTGATTGAAAACTAAAGTTTCCTGTGATCGTTTGAAGCGGGCAAATCACACATCTGACGCGAAACATTGCTAACTACTGTTAAATAGACAGCAATGTACTTCTTCTCTCGTACTTGAGTCGCTAAACTCCGATCGCCTCGCGTCAGCGGGCAGTCAGTTATTGAGTTCAGTACATCCAATTCAGGGAATGAAAATGCAAAAGAATCGTTTGATCCAGATCGCCGCCTTGGCCGCAGTCGCCGCGCTCTCGCAGGGCGCCTCCGCCGCAGACGGCACCATCAATTTCACGGGCGACATCGTCGACGCACCGTGCTCGATCTCCGCGGGCAGCCAGAACAAATCCGTGCCGTTGGGCAAGGTGACGCGCACCGCTTTCGACGGCGCGACCGCCGGCACCGCCACGGTGGGCAAGCATTCGCCCGCCGCCGATTTCACCATCGACCTGCTCGGTTGCGGCGCCACCGCCAAGGGCGCGACCGTGACCTTCTCGGGCACGGCCGATGCCACCGACGCCACCGTGCTGCGCATTGCCAATGCCGGCCAGGTCGGCGTGACGGCGGCTTCGGGTGTGGCGATCGAGATCGGCGATTCGGCCGGCACCAAGATCGCGCTGGGTTCGGCTTCGGGCCAGTACACGCTGGGCCAGGGCGACAACTCGCTCAAGTTCAAGGCGTCCTACGTCGCGACCAAGACTGCAGTGACCACCGGCCCGGCCAACTCGACCGCGCAATTCACGGTCGACTACAAGTAACGGCGTCCCTGGTGGCCGCTGCGGCCCACGGCTGAAGCGACCACCGCTTCGGCCGCCCGCCGGGTGCGCCATCCATGTGGCACCGGCCGGACCGATTGGTCCGGCCGGTGCCGGCATCTCTTCCCAATTTCATCCCTTTGTTCGGCTGCGCCTGCGCGCTGCCGAGTGGGCGAGCGCGTGCCGCATCCGCCCACCGCATCCAGGACTTCTTTCCATGTGCAGCAACCATCGCTTTCGCTGGGCCCTCGCTTTCCTGCTGATGCTGGGCCTCCAATGGCCCGCCGGTGCCGGCGTGACGCTGGGCGGCACGCGCGTGATCCTCGGCGAGAAGGACCGCGAGGCCTCGATCCCGGTGAAGAACACCGGCACCTCGCCCTATGTGGTGCAGGCCTGGATCGACGCCGGCGAAGGCAGGAACAAGACGCCGCTGCTGGTCACGCCGCCGCTGTCGCGGCTGGACCCGGGCATGGAGAACATCCTGCGCATCCTGCGCGTGGGCGGCGAGCTGCCGGCCGACCGCGAGTCGGTGTTCTGGCTCAACGTCAAGGAGATCCCGGAGAAGCCGACCGAGGAGAACGTGCTGCAGATCGCGGTGCGCAGCCGCATCAAGCTGTTCTACCGGCCCGCGAAGCTGGCGGGCAAGCAGGAAGAGGCGCGCACCCGGCTCACCTGGGCCGTCGGTCCTGGCGCGTCAGGCCAGGGTGCCGTGCTCAAGGTCGGCAATCCCACGGCCTATCACGTGACTTTTACTGCGCTGAACGTCAACGACGGCCAGCAGCAGATCAACGCCGACATGGTGCCGCCCTTTGGCGAGATGGCCTATCCGCTGACCGCCATCAAGGCGCCGCAGCCGGTCCAGGTGCGCTTCACCACGCTCAACGACTACGGGGCGGAGACCCCCGAGGAGCGTGTGCAGGTGCCGGTGGGCGACCAGCCGGTGGCGGTGAAGGCCGAACCCGTGCCTGTGGCCGCCGATGCGGCGAAGCGCTGAGGCCGGGGCCTTGCTTGCCATGCGTGCTCTCCATGTCCCGTTCCGGCGCGCGCTGTGCGCCACCCTGCTCGGCACGTTGGGCGTGTCCGGTCATGCCCAAGCGCAGGCGATCGCCTCGAACTTCAACGAGGAGTTCCTGAGCATCGGCGGCGATCAGCCGCATGCCGACCTGTCGCTGTTCTCCTTCGGCAACCGCGTGCTCGCGGGCCAGTACCGGGTCGACGTCTCGCTCAACGAGCGCGGCGCGGGGCAGGCCGACATCCGCTTCGCCGAGAAGGAGGGCAAGACCGACGCCGTGCCCTGCCTCACACGCCGCATGCTCGACGACTGGGGCGTGAACGTGGCGGTGTTCCCCGCGCTGGTGGCCTTGGCCGACGATGCCTGCGTGGACCTGGGCGCGGCGATCCCCGATGCCAGCTTCAGCTACGACGGCGGCAAGCAGCGGCTGTTCGTGAGCATCCCGCAGGCGGCGCTCAAGCGCTCGGCGCGCGGCGCGGTCGGCCCGGAGAAGTGGCACCAGGGCATCACCGCGGGCATGCTCGACTACCAGTTCAACTTCGCGCGCTACAGCGGCGACAACTACCGCAACGACCCCAAGCCCTCGAGCACGCCGCAGAACGTGTTCGACGGCAACCCCTTCGACGACCGCACCAGGGCCCTGCAGCGCAACACGCTGTTCGCGGGACTGCGCGCGGGCTTCAACCACGGCGGCTGGCGCTTCCGGCACTTCTCGACCTACAACCGCGGCATCGACGGCCAGGGCCGCTGGCAGGCCGTCAGCAGCTACGCACAACGCGACCTGGCCTCGATCCGGGGCCAGCTGCTGATCGGCGACGGCAGCACGCCGGGCAACCTCTTCGACAGCCTGCCCTTCCGCGGCGTGCAGGTCTCCTCCGACGATGCGATGCTGCCCGACAGCCAGCAGGGCTACGCGCCCACCATCCGCGGCGTGGCGCAGACCAACGCCCGCGTCACGGTGCGCCAGAACGGCTACGTGGTCTACAGCACCTTCGTGGCGCCGGGCGCCTTCGTGATCGACGACCTGTACCCCACCGCCTCGAGCGGCGACCTCGAGGTGACCATCACCGAGGCCGACGGCCGCCAGACGAAATACATCCAGGCCTTCTCGGCCGTGCCCACGCTGCTGCGCGAAGGCACCTGGCGCTACTCGGCCACCGTCGGGCGCTACCGCAACAGCTACGACGGCAGCGTGATCGGCGGGCGGCCCTCGCTGTCGCAGCCGACCTTCCTGCAGGCCACGCTGGCGCGCGGCCTGGGCCGCGAGTTCACGCTCTACGGCGGCCTGCTGGGGGCGGACATGTACCAGTCGGTGCTCGTGGGCGTGGGCAAGAACCTGCGCGACTTCGGTGCCGTGTCGGTGGACCTCTCGAGCGCGCGCACCACCGACCGCACGCCCTTCAACGGCCAGAAGCGCTTCGACGGGCAATCGCTGCGCTTCCTCTATTCGAAGTCCTTCCTCGACTCGGGCACCAACTTCCGCGTGGCGGGCTACCGCTACTCGACCAGCGGCTTCCGCACCTTCCAGGAAGCGGTGCAGATGCAGGACCTGCAGCCCTTCGAGGCCTTCAACAGCCGGCGCAACGAACTGCGCTTCGAGCTCTCGCAGCAGATCGGCGACAAGGGCTCGGTGTTCGCCTCCGCGCGCCAGCAGAGCTACTGGGGCACCGATGCCAAGGACCGCCTCGTGCAGGTGGGCTACTCGGGCAACTACAAGCAGTTCGGCTACAGCGTCTTCTACAACCAGAGCACCAGCCTGAACCGGCCGCCGCTGCGCCAGCTGATGTTCACCTTGAGCATCCCGCTGGGCGACACGCGGGCCAGTGCGCAGTACACGGCCACGCGCGACAACAGCGGCCGCGTGAACCAGCAGGCCAGCCTCTACGGCAGTGCCTTCGACGACAGCCGCCTGACCTACAACGTGACGGCCGGCAGCACCAACCAGGGCGGCGGGAGCACGGGCAGCGGCAGCGCGAGCTACCTGTCGCCGGTGGGCCGCTTCGACCTCGGCCATTCGCAGGGCCGGGGCTACGGCCAGAGCACCCTGGGCATGGCCGGCGGCATGCTGTTCCATGGCGGCGGCCTCACGCTGTCGCAGCCGCTGGGCGAGACCATCGGGCTGGTGCAGGCGCCCAAGGCGCAGGGCGTGGGCATCGAGTCGCAGACCGGCGTGGCGACCGACGGGGCCGGCCACGCGGTGATCCCCAACCTCACGCCGTACCGGCTCAACCGCCTGGCGCTGCGCACGGCCGACCTGGGCGACACGGTGGAAGTGAAGAACGCGGTGACCGAAGTGGTGCCCACGCGCGGCGCGGTGGTGGTGGCGAGCTTCGAGACCTCGGTGGGCTACCGGCTGCTGATGACGCTGAGCGATCAGAAGGGCCGGGCCTTGCCGCTGGGCTCGAAGATCGAGAGCGAGGCGGGCCAGGAGGTGGGCATCGTCGGTCCGGAGGGCCAGGCCTTCGTCACAGGCGCGGGCCAGCGCGGGCGGCTGACGGTGCGCTGGGGGCAGGGCGCGGGCGATCAGTGTGTCGTGCCCTACAGCCTGCCCGAAGAGAAGAACCCGCCGCCGATCCGGGAGTTGACGGGGCAGTGTGCGGTCACGGTGACGGGCGACGCGCCTTCGAAGGGAACGCAATGAAACGCAGTGATTCGTGTGGTGCGTGGTGCCGGACCATCCCGGCCCTGGCCCTGCTGCTGCTGGGGACGCAGGAGGCATGGGCCGCGTGCTACATCACCCCAGGCTACGCCGAAAAGACCGTGAACATGTCGGTGGGCCGGGTGGTCATTCCTAATGACCTTCCCGTGGGTGGCGCGATCATCACGCCCAAGCTGTTCCCGCTGCCACTGACCGGGACCACCAACAAGCCGTGGACCTGTGTCGGTGGCGGTACCGTGACCGGCGAGATGCTGCAAGGTACCGAAGTGGCAGGCTATGACAAAGTGTTCACCACCGATGTGTCGGGCGTCGGCATCCGGCTGTCGCGCTACTTCAATGGCGCCGACTCCACCTACTATCCCCATACCCGCAGCACCACCTCGGACTTCGGCAACTTCGATGCACGATCGAGCTTCCAGGTCGAACTGATCAAGATCGCCAAGGTGACGGGCAACGGTCCGCTGGCGCAAGGGACCTACACCCGCTACTACAGCCCGGCCGACAACAAATCGGTGCTGACCACCATCCTCTCAGGTGTAGGCATCACCATCATCACGCCCTCGTGCACCGTCGACGCCGGCTCGCGCAACATCCCCGTGAACTTCGGCAAGGTGGCGACATCCAGGTTCAATGGCCGAACCAGCACGGCGGGCGCCCGCGACTTCAACATCCGGCTCAACTGCAGCGCCGGCCAGAACGCGCAGAACACGGTGCAGATCAAGATGGATGCAACGGCGGACCCCGCGAACGTGGATGGCGTGCTGCGCCTCACCCCGGCGGCCGCCGGCACGAACACCGCGGGCGGCATCGGCATCCAGATCGTCGACGCGAGCACCAAGGCGGCCGTCAAGTTCGGCGACACCGTGGACGTGGGCCCGTCGAAGGACGGCAGCTACGTGCTGCCCTACACCGCGCGCTATTACCAGACCGGCAACACGGTGACGCCGGGCCAGGCCAACGGCACGGCGACCTTCACGCTCGACTACAGATAGTCTGCGGTCCGCCACCGCAGGGCTCGACGCCTGAAGGGACGCGAAGCGTGCGGGCTGGCCACCGAACAACAGGCAAGCCAGGGGAGTGAAATGAAACGCAGTTTTTTTCTCTCGTTCGTGACGCCGCGCATGCATGGCGTTCTGTGCATGACCCTTCCGGCGGCGACATTGCTGCTGAGCGTGCAGGACGCTGGAGCCGCGTGCTTTCGCCAGGCGGGGGCGACCGCAAAGTCCATCACCATGAACATGGGCAAGGTGGTGATCCCGAGTGAGCTTGCCGTGAATGCAGTCATCGCCACCAGGGATTTTCCCATCACGGTTCAGGGCGCGAGAGAGCAGTTGTTCGGTTGCCCTGGTGGTGGCACGCTCAGCGGCGTGATGCTGCAGGGAACACCCATCGAGAGCGGCTCCAAGATCTACACGACGGGCGTGTCGGGCGTCGGCATTCGCCTGTCGACCGTGCTCACAGGCAGCACCACCTATCCTTTTCGGTCCGTGTTTCGCCAAAGTTCCGGTGTCTACCTCAGGGCGGGAGACAAGTTCACGGTGGAGCTGATCAAGACGGCGGCTGTCACCGGCAATGGGCCGCTGGCGACGGGAACCTATACCCAGATATCTGGCGACGGCGACGGCGACGGCGTCTCCATGTTGACCTCGGTGCTCACCGGCACTGGCACCACCATCATCACGCCCTCGTGCACCGTCGACGCCGGCTCGCGCAACATCCCCGTGAACTTCGGCAAGGTGGCGACATCCAGGTTCAATGGCCGAACCAGCACGGCGGGCGCCCGCGACTTCAACATCCGGCTCAACTGCAGCGCCGGTCAGAACGCGCAGAACACGGTGCAGATCAAGATGGATGCAACGGCGGACCCCGCGAACGTGGATGGCGTGCTGCGCCTCACCCCGGCGGCCGCCGGCACGAACACCGCGGGCGGCATCGGCATCCAGATCGTCGACGCGGGCACCAAGGCGGCCGTCAAGTTTGGTGACACCGTGGACGTGGGCCCGTCGAAGGACGGCAGCTACGTGCTGTCCTACACCGCCCGCTACTACCAGACCGGCAACACGGTGACGCCGGGCCAGGCCAACGGCACGGCGACCTTCACGCTCGACTACCGCTGAGCCTGCCTCAACGGCCCACGCGTTCGCGCAGCTCGCGCTTGAGCACCTTGCCGATCGCGCTGCGCGGCAGTTCGTCGATGAAGTGCAGCTGCGCCAGCCGCTGGGTCTTGCCGAGCTGGTCGTTGGTCCAGCGCAGCAGCGTGTCCTCGGCGGTGGCATCGTTGTCGCGGCGCACCACGAAGGCCACCGGCGTCTCTCCCCACTGTTCAGAGGGCACGCCGATCACCGCCACGTCGGCCACGGCCGCATGGCCGCGCAGCACGGCCTCGAGGTCGCTCGGGTAGATGTTGAAGCCGCCGCTGATGATCATGTCCTTCTTGCGGTCGAACAGCGTGAGGAAGCCGTCGGCGTCGAAGCGGCCCACGTCGCCGGTGCGGATGAAGCGCTTGCCGGTGGCGTCGAACCACTCGGCCTCGCGCGTCTTCTCGGGTTGGCGGTGGTAGCCGGTCATCATGCCGCCCGAATGGCCCACCACCTCGCCGGCGACTTCGATGTCGTCGCGCGAGAGTTCGCGGCCCTCCTCGTCGATCAGGCGGATGTCGCTGCCTTCGGCGGGCTGGCCCACGGTGTGCAGCTTGGTGGGATGCAGGTGCGCCTCGAGCACGCAGGTGCCGCCGCCTTCGGTCATGCCGTAGAACTCGATCAGGCCGCCGGGCCAGCGCTTGAGCACATCGGCCTTGAGCGCGGCATGGAAGGGCGCGCTGGTGCTGAACTTGAAGCGGTACGACGAGAGATCGTGCGCATCGAAGGCCGGGTGCGCCATCAGGCGCTGGTACTGCACCGGCACGAGCATGGTGTGCGTCACGCGCTGCCGCTCGGCCAGCTGCAGGTAGCCCAGCGCATCGAACTTGGGCATCAGCAGCACGCAGCCGCCCAGCGCGAGCGTGGGGAAGAACACCACCAGCGTGGTGTTGGAGTACAGCGGCGTCGACAGCAGCGTGACGGTGTCGGGGCTGTACTCGTATTTCGCGCCGCGCTGCACATGGGCCCAGCGCATGCCGTGGCCCTGCACGATGCCCTTGGGCTCGCCCGTGGTGCCCGAGGAATAGATGATGTTGAAGGGCCACGCGGGCTGCACCTCGACGGGCGCGGGCTGCGCGCCGGCCGGTGCCAGCCAGGCGTCCAGGCCGAGGCCCACGGCAGAGCCGTCGAGTGCCACACGCACGATGCCGCCGGCCTGCGCAGGACCGATCACCTCGGCCGCCGAAGCGTCGCTGAACAGGATGCGTGCATCGGCGTCCGAGATCATGCGGGCCAGGCTGGCCGGCGTGGAGCCGGGAGCCAGCGGCGCCACCGCGACGCCGGCCCGCAAGGCGCCCAGGAACACCGCGGCGTAGTGCACCGACGAGGCCGCGCAGATCGCGATCGCGTCGCCGGCCTGGAGGCCGTCGCGCTGCAGGCTGGCCGCCACGCGGTCCATGAGTGCGTCGAGCGCGCGGTAGTCCAGGGCGTGTGTCGCGTCCGCCAGCGCGGGGCGTTCGGGCGTGTGCTGCGCGTGGAGGCGAACCAGGTCGGCGATGGCGACGAAGGGGCGCGCCATGGCCGCCTGAAGGGTGGGGTGCAGTTGCAAAATCAATCCTTGCTCGAGGGCGATGCCGCAGGATAGCGAAGCGCCCGCCGGACGCCATCACGTTGGCGACCCTGGGCATGCAGGCGCGCCGTCAGCTGGCGCTCAGGATGTGCGGCCCACGATCTCCCTGCGCGCGGACATGGCGCGGCGCCGGAGAACCCTTTGGCGCGCATCCTTGACCCAGGGGGTTTTCGTGCACATCATCTGGACGATCCTGATCGGCTTCATCGCGGGGCTGCTGGCCCGGGCGATCCTGCCGGGCAACAACGCGATGGGTTTCATCCTGACCGTGGTGCTCGGCATCGCCGGCTCGCTGGCGGCGACCTATGCGGGGCAGGCCCTGGGGCTCTATGCCGTGGGCGGCGGTGCGGGCTTCATCGCCTCCGTGCTGGGCGCGGTCGTGCTGCTCGGGGTCTGGCATCTTCTTTCGAAATAACCCGGGCCACTTCGTCCCTCACGCAAGGAGCTTCTCATGGGTCTACTCGACATCCTCCAGCAGGCCATCGGCGGCAACAACGCCGATGCCCACATCGACCAGGTCACGCAGCACGCCTCGACCGACGAGATCGGCGCCGGGCTGGCCGCGGCCATGCGCTCCGACCAGACGCCGCCCTTCGGCGACATGGTGGGCCAGCTGTTCGGCAACTCGTCACCGCAGCAGCAGGCCGGCCTGCTCAACCAGATCCTGGCCACGCTCGGTCCGGCCGCCGCCTCGGCGCTGGCGGGTGGTGCGTTGGGGCGGGTGCTGCAGCCCGGCCAGACGCAGCTCACGCCCGACCAGGCCTCGCAGCTGTCGCCCGACCAGGTGACCCAGATCGCCGAGCATGCGCAGCAGCAGCATGCGGGCGTGATCGACGAGGTGAGCCAGTTCTACGCGCAGCACGCGGGGCTGATCAAGACGCTGGGTGGCGCGGCGCTGGCCATCGCGCTGGCCAAGATGAAGCAGAACGCCACCCGCGGGTAGCGTTGGCAAGGGTCCGGCGCGGACCCGGCTTGCACGGAGCACGCCGGGAGTGGCGGGGCGGTGCTGCTCAGCCCTCGAGATCCTTCGCTTGCTGCACGAGCAGGTCCATGACCTTGCGCGTTGCCGCCGGAAGCTGCCTGTCGGCCATCCAGACCAGACCGACATTCATCGACACGGAGGGGAGCTCCAGGGAGAGGATCGAAAGCTCTCCGCGGCGCACGAAGTACCGCGCCAGATGCGCCTGCATGAAGCCGACCGAATCCGTCAACTGCAGCACACCCAGGTTCGCCAGCGTGGACACCGACTCCAGGTGCCGACGGGCGACATGGACCTGGTGCTCGGCCATGAAGTTGTCGATGGCCGAGCGAACCAATGAGCCCTTGCTGGGCAGGATCATCGGATAGTCCGAAAGGTGCTTCCAGGCCGGTTTGCGCACCTTGGTCAATGGATGCCCGGGTCGTACCACCACGACGGTGGGGTCTTCGTAGAGCTTCTCCGTGCGGTACTCGGAGCCGATGCGCTTGGCCGGCAGGAAGCCGATCACCAGATCGATCTGCGCGCTGCGCAGCAGGGGCAGCAGGGACTCCATCGTGCCTTCCCGAACCGCGATCGTGACGCCCGTCACATCCGTTTCCTCCTCGAGGGTCGCGACCAGGCGAGGGACGAGAAAGACGGCGGTGGAGGGCAGGGCGCCCAAGGCCACGCGCGTGAGACGTCCGCCACCGATGTCCTCGAACTCGGCATGCGCATTGCCCAGGCTTTCCATGATCTCGCGTGCATGGCGTACCAGCACCGTGCCGTACTCCGTGGGTTCCAACCCGCGGGCCGTTCGTTCGAAGAGCGGCGCTTCCACGCCTTTCTCGATGGCCGCCAGCATTTTGGAGATCGCCGGCTGGGTGACGTGCAGGTGCGCGGCCACCCGTGCGGCACTCCGGTAGTCGTCCAGCGCGACGAGCAATTGCAGGTGCCGCAGTTTCAGTTGCGCGCGGATGTACCAGTCGAGGTGAGGCATGGCTTGACGCGTCCCGGAGTCATTACCTCATGGTAATGGCAGAGGCCAAACAACTCAATTTACCTCATGTCTTCGATCGCCCAAACTGCGGCCAGGCATTCGAGAACGCCGCCTCTTCTTCCTCATCTCTCTTCGCCATGAGCACCAGCAAGCAACGCATCATTTCTCCGCACGTGGCCGAATATCCGCCAGGGTATTGGTCGAATTGCATTCGTGCAGGCAACACCCTCTGGCTGTCCGGTTTCACCGCGCGGGCAGACGACAGGACGACGATCCTGGGCGTCGGCGATGCCTATGAACAAAGCCGCGTGATCTTCGAGAAGGTCAGGAACTGCGTCGAAGCCGCCGGCGCCGGCATGGCCGATGTCGTGAACATGACCATCTACGTGACCGACATGGCCGACAACAAGCAGGTCTGGAAGGCCCGTCAGGAGTTCTTCGAAGGGGACTTCCCCGCTTCGACGCTGGTGCAGGTGGTCGCGCTCGGCACGCCAGAGATCCTGGTAGAGATCGCCTGCCAGGCCATCGCCCCGCCGCAGGCGGACTAGGCCGACGCGGTCGAGACGGAAGCGGCAGCCATGAAACTCATGTCCTATCTTTCCCCCGAGGGTGCCGGCTTCGGCGTCGTGCGCGCCGATCGCTCCGTGGTCGATGTCTCGCGCCGTCTGGGGCCGGCGTGTTCCACGCTCAAGGATGCCCTCGCGCAGGCGCGTCTTCCGGAGATCGCACAATGGGCCGACGCGGCGATACCCGACTACGCGCTGTCGCAACTCACGCCGATGCCCGTCATCGAGCGGCCCGGCAAGATCGTCTGCGTCGGTCTGAACTATCTCGCGCATCGCCTCGAGGGACCGCATTCGCCCGAAGCGAAGGCACCGGCCATCTTCCTGCGGCTCCCCGAGTCGCAGGTGGGGCATGACGGCGACATGGTCTGCCCACTGGAATCCGACGCCTTCGATTTCGAAGCCGAGGTGGCCGTGGTCATCGGCCGGCGCGGACGTCGCATCGCCGTGGAGGATGCCGCTGCGCACGTGGCCGGTCTCTCGGCCTACAACGACGGATCCGTGCGCGATTGGCAGAGCGCTGCCGGTCAATGGGCGCCCGGCAAGAACTTCCCGTCCACCGGCGCCTTCGGGCCATGGCTGGTGACCACGGACGAGTTGCCGCTGGAGCGGCCGCTGTCCCTGGTGTGCCGCGTCAACGGGCGGGAGATGCAACGCAGCAGCACCGACCTGATGATCTTTTCGATCGGGCAGCTCATCGCGCACATCTCCACCTTTTGCACCCTGGAGCCGGGCGACGTGATCGTGACCGGCACCCCCGGCGGTGTCGGCATGCGCCGTTCGCCACCGGTATGGCTGCGCGACGGCGACAGCGTGGAAGTGGAGGTCGAGGGCGTCGGCGTGTTGCGCAACACCGTGCGAAAGGAGCGCCTTCCGAATTGAAGCGTCTGGCGTCTTTCTCCCCCAGTGAACTCCATATGACCGACAACAACCCACCCGACCTGAAAACGCTGGAAGTCCTGGTCCGCACCACGGCACTCGATGCCGCGGACTGGATCGACTTCCCCGCCTATGGCTTTCGCCAGTACTTCCTGTGGAAGAACACGCTGACCGGCGCCAGCATTGCCTTGCTCGAATACCGCAAGGGCGGGTGCATTCCGACGAAACACACCCATGCGTCCAACCAGTTCATGTACTGCCTGGAGGGCGACTACGAATACACGGACACGGGCCTGCGCCTGACCGCCGGCTCGTTCTACATGAACCCGAAGGACCACCCGCACGGCCCCACCCTCGCGCACGAGCGCAGCCTGCTCCTCGAGATCTATGACGGTCCGCACTACCACGAGAAGCCGGTGTTCCACACCGACGAGACCATCGGCGGCTTCCTGAGCAAGGGTTGATCCATCCATGCCACAAGATCTCGTTGCTTCGGCATCGCCGGCAGCGCACACCGATGCCGCCGTCAAGGTGTCCGTGCGTGATGTGACCAAGCGCTTCGGCGCCACGCTCGCCGCCGACCATATCCATCTCGACATCCGCGATGGCGAGTTCCTGACACTGCTGGGCGCCAGCGGCTGCGGCAAGACGACGCTCATGCGCATGATCGCCGGCTTCGAGCGGCCCGACGGCGGCCGCATCCATATCGACGGGCGCGACGTGACCGACCTGCCGCCGCGCGCAAGGCACCTGGGCATGGTGTTCCAGCAGTACTCGCTCTTTCCGCACATGACGGTCGCCGAGAACATCGCGTACGGCCTGAAGGCGCAGCGCATCGATGCGCATCGGATGGCACAGCGGGTCCAGGAGATGCTCGAACTGGTGCAACTGCCCCAGGTGAGCGAGCGCCGACCCGGGCAGCTCTCCGGCGGCCAGCAGCAACGCGTGGCACTTGCGCGGGCGCTGGCCACGCGTCCGTCGGTGCTGATGCTCGACGAGCCGCTGGGGGCGCTGGACCTCAAGCTGCGCCGGCAGCTGCAGACGGAGCTCAAGCGCATCCACCGCGAGACCCGCACCACCTTCCTGTTCGTCACGCATGACCAGGAGGAAGCGCTTCATCTCTCGGACCGCATCGCCGTCATGCGCGGTGGGCAGATCGAGCAGCTGGCGGATCCCGCCACCCTCTACACGCGTCCGGTCAGCGAATTCGTGGCGGATTTCATCGGTGACATCAGCTTTCTGGCGGGGCACCACGAGCCATCGACCCGGACCTTCCATCTCGGCGATTCGCTGAGCGTGCCGGTGCACCTCGCGCGGCCCGCGGGGCCGGCACGCCTTGCAGTGCGGCCGGAGCAGGTGCAGCTGAGCGAGCGCGCCGGTGCGCTACCGGCGACGGTCTGCGAAGTGGTCCCCGAAACCGGCAGCACGCTGCTGCATCTGGAACTCGGTGACCGGCAACCGTTGCTGGCGCGGGTGCTGGGCCTGCCGGAGGGGCAGTCGCTTCTCGGGCAGCAAGTGCGCGTGACGCTCGACGATTGCAGCCTGGCTTTCGACGCGCCATGAAGCGAGCCGCAACCCCTCGCCGCTGGGGCGTGGTGGCCGCCCTGGCGCCCGCGCTGCTGATGCTGGTGCTGCTGCTCGTCCTGCCCCTGGTGGACATGACCGCCATCAGTTTTCGCCTCGAGAGTTTTGGCCAGATCCTGCCGGGCTTCACCGCGCAGAACTATCGGTCCTTGCTGGGCGATCCGGACAATCTGGCGCTGCTGGCCAAGACCCTCGGCATCGCCGCAGGGGTGACGCTGCTGTGCGCGATCCTGGCCTTTCCGCTTGCGGCCGCGGTCGCCTCCGCCCCTGAACGCTGGCGCGGGTTGCTGTACTTCGTGGTGGCCGCGCCGCTGCTGGTCAACACCGTCGTGCGCAGCTATGGCTGGCTGCTGATCCTGGGGCGGCAGGGCCTGGCCAACTCGCTGCTCATGTGGACCGGCCTGATCCGGGAGCCGCTCTCGCTCAGCGGAAACATGTGGGGCGTGGTCATCGGCGGCACGCAGGTGTTCCTGCCTTTCATGGTCCTGTCGCTGACCACGTCGCTGCAGGCCATCGACCGGCGGTTGCGCGAATCCGCCGACATCCTCGGTGCCGGCCCGGCTCGTTCGTTCATCACCGTGACCCTGCCGCTGTCGACGCCCGGTCTCATCGCCGGATCGGTGCTGGTGTTCAGCATGATGCTCGGCGCCTTCGTGACGCCCCTCATGCTCGGCGGCAGCGCCGTCAAGTATGTGTCGGTGCAGGTCTACACCGATGCGCTGGTGCTGTTCAATCTGCCGCGCGCCACGGCGCTTTCGCTGATCCTTACCGTCGTCGTGCTGGCGGCCTACGCCGTGCACAAGCGCGCCATCCGCCGGGTCGAGGAGGCCCTTTCCTGATGACGAACGTCTCGACCGACGCCCTGTGGCGCCTGGCGGCCCGGTTCTGTGCCGGCGTGGTGGCCCTGTTCCTGATGCTGCCGCTCCTCGTCGTGGTGCTGTTCAGCTTCAGCGAGCGCTCGTACTTCAGCTTTCCGCCCACGGGCTTCTCGCTCAAGTGGTACGGCGCGGCCTGGCAGTCGGGCCTGTTCCTCGCACCGGCGGCGCGCAGCCTGGCGCTGGCCGTGCTGGCCACGGCGCTCGCAGCCGCGTTCGCCCTGCCCGCCGCGTTGGGCGTGCGGCGCATGCGCCCGGGCGTGCTGCGCGGCGTGATCGAGTTCGCCTGCCTGTCGCCCCTGATCGTGCCCGCGCTGATCATCGGCATCGCGTTGCTGTATTCGCTCACGCGCCTGCGCCTGATCGACACCTTCACCGGCTTGCTGGCCTCGCACCTGCTGCTGGTCTTCCCGTTCATGTTCCGGGCCCTGCTCACCAGCGCCGTCGCATTGCGACCTTCGCTGCTGGAGGCCTCGGAGATCCTCGGTGCCAGCCCCGCCACCACGCTGCGCCGGGTCGTGCTGCCCGCGCTCGTGCCCGGACTGGTGGCCGGCGGCATCTTCTCGGTGATCGTCTCGCTCGACCAGTTCACGGTCAGCCTGTTCGTGACCCAGTCCGAGCAGGTCGTGCTGCCGGTGGCGCTCTACAAGTATCTGTTCGATGTCAACGATCCCGTGGCGGCCGCCGTGTCCACCGTGCTGGTGGTCTTCGGCCTGCTCGCGGCGGTCGTCATCGACCGGCTGGGCTGGTTGCGACACCTGGCCGGAAGCGGCGCCTGACATCCCTCGATCACCCCCTTGCCAACCCCGGAGCCACCATGCCTCAATCGCTCGACCGACGCCGATTCCTCGGCGCTGCCATGTCCCTGCCCGCCGCGGGCCTCCTCTCGACGCTGCCCGACCTGGCCCTCGCACAGGCGGCGGCGTTGAGCATCGGCTGGTACCCGGGCCTGCTGGGCGGCAACTTCCGCCGCAGCTTCCTCGACACCTTTGCTGGCGGGAAGGAGGCCAGGGTCATCGAGTCCTTCGACAATGCCCGCTTCACGCAGATGCAGGCCAACCGCGCACAGCCGAGCTTGCATGTGGGCGTGTTCACCGACGTGCTGCTGCCGCTGATCGCCAAGTCCGGCCTGGTGTCGGAGATGGACCCGCGCCGGATCCCCAACATGGCACAGATGGACGAGCGGGTCCGCCTGCCCGTGGGTCACTTCGCCATGCCGGTGACCTATGGCACCTGGGGCATCGCCTACAACGCGAAGAAGCTCGGCAAGCCCATCATGGGGTGGGCCGACCTGCTGCGCGACGATCTCAAGGGCCGGGTCTCGGCCCCCAACATCACCTACAACTCGTCCGTCTACACGCTCGATGCGCTCGCCGCGCTCAAAGGCGGCAGCATCCGCTCGCCGGAGGCCGGCCTGGAGGGCATGTACCAGGTCCGCACGCGCGGCCCCGGCCTCTGGGACCAGGAAAGCATCGCGGTGGGGTGGCTCAAAAGCGGCGAGATCTGGGCCACGCCCTACTTCAGCGGCAACGTGCTGGCCATGATGCGCGACCCGGACCTGGCGGACCTCCGTTTCTGCGTGCCCAGCGAAGGCGGCTACGCGTTGCCCATGAGCGTGGTGCGGGTGCTCAACCCGAGCGCGGGCGAGCAACCGGAGCGGTTCATCGACCACATGCTGGGCGTCGAGGCGCAGGAGGCCTGGGCTCGAATCGGCAACGCCAGGCCGGTCAACAAGAATGCCAAGGTCCCGGCCGAGGTCGCCGCCTCCGTGCCGACCGCGGACAAGCTGCGCAATGTGGACTGGGGCTTTTTCGCCGAGCGTCGTTCGGCGATCGTCGACCAGTGGAACAAGGTGGTGAATCGATGAACACCGCGAGGCGGCAACTGCTGGCGCTGGGCGCCCTCCTTCCGCTGGCCGCCACCCTGCGGGCACAGGCCAGGCCCGAACAGCTTCGGATGCTGGTGCCCTACGCGCCCGGCGGCGCGGCCGACACATTGGCGCGCGCCCTGGCCGAGCGGCTCGGTGCCGCCGACGGCGGCGTGCCGGTCGTCGTGGACAACCGTCCCGGCGGCGGCACCGTCATCGCCAGCCAGGCCGCGGTCACGGCGCCGGCGGATGGAAGGACCCTGTTGCTGGTGGGCGCCAGCTTCCTGGTCCAGCCGCACCTGCTGATCAAGCCGCCCTACGATGCACGCAGGGATTTCGAGCCGGTGCTGCTCTGCGCGTCCAATCCGCATCTGCTGGCGGTGCATCCCAGTGTGCCGGCCGCCAACCTGCGCGAGTTCATCGCCTGGGCTAAGGCCCATGCCGACAAGGCCGCCTATGCGTCCTTCGGCCGTGGCTCCTCGGGGCATCTGGGTTTCGAGTTGCTGAAGAAGCAGGCCGGCTTCGACATGCTCCACGTGCCCTACAAAGGGGGCGCGCCGGCGCTGCAGGCGCTGCTGAGCGGTGACGTGTCCGCCATGCTCACCGATCTGCCGCAAGCCTTGCCCTTCGTCCGCAGCGGCAAGCTCAAGGCCATCGCGGTGGGCTCCGCGCAACGCGATGCATCGCTGCCGGAGGTGCGGACCGTGTCCGAGTCGGGCGTGGCCGGCTTCGTCTCGGAGTCGTGGTTCGGATTCGTCGTGCGCAAGGGGACGCCGAAAGGACGTCTTGACCCGCTCCACACGGCGCTGGCCGCTGCCTTGGACGCGCCGGCGGTAAAGGCGGGCATGGACGCCATCGGGCTTCGCCGGATGGGCGGGACGGCCGAGCGGTTCGCAGCGTACCTGGAGCGCGAGGAGTCTCGCCTCGTCGAGGCGCTGCGCTTTGCCCGGGTCGAGCCCGAGTAGGGGCCGCGTTCAGCGACCTGTGCCCATGGCTCAGACGCCGGCCGCGTGCGCCTGCTCGTCCGCGTGGTAGCTCGAGCGCACCATCGCACCCACGGCCGCGTGGCTGAAGCCCATCTTGTAGGCCTCTTCCTCGAACATCTTGAAGGTGTCGGGGTGCACGTAGCGGCGCACCGGCAGGTGCGAGTTCGACGGCGACAGGTACTGGCCGATGGTCAGCATGTCGATGTCGTGCGCGCGCATGTCGCGCATGACCTGCAGGATCTCTTCGTCGGTCTCGCCCAGGCCGACCATGATGCCGCTCTTGGTCGGCACGTCGGGGTGCAGTGCCTTGAACTTCTTCAGCAGGTTCAGGCTGAACTGGTAGTCGCTGCCGGGGCGCGCTTCCTTGTAGAGGCGCGGTGCGGTTTCCAGGTTGTGGTTCATCACGTCCGGCGGCGCGGCCTTGAGGATCTCGAGCGCGCGGTCGTCGCGGCCGCGGAAGTCGGGCACCAGGATCTCGATCTGCGTCATCGGCGAGAGCTCGCGGATGTTCTGGATGCACTCGACGAAGTGGCCGCTGCCGCCGTCGCGCAGGTCGTCGCGGTCCACGCTGGTGATCACCACGTACTTGAGGCGCAGCTTGGCGATGGTGCGCGCCAGGTTCAGCGGCTCGTCCTTGTCGAGCGGGTCGGGGCGGCCGTGGCCCACGTCGCAGAAGGGGCAGCGCCGCGTGCACTTGTCGCCCATGATCATGAAGGTGGCCGTGCCCTTGCCGAAGCATTCGCCGATGTTCGGGCAGGAGGCTTCCTCGCACACCGTGTGCAGGTTGTTCTCGCGCAGGATCTGCTTGATCTCGTAGAAGCGCGTGGTCGGCGAGCCGGCCTTGACGCGGATCCATTCGGGCTTCTTGAGCACCTCGCCCTGGATCACCTTGACCGGGATGCGCGACAGCTTGGCCGCGGCCTTCTGCTTGGCCAGGGGGTTGTAGGTTTCGGCGCTCTGGGCGTCGCGAACGACTTCGGTGGTGCTCATGGCGAGATCAGGGGGCCAGGCCGGTGGCGAGCTTCTGGCTCAGCACGTGCGCGGCTTCTTCCCAGGTGGTGTGGACACCGATTGTAGAAAGATCGACGGTGCGCAGCCCGGCATAGCCGCAAGGGTTGATGCGCGAGAAGGGTTCCAGGTCCATCGCGACGTTGAAGGACACGCCGTGGTAGGTGCCGTGGCGCGCCACCTTGATGCCCAGCGCCGCGATCTTGCCCAGGCCGCGGAACGGGTCGCTGGCGGGGAAGGGGCCGGTCAATGCGGCGTGCGAGAACGGGTCGTCGAGCCGCACGTAGATGCCGGGCGAGCCGGGCACGCGGTGGCCGGTCACGCCGAAGTGGGCCAGCGTGCGCAGCACCGATTCCTCGATGCGGTAGACGTATTCCTTGACGAAGTAGCCCGCGCGCCGCAGGTCGATCAGCGGATAGGCCACCACCTGGCCCGGGCCGTGGTAGGTGACCTGGCCGCCGCGGTCGGTCTGCACCACCGGGATGTCGCCGGGGTTCAGCAGGTGGTCGGCCTTGCCGGCCAGGCCCTGGGTGTAGACGCCCGGGTGTTCGCAGACCCACAGCGCGTCGGGCGTGTCGGCGTCGCGCTCGGCGGCGTAGGCGCGCATCGCCTCGTAGCTCTGGAGGTAGTCGACGGGGCCCAGCAGCGTGACCGCCAGCGGCGGGCGCGCGAGCGCCTCGAGGCTCACAGCACCACCTTGACCATCGGGTGCGTGGACAGCGTGCGGTAGATCTCGTCGAGCTGCTCGCGGCTGGTCGCCGTCACGTTGAGCGTCACGCCCAGGTAGTTGCCGGCCTTGCTGGTGCGCAGCTCGATGGTGCTGGCGTCGAAGCTGGGATCGAAGCGCTCCGCCACCTGTGTGAGCGCGTGCACGAAGCCGTCGACCTTGGGGCCCATCACCTTGATGGGGAAGATCGAGGGGTAGACGATCAGCGACTCCGTCGGGGCGGCGGAAGGGGTGGTCGTCGGGGCGGCGGCAGAGGGCGGTGGGGTCGTCATGGAGGGAAGGCGAGTGTGTCAAGCACGTGAAGTTCCCCGCTGACCTGCTTGGTCATGGCGGAACGGGAGGGGTTTTTACTTATAATCAATGGCTTTGTAAAATTCAGCAGCCTTCGGTGACTGGCGGTGCACATTCCAATGACGACAAGCACTCCTGAATCCGAGATGGATGCCGAAGACTCCGATTTCAAGCCGCTCACCGCCGAACAGGCGCAGCAGCTGCGAGAAGCCAATCCCGAACCTTCGCCCTGGTGGGTGATCGTGGCCCAGGTGGTCGCAGGATTGGTCGTGGCGGGCATCGGCTGGGGTTGGACGGGTCGGCCGGCGGTCGGCATGTCCGCACTTTACGGGGCATTGGCAGTGGCCATCCCGGCGGCGTTGTTTGTCCGGGGTGTCTTCGCGGGTACGAGGAGGGGTGCATCACAGGATGCGCCGGCATCGGCCGCGATGCTGAGGTTTTTTGTCTGGGAGTTGATCAAGCTGGCGCTGACCATTGCCTTTCTGGCGGCGGCGCCCTGGGTGATCGGCAACCTGAGCTGGCTGGCGATGCTCCTGGGCGTCGTGGCGGCATTGAAGATGTACTGGGTGGCCCTTGTGGTGCGGCCCAGATTGTTGAACCGGATTGATTCTTTAAAGAGACGCTGAAAGATGGCCGCAGAAGGACACGCACCGACCGCGAGTGAATACATCGTTCACCATTTGCAGCATTGGCAGGTGAACTGGAATCTCGAACCGGTCACGCAAAAGGCGATCGTTGACTTCAACGTCATCAACCTCGACTCGGTGCTCTACGCACTGGTGATCGGCGCCATCGGCTGCTTCGTGCTGTGGCTCGCCGCGCGCAAGGCCACCGCCGGCGTGCCCGGCCGCTTCCAGGCGGCCGTCGAGATCCTGGTCGAGATGGTCGACAGCCAGGCCAAGGCCAACGTGCGCAACGCGCAGAGCCGCAAGTTCATCGCGCCGCTGGCGCTGACCGTGTTCGTCTGGATTTTCCTGCTGAACGCCATGGACATGCTGCCGGTCGACCTGCTGCCGGCGCTGTGGGCCAAGTTCCACGAAGCCTCGGGCGGCGACCCGCACCATGCGTTCATGCGCGTCGTGCCGACCGCCGACCTCTCGACCACGCTGGGTCTGTCGACCTCCGTGCTGCTGCTTTGCTTGTTCTACAGCATCAAGGTCAAGGGCCTGGGCGGCTGGGGCCACGAACTGATCACGGCACCTTTCGGCGCGCACCCCGTGCTGTGGCCCATCAACCTGCTGATGCAGGTCATCGAATACCTCGCCAAGACCGTCTCGCACGGCATGCGGCTGTTCGGCAACATGTATGCCGGCGAACTCGTCTTCATGCTGATCGCACTCATGGGTGGCGCGATGGCAGCTTCGTTCTCGGGAGTGCTGCTGCCTATCGGGCACATCATTGCCGGAACCGTCTGGGCGATCTTCCACATCCTGGTGATCACGCTGCAGGCATTCATTTTCATGATGCTCACACTCATCTACTTGGGTCAGGCGCATGAGGGCCACTAGGCCTGGTTACCGCTTCGCTTTCCGTTTTTCTTTTCGCTTTCAATCTGTAATCTAAGGAGTCATCATGGCAAACATTCTCGGTCTCGTCGCTCTGGCATGTGGTTTGATCGTCGGTCTCGGCGCGATCGGTGCTTCCATCGGTATCGCACTGATGGGCGGCAAGTTCCTCGAATCGTCGGCACGTCAACCCGAGCTCATGAACGACCTGCAAACCAAGATGTTCATCTTGGCCGGTCTGATCGACGCTGCCTTCCTGATCGGTGTGGCCATCGCCCTGCTGTTCGCCTTCGCCAACCCGTTTGCCGCGACCTTCCTGGCCAACCTGCCCAAGTAAGTCCCGTTCAACGCCACTCTAGAAAGGTGTTGCCGTGAGTATCAACGCGACCCTGTTCGTTCAGGCCATCGTCTTCCTGCTGCTGGTGCTGTTCACGATGAAGTTCGTGTGGCCGCCCATCGCGAAGGCGCTGGATGACCGTGCACAAAAGATCGCCGCGGGCCTGGCGGCCGCCGAGAAGGCCAAGGCGGAACTCGCTTCGGCCAACCAGCGCGTCGAGCAGGAACTGGTGAAGTCTCGTCACGAGACGACCAACCTGTTGGCCGACGCTGAGCGCCGCGCCCAGCAAATCGTCGAAGAGGCCAAGGGCCGTGCCACCGTGGAGGCCAACAAGATCGTGGCCGCCGCGCAGGCCGAAGCCGAACAG
The DNA here is from genome assembly GCF_030317215.1 of Variovorax sp. J2P1-31. Lineage (NCBI taxonomy): Bacteria > Pseudomonadati > Pseudomonadota > Betaproteobacteria > Burkholderiales > Comamonadaceae > Variovorax > Variovorax sp. J2P1-31. Next base: position 40,110 of record NZ_JASZYA010000005.1, read on the forward strand.
CAATCGGTGCGTGCCCGTGAAGTCCTGCGCGAGCAAGTCGCCGCGCTGGCCGTCAAGGGTGCCGAGCAGATTCTCCGCAAGGAAGTCAACGCCGGCGTCCACGCCGACCTGCTCGACCGCCTGAAGACCGAGCTCTGAGGACGACATGGCCGAACTCGCCACCATCGCCCGTCCGTACGCCGAAGCGCTGTTCAAGGCTTCGGCAGGTGACCTCGAAGGCACGGCCGGCTGGATCGACCAGCTCGCCGCCGTCGCCGGGAATCCGCAACTGCTGCAGTTCGCCGCCGACCCGAAGGTCGCGCCCGAACAGGTGTTCGACCTGGTGTCCGGTTTCGTATCGAATGGCTTGCCGGAGAACGGCAAGAACTTCCTGCGCACCGTGATCGACAACGGTCGACTCGCCGCATTGCCCGAAGTCGCTGTGCAGTTCCGTCTGCTGAAGAACGCCCAGAGCGGCGCTTCGGACGCCGTGGTCTACAGTGCCTTTCCCATCGACGAAGCTGGTCTGCGGACCGTGGCCGAGTCGCTGGAGCGCCGCTTCGGCCGCAAGCTGAACACGCGGGTCGAACTGGATCCGTCGCTGATCGGCGGCATCCGCGCCGTGGTGGGTGATGAAGTCCTCGACACGTCCGTCAAGGCGCGTCTCGAGCAAATGAAAGCAGCGCTCACCGCTTGATGCGGCGAGGCGGTTGGCCCCATTTATTGAAAGAAGGAAAGAGTCATGCAACTCAATCCCGCAGAAATTTCCGAACTGATCAAGAGCCGTATCGAGGGTCTTGGTGTCAGCGCTGACATTCGCAACCAGGGCACCGTGGTGTCGGTGACCGACGGCATCGTGCGTGTGCACGGCCTGTCGGACGCGATGCAGGGCGAAATGCTGGAGTTCACCGCCACCGCCGACGGCACGCCGTCGTACGGCCTGGCACTGAACCTCGAGCGCGACTCGGTCGGCGCCGTGATTCTGGGCGAGTACGAGCACATCTCCGAAGGCGACACCGTGAAGTGCACGGGCCGCATCCTGGAAGTGCCGGTCGGCCCCGAGCTGATCGGCCGCGTGGTGAACGCACTGGGCCAGCCGATCGACGGCAAGGGTCCCATCAACGCCAAGCTCACCGACGTGATCGAAAAGGTCGCACCGGGCGTGATCGCACGGAAGTCCGTCGACCAGCCCCTGCAGACCGGCCTGAAGTCGATCGACTCCATGGTGCCGATCGGCCGCGGCCAGCGCGAGCTGATCATCGGCGACCGCCAGACCGGCAAGACCGCCGTGGCGATCGACGCGATCATCAACCAGAAGGGCCAGGGCGTGACCTGCGTCTACGTCGCGATCGGCCAGAAGGCTTCGTCGATCAAGAACGTGGTGCGCGCACTGGAACAAGCCGGCGCGATGGAATACACCATCGTGGTGGCGGCTTCGGCCTCCGAATCGGCGGCCATGCAGTACGTGTCGGCCTACTCGGGCTGCACCATGGGCGAGTACTTCCGCGACCGCGGCGAAGACGCCCTGATCGTGTACGACGACCTGTCCAAGCAGGCCGTGGCCTACCGCCAGGTCTCGCTGCTGCTGCGCCGCCCGCCAGGCCGCGAAGCCTACCCCGGCGACGTGTTCTATCTCCACTCGCGTCTGCTCGAGCGCGCCGCACGCGTGAACGCCGACTACGTCGAAGCCTTCACCAAGGGTGAAGTCAAGGGCAAGACCGGTTCGCTGACCGCACTGCCGATCATCGAAACGCAGGCCGGCGACGTGTCCGCCTTCGTGCCGACCAACGTGATCTCGATCACCGACGGCCAGATCTTCCTGGAAACCTCGCTGTTCAACGCCGGCATCCGCCCCGCCATCAACGCCGGTATCTCGGTGTCGCGCGTGGGTTCGTCGGCCCAGACGAAGATCATCAAGAGCCTGTCCGGCGGTATCCGTACCGACCTGGCCCAGTACCGTGAACTGGCTGCGTTCGCGCAGTTCGCTTCCGACCTGGACGAAGCCACCCGCAAGCAGCTCGACCGCGGTGCCCGCGTGACCGAACTGCTCAAGCAGGCCCAGTACAGCCCGCTGCCCATCTCGCTGATGGGTGCCACGCTGTTCGCGGTGAACAAGGGCTTCATGGACGATCTGGACATCAAGAAGGTTCTGCCCTTCGAGCATGGCCTGCATCAGTTCCTGAAGACCAGCCACGCTGCGCTGCTCGACAAGGTCGAGAAGGCCAAGGCGCTCGACAAGGACGCCGAGGCTGAACTGACCGCTGCCATCACGACGTTCAAGAAGTCGTTCGCCTGATGGCGCTCGACACCAAGGCTTAAGGAGCATCTATGGCAGCCGGTAAGGAAATCCGCGGCAAGATCAAATCGGTGGAGAACACCAAGAAGATCACCAAGGCCATGGAAATGGTCTCGGTGTCCAAGATGCGCAAGGCGCAGGAGCGCATGCGCGCCGCGCGCCCGTACAGCGAGAAGATCCGCACCATCGCGGCGAACCTGGGTCAGGCGAACCCCGAGTACGTGCACCCGTTCATGAAGACGAACGACGCGAAGGCGATCGGCTTCATCGTGGTGACCAGCGACAAGGGCCTGTGCGGCGGGTTGAACACCAACCTGCTGCGCGCGGTCACGGCGCGCCTGCGCGAAGCGCAGTCCGCCGGCCAGGCCATCGAGACGGTGGCGATCGGCGGACGCGGTCTGGGTTTTCTCAACCGCATCGGCGCCCGCGTGGTCGCGCATGTCACCCACCTGGGCGACACGCCGCACCTCGACAAGCTGATCGGCCCGGTCAAGACCCTGCTCGACGCCTACGCGGAAGGCAAGCTCTCGGCGGTGTATCTCTGCTACACGAAGTTCATCAACACGATCAAGCAGGAACCGGTGGTGGAGCAGCTGCTCCCGCTGGCCGCTGAATCGCTGAAGGTCGAGCCGGGTCAGCATTCGTGGGACTACATCTACGAGCCGAACGCGGAAAGCGTGATCGACGAACTTCTGGTGCGCTATGTGGAGTCGCTGGCCTACCAGGCCGTGGCCGAGAACATGGCGTCCGAGCACTCGGCGCGCATGGTGGCCATGAAGGCCGCGACCGACAACGCAGGCAACGTGATCGCCGAACTCAAGCTGGTCTACAACAAGACCCGCCAGGCCGGCATCACCAAAGAGCTGTCGGAAATCGTGTCGGGCGCTGCGGCGGCCGCCGGCGTCTGAGGCTTCCTCGACGTCACCCAGATTCAAAAATTAATTGGAGCAGATGATGGCTCAAGCCAATGCAGTGCAAGGCAAGATCGTTCAATGTATCGGTGCCGTGGTCGACGTGGAATTCCCGCGCAACCAGATGCCGAAGATCTATGACGCCCTGAAGATGGAAGGTTCGGCGCTGACGCTGGAAGTCCAGCAGCAGCTCGGCGACGGCGTGGTGCGTACCATTGCCCTCGGTTCGTCCGACGGCCTGCGTCGCGGCCTGATCGTCACGAACACCCAGGCCCCGATCACCGTGCCCGTGGGCAAGGCCACGCTGGGCCGGATCATGGACGTGCTGGGCGCGCCCATCGACGAACGCGGCCCGGTCGGCCAGGAAGTCACGGCGTCGATCCACCGCAAGGCCCCCGCGTACGACGAACTGTCGCCCTCGCAGGACCTGCTGGAAACCGGCATCAAGGTGATCGACCTGGTGTGCCCGTTCGCCAAGGGCGGCAAGGTGGGTCTGTTCGGTGGTGCCGGCGTGGGCAAGACCGTGAACATGATGGAACTCATCAACAACATCGCCAAGGCTCACTCGGGTCTGTCGGTGTTCGCCGGTGTGGGCGAACGGACCCGCGAAGGCAACGACTTCTATCACGAGATGGCCGACTCCGGCGTCGTGAACCTCGAGAAGCTCGAGGACTCGAAGGTGGCCATGGTCTACGGCCAGATGAACGAACCCCCGGGCAACCGTCTGCGCGTGGCGCTGACCGGCCTGACCATCGCCGAGTCGTTCCGCGACGAAGGCCGTGACGTGCTGTTCTTCGTGGACAACATCTACCGCTACACGCTGGCCGGTACCGAAGTGTCGGCACTGCTGGGCCGTATGCCTTCCGCCGTGGGCTACCAGCCCACGCTGGCCGAGGAAATGGGCCGCCTGCAAGAGCGGATCACCTCGACCAAGGTCGGCTCGATCACCTCGATCCAGGCCGTGTACGTCCCTGCGGACGACTTGACCGACCCGTCGCCCGCCACCACCTTCGCCCACTTGGACTCGACCGTGGTGCTGTCGCGTGACATCGCTTCGCTGGGTATCTACCCCGCCGTGGACCCGCTGGACTCGACCTCGCGCCAGCTCGACCCGAACGTGGTCGGTGAAGAGCACTACAACGTGGCCCGCGCCGTGCAAGGCACGCTGCAGCGCTACAAGGAACTGCGCGACATCATCGCGATCCTGGGCATGGACGAACTGGCTCCGGACGACAAGCTGGCCGTGGCCCGCGCCCGGAAGATCCAGCGTTTCCTGTCGCAGCCCTTCCACGTGGCCGAAGTGTTCACCGGCTCGCCGGGCAAGTACGTTCCGCTGTCGGAAACCATCCGTGGTTTCAAGATGATCGTGAACGGCGAAGCCGATCACCTGCCGGAACAGGCTTTCTACATGGTCGGCACGATCGACGAAGCCTTCGAGAAGGCGAAGAAGATGGCCTGAGGCTTCGCAGCCGACCGCCGGGCTTCGTGGCCGTGCTCACCGTACTCCGGTACGGTTTCGCGCGGCGCCACTCCCGACGGCCGACTGCCTGCTTTGCTCCACTTCTTCAACCTAAGGAAATCAGATGGCCAACACCATTCACGTCGACGTGGTCAGCGCGGAAGAGTCGATCTTCTCGGGCGAAGCACGCTTCGTCGCGCTGCCCGGTGAAGCCGGCGAACTCGGCATCTACCCGCGCCACACGCCCCTGATCACGCGCATCCGTCCGGGCGCCGTGCGCATCGAGACGGCCGATGGCAACGAGGAATTCGTCTTCGTGGCCGGCGGCATCCTGGAAGTGCAACCGAACAGCGTCACCGTGCTGTCCGACACCGCGATCCGCGGCAAGGACCTCGACGACGAGAAGGCCAACGCCGCCAAGGCCGCCGCCGAGGAAGCGCTGAAGAACGCCAAGAGCGACATCGACATCGCGATGGCGCAGTCGGAACTGGCCGTGATGGCCGCGCAGATCGCTGCGCTGCGCAAGTACCGCCAGAAGAAGTAAGGCGCCCTCCGGGTCGCCCCGCGCCAAAGCCGCCTTCGGGCGGCTTTTTCTTTGCCTGTCCATCTTCGACCTGAATATGTCCTAAGTTGGACCTTGTCCGGCTGAAGCCGCCCCACTAGTATTCGCCATCTTCTGGCCACCGATGCCGGAAGCGACAAGACGGAGACAAAGACTTGGAACGCTGGAGCGGGCTCACGGCCGATGAGATGCAGGTGCTGGAGACGACCTTCTGGTCCTCCGGCGGCTCGCGCCATGGCGTGGCCGAACGGCTGGGCTTTTCCAAGAGCAAGGCCAACGGCCTGATCGCCGGCCTGGTCGAGCAGGGGCTCCTGGCCGAGGCCGGCCTGCAGCGCTCCTCGGGCGGCCGCCGCGCTGAAAACCTCCAACTCAACGGCGCGCTCGGCGTGCTGATCGGCATCGACATCGGCGCCACCAGCCTCGACATCGCGGTGCTGGGCCCGGACCTGCAGCCGCTGGCGCAGCACACCGAGGCGGCCGACGTGCGCCAGGGCCCGGGCGTGGTGCTGGCCCGTGTGCGCGTGCTGATGCGCGAACTGCTGGCGCGCAGCGGCCACGGTGCGAAGCAGGTGCTGGGCATCGGCATCGGCGTGCCCGGGCCGGTCAACTTCCAGATCGGCCAGTTGGTGAACCCGCCGCTGATGCCGGCCTGGGACGGCTTCTCGATCCGCGACGCGCTGCGCGAGGACTACACGGCGCCGGTCTTCGTCGACAACGACGTCAACCTGATGGCGCTGGGCGAGCTCTGGCGCCTCAAGCGCTCGCTGCAGAACTTCCTCGTGATCAAGGTCGGCACCGGCATCGGCTGCGGCATCGTGGTCCACGGCGAGGTCTACCGCGGCGCGGCCGGCTCGGCCGGCGACGTGGGCCACATCTGCGTCGACCAGGAAGGCCCGCGCTGCCATTGCGGCAACCTGGGCTGCGTCGAGGTGATGGCCGCGGGCCCGGCGATCACGCGCATGGCGGTTCAGGCCGCCGAGGCCGGCGAGAGCGAGCTGCTGGCCGAGCGCCTGCGCGCCCAGGGCCGGCTCGACGCCGTCGACGTGGGCCATGCGGGCCGGGCCGGCGACGCCGCGGCCAACGGCATCATCCAGCGCGCGGGCAACCTGCTGGGCCAGATGCTCGCGTCGGTGGTCAATTTCTTCAACCCGTCACATGTGTTCATCGGCGGCGGCATCACGCACATCGGCCCGCTGTTCCTCGCGGCCGTGCGCCAGAGCGTCTACCAGCGCTCGCTGGCGCTGTCGACGCGGCACCTGGAGATCCAGTACACGCCGCTGGGCCCGCAGGCCGGGCTGATCGGCGCGGGCGCGCTCGCGATGCAGGAAACACTGAAGGTCAGGGGGATCGCACCATGAGCGTTGAAAGCACGGGCAAGGCCGGCGTGGCCGTCGCCTTCGACCAGATCGTCAAGGCCTTCGGCCCGGTGCAGGTGCTGCATGGCGTGAGCTTCGCGCTCGAGCCGGGCCGGGTCTACGGCCTGCTGGGCGAGAACGGCGCGGGCAAGTCGACGCTGATGAAGATCCTCGCGGGCTACGAGCAGCCCACGGGTGGCGTGCTGCGCATCAACGGCCAGCCGCAGCAGTTCGCGAGCTCGCGCGATGCCGAGGCGCTGGGCATCGTGCTGATCCACCAGGAGTTCAATCTCGCCGAAGACCTGAGCGTCGCGCAAAACATCTTCCTCGGCCATGAAAAGAAAATGTCGCCCCTTGGCCGCTTTTTCAAGGCGGCCGTCCCCCGAGGGGAGCAAGGAAGCTTGGGGCGGCCCGGCGCTTCCTTGAAAGGCTGGCTGCTCGACGACGCGTCGATGGAGCGCGACGCCGCCGCCGCGCTCGCCGCTGTCGGCCTGCAGGTCGATCCGCGCACCAAGGTGCGCCGGCTGATCGTGGCCGAGAAGCAGCTGGTCGAGATCGCCAAGGCCATCGCGCGCCGCGCGCGGCTGCTGATCATGGACGAGCCCACCGCCACGCTCACGCCCGGCGAGACCGAGCGGCTGTTCAAGCTGATCGCGCAGCTGCGCGCCGACGGCGTGACCATCGTCTACATCTCGCACAAGCTCGACGAGGTGGAGCAGGTGACCGACGACGTGATCGTGATGCGCGACGGCCGCTTCGTCACGCGCTCGCTGACGTCCGAGGTCACACGCCACCAGATGGCCAACCTGATGGTGGGCCGCGAGCTGGCCGACCTCTACCCGCCGCGCGATGCCGTGGTGCGCGAGGTCGCGCCCGCGATGCAGGTGCGCCACTTCAGCGTGCCGGGCTGGGCGCAGGACGCGAGCTTCGAGGTGCGCCCCGGCGAGATCCTCGGCTTCGCCGGCCTGGTCGGCGCGGGCCGCACCGAACTGTTCGAAGGCCTGATGGGCCTGCGCCCGGGCAGCGGCACGGTCGAGATGCTGGGCCGGCCGGTGGTGCTGCGCAACCCGCGCGACGCGGCGCGGCACGGTTTCACCTACCTGAGCGAAGACCGCAAGGGCAAGGGCCTGCACGTGCACTTCGGCCTGCGCCAGAACCTCACGCTGATGGCGCTGGAACGCTATGCGCAGCCCTGGCTCAAGCCCGAGGCCGAGCGCGCCGCGCTGGCCGAGGCGGTGAAGGACTACGGCATCCGCACCGGCGACCTCGATGCGCGCGCGTCGTCGCTGTCGGGCGGCAACCAGCAGAAGCTGGCGCTGGCCAAGGTGCTGCAGCCGCGACCCAAGGTGGTGGTGCTCGACGAGCCGACGCGCGGCGTCGACGTGGGCGCCAAGCGCGACATCTATTTCCTGATCCAGCGACTGGCCCGCGAGGGGCTGGCCGTGATCGTCGTCTCGTCCGAGCTCATGGAGCTGATCGGCCTGTGCCACCGCGTCGCGGTGATGCGCGCGGGCCGGCTCGTGACCACGCTCGATGCCGAACATCTCACCGAAGAAGAGCTCATCGCCCATGCCACCGGAACAGCCGCCAATGAACAACACGCCCACGCCTGAGGTCGCCGCGCACCGCGCCGAATCCAAACCCGGCTGGGCCGCGCGCCTGCACGGGCTCGGTCCGATCATCGGCCTGGTGCTGCTGTGCATCGCGGGCACCTTGCTCAACGGCGACTTCGCCACCGTCGACAACGCGATGAACGTGCTCACGCGCACCGCCTTCATCGGCATCATCGCGGTCGGCATGTGCTTCGTGATCATCTCGGGCGGCATCGACCTGTCGGTGGGCTCGATGGCCGCATTGATCGCGGGCAGCGTGATCATGTTCATCAACTGGGCCGGGCCGGCCACGGGTTCGCCATTGATGGCGGTGATGCTGGGTGCCGGGCTGGCGGTGGTGCTGGGCGCGATGTTCGGGCTCGCGCACGGCCTCCTGATCACCAAGGGCCGCATCGAGCCCTTCATCGTCACGCTGGGCACGCTGGGCATCTTCCGCGCCTACCTGACCTACTTCGCCGACGGCGGCGCGCTCACGCTGGACAACGAGCTGTCGGACCTCTACGCGCCGGTCTACTACGCGAGCCTCGCGGGCATCCCGGTGCCGGTCTGGGTCTTCTTCATCGTGGCGGTGATCGGCGGCGTGATCCTCAACCGCACGGCCTACGGCCGCTACGTGCAGGCCATCGGCTCGAACGAACAGGTGGCGCGCTATGCGGCCGTCGATGTCGACCGCGTGAAGATCCTGACCTACGTGCTGCTGGGCGTGTGCGTGGGCATCGCCACGCTGCTCTACGTGCCGCGCCTGGGCTCGGCCTCGCCGACCACCGGTCTGCTGTGGGAGCTGGAGGCCATCGCCGCAGTGATCGTCGGCGGCACCGCGCTCAAGGGCGGCGCGGGCAGCATCACCGGCACCGTGATCGGCGCGATCCTGCTCTCGGTCATCAGCAACATCCTGAACCTCACCAGCATCATCAGCGTGTACCTCAACGCCGCGGTGCAGGGCTTCGTGATCATCATCGTCGCCTTCCTGCAGCGCGGCCGGCGTTGACCGGCTCCATTTCCCGTCCGTTCCATCCGTTTTCATCACAGGAGACAAAAGCATGAGCTTCCAACACACGAAACGCATCGCCCTCGGCGCCATCGCGGCGGCCGCCGCACTGGCGCTGATGCCCGCCATGGCCGCGGAGAAGGTCAACCTCGGCGTGTCGATCCCGGCCGCCACGCACAGCTTCATGGGCGGCATCAACTACTGGGCCAACCAGGCGAAGAAGGACCTGGAGAAGGAACACAAGGACCTGAAGATCACGATCAAGACCGCCAGCGGCGCGCCCGAACAGGCCAACCAGCTGCAGGACTTCACGACCGTGACCAAGATCAACGCGCTGGTGATCTTCCCCTTCGAATCGGCCGCGCTGACCAAGCCGGTGGCCCAGGTGAAGGCCAAGGGCGCCTACGTGACCGTGGTCGACCGCGGCCTGACCGACACCAGCGCGCAGGACGCCTACGTGGCCGGCGACAACACCGCCTTCGGCCGCATCCCGGCCGAGTACATCGTCAAGCAGCTGGGCGGCAAGGGCAACGTGGTGGCGCTGCGCGGCATCGCGACCACGCTGGACAACGAGCGCATGGACGCCTTCAACGCGGTGCTCAAGGCCAACCCCGACGTCAAGCTGCTCGACGCCAAGTACGCCAACTGGAACCGCGACGATGCCTTCAAGGTCACGCAGGACTACCTGACGCGCTTCAAGAACATCGACGCCATCTGGGCCGCCGACGACGACATGGCCGTGGGCGTGCTGAAAGCCATCGAGCAGGCCAAGCGCGAGGACATCAAGATCGTGTTCGGCGGCGCGGGCGCCAAGGCCATGGTCAAGACCATCCTCGACGGCAAGGACAAGCGCATCGGCGCCGACGTGAGCTACTCGCCCAAGTTCATCTACGACGCGATCAAGCTCACGGCCGAAGCGCGCCTGAAGGGCGAGAAGCTGCCGGCCACGACGATCATTCCTTCGGTGCTGATCACCAAGGACAACGCGAAAGACTTCTACCACCCCGACTCGCCGTTCTAAAAAGCTCGCCCCCAGGCTCCGCGCACTTCGTGTCGCTCCTCCCACCCCCTGCCGGGGGCAACACCAGCGGCCCGGCAAAGCCGGTTCCGCGGTGTTCCACGAAGGAGACAGAGAAGGGCGGGGCCACTGAACCCTGATGGATCGATGAGTACTCCCAATTCCTCGCGCAAGCTGCGCTACGCCATGGTCGGCGGCGGCCGCGATGCCTTCATCGGCGCGGTGCACCGCCACGCCATCGCGCTCGACGGCCAGTGCGAGCTGGTGGCCGGCGCGCTGTCGTCCAACGCCGAGAAGGCGCGCGCTTCGGGCCGCGACCTGTTCCTGGCCGAGGCGCGCAACCATGGCGACTGGCAGGCGCTGCTGGCCGACGAGCTGCGGCGGCCCGCGCACGAGCGCATCGATTTCGTCGTCATCGTGACGCCCAACCATGTGCACTTCCCGGTGGCGCAGGCCTTCGTGGAAGCCGGCTTCCATGTCGTGTGCGACAAGCCTTTGGTGCACACCCAGGCCGAGGCCGATGCATTGGTGCGCGCGGTCGCGCGCCAGGGCACGGTGTTCGGCGTGACCTACAACTACAGCGGCTATCCGATGGTGCGCCAGGCGCGCGCCATGGTGCGCGCCGGCGAGATCGGCGAGATCCGCAAGGTGATCGTCGAGTACAGCCAGGGCTGGCTCGCGACGGCGCTCGAGGCCGGTGGCAACAAGCAGGCCGGCTGGCGCACCGACCCCGCGAAGAGCGGGGCGGCGGGCGCCATCGGCGACATCGGCTCGCATGCCGAGAACCTGGTCGCCACCGTCACCGGCCTGGAGATCGCGCAGCTGTGCGCCGACCTGGGCGCGCTGGTGCCGGGCCGCGCGCTCGACGACGACGCCAACCTGCTGCTGCGCTTCTCGAACGGCGCGCGCGGCGTGCTGGTGGCCTCGCAGATCAACACCGGGCTGGAGAACGACCTGCGCCTGCGCGTGTCGGGCACGCTGGGCACGCTCGATTGGCGGCAGGAGCAGCCCAGCGAACTGGTGCACCACCCGGTCGACGGCCCCAAGCGCATCCTCACGCGCGGTTCGCCCTGGCTGCATGCGGCGGCGCAGCGCGCGAGCCGGCTGCCCAGCGGCCACCCCGAAGGCTTCATCGAGGCCTTCGCGAATGTCTATGCGGGCGTGGTTGCGGACATCCGCGCGCGCCTCGAGGGCGTGGCGGCCGATCCGCTCGCGGCAGACTATCCGCGCGTGGAAGACGGCGCGCGCGGCGTGCGTTTCATCGAACGCACGGTGGCCTCGGCGGCCAGCGCGGCCAAATGGACCGCCTGGTGACGCACTGACTCAGGCCGTCTCGCCCGGCGCCGCGCGCACCGTGTCGCGGCCCGCGGCCTTGGCCGCATAGCAGGCCGCATCGGCGGCCTCGATCCACGCATCGACCGATGCCGTGTCCTCCTGCAGGCTGGCCACGCCGGCACTTGCGCCGACCCGGAGCATGCCCTGCTCCCAGGGCAGGGCGACCGCGTTGATGGCGCGCCGCACGTCGTCGGCGATGCGCATCGCCGTCGCATGCGGGCAGCGCTCCAGCAGCAGCGCGAACTCGTCGCCGCCCATGCGCACCGCGAGGTCGCCCGCGCGCACGCAGGAGGCGATGGCGGTGGCCACGGTCAACAGCATCAGGTCGCCGGCCAGGTGGCCCGCGGTGTCGTTGACGGGCTTGAAGCGGTCGAGGTCGATGAACACCAGCGCGGCCGGCAGCGAGCGCGGCAGGGCATCGACCAGGCGCTGCGCCTGCAGCGCGAAGGCCTTGCGGTTGGCCAGGCCGGTGAGCGGGTCGTGCGTGGCCGACCATTCGAGCTGTTCGCGCGCGGCCTTCTGGGCCTCGATGTCGTTGAGCGTCCAGATGGTGCCCTGCGCGCGGTCCACGTCGTCGACCGGCTTGCTGCGCAGGGCGGCCCAGAAGCGCGTGCCGTCGCAGCGCAGCAGTTGCCATTCGCCCGCGTACGCGAGGCCGGCGCGGAAGGCGGCCTGCTCGTGCGCGCTGAAGGCCGCGAAGTCCTCGTCGGAGCCGAACAGCGCACGCACCGGGCGCACGAGATGCGCCTCCTGGGTGCCGGCCATCAGCCGGCAGAACTCCGCGTTGACCAGTTCGAATTTCGCGCCGTGCACGAAGGCGATGCCCATCGGCGCCGCGCCCATGACCGAGCCCAGCCGGCCCAGCACCTCGGCGTTCTGCTGCTCCAGCGTGACCCGCTCCATGCCCACGCGGCGCAGCACCCGGCTCAGGCTGCCGATCTCGCCCGAGGCCACCGGCCAGCCGGCGTGCGGCTGCAGCAGGCCGTCGAACAGATGCTGGGCGCGGTGCTCGAGCAGCGTCAGCGGCCGCAGCAGCCGCCAGAGAAAGAGCAGCATGGCGCCCGACAGCAGCACGACCAGCGCCGCCGCGCCGATCAGTGCGTTCCTGCGCGCGTCGCGCAGGGGCGCGAGCAGCTCGGCTTCGGCGCGGGTGCGCCAGATCATCCAGTCGGGTCCGGGCACGCCCGCGGCGCTGACCACCTCGCCCGGTTGCGGCAGCACCAGCCCCTGGGGTTCGACGGGCGAACCATGGGCCACCCAGGCGGCGAAGGCCTGGTTCAGCCGCGCATCGTCCGACAGCAGCGTCATGATCCGGCGGCGGTCGGGGTGGGCCAGCACGCGGCCCTGCCCATCGGTCACCACCACGATCGCCGAGGCCTCGTTGCCTTGCGCGTCGACCAGGCCGTCGAGCAGGTCGCGGCCGCTCAGGCGCAGGGAGCCGCCGAGCACCGCGTAGATGCCGTCGGCGTTGCGCGCCGGTTGCGTCAGCACGATCACCGGCTCGCCGCTGACCTTGCTGGGCAGCGGCTCCGACACCAGGGAGCGGCCTTCGCTCAGGGTGCGGCGGAAGTAGTCGCGGTCGTTCAGGTCGATGCGCGGGCGGCTGCTGCCGGTCTCGTCCACGAAGATCCGGACCTCGCCCGCGGCCGTGGCCGCGAAGAGATTGCTGTAGAGGTTGCGCAGCACCGGCTGGCCTTCGAAGAAGCGGGCGATGCCCGCGTCGTCGGCCAGCGTGGCGGCATCGAGCCGGAAAGCCACCGCCTGCAGCGCGCGCTGCAGACCGACCACGCGGCGCGACAGCAGGGCCGCGGTGCGCGCGGCCTCGCTGACTTCGCGCTGGTGCTCGGCCCGCAGCGTGTCCTGCTCGGCACGGCTGATCAGCAGCACCGCGGTCAATCCGATGCCCAGCACCAGGGCCGCGATGCCGCCGACGGTGATGCGCGCCTTGAGCGATCCCATCGCACGGCGCAGGCTCCTCATTCGGGTGTTCGTCGCAGTGTGTGGCATGGCAAGGACGAGGATTCGTTGGAGGGAGGACCACCGCCCGGCTTCGGCAGGCGACGTCGGCCATTGTGGCCGGTCATCGGCGGATCGGGTGATCCGGGCCGGGCCGGATGCGCGTAGGCACCTGCCCACAGCACTTCGCGGCACAGCGTGCGCCGCGCCATGGCGGGGGCCGCCTAGGATCACAGCCCATGAGCTCGCCGTCTTCCGCCGCCGCCGCCGCACCGCGCACCGACGACCTGGTGGTCGCGCGGCCCGAGGGCCTCTATTGCCCGCCCGGCGATTTCTACATCGACCCCTGGCGGCCCGTGGACCGGGCCGTGATCACGCATGCGCATTCGGACCACGCGCGCGTCGGCCACGGCCACTACCTCGCCCACACCGACAGTGAGGGCACGCTGCGCACCCGGCTCGGCGCCGACATCGCGCTGCAGACGCTGCCCTACGGCCAGGCCATCGAACACCACGGCGTGCGCATCTCGCTGCACCCGGCCGGCCATGTGCTGGGCTCGGCCCAGGTGCGGCTCGAACACGGCGGCCGCGTCTGGGTGGCCTCGGGCGACTACAAGACCGAGCCCGACGGCACCTGCACGCCCTTCGAGCCCGTGCCCTGCGACACCTTCATCACCGAGTCCACCTTCGGCCTGCCGATCTACCGCTGGCCCACGCAGGCGGTGCTGTGCGCGGAAATCAACGACTGGTGGCGCCGCAATGCCGACGAGGGCCGCGCCTCGGTGCTGTTCTGCTATGCCTTCGGCAAGGCGCAGCGCATCCTGCACGGCGTCGATGCGGGCATCGGGCCGATCGTGGTGCATGGCGCGGTCGAACCGCTGAATGCGGTGTACCGCGCGGCCGGCGTGGCCTTGCCGCCCACGCTGCGCGTGAGCGACCCCGGTGTCGACGCGCCACTGCTCAAGCGTGCGCTGGTGCTGGCGCCGCCCTCGGCCCAGGGCACGCCCTGGATGCGGCGCTTCGGCAACTACGTCGATGCCTTCGCCAGCGGCTGGATGCAGCTGCGCGGCACGCGCCGCCGCCGCGGGGTGGACCGCGGCTTCGTGATGAGCGACCACGCCGACTGGCCCGGGTTGCAGCGTGCGATCGCCGGCACCGGCGCCGAGCGCGTGTTCGTCACCCATGGCAGCGTGGCGGTGCTGGTGCGCTGGCTCACGGAGAACGGGCTGGAGGCGCAGGGCTTCCAGACGGCGTACGGGGAGGAGGATGGCGAGGAGGTGCCGGCTGCTTCGACGGTGGTGCGCGAGGAGGGCGCCGAAAGCCCCCCTCCCGGCCTTCGCCCAGAGGGGGAAGGAGGAACACCGTGAAGGCCTTTGCCGCGCTGTACCGCGAGCTCGACGCCACCACCTCGAGCCTGGCCAAGCAGGCCGCGCTGCAGCGCTACCTGCACACGGCCGCGCCCGAGGACAGCGCCTGGGCCGTTTACTTCCTGGCCGGCGGCAAGCCGCGCCAGCTGGTGCCGACCAAGCTGCTGCGGCTTCTCGCGCAGGAGGCCGCGGGCCTGCCCGAGTGGCTGTTCGACGAAAGCTACGAAGCGGTGGGCGACCTGGCCGAGACCATCGCGCTGCTGCTGCCGCCGCCCACCGAGACGCACGAACTCGGCCTCGCGGCCTGGATCACGCAGCGCCTGCTGCCACTGCGCAAGCTGCCGCCCGAGAAGCTCGTGGCCGCGCTGCGCGCGCAGTGGCCGCAGCTCGCGGTCGAGGAGCGGCTGGTGTACTTCAAGCTCATCACCGGCAGCTTCCGCGTGGGCGTGTCGCGGCTGCAGGTCACGCAGGCGCTGGCGGCGGTGGGCGCGCTCGACCCCAAGCGCGTCGCGCAGCGGCTCATGGGCTACACCCACATCGGCGGCCAGCCGAGCGCGGCCGACTATGCGGGCCTGATCGCGCCCGAGAACGGCAGCGAGCTCAACCAGAAGACCAGCGGCCAGCCCTATCCCTTCTTCCTCGCGCACCCCTTCAACCTGCCGCTGGAACAGTTCGATGCGGTGCTGGGCCCACCCACGGACTGGATCGTCGAGTGGAAGTGGGATGGCATCCGCGCGCAGCTGGTCAAGCGCGCGGGCGTGGTGTCGCTGTGGTCGCGCGGCGAAGAACTCGTGACCGACCGCTTTCCCGAGCTGGCGCTGATGGGCGAGGCGCTGCCCGACGGCACGGTGCTCGATGGCGAGATCGTGGTGTGGCGCAAGGACGAGACTTCGCCGGAGGGCGAAGGCCGCGTGCAGCCCTTCGCCGAACTGCAGCGCCGCATCGGCCGCAAGACGCTGGGCCCCAAGCTGCTGCGCGAGATCCCGGTGGTGCTGCTGGGCTACGACCTGCTCGAATGGGAAGGCCAGGACATGCGTGCGCAGCCGCAGCAGGCACGCCGCGCACTGCTCGATGCGTTGATCGCGCAGCTGCGCCATCCGCAGCTCATCGCGAGCCCGTTGCTCGAAGGCGCCGATTGGGCCGACCTGGCGCGCCAGCGCGAGGCCGCGCGCGCGATGGGCGTCGAAGGGATGATGCTCAAGCAGCGCCATGCGCACTACGGCGTGGGCCGCACCAAGGACGTGGGCACCTGGTGGAAGTGGAAGATCGATCCGCTGAGCGTCGATGCGGTGCTGATCTACGCGCAGCGCGGCCACGGCCGCCGCGCCAGCCTCTACAGCGACTACACCTTCGCGGTCTGGGACGGCCCGCCCGATGCGCCCGAGCGCAAGCTGGTGCCCTTCGCCAAAGCCTACTCGGGCCTCACCGATGTCGAGATGGGCCGCGTCGACGCGGTGATCCGCAAGACCACCATCGAAAGCTTCGGCCCGGTGCGCAGCGTCAAACCCACGCTGGTGTTCGAACTGGGCTTCGAAGGCATCGCGCGCAGCCCGCGCCACAAGAGCGGCATCGCGGTGCGCTTTCCGCGCATGCTGCGCTGGCGCGAGGACAAGCCGGTGGAGGAGGCCGACACGCTGGAGACGCTCGAGGCGCTGCTGCCCGCGCAGCGCTGAAGCCTGCTAGCCACCCCCGAACAGCTGCGCCACCGTGCGCCGCAGCCAGGCGTTACCCGCGTCCGCGTGGAAGCGCTCGTGCCAGTGCTGCTTGACGGCGTAGGCGGGCAGGGCGAAGGGCAGCTCCATCAATCGCACCGGCTCCTGCGTGGCCAGCACCTCGCCCAGCACGCGCGGCACGATCACCACCAGTTCGGTGTGGGCCACGATGCGCGCCACGCTCAGGAAGCTCGACAGCCGCGCCACCACGTTGCGCTGCACGCCCAGGCGCGCCAGCGTGGTGTCGACGATCGCATGGCCGGTGCCGGAGGACGAGATCACCGCATGGGCCTCGGCCTCGAAGCGCTTCTTCGTGAGCCGCGCGCCGACGCGCGGGTGGTTCCGCGCCACCAGCGCCACGAAGTTCTGCATGAACAGCGTCTGCTGGTAGAAGCCCGCATCCAGCTGCGGCATGAAGCCCACCGCCAGGTCGACCTCGCCGTCCTCGAGCCGGCGGCCGCTGGCCGTGGAGATGATCTCGGTCTCCAGGTGCACGCCGGGCGCCACGCGCCGCAGGTGGTCGAGCAGGCCGGGCAGCAGCACCACCTCGCTGATGTCGGTCATGCAGATCCGGAAGTTCCGCCGGGCCTGGGCCGCGTCGAAGGCGCTGCGGCTGCCGCGCGCGGCTTCCAGCTGGGCCAGCGCCTCGCGCAGGTGCGGGTGGATGCGCTGGGCGTGCGGTGTCGGCTGCATGCCGCGCGCGGTGCGGGTGAACAGCCGGTCGTCGAAGTGCTCGCGCAGCTTGTTGAGCATGGTGCTGGCGGCCGCCTGCGCCAGCCCCAGCTGCTCGGCCGCCTTCGACACGCTGCCGGTCTTGTAGACCGCGTCGAACACGGCGAGCCAGTCGAGATCGAGTTTGGACATGCGGGCGGCTCCTGAAGGCGAAGCCTGCATTATCGAAAAACGAAATACCGGGTATCTTCTGCAGGGCTTGAAGCCATAGTGGGGGCGGCGAACAATGGCGGACCCGGCACCGCAGCCGGGCCGACCCAAGAGACAAGCCCATGAACGACGCCTCGACTGCCGACGAACGCCGCGCCTACTACGAGCGCATCCAGCCGCTGCACCTCACGCCGCTGTGGGAGTCGCTGCATGCGCTGGTGCCGCGCGAGCCGCAGACGCCTTGCGTGCCCGCGCTCTGGCGCTACGACGCGATCCGGCCGCTGCTGATGGCATCGGCCGATCTCATCACCGCCGAAGAAGCCGTGCGCCGCGTGCTGGTGCTGGAGAACCCGGCCATTCCCGGGCGCTCGTCGATCACGCAGTCGCTCTACGCGGGCCTGCAGCTGATCATGCCGGGCGAGGTGGCGCCCTCGCACCGCCACGTGCAGTCGGCGCTGCGCTTCATCGTCGATGGCAAGGGGGCCTACACCACGGTGGGTGGCGAACGCACGACCATGCACCCGGGCGACTTCATCATCACGCCCTCGTGGGCCTGGCACGACCATGGCAACGAGGGCATCGAGGGTGTGAGCGAACCGGTGGTGTGGCTCGACGGCCTCGACATCCCGATGGTGCGTTTCTTCGACGCCGGCTTCGCCGAGAACGACGACGCCAAGGTGCAGCACGTGGCACGGCCCGAGGGCCACAGCCTGGCGCGCTTCGGCCACAACATGGTGCCGGTGCGGCACGACCACAGCTCGGCCACCTCGCCGATCTTCAACTACCCCTACGCCCGCAGCCGCGAAGCCCTGGCGCAGCTGCAGAAGCAGGAGGCACCCGACGCCTGGCTGGGCCACAAGCTGCGCTACATCAACCCGCTGACCGGCGGCGCGCCGATGCCGACCATCGCGACCCACCTGCAGCTGCTGCCGCGCGGCTTCGCGGGCCAGGCGCATCGCGCCACCGACGGCGCGGTCTACAGCGTGGTCGAAGGCCGCGGCACGGCCGAGATCGCGGGCCAGCGTTTCGACTTCGGCCCGCGCGACACCTTCGTCGTGCCCTCGTGGGCGCCGCTGAAGCTCGCGGCCGCCGACGAGGTGGTGCTGTTCAGTTTTTCCGACCGCCCGGTCCAGCAGGCCATGGGCGTGCTGCGGGAAGCCTTCCTCGAAGACTGAGCGCTTCAGGTCTCGGTCCTTTCATCTTTCATGCGCCGCCGCGTGCGGCAGGAGCCCCCATGTCCTTTGCCTTCACCCCACCCGCGATCGTCGGCCTGCCCATCGCCGGCAGCGACGATCGTTTCCCCGTGCGCCGCGTCTACTGCGTGGGCCGCAACTACGCGGCCCATGCACGCGAGATGGGCTTCGACCCCGAGCGCGAGCCGCCCTTCTTCTTCTGCAAGCCCAACGACGACGCCTCGGTGGTGCCGGTGGCCGAGGGCTCGACCGCCACGCTGCCCTACCCGCCGCTGACGAAGAACTACCACTACGAGGCCGAGCTGGTGGTGGCCATCGGCAAGGGCGGGCGCGACATCGCGCTGGCCGATGCGGCCTCGCATGTGTTCGGCTATGCGGTGGGCCTGGACATGACGCGCCGCGACCTGCAGATCGCCGCGCGCGAAAAGGGCCGGCCCTGGGAAGTGGGCAAGGCCTTCGATTTCTCCGCGCCCATCGCGCCCATCGTGCGCCGTGACGCGGCGCCCGATGTGCAGCGCGCGGGCATCGTGCTCGAGGTCGACGGCACGGTGCGCCAGCAGGCCACCATCGCGCACCTGATCTGGTCGATCGACGAGGTCATCGCCAACCTGTCCTCGCTGTTCACGCTGCAGCCCGGCGACCTGATCTTCACCGGCACGCCCGAGGGTGTGGGCGCGGTGCAGCCGGGCCAGACCCTGACCGTGCGCATCGACGGGCTGCTCTCGCTGTCGGTGCGCATCGACTGAGCCGGAGCCTTGCGATGAACCCCACAACCCAAGCCGCGCCCCGCGTGCTGCTGATCGGCGGCGGCATCGGCGGCATGGCGGCCGCCCTGGCGCTGGCGCGGCAGGGCCTCGCGGTCGAACTGCTGGAGCAGAGCCATGCCATCGGCGAGATCGGCGCCGGCCTGCAGCTGGGCCCCAACGCCTTCGCCGCGCTCGACGCGCTGGGCGTGGGCGAGGCGGTGCGCGCGGGATCGGTCTTCACCGACCGGCTGGTGATGATGGACGCGGTCGATTGCCGCGAGGTCGCCTCGGTGCCGGTGGGCGAGGCCTTCCGCGCGCGCTTCGGCAACCCTTATGCGGTGAGCCACCGCGCCGACCTGCACGGCGCGCTGCATGCGGCGGTGCAGCGGCAGCCGCTGGTGCGCGTGCACACGGGCGCGCAGGTCGAGGTGCTGGAACTCGGCGGCGCGCAGGTGCGGGCCGTCACGCGCGACGGCCGGGTCTTCACGGCCGATGCGGTGGTCGGCTGCGACGGCGTGAAGTCGGTGGTGCGCGAACGACTGGTCGGCGATGCGCCGCGCGTGTCGGGCCATGTGGTGTACCGCGCGGTGGTGCCGGCCGAGGACATGCCGGCCGACCTGCGCTGGAACGCGCCGGTGGTCTGGGCCGGCCCCGACTGCCACCTGGTGCACTATCCGCTGCGCCACGGCGAGCAGTACAACCTGGTCGTGACCTTCCACAGCCGCGAGCCGGAAGTCTGGGGTGTGAGCGACGGCAGCAAGGCCGAGGTGCTGTCGTACTTCGACGGCGTGCATGCGCGCCCGCGCCAATTGCTCGACCGGCCCACCTCCTGGCGCCGCTGGAGCACGGCCGACCGCGAACCCATCGCCCACTGGAGCGCGGGCCACGCCACGCTGCTGGGCGACGCGGCGCATCCCATGATGCAGTACCTGGCGCAGGGCGCCTGCATGGCGCTGGAGGACGCGGTGACGCTGGGTGCCGCGGTGCAGGCCTGCCGTGCGGCCGACGGCGTGGACGACCTGCCCGCGGCCTTCCGGCTCTATGCCTCGGCCCGGGTGGGGCGCACCGCGCGCGTGGTGCTGTCGGTGCGCGAGATGGGCCGGCTCTACCATGCCAAGGGTGTCGAACGCCTGGTGCGCAACGGCCTCTGGGTGGGTCGCACGCCCGAGCGCTTCTACGATGCGGTCGAGTGGCTCTACGACTGGCGGCCCGAGCGGTGCCTGGACGAGGCCGATGCGGCACTGCGGCCCGAACGCCAGCGACATCCGGCCGACGCCTGAAGGCGCGATGATCGGTGTCGCGCCAAGAGAAGAAAACCTTCCATCGCAGATCCATCCACCAGGAGACTTCCCCATGCCTTCGATGCCCCGTCTGTTCGCCCCGGCCGCCGCCGCCCTGCTGCTGGTGCTCCATGCCGGCGCCCATGCGCAGACCGCCGCCGCCGACTTCCCGAACAAGCCCGTCACGCTGGTCACGCCCTTCGCGGCGGGCAGCGGCCCCGACGCGGTGCTGCGGCTGGTGTCCGACAAGCTCTCGCGGCTCTGGGGCCAGCGCGTGGTGGTCGACAACAAGCCCGGCGGCGGCGGCTTCATCGCGATCGACCAGGCGAAGCGCGCCGCACCCGACGGCTACACGCTGCTGCAGCTCGACAGCGAGCACATCGCCGCGCTGCCGCACCTCTACAAGTCGCGCAACTTCGTCACGCTGCAGCATTTCGACCCGGTGGCCTCGCTGTTCCGCACGCCCTTCTTCGTGGCCGTGGGCACGGATTCCAAGTGGAAGAACATGAGCGACCTGATCGCCGATGCCAAGGCGCATCCGGGCCAGGTCAGCTACGGCTCCTGGGGCGTGGGCAGCCCGGGCCATCTCGGTGGCCAGCAGCTCGACGCGCTGGCCGGCACGCGCATGCAGCACGTGCCCTACCGCGAGGTCTCGCAGCTGTTCGCCAACGTGGGGGCGGGCGACGTGCCGTGGAGCTTCGCGAGCATCCCGTCGAGCCAGGGCATCTACAAGGCCGGCAAGCTGCGCTACCTGGCGATCGCCGCGCCCAAGCGCATTCCGCAGATGCCCGACGTGCCGACCATGGCCGAGGCGGGCGGCCCGCCCTCGCTGGAGGTCAATTCCTTCGTCTCGCTGCTCGCGCCCAAGGGCGTGCCGGCCGCGGTCAAGGCGAAAATCAACGCCGATGTCGCCAAGGTCATCGCCGACCCCGAGATCCGTGCCCGCTTCGACACCTTCGCCTTCGAGCCCCTGGCCTGGTCGCCGGAGGAAATCCAGCGCAATGCCGAAGCCAAGTCCAAGGTCTACGGCGAGCTGGTCCGCATCGGCAACATCAGCCTCGAGTAACGTCTTCCTCCCTGCTTCCGAAAGAGAAAACATGCGTCGTTCCCTCCTCGTCCTCGCGCTGGCCGCCGCCTCGGCCGCCGCCCTGCCTTTCGCCGCCGCCGCGGAGGGGGCCTGGCCCAACCGGCCGATCCGGCTGATCGTCGGCTTCCCCGGCGGCTCGACGCCGGACATCGCGGCCCGCACCATCGCCGAGCCGCTGTCGCGCGCGCTGGGCCAGCCGGTGGTGGTCGACAACAAGCCCGGCGCCTCCGGCAACATCGCGGCCGATCAGGTGGCCAAGGCCACCGACGACCACACGCTGGGCATCGTCATCAACGGCAACCTCACCTCGTCGAAGATGCTGTACCCCAAGCTGCCCTACGACCCGGGCAAGGACTTCACCTACCTGTCGCTGATCGCGACCGCGCCGCTGGTGGTGGTCGCGCCCAACAACCTGCCCGCGGGCGCCGCCTTCTTCGAGGCCGCGCGCAAGGCCGGCGACAGCTGGAACTACGGCTCGGTCGGCACCGGCTCGGTGGCGCACCTGGGCATGGAGCTGCTCAAGAGCCGCGTGCCCGGCTTCAACCCGGTGCACGTGCCCTACCAGGGCAACCCGCAGGTCGTGACGGCCATGCTGGGCGGCCAGGTGCAGATGGCGCTGATCCCGCCGGGCGTGGCCATGCCGCAGATCCGCGCGGGCAAGCTGCAGGCCATCGGCATCACCAGCGGCCGCAGCACGCTGGTGCCCGAACTCGCGCCGCTGGCCGATGCCGGCGTGAAGGACTTCAACCTCGAGGTCTGGACCGCGCTGCTGGGCCCGGCCAACCTGTCGAAGGCGGCGCAGGAGCGCATCTCGAAGGAACTGGCCATCGTCATGAAGTCGCCCGACGTTCGCCAGAAGCTGTTCGAGCAAGGCTGGCAGGCCGTGGGCACCTCGCCCGAAGGCATGCGCGTGCGCGTGGACGAAGAGGCCAAGATCATGTCGCGCATCATCCAAACGCGAGGCATCAAGCTGCAATGACCCAGACCCTGAACGAACCGGCGCGCAGCCTGCCGGTCTACGGCGAATACGACGTGGTCGTGGTGGGCGGCGGCCCGGCCGGCCTGGCGGCGGCGGTGAGCGCGGCGCGCCATGGCGCGCGCACCTTGCTGGTCGAGCGCTACGGCTTCCTGGGCGGCATGGGCACGGCCGGCGGCGTGACCAACTTCGCCGGCCTCTACGGCAAGCGCCGCGGCGAGATGACGCAGCTGGTGCACGGCGTGGCCGACGACCTGCTGGCGCGCATCGACGCGCTGGGCGGCCTCAACAAGCCGCAGGACGGCATGCAGGGCCGCATCCGCGTGCGCTCCTACGACACCTCGGCCTACAAGTGCGCGGCCGACCAGATGGTGGTCGAGGCGGGCGTCGAACTGCTGTTCCATGCCTACGCAGCCGCGGTGCTGCTGGACGGCCGGCGCATCGCCGCGCTGGTGGTCGAGACCAAGTCGGGCCGGCAGGCGATCCGCGCCAACGCCTTCGTCGACGGCAGCGGCGATGCCGACGTGGCGGCCTTCGCGGGCGTGCCCTTCGAGGTCGGCGACGGCCACGGCAGCGGCCTGTTCCCGACCACCATGTTCCGCGTCGGCCAGGTCGATGCGCCGCGCGCGCTGGCCGCGGTGGGCGAGTTCAAGGCCATCAACGACCTGATGAACGCGGTGCGCGAACGCAGCCCCGAGGCCTACCGCTTCCCGCGCGACGGCGCGATCCTGCGGCCCAACATCGACCCGCGCGAATGGCGCGCCAACGTCACGCAGATCCGCAATGCCCAGGGCAAGGCGATGAACGGCGTCGACGCGCGCGAACTCAGCGACGGCGAGCTCGAGGGCCGGCGCCAGATCGCCGAGTACTTCCGATTTCTGCGCGCCGAGGTGCCGGGCTTCGAGCAGTCGGCCATCGTCGAGATCGCGCCCCAGGTGGGCCTGCGCGAGACGCGCCGCATCGAGGGCGAGTACGCCTTGAGCGGCGAGGACATCCTGTCGTCCGCGAAGTTCGACGACGTGATCGGCCTCAACGGCTGGCCGATGGAGATGCATGCCGATGGCCGCATCGAATGGGCCTTCCCGCGCGACGAGGCCAACACCTTCAACCACCTGCCGTGGCGCATGCTGGTGCCCAGGGCGATCGACAACCTGCTGGTGGCCGGCCGCTGTGCCGCCATGACGCACGAGGGCCAGTCGGCCGCGCGCGCCAGCGGCGGCTGTTTCGTGATGGGCCAGGCGGCAGGCACGGCGGCCGCGTCGCTGGGCGCGGGCCGCTTCGCACAGGTCGACGTGGCGGCACTGCAGAAGACGCTGATCGCCGACGGCGCGGACCTGGACCGATAGGCACACGCGCGGGTCGCCCCGCGCGGACAATCCACCGATGCGCAACCTGGTGGTGGTCCTGGGCGACCAGCTGAGTCTCTCGAGCGTGGCCTTCGAAGGCTTCGACGCCACGCGCGACCGCGTCTGGATGGCCGAGGTGCCCGAAGAGTCCGAACATGTGCCGAGCACCAAGATGCGCACGGCGCTGTTCCTGTCGGCGATGCGCCACTTCGCCGAGGCGCTCGCGGCCCGCGGCCTGCCTGTCGACTACCTGCGGCTGGGCGCGCATGCGTTCGCCTCGATCGAGGCCGCGCTGGCCCGGACGCTGGCGCGCGAACGCCCCGAGGCGCTCGTGATGGTCGAGGCCGGGGAATGGCGGCTGGAACAGGCGATCGCGCGCGTGTGCCAGGCGGCGGGCGTGCGGCTCCTGCGGCGCGACGACCTGCACTTCATGGCCTCGCGCGCCGACTTCGCCGACCATGCGCGGGGCAAGCCGCGGCTGGTGATGGAGGCCTTCTACCGGCAGATGCGGACCCGGTACCGGGTGCTGCTGGACGCGCAAGGCGGGCCCGAAGGCGGGCAGTGGAACTTCGACGCCGACAACCGCGGCGCCTTCGGCCGCGCCGGGCCGGGCCTGCTGCCACCGCCGCCGTCCTTCGCGCCCGACGCGATCACGCGCGAGGTGCTGGCCGACGTGGAGACGCACTTCGGCGAGCACTACGGCAGTGCCGAGGCCTTCGACTGGCCGGTGACGCGCGCCCAGGCCCTGGTCGCGCTGGCCGACTTCATGACCTGGCGGCTGCAGGACTTCGGCCGGGTGCAGGACGCGATGTGGACGGACGAGCCTTTCCTCTATCACAGCCTGTTGTCCTCGTCGCTCAACCTGAAGCTGCTGGACCCGCGCGAAGTCATCGAGGCGGCCGTGGCGCAGTGGCGGGCCGGCGCGGTGGCGATCGAGGCGGTCGAGGGCTTCGTGCGCCAGATCCTGGGCTGGCGCGAGTTCATGCGCGGCGTGTACTGGTGGCGCATGCCCGCGCTGGCCGAGGCCAACGCGCTGCATCACCACGAAGACCTGCCCGCCTGGTACTGGTCGGGCCAGGTGCAGATGAACTGCATGCGGCAGGCCATCGGCCAGACCCTGCGCACCGGCTATGCGCACCACATCCAGCGTCTGATGGTCACCGGCAACTTCGCGCTGACCTTCGGCGTGGCACCGGCGCAGGTGCATGCGTGGTACCTGTCGGTGTACGTCGATGCGGTGGAGTGGGTCGAGCTGCCGAACACCGTGGGCATGTCGCTGTTCGCCGATGGCGCGCGCTTCGTGACCAAGCCCTATGCCGCGGGCGGTGCCTACATCCGGCGCATGAGCAACTACTGCGACGGCTGCCGCTACGCGCCCGGCACGCGCAGCGGCGAGGGCGCCTGCCCGGTGACCGTGATGTACTGGGATTTCGTGGCGCGCCACGAACGCCTGCTCGAGAACAATCCGCGCACGGTGATGATGGCGCGCAACCTCCGGCGCATCGATGCCGCCGAGCTGGAAGCGATCCGGCAGACCGCCACCGACATGCGCGCGCGGCCGGACCTGCTCTAGCGCGGCAGCACCCGCAGCACGCGCCCGCTCTGGCTGTCGGTCAGCAGGTACAGCGCGCCGTCGGGGCCCGCGCGCACGTCGCGCAGGCGCTCGCCCAGTTCGGTGAAGAGAGTCTCCTGCGCGCCGGGCCGGCCGTCTTCCATCGGCACGCGGCGCACGCTTTTCTCCTTCAACGCGGCCACGAAGAGGCTGCCGCGCCAGGCGGGGAACAGCGTGCCGTCGTAGTGGGCCATGCCCGCGGGCGCGATGGAGGGCGTCCATTCCGCCAGCGGCGGCGTGATGCCCGGATAGCTGCGGTAGGGCGTGATGCGCGCGCCGGTGTAGTCGATGCCGCCGGTGGTGATCGGCCAGCCGTAGTTGGCGCCACGCGCGATGCGGTTGAGTTCGTCGCCGCCCTTCGAGCCATGTTCGTGCGCGTACAGCAGGTTCCGGCCCGGCAGGCTCACCATGCCCTGCGGATTGCGGTGACCGAGGCTGTAGATCTCGGGCAGCGCACCGGCGTGTCCGACGAAGGGGTTGTCGGCCGGCACGCTGCCGTCGCGGCCGATGCGCAGGATCTTGCCCAGGTGCGTGTGCAGGCGTTGCGCGTCGGTGCGTTCGAGGTTGCCGTCGCCCATGCCGACCACCAGCGTGCCGTCGTCCAGCAGCGCCATCCGGCCGCCGAAGTGCTGGCCGTGTGCCTTGGCCGGGCGCGTCGTGAGGATCGGCGTCACCTCGCGCAGTTGCGCGCCGTCGAGCCGGGCACGCACCACGCGCAGGTGGTTGGCCGAGGCCGTGCCGTGCGCGAACGAGAGGTAGAGCCATCCGTTCTGCGCGAAGCCGGGGTCGACCAGCACGTCGAACAGCCCGGCCTGGCCGCTCGCGTACACCGGCGGCAGGCCCGCGACCGCTTCGGCGCGCAGCACATGGCGCCCCTCGGGCGCCGGGTCGAGGATGCGCAGGCGGCCGGGCCGCTCGGTCACCAGCAGCCGGCCATCGGGCAGCGCCGCCAGGGCCCAGGGATGCACCAGGCCGTCGGCCACGGTCTCGATGCGGTAGGGCACGCCGGGTGCCGCGGCCTGCGATGGCGCGGGCGCGGTCAGCAGGCCGGCCCACAGCAGCCAGGCCATCCGTGCCCCTGGAGATCGGACGTGCATGCGCCGTGCGCCATGATGGGGGCCTTGTGTCATGTGCCCAGTATCGAACAGCCTGCCTGCCGATGAACCCTGAAGACCCTTCGTTCCCGCACCCATGGCGCACCCGCCTGATGGCCTTTGTCGGCGCGGCCCTGTTCGCCATCGCCTGGGGCTCGCTGGTGCAGACCCAGTTCAACCTGAACGCGCTGGCCGCGCTCGGCGTCGAGATGCCGCTGGCCCTGCGACTGCGGACCTCGGTGCAGGACCTGCGGGGCTTCGGGCCCGTCTATGCGGCCATCGTGCTCGCCGCCTGGCTGCCCGCGTTCGCGGTGGCCGCCTGGCTCGCGCGTCGGCACCCGGCCTGGCGCGCCGCGCTGTTCGCGCTGGCCGCCGGCGTGGCGCTGCCGCTCGCCATCCGCGCGATCGACGCCGCCGCGCCCATGCCGGTGCTGATCGACGCCACGCGCGGTCTCGGCGGGCTGTCGGCCATGGTGGCGGGCAGCGTGCTGGGTGGGGCGCTCTTTGGGTGGGGGACGCGGGTGCGGCCCTCGGGCGGGTGATTTCCCTGTGACAGCGCTTCGCCCCGCGCTTTGCTATGGTGCGTGACTCTCTTTCGCCTCCGCTGCCTTCACGATGACCGCTCCCGCCACCCCCACCCGCCTCGTCGACGAACTCGTCGCCCTCATGCAACTCGAGCCGCTGGGCGACGACCGCTTCCGGGCGCAGAGCGAGGACATCGGCACGCCGGCGGTCTTCGGCGGCCAGGTGCTGGGCCAGGCGCTGATGGCGGCCAGCCGCACCGTCGACGCCGATCGGCCGGTGCATTCGATGCACGCCTACTTCCTGCTGCCCGGCGAGCATGCGCCCATCGAGTACACGGTCGACCGGGTGCGCGACGGCCGCAGCTTCACCACCCGCCATGTGGTGGCGCGCCAGCAGGAGCGGATCATCTTCGAGATGTCGGCCTCGTTCCAGACCGTCGATGCGGGCGTGGAGCACCAGTTCGCCATGCCGCCGACCGCCGCGCCCGAACAGGTCGCCGACGACCTGCAGCGCCGCATCGCGCTGGGCGACCGGCTGCCCGAGCGCGCGCGCATCAAGGGCCTGATGCCGCACGGCATCGAGTTCCGCACCGTCGAGCCCGACGACCTGATCGCGCCGGTGCCGCGCGAAGGCACGCGCGCGATCTGGATGCGCGCCGTGGCGCCGCTGCCCGACGATCCGCTGATGCACCGCGCGCTGCTGGCCTATGCCTCCGACCACGGCCTCCTCGGCGCCGCGCTGATCCCGCACGGCCTGACCTACCTGCAGGGCAACGTGCGCATGGCCAGCCTGGACCATGCGATGTGGTTCCACCGCGACTTCCGCTTCGACGACTGGCTGCTGTACGTGCTCGATTCGCCCAGCGCCAGCGGTGCGCGCGGCCTCTCGCGCGGCAGCGTGTTCACGCGCGACGGCGTGCTGGTGGCCTCGGCCGCGCAGGAAGGAATGATGCGCGTGCGCCAAACGGAATCCCAAGGAAAACCATGAGCCAGCTCTTCTCGCCCCTGCAGCTCGACGCCCTCACGCTGCCCAACCGCATCGTGATCGCGCCGATGTGCCAGTACTCGGCCGACGGCGCCGGCAACATGACCGACTGGCACCTGATCCACCTGGGCCAGCTGGCGCTGTCGGGCGCGGGCCTGCTGATCATCGAGGCCACGGCGGTCGAGGCCATCGGCCGCATCACGCCCGCCGACGTGGGCCTCTACGACGACGACAACCAGGCCGCGATCGCGCGCGTGCTGAAGGCGGTGCGCCAGCACTCGCGCATGCCGATCGCGATCCAGCTCGCGCACGCGGGCCGCAAGGCCTCGAGCCATGTGCCGTGGGACGGCGGCCAGTGCCTGGCGCCCGGCGAGGGCGCCTGGCAGACGGTGTCGTCCTCCGCGTTGCCGCATGCGGCCGGCGAACCCGCGCCCGTGGCGCTCGACGATGCCGGCCTGGCCCGCGTGAAGGCCGCCTTCGTGCAGGCCGCGCAACGCGCGCATGCGCTGGGCATCGACGCCATCGAACTGCATGGCGCGCACGGCTACCTGCTGCACCAGTTCCTGTCGCCTATCGCCAACCAGCGCAGCGACCGCTACGGCGGCTCGCTCGAGAACCGCATGCGCTTCCCGCTCGAGGTCTTCGAGGCGGTGCGCGCCGCGGTGCCGGCCGGCATGCCGGTGGGCGTGCGCATCTCGGCCACCGACTGGGTCGAGGGCGGCTGGGACATCGACTCGAGCATTGCCTTCGCCAAGGCCCTGGCTGCGCACGGCTGCAGCTTCGTGCATGCCTCCTCGGGCGGTGTGTCGCCGCAGCAGAAGATCCCGCTGTCGCCGGGCTACCAGGTGCCGCTGGCCGAACGCCTGAAGGCCGCGCTCGACGTGCCGGTCTTCGCGGTCGGCCTGATCACCGAAGCGAAGCAGGCCGAGGCCGTGATCGCCGCCGGCCAGGCCGATGCGGTGGCCATCGCGCGCGCCGCCTTGTTCGAGCCGCACTGGCCCTGGCGTGCCGCGGCCGAGCTGGGCGCGCAGGTCGAGGCGCCGCCGCAGTACTGGCGCTCGCAGCCGCGCGACCAGAAGGCGCTGTTCGGCGAGGCCCGCATCGGCGCGCGCTGAGTTCTTTTTTCTTTCGTCCGGAGGTTTTGCCCATGTCCCGTTTCGACAAGTACCGCATCGGTTCCAAGGTCCGCCTGGCCGACATCGATCCCGGGAACAAGGGCTTCCTCAAGGGCGACGAGGCCGCGCATGGCGCGCAGCTCGATGCGCTGGCGATCGCGCTCGACGAATTGCAGAACCTCATGCATGCCGAGGGCCGGCGCAAGCTGCTGCTGGTGCTGCAGGGCACCGACACCAGCGGCAAGGACGGCACGGTGCGCTGGGTCTTCTCGCGCACCTCGCCGCTGGGCGTACGGGTGGCGGCCTTCAAGGCGCCCAGCCTGGAAGAACAGGCGCACGACTTCCTCTGGCGCTGCCATGCGGTGGTGCCGCGCACCGGCGAGCTCGCGGTGTGGAACCGCAGCCACTACGAAGACGTGCTGGTGCCTGTGGTCGAAGGCTGGATCGACAAGGCCGCGACGCAGCGCCGCTATGCGCAGATCAACGACTTCGAGCGGCTGCTGACAGAAACCGGCACGGTGGTGCTCAAGTGCATGCTGCACATCGACAAGGATGAGCAGCGCCAGCGCCTGCAGGCCCGCATCGACGACCCGGCCAAGAACTGGAAGTTCAGCCTGGGCGACCTCGAGGCGCGCAAGAAGTGGAGCGACTACCAGCGCGCGTATGCGAAGGCGCTGGACGCCACCTCGACCGACGTGGCGCCTTGGTACGTGGTGCCGGCCAACAGCAAGACGCACCGCAATCTGATGATCGCGCAGCTGCTGGTCAAGACGCTCAAGGACATGAAGCTCAGCGTGCCGCCGCCGGACCCGGCGCTCAAGGGGCTGGTGGTGCGCTGAAGGGCGCGCCCCTCAGCGCGCCAGCAGCCGGCGCAGGTCCGCGCGGGCGCGCCGCAGCACGCGGCGCGGCAGGCCGAGGCGCGCAGGCGACGCCACCACGGCGGCGATCGCTTCGGTCGCGGGCGGCACCGCGGCTTCTGCTGCGGGCGTGGGCGCGGGCACGTGCGGTGGCAAGGCGGCCAGGGTGCCGCGCAGCGTCGCAGCCACTTCCGCCGGCACGATGCGGCCCTGGATGTGGGCCGCCAGTTGCGCACCGCGCCTTGCCGCCTCGGTCCGGTCGGCCGCGATGAAGCGCAAGGCGGCCACGGCCGACGCGAGATCGGGTTCGGCCCAGTGCTGGTCGGGCGTGTAGCTGCCGTTGGCCTCGCCGGGGCGCACCGGCGCGAGCGTCCAGTCGACGAAGCAGGCGGCTTCCGGATCGAGGAAGGCCGTCGGGCCGCCCCAGCCCGTGATCACCACCGGCTTGGCCGCGAGCGCGGCCTCGAAGGCGCCCAGTCCCCAGCCTTCGGCCCGGCACAGCGAGACGAAGCAGTCGCCGGCCTCGTGCAGCGCCTGCAGCGCGCCGTCGGAGAGCTCGTCGGTCACGAGCCGGATCGGCGGCGGCACCCGGCCGTGGCGCAGCACCGCGCGGCCGATCATGGCCTCGAACTGGGGCTGCACCGGCACGCTCTGGCCTTCGTGGCCGGGGTCGCGGCGCACACGCTCCAGGTCGTGCGCCGTGGTCTTGATGACCAGCGCCACCGGGTCGTCCGGGCCGAAGGCTTCGGCAAAGGCCGCGACCAGCGGGTCGATGGACTTGCGCTCCAGCCAGGTCGAGACCGTGTAGAAGAGCTGCCGGCCTTCCAGGCCCGCCAGCAGCGGCCGCAGGCCGGCACGGTCGGCGTCGCTCACCGGCCGCTGCGGCCGCGGCAGGTGGGGCACCACCCAGATCGGGATGTGCACGCCGCTGGCGCGGAAGACCTCGCGGTTCCATTCGGTCGGCACGATCACCGCGTCGAGGCCGTTGATCAGCGCCGGCCAGTGGGCGGGCAGGCGGTCGGTCTCCCACACGGTGTGGCCCACGATGCGGCGCGCGCCCCGCGCACGTTCGCGTGCGATGAAGTGCGGGTAGTACTCGGGCACGAAATGGACGATGACGTTCTCGCAGGCGCGCGCATCGTCCCGCAGCGGCCACAGGTCCTCGGGGCCCGCCTCGGGCGAAGGCGCCGGCGCGTAGCCCAGGCCCAGCGCGCCGCCGGGCAGCATCGGCTCCCAGGCGATCTCGGTGCCCGCATCGCGCAGCGCGCGCACCAGCGCGGTGGCCGCCACCGCATAGCCGCTGGTGTCGCCCAGGCCCACGTAACGCAAGCTCAGACCGTCCAGGAAATGATTGAGAGACATTAGTAACAAATAGTGTACATTTGATCGACAGTGCCCCGTCGAGGGGCAGGAAGAGGGCCGGATCCAGCCCTGCCCCAGGGGCGAGAGGCGCCGCGCGGCCGCTTCGAAGCCTCCCTTCGCGGTGCCTGCTGTCGGACAGCGCTTCTGATCCTTGGCCGTATTTCCGTGACAGCACCCTCCGCTTCCCGCATCCCGAACACGTACCACTTCGTCTTCGGGCTGCGTCCGCAGACCGAGCCCTTTCACCTGATGCACTACCTGTGCCTGGCCTCGTGCCTGGGGGTGAACCGGCCCGACCGCGTGGTCGTGCACCTGCACAACGAACCCTTCGGCGAACTGTGGGACCTGATCCGCCCCCGGATCGAGGTGGTGCCGATCCCCGAGCGCGAGCTTCGCATCGACCTTTCCTACGACGACGACTACATCCGCCGTTTCGCCTATGCGCATGTGGCGGACTTCATCCGGCTGCGCATCCTGCACGAGCAGGGCGGCATCTATGCCGACATGGACTCGCTGTTCGTCGCGCCACCGCCCGCGCACCTGTTCGAAGCCTCCTGTGTGATGGGCCACGAGCGCGTGGATGCGGGCGCGCCGTCCTCGCCCGAAGGCTCGCTGTGCAATGCGCTCATCATGGCCGAGCCCGGTTCGCCCTTCATCGCCACCTGGATCGAGCGCATGCCCGGCGCCTTCGACGGCAGCTGGAGCAACCACTCGACCTTCCTGCCCTACCGCCTGAGCCGCGAATTCCCGCAGCAGATCCGCGTCGAGCCCGAGAGCCGCTTCTTCTCGCTGGACTGGTCGCGCGACGGCATCGCCGCGCTGTTCGAGCAGGACCGCCAGCTGCCGCCCGATGCGACCAGCCTGCACCTGTGGGCCCACCTGTGGTGGGACGTGGAGCGGCGCGACATGTCCGACTTCAACCACACGCTGCTGACCCCGGCCTACGTCGCGCATGCACGCAGCACCTATGCCCGGATCGCGCGGCCCTTCCTGCCACCGGGCATGGCGCCGTCGGCGTTGGGCCACTGGCTGCGACAGCAGGTCGCGCCCGAGGGCTGGCTCGGGCGTCTGCGTGGCGGGCGTGCGGCGTCATGAGCGAGCCGGCCCCTCCGCGCAGCCGGGCGCTGCTGCTGACCCACGTCTTTCCTGATCCGCAGGGCGTGGGCCTGGCGCGGCGCGGCTGGCGCTGGGCCTGCGAACTCGCGGCCCAGCACGACCTGGAGATCGTCCTCATCACGCGCAACGAAGGCCAGCCCGTGCCGCCGTCGCCCCTGCCCGGCAGGCTGCGCGTCGTGCACTGCACGGGCGCGCCCATCGCCTCGCGGGGGCTGGCGGACTGGTTCGATCCCGACGCTGGCGCGGCCCGGGCGCTCGCCGCGCTCGAGGGGCCGCGCCCCGCGCGCATCGTGGTGTTTCGCTTCTACCTGCACGACATGGCGGCGCAACTGCCCCCCGACTGGCGCGCGATCGCCGAGATGGACTGCGACGACCTCGAATCCGCCACGCGCTGGAGCCTGGCCGCGCTGGCCTTGCGCCGCGGCCGCTGGTCCGCGGCGCGCGCCTGCATGGCGCAGGCGAGGGGCTATGCGAAGCTCGAACGCAGCCTGTTGCCCGCCTATGCCACGGTCCATGTCTCGGCCTTCGAGGATGCGGCACGGCTGCGCCGGCTGCCAGGGATGAAGG
Source organism: Variovorax sp. J2P1-31 (assembly GCF_030317215.1). Classification (NCBI taxonomy): domain Bacteria; kingdom Pseudomonadati; phylum Pseudomonadota; class Betaproteobacteria; order Burkholderiales; family Comamonadaceae; genus Variovorax; species Variovorax sp. J2P1-31. Next base: position 73,403 of record NZ_JASZYA010000005.1, read on the forward strand.
CGGTGCACGCGAGTCCCAACAAGCTCGTGCCCGAACCCGATCTCGTGCCCGCACCGATGCCCGTCGGCGGCCGCACGCTGCTGTTCGTCGGCGCTTTGTTCTACCCGCCCAACGAGGATGCGCTGCTGTGGTTCGCCCGGGCCGTGCTGCCCGCGCTGCGGCGGCGGGTGCCGGATGTGCGCATCGTGGCCGCGGGCCGCGCCGAAGAGGCGCTGGTGCAGCAGCTCGCGCGGCACGGCATCGTCTACGTCCATTCGCCCGCGGACCTGCGCCCGCTCTATGCCGAGGCCACGGCCGTGATCGCGCCGGTGCGTGGCGGCGGCGGCACCAAGCTCAAGGTGCTCGAGGCCTGGCAGCACGAGCGGCCGCTGGTCGCGACCTCGCATGCCGCGCGCGGGCTCGCGGTCGAATCGGGGCGGCATCTGCTGGTGGCCGACCGGCCGCTGGAGTTCGCGCGCCATTGTGCGGCCCTGCTCGCCGACCCGGTGCTGGCGGCTGCGCTGGTGCGCGACGCCGCGGTGCTGCTGAAGGCGCGTTACTGCCTCGACGCGCCGACGCGCTGAGGGGAGGGGACATGCACCTGTCACCGCACGCCACGGCGCCGTCGTCGCCGCTGTTCATCCTCTCGGTCGCCACCGGCTACGGCGGTGCCGAGCGCGACATCGAGATCCTGCTGCCGCACCTGGCCGCGCAGCGCCAGGTCGTGGTCTTCGCCTGCAGTCCCTACCACCTCGAGCGGCTGCGACGCATCGAACGGCCGGGCCTGGAGGTGCATCGCATCGATGCCTCGCGCGAGGGCTTCGTCGAGGCCGGCGCGCGCCTGTTCGTGCAGCGCTACTTCGCACTGCGGCCCTCGGCCATCCTGGCCAACACGCTCGACTCGCTGCGCATCCTCGCGCAGGCCGCCGACTGGCTGCCCGGGATCGATGTGCAGTCCTGCTTCTACGTGCGCGATTTCCAGTGGTTCGACCATGCACCGCTGCTGCAGGCCATGGCCCGCGCCACGCTGCTCGTGCCCGACCGCTCGGTGCTCGAGAAGCCCGGCTACCTGAATCCCCATGTCTGGCCGCACGGCCCGCTGCGCGCGCTGGCGATGCCCACGCCGGTGGACATCCCGCCGGCTGCGGCGACCGAGCAGCCCCCCGACGCCTCCTTCCTTCACCTGGCCACGGTGAACGGCTTCAAGGGCCATCGACCGCTGGCCGACGCGGCCGCGCTGCTGCGTCGCCGCTGTCCCGGCCTGCGCATCGACTCGTACGGCCACCGGCCGCTCCCTGCGTTGTATGAGCAGCTGCGCGCGCACATCGAGGCGGCCGGTGCCACGCCGACGCTGGCGCTGCACGAACACGTGGCCGACCCGTCCGCCCTGATCGGCCGGGCGCGTGCCGTGCTCGTGACCTCGGTCTCGGCGCACGGCGGACCCGAGACCTTCGGCCGCACGCTGATCGAGGCCTGGGCCCATGGCCGTCCGGTGATCGCCTTCGCCTGCGGCACGCCGGCCCGGCTGGTGCGCCACGAGGTCGACGGCCTGCTGGTGGACGAGGGGGACGTCGAAGGGCTCGCCGCCGCCATCGCCCGGCTGCACCAGGACCCGGCGCTGGCCGATCGGCTGGGCCGCAACGGCCGCGCACGGGCCGAGCGCGAATTCGCCACCGAGGCGGTGCTGCGGCAACTGCTGCCGGTGCTCGAGGGGCAATGGCACCTGGGGTCGGCGGCACCCATGACAGCGCCCGCCGAAGAGGGGCCGACCACGCTGTTCGACGTCTCGCTCTCGCTGATGCTGGGCTGGCATTCGCCTGTGGGCATGCTGCGCGTGGAGAAGGACATGGGCGACCTGCTGGCCCGGCAGCGCGGGCCCGTCCAACTCGTGCGGCACGGTGCCGAGGACGGCGGCTACCGGCGCCTGAGCGCACGCGAGCTGGAGTTCCTCGCCAACCGGCTCGACGGCCACGACGGCATCGGCAGGCTGGCCTTGCGCGAACTCGCGACCACCCCGCTGCCGCCGCCGCGGCTGCCGCTGTCGATCGGCCGCTCGATGCGCCTGCTGGGCCGCCTGCACGGAGCAGGCGGCGGGCAGGTGAACCGCAACGCCGCAGGCCGGCGCCTGCGGCGTTGGCTGCATGCGCGTGCCGAATCGGCCGTGCGGGCCGCCCCCGTCGACGCGGCGCGCTACGCGCCGGAGGCGGGCGATGCCTTCCTCAGCGTCTCCAATCCCTGGGACTACGTCGGCCTGCCGGTGTTCCAGGCGCTGCGGGCCCGCGGCGTGCGCACCGTGCTGGCCGTGCACGACCTCATGGTCTGGGAGACGCCGCAGTGGACGGCCGGGCGCGATCCGCGCGAGCACGCGGCCAACATGCTGCCGGTGCTGGCCGAAGCGGACCGGCTGGTGGCCGTTTCGCAGCACACCGCAGAGGTGGTCGCGCAGGCTTTCACCGCGATCGACCGGCCGTTGCCGCCGATGCGCGTCGCACACCCCGCCGGCCTGCCCGGCACGCTGTTTCCCTTCGGCGGGCCGCCCCCGGGCCTCGATGCCACGCGTCCCTTCGTCGTCTACTGCTCGACCATCGAGGTGCGCAAGAACCACCTGCTGCTGCTGCACCTGTGGGAGCGCCTGCGCCAGAGCCTGCCGCCCGAGCGGCTGCCGACGCTGGTCATCGCGGGTCGATGGGGCTGGGGCGTGGAGCCGGTGCGGCTGGCGGTCGAGCGCAACTGGCGCCTCGCGCCGCATGTGCACGTGGCGCAGGCGTTGCGCGACGAGCAGCTGCTGTGGCTCTACCGCCATGCGCGCTTCGCCGTCTTCCCTTCCTTCAACGAAGGCTTCGGCCTGCCGGTGGCGGAAGCGCTGGCGGTGGGCACGCCGGTGGTGGTGTCGGACCATCCGGCGCTGGTCGAGGCCTCGATGGGGCTGATGCCCGCGATCGACCCGGGCGACCTGCCGGCCTGGCAGCAAGAGATCGCCGCGCTGTGCCTGGACGACGCGCGCCTGGCGCAATTGCGCGCGAAGGCCCGCCACTGCCGGGTCGCCCCTTCCGACGGACTGCCCCGCGCGCTGGCCGATGCCGCGGGACTTTCGGCCTGAGACCATGGAACACCCCACCCTCGAACCGGGCTCGGTGCGCGACGAGCGCCCGACCGCCGCACGCTCGCTGCGCGCGGCCCTGCATTACTTCTCCGGCACGCTGCAGTCCCAGCATGCCCTGATCGACGCGCGACGGCGCACGCTGGGTGAACTCGGCGGCGAACTGGCGCGCCAGCAGGCCGAGATCGATGGCCTGCGGCAGACGCTGGTGCAGCGCGAGGCGGAGATCGACCGGCTCGCGCAGGCGCTGGCTCGGCCTTCGCGGCTTCGGCTGGCGTTGCGGCATCCGGTGCGCGCCGTGCGCTATGTGCTGCGCCGCATCGTCCAGCGGCTGCGCCCGGCGCCGGCGCCCGCGGCCGTGGCATTGCCGGCGCCCGTGGTCGACTGGATGAGCACGCCCGTGGCCGCGCGCGTCCAGCCCTCCGACTACCGCGAGCGCATGCGGGCCTTGCTGGACACAGGCCTGTTCCAGGGGCTGCGCACGCTCACCCTCGTCGTGCCGCCCGCGCTGCGCGGGGCCGGTGCCTCGATCGAACGCAGCCTGGCCCAGACCGGCCTGAGATGCAGCCTCGTGTCCGCGATGCCCGCGCAGTTCACCGATGCGCTCTACCTCGTCGTGAGTCCCTGCGCCTTCACCCGGCTGCCGCCGGCCGACCGGCGCATCGTGTGGCTGGTCGAGCCGGCCGAGCAGGCGACGGTCCTGGCGGAGGCCGTGCTCGCGCCGCTGGCCGAGTCGCTGGCCATCTTCGATGCATCGCTCGCGCACATCGCGGCCCTGCAGGCGCGCGGCATCGCGCTGCACCAGACCTTCTATGTGCCGATCGATCCGGCGGGCGCCGTCGATGACTCCGCGCTGGGCCTGGCCCATCTGCTGCCGCGCGCACTGCATGGCTGCGGCGCGATCGACGACGAGGCCTTCGAGCGCGCCACGCGCGGCACGCGCCTGGACGCGGACCATCTCGTGCTCTGCCTGCCGGAGTCGCTGGCCCGCTTCGAAAGCGCACGGGCCCACCTGCGACCCGGCGCCCTGCTTTTCCCCGGCCTGCGCCACCTCGACGGATGGAAGGGCACGGCGCTGGGCTATCGCTTCATCGCACGCAGCGCGCTGGCCGCGGGACGCACGCGGCTGATCGTGTCGGAGGACGACGTCGAGTTCGACGAGGACTTCGAGGCCAGGCTGGCGAAGACGCTTCAGCACCTCGACGTGCATGCCGGCCGCTGGGACCTGTTCTCGGGCCTGCTGACCGACCTGTCGGAGCACGCCGAGGTCAAGGCGGTCGAGGCCAGCGGGAGCGACCTGTTCCTGCGGCTGGACTCGGTCATCGGCATGCTCTTCGGCATCTACGGACCGCCCGCGCTGGCGGCGCTGGCGACCTACCGGGTGGCGGGCAACGATCCCATGAAGGACACCATCGACCGCTATCTCGAAGCGCTGCGGCCGCGCTGCGTGACGATCTTTCCGCCGCTGGTGCGGCATGGCGAGGGCTTCACTTCCACGCTGTGGATGCCCGAGGGGCGCGGCTTCCTGAGCAACGAATCGATCAACCCCATGATCCATCGCAGCCAGCTGCGACTGGTCGCGAAGATCGGCGACTGCCTCGAGCGGGCCTAGACCCCCAGGTAGCGCGCCCACAGCCCCCGGTCCGCATCCAGCGCGGCCGAGTCCCCTCGCCACACCACGCGGCCGCGCTCGAGGATCAGGTGGCGGTCGGCGAGCGGCAGCAGGCGCTGCACGTACTTGTCGACCACCAGGATCGCTTCGCCCTCGGCCTTGAGCGTGGCCAGGCAGCGCCAGATCTCCTCGCGGATCACCGGGGCCAGGCCTTCGGTGGCCTCGTCGAGGATCAGCAGGCGCGGGTGCGTCGACAGCGCGCGCGCGATGGCCAGCATCTGCTGCTCGCCGCCCGAGAGCTGGTTGCCGGCGTTGGCCTTGCGCTCGCCCAGCCGCGGGAACAGGCCGTAGAGCGCCTCGACGGTCCAGCGCGGTGCGCTGTGCTTCGCATCGGCGCGCGGCCGCGCGAAGGCGCGCAGGTGCTCGTCGACGCTCAGGTTCGGGAACACATGCCGGCCCTCGGGCACGATCGCCACGCCGCGGCGCGCGATCACGTCGGGCTTGGCACCGCCGATGTCGGTACCGTCGAAGCGCACGCTGCCGCGCAGCGGCTTGAGCGTGCCGGTCAGCACCTTGAGCAGCGTGCTCTTGCCCATGCCGTTGCGGCCCAGCAGCGCCAGCACCTCGCCGGGGCGCACGTCGATGTCGATGCCGAACAGCACCTGGCTTGCACCGTAGCCGGCTTCGATGGCCTTGCCTTCGATAAGCATCAGGTTTTCCTCCCACTGCACAGAGGGTCACGTCGGCAGAAACCGGCGCAGCGCCAGCCCAGGAACACCGCGGAGCCGGCTTTGCCGGGCCACGGGTGTTGCCCCCGGAAGGGGGTTGGCGCTGCCACACGAAGTGGGCAAGCTTGGGGGAGAGTCATGTGTGCCCTTCCGCTTCGGTGCCCAGGTAGACGGCCTGCACGTCGGGATGGCCGCGCACTTCGTCGGCGGTGCCGGTCATCAGCACCTTGCCCTGCACCAGCACCGTGAGCCGGTGGGCGAGCTTGAACACCGCATCCATGTCGTGCTCGATCAGAAGAATGGCCATCTCGCTGCGCAGCGATTCGATCAGCGTCACCATGCGCGCCGATTCGTCGGGGCCCATGCCGGCCATCGGCTCGTCGAGCAGCAGCAGCTTGGGCCGGGCGGCGAGGGCGAGCGCCACGTCGAGCGCGCGCTGCGCGCCGTGCGGCAGGGTGCCGGCGATGCGCTGGCGTTCGCTGGCCAGGCCCACGCGCTCGGCCAGCGCCTCGGCCTGCGCGACCAGGTCGGCCTCATCGGCGCGCGGCGCCATGAAGCGCATGCTGCTGCCCGCGTGCGCCTGCACCGCGAGCATCAGGTTGTCGTGCACCGTCTCGTTGGCGAACACGCGCGTGACCTGGAAGCAGCGCGACAGGCCCGCGCCCACGCGCTGGTGGTCCTTCAGGCCGGTGATGTCGCGCTCGCCCAGCCAGATGCGGCCGGCGTCGGCCTTGAGCAGGCCCGAGATCAGGTTGATCAGCGTGGTCTTGCCGGCGCCGTTGGGGCCGATCAGCGCATGCACCTCGCCGGCATCCACCGTGAGGTTCACATGGTCGGTCGCGAGCAGGCCGCCGAAGCGCTTGACCAGGCCTTCGATTCTGAACAGGCTCATGCGGCCACCGCCTTCTTCCTGCGCGACAGCGCCGCCAGCCCCTTGGGCGCCCACAGCGCCACCGCGATCAGCAGCAGGCCCAGCGGCATGTGCCAGTGCTCGGTGTGCTGCTTGAGCACCTCCTCCAGCAGCAGCCACACGGCCGCGCCGACCGGGCCGCCCCAGCTGCGGCCCAGGCCGCCGATCACCACCATCACCAGCAGCGTGGCCGACTGCGTCCAGTGCATCGCGCTCGGGCTGATGAAGCCGTTGCCGCCCGCCAGCAGCGCGCCCGCGAGGCCGGCGATCGCGCCCGCGATGGCGAAGGCCGCCAACTGGATGCGGAACACCGGGTAGCCCAGCGCGCGCATGCGCGTCTCGTTGTCGCGGATGCCGCGCAGCGCATGGCCGAAGCGCGCGCCAGTGGCGCGGTGCATCCAGGCCAGCAGCAGCGTGACCAGCGCCAGCACCACCCAATAGAAGTTCGATTCGTTGCCCAGGTCGACCCCCAGGCCCAGCACCGGGCGCGCGGGCAGCGTGTAGCCGTCGTCGCCGCCGTAGGCCCGCAGCGACACCGCGATGAAGTACAGCATCTGCGCGAAGGCCAGCGTGGTCATGATGAAGTAGACGCCGCGCGTGCGCAGCGCCACCGTGCCGATCAGCGCGGCGACCAGGCCCGCGAAGAGCATCGCGGCGGGCCAGAGCACCCAGGCCGAGACCACGCCCGCATCGGACAGGGCCACCACCGTGTACGCGCCGACGCCGATGAAGCCCGCATGGCCCAGCGCCACCATGCCGCCGAAGCCCAGGATGAAGTTGAGGCTGGCCGCGGCCAGCGCGATGATGAGCACGCGCCGCATGAAGCCGACGTAGAACTCCATGCCGAACAGCGGCGCCACGAGCGGGAAGGCCGCCAACGCGAGCAGCAGCGCGACGAGAAGAAGGGTACGGGGCTTCATGCGCGTGCCGAGAAGAGGCCGGAAGGCCGGAAGATCAGGACGACGACCATCAGCGCGTACATCGCCACTTCGGCGAACAGCGGGCCGAGGTCGGCGGCGGTGGCCGGGGGCAGCGTGGCGCGCAGCAGCATCGGCAAAAAGGCGCGGCCGATGGTGTCGACCAGGCCCACCAGCAGTGCGGCGACGAAGGCGCCACGCACCGAACCGATGCCGCCGATCACCAGCACCACCAGCGCGGGGATCAGGATCTGCTCGCCCATGCCGACCTGCACCGCGACGATGGGCCCCATCAGCGCGCCGGCCAGCGCGGCCAGTGCCGCGCCCAGCAGGAACACGCCGTTGAAGATGCGGCCCACGCGCACGCCCATGAGCTCGGCCATCGGCCGGTCGGAGGCGCCGGCGCGCACCCGCATGCCGACGCGCGTGTGGTTCACGAGCACATAGAGCGCCAGCGCCACGGCCACGCCGGCGCCGAGGATCACCAGCCGGTAGGCCGGGTAGGGCAGGCCCTCCATCAGCTGCACCGGGCCGCTCAGGGCCGCGGGCGTGGGCGCCATCACCGGCGAGGGGCCCCAGATCATCTTGACGATGTCGTCGGCCACCAGGATCACGCCGAAGGTCGCGAGCACCTGCGCGAGGTGGTCGCGCTTGTAGAGCCGGCGCATCAGCAGCACCTCGAGCAGCGCGGCGACCACGACGGTGACCGCCACGGCCAGCACGATGGCCGCCACGAAGGAGCCGCTCTGCTGGTGGGCCTGCGCCGCGACATAGGCGCCCGACATGAACAGCGAGCCGTGCGCGAGGTTCAGCACGTCCATGATGCCGAACACCAGCGTGAGCCCCGCGGCCAGCAGGAACAGCATCAGGCCGAAGCCGAGTCCGTTGAGCAATTGCTCGAGAAAGAGAATGCCGGTCATTGGGAGAAGAAGGATGCGGGCAGCCGGACGCAGGGGACGCGAAGGTTTCGCAGAGGACGCAGAAGATTCATCGGGACAGGTCCAGGAACTCCCTGGCTGTCCTTTCGCGTCTTCTGCGAAAGCTCTGCGCCTTCTGCGTCCTGAAGTCCGTCTGTCGGATGGGCTGCTGCGAGACGCTTACTTCAGCGGGCACTTGTCGGCGTAGGTGTCGCCGTAGTTCGTGAGCAACGTGCTCACCGTCTTGTTCGTGACCTTGCCCTGGGCGTCCTTGCCGATCACGCGCAGGTAGAAGTTCTCGATCGGATAGTGGTTGTTCGCGTACTTGAAGCTGCCGCGCGTCGACGCGTAGTTGGCCTTCTTCAGGGCGGCGATCACGGCTTCGCGGTTCTGCGCGTTGCCGCCGGCCTGCTTCACGGCGGCGTCCATGGCCAGGATCACGTCGTAGGCCTGGGCGGCGTACAGCGAGGGGTAGCGGCCGTTGTATTCCTTGCGGAAAGCTTCGACGAAGGCCTTGTTCGGCGCGTTGTCGAGGTCGTGCGCCCAATGCGAGGTGTTGAACAGCCCCAGCATGGGTTCGCCCACCGCGCCGATCACGTCCTCGTCGGCCGAGAAGCCGCTGGTGACCAGCGTGATGTCCTTCGACAGGCCCGCGCCCACGAACTGCTTGATGAAGTTGATGCCCATCGCGCCGGGCAGGAAGAAGTAGATCGAGTCGGGCTTGGCCGCGCGGATCTGCGCCAGCTCGGCCGCATAGTCGATCTGGCCCAGCTTGGTGTAGAGCTCGTCGGCGACCTGGCCCTTGAACTGGCGCTTGACGCCGCCCAGCGCGTCCTTGCCCGCGGGGTAGTTGGGGGCGATCAGCACCATCTTCTTGAAGCCGCGGTCCTGCGCGAACTTGCCGGCCGCTTCATGGAACTGGTCGTTCTGGTAGGCGGTGCCGAAGAAATAGGCATTGCACTGCGCACCCGCGAACTGGCTGGGGCCGGCGTTCGACGAGAGGTAGGGCACCTTGGCCGCGAACAGCGTGGGGCCGACGGCGATCGCGATGTTCGAGCCGATCGGGCCGCTGAACAGGTCGATCTTGTCGCGCTGGATCATGCGGTCGACCAGCTGCTTGGCCTGGTCGGGGCTGCCCGCCATGTCGGCCTGGATGAACTCGACCGGCTGGCCGCCCAGCTTGCCGCCCAGCTGCTTGATGCCCAGCGCGAAACCGTCGCGTGCCTCGGCACCCAGCGCGGCGAAGGGACCGGAGATGTCCAGGGCCAGCCCCACCTTCACCGGCGCGGCCATCGCGGCACCGGCGAAGCCGAAGGCGGAGGCCAGCGCCAGGGCGCACAGGGAACGGGTCAGGCGGGTCGCGGCGGGCGGCGGGGTGATCTTCGTGCGCATGGAGACTCCGGTAAGTAAGGGTTGGCACCACATCGATGCGTGCGGCCCCGGCATTGTGCGGAGCCACTTCATTCACAAGTCAATACTTTATGCATGAAGCATCTGGTGTCAACGGGGCTTGCACGAATGGTGCCAACCCTTGGTCGCGCGAACGCGCCGCCGCGTCCGCGTCCCTTGCGCCCGCCTCAGTCCGCCGTGCCGCCCGTTTCGTAGAGCCGCCAGGCCGCCTCGGCGCCGAGGCCGCGGTGGATCATGGCCATCAGCGCGGCCACCACGCCCGAGGGGTTGGCGTGCTGGTAAACGTTGCGTCCGTAGACCATGCCGACGGCGCCCTGGTCCAGCAGCACGCGCGAGCGCGCGAACACCTGCTGCAGGTCCTCGCGGCCGCCGCCGCGCACGAGCACGGGGCAGCGCGCGGCCTGCACCACGCGGTGGAAGTCGGCCGGGTCGCTGGTCGGGTCGGCCTTGACGATGTCGGCCCCCATCTCGCGTGCCAGACGCGTCAGCGTGACGATCTTCTCGGCATCGCCGTCGACGCTGTAGCGGCTGCCGGCGGTCGGGGCCTGCATCACCAGCGGCTCGATCATCAGCGGCATGCCGTAGCGGTCGCAGTCGGCGCGCACGCGCGCGATGTTCTGCACGCACTGGCGGAACAGGTCGGGCTCGTCGGGCAGCATGAACAGGTTGACCACCACGCAGGCGGCGTCCATCTGCACCGCGGGCAGCACCGGGTCGTCGTGGTTCTGCAGCACGGCCCACATCGCGCGGTGCCGGGTCGCGTTGTAGGGGTTGCCCATGTCCAGGCGCATCACCAGCGCGGGGCGGCCGCGGCCGGGGCGGTGCTGCAGCAGGTCGGCCTGGCCGAGGTTGAGCTGGATGGCGTCGGGCGCGGCGGCCACCAGCCTGTCCATCACCGCGGGCATGTCCTCGAGCCCGTCGAGGAAGGTGGGTTCGTTGCACACGCCGTGGTCGAGCGCGATGTCCAGGCAGCGCCCGTTGTGCAGCAGGCGGTTCAGGCGTGCGGTCTTGTCCTTCGACATGGGGAGAGGTCCTTGAGTGGAGAGGAGGGGGGAAGGGACGTCAGGCCAGCGCGCGCAGGTGCGCGGCCGCGGCCGCGTCGATGCGTTGCAGCGTCTCGTCCTGCAGGGCGATCGCACCGGCGGCTGCGTTCTCGGTGGCCTGCTGCGGCACGCGCGCGCCGCACAGCGCCACCGACACGCTGCCGCGCGCCAGCGTCCAGGCGATCATCAGTTGGCCGAAGGAGCAGCCGAGCTGCCGGCGCAGCGGCTCGAGCGTCTCGAAGAAGGCCGCGAGCCTGGCGCGGTTGCCGGCGCTGAAGCGCGGGTTGCTCGCGCGCTGGTCGTCGCCGGTGAACTGGCGCGCGGGGTCGATGGGGCCCGCGAGCAGGCCCAGCGCCAGCGACGAGTAGCCCAGCACCGCGACATCGTGCTCGGCGCACAGCGGCAGCAGCGTCTGCTCGATCTCGCGGTCGATCAGGCTGTAGCGCTCCTGCGCCGCATCGACCGGGCCGTGCCGCAGGTACTCGGCCAGCGTCTCGGGGCTCACGTTGCTCACGCCGATGGCGCGGATCTTTCCCTGCTGCTTGAGCGAGAGCAGCGCGTCCATGGTCTCGGCCACGGGCGTGGTGCTGTCCTGCCAGTGCGTGATGTAGAGATCGATGTGGTCGGTCTGCAGGCGCTTGAGGCTCTCTTCGCATTCATGGAAGATCGACTCGCGCCCGAGGTAGCGGTACACCGGATGCCCGTCTTCCTCGAAGAAGTGCGTGCCTTCCCGCGTGTGCCACACCAGCCCGCACTTGGTCGCGATCACGGCTTCGTGGCGGCGGCCCTTGAGCGCGGCGCCGACGATGCTTTCCGAGCGCCCGAGCCCATAGGCCGGCGCGGTGTCGATCAGCGTCACGCCGGCGTCCAGCGAGGCCTGGATCGCGCGCACGGCCGCTGCCTCGTCGGCACCGCCCCACATCCATCCGCCCATGGCCCAGGTGCCCAGGCCGATGGCCGAGCATGCGATGCCCGAGGGGCCGAGCGTGGTCTTCTTCATCGTCGATGCGTTGTCGCTCATCGCGGGGTCTTTCGTGTGTTCAGGAGGTGGTCGATGGTCACGGCCGCGAGCAGGATCAATCCCTTGATCACGTCCTGCCAGTAGGGCGACACGTCGAGCAGGATCAGCGAACTGGTCACCACCGACAGCAGCGCCAGGCCCAGCACCGCGCCCAGCACCGTGCCCGCGCCGCCCTTGAGGCTGGCGCCGCCGATCACGGCCGCGGCGATTACGTTGAGCTCCATGCCCATGCCGAAGGTGGGCGTGGCGGCGCCGAAGCGCGCGGTGTAGATCACGCCCGCCAGGCCGGCCGAGGCCGAGCACAGCACCGTGACCCAGAACTTCACATGGCCCACGCGGATGCCCGAGTACAGCGCGGCCTTCTCGTTGCTGCCGGTGTAGAACACGCGCCGCAGCAGGGTCGAGCGGCGCAGCACGAAGTCGCTCACCACCACGATCGCCAGGAAGATCAGGATCACGGCCGGCACGCCGAACAGCGTGCCCTGGCCGATGAACTTGAATTCGGCCGGCAGCGAGAACAGCGACTGCGGCGTGCCCTGCGTGAGCGCCAGGCACAGGCCGCGCACGATCACCATGAAGGCCAGCGAGGCGATGAAGTGGTTGAGCCCGATGCGCGTGACGCAGCCGCCGATCAGCGCGCCGATGCCCGCGCTCGCGGCGATGGCGATGAGCCCGGCCGTCCACGGATCGAGGCCCATGAGGAACAGCTTGCCCGTGACCACCATCGCGAAGCACACCACCGAGCCCACCGACAGGTCGATGCCGCCGACGATCAGCAGGATGGTCATGCCCACCACCACGATGCCTTCGATGGAAAAGGACAGCAGCATCGCGCGCACGTTGTCCCAGGTGAGGAAGTAGGGCGAGGCGAAGCTCATCGCCACGCACAGCGCCGCGATGATCAGCAGCAGGCCCATCTCGCGCATGCGGATGAGCTGGAGGGCGGGCTTCGTCGGTCGCGGCGCCAGGCCCGCGTCGAGTTGTGCTGGAGGGTTCATGCTGTTTCCTGTTCGCATAGTCCGGAGGCCAGCCGCAGCAGCGCCTCTTCCGTCATGTCGTGGCCCTGCAGCTCGCCGGCCAGCCGGCCGTCGCGGATCACCAGCGCGCGGTCGCACAGGCCGATGATCTCGGGCAGTTCCGAGGAGATCACGACCACGCCCGTGCCCTGGTTCGCGAGCTCGCGCAGGATGTGGTGGATCTCCGACTTGGCGCCCACGTCGACGCCGCGCGTGGGCTCGTCCATCAGCAGCACCGAGGGCTCGGTGGCCAGCAGCTTGGCGATCGCCACCTTCTGCTGGTTGCCGCCCGACAGGCTGGCCACGGCGATGGCCACGCCGTCCGATTTCAGCTTGAGCTTAGCGCCCAGCGTCACCGCCAGCCGGTGTTCGGCCGCGCGCTGCAGCAGCCCGAAGCGCGAGCTCACGCGCTGCAGTGCCATCGAGGCGATGTTCTGCGCGATCGGCAGGTCGAGGTAGACCCCGGCCGCCTTGCGGTCCTCGCTGAGGTAGGCGATGCCGGCGCGCAGCGCGTCGCTGTATTTGCGGATCGACAGGGCCTTGCCGCGCAGCCGCACCGTGCCGCGCGTCGCGGGACGCAGGCCGCACACGGTCTCGGCCAGCTCGCTGCGGCCCGCGCCCATCAGGCCCGCGATGCCGAGGATCTCGCCTCGCCGCAGCGTGAAGGACACGCCGTGCACGCGCGCGCCGTCGGCGAGGTCGATCACCTCCAGCACGGCATCACCCGCGGCCGAGGCCTCTTGCTTGGGCGGGTAGTAGTTGCCCAGGTCGCGCCCGAACATGCGGCGCACCAGCGCGTCGGCGTCGAGCTCGGCCAGCGGGCCGCTGTGCACGTTGCGGCCGTCGCGCAGCACGGTCACGCGGTCGCAGTGCGCGAAGATCTCGGCCATGCGGTGGCTGATGTAGACGATGCCGATGCCCTGCGCCTTCAGGTCGTGCAGCACCTTGAACAGCGCGGCCGACTCGTTGTCGGTCAACGCGGCGGTGGGCTCGTCGAGGATCAGCACCTTGCAGTCGAGCGTGAGCGCCTTGGCGATCTCGACCAGCTGCTGGCTCGAGATGCTGAGCTCGCCCACCAGCGCGCTGGGGTCGATGGCCTGCCCCAGCCGCTGCAGCACCTTCGCGGCGCGCGCGTTGAGGCTGGCGTAGTCCATCCACGCCTGCCGGCCGGCGTTGATCTCGGGCATGAAGATGTTCTCGGCCACGGTGGCGTCCGCGCACAACGCGATCTCCTGGTGCACCAGGCCGATGCCCAGGCGCATCGCATGCGCCGGGCCGTCGATGACCACCTGGCGGCCGTCGAGCGTGATCTCGCCCTCGTCCGGCTGGTGGATGCCATCGATGATGTTCATCAGCGTGGACTTGCCCGCGCCGTTCTCGCCGCACAGCGCGTGGATCTCGCCGCGTGCGAGCGAGAAGTCCACGCCCGTGAGCGCGCGCGAAGCGCCGAAGCGCTTGCCGATGCCGCGCAGTGCGAGCAGATCGCTCACAGCCTTCATTCGCCGATGCCCTTGGTGCCGCGGCGCGCGAGGTACTTGTCCCAGTAGAAGTCGTCGGCGTTGGCCTTGCTGACCACGGCCAGGCCGTTGTCGAGGAAGGGCACGGCCATCGGGTTGGTGCCGTTGCGCTTGGCGTCGTTCATCGGGTCGATCAGGCCCGGGTTCTTGGCCAGGAACAGCATCATCATCCCCATGTAGCCCTGCATGCCCTGGTTGGGGTTGATGGAGCCGAACACGTCGCCCGACTTGATCATGTCGAGGATCTTGGCGTTGACGTCGCAGCACATCACCTTGATGTTCTTCTTGCTTTCCACCTTGGCCTGCGCCGCGCCCAGCGCCGAGTTGGCCTCGGGCATGAACAGCGCGCCCAGGTTCGGGTTGGCCTGCGCCAGGCTCAGCACCGCCTGGTAGGCCTTGTTCGGGTCCTGGTTGCTGGCGGCGCGGCCGACCAGCTTCATGCCGGGGTGCTTGGCCTTCATGCGGTTGATGAAGGCCGCGATGCGGCGGTCGTGGTTGTCCTGGCCCGGGTTCTCCAGCACCGCGTACTCGCCCTTGCCGCCCATCGAGGCCGCGATCGCGTCGGCCGCCTGCGTGCCTTCGCGGTCGTTGTCCGAGGTGATGAAGGACGTGCGCTTGGAGTTGGGCGAATCGGCCGCGAAGGTGACGACCGGGATGCCCATCGCCGCGGCGCGGTTGATCGGCTCGATGAAGGGGTCGGGGTTCATCGGGTGCAGCAGGATGCCCGCGGGCTTGCGCGCCAGCTCCTGCTCGAAGGAGGCCAGCTGCTTGTTGACGTCGTACTCCGGCGTGCCGGTGTAGCGCGTCTTCACGCCCAGCGTGCGGCCGAGCTGCTTCATCATCTCGTAGACCGGAAACCAGTACTCGACGCCCGACACCATCACGTTCATCACGTAGACGTCGCCGGCATTGCCGCGCAGGCCGGTGCCCGCCGCGGCAGGGGCGGCGGCTTGCTGTTGCGCGAGTGCGCTGGCGCCGGCCAGGCCGATACCGGCGGCGGCCGCGGACTTCAGGAAATTACGCCTCATTCTTTGTCTCCTCACGTGGACTGGCAGAGCTGGCGACCTGCTGTTCGGGCAGGCCATTCAGGACCTTGGTGTCACCACAGTTGTTATGACAGGTAGAATGTAAGCGCAGCGCGTTTCTTCAGATAACTAGGGGAAACGCTACTGGAAACACGCTTTCATTGCATCGAAGCTGTTATGACATGAAGTCCAACATACTGATCGGCATCGACATGGGCTCGAGCAGCCTCAAGGCCCTGGCCCTCGACGCCGGGAGCGGCCGGGCGCTGGCGCTGTCCCGGCTGCCCCTGCCGCACGACCGGCTGCCCGCGGGCGGATGCGAAACGAGCGCGCCGGCCATTCGCTCGGCCCTGACCCAGGTGCTGCGCGACGTCGCCCACCAGCTCGGCGCGCGCGTGCACGAGGTGCGCGCCATCGGCTGCACCGGCCACGGCGCGGGGCTCTATGCGCTCGATGCAAACCATGAACTGGTGGGCGGCAGGGCGGTGGCCTCGACCGACCAGCGCGCCGATGCGCGGGCGCGCTCGCTGGCGCGGCGGCACGGCCCTGCGCTCTTCGCCGACGTCGGCTGCCAGCCGTGGCCGGGCCAGCCCACGGTGATCGCGGCCGAGCTGCTGGGTGCCGACGCGGTGCAGCGCGGCCTGCTGCACCGCCTGCTGTTCGCCAAGGACTACCTGGGCTTCCTGCTGACCGGCGAGATCGCCACCGATGCCAGCGACGCCAGCACCGCGGGGCTGCTGTGGATCGCCTCGGGCCAGTGGTCGCAGCCGGCCTTTGACGCCTCGGGCATCGCCGGGCTCGGCCCGCGCGCCTTCGGTCCGCTGCTGCGCAGCGGCGAGGTGATGGGCCTGCTGCGGCCTTCGGAGGCGGCTTCGTGCGGATTGCCCGCGGGCATTCCGGTCGCGATGGGCGCCATCGACCTGCTGGCCTCGATGACCGCGGTCGGCGCCGAGGCGCGCGGCCGTGCGGTGTCGGTGCTCGGCACCTGGTGCGTGAATGCGGTGATCGGGCCGGTGATCGCGCCCCAGCCCGATGTCGTGGCGGTGGTCAACTTCGGCCGCGCGCAGCAGCGGCTGTACCTGGAGAACAGCCCCTCGTCGATGGCCAACATCGCCTGGCTGGCCGGCGTGCTGGGCCTGCCCGATGCGCGCGCCGTGCTCGACCTCGCGATGTCGGTGCCGCTGGGTGCGCGCGGCCTGCGCTTCCTGCCTTTCGTGAATGGCGGCGCGGGCATCACGGCCGGCTTCGTCGGCCTGCAGAGCCATCACACGCGCGCCGACATGGCGCGTGCGGTGGTCGATGCCACCGCGGCGCTGCACGCCCGCCACACCGCGCGCCTCGCGGCCTGCGGCCTGTCGGTGTCGGCCTCGACCGTGCTGGGCGGCGGGGCCAGCGACGTGCGGCTGGTGCGCCTGCTCGCATCCTTCCTCGGCCGCCCGGTCGAGCGCTGCGCCGACGACGAGACCGGCGCGCGCGGGGCGGCGCTCTATGCCGCCATGTCTCAGGACATCGACCACGCCGCACCCGGCAGCGTGCTGCTCGCGCCCTGCGACGGCGTCGAGCCCGACGCGCGCGAGGCGCGGGCCCATGCGGACTTCCTGGCCGGCTTCAACGAATTGATCGACACCATGTCCCCTGTGTTCTCCCATCTGGCGGGGGCTGCGCGATGAGCGCCGCGCCACAGCCCTTCGTGCGCCCGGCCGCGATCGCCGAGCGCCACTTCTCGACCGTGGTCATCGGCGCCGGCATCAACGGCGTCGGCGTGTTCCGCGACCTGTGCCTGCAGGGCGTCGACTGCCTGATCGTCGACAAGGGCGACTTCAGCGCCGGCGCCAGCAGCGCGCCCTCGCGCATGATCCACGGCGGCCTGCGCTATCTCGAGAGCGGCAGCTTCTCGCTGGTGGCCGAGGCCACGCGCGAGCGCAACCGCCTGCTGCG
Organism: Variovorax sp. J2P1-31; assembly: GCF_030317215.1. Classification (NCBI taxonomy): domain Bacteria; kingdom Pseudomonadati; phylum Pseudomonadota; class Betaproteobacteria; order Burkholderiales; family Comamonadaceae; genus Variovorax; species Variovorax sp. J2P1-31. The sequence goes on from NZ_JASZYA010000005.1 coordinate 90,536, forward strand.
CAATGCGCCGCACCTGGTGCAGCCGCTGGAGACCGTGGTGCCGCTGTCGAGCTTTTCCGGTGGCCTGGTCAGCAGCGCGCTGAAGTTCTTCGGCCGCACGCCGCCGCCGCGCACGCGCGGGCTGCTGGCGGTGGCCGCAGGCCTGCGGCTCTACGACCTGCTGGGCCGCCGCCAGCGCGTGATGCCCACGCATCGCATCCGCCGCGTGCCGCCGGCCGACCGGCGCCTGTTCCGTGCCGCGGTGCGCTGGACCGCCACCTTCTTCGACGCCTGGATCCGCCATCCCGAATGGCTGGTGCTCGAGCTGATCGGCGATGCCTGCCGCGACCAGCCGCGCTCGGCCGCGGTCAACCATTGCCGCGTGACGGGCTGCGCGGGCAAGGTGCTCACGCTGCGCGACGAGCTCACCGGCGCGCTGGTGCGGGTGACGGCCGACACCGTGGTCAACGCCACCGGCGCCTGGCTCGACCGCAGTGCGTCGCTGCTGGGCGGCGCCCCGGCGCGGGTCATGGGCACCAAGGGCTCGCACCTGGTGCTCGACCATCCCGCGCTGCGCGATGCGCTCGAGGGCCGCATGGCCTACTTCGAGGCGGTGGACGGGCGGGTGTGCATCGTCTATCCCTTCCTCGACCGCGTGCTGGTGGGTTCCACCGACATCCCGGTGGACGACCCCGACCGGATCGCGACCGAACCGGCCGAGGTCGACTACCTGCTCGAGGTGCTGGGCGAAGTCTTTCCGAACCTGGCCTTCGGTCGCGGCGACGTGGTCTACACCTATGTCGGTGTGCGCCCGCTCGCGCGCTCCGACGCCGACCAGCCGGGGCAGATCTCGCGCGATCATTCGGTGGTGGTGGATGCGCCCGACGGCACGCGTGACATTCCCGTGGTCGGCCTGGTGGGCGGCAAGTGGACCACCTTCCGCGCGCTGGCCGAAGAAGCCACCGACGAAGTGCTGCGGCTGCTGGGCCGCGCGCGCAACGCATCGACCGCCGCGCTGGCCATCGGCGGCGCCGCGGACCTGCCGGCCGACGCCGCGGCCACCGAGCGCTTCCTGGCGGGCATCGTGTCGTCCTCCGGCCTGAGCCCTGCGCGCGCCCGCACGCTGCTGCGCCGCTACGGCACGCAGGCCTTGCCGCTGGCGCAAGGCTTCGCCGCGGCGGGCGATGTGCCGCTGCTGCATGCGCCCGACCATTCGGTGGCCGAACTCCGCCACCTGTGCCGCGCGACGGGCGTGGTCCACCTCGACGACCTGGTGATCCGCCGCACGCTGCTGGCGATCCGTGGGCTGGTCACCGACGCCGCGCTGGCCGAGATGGCGGCCGTCGCGGCCGAGGCGCTGGGCTGGGACGCGGCCCGCCAGCACCAGGAGCTGCAGGCCTGCGCCACTGCGCTGCGCGAGCGGCACGGCGTGCGCCTCGCGCCGGTGCAGCCCAGGGCGCCCTCTGCTTTCGATGCATCATTGACGAACCGCTCGGCCCTTGGCCAGTCCTAACGTGAACGCTTCCACCGACCCCTCGACCGTGCTCGACCGCGGCTCCGAATCGCCCCTCTGGGCCCAGTTCCGCGATGCCCTCCGCCTGCAGATCCTGCAGGGCGTGCTGCCGATCGGCGCTAAGCTGCCGTCCGAGGCCGAGCTGGGCGAGCAGTTCGGCATCTCGCGCATCGTGGTGCGCGAGGCGCTGGCCGACCTGGTGCGCAACAACCTCATCTACAAGATCAAGGGCCGCGGCGCCTTCGTGTCGGCGCGCGAGCGCGACGAGGACTTCGTCTCGACCGTGCTCGGCTTCTCCGACGAGATGGAACGCAAGGGCCGTTCGGTGCGCACGCAGATCCTGGTGCAGGCGCTGCGCGCCCCCACCGCGCAGGAGGCCGTGTCGCTGGGCCTCACCGACGACACCCAGGTGGTGGCGCTCAAGCGCCTGCGCAGTGTCGACGGCGAGCTGCGGCTGCTGGTCGAGACCGTGGTGCCGGCCGACCTCGCACCGGGCCTGCACCGCACGCGCCTGGACGACCGCTCCCTCTACGACGTGCTGCGCCGCCAGTACGGCCTGCGCCTGGTGCGCGCCGAGCGCTGGATCGACGCGGTGCTGCCCGATGCGCAGACCTGCGAGCTGTTGAACCTGCCCACGCCCGAGCCGCTGTTGCGCATCGAATCGATCGCCTACGGCGCCAACGGCCGGCCGCTGGAGCACTACCGCGCACTGCACCGCTGCAAGACCAGCCGCCTGCATGTGCAGACGACGACCTGAGGGGGATCGGGAGCGGGCAGCCGGACGCAGAGGTCGCGGAGGTTGCGCAGAGGTCGCAGAAGAAATCCAAGAAATGATTTCGATATCTTCTGCGACTTCTGCGTCGCTTTTGTCTTCCTTCTGCGTCCGGCTGTCCGGCTTCTACTTCAGGCCCGGGCCACTTTCGCCGGCCACAGCACCGAGGCGATCGCGACCATCATCAGCGCCACCGCGACCCCGTCCTGCCAGTGCACGACCTCGCCCAGCCACACCGCGCCGCTGAACACGCCGAGCACCGGAATGAACATCACGCTCAGCGTCGAGGCCACGGGCGGCAGGCCGCGTGCCAGGTAGAACCAGGCGGCGTGCGCGAAGCCGAAGATCAGCACCGCGTTGTAGCCGATCGAGCCCCAGGTCACGGCACCGGGCCAGGCCAGCTGCTCGCGCTCGAAGAGCAGCGAGAGCAACGTCATCACCACCGCCGTCATCGCCGTCATCCAGAACGACAGCGTGAGCGTCGGCAGCCCGATGCGCGTGTGGCGCAGCTGCTGCGTGCCCAGGGCCCAGGTGGCGGCGGCCACCAGCGCCAGTGCCACATAGCCGGGCCGTCCCGCGAGGCCGGTGAGCTCGTGCCACAGCAGCAGCCCGACGCCGATCGCACAGGCGCCCACGCCCAGCCAGGCGCGCCGCGTGAGCACGGCCGAGAACAGCAGCGCGCCGATCACGGCCGAGAACACCGGCATCGTGTAGCCCAGGATCGCTGCGCGTCCGCCCGACAGCGCCTTCACCGCCAGGATGATGCAGGCGTGCCAGACGAACATGTTGGTGGCGCCCAGCCACACCAGCTCGGGCCAGGCGCTGCGCGGCACGCGGAACGGCACCTTCATCCACACCAGCGCCAGCCCCAGCACCGGCAGGCCCAGCCAGATCGAGATCGCGCGGAAGCCCAGCGGCGGGTAGTCCGCCACGCCGAGCTTCATCACCGGCCAGTTGAAACCCCAGGCGAGGGTCAGGAGAAGGAGGAGGACGAACTGGCGCGGGGTGAAGGAGGGCATGGGGCGCGATGGTGGCGGGGGAGTGTGGGCGGGTGCTGGCGCTCGAGATCAGCCGCTGGACGCCGCCAGCGGCAGCAGCACGGTCACCGTGCTGCCCTGTCCCAGTCCGGCGCTGGCGGCCGAGACCTCGCCGCCGTGCCGCTCGACGATCTTCTTCACGATGGCCAGGCCCAGCCCCAGTCCACCCTCGGCATTGGACGCGGCACCGGGCGCCTGCACGAAAGGCTCGAACAGCTCGTCGATGGCGCCGGGCTGCATGCCGATGCCGTTGTCGCGCACGGTGACGACCACTTGGCGCGCCGCGGTGAGGCGAAGGTCCAGCGCCACCTCGCCGCCCGGGTCGGTGTACTTGGCCGCGTTGTTGAGCAGGTTCGCGAACACCTGCACCAGGCGCGTCGCATCGCCGAGCACCTCGACCGGCGCGGTGCCCAGGTCCGTGCGCAGCCGATGCCCCTTCTTCGCGATCAAGGGCTCGCTCTGCTCCAGCGCCTGCGCGAGCACCGCGCGCAGGTCCACCGGCCGCAGGTCGAGCTGGAACTCGCCGCGCATGACGCCCGAGAGGTCGACCAGGTCGTTCGCCATGCGCGTCATCTGCAGCACCTGGCGCCCGATGAGTTCGCTGGCCCAGACCACCCGCTTCGCGTCGTCGGGCGCGCGCCGCAGCAGCTCCTGCGCCGAATGCAGCGCCGACAGCGGGTTGCGGATCTCGTGCCCCAGCGTGGCCATGGCGTGGTCCTTGGCGCGGTTGCTGGCCCGCAGTTGCCGCACGCTCTCGGCCAGTGCATGGCGCGACGTCCGCAGCCGCCCGCCGATGACGCCGATGCTCAGGCCGATCACCAGGAACAGCACGGTCCGGCTGATGTTCTGCGGCTGGAGGAAGTCCTGCAGCCCGGTGCCGCTGCCGATGAAGAAGTAGGTGCCGATGGAGGTGCTCAGCACGGTGGCGAACAGCGCCGGCCCGAAGCCGCCATAGAGCGCGGCCACCACGACGGCGAGCGACAGGATCAGGTAGGGCCCCTGCTGCCCCAGCAGCGGGTTCAACAGGTAGCGCAGCAGCAGCGCGGCCAGCACCGCCGCCAACGCGATGGCGTAGTCGCGCGATTGCGCGCTGGCGGAGGGGGGCTCGGGCGGCAGCAGTGGCATGGTGCGGGGGCCGGGTGCGGCTGGAAAAAGGCGCTCAGCTCAGAGCAGCCGCTTCAGATAGCGCCCCGTGTGGCTCGCCTCGTTCGCCGCGATGTCCTCCGGCGTGCCTTCGCCCACCACCGTGCCGCCGCCGGCGCCGCCTTCGGGGCCCATGTCGATCAGCCAGTCGGCGGTCTTGATGACGTCGAGGTTGTGCTCGATCACCACGATGGTGTTGCCCGCGTCGCGCAGCTGGTGCAGCACCTTGAGCAGCAGCTCGATGTCGGCGAAGTGCAGGCCGGTGGTCGGCTCGTCGAGGATGTAGAGCGTGCGGCCGGTGTCGCGCTTGCTGAGCTCGAGCGCGAGCTTCACGCGCTGCGCCTCGCCGCCCGACAGCGTGGTCGCGGCCTGGCCCAGCTTGATGTAGGAGAGGCCCACGTCCAGCAGCGTGTGCAGCTTGCGCTCGATGGTCGGCACGGCCTTGAGGAATTCGTGCGCGGTCTCGACCGTCATCTCGAGGATCTGCGCGATGTTCCGGCCCTTGTACTGGACCTCGAGCGTCTCGCGGTTGTAGCGCTGGCCGTGGCAGACCTCGCAGGGCACGTAGACGTCGGGCAGGAAGTGCATCTCGACCTTGACCACGCCGTCGCCCTGGCAGGCCTCGCAACGGCCGCCGGCCACGTTGAAGCTGAAGCGGCCCGGGCCGTAGCCGCGTTCGCGCGCGGTGTTGGTCTCGGCCATCAGCTCGCGGATCGGCGTGAACAGGCCGGTGTAGGTGGCCGGGTTGCTGCGCGGCGTGCGCCCGATCGGACTCTGGTCGACGTTGATGACCTTGTCGAAGTACTCGATGCCTTCGATGGCCTCGTGCTCGGCCGGTTCGTCGTGCGCGCGGTAGAGCGTGCGCGCCACCGCGCTGTAGAGCGTGTCGTTGACCAGTGTGGACTTGCCCGAGCCCGACACGCCGGTCACGCAGGTCAGCAGGCCGACCGGGAAGGCCACGCTCACGTTCTTGAGGTTGTTGCCGCTGGCGTTGACCACGCGGATCTCCTGCAGTTCGCCCTGCGAAGCCAGGTGCGCGGCCTCGCGCGCGGCGCGGCGCTCGGCGGCCGGGCTCTGCGGGAAACGCGAGGCCTTCTTGCCTTCGTTGAAGGCCGGCTTGGCCACCACCGGCAGCCAGGCGGTGCGGTGCACCGGCACCGCGATCTTCCGGGCGCCCGACAGGTATTGGCCGGTGAGCGAATCCGGGTTGGCCGCGACCTGGGCGTAGGTGCCCTCGGCCATCACGCGGCCGCCGTGCACGCCCGCGCCCGGGCCCATGTCGATCACGTGGTCGGCGGCGGCGATCATGTCCTCGTCGTGCTCGACCACGATCACGCTGTTGCCGATGTCGCGCAGATGCTTGAGCGTGCCGATCAGCCGGTCGTTGTCGCGCTGGTGCAGGCCGATGCTGGGCTCGTCGAGCACGTACATCACGCCCGTCAGGCCCGAGCCGATCTGCGAGGCCAGCCGGATGCGCTGCGATTCGCCGCCCGACAGCGTCTCGGCGCTGCGGTCCAGGCTCAGGTAGTTGAGGCCCACGTCGTTGAGGAACTTGAGCCGCAGGCCGATCTCGCGCACCACCTTGTCGGCGATCTCGGCCTTGGCGCCGCGCAGCTTGAGCGTCTGGAAGTAGGCCAGGCTGTCGCGCAGCGTCAGGTGGCTGACCTCGTAGATCGCCAGCTTCGGCGGCGTGCTGCCGTCGTCGCGCGGCGTGTCGTCGACCAGGAAGACGTTGCGCGCCTCGATGCGCAGCCGCGAGCCGCCGCAGTCGGGGCAGGGCTGCAGGTTGCGGTAGCGCGCCAGGTCCTCGCGCACCAGGGTGGAGTCGGTCTCGCGGTAGCGCCGCTCCATGTTCGGGATGATCCCTTCGAAGGGATGCTTCTTCACCAGCTTCTTGCCGGCCGAGGCGCCCGACTCCATGGTGTAGCTGAACTTGATCTCTTCCTCGCCCGAGCCCTGCAGCAGCACCGCCTGCACATCGGCCGGCAGCGACTCGAAGGGCGCGTCGACGTCGAACTTGTAGTGCTTGGCGACGCTCTCGATCATGCTGAAGTAGTAGCCGTTGCGGCGGTCCCAGCCCTTGATCGCGCCGCTGGCCAGCGACAGCGAGGCGAACGCGACCACCCGGCTCGGGTCGAAGAACTCGCGGTGGCCCAGGCCGTCGCAGCTGGGGCAGGCCCCCACCGGCGAGTTGAAGGAGAACAGCCGCGGCTCCAGTTCGGCCAGCGAGTAGTGGCAGATCGGGCAGGCGAACTTGGCGTTGAACAGGTGCTCCTTGCCGGCCACCGTGTTGTCGTCGCCCATCTCCAGCGCGATGGCGCGGCCGTCGGCCAGGCGCAGCGCGGCCTCGAAGCTCTCGGCCAGGCGCTGCTGCATGTCGGGGCGCGCGCGCAGCCGGTCGATCACCACGTCGATGTCGTGCTTCTCGGTCTTCTTGAGCTTGGGCAGGTCGTTGTATTCGTAGGTCGCGCCGTCGACGCGGAAGCGCACATAGCCCGCGGCCTGCATCTCGGCAAAGAGCTCGAGGAACTCGCCCTTCTTCTCGCGCGCGACCGGCGCCAGGATCATCAACCGGGGCTCGTCGGGGATGGCCAGCGTCGCATCGACCATCTGCGACACCGTCTGCGCCTGCAGCGGCAGGTGGTGGTCGGGGCAGTAGGGCGTGCCGGCGCGCGCGTAGAGCAGGCGCAGGTAGTCGTGGATCTCGGTCACCGTGCCCACGGTCGAGCGCGGGTTGTGGCTGGTGGCCTTCTGCTCGATGCTGATGGCGGGCGACAGGCCCTCGATCACGTCGACGTCGGGCTTGTCCATGAGCTGCAGAAACTGCCGCGCATAGGCCGACAGGCTTTCCACATAGCGGCGCTGGCCCTCGGCGTACAGCGTGTCGAAGGCCAGGCTGGACTTGCCCGAGCCCGACAGGCCGGTGATCACCACCAGCTTGTTGCGCGGGATGTCGAGGTCGACGTTCTTGAGGTTGTGCGTGCGTGCGCCGCGGATGCTGATGCGCTGCTGCGCGAGCACGGCACCGAGGTAGGCGTCGTTTTGGGGCGAATTCACAGGCGGCGGTCCGATTTTTTTGGGCAACCGGACATGATAGACGCCCGGGCTTTCCTCGGCTGGGCCCCGGTTTAGGACTGACCTGGAACCCGCCGCGGCGCCGGCGACGGCCGGTTCCCGCAGGCCGGCCCCGAGCGGCGATAATCGCCGGTTCTTTTTTCCTCCTCTTCATCCATTCATCAGGGGCAGTGCACATGGCATCGGTCAACAAAGTCATCCTCGTCGGCAATCTGGGCCGCGATCCCGAAACCCGTACCTTCCCGAGCGGGGACCAGGTCTGCAACGTGACCCTGGCCACCACCGACAAGTGGAAGGACAAGCAGAGCGGCGAGATGAAGGAAGCGACCGAGTGGCACCGCCTGGTGTTCAACGGCCGCCTCGCCGAAATCGCCGCGCAGTACCTGCGCAAGGGTTCGCAGATCTACGTAGAAGGCCAGATCCGCACCCGCAAGTACCAGGACAAGGACGGCGTCGAGAAGTACGCCACCGACATCCGCGTCGACCAGATGCAGATGCTGGGCAGCCGCCAGGGCATGGGCGGCCCGGCCGGCGGCGGTGACGACGGCGGCTATTCGCAGGGCGGCGGCAATGGCGGCGGCGGTGGTGGCGGTTACTCGCGTCCCGCGGCCGCGGCACCGCGCCAGGCACCGGCCCCCCGCCAGGCGCCTGCTTCGGCGCCGGCGCGTTCGTCGTCGGGCTTCGACGACATGGACGACGACATTCCGTTCTGAAGCCTTTCGGCCTTCTCGCCCAATGAACAAGGGCCTGCGCTTCGAGCCGCAGGCCCTTTTTTCTTTGGGCCGGAAATCCATGGCCGCACGGGGCCCAGGGGCCTGGCCTACCGCTTCGAGCCCTCCGGATAGTCCTTGACCACCTCGAGGAATGCCGCCAGGACCGGCGAGCGATCGGCCTGCCGGTAGACGCAGCTCAGCTCGATGTCCTTGAGGTGGCGCGACTTCAACGGCCGGAACACCACGCCGGGCAGCCGGAGCATGGCGCCGGATTCGGTCGTGATGCAGAGCCCGAGCCGGGCCGACACCAGCGCCACGCAGGTCGTGACGTCCTCCACTTCCTGCGCGATGCGCAGCGCCACCTTTTCCCGCCGGAACGCGTTCATCACCTCCTGCGCGAGCCCGGCCAGGGGCGTGTTCGGATAGAGGACCATGGGTTCGTCCGCCAGGTCGGCGATCGAGACCTGCGCCCGCGCGGCCAGCGCATGGTCTTCGTGCATGCCCACGTACATCGGCTCGCGCAGCACCCGGCGCACCGCCAGATCGGGTTCCGCGGGCGGCAGGCGATGGAAGCCGACCGTGATCCGGTGCTCGCGCAGCGCCTGGATCTGCTCCCCCTTGGTCAGCGTGTGCAGGTGGATGCGCACGTCGGGGCGCAGCGCATGGAAGCGGCCGATCAGCAGCGGGATCACATGCAGCACGCCCGAGCCGAAGATGCCGACCTGCAGGTCCCCCGTCAGGCCCTTGCCCGCGCGCAGGGCGCGTTCGCGCGCGAGCTGGGACAGAGCCAGGATGTTGGGCACGTCCTGCAGCAGCGATTCGGCGGCTTCGGTGAGTTCCACGCCACGCGGGGTGCGCAGGAACAGCGGCGTGCCCAGGTCCTCCTCGAGCTGCCGGATCTGCCGCGACAGCGGCGGTTGCGCCATGTGCAGGCGCTCGGCCGCGCGGGAAAAGCTGCGTTCCTGCGCGAGCGCCAGGAAGTAGCGCATCTGTCGCAAATCCATTCGATGACTCCTCGGGCAGGGGATACCAAAAAAGTATGGCAGGCGCCCACGACAGTATTGGACTGTATCGCGCGGCAGCGCGAACATTCAGCCCGAGAAGACAGGCAGCGTGGCAGAAGACGGCAGACAGGAGACCCGGACGATGATCATCAAGACCCAGCAGGACGTGACCGCCGCGGTGCTCGCGGAACTCGCGCGCGCCGAAGACCCGCGCTTCAGGGAGATCATGCAGGCCGCGGTCCGGCACCTGCATGGCTTCGTGCGCGACGCCCGCCTGACCGAGGCCGAGTTCCACCGGTCGTGCGCGCTGATCGCGCAGCTCGGGCAGCTCACGACCGCATCGCACAACGAGGTGGTGCTGATCGCGGGCTCGCTGGGCATCTCCTCGCTGGTCTGCCTGCTGAACAACGGCGACCAGGGCCAGACCGACACCACCGCCAACCTGATGGGGCCGTTCTGGCGCATGGATTCGCCGCGCACCGAGAACGGCGGCTCCATCGTGCGCACCCCGACACCGGGCGCGCCGATCTTCGTGGACGCCTGGGTGCGCGACCGCCAGGGCCAGCCGGTGGCGGGGGCCGAGGTCGACGTGTGGCACACCTCCGCCGATGGCCTCTACGAGAACCAGGACCCGGCCCAGGGCGACATGAACCTGCGCGGCAAGTTCACCACCGATGCCAAGGGGCACATCGCCTTCCGCAGCGTGAAGCCGGCCGGCTATCCGATCCCGCTGAGCGGGCCGGTGGGCGCGTTGCTGCGCGCGCAGGGGCGGCACAACATGCGGCCCGCGCACATCCACTTCATGATCCACAAGCCGGGCTTCAAGACCCAGTTCTCGCAGGTCTACTCGAGCGACGACCCGAACCTCGAGACCGATGTGCAGTTCGGCGTCACCCGGGCGCTGGTCGGGCAGTACGTGCTCCATGGCAGCGGCGACCTGCCGCCCGCGGCGGACGTGAGCGGCCCCTGGTACTCGCTCGCACACCATTTCGTGATCGAGCCGGGCGAGGCCCGGCTGCCCGCGCCACCCATCACCGGCAAGGCCGGCGGCGAACGCCCGCAGCTTCAGGTGCTGGCGCGCCGCCCATGAAGAAGAGTCCGTCGTGCCCATGGCCCGGACCGGCCGGGACCGCCATCGCATGGCCGGTGCCGCCGCACCCCTCCCGCCCCCTCCCTCCACCGAGTGCCACCCCATGCCCATTGCATTGATCAAGATCATCGAGGGGCGCAGCGCCGAGAAGAAGCGACGCCTGATCGAAAGCGTGTCGCGCGCCATGGCCGACAGCCTGGAGATGCCGATCGACGGCGTGCGCGTGCTGCTGGACGAATACCCGGCGGACCGCTGGGGGCGCGGCGGACAGCCCCTCGGCGTCGCGCCGCCGAATGCCGAGCGCCCGCCGGACCCGGTGGCGCAGGCCACGGCCAAGCTGCTGTCCAACTGAATCAAGCCACGCGCCGCGAAGCGAAGGCGGCTGCGCTACCGCGGATCGCCGGCGGGAGCGCGAGCCCGTGGCGCTTCACACCGAACCACGGAGACACCATGAACGACAAGCCCCCACTCGACATCCAGCAACTCATCGACCGGCAGCGCTTCGGCGCCTTCCACGGGGTGCTGCTGGCCCTCTGCTTCCTGATCCTGGTCGTGGACGGCTTCGACACGGCCGCGATCGGCTACATCGCCCCCGCCCTGCTGGCGGAGTGGGGTGTGGAGAAGTCCGCGCTCGGGCCGGTACTGAGCGCGGCGCTCTTCGGCCTCGCGATCGGTGCGGTCACTGCGGGGCCGCTGGCCGACCGGGTCGGCAGGAAGGCGGTGCTGGTGGTCTCGGTCGCGTTCTTCGGCATCGCCAGCCTGGCGACCGCCTTCTCCACCAGCCTCGAGATGCTGACGGTCCTGAGGTTCGTCACCGGACTGGGGCTGGGCGCGGCCATGCCGAACGCCGCGACCCTGACCGCGGAATACGCGCCGGCCGCGCGCCGCTCCTTGCTGACCAACGCGATGTTCTGCGGCTTCCCGCTGGGCGCGGCGGGCGGAGGGCTCGTCGCCGCATGGATGATTCCCCACCACGGCTGGCGAAGCGTCCTGGTGCTCGGCGGTGCGCTTCCGCTGGTGCTGGCCTGCGTCCTGGCGTGGCGGCTTCCCGAGTCGCTGCGCTACCTGGTCGTCAACCGCAAGCCCGCCGACCGCATCCGCAAGGTCCTGCGCCGCATGACGCAGCGGCCGATCGCCGAAGGCACGGTGTTCGTCGTGCCCGAGCCGACCCAGGCCTCCGGCAAGCGCGCCATCGGCCTGGTGCTGTCGCGTGCCTACCTGCTCGGCTCCGTGATGCTCTGGCTGACCTACTTCATGGGATTGCTGATCTTCTACCTGCTGACCAGCTGGATGCCGGTGCTGATGAAGGAGGTGGGCTTCAGCATCGAGCGTGCGGCCCTGATGGCCGCGCTGTTCCCTTTGGGTGGTGGCATCGGTGCCGTGGCCGTCGGCTGGTTGATGGACCGCACCAACCCCCATGCGGTGATCGCCGCGGCCTATGCACTGACCGCGGCCTTCGTGTTCGGCATCGGCCAGGGCACCGCGAGCCTGGGGGTGCTCGCCACGCTCATCTTCCTGGCCGGCGTGTTCATGAACGGCGCGCAGACGGCGATGCCGGCGCTGGCGGCCCAGTTCTATCCGACGCAGGGCCGTGCGACCGGCGTGTCGTGGATGATGGGCATCGGTCGCTGCGGTGGCATCGCCGGCGCGCTGGTGGGCGCGGAACTGATGCGCCGGCACCTGGGCTTCGACATGATCTTCACCCTGGCCAGCGTGCCGGCGCTCATCGCGACCCTGGCCCTGGTCGTCAAGCTCGTGGCCAGCCGGGGTGTGCACGCGCTGGCGGCACCGGCCGACCTGGCGCAGCGAACCCGCTGAACGGGCGGAGGCCCTGGCCGTGCTGGCGCAGGGCATGCCGACGCTGGAATGGGGTCGCCGACAATGCGTCCCCATGACCATCAACCTGCAGACCCTCAAGTGCGCCGAATGCGGCAGCAGCGTGCTCGGGCGCACCGGCCTCAACCAGTACGAGTGCGCGCATTGCGGATCGGTGGCGGTGGTGGAGGACGATGTCTCGGCGCGGCTCGATCGGGTGCTCGAGCAGGTCAAGGATGCGGCGGCCGATCGGTTGGCGAAGGAGCAGGCGGCGCGCAGTGCGCAGCAGATCCGGATGATGGGGCTGGCCTTCGGCGCGATGGTGGTGTTGGGCGTCGTGGTCTTTGCCGTCAGCGCCTTCCTGCCCAAGAGCCGCTCCGGCGCGGCGATCGCGCCGATGGCGGCGGCAAAGGTCGACCGCACGATCCCGGTCGACGGGCTCAAGCTCGGCGAGCCGCGGCAGGTGCTGGTCGGCAGCGGCAGTTCGGCGCGGCCCAGGCTCTTCGTGCTGGCGCGCAACGAGACCGGCCAGGCCCTCGAGACGCCGCGCGTCGAGGCGCAGTTCTACGACGGCGAGACCCGGCTCGGCGCGCGCACCGAGAGCCTGCCGGTGGCGCTGCTGATGCCGGGCGAGTCGGCGCCGCTGCTGATCGATCTGCCGAACGGCGACCAGGCCGTCACGCGCCAGGAACTGACTGTGTCGCGGCTGTCCGCGCCCCAACGCGTGGTCGACGGGCCCGCGCTGCGCTTCGCGCGCGTGCGGCTGGTGCAGCAGAAGGACGAGCTGCGGCTGGTGGGCCGCCTCGTGAACCCGCGCACCGACGCCACGTTGACCGGCCTGCAGGTGCTGGCCACCGCCTACGACGACAGCGGCGCGCCGATCGGCTTCGGCCGCGGCTACGTGCAGGGCAGTGAACTGCGTCCCGGCGAACGCAGCGCGGTCGAGGTGCGCATCGACCGCTTCGGCGGCAGCACGCCCGTCGCCGCCTGGGACTACCGCATCGACCAGCATGTGAGCCATGCCGACGGCAGCCGCAGCGCGGTGCGTGCGGCCGACCGCGTGGTGCGCACCGTGGGCGCGCCCGAAGCCTTCAACCCCGAGCTGCGCATGAGCACCGAGGACCTGCTGGCCGAGGACGCCGAACGCTTCGACCTGGCGCAGCTCGAGCTGCTGCCGCTGATCCCCGGCGTCAACACGATCCGCCAGCGCACCTACATGACCGAGCTGGTGAACCGCAGCAAGGACCTGATCGCCGTCACGCCGGCCGCCGTGATCTCGCGCTTCGACGGCAACACCCTCGACGGCACCACGCGGCTCGACGGCATGGCCTACCTCTATCCGGGCGAGCGCATGCCGGTGCAGGTCGATCCGCGCCGGGCCGACCGCATCACGCAGACCCGGGTCGAGTGGAAGCCGATGCGTGCCGCGGCGTTGCCGGGCCCGCGCATCCCGCTCGAAGTGCGCGTGACCGGCACCGAGGCCCAGATGGGCAGCGTGCTGGTCAACTTCAGCCAGCGCTTCAGCTACAAGGCCGTGCTGGTCAAGGGCGAGGTGAAGAACCCGGGCGCGGCCATCGTGCGCAAGGCGCGGGTCTGGGTCAGCCTGCGCGACAAGGCGGGGCGGCTCACCGGCTTCAAACCGGTCGACAAGCTGCCGGCCATCGGCCCGGGCGAGAGCGTGCCTTTCGAGGTGCGCATCGAGCAGCAGGGCGACGATTTCGCGACGGTGAGCACGGTCTACCAGAGCACCGAATAGCCGGCAGGCGCACACGCGCAGGCCCTCAAGTAAAGTGGCGCCCCTTGCTCCAGACAACGAATCCCCCCTTGCCCGACGATGGCCTGCGCCTCGAGGATGTCACGCTGGTGCGTGGCACGCGGCGCGTCTTCGAAGGGCTCACGCTGCATTTGACCGAACGCCGCATCGGCCTGGTCGGTGACAACGGCGCCGGCAAGAGCAGCCTGTTCCGCTTGCTGTGCGGGCTCGACCGGCCCGAGGCGGGGCGGGTGCGGGTGCACGGCCTGGACACGGTCTCCGAGCGACGCCAGCTGCCGCGCCACATCGGCCTGATGTTCCAGAACCCCGACGACCAGATCGTCTTCCCGACCGTGGCCGAGGAGCTGGCCTTCAGCCTGACGGCGCAGGGCGCGGCGCGCGCCGCGGCACGCGTGCAGGCGAAGGATTTCCTCGCGCAGCGCGGCCTGGCGGACTGGGCCGGCCGCGCGGTGGGCGAACTCAGCCAGGGCCAGCGCCAGCAGGTCTGCCTGCTGGCGCTGCAGATCTGCAGCCCGCGCACGCTGCTGCTCGACGAGCCCTTTGCCAGCCTCGACCTGCCGAGCCAGGCGCGCCTGTCGGCGCAGCTCGCGGCGACCGCGCAGCAGGTGGTGGTGTCCACCCACCAGCTCGACACCGTGCGCGACTTCGAACGCGTGCTGTGGCTGGCCGACGGTCAGGTGCGCGCCGACGGCCCGGGCCCGGCGGTGTGCGCGGCCTATGCCGACGACGTGCGGGCGCGCGCCGAGGCCTCGCCCCCCCACGGCGGCATGCCGCATGCGTAGCCTCTACTCGTCGCAAAGCACCTGGCTGCACGCGCTGCCGGCCTGGCTCAAGCTCGCGAGCCTGTCGGTCGGCGGCACGCTGCTGGTGCTGATGAACCGGCCGCTGCCGCTCGCCGTGGTGTTCGGCGTCGTGCTGCTGTGCTTCGCCTCGCTCGGCCCGCCCGCGTGGCGCCGCGCGCGCATGCTGCTGGGCATGGCGGTGGCCGGCGCCCTGATCGTCGGCTTCCATGTGGCGCTGGGCTCGACCCTGCTGGGCGTGGTGAGCGCCTTGCGGCTCGCGAGCGCCGCGCTGCTGGCCCTGATGCTCACGCTGAGCACGCGCTTCGACGACCTGCTGGCCGTGCTCGAGGCGGTGCTGCACCCGCTGCGGCGCCTGGGCGTGCCGACCGAACGGCTGGCGCTGGGCCTGGGGCTGATGCTGCGTTTCGCCGAGAATTTCCATGCCCAGTGGCAGCGCCTCGACGACGCCTACCGGGTGCGCGCGGGCCGTGGCGGCGGTTTCCGC
This sequence comes from Variovorax sp. J2P1-31, assembly GCF_030317215.1. Taxonomy (NCBI): domain Bacteria; kingdom Pseudomonadati; phylum Pseudomonadota; class Betaproteobacteria; order Burkholderiales; family Comamonadaceae; genus Variovorax; species Variovorax sp. J2P1-31. Next base: position 105,738 of record NZ_JASZYA010000005.1, read on the forward strand.
CTGCTCGCGCCGCTGACCATCCGCACCCTGCAGACCGCGGAGCGCGTGGCCGACGCGCTGGCGGCCCGGCTGGGCCGTTGACTCCGGCCCTGCCACGACATTTCCGTTTCCTCACTGGATCGACCCCCCATGACTTCCTCCGCCGGTTCCCTCACTTCGTCCCGTTCGCTGTCCTATGTCGCGCTGTTCGCGGCCCTGATGGCGGTGTTCGGCCTGATCCCCAAAATCGACCTGCCCTTCGGCGTGCCGATCACGCTGCAGTCGCTGGGCGTGATGCTGGCCGGCTGCCTGCTCGGGCCGCGGCGCGGCTTCTGCGCGGTGGCGCTGTTCCTGCTGGCCGTGGCGCTGGGCCTGCCGCTGCTGCCGGGCGGCCGCGGCGGCCTGGGCGTGTTCGTGGGGCCGACCGCGGGCTTCCTGTTCGGCTGGATGTTCGGCGCCTTCGCCTGCGGCCTGCTGATGCGCCGCATGGCGCGCCTGAGCGGTGCGGCCCTGTGGGCCGGCGCCTTCGCGGCCGCGCTGGTCGGCGGTATCTTGGTGGTCTATGCCTTCGGCATCGCCGGCCTGTCGTGGGTGGCCCACATGTCGCTGACGCAGGCCACCATGGCCATGCTGGTCTTCATTCCGGGTGACCTGGTCAAGTGCGCGCTGTGCGCGCTGCTGGTCCAGACCGTGATGCGCGGCATGCCGGGCTGGCGCCTCGATCGTGATTAAACGCTGCCGCGCGCGAACACCGTCTCCGACACATAGGCCTTGCGCGGCCCGTGCACCGTGTGGCGGATGACGAAGCGGCCGTCGGCCAGGAAGCGGTAGCGGCTCTCGTAGGTGTCGGGCGTGCACAGGTGCGTGGCGGCGCCGGTCCAGCCGTCGCCGTCCGCGGTCAGCGCGATGGCATGGAAGAGCCGCGGCGGGGTCTCGGCGAAGAACACGGCCAGGCCGTCCGGCGCCCGTTCGAAGCGGTACGCGCGGTGCCCGTCGAAGGACTGGCCGTTGGCCAGCCGCACCCGGCCGTTCTCGCGGTAGTGCAGGCTGTCGGGGCCTTCACGCGTGAACAGCGCGACGCCTTGCATCTCGGCCTGGCCTTCGATGGTGCGCATCAGCTGCCAGGCGCCTTCGAGCCGGTCGAAGACCGCCTCGGCATCGCCCCAGGGCGGCTGGGTGGGTGAATGGCGGCGGGTCATGGCAGAACTCTAAGGCAACGGCCCTAGCAGAGCCCGCAATGGCCTGCTCCAGCAGGCAGAAGCCGATCGGTCCATGATGCGCGCCATGGCCGATTTCTCCATCCTCGATCTCTCCCCGATCTGCGAGGGCAGCGATGCCGCGCAGTCGTTCAAGAATTCCCTGTCGCTGGCGCAGCATGCCGAGGCGCAGGGCTACCGCCGCTACTGGCTGGCCGAGCACCACGGCATGCCGGGCATCGCGAGCGCGGCCACGGCCGTGCTGCTGGCCCACATCGGCGCCGGCACCTCGACCATCCGCATCGGCGCGGGCGGCGTGATGCTGCCCAACCATTCGCCGCTGGTGATCGCCGAGCAGTTCGGCACGCTCGAGTCGCTCTACCCGGGCCGCATCGACCTGGGCCTGGGCCGCGCGCCCGGCTCCGACCAGCGCACCGCGCGCGCGTTGCGCCGCAACCTCGAATCGGATTCCGACCAGTTCCCGCAGGACGTGATCGAGCTCATGGACTTCATGAGCAAGGAACCGCGCCAGCCGGTGATGGCGGTGCCGGGCCGCGGCCTCGAGGTGCCGGTGTGGATCCTGGGCTCGAGCACCTTCGGCGCGCAGCTGGCGGCGCACCTCGGCCTGCCCTATGCCTTCGCCTCGCACTTCGCGCCGCAGCAGATGATGGCGGCCATCCGGATCTACCGCGAGAGCTTCAAGCCCTCGGCGCAGCTGGCCAAGCCTTACGTGATGCTGGGCTTCAATGCCTTCGCGGCCGAGACCGACGAAGAGGCGCGCTTCCGCGCGAGCTCATGGCAGCAGGCCTTCGTGAACCTGCGCAGCGGCCGGCCGGGCCGGCTGCCGCCGCCGGTCAAGGACTACTACGCGAGCGTGGGCCCGGCCGAGCGCGCGCTGCTCGATTCGGTGCTGTCGTGTTCGGCCGTCGGCTCGCGCGAGACCGTGCGCGCCGGCCTGGCGGCCTTCATCGAGAGCACCGGTGCCGACGAGCTCATGATCACCGCGCAGGTCCACGACCACGCGGCGCGGCTGCGCTCCTACGAGATCGTGGCCGGGCTGCACAAGGAGCTGTTCCCGGCCTGAGCCACGCACTCTTAGCGTGGAACACCGCGGAACCGGCTTTGCCGGGCCGCTGGTGTTGCCCCCTGAAAGGGGGTGGGCGCTGCTACACGAAGTGAGCGAGCCTGGGGGTCAGCGTGGGTACGTGCCGGGCAGCAGGATCTTCTTGTCCACGTTCTGGATGTCGGTGTGGCCGCAGAAGGCCATGGTCACGTCCAGTTCCTTGTGGATCAGCTGCAGCGCCTTCGTCACGCCGGCTTCGCCCATCGCGCCCAGGCCGTAGGCCATGGCGCGGCCGATCATGGTGCCGCGCGCACCCAGCGCCCAGGCCTTGAGCACGTCCTGGCCGCTGCGGATGCCGCCGTCCATCCAGACCTCGGTCTTCGCGCCCACCGCGTCGATGATCGGCGGCAGCGCCTCGATGCTCGAGGGCGCGCCGTCGAGCTGGCGGCCGCCGTGGTTGCTCACCACGATCGCGTCGGCGCCGGCATCGACCGCCAGCTGCGCGTCCTCGGCCACCATGATGCCCTTGAGGATCAGCTTGCCGCCCCATTGCTTCTTGACCCATTCGACGTCGGCCCACGACAGCGTGGGGTCGAACTGCTCGTTGGTCCAGGCCGAGAGCGAACGCATGTCGCTCACGCCCTTGACGTGGCCGACCAGGTTGCGGAAGGTGCGGCGCTTGGTGCCCAGCATGCCCAGGCACCAGGCCGGCTTGGTCGCCAGGTTGACGATGTTCTTCAGCGTGGGCCGCGGCGGCGCGGTCAGGCCGTTCTTCAGGTCCTTGTGGCGCTGGCCGATCACCTGCAGGTCCAGCGTGAGCACCAGCGCGCTGCACTTGGCGTTGCGGGCACGCTCGATCATGCGGGCCATCGACTCGCGGTCGCGCATCATGTAGAGCTGGAACCAGAAGGGCGCCTTCGTGTGCTCGGCGATGTCCTCGATCGAGCAGATGCTCATGGTCGAGAGCGTGAACGGGATGCCGAACTTCTCGGCCGCGCGCGCCGCATGGATCTCGCCGTCGGCATGCTGCATGCCCGTCAGGCCCACCGGCGCGATCGCGACCGGCATCTTCGCGGCCTGGCCGACCATGGTGGTGGCGGTGGTGCGGCCTTCCATGTTGACCGCCACGCGCTGGCGCAGCTTGATCTTGTGGAAGTCCTCGCTGTTGGCGCGGTAGGTGCCTTCGGTCCACGAACCGGAGTCGGCGTAGTCGTAGAACATGCGCGGCACGCGCTTCTCGGCCAGGACGCGCAGGTCTTCGATGGTGGTGATGGTGGTCATGTCGGGACGGTGTCGGAGGAAAGGGGAGCGTGCCGCACTGTAGGGGCAGCGGGCCGGCGGCGGCGTGAATTCTGGACCGGGTGCGCGTGAAGCTTTTTCACTCGCGCAGCGCCTGGCGCAGCCAGTCGACGAAGGCCGCACATTCCCAGCGCTCCAGCGTGCCCGGTTTCCAGCACAGGAAATAGTCGTTGGGTGAGCGCACGCTCTCGCGTGAGAGCCTGACCAGCCGTCCGCTGTCGAGCCAGGCCTGGCCCAGCTTGAGGCGCATCAGCGCCACGCCGAAGCCGGCCACCGCGGCGTCGAGCACCAGCCCCAGGTCGTTGAACTGGGTGCCGGTGCGCGGCTCGGGCAGGCCGATGCCGCAGGCCCGGAACCAGGTGTGCCAGGGCTCGAGCGGCGAAGGGATCAGGTGCGCGCGCGCCACGATCTCGTCGCTGTCGAAGCCCTCGAGCGGGCCGGTCTCGTGCAGGTACTCGGGGCTGCAGACCGGGCAGATGTCCTCCGACAAAAGGTGCGTCGATTCGCGCTCGGCAAAGGCGCCCTGGCCCAGGCGCAGCTCGATGTCGGCCTCCTCGGCCGTCAGGTGGTGGCCCGGGATCGTGACCTGCAGCATCAGCTCGATCTCGGGATAGGCATGGCGAAAGCGCGCCAGCCGCGGCAGCAGGATCTGGCGCGAGAAGGTGGGCGTGACGGCCACCCGCAGCCGGGTCGGTGCTTCGGGACCGCGCTGGCGCCCGGGCACCTGCTGCAGCGCGGCCAGGGCCTCGCGCACGCGCGGCAGGTAGGCCGTGCCCTCGGGGCTCAGGCTGAAGTCGCCGCGGGCGAAGACCTTGCAGTCGAGCTGGGTCTCGAGCTGGCGGATGCGGTGGCTCACCGCGCTGGGCGTGACGCTCAGTTCCTCGGCCGCCTGGGTGACGCTGCGCAGGCGCGCCAGCGCCTCGAAGGCGAGCAGGCTCTGGATGGGCGGGATGCGGGACATGGCGGCGATTGTGGCGCGCCCGCAGCGGCCGGGGCCGCTCGGTGATTTCCCGCATGCGGGCACCGGTCGGCCGGGGCTGGGACAATGGCGCCCTATGACAAAGCAGCGCATCGTGGTCGGCCTGAGTGGCGGCGTCGACTCCGCCGTCACCGCGCACCTGCTCAAGCAGCAGGGCCACGAGGTGGTCGGCATCTTCATGAAGAACTGGGAGGACGACGACGACAGCGAGTACTGCTCGTCGAACGTCGACTTCATCGACGCGGCCAGCGTGGCCGACGTGCTGGGCATCGAGATCGAGCACGTCAACTTCGCGGCCGACTACAAGGACCGCGTCTTCGCCGAATTCCTGCGCGAGTACCAGGCCGGCCGCACGCCCAACCCCGACGTGCTGTGCAACGCCGAGATCAAGTTCAAGGCCTTCCTCGACCACGCGATGCGGCTGGGCGCCGAGAAGATCGCCACCGGGCATTACGCGCGGGTGCGCCTGAACGAAGGCACGGGCCGGCACGAGCTGCTCAAGGGCCTGGACCCGGCCAAGGACCAGAGCTATTTCCTGCACCGCCTGAACCAGGCGCAGCTGTCGAAGACGCTGTTCCCGGTGGGCGAGCTGCACAAGACCGAGGTGCGCCGCATCGCCGACGCCATCGGCCTGCCCAACGCGAAGAAGAAGGACTCGACCGGCATCTGCTTCATCGGCGAGCGGCCCTTTCGCGAGTTCCTCAACCGCTACATCTCCAAGGAGCCGGGACCGATCAAGGACGAGCGCGGCCGCACGCTGGGCGAGCACCAGGGCCTGAGCTTCTACACGCTGGGCCAGCGCCAGGGCCTGGGCATCGGCGGCGTGAAGGAGCGCGGCGCCCAGCGCGGCGCGGGCGACCATTCGCCCTGGTTCGTGGCGCGCAAGGACATGGCGGCTAACACGCTCTGGGTGGTGCAGGGCCACGACCACCCCTGGCTGCTGTCGCAGACATTGAGCGCCGACGACGCGAGCTGGGTCGCGGGCAGCGCGCCGGCGGCGGGCCACTACGGCGCCAAGTCGCGCTACCGGCAGGCCGACGCGGCCTGCGCGCTGGGCGAGAGGGCCAACGGTGCCTTCCGCCTCGATTTCGCGCAGCCGCAGTGGGCGGTGACGCCGGGGCAGTCGGCGGTGCTGTATGACGGTGACGTGTGCCTGGGGGGCGGAGTGATCGCCTCTCCCCCCGAAGCGCCTTCGGCGCCTCCCCCCCAAGGGGGGCGACACCGGCGGCCCGGCTGAAAACGTGCGAATGAACCTGCTGCGCACCCCGATCCCGCATCTGCGGTGCTCACCGCACGGGAGTGCGGCTCCGCTCCTCAATGCAGGCTCGGGGCGCTCGCGACGGTTCCTTCACACGTTTTGAGCCGACTCAACGCAGCGGCGTGGCGTGCACCGAAGCATCGGTGTGGATCAGCGACAGCGGATGGCGCTGGCCCGCCAGGTAATCCTCGATGCATTCCAGCAGCAGCGGGCTGCGGTGCCGGTCGGCGCTGGCGCGGAGTTCGTCGGGCGTCATCCAGAGCGTGCGCACGATGCCCTCGTCGAGCGCGCGCCCGGGCTCGAAGGCGCCCAGCGTGCCGGCGAAGGCGAAGCGCAGGTAGGTGACGTCCTCCTCGCTGTCGCGCTGTTCCGTGGCGGTGCTCGGTGCGCGCTGGAAGCGGGCCATGTAGATGCCCACCAGCGCGGTGGGCGTGAAGTGGTGGGCGGTTTCCTCCAGCGCCTCGCGGGCGCAGCCCTCGGCGGGCGATTCGCCGGGATCGAGGTGGCCGGCCGGCGTGTTGAGCTTGAGGCCGTGGGCCGTGTGCTCTTCCACCAGCAGGAAGCGGCCGTCGCGTTCGATCACGGCGGCCACCGTGACGTTGGGTCTCCAGCGTGTCGTCATGCCGGACTCAGCGCAGCACGTAGCCGCTGAAGCGCCAGATGCGGTCGCTGTCGAGGTGGAAGCTCAGCAGTTCGCGCACCGGCGTGGGCCGGTCGGCGAAGCGGCTCTCGTATTCCACGCTCACGTACTGGCCGCCGAGCTCGGGGTCGGGGTCGTTCACCACCTGCCGGTTCACCGCCACCCAGGTGCGCTGCTGCGGAGCCCCGAGCGGCGCGCGCGCCTTGGCGACCATGGCGATGAAGTCGGCGCGCGGCACCCGCTTGCGCGCCACCGGCGCGGCCCCGTCCCAGAGCTCGCCCACCTGGTCCTGGTCGATCATCTGCACCGCCTGCAGTCCGCCGCGCACCATGTCGCTGGGCTCCACCTCCTGGGCGGCTGCAAGACCGAGGCCGCCGGCGAGGCAGAGGGCGGCAACGGCGAGTTGGGCGAAGCGGATCATCTTTTCATTCCTTGTGGTGAGGAGGATGGCCCAGTGCCTCCATGTCGGCGGCGCTGGGTCGCGGAAGAACCAGGGTGACGGTGCAGCCGGCATCGGCCGCACTGTCGATCTCGATCGTGCCGCCGTGACGCTGCACGGCCGTGCGCACCAGCAACAGGCCCAGGCCCACGCCGTGCACCTCCGGGTGCGTCTCGCGGTGCAGGCGATGGAAGGGCTGGAACAGCTGCGACTGTAGCGCCGGGGGAATGCCCGGCCCATGGTCGCGCACGGCGATGGCCCAGAAGTTCTCGCGCGCGCGCACCGAGCAGTCGAGCTCGGCACCGGTCGGCGAGTACTTGAGCGCATTGCTCAGCACGTTGGTGAGCGCGCGGGTCAGCAGGGAGCGGTCGGCGATGCAGGGCGCCTCTTCGTGGGTGCTGGAGAAGCGCACCCGGACCTGCTTGCGGTGCGCCAGGCACCAGGCGTTGTCGATGGCCTGCTGCAGCAGACTCGCCACGTCGAGCACCTCGGCCTGGAAGGGCTGGGCCTCGGCGCGCGCCAGGTTGACGAAGCCGTCGGCCAGTTCGAGCCCGGTCTGCGCATGGCGCTCGATGCGCTCCAGCAGCACCTGGCCGCCCAGCACTTCGGGGCGTGTGCGCGCGAGCTCGACCGCCGTGAGGATCGAGGCGCTGGGCTCGCGGATGTCGTGCGAGATGAAGCGCAGCGCCTCGTCGCGCTGGCTCTGCGCCTGCCGCATGGCCGTGATGTCGACCAGCGCGCTCATCCAGCCCGCATGGCGGTTGCGCGCGTCGAAGAAGGGCACGCAGCGCAGCAGCAGGATGCGGCCCAGGGCGTCTTCGCCCTCGCCCAGGATGGGCTGCCGCTCGCCCGAGCGCAGCGCGCCGCGCGTCAGCATCGGCGCGCCCGTGGTGCGCCAGCGCAGGTCGGCCAGCAGCTCGTGCGCATCGCGGCCCACCAGGCTCTGCGGCGCCATCTTCCAGTGGCGGGCCGCGGCGAGGTTGGCGATGAAGACGTGGCCGCCGCGGTCCAGCACCAGCGTGGCATCGGCCATGTGGTCGATGCCGTCGCGCACGAAGCGGTGCAGGTCGCGCATGCGCAGGCCGGCGGCCGAGGTGGCGCTCATCTGGCGGTCCAGGAAGTCGCCCTCGAGCTTCGGCGGGCCGGCCACGGGCAGGCCGTCGAGGGCCTCGTTGAGCTGCTCGGTGCCCCAGCGCAGGTAGCGCAGCGCCGCCGTCAGCCGCATCAGGCTCCACAGCGGATAGACCAGCAGCAGGCCCAGGAAGCCCGAGGCCGGCGTGAACTGGATGCCGACCCAGGGCCGGGCGTTGTGCAGGCCGAGGCGCACCGCGAGCAGCGCGCAGATCAGCGCCACCACCGCCAGCGGGCGCAGCCACAGCAGGCCCAGCAGCGCGATGGCCATCGGCACCAGGTTGTAGGCCAGGTCCTGGGTCGGGCTGGCCACCACCACGTGGCGCCCGTTGAGCAGCGCCTGCAGCACGCTGGCGAAGACCTCGACGCCCGGCATCAGGCCGGTCGGGCGCGGAATCGAGGTCGCGTACAGGTCGCCCAGCCCGGCCGCGGTGGCGCCGACCAGCACATAGCGGTCGCGGAAGGTGCCCGGCGGCACCTGGCCGCGCAGCACGTCGATGTACGACACAGTCTGGAAGGGCGGCGCGCCGGCGGAACCGGCAGCGGTGAAGATGATCGCTTCGTGCCCGCTGCGCACCCAGGGCCCGGTCGGCTTCCCGGTCATCGCGAGCGGCACGGGCCCGGTCGGCGGCGGGCCGCCGGCGTAGGCCTGCGCGGCCTGCTGCAGCGCGAGCGCGAAGTGCGGCCAGCCGCGGCCGGCGAAGCCTTCGCGCAGGTAGACGCTGCGCACGACGCCGTCCTCGTCCAGCGACAGGTGCGCATGGCCGACGGCCGCCGCGGCCCGGGCCAGCGCCGGCACGGGCAGCAGCTCGGACTGCTGCTGCGAGCCGCGCGACTGCAGCGCCATCGGCAGCACGACGCAGCCGCTGTCGGCGATGCCCGTGGCCAGCAGATCGTCGTCGCCGGGATGGTCCCGGTCGGCTTCGGTGAGCAGCAGGTCGAGGCCGATGCAGCGCGGGTTGTCCGCGGCCACGCGGCGCAGCAGCTCGGCATGCAGGGCGCGGCGCCAGGGCCAGCGGCCGATGGCCTCGATGCTCTGCTCGTCGATGGCGACGATCACGATCTCGTGCGAGGGCGGCTGGCGCATCTCGGCACTGGCGTTGTCCTGCAGCATGCGGTCGAAGCGCGGCATGGGCTGCGTCAGCGTGAGCAGCGTGACCAGCGCGGTCAGCCCGCCCGCGAGCAGCAGCCAGGCCAGCCGGCGCACCAGCATCCGGCGCAAGCGGCTCTGCCGGCGCGGGCGGCGATCGTGCGAAGGGGGCGCCGGCGCAGCGGACATGGCGAAAAGAAGGCGCTCAGGGCCGCTCGACCGGGCTGCCGTCACCCGTGCGCAGGACCTCGCCGCTGGCGGTGTCCACCACTGGGCCGATGTGCACCGTGCGGGCCGCCGTGAAGGGGCCGGCCAGGCCCGAGGCGTCGCGCGCCTGCAGCCGCAGGTGGTAGTTGCCGCGCGCCGGGCCGCTGATCGTCCAGTGCGGCGCGGCCAGCTCGACGTCGAGCAGCGGCGTGCGGAAGTCGGGCTCGCGCGCGAGCTGCGCGCGGAAGGTCTGGCCGGGCTCGGCGCGCCAGTGCAGCGTCGGCTGTTCGCGCCGGTCGTCCAGCCGCAGGTCGGCGATGGTGGGCGTCGACACGACGGTGAAGGATTGCGGCGCGGCGAAGGGGCCCTGGCGCCCGGCGCCGTCCGCATCGCGGGCGAGCGTGGCCACGCGCCACCAGTAGGCGCCGGGCGCCAGCGCGGCCAGGCCGAGCTCGCAGCCGCCGGTGCGCGTCTCGTCGAGCACCGGCCGCGCGAAGTCGGCCGTGGTCGCCACCTGCAGGCGCACGCCCTGCGCCCCGGCCGGCGCGGCGCAGACCAGCCGGCCGGCCTCCGCGGTGAGGCGCGTGTCCGGCGCGGGCGCGCGGTAGCCCGGCGGCACCGGCCGGGCCTGGATGCGGAAGGGGTGGCCGATCTTGGGGCCGGTCAGGCCCTCGCGGTCGATGGCGCGCACGCTCATCCGGTAGTCGCCGTCCTCCAGCGCCGGGAACTGCACGCGCCCGCCCTCGAAGACGCCGTTGCGCAGCACCTCGCTCAGCCGCTCCGGCCGCGCGATGCGCACTTCGTAGCCGGCCACCGTGCCCGTGGGCGTCGGCAGCTGGAACACCAGGCGCTCGGCGTCCTGCAGCAGGTCGGGCAGGGTGGACGGGTCGGGCGGCGGCGGCAGGGCCGGGCGCTTGTGGAAGGCGCCGCTGGCCTCGAGCACCGCGCCCTCGCCGGCCTGCAGGTCGGCCACGGGTGCGCCGTGCGTGCGTGGCCGCATCTTGACCACGCCCGTGGTCACGGCCGTCGAGACCCGGCCCTCGGGCGAGACCGCCACGGCGAAGCGCGTGCCGCGCACGCTGGCGACGGCGCCCGGCGCATGGATCTCGAACAGCCGGCCCTTCGGCTGCGGTGCCACCTCCGACTCGACCTTGCCGCGGCGCACCTGGATCACCGATTCGTAGGCGCCGGTGGCGCGCTTGCTGCGCAGTCGCTTGAGCTCGACGTCGGAGCCGGCCAGCACCCGCACCACCGAGCCGTCGGCCAGCCGCAGCCGCAGGAAGCCGTCCGTCGGCACCTGGATCTGCGTGCCTTCCGTCACCGCGTCGCCGGTGGCCAGCGGGCTCGCGGGTTCCGCGGCTGCGGCCGGCCTGGTCCTGGATTTCGCCGCGGGTGCGGGCCCCTCGATCGGCGCGATGCCGACCGCGTCGCCCTGCACGAACTCGACCCGGGCCGTCGCCAGGGAGGCCGGGCGCAGCCAGGCGCGCGGGATGCGCAGCACGCTGCCCGCTTCGAGTTCGTCACGCTCGCCCAGGTGGTTGATCGCCTGCAGTTCCCGCCAGCGCGAAGGCGAGCGCAGATGGCGTTCACCCAGGGCCTGGAGCGTGTCGCCGGGCCGCACCTGGAGCCGAAGATCGCCGCGCGGCGCCGCGCCCGCCTGCAGGCCGCCCGCCATCGTCAGCGCACCCGCCCACAGCACGGCCAGCGCCCGCCGGCGCGGGCGTCGGGCGGGCGTCATTCCGGCGTGCCGCTGGCCGACTCCCGCGTCGTCGTCGTGAAATCGCTGCCGTCGATCGACTCCAGCCGGTAACCGAGGCCATAGATCGCCGACAGCAGGAAGCCGTTGGCGGGGCGCAGATCGAGCTTGGTGCGCAGGCGGGAGATGTGGGTGTCGAGCGAGCGCGAGGGCGTCTCGGCGCCCAGGCCCCAGACCGCTTCGCGCAGGTGTTCGCGCGACAGCAGGCGGCCCAGGTTCTGGAACAGGAACAGCGCGAGCTCGTACTCGCGGTGCTTGAGCTCGGTCGGTTCGCCCTTGAAGCGCAGCGTGCGCGAGTGGGGATGGAAGTGGTAGGGGCCGAAGATCAGTTCCGGCTCGAATTGCGCGGGATAGGAGCGCCGCAGCAAGGCCCGCACCCGCGCCTCGAGTTCGGCGATGCGGATCGGCTTGACCATGAAGTCGTCGGCGCCGGCCGTGAGCCCTTCCACCATGTCGGCCTCTTCGCGGCGGTTGGTCACGAAGAGGATGGGCAGCCGGCTGTTGAGGTCTTCCCGGATCCAGCGCACCACGGTCGGTCCCTGCACATCGGGCAGCGTCCAATCCAGGATCAGCAAATCGTAGGTCTGCAGGCGCAATTCGCGCAGCAGGGTGGTTCCATCGGAAAAGCCATGGCATTCATGGCCGATTCCTTCCATCGTCAGGCGAATCAGATCCAGTTGGCCCGATTCGTCGTCAAGTGCGGCAATGCGCATTGCAACTCCCTTTTGTTTTGAGGCCCGGAGTCTAGGTGCGGGGCGTCTGTCGACCAAGTGTATCGAGTCTTTCAACTGTCAACTAGTGCACGGATGTGGTCTTAATAGTCAACAATTGTCATTAATTGCCAAAAATCGGACCTATTGCCTTGGTGGCCGCCCTGGGTGCTGATTACATTGCGCGAAGCAAAAAATTGCCCATTCCGTTTATTTGACATTCATTTGCAATTGAATGGGTCTGCGGTGGGTGGGTCGCAATGATTCTGAAGAATTCTTTCAAAAAATCCATGGGGTTGCTGGCCGCTGGCACGGGCTTGCTGATGGGCTGTGGCGCATCGCCCGGGCCCGATCTGGCCGCCTGGACCTTTGGTGGCACGGCGCCGGTCGTGCGCGCCGTCGGCAGCTTTCCGGACCGCGCGCTGGTCGCGCAGCTCGAACCCGGCGTGCGGGAGGCCGACCTGCTGCGCTGGTTCGGCGCGCCGGACCTCGGCCGCGAGCGGGACGGTGCCGATGCCGCGGCATGGGAATACCTCTTCCATTTCCGCAGCGGCGGCGGCGTCACAAGCTGTCGCGTCAAGCTGGGCTTCGACGGCGCACGCACCGTGCGCAGCGTCCATTGGCAGCCCTCGGCCTGTGGCGACTGGTTGAGCGTCAAGACGCCGGCACAGGCGCAAGGAAAAGCCGCTCCCTGAAAACAAACGGCTGCACCCCTATAGGCGCATTGCGGGAAGTCGGCGGGTGCTTCGGGTAAGCTCCGGCGCGAATAACAACGCAGCCCCGCTGCCCCGAGGAGATTCCTTATGCTGATAGGAGTACCAGCGGAGACGCTGGCCGGAGAAACACGCGTGGCGGTGACGCCGGAGACCGCGAAGAAGCTGGTGGCGCAGGGCCACGTGGTGATCGTTCAATCGGGCGCGGGCGTCGCGGCCAGCGTGACCGATGCGGCCTATGAAGCCGTCGGTGCGCGCATCGTCGATGCGGCCGAGGCCTTCGCCGCCGAGATCGTGCTCAAGGTGCGCGCGCCGTCCGATGCCGAAGCCGCGCGGCTCAAGCCCGGTGCGGTGGTCATCGGCATGCTCAACCCCTTCGATGCCGCGGGCCTGCAGCGCCTGGCGGCTGCCGGTGCGGTGGGCTTTGCATTGGAAGCGGCCCCGCGCACCACCCGTGCGCAAAGCATGGACGTGCTGTCCTCCCAGGCCAACATCGCCGGCTACAAGGCCGTGATGATCGCGGCCGACCAGTACCAGCGCTTCTTCCCCATGCTCATGACGGCGGCGGGCACCGTCAAGGCCGCGCGTGTGGTGATCCTGGGCGTGGGCGTGGCGGGCCTGCAGGCGATCGCCACGGCCAAGCGCTTGGGCGCAGTGATCGAGGCCTCCGACGTGCGCCCCAGCGTGAAGGAACAGATCGAATCGCTGGGCGGCAAGTTCATCGAGGTGTCGTACGACACGCCCGAAGAGAAGGAAGCGGCCGTCGGCGTGGGCGGTTATGCCAAGCCCATGCCCGCGAGCTGGCTGGCACGCCAGCAGGTCGAAGTGGCCAAGCGCGTGGCGCTGGCGGACATCGTGATCAGCACGGCGCTGATCCCGGGCCGCGCGGCCCCGACGCTGATCACCGAAGAAATGGTCAAGAGCATGAAGCCGGGCTCGGTGATCGTGGACATCGCCGCGGGCAAGGGCGCCGATGGCGTGGGCGGCAACTGCCCGCTGTCGGAAGCCGACAAGACCGTGGTCAAGCACGGCGTGACCATCGTGGGCGAGACCAACCTGCCCGCGCGCGTGGCCGCCGATGCGTCGGCGCTGTATGCGCGCAACGTGCTGGACTTCCTCAAGCTGATTTGCCCCAAGGAGGGCGGCCTGAAGATCGACCTCGAGGACGACATCGTGGCGGCCTGCCTGGTCACGCGCGACGGCCAAGTGACGCGCAAGTAAAAGAACAAGGAGCCGACATGGATTCCGTCAACCCGACCGTCATCAACCTGATCATCTTCGTGCTGGCCATCTACGTGGGCTACCACGTGGTGTGGACCGTCACGCCCGCGCTGCACACGCCGCTGATGGCGGTGACCAACGCGATCTCCGCGATCGTGATCGTGGGCGCGATGCTCGCGGCCGCGCTCACCACCACGCCGCTGGGCAAGACCATGGGCGTGCTGGCCGTGGCGCTGGCCGCGGTCAACGTCTTCGGCGGCTTCCTCGTGACCCGGCGCATGCTGGAGATGTTCAGGAAGAAAGAGAAGAAGGCCCCGGCCGCCAACAAGCAGGGAGACGCAGCATGAGCATGAGCCTCGTCACGCTGCTGTACCTCGTTGCCAGCGTCTGCTTCATCCAGGCCCTGAAGGGCCTGAGCCACCCCACCACCTCCATCCGCGGCAACGTCTTCGGCATGACCGGCATGGCGATCGCGGTGCTGACCACGATTGCGCTGATCCATGGCCAGGCCAAGGCGCTGAACATCGACTTCGGCACCGGCATCGCCTACGTGCTGGTGGCGCTGGTCGTGGGTGGCGGCCTGGGGGCCTACATGGCCAACAAGGTCGAGATGACCAAGATGCCCGAGCTGGTGGCCTTCATGCACAGCATGATCGGCCTGGCGGCGGTGTTCATCGCGGTGGCCGCCGTGGCAGAGCCCTGGGCCTTCGGCATCACGGCCGCTCCGGTGGCCGCGGCCATCGGCAGCGTCACGGTCGATGGCGGCGCGGTGCTGATCGACGGCTTCCTGCGCTACGCCATCCCCACGGGCAACCGCCTGGAGCTGTTCCTGGGCGCGGCCATCGGCGCGATCACCTTCAGCGGCTCGGTGATCGCCTTCGGCAAGCTCTCGGGCAAGTACAAGTTCCGCCTGTTCCAGGGCGCGCCGGTGCAGTTCTCGGGCCAGCACATGCTCAACCTGGTGCTGGGCCTCTTGACCATCGCGCTGGGCCTGGTGTTCGTCTTCACCGAGAGCTGGACCGCCTTCTTCGCGATGCTGGCGCTGGCCTTCGTGATGGGCGTGCTGATCATCATCCCGATCGGCGGGGCGGACATGCCGGTGGTGGTGTCGATGCTCAACAGCTACTCGGGCTGGGCGGCGGCGGGCATCGGCTTCAGCCTGAACAACGCGATGCTGATCATCGCGGGCAGCCTGGTGGGCAGCTCGGGCGCGATCCTGAGCTACATCATGTGCAAGGCCATGAACCGCAGCTTCTTCAACGTGATCCTGGGCGGCTTCGGCGGCGAGGCGGTCACGGCGGGCGGCGGGGCCAAGGAGCAGCGGCCGGTGAAGAGCGGCAGCGCCGACGACGCGGCCTTCGTCTTGAGCAATGCCGAGACGGTGGTGATCGTGCCGGGCTACGGCCTGGCGGTGGCACGCGCGCAGCACGCGGTCAAGGAGCTCGCGCAGAAGCTCACCGACAAGGGCATCACGGTGAAGTACGCGATCCACCCGGTGGCCGGTCGCATGCCGGGGCACATGAACGTGCTCTTGGCCGAGGCCGAGGTGCCCTACGACCAGGTGTTCGAGATGGAGGACATCAACGGCGAGTTCGGCCAGGCCGACGTGGCGATCATCCTGGGTGCGAACGACGTGGTGAACCCCGCGGCGCACACCAAGGGCAGCGCGATCTACGGCATGCCGATCCTGGAGGCCTACAAGGCCAAGACGGTGATCGTGAACAAGCGCTCCATGGCCGCGGGCTACGCGGGCCTGGACAACGAACTCTTCTACATGGACAAGACCATGATGGTCTTCGGCGACGCCAAGAAGGTCGTGGAAGACATGGGCAAGGCGATCGAGTAGGCCGAGGAGGCCGCAAGGCCTTCGCCTGAAGACCGCAGGCGCCGCGTCGCGGCGCTTTCTTTTTTTCTCAAGTGGAGACAAGAACATGACGGACCGTCCCTGGCTCGCGAGCTATCCCCCCGGCGTCCCCGCCGACATCGACCCCTCGAGCTATGCCTCGCTGGTCGGCTTGATGGAGGAGAGCTTCTCGAAGTACGCCGACCGCGTGGCCTACAGCTTCATGGGCAAGGACATGCGCTATGCCGAGGTCGACCGGCAGAGCCGCGACTTCGCGGCCTACCTGCAGGGCCTGGGCCTGGTCAAGGGCGACCGCGTGGCGGTGATGATGCCCAACTGCCTGCAGTACCCGATCGCGGTGGCCGGCATCCTGCGCGCGGGCCTGATCCTGGTCAACGTCAACCCGCTCTACACCGCGCGCGAACTCGAGCACCAGCTGCAGGACAGCGGCGCGACGACCATCGTGATCATGGAGAACTTCGCGGCGACGCTGCAGCATTGCCTCGCGTCCACGCCGGTCCGCCACATCGTGCTGGGCGCCATGGGCGACCGGCTGGGCCTGCTCAAGGGCGCGCTCGTCAACTACGTGGTGCGCAAGGTCAAGAAGCTGGTGCCGGCCTACGAACTGCCGGGCGCGGTGCGCTTCAACAAGGCGCTGGGCGAAGGCGGGCGGCATCCGCTCAAGGCCCCGGTGGTCGGTCCCGACGACATCGCGGTGCTGCAGTACACCGGCGGCACCACCGGCGTGGCCAAGGGCGCGGTGCTGCTGCATCGCAACGTGATCGCCAACGTGCTGCAGTCCGAAGCCTGGAACTCGCCCGCGATGCAGAAGGTGCCGGCCGGCGAGCAGCCGACCAGCGTCTGCGCGCTGCCGCTGTATCACATCTTCGCCTTCACCGTGAACATGATGCTGGGCCTGCGCACCGGCGGCAAGGTGCTGCTGATCCCGAACCCGCGCGACCTCGCGGCCACGCTCAAGGAGCTGTCGAAGCACACCTTCCACAGCTTCCCCGCGGTCAACACGCTGTTCAACGGCCTGGCCAACCATCCCGATTTCGGCACCGTGAACTGGAAGCACCTGCAGGTCTCGGTCGGCGGCGGCATGGCGGTGCAGGGCGCCGTGGCCAAGCTCTGGCTCGAGAAGACCGGCTGCCCGATCTGCGAGGGCTACGGCCTGTCCGAGACCTCGCCCACGGTGAGCTGCAACCCGATCACCAGCACCGCCTACACCGGCACCATCGGCGTGCCGCTGCCGAGCACGCGCATGACCTTGCTCGACGACGCCGGCCACGAAGTGGCGCCCGGCGAGCGCGGCGAGATCGCGATCAAGGGTCCGCAGGTGATGGCCGGCTACTGGCAGCGCCCCGACGAGACCGCCAAGGTCATGACGGAGGACGGCTGGTTCAAGTCGGGCGACATCGGCGTCGTCGACGAGCGCGGCTTCTTCAAGATCGTCGATCGCAAGAAGGACATGATCCTGGTCTCGGGCTTCAACGTGTACCCGAACGAGATCGAGGACGTGGCGGCGCTGATCCCCGGCGTGCTCGAATGCGCGGCCGTCGGCGTGCCCGACGAGAAGACCGGCGAGGCGGTCAAGCTGGTGATCGTGCGCAAGGACCCGTCGCTGACCGAAGAGCAGGTGCGCGCCTTCTGCCGCGAGAACCTCACGGGCTACAAGCGCCCCAAGGTCATCGAGTTCCGCACCGACATGCCCAAGACGCCGGTGGGCAAGATCCTGCGCCGCGAACTGCGCGACGCAAAGCAGTAGGAAGGGCCGCAGGATGCACGCCGGGGCGGCGCCGATCGCCATCGTCGCGGCGATGCACGAAGAGCTGGCCGCGCTGCTCGAGCGCATGCCCGACGAGCGCAGGGTCACGGTCGCGGGCCGCGACTTCTGGCAGGGCCATCTGCAGGGCCATGAAGTGATCGCGGTGCTCGCGCGCATCGGCAAGGTGGCGGCCGCCACCACCGCCGCGGTGCTGGCCGAGCGCTTCCGCGTCGGCCGCGTGGTCTTCACCGGCGTCGCGGGTGGCCTCGGGCCCGGCGTGCGGGTGGGCGACGTGGTGGTCGCCGAGGCCTTCCTGCAGCACGACATGGACGCCTCGCCGATCTTCCCGCGCCACGAGGTGCCGCTCTACGCCAGAAGCCGTTTCCCGGCCGATGCCGAGCTCGCCGCCGCGCTGCGCGAAGCCGCCCGCATCGCCCTGCCGCAGGCCCGCGTGCACCACGGGCTGGTGATCAGCGGCGACCGCTTCGTGTCCACCACGGCCGAAGCGCACGCGCTGCAGGCCGAGCTGCCCGACGCCCTCGCCGTGGAAATGGAAGGCGCCGCCTTCGCCCAGGTCTGCCACGACTTCGACCTGCCCTTCGCGGCAGTGCGCACCATCTCCGACCGCGCCGACGACGCCGCCCACGGCGATTTCCTCGAGTTCATCCGCACCGTCGCGAGCCCGTATTCGGCTGCGATCGTGGATGCGCTGCTGCGCGCGTTGCCCAAACGCCAAGGGTAGACAAGCCCCAACGGTAGGAGGCGAGTCTTTACCAGAGATGCCGCGGAACCGGCTTCGCCGGGCCGCTGGCATCGCCCCCTTGAGGGGGAGGGCGAAGCCCTCGGGGGTGGTCTATTTCAACCAGCCCCGGCGCCGGAAGTACCACATCGGCACGAGCGCACTCGCCACCATCAGCGCGATCGCATAGGCATAGCCGTAGGCCCAGTCGATCTCGGGCATGACGCGGAAGTTCATGCCGTAGACGCTGGCGATCAGCGTGGGTGGCAGCAGCGCGACGCTGGCCACCGAGAAGATCTTGATGGTCTTGTTCTGGTTGATGTTGATGAAACCGACGGTTGCATCCATCAGGAAGTTGATCTTGTCGAACAGGAAGGCCGTGTGGTTGTCCAGCGACTCGATGTCGCGCAGGATCTGCCGCGCCTCCTCGAACTGCTCGGCGTTGAGCATCTTGCTGCGCATCATGAAGCTCACCGCGCGGCGCGTGTCCATCACGTTGCGGCGGATGCGCCCGTTCAAGTCTTCCTGGCGCGCGATGGCGCCCAGCACCTCGCCGGCCAGCTCGTCGCTGACGTTGCCCTCGAGCACCTTCTTGCCCGCCACCTCGAGCTCGTCGTAGATGTTCTCCAGCGTGTCGGCCGAGTATTCGGCGTCGGCGTCGAACAGCTTCAGCAGCACTTCCTTGGCGTCTTCGATCAGGCCCGGCGCGCGGCGCGCGCGCATGCGCAAGAGGCGGAACACCGGGATGTCCTGGTCATGGATCGAGAACAGCACGCCGCGGCTGCGCAGTTCGGCGTTGTGCTGGTTGAGGATGAAGGCCACGCGCACCGAGCGCGCGTTCTCTTCCTCGTCGATCAGGAAGTCGCTGCGGATGTGGAGCTCGCCGTTGTCTTCCTCGTAGAAGCGCGCCGATTCCTCGATGTCCTCGTCCATCGCGTCTTCGGGGATGGACAGGCCGTAGTACTGCTTGATCCAGCGCTTCTCCTCGACCGTGGGCGATTCGAGGTCGACCCAGATGGGCTGGAACTGTGACAGCTCTTCGAGGGCCTCGATTTCTTCCTGAACGAGGCGCCCGTTGGCAAGCGTGAAGATGTTGAGCATGGCTCACTCCCGTGAAAAGGTCTTGCGGTTGGCGGCGGGAAGGGCGCTTTCAAGACCCTCGCCAACGACGCTCAGGAGGGAGTTGAAAGCTGCCGAGACGGATAGCTTTCCATGCGGGTCTCCGGGGTTGCAGCGAGGCGCGATTATGGCACTGCAGCATGAGGCGCCGAAGTCGATGGCTGGATGAACATCCAGTACAGTAGCGCCTCGATGCAGCCTGCCGCCCATCCTGTTTCCGCCGTCCCCGCCACCCAGGCCGAGCGCCTGGCGGCCGCGCTCGCGACGCTCAACGAGGCGCAGCGCGCGGCGGTCGAGCACGGCGTGGGCGCGGCCCTCGCCGATGCGCGGCCCCTGCTGGTGATCGCCGGCGCGGGCTCGGGCAAGACCAGCACGCTTGCGCACCGCGTGGCGCACCTGGTGGCGCAGGGCGTCGATCCGCAGCGCATCCTGCTGCTGACCTTCTCGCGCCGGGCCGCGCAGGAGATGTCGCGCCGCGCCGGCCAGGTCGCGGCGCAGGTGCTGGGGCTGCGTTCCGATGCGGCGCCTTCGCTGCCCTGGGCCGGCACCTTCCACGGCATCGGCGCGCGCCTGCTGCGCGAGTACGCGACCCACATCGGGCTGGCCGAGAATTTCAGCATCCACGACCGCGGCGACGCCGAGGATCTGATGGGCCTGGTGCGCCACGAACTGGGCTTCTCGACCACCGCGAAACGCTTTCCGCAGAAGAGCACCTGCCTGTCGATCTATTCGCGCACCGTCAACACCTGCGGGTCGCTGGCCGAGGTGCTCGCGCATGCCTTCCCCTGGTGCGCCGAATGGGAGAGCGAGCTCAAGCGCCTGTTCGCGGCCTATGTCGAGGCCAAGCAGCAGCAGCACGCGCTTGACTACGACGACCTGCTGCTCTACTGGGCCGGCATGGTGGCCGAGCCCGCGCTGGCGGCGCTGATCGGCGAGCGCTTCGACCATGTGCTGGTCGACGAGTACCAGGACACCAACCGGCTGCAGGCCGCGATCCTGCAGGGCCTCAAGCCCGACGGGCGCGGCGTCACGGTGGTGGGCGACGACGCGCAGTCGATCTATTCCTTCCGCGGCGCCACGGTGCGCAACATCCTCGACTTCCCGGGCCAGTTCTCGCAGGCCGCGCGCATCGTCACGTTGGAGCGCAACTACCGCTCCACGCAGCCCATCCTCGACGTCTCGAACGCGGTGATCGCCGCGGCCGCCGAGCGCCACGCCAAGACGCTCTGGACCGACAAGCCCTCGGCCGGACGGCCGCAGCTGGTGCTGGTGCCCGACGAGGCGCAGCAGGCCCAGTGGGTGGCCGACCGCGTGCTCGCGCACCGCGAGGGCGGGCTGGCGCTCAAGTCGCAGGCCGTGCTGTTCCGCACCTCGTACCACAGCGCCGCGCTCGAGCTCGAACTGGCGCGGCGCAACATCCCCTTCGTCAAGTACGGCGGGCTCAAGTTCCTCGAGGCCGCGCACGTCAAGGACCTGCTCTCGGTGCTGCGTTTCGCGCAGAACCCGCGCAGCCGGATCGCGGGCTTCCGCGTCACCCAGCTGATCCCCGGCATCGGCCCGGTCACGGCCGCGCGGCTGCTCGACGCGATGGACGTGGCGGCCGATCCGGCGGCGGCGGTGCAGGCCTTCGTGCCGCCCGCATCGGCGCTGGTCGAATGGGCGCGCTTCGCCGAGATCTATGCCGCGCTGCGCGCCCCCTCGCTGGCCTGGCCGGCCGACATGGAACTCGCGCTGCGCTGGTACCTGCCGCACCTCGAACGCCTGCACGACGACGCCGGGCTGCGCCGCGGCGACGTCGAGCAACTGGCCCGCCTCGCGGCCGGCTACGGCTCGCGCGAGCGCTTCCTGACCGAGCTCACGCTCGATCCGCCCGAGGCCACCAGCGACCGCCCCGGGCCGCCGCTGCTCGACGAGGACTACCTGATCCTCTCGACCATCCATTCGGCCAAGGGGCAGGAGTGGACTTCGGTGCATGTGCTCAACGTGGTCGACGGCTGCCTGCCGGCCGACGTGGCCCAGGGCGCGCAGGAACTCGAGGAGGAGCGGCGCCTGCTCTACGTCGCGATGACGCGCGCCAAGGATCACCTGCACCTGCTGGTGCCGCAGCGCTTCTACGTGACGCAGCAGTCGGCCCGAGGCGACCGCCATCTCTATGCCGGGCGCAGCCGCTTCGTCACCGAGGCCGATGCGGCCCGTTTCGAGCAGCTCACCTGGCCGCCTCCGCCGCCACGCGCGCCCCACACGCCGCCACCGGCCGCGACCATCGACCTGCTGGCGCGCATGCGTGCCAGCTGGCGCTGACGCGCCGCGCCCACCCTGCCCGCAGAAGGGTCGTAAGCCCCTGCATCGCAGCGTTACCTTTGGTCCTCCTCGCGCTGGCAAGCGTTGCCGGCACGGCGTCCGGTGCTATGAATTCGGAAGCGGCCCGGGTGCCGCTCGGCGGGCCGGCCCGCCGAGGGATTGCATTCGCTTCGCGCCTTGGGCATAGTGAATCGACCCCTTCCTCTCTTTGCACATTTCTCTTCCCCTTCCCCCGTTTTCCTTCCCCCCGGTCGATGCGCCAATCCCGGTGCAGCGGCCATTTTTCCCAACCGTCAATTCCAGGAGGTCATTCATGAATCTGACGATCAGCGGTCATCACCTCGACGTCACCCCTGCACTGCGCAGCTACGTCACCACCAAGCTGGACCGGATCACCCGGCACTTCGATCAGGTGGTCGATGTCAAGGTGCTCCTCACGGTGGAAAAGCAGAAGGAGAAGGACAGCCGCCAGAAGGCGGAATGCAACATCCACGTCAAGGGCAACGACATGTTCGCGGAGTCGAGCCACGCTGATCTCTATGCCGCCGTCGACGAGCTGGTCGACAAGCTCGACCGCCAGGTCGTGCGCCACAAGGACAAGCTCCAGGACCACCATCACGCAGCACCCAAGCGTCTGATGTAAGGTTCGGCTTCGACCTGTTCGGGCAAATACTCTTGCGGGCCACCTTCGGGTGGCTCTTTGCTTTTTACGGCAGGGGTGCATAATCGCCCCCGCTCCGACCCCACCCATGAATCGCCTAGCGTCCATCCTGCCGCCCGCTCAAGTCCTCGTGAGCGTTGACGCCACCAGCAAGAAACGTGCTTTCGAGGAAGCCGGCTTGCTGTTCGAAAACCTCCATGGCCTGGGGCGTGCCCTGATCACCGACAGCCTGTTCGCCCGCGAACGGCTCGGCTCGACCGGGCTCGGCCACGGCGTGGCCATCCCGCACGGGCGCATCAAGGGCCTCAAATCGCCCATGGCGGCCGTGTTCCAGCTGGCCGACCCCATCGGCTTCGATGCGCCCGACGAGCAGCCTGTGGTGCTGCTGATCTTCCTGCTGGTGCCAGAGGCTGCGACCCAGAAGCACCTGGAGATCCTGTCCGAGATCGCCGAGCTGCTGAGCGACGCCGGCCTGCGCGAGCAGATCAAGTCCAGCACCGACGCGGCCGCGCTGCATGCGCTGATCGCGGGCTGGCAGTCGGCGCAGGTCGCCTGACCCCGGGGCGCCAGCCCCGGCCTGCGGCGGTCGTTGCCGCCGCGCGGCGTGACACCCCGTTTCTGCGCTTATTCTCTAGGGCATGAAACCCACCGTCATCAGCGCCGACGCGATGTTCGAGGAATTCCGCGGGCCGCTGCGCTGGGAGTGGCTGGCCGGGCTGGGCGCCTCCGAGCGCCAGTTCGACGCGGAAGTCATCAGCCGGGCGCAATCGGCGGCCGACCTGGTCGGCTACCTCAACTACATCCACCCCTACCGGGTCCAGATCCTGGGCGCGCGCGAGATCGCTTACCTGACCCGCGGCACGCCCGAGGACTGCGAGCGCCGCATCGCGCGCATCGTCACCCTGGAGCCGCCGGTGCTGGTGCTGGCCGACGGCCAGGCCGCGCCCGACGAGCTGCTGGCCATCTGCGAGCGCGCGCAGTTGCCGCTGTTCGCCACGCGCGACGGCTCGGCCTACGTGATCGACCTGCTGCGCGCCTACCTGTCCAAGCATTTCGCCGAGCGCACCTCGATGCACGGCGTGTTCATGGACATCCTGGGGCTGGGCGTGATGATCACGGGCGAGTCGGGCCTGGGCAAGAGCGAGCTCGGCCTGGAGCTGATCTCGCGCGGCAACGGCCTGGTGGCCGACGACGCGGTCGACCTGTTCCGCATCAACCAGAACACCATCGAGGGCCGCTGCCCCGAGCTGCTGCAGAACCTGCTGGAGGTGCGCGGCATCGGCCTGCTGGACATCCGCGCGATCTTCGGCGAGACCGCGGTGCGCCGGAAGATGCGGCTCAAGCTGATCGTGCACCTGGTGCGGCGCGACAGCTTCGAGCGCGACTACGAGCGCATGCCCGCGGCGCCGCTGACCCAGGACGTGCTGGGCATCGCGGTGCGCAAGGTGATCATCCAGGTGGTGGCCGGTCGCAACATCGCGGTGCTGGTCGAGGCGGCGGTGCGCAATTCGATCCTGCAGCTGCGGGGCATCGACACCTATGCCGACTTCGTGGCGCGTCACCACAAGGCGATGGAATCGGCCCAGGACTGAGCGGCAGGGCCTCTGCACGCGCAAAGCGCGTGTAAAGACCGGAAGCTTCTGTTACCTGCGGCTGGCGCAGTCGCCGCACAGGCCGTACAGGGACATCGCATGGTCCTGCAGGATCCAGCCCTTGTCCTTGGCGATGAGCTGCTGGCGGCGCTCGATCTCGGCGTCGTAGAACTCCTCGACCTTGCCGCAGGAGGTGCAGATCAGGTGGTCGTGGTGCGTGCCTTCGTTGAGCTCGTAGACCGCCTTGCCGCTCTCGAAGTGGCTGCGCTCCAGGATGCCGGCCTGCTCGAACTGCGTGAGCACGCGGTAGACGGTGGCCAGGCCGATGTCCGAGCGTTCGTTGAGCAGCACGCGGAACACGTCTTCGGCCGTCATGTGGCGCTGGCCACCGGTCTGGAAGATCTCGAGGATCTTCAGACGCGGCAGCGTGGCCTTGAGGCCGGTGTTCTTGAGTTCGTCGATATTGCCCATGGTCGTTCCTCAGCCAGCCGTGCATGCGGCCATCCGCAAAAAGGCCAGCCGCTACAATGGGTCGATCATATCGCTCCCCCTTTTTCCCATGCTTGCCAATTCCCAAAGCCGCCTGTGCCTACTGGCTGCCGCCGTCGTGGCGAGCGTGTCGCTCGGCGCCTGCAGCAGCGTGACCGACCGCACACGCGGCATGCTCTACGCCGTGACGCCCTACAAGGTCGAAGTGGTGCAGGGCAACTTCGTGTCCAAGGAACAGGTCGAGGCGCTCAAGCCCGGCATGTCGCGCCAGCAGGTGCGCGAGATCCTCGGCACCTCCCTGCTCACCGACGTCTTCCATTCGGACCGCTGGGACTACGTGTTCACCATCCGTCGCCAGGGCGTGGAGCCGCAGCAGCGCCGCTTGACCCTGTTCTTCAAGGGTGAATTGCTCGAGCGCTACCAAGGCGACCCGATGCCCAGCGAAGAGGAATTCGTGGCCGGCCTCGACGTGCGCAAGTTCAGCGGCAAGATCCCGCCGCTCGAGGCGACCGAGGAGCAGCTCAACAGGGCCGCCCCGGCCAAGACCGACGCCGCGCCGGCGGCGCCCGCGCCCCTGGCGCCGCTGCCGCCGAGCTACCCGCCGCTCGAATCCACGCGCTGACGAGGCGCCATGCCGGCCTGGGTGCCGGCCGTGCGCTGGCCAGCGCCCCGGGAACGCACCGCTGCGTTTGACCCGAACCCTCCCGAATCTGCTGAAGGCTGAATCCGCGTGACCGAACTCTCCGCCCCGTCCTCCTCCACGCGCCGCATCGCGATCGCCGGCGCCTCCGGCCGCATGGGCCACATGCTGATCGAGGCCGTGCGCAACGCCGACGACCTGGCCCTGGCCGGCGCGCTCGACCGTGCCGACAGCGAAGCGCTGGGCACCGACGCCGCGGCCTTCCTGGGCTTCACCAGCGGCGTGCCGATCGTGTCCGACCTGCGGGCCGGCCTGAAGGGCGCGCAGGTGCTGATCGACTTCACCCGCCCCGAAGGCACGCTGGCCCACTTGGCCGTGTGCCGCGAGCTCGGCGTGCAGGCCGTGATCGGCACCACCGGCTTCAGCGAAGCCCAGAAGGCCGAGATCGCCGAGATCGCCAAGGACATCGCCATCGTGATGGCGCCCAACATGAGCGTGGGCGTCAACGTGACCTTCAAGCTGCTGGAGCTGGCGGCCAAGGCGCTGTCGACCGGCTACGACATCGAGATCATCGAGGCGCACCACCGCCACAAGGTCGATGCGCCCTCGGGCACCGCGCTCAAGATGGGCGAGGTCATCGCCGACGCGCTGGGCCGCGACCTCAAGGAATGCGCGGTCTATGCCCGCGAAGGCATCACCGGCGAACGCGACCCCTCGACCATCGGCTTCTCGGCCATCCGCGGCGGCGACATCGTGGGCGACCACACCGTGCTGTTCGCCGGCACCGGCGAGCGCATCGAGATCACGCACAAGTCCTCGAGCCGCACCACCTACGCCCAGGGCAGCCTGCGCGCCGCGCGCTTCCTGGCCACGCAGAAAGCCGGCCTGTTCGACATGTTCGACGTGCTGGGCCTGAAGTAGGCTCTGGCGCCATGAGCGTGCTGCAGCTGCTGACCCAGGGCGACGGCGTCAGCCGCGCGGTGGCGGCGCTGCTGGTGGCGATGTCGGTGGCCAGCTGGATCGCGATCCTGCTCAAGGCCTGGCTGCTGCGCGGCGGCACGCGCGCGGTGCTGCGCAGCATCGCGGCCTTCTGGCAGTCGCCCACCCTGGCCGAGGCCGAACGCAGCGTGGCGGGCTTCGACGGCCCGCGGCTGGTGCTGCCGGCGGTCTCGGCGCTCCAATCCCTCGCCGGCAACGCCCAAGGCGCCACGCTGGGCCATGGCGGCGACCGCAACCAGCGCCTCACGCGCGCGCTGCGCGACGCGCTGCACTCGGCCTTGCGCCGCCTGCAATCGGGCCAGATCCTGCTCGCCACCGTGGGCGCCACCGCGCCCTTCGTCGGGCTGCTGGGCACGGTCTGGGGCATCCACGGCGCGCTCGCGGGCATCGCGGGGCAGACGGGAGGCTTCACCATCGACAAGGTGGCCGGCCCGGTGGGCGAGGCGCTGATCATGACGGCCTTCGGCCTGGCGGTCGCGATCCCCGCCGTGCTGGCCTACAACGTGTTCGGCCGCGTGATCGGCCGCATCGAGGCCGAGCTCGAAGGCTTCGCGCACGACCTGCTGGGCCTGTTCGGCGAGCCCGTCGCGCCGGCCCCGCCGCCGCCCGCGCGGCCCATGCCGGTCTAGCGCGTCGCACCATGGCCTTCGGTCGCTCCTCCCTGGGTTCCGCCACCGGCGGCGGCGGGCGCGCGATGGGCGCGGGCGGGCAGCGCCCGATGTCGGACATCAACGTGACGCCGCTGGTCGACGTGATGCTGGTGCTGCTGGTGATCTTCATCATCACCGCGCCGCTGATGGCCAGTTCGATCCGGCTCGACCTGCCGCGCACCGGCGCCGGCACCGCCAACGAGACGCCCAGGTTCGTCGGCCTGTCGGTCGATGCCAGGGGCCAGACCTTCCTCAACGACCAGCCGGTGACCGACGAGGAACTCGCGACCCGCCTGGCCCAGGCCGCCGCCGCCGACCGCGGCACCGAAGTCCAGCTGCGCGCCGACCAGACCGTGCCCTACGGCCGCGTGGTGGTGCTCATGGGCATCGCGAACAAGGCCGGTCTGAGCCGGATCGGCTTCGTGACCGAGGCGCCGCCGGCCGCCGAGAAGCCTCGCTGAGGTCTTTGCCTTGCTCCTTCCCCCTTTGGGGGAAGGTTGGGATGGGGGCCCGCCCGCCCCGCACATCCTCCCCGGCGGGGGAGGGAGAAACACTCAACCCAGGATCACCGGCTTGGTCTTCCAGATCTGGTGCGCGTACTCCGCGATGGTCCGGTCCGAGGAGAACGCGCCCATGCCCGCCACGTTGAGGATCGCCATGCGGGTCCACGCATCGGGGTCGCGGTAGAGCGCATCGACGCGGGCCTGGGTCTCGACATAGCTCGCGTAGTCGGCCAGCAGCAGGTACTGGTCGCCCCAGTTCACCAGCGTGTCGTAGATGCCCTGGTAGCGCGCGGGTTCGCCGGGCGAGAACTTGCCGTCGCGGATCGCGTCGAGCACGCCCTGCAGTTCGGGGTTGGCTTCGTAGAAGCTGCGCGGCTGGTAGCCGTGCGCGCGGATATCCGCCACCTCGGGCGTGGTGTTGCCGAAGATGAAGATGTTGTCGTCGCCGACGTTGTCCTTCATCTCGACGTTGGCGCCGTCCAAGGTGCCGATGGTGAGCGCGCCGTTGAGCGCGAACTTCATGTTGCCGGTGCCCGAGGCCTCGGTGCCGGCGGTGGAGATCTGCTCCGACAAATCGGCCGCCGGCATGATGACCTCGGCCAGGCTCACGCTGTAGTTGGGCAGGAACACCACCTTGAGCAGCTTGCCCACGCGCGGGTCGTTGTTGACCACCGCCGCCACGTCGTTGATCAGCCGGATCACCAGCTTGGCCGCGTGGTAGGCCGAGGCCGCCTTGCCCGCGAACACCACCACGCGCGGCACCAGCTCGCTGGTCTGGCCGGTCTCGTGCGCGGCCACGATGCGCTGGTAGCGCGAGACCACGTGCAGCACGTTGAGCAGCTGGCGCTTGTACTCGTGGATGCGCTTGACCTGCACGTCGAACATCGCGTCGGTGTCGACCGTGATCGCCAGGTGCTGCTCGATCCAGTTGGCCAGCCGCAGCTTGTTCTCGCGCTTGGCGTGGCGGAAGGCGCGCACGAAGGCCGGCTGCTGCGCCATCGGGCGCAGCGCCTCGAGCTGCGTCAGGTCGCGCCGCCAGCCACGGCCGATGCGCTGGTCGAGCAGCGCCGCGAGCGAGGGGTTGGCCTGCGCCAGCCAGCGCCGTGGCGTGACGCCGTTGGTCTTGTTGTTGAAGCGCTCGGGGAAGATGCGGTTGAAGTCCGCGAAGATCGACTGCTTCATGAGCTCCGAGTGCAGCCCCGACACGCCGTTGATCGAGTGGCTCGCGAGCACCGCCACATAGGCCATGCGCACGCGCCGCTCGCCGGTCTCGTCGATCAGCGACAGACGGCGCAGCAGCTCCACGTCGTGGCCCAGCTTCTGCGTCACGGTGGCCAGGAAGCGCGCGTTCAGGTCGTAGAGGATCTGCAGGTGGCGCGGCAGGATGCGGCCCATCATCTCGACCGGCCAGGTCTCGAGCGCCTCGTGCATCAGCGTGTGGTTGGTGTAGCTGAACACCTTCTGCGTGTGGCCCCAGGCCGTGTCCCAGTCCAGGCCGTGCTCGTCGAGCAGCAGGCGCATCAGCTCGGGCACCGCGAGCACCGGGTGGGTGTCGTTCAGGTGGATGCTGACCTTGTCGGGCAGGTTGTCGAAGGTCTTGTGGGTGCGCAGGTAGCGGCGCAGCAGGTCCTGCACGCTGGCGCTGACGAAGAAGTATTCCTGGTGCAGCCGCAGCTCGCGGCCCGAGGCGGTGGAGTCGTCGGGGTAGAGCACGCGCGAGACGTTCTCCGAGTGGTTCTTGCTCTCCACCGCCTGCATGTAGTTGCCGCGGTTGAAGGCCGACAGGTCGATCTCCTCGGTGGCGCGCGCCGACCACAGCCGCAGCGTGTTGGTGGCCTGCGTGCCGTAGCCCGGGATGATGGTGTCGTAGGCCACGGCCAGCACGTCGTGGGTGTCGACCCAGTCGGCCGCGCTGCCGCCGTCGCGCTTCTGCACATGGCCGCCGAAGCGCACCCGGTAGGTCACCTCGGGCCGCTGGAACTCCCAGGGGTTGCCGCGGGTGAGCCAGTAGTCGGGCGTCTCGACCTGCTGGCCGTCGACGATCTTCTGGCGGAACATGCCGTACTCGTAGCGGATGCCGTAGCCGAAGCCCGGCACGCCCAGCGTGGCCATCGAATCGAGAAAACAGGCCGCGAGCCGGCCCAGGCCGCCGTTGCCCAGCGCCGCATCGGGCTCGCGCTCGGCCAGCGCCGCGATGTCGACGCCGAAGTCGGCCAGCGCCTGCTTGACGATGTCCTGCAGCTCGAGCGCCAGCAGCGCGTTGGTGAAGGTGCGCCCGATCAGGAACTCCATCGACAGGTAGTAGACGCGCTTGACGTCCTGCGCATAGCTGGCGCGCGTGGTCGCCATCCAGCGCTCGACCAGCTGGTCGCGCACCGCCAGCGCGGTGGCGTTGAGCCAGTCGTCGGGGCTGGCGGCCACCGGGTCCTTGCCGACCGCGTAGATCAGCTTGTTGGCCACGGCGCGCTTGAAGGCGGCCACGTCGCGGTCGGGATGGTCGTAGGCAAATTCTTCGATCGTCATGGGTGGGTCGTCGTGTGTGTGTGGATCGGAAGGTCAGGCGAGCGCTTGCTCGCAGACGGCGATGTAGTGCGCGGCGGCGGTCTGCCAGTCGGCGGGCTGCCGCATCG
The DNA here is from genome assembly GCF_030317215.1 of Variovorax sp. J2P1-31. NCBI lineage: Bacteria > Pseudomonadati > Pseudomonadota > Betaproteobacteria > Burkholderiales > Comamonadaceae > Variovorax > Variovorax sp. J2P1-31. The sequence goes on from NZ_JASZYA010000005.1 coordinate 135,353, forward strand.
CGTGGGCGCGGACGCGGCGCCAGTCGGCCGGCCGGTGGTAGAGCGCGAAGGCGCGGCGCAGCGCGCGGTCGAAGCCGGCGGCGTCGAAGCCGTCGAAGACGAAGCCGCTGGCGCTGCCGTCGGCCATGTTCTCGAGCGTGCAGTCGACCACCGTGTCGGCCAGGCCGCCCACGCGGTGCACCAGGGGCAGACTACCGTACTTGAGGCCGTACATCTGCGTGAGACCACAGGGCTCGAACATCGAAGGCACCAGCGTCACGTCGCCGGCGCCGAACAACCGGTGCGCGAAGCCCTCGTCGTAGCCCAGCGTGGCATGCACCGATTGCGGCGCGGCGGCCGCGCGCGCGCGAAAGGCTTCCTCGAGCCAGCGCTCGCCCGTGCCCAGGAGCGCGAGCTGGCCGCCGTGCGCCAGCAGCGTGTCGATCGCGCCCAGCACCAGGTGCTGGCCCTTCTGCTCGGTGAGCCGGCTGACCATCACGAACAGCGGCGCGTCGGGCGCGATGGCCAGGCCCAGCGCCTGCTGCAGCGCGGCCTTGCACACCGCCTTGCCGCCCGGATGGCGCGCGTCGAAGGGCGTGGGCAGCAGCGCGTCGTGGGCCGGGTTCCAGACCGCGTCGTCCACGGCGTTGAGGATGCCGCTCAGCACGCCGCTGCGCCCGCGCAGCAGGCCGTCGAGGCCGCAGCCCTGGGCGGGGGTCTGGATCTCGCGCGCATACGTCGGGCTGACGGTCGTGAGCCGGTCGGAGAAGTAGAGCCCGGCCTTCATGAAGGACAGCTGGCCGTGGTATTCCAGCCCGTTCATGTGGAAGGCCGCCGGCGGCAGGCCCAGGCCCGCGAACTCCCAGGGCGGGAACAGGCCCTGGTAGGCCAGGTTGTGGACCGTGAACACGCTGCCCACGCGCGGGCCAGGCGTGGGGTCGAACGCCAGGTAGGCGGGCGCGAGCGCCGCATGCCAGTCGTGCGCATGCACCACTTCGGGTCGCCAGCCCGGATCGAGGCCGCGCGCCAGCCGGGCGGCGGCCCAGCCCAGCAGCGCGAAGCGGCGCGCGTTGTCGGCGTAGGGCTGGCGCGATGCGTCCTCGTAGGGGTTGCCCGGGCGGTCGTAGCGCGCGGGCGCATCGACCACATAAGCCTGGACCGTGCCGATGCGGCCGGCGCGCAGCACCGCGCGCTCGCCCCAGGGCGCGTCGAAGGCCGCGACCTCGGCGAGGTCGCCGACGCCGGCCAGGATCGCCGGGAAGCCCGGCAGCAGCACGCGCACGTCCTGCCCGGCCTGGGCCAGCGCCGCCGGCAGCGCGCCGGCCACATCCGCCAGCCCGCCGGTCTTGAGAAGGGGAAAGAACTCGGCGCTGACCTGGAGGATGCGCATCAGTGCGGCGCCTCGGCCAGCCGCTGCAGCATCTCGCGCGTGATCAGCACCACGCCGGTCTCGGTGCGCTCGAAACGGGCCGCGTCCGCGACCGGGTCCTCGCCCACCACCATGCCCTCGGGGATCACGCAGGCGCGGTCGACCACCACCTTCGACAGCCGCGCATGGCGGCCGACCTCGACGTCGGGCAGCAGCACGGCCTCGCGCACCTCGCAGAAGGAGTGGATGCGCACGCCCGAGAACAGCACCGAGCTGCTCACCTTCGACCCCGACACGATGCAGCCGCCCGACACGATGGTGTTGACCGTGATGCCGGGCTGGCCGTTCTGGTCGAGCACGAACTTGGCCGGCGGCAGCTGCCGCTGGTAGGTCCAGATGGGCCAGTCGGTGTCATAGATGTCGAGCTCCGGGGTGATCGAGGCCAGATCGAGGTTCGCCGCCCAGAATGCATCAATCGTGCCGACGTCGCGCCAGTAGACCGGCGCGTGCGGCCCGCGCGCGCCGCGCGTCACGCACGACAGGCTGAACGGATGCGCGAGCGCGCGGCCCTGGGCCACGGCGCGCGGGATGATGTCCTTGCCGAAGTCGTGGCTCGAATCGGGGTTGACCGCGTCCTCCTCGAGCAGCTGGTAGAGGTATTCGGAATCGAACACGTAGATGCCCATGCTCGCGAGCGCCAGGTCGGGATGGCCGGGCATGGCGGGCGGGTCGGCCGGCTTCTCGAGGAACTCGGTGACGTTGCGGTCGGCGTCGATGGCCATCACGCCGAAGGCCGAGGCCTCGTGGCGCGGCACCTCGATGCAGCCCACGGTGCAGCCCAGGCCGCGCTCGGCATGGTCCTTGACCATGATCGAGTAGTCCATCTTGTAGATGTGGTCGCCGGCCAGCACCACCACGTAGTCGTGCCGGGTGGAGCGGGTCTGGATGATGTCGAGGTTCTGGAACACCGCATCGGCCGTGCCGCGGTACCAGTGCTCGTCGCCCACGCGCTGCTGGGCCGGCAGCACGTCGACCATCTCGTTGAGCTCGGCGCGCAGGAAGCTCCAGCCGCGCTGCAGGTGGCGCATCAGCGAATGCGACTTGTACTGCGTGACCACCGCCATCCGGCGGATGCCGGAGTTCAGGCAGTTCGACAGCGCGAAGTCGATGATGCGGAACTTGCCGCCGAAGTACACGGCCGGCTTGGCGCGCCGGTCGGTCAGCTGCTTGAGTCGCGAGCCCCGGCCGCCGGCCAGCACCAGGGCGATGGTGCGGCGTACCAGTTGATGGGCCTGCAAGGGTTGGATCCTGGCGTTCTCGGTGGTCATGCGGCTTGTCTCCCGGTGGTGTGGGTCAATTCAGCGTAGCACCGGGCGCCGCTTCGCGCACCCTTTGCGCCAGCCAGAGCGTGGCGGGCGCCAAGGTTTCTGCGCGCTGCAGCAGCCGGCGGGGCCGGTCGTCGTCCTCGCTGGCCAGCCGGCGCAACCAGGCGCCGGGTGGCATCACGAAGTCGACGGCCTCGGTCCCGGCCTGGATGAGCACGAGCCATGCCACCTCGTGCACGGGCGCATCGAACAGCACCATCAGCGCGGGCCGGTCGCCGCGTTCCCAGTCGGCCGGTGCCATGGGCTGCCCCTCGGGCGTGAGCCAATGCAGGCCCGTGGGCGCCTGCTCCGCCGGCCACCAGGACGCGCGGCGCAGGGGCGCCGCCTCGCGCCGCAGTGCCAGCACCTGGGCCACGAAGCGCTGCAACGCCGTGTCGGCATGGTCCCAGTCCAGCCAGGTCGTGGCGTTGTCCTGGCAGTAGGCGTTGTTGTTGCCGCCCTGCGTGTGGCCGATCTCGTCGCCCGCCAGCAGCATCGGCGTGCCCTGTGACAGCAGCAAGGCGGCCAGCAGCACGCGCTGCAGGCGCGCGCGCCCGGCCCGCACGGCGGGGTCGTCGGTCTCGCCCTCGATGCCGCCGTTGCGGCTCAGGTTGTGGCCGCTGCCGTCGCGGTTGCCTTCGCCGTTGGCCAGGTTGTGGCGCTCGGTGTAGCTCACCAGGTCGCGCAGCGTGAAGCCGTCGTGCGCGGTCACGAAGTTCACGCTGGCCGTGGGCGCGCGGCCGTCATGGCGGAATTCGCCGCTGGAGGCGGTGAAGCGGTGGGCGAAATCGCCCGGGCCCGCGCCATGGCCCAGCCAGAAGCTGCGCTGGGTGTCGCGGAAACGGTCGTTCCATTCGAGCCAGCCGGGCGGGAACTGGCCCAGCCGGTAGCCGCCCGGGCCGATGTCCCAGGGCTCGGCGATCAGCAGTGCGCGCGACAGCACCGGGTCCTGCGCCATGGCGGCCAGCAGCGGGGCGCGCGGATCGAAGTCGCCGCCGCCGCGCCGCGCCAGCACCGGCGACAGGTCGAAGCGGAAGCCGTCGACGCCCAGCGCCGTGACCCAGTGGCGCAGGCTGTCCATCGCGAGCTGCACCACGCGCGGCTCGGCGAAGTTCAGGCAGTTGCCGCAGCCGGTCCAGTTCTCGTAGAGCGCGCGGTCGTCGGCGCGCAGGTGGTAGTAGAGCGCGTTGTCGATGCCGCGCAGCGACAGCGTGGGGCCGAGCTCGTCGGTCTCGGCGCTGTGGTTGTAGACCACGTCGATCACCAACTCCATGCCGCGCGCATGCACCGCGTCGGCCAGCGCGCGGAATTCCGAGGCCGGCGTGCTGCCGGGCCGGCCGCTCCAGTAGCGCGCCTCGGGCGCGAACCAGCCGATGGTCGTGTAGCCCCAGTAGTTCGACAGGCCCGCCTTCAGCAGCCGCTCCTCGTCGGCGCGGTGCTGCACCGGCATCAGGCTCAGCGTGGTGATGCCCAGGCCCTGCAGGTGGTCGAGCACCGCCGGCTCGGCCAGGCCGGCGTAACTGCCGCGCAGTGCGGGCGGCACAGCCGGATGGCGCATCGTCTGGCCGCGCACATGCAACTCGCAGAGCACGCGCTCGGCCGCGGGAATGCGGGGGCGCGGCACGTCCAGGGGGCCGGGGTCCGCCGTCACGCGGGCCTTGAGCGCGACCGCGCCGTTGTCGCGGCCGTCGCGCTGCGATGGCTGGCCGGGCACATGGCCCAGGAACAGGTCGCTGCCGTCGTAGCGGCCGACGATCTCGCGCGTGTAGGGGTCGAGCAGCAGCCTGGCCGGGTTGAAGCGCTGGCCTTCGTGCGGCGCCCAGGGGCCGTGCACCCGGTACCCGTAGACCAGGCCGGGCTGTGCGCCCGCGAAATGGCCGTGCCAGACGCCGTCGGTGCAGGCCGGCAGCGGCAGGCGCTGCTGCTCGCTGCGGCCGCCGGCGTCGAACAGGCACAGCTCGACCCGCGTGGCGCGCGGCGCCGCGAGCGCGAAGTTCAGGCCCTGCGGGCCGGCTGTCGCACCCAGGGGGAAGGGGAGGCCTGCGGTCAGCATGGAGGGATCGGTCGTTTTCATTGTGCATGCGAAAAGCGCGCCAGACCCGCGACAAGCCCCGCGTTACAGGACCGGCGCCGGACAGCCGCGATAATCCGCGTTCCCCCGGCCGACCGAGCGCCGGGCTGTTGCCAAAGCCTCATGAACCCCAGCTACCAACCCGCCGACGTCGAATCCGCTGCCCAGTCCCACTGGACCGCGGCCGACGCCTACCGTGTCGTCGAGAACCTGCGCGATGCGCGCGGCGAACTCAAGAAGAAGTACTACGCCTGCTCGATGCTGCCCTACCCCAGCGGCAAGCTGCACATGGGGCACGTGCGCAACTACACGATCAACGACATGCTGGTGCGCTACCTGCGCATGTCGGGCTACAACGTGCTCATGCCCATGGGCTGGGACGCCTTCGGCCTGCCGGCCGAGAACGCGGCGCTCAAGAACGGCGTGCCGCCGGCCAAGTGGACCTACGAGAACATCGCCTACATGAAGGGCCAGCTCCAGGCCATGGGCCTGGCGATCGACTGGAGCCGCGAGATCGCCACCTGCGACCCGAGCTACTACAAGTGGAACCAGTGGCTGTTCCTGAAGATGCTCGAGAAGGGCATCGCCTACCGCAAGACCCAGGTCGTGAACTGGGACCCGGTCGACCAGACCGTGTTGGCCAACGAGCAGGTGATCGACGGCAAGGGCTGGCGCACCGGCGCCACGGTCGAGCGCCGCGAGATCCCCGGCTACTACCTGAAGATCAGCGACTACGCGCCCGAACTGCTCGAGCACACCCAGCACAAGCTGCCGGGCTGGCCCGAGCGCGTCAAGCTGATGCAGGAGAACTGGATCGGCAAGAGCGAAGGCGTGCGCTTCGCCTTCACGCACGACATCCAGGGCGCCGACGGCAAGCCGATCCAGGACGGCCGCATGTACGTCTTCACGACGCGCGCCGACACCATCATGGGCGTGACCTTCTGCGCGGTCGCGCCCGAGCATCCGCTGGCCCTGCACGCGGCCAGGACCGACCCCAAGGTCGCGGCCTTCATCGAGGAATGCAAGAACGGCGGCACCACCGAGGCCGAGCTCGCCACGCAGGAGAAGAAGGGCGTGCCCACGGGCCTCACCGTCACGCACCCGATCACCGAGGAGCAGGTGCCGGTGTGGGTCGGCAACTACGTGCTGATGAGCTACGGCGACGGCGCCGTGATGGGCGTGCCCGCGCACGACGAGCGCGACTTCGCCTTCGCCAACAAGTACGGCATCGAGATCATCCAGGTGGTGCTGGTGGATGACGAGCCGCACTTCGACTATCACAAGTGGCAGGACTGGTACGGCGACAAGCAGCGCGGCGTGACCATCAACTCCGACAACTTCAGTGGCATGGGCTTCAAGGAAGCCGTGGCCGCGGTGGCGCATGCGCTGGGCCAGAAGGGCCTGGGCGAGCTGCAGACCACCTGGCGCCTGCGCGACTGGGGCGTGAGCCGCCAGCGCTACTGGGGCACGCCGATCCCGATCATCCATTGCGAAGAACACGGCGCGGTGCCGGTCCCCGAGAAGGACCTGCCGGTGGTGCTGCCGACCGACTGCGTGCCCGACGGCTCGGGCAACCCGCTGCACAAGCACGAAGGCTTCCACGCCGGCGTGGTGTGCCCGGTGTGCGGCAAGCCCGCGCGGCGCGAGACCGACACCATGGACACCTTCGTGGATTCGTCCTGGTACTTCATGCGCTACTGCGACCCGACCAACGACCAGGCGATGGTCGGCGAGGGCGCGGCCTACTGGATGCCGATGGACCAGTACATCGGCGGCATCGAGCACGCGATCCTGCACCTGCTGTACGCGCGCTTCTGGACCAAGGTCATGCGCGACCTGGGCCTGGTGAAGGTCGACGAGCCCTTCGCCAAGCTGCTCACGCAGGGCATGGTGCTCAACCACATCTACTTCCGGCGCGGCCCGTCGGGCGGCAAGGACTACTTCCCGCCGCTCGAGGTCACGCCGGTGCTCGACGCGCAGGGCCGCATCGTCGGCGGCACACTGGCCGACGGTTCGTCGGTCGAGTACGGCGGCGTGGGCAAGATGGGCAAGAGCGAGCGCAACGGCGTCGACCCGCAGGACCTGATCGAGCGCTACGGCGCCGACACCGCGCGGCTCTACACCATGTTCACCGCGCCGCCCGAGGCCACGCTGGAATGGAACGACGCGGCGGTCGAGGGCAGCTCGCGCTTCCTGCGCCGGGTCTGGAACTTCGGTGCCGCCCAGCATGCCTTCGATGCCGGCGCGGGCCGGCCCGGCGCCAAGGCCGACTTCGGCAAGGAGGCCAAGGCGCTGCGCCGCGAGGTCCACAGCGTGCTGCGCCAGGTCGACTACGACTACCAGCGCATGCAATACAACACGGTGGTGTCGGGCGCGATGAAGCTGCTCAACGCCCTCGAGGGTTTCAAGCCCGGCGGCGATGCGGGCGACCGCGTCGCGCTGCGCGAAGGCTTCGGCATCCTGCTGCGCGTGCTGTACCCGGCCACGCCGCACATCGCGCACCAGCTGTGGCAGCAACTCGGCTACGACCGGGACTTCGGCGAGCTGCTCGACGCGCCCTGGCCGGTGGTCGATGTCGCCGCGCTGGTGCAGGACGAGATCGAGCTCATGCTGCAGATCAACGGCAAGCTGCGCGGCAAGGTGGTGGTGCCCGCGGGCGCCTCCAAGGACGAGATCGAGGCGCTGGCGCTGGCCAGCGACGATTTCGTGCTGCACGCGGCGGGCGCGCCGGCCAAGCGCGTGATCGTGGTGCCGGGCCGGCTCGTCAACGTGGTGCTCTGATCGCATGAAACAACTCCAGCCCTCGCGTCGTCTCTTCCTGGCGTCCTCCGCCGCGGCCCTGCTCGCGGGCTGCGGCTTCGAACTGCGCAAGGCGCCGACCTTCGCGTTCAAGACCATCGCGGTGCCAGGCAATTCGGCCTTCGTGAACTACCTGCGCCGCAACCTCGCGGCCGCCGGCACGGTCGAGCTGATCCCGGCGGCGCGGGCCTCCGAGGCCGAGGCGGTGCTCGACATCCTGGGCGAGAACCGCGACCGCGTGGTGCTCGCGACCAACTCGGCCGGCGAAGTGCGCGAGCTGGAGCTGCGGCTCACCATTCGTTTCCGCCTGCGCACGCCGGCCGGCAAGGAACTGCTGCTGACCGAGATCTCGCAGAAGCGCGACCTGACCTACAACGAATCCAGCGCGCTGGCCAAGGACGCCGAGGCCGAACTGCTGTTCCGCGACATGCAGAACGACGTGGCGCAGCAGATGCTGCGCCGCATCGCCGCGGTCAAGGAAATCTAGCCCGCATGCAGCTGGCGGCCGCCCAACTCCAGGCGCACCTCGCGAAGGGGCTGCGCTCGCTCTACACGATCCACGGCGACGAGCCGCTGCTCGCGCAGGAGGCGGCCGACGCCATCCGCGCCGCGGCGCGCACCCAGGGCTACACCGAGCGCAGTTCGTACACCGTGGCCGGCGCGCATTTCGACTGGAGTGCGGTGCTGGCCGCGGGCGGTTCGCTCTCGCTGTTCGCCGACAAGCAGATCGTCGAGATCCGCATCCCCTCGGGCAAGCCGGGCAAGGACGGCAGCGTGGCGCTGCAGCAGATCGCCGAGGCCGCGACCGGCAACGACAGCACGCTCACGCTGGTGCTGCTGCCCAAGCTCGACCGCGCGACCCGCACCGGCGCCTGGTTCTCGGCGCTGGAGAACCACGGCGCGAGCCTGCAGGTCGACCCGGTCGAGCGTGCCGCGTTGCCGCAGTGGATCGCGCAGCGCCTGGCGCTGCAGGGCCAGCGCGTGAAAGCCGGCGAGGAGGGCCAGCGCACGCTGCAGTTCTTCGCCGACCGCGTCGAAGGCAACCTGCTGGCCGCGCACCAGGAAATCCAGAAGCTCGCGCTGCTGCATCCGGCCGGCGAGCTCGGCTGGGAACAGGTCGAGGGCGCGGTCAACAACGTGGCGCGCTACGACGTCTTCAAGCTGTCCGAGGCGGTGCTGGCCGGCAACCCGGTGCGCGTGGCGCGCATGCTCGACGGCCTGCGCGCCGAGGGCGAGGCCGAGGTGCTGGTGCACTACACGCTGGCCGAGGACATCCGCGCGCTCAAGCGCGTGAAGGACGCGATGGGCGCGGGCCGACCGCTGCCCATGGCGCTGCGCGAGAACCGCATCTGGGGCGCGCGCGAACAGGCGTTCGAGCGCGCATTGCCGCGGCTCGACGACCGCGCGCTGGCGCGGCTGCTCAAGGCCGCGCACACGGTCGACGGCATCGTCAAGGGCCTGCGCCAGCCCGACTGGCCGGCCAGCGGCTGGCAGGCGCTGCAGCGGCTCGCGCTGATGCTGTGCCGGGCCTGCATGGCGCCGCCGGCCAAGGCCGCGCGCTAGGTCCTGCTGCGCGCGCCGCGGCGCGCTACAGCACGCGCTTGCGCACCTGGGTCACGACCACTTCGGCCAGCACCACGATCGCGAACACCGCGATCAGGATCACCGCCACCTGCGTCCACTGGAACAGGTTGAGCGCGGTGTCCAGCGCCACGCCGATGCCGCCCGCGCCCACCAGGCCCAGCACGCCCGACTCGCGCACGTTGATGTCCCAGCGCAGCAGCACCACCGACCAGAAGGCCGGCTTGATGTGCGGCCAGTAGCCGTACCAGACCTGCGCCGCGGTGGAGGCGCCCGCGGCCTGCAGCGCCTCGATCGGGCCGCGCGGCGTCTGCTCGATGGCCTCGCCCAGCAGCTTGCCGACGAAGCCCACCGAGCGGAAGGCGATCGCGAACATGCCGGCCAGCGGGCCGGGCCCGAAGATGGCGACGAACAGCAGCGCCCAGACCAGCGAGTTGACCGAGCGGCTCGCGACCAGCACCACGCGTGCGGCGAGGTTCAGCGCGCGGTTGTGCGTGATGTTGCCGGCCACCAGCAGCGTCAGCGGCACGGCCAGCACCAGCGCGAGCACCGTGCCCAGCGTGGCCATGTGCAGCGTCTCCATCAGCGCCGCGTGCACCACCGCCGGGTAGTGCGACCAGTCGACCGGCCACATGCGCGTGAGCATGTCGCCCATCTGCTCGGGCGCGTCGTAGAGGAATTCGGGGATCACCTCGATCGTGCGCACCGACTGCACCACAGCCCAGACGATCAGCAGCCAGACGCCGTAGCGCAGCAGCCGCTGCGTGAGCGTGAAGCGCTGCCAGCGGCGCGGCGCGGCGGCGGAAGCGAGCGCGAGCGACTCAGACATCGAGCGCCTTCCGCGTGGCGTTCACCACCAGTTCGCCGACCACGATGATCGCGATCACGGTCGCGAGGATGGTGCAGACGAAGCTGTACTCGAAGCGCAGGAAGGCCGAGAACAGCGCGCCGCCGATGCCGCCCGCGCCCACGATGCCGACCATGGTGGAGTTGCGCAGGTTGGAGTCGAGCTGGTAGGTGGCGAAGCCGACGAAGCGGCTCATCACCTGCGGCAGCACGCCGAACAGCACCACGTTGCCGAAGGAGGCGCCGGTGGCGCGCACGGCCTCGATCTGCTTGTGCGAGATCTCCTCGATGGCGTCGGCGAACAGCTTGCCCACGAAGCCCACCGTGGCCACCGTGAGCGCCAGGATGCCGGCCAGCGGGCCGAAGCCCACGGCCTTGACGAACATGATCGCGGTGATCACCGGATGCACCGCGCGGCACACCGCGATCAGGCCGCGTGCCCCCGCGCAGAGCCAGTGCGGCACCATGTTGCGGGCCGCCATCAGGCCCACCGGCAGGCTCAGCGCGACGCCGCCCACGGTGGCCAGCACCGCGATCTGCAGGGTCTCGCGGATGCCTTCCCACAGCACGTCCATCTTGCCCACGTCGGGCGGGAACATGCGCGAGAGAAAGCGCGCGCCCTGGTGCAGCCCGCTGAGCAGGCGCGCGGGCGAGAGGTCGATCTGCGCGATCACGTAGACCGTGTAGGCCAGCAGCGCGAGCAGCGCCAGCTTCTGCTTGCCGCTCCAGGCGAAGGCGGTGGACGCGGGGCGCGCGGTGGCGTTCACTGCATCCATGCCTGGCCGCCGTAGATGGTCTGCAGGTGGTCGTCGGTCAGGCCCGCGGGCGGGCCGTCGTAGACCACATGGCCGCCGGTCATGCCGACGATGCGGTCGGAATAGCGCCGCGCGAGTTCGACGTCGTGGATGTTGACGATCACCGGGATGCCGCGCTCGCGCCCCTGGTCGCCCAGCAGCTGGATGATCTCGACCGAGGTCTTGGGGTCGAGCGAGGAGGTGGGCTCGTCGGCCAGCAGCAGCGCGGGCTGCTGCATCAGCGCGCGCGCGATGCCCACCCGCTGGCGCTGGCCGCCGCTGAGCGCGTCGGCGCGCTGGTTGGCGAAGCTGCCTAGGCCGACCACGTCGAGCAGTTGGTAGGCGCGCTCGAAGTCCTCGGGCGCGAACTTCCTTCGCCAGGCCTTCCAGGCCGACAGGTAGCCGAGCCGGCCGGTCAGCAGGTTCTCCATCACCGTGAGCCGCTCGACCAGGTTGTATTCCTGGAACACCATGCCGATGTGGCGCCGGCTGTGGCGCAGCGCCGCGCCTTGCAACCGGGCCATGTCGAGCCGCTGGCCGCCCACGTCGAGCCAGATCGCGCCGGCGGTCGGATCGACCAGCCGGTTGATGCAGCGGATCAGCGTGGACTTGCCGGTGCCCGAGGGGCCGATGATGCTGGTCAGACCGGTGCCGTCGATCTTGAGATCGATGGACTTCAGCACGGGCACGCCGGGGCGGTATTCCTTGACCAGCCCCTGGATGTGCAGCGAGCCTGCGGACGCGGTGGTGTTCATCGGCTGGGGCTTACTTCTTGGCCGCGGCCTTGTCGTAGGCGTCGCGGGTGAAGGTCTCGCCGGCCGAGGCCGCCACCTTGCGCACCAGCTCCCAGTCCTTCTGGTAGCTGATCGGCAGGAAGCGGTCGCCGCCCAGGCCCTTGGCCATCTCGGCCGGCACCTTGTAGTCGTAGAAGCACTGCTTGATCTTCTCCTGCAGCGCCGGCTCGAGGTTGTGCGCGTAGGCGTAGGCGTCGGTCGGGAACTTGTCGCTGGTGTAGAGCACCCGGAAGTCGTCGGCCTTGACCACGCCGCGCTCGGTCATGTGCTGCAGCACGTCGCTGGCCACCGGGGCCGCGTCGTAGTCGCCGGACTTCACGCCCAGGATGGACTGGTCGTGCTTGCCCGAGTAAACGACCTTGTAGTCGGTGTCGGGCGTGAGGCCGATGGCCGGGAACAGCGCGCGCGGCGCCAGGTTGCCCGAGTTGGAGGAGGGCGAGGTGTGGGCGATCTTCTTGCCCTTGAGGTCGGCGATCTTCTGGAACGGGCTGTCCTTGCGCACGATCATCTTGAGGTTCATGCCCACCGAGCCTTCGCTGTTGCCGCGGATCGCGAAGGGCACGGCGCCGGCCAGGTTGACCGCGAAGTTCACCGGTCCGGGCGAGAAGGCCGCCATGTGCAGGCGGCCCGAGCGCATGGCCTCGATCTGCGCCGCGTTGGACTGCACCGAGAAGAACACGACCTTCTTGTCCAGGCACTGCGAGAGGTGGCCCATGAAGGGGCGGAACAGCTTCTCGTAGATGGCCGGGTCTTCGACCGGCGTGAAGGCGAACACCAGCGTGCCGGGGTTGCGCAGCTTCTTCGGGTCGGTCGGGGTGTCGGCCACCAGGTCGCGGTTGGCGTCGCAGTAGCCCGCGTCGAGGTCGCCGCGGAAGGCGCAGGCCTCCTGCGCGGAAGCGCCGCATGCGGCGGCGAGCAGGGCCGCGGCGGCGGCGATCTGGAAAGCGGTGGTCTTCTTCATGGCCAATCCTCGGGTGGTGCTGGGGTGGTGGATCGGTGCGGACTATAGGCAGGCGCCATGCGCAGAAGCCGGCCGCCTTTCGCTTCCCCTTCAGCCGGCTTTCAAACGGCTTGCAGAATGCCTCGGGACTTGCCCGGGGGGCGGGCGGGCCCTCGCGCGCGCGAACCTACACTCGGGCGCCTTGAACCCTCCCCATTCCCCCTTTCTTTTCCGCGCCCGACGATGAAGCTGCTGCTCGTGGAAGACGACTTCGACCTCAGCGGCGCGCTGGTGCGCGTGCTGAGCCGGCGCGGCTTCGAGGTCGACCATTGCAGCGACGGCGGCGCGGCGCTGGAGCGCCTGCAGGCCGGCCACTTCGACGTCGTGATGCTGGACCTCGGCATCCCGGGCATCGACGGCCTGCAGGTGCTGCAGCGCCTGCGCGGCCGCGGCGCGACCGTGCCGGTGCTGATCCTCACCGCGCGTGGCGCGGTGGGCGACCGCATCGCCGGCCTCAACGCGGGCGCCGACGACTACCTGGCCAAGCCCTTCGACCTCGACGAGCTGGACGCGCGGTTGCGCGCGCTGGTGCGCCGCTCGGGCGGCATGGAGGCGCCGCGCTGCGGCGAGCTGCGCTACGAGCGCAGCAGCGGCGCCTTCTACTTCCGCGAGGAGCCGCTGGAACTCACGCCGCGCGAGAGCGCGCTGCTGGCCGCGCTGATGGAGCGGCCGGGCCAGGCCATGACCAAGGAACGGCTGACCGTGCTGGCCTTCGGCCAGGCGCTGCCCACGCAGCCCGATGCGATCGAGGTGGTGGTGCACCGGCTGCGCAAGAAGCTGGCGGCCACCGGCGTGCAGATCACCACCCTGCGCGGCGTCGGCTACCTGGTGCAGGAGGCGCGCGGCCATGCCTGAGGCGGCGGCGCCGGCGGCGTCGCGCACCCGCTCGCTGCGCTCGCGCCTGCTGCTCTGGCTGATCGGCCCGCTGGTGGCCTTCCTGGCGGTCAACGCCTACTTCACCTACACCTCGGCGCTGCAGACCGCGCAGCTGGCCTTCGACCGCCTGCTCGTGACCTCGGCCCATGCGCTGGCCGACCTGATCCGGCTGGAGCGCGGCGAGCTGCAGATCACGCTGCCCCATGCGGCGCTCGAGATCTACGACGGGACCGGCACCGGCGCGGGCGACGACGGCCCGGGACGCAGCCGCATGGTCTACCGCGTGAGCTTCCTCGACGGCGAGTACCTGGCGGGCGACGAGGAACTCGCGCCCTACCGCGAGCGGCCGCCGCAGCACCCGCTCTACCAGTCGATGATCGCGCTCTACGACACCACGGCGCGCGACGTCGGGCCGATGCGCATGGCGGCCCTGCTGCAGCCGGTCGAGTCCTTCGAGGGCATGCGGCTGGTGGTGGTGCAGGTGGGCGAATCCTCCGCCTACCGCACGCGGCTCGCGGCCCAGATCCTGCGCGGCACGCTGCTGCGCCAGGGCGCGCTGCTGGCGATCCTGCTGCTGCTGATATGGGCCGTGGCCACCCTCGCGCTCAAGCCGGCGCGCGCGCTGGCGCGGCAGCTCGACCTGCGGCCCGCGCGCGACCTCACGCCGGTCGCGATCGAGCATCCGCCGCAGGAGCTGCAGCCGGTGGTGGCGGGCTTCAACGGCCTGCTGTCGCGGCTGGCGGCGGCGCAGGAGCAGCAGCGGCGCTTCGTGGCCGATGCCTCGCACCAGCTGCGCACGCCGCTCACCGTGCTGCAGCTGCAGGCCGATGCGGGCCTGCGCGGCGACCTGCCGCCCGAGGAGGCGCTGGCCAGCATCGCGGCCACCACGCGGCGCGCCAACCGGCTGGTCGAGCAGCTGCTGTCCTCGGCGCGCGCGCAGCAGGCCGCGGCGCAGGAGCCGGCCGAGCGCTTCGATCTGCGCGCGCTGGCCGAGGACGTGGCGGTCGAGCTGTCGCCGCTGCTCGCGCAGCGCCACCACGCCTTCCAGCTCGACGGCGCGGCCTGTGAGCTGAGCGGCTACCGCTGGATGGTGCGCGAGATCCTGGGCAACCTGCTGAAGAATGCGATCGAGTTCACGCCCGAAGGCGGCGCGCTGGGCATCCGCATCGTGCCCGAGGACGGCACCGACGGCGTGGCGCTGACGGTCTGGGATTCGGGCCCGGGCCTGTCCGACGCGATGCGCGAACAGGTCTTCACGCCCTTCGTGACCGACCGCTCCTCGCGCGGCGCGGGGCTGGGGCTGGCCATCTGCCTGGACCTGGCGCGCACGCTGGGCGCCACGCTCACGCTGGTCAACGGGCCGACCGGCCCCGAGGGCGCCGGCGGCCTGCAGGCAACCCTTCGGCTGCCCGGCCGGGTGGGGCATGAGAAAATGCCCCGATGAACGCGTTCAACGTCAGAGAACACATGCAGGCCCTGGGCCTGCAAGCCAAAACCGCCTCCGCGCTGATGGCGCGCGCCGATGCGGCGGTCAAGAACAAGGCCCTCAAGGCGCTGGCCCGCCTGCTGCGCGAAGGCGCCGAAGACCTCGCGCCGGCCAATGCCCGCGATGTCGAGCGGGCCACCGCGGCCGGCCTGTCGGCCCCGATGGTCGACCGGCTCAAGCTCACGCCCAAGGTGATCGAGACCGTGGCCCTGGGCTGCGAGCAGCTGGCGGCCATGCCCGACGTGATCGGCGAGATCATCGGCATGAAGCAGCAGCCCAGCGGCATCCGCGTGGGCCAGATGCGGGTGCCGATCGGCGTCTTCGGCATGATCTACGAGAGCCGGCCCAACGTGACCATCGAGGCCGCGAGCCTGGCGATCAAGAGCGGCAACGCGGCCATCCTGCGCGGCGGCTCGGAAGCCATCGAGTCGAACAAGGCGCTGGCGGCGCTGGTGTCGGCCGCGCTGGCCGAGGCCGGCCTGCCGGTCGAGGCGGTGCAGCTGGTGCAGACCACCGACCGCGAGGCCGTGGGCCAGCTGATCGCCATGCCCGAGTTCGTCGACGTGATCATCCCGCGCGGCGGCAAGGGCCTGATCGAGCGCATCAGCCGCGACGCCAAGGTGCCGGTCATCAAGCACCTCGACGGCAACTGCCATGTGTACGTCGACGACAGCGCCTCGCTCGACATGGCGGTCAAGGTGGTGGACAACGCCAAGACCCAGAAATACAGCCCCTGCAATGCGGCCGAGGGCCTGCTGGTGGCCGCCTCGGTGGCCGACGTGTTCCTGCCCGAGATCGGCGCGGTGTTCGCGGCCAAGGGCGTGGAGATGCGCTGCGACCCGGTGGCGGCGCGCATCCTGCGGGCCGACGACGCGCTGCACGGCGGGCACGCGACCATCGTCGACGCGGTCGAGTCCGACTGGTCGGAGGAGTACCTCGCGGCCGTGATCAGCATCAAGGTGGTCGAGGGCGTGGACGAGGCCATCGCCCACATCAACCGCTACTCGAGCCACCACACCGACGCGATCCTCACGCGCGACCACATCAACGCCCAGCGTTTCCTGCGCGAGGTCGATTCGGCCAGTGTGATGGTGAATGCGAGCACCCGCTTCGCCGACGGCTTCGAGTTCGGGCTGGGCGCCGAAATCGGCATCAGCACCGACAAGTTCCATGCGCGCGGCCCCGTGGGCATCGAAGGGCTCACCTCGCTGAAATACGTGGTGCTGGGTCAGGGCGAAGTCAGGAGCTGAGCCGCACGCTCGGTTGGCCGCATCGCATCGCCCCCTTGCCCAGGGGGCTTTTCGTTTCTGGCAGCGCTTTTTTTGGCTTGTCATCTGGCCCGATGGCCCCAAATCCTACAATTCCACTCCACCTTTACGCTGAACGCACACAAGGCCGCCGCATGGTCCCCCACCTCGTCACCGCCCTGACCGGCCCCATCAACGAACTCGAACAGCGCGTTCTCGACTCCACTCCCGCCATCGAGCGCTGGTTCCGGCTGGAATGGATGGAGCACACGCCGCCCTTCTACAGCTCGGTCGACATCCGCAACGCGGGCTTCAAGCTGGCCCCGGTCGACACCAACCTGTTCCCCGGCGGCTGGAACAACCTGACGCAGCAGATGCTGCCGCTGGCGGTCCAGGCGGCCCAGGCGGCGATCGAGAAGATCTGTCCGGAAGCGCGCAACCTGCTGGTGATCCCGGAAAACCACTCGCGCAACACCTTCTACCTCGCCAACATCGCCCAGCTGGTGCGCATCTTCCACATGGCCGGGCTCAACGTGCGCGTGGGCTCGATCGACCCGGCGATCAAGTCGCCCAAGACCATCGAGCTGCCCAACGGCGACACCGTCACGCTCGAGCCGGTGGTGCGCACCAAGCGCCGCCTGGGCATCAAGAACTTCGATCCCTGCACCATCCTGCTGAACAACGACCTGTCGGCCGGCGCGCCGGGCATCCTGGAAGACCTGCACGAGCAGTACCTGCTGCCGCCGGTGCACGCGGGCTGGTCGGTGCGGCGCAAGAGCAACCACTTCCGCAGCTACGAGGAGGTGTCCAAGCGCTTCGGCAAGCTGCTGGGCATCGACCCCTGGCTGATCAACCCGATGTCCAGCCGCGCCGCGGGCGTGAACCTGGGCGAGGGCGTGGGGGTCGACGTGGTCACCAGCCATGTCGACGCGATGCTGACCAAGGTGCGGCGCAAGTACAAGGAATACGGCATCAACGAGAAGCCCTTCGTGGTGGTCAAGGCCGACAGCGGCCCCGGCGGCACCAGCGTGATGACGGTGCGCGACGCCAAGGAAGTGCTGGGCCTGAGCCAGCAGGCCCACAGCCGGACCAGCCCGGGGCGCGCCGGCCAGGAACTCGAGGACCTGATCATCCAGGAAGGCGTGCTGACCAACGAGCGCGTCCACCAGGGCGTGGCCGAACCGGTGGTCTACATGATGGACCGCTACGTGGTGGGCGGCTTCTACCGCGTGCACGCCGACCGCGGCAGCGACGAAAGCCTCAAGTCGCCGGGCGCCAGCTTCGTTCCGTTGGCTTTTTCCGACAGTGCGCACCTGCCCCAACCGGGCGCCAAGCCGGGCGCCAGCGCCCCCAACCGCTTCTACATGTACGGGGTGATCGGCCGGCTGGCCATGGTGGCGGCCAGCTACGAGCTCGAGGCGACCGACCCCGACGCCGAGGTCTACGAGTAGCGACATTGCCGCCGTGTCTTTGCGGCGACCGGCGGCAACGGCAGAATAGCGGTCCCACAGCAACGGAATTACCAGGTCGGCGTTGAGCGGCGCGTGTCGAAGCGATGCGCGCCGTCGTCCCCAGGAGGGGTGTGATCCACACCGCTTCGCCTGTTCCATCGACCTCGTGTCCGCTCCCAAATCGTCTTCCGCCGCGCTCGTGCTCGGTGCCATCGGCATCGTCTACGGCGACATCGGCACCAGCGTCCTCTACGCGATCAAGGAAATCTTCGGGCACGGCCATGTGCCGTTCACGATCGAGAACGTGTACGGCATGCTCTCGATGATCTTCTGGACCATGACGGTCATCGTCTCCATCAAGTACGTGGTGCTGGTGCTGCGGGCCGACAACGAAGGCGAGGGCGGCCTGGTCGCGATGCTGGCGCTGGCCTCGCGCGCGGTGGTCGACCGCCCCAAGCTGCGCAACGGCCTGCTGGCCGTCGGCATCTTCGGCACCGCGCTGTTCTACGGCGATGGCGTGATCACGCCGGCGATCTCGGTGCTGTCGGCGGTCGAGGGCCTGGAGGTGATCTCGCCGCACTTCAAGGGCTACGTGATCCCGATCACGCTGGTCGTGCTGTTCTGCCTGTTCGCGGTGCAGAAGCGCGGCACCGCGGGCATCGGCAAGTTCTTCGGGCCGATCACGCTGGCCTGGTTCCTGGTGCTGGCGCTGCTGGGCATCTCGCAGATCCTCACCCATCCCGAGATCCTCGCGGCCGTGAGCCCGCACTACATGGTGCGCTTCGTCTGGGACAACCCCGGCATCAGCTTCATCGTGCTGGGCGCCGTGGTGCTGTGCGTGACCGGCGCCGAGGCGCTCTATGCGGACATGGGCCACTTCGGCAAGCGGCCGATCCGCATCGCCTGGTTCTCGGTGGTCATGCCCTGCCTGGTGCTCAACTACTTCGGCCAGGGCGCGCTGCTGCTGGGCGACCCGAGCGCCGTGACCAACCCCTTCTTCCGCATGGCGCCCGAGTGGGCGCTGGTGCCGCTGGTGGTGATGGCCACCGCCGCCACCGTGATCGCGTCGCAGGCCATGCTGACCGGCGCCTTCAGCGTCACGCGCCAGGTGATCCAGCTGGGCTACCTGCCGCGCCTGCGCATCGAGCACACCAGCGCGCGTTCGGCCGGCCAGATCTACATCCCCTTCGTCAACTGGGCGCTGTTCGTCTGCATCGTGCTGGCGGTCGTGATGTTCCGCAACTCCAGCAACCTGGCCGCGGCCTACGGCATCGCGGTCACGACCGACATGCTGATCACCACGGTGCTGACCTTCTTCGTGATCCGCTTCGCCTGGAAGCTGCCGCTGCTGCTGTGCATCGGCGCCACCGCGATCTTCTTCCTGATCGACTTCGCCTTCTTCGCCTCCAACCTGCTCAAGCTGCCGCAGGGCGGCTGGTTCACCGTGATGATCGGCCTGGCCGTCTTCACGCTGATGATCACCTGGAAGGAAGGCCGCCGGCTCATGGGCGAGACCCAGCGCGCCGACGCGATCGACCTGCGCAGCTTCCTGGGCGCGGTCTTCGTGAGCCCGCCCGCGCGGGTCGAGGGCACGGCCGTGTTCCTCACGGCCGAACCCGGCAGCGTGCCCAACGCGCTGCTGCACAACCTCAAGCACAACAAGGTGCTGCACGAGCAGAACCTGTTCGTCACGGTGCGCAACCACGAGGTGCCCTGGATCCCGATGGACAAGCGCATCGAAATGGAGCCGCTGGGCCACCACTGCTGGCAGGTGATCGTGCATTACGGCTTCAAGAACGACATCGACCTGCCGCGCGCGCTCGAGAACGCGCGCCTGCGCGGCTGCCAGCTCGAGCCCATGACCACCAGCTACTTCCTCTCGCGCGACGTCGTGATCCCCACGCTGGGCAGCGGCATGGCGCCCTGGCGCGAGAAGCTGTTCGCGCAGATGCACCACAGCGCGAGCGGGGCGGCGAATTTCCTCAACCTGCCGAACAATGCGGTCGTAGAGCTGGGGTCGAAGATAGAGATCTGACGCGAGCCAGGGCAAAGTGCGGGTGCCGGTGCCGCCGATCGGATATTCCTGAGTTTTTGAGCCCTCCGGCGCCTGGCGCAGTTATCTTTCGTCCATCCGAA
The DNA here is from genome assembly GCF_030317215.1 of Variovorax sp. J2P1-31. Lineage (NCBI taxonomy): Bacteria > Pseudomonadati > Pseudomonadota > Betaproteobacteria > Burkholderiales > Comamonadaceae > Variovorax > Variovorax sp. J2P1-31. Next base: position 155,146 of record NZ_JASZYA010000005.1, read on the forward strand.
ACGAAGAGTTCGGCATGGGAGGCAAAAGATGATGCTCGAGAAGATGGGGCTGCCGTACGCGGCGGCACTTCGCGGTGCGGGTGGCGTGGCCGATGGATTGCGTGTGCGACAGCGCGCGGCAGTCATTCTGCTGCGCCTCATGCAAAAGCGCATGGCCATCGGCTGCGCCATCGTGCTGCAGCTCGCTGCGTCGGCGCCTGCGCAGGCGAAGTGGATCGAGGAGCAGATGGACCTGCCGGTCCAGGTCAGCGACAGCTACGGCAAGACGATTGCGCAGTCCATCAAGCTCACCCTTTTCCGTGACGACAGCAACCCCACGCCGGCGCCGGTGCTGGTGTTGAACCATGGCCGTTCGGCGGAGGCGACTGAACGCGCCGCGATGGGGCGCGCGCGATACCTCAAGGCGTCGCGTTACTTCGTGGCCCAGGGCTTCATCGTGGCCGTGCCGACCCGCATCGGCTACGGCGACACGGGAGGCCAGGATGTCGAGGACACCGGCAACTGCAGCAGCAAGCGCTACGAACCCGGCTATGCCGCCGCGCTTGCACAGACGGTTGCAGTGCTGGAGGCCGTGCGCAGCCGGCCTGATGCGGATCGCGAACGTGCCGTCATCGCGGGTCAATCGTTCGGTGGCACCACGGCCATCGCAGCGGCGGCGCAGCGCATTCCGGGCGTCGTGGCCGCGATCAACTTCGCCGGCGGAGGCGGCGGCAATCCGAAGACCCGGCCGCAGCGACCGTGTGCGCCGCAGGCCATGGAACGCCTGTTCGGTTCCTATGGCAAGTCGGCCCGGGTGCCCACGCTCTGGATCTACACCGAGAACGACCAGTACCTGGGGGCCGAGCACCCGCGCGAATGGTTCAAGGCCTTCAAGGACGCGGGTGGTGTCGGTGAATTCGAGCAGTTTCCGCCGCACGGCGAGGACGGCCATTCGCTGTTCACGCGCTTCCCGGAGGTCTGGCAACCCAGGGTGCGTGCATTTCTGGATGGCCTGGGCGTCGCGCCCTCGTCGCGACGCCCAGGCGAATGAAGCCCGCATGCTGAGAGCCGAGGGGAGTCTGCCTGACGGCACAATCCCCGCATGCGATTCTTCAAAGACCTGAGCCTGTCGGCCTTCACCGCGGGCTTCGTCGCGGTGCTCGTGGGCTTCACCAGCTCGGTGGCGATCGTGTTCCAGGCCGCGCAGGCCTTCGGCGCGACGCCGGAGATGATCGCCTCGTGGATGTGGGCGCTGGGCCTGGGCATGGGGCTGGCCAGTGCGCTGCCCTCGCTGTGGCTGCGCAAGCCGGTGATGATCGCCTGGAGCACGCCGGGCGCGGCGGTGCTGGCCACGGCCGGCGCGGGCTACGGCATGGGGGAGGCGGTCGGTGCCTTCATCGTCTGCGCGCTGCTGATCACGCTGTCGGGCGCCTCCGGCCTGTTCGAGCGTGTGATGAACAAGATCCCGATGGCCCTGGCCTCGGCGCTGTTGGCCGGCGTGCTGGCGCGCTTCGGGCTGTCGGCCTTCACCGCGGCCCAGACCGCGCTGCCGCTGGTGCTGCTGATGCTCGCCACCTACCTGCTCGGAAAGCGTCTCGTGCCGCGCTATGCGGTACCGCTGACCTTGCTGGTGGCCATCGTCTATGTGGCGCTGCGTGGGCAATTGGCGTGGTCGTCGGTGCACTTCAGCCTCGCGATGCCGGTGTTCGTGATGCCGGTCTTCACCTGGCAGGCGGCGGTGAGCCTGGCGCTGCCGCTGTTCGTCGTGACCATGGCCTCGCAGAACCTGCCGGGCGTGGCCGCGATCCGCGCGGCCGGCTACGACATGCCGATCTCCAGACTCATCACCATGAGCGGCCTGGTCACGCTGGTGTTCGCGCCCTTCGGCGGCTACGCGCTCAACCTGAGCGCCATCACCGCCGCCATCTGCATGGGCCGCGAAGCGCACGAGGACCCGGCACGGCGCTACACCGCGGCCGTGAGCTGCGGCGCGATCTACGTCGTGATCGGCCTGTTCGGCGCCGCGGTCACCGGCCTGCTCACGGCGTTCCCGAAGGAGCTGGTCGCGGCCATCGCCGGGCTCGCACTGCTGGGCACCATCGGTGGCGGCCTGGCCGCGGCGGTGCGCGACGAGTCGCACCGCGAGGCCGCGCTGATCACCTTCCTGGTCACCCTCTCGGGCGTGACGATCGCCGGCATCGGCTCGGCCTTCTGGGGCGTGGTGGCCGGCGCGCTCGCGCTGGCGATCCAGCAGCTGGGCAAAAGGGCCGTGGCGAGCAAGGACATCGCGCCTGCCTGCAAGATCAAGCAAGACACCAGGGCGGCCGAACGGGCCGCCGGAAAGACCTCATGAACCTCCTCTTCGTCGCCGATCCGCTCGATCAATTCAAGATCTACAAGGACACCACCTTCTCGATGATGCGCGAGGCCCAGCGGCGCGGCCATCGCATCGCGGCCTGCCTGCCCGAAGACCTGCAGTGGGTCTCGGGCGGCCGGGTCACGGCCACCGTGCGCCAGATCACGCTGACCGGCGACCCGGTCGACTGGTTCACGGTCGACCTCACCGAGACCCGGGCGCTCAAGGATTTCGACGGCGTGCTGATGCGCAAGGACCCGCCCTTCGACGCCGAGTACATCTACGCCACCCACCTGCTCGAGCAGGCCGAGCGCGAAGGCGCGAAGGTGGTGAACAAGCCGCGCGCGCTGCGCGACCACCCCGAGAAGCTCGCCATCATGGAGTTTCCGCAGTTCACCACGCCCACGCTGGTCACGCGCAGCGCCGAGTCGGTCAAGGACTTCCACGCCGAGCACGGCGACATCATCCTCAAGCCGCTCGACGGCATGGGCGGCATGGGCATCTTCCGCGTGCGGCAGGATGCGCTCAACCTGGGCTCGATCGTCGAGACCCTCAACAAGGGCGGCGCCGAGACCATCATGGTGCAGCGCTTCGTGCCGCAGATCGTCGAGGGCGACAAGCGCATCCTGATCATCGGCGGCGAGCCCGCGCCCTTCGTGCTGGCGCGCATCCCGCAGGGCACCGAGGTGCGCGGCAACCTCGCGGCCGGCGGCAAGGGCGTGGCCCAGCCGCTGACCGCGCGCAACCGCGAGATCGCCGAGACCGTGGGCCGCGCGCTCGCACCGCGCGGGCTGCTGCTGATCGGGCTCGACGTGATCGGCGACTCGGTCACCGAGATCAACGTGACCAGCCCTACCTGCTTCCAGGAGATCACCGACCAGACCGGCTTCGACGTGCCGGCGATGTTCCTCGACGCGCTTGAAGCCGAACTGAAAAAGGGACCCTGAGGTCCCTTTCGATGCGGGCGCGGCGGCCTTCGACGCTCAGAAGTCGAAGGAGGCGCTGACGCTGAAGGTGCGCGGGTTGCCCAGCACCAGGTAGCCGTTCTCGGGGTAGCCGCCGACCGAGGACCAGTAGTTGCGGCCGGCCACGTTGTCCACGCGGGCGCGCAGCGTCACCAGCTTGCCGGCCATCTCGGTCACGTAGCGCGCGCCGAGGTCCAACCGGCCCCAGCCGGGCACGCGCAGCGTGTTGGCGCTGTCGGCATGGCTGTGGCCGGTGGCGACCACACGGGCGTCGAAGGAAAGGCCGCGCACGCCGGGCACGTCCCAATCCACGCCGAGGCTGCCTTGCACCTTGGGGATGCCGATCACCGTCTTGCCGTCGGTGGCGGCGGCGCCGGTGGACTTCTGCTTGGCGTCGAGCAAGGTCAGGCCGCCCAGCAGGCGCAGGCCCTTGTAGACCTCGCCGAAGGTGGTGAGCTCGAGGCCCTGGTGGCGGTCCTTGCCCGCCTCGACAAAGAACTGCTGGCTGTTGACGAAGGCGCGCGGCTTGTCGGTGGAGAAGAAGGCGATGCCGCCGCCGATCGTGCCGCCGTCGTACTTGAGGCCGATCTCCTTCTGCTTGGACACATAGGGCGTGAGCTGCGCACCCGCGTTGAGCACCGCGCCGGTGGTCGAGGTGGTCGGCGCGGTGTCGCCCTTGCTCAGGCCTTCGACGTAGTTGGCGTACAGCGAGACCTGCGGCTGCAGCTTGTAGACGAAGCTGGCCATCGGGCTGGTGCGGCTCTTGTCGTAGGGCGAGGGCACGCCGGTGTAGTAGGCGTAGCCGGTGCTCGACAGCGTCTGATGGCGCACGCCCAGCGTGAGCAGCGCGCGGTCGTCGAGGAAGGACAGCGTGTCGCCCACCGCCAGGCTGCTCAGCCGCACCTTGGTCAGCAGCGCCGGGTTGGCCAGGTCGTTGCCGCGGAAGGCGCCGGCCGTGAAGCCCGGCAGCGCGATGCCCACCGGGGTGTAGATGCTGCTGACGGTGTTGTTGAAGAAGTCCCAGGCATAGGCGTTCTTCTCCTCGAGCTCGTAGAAGGAGTACGAGGCCACGAGCGCATGCTTGACCGGGCCGGTGCTGAGCTTGGCGCGCACGCCGAACTCGGCGGTGCGGGTGTCGTCCTGGCGCTCGTTGTCGAAGCGGGACATGTTGCCCGCGCCATTGGCGTTGGTGACCGTGATGCCGGCCAGCCGGTTGCCTTCGAAGCTGCGGCGGGCGCCGGCCGCGCCCCAGACCGTCACGTCGGAACTGATGTCGTACTCGCCGCGCACCGAGCCGAAGGTGTCGCGCTCGTTCGAGTAGGTCCAGGGCTGGGCGTAATTGACGGTGTTGTCGGCCGCCGAGGGCACCGAGGTCAGGCCGGCGCCCAGCGTGACGTTCGGGCGCGGGCGGGTCAGGCGGTGTTCCTGGTGGCCGAAATCGGCGGAAATGCGCGCGTCGCGGCTGCGCCAGTCGAGTCCCAGCGAGAACAGGTCGAGCTTGACCTTCTCCTCGTCCACGCCGGTGCCGCCTTCGCGGTGCAGTGCGTTGAGGCGGATGCCGGTGCTCTGGTCGGGGCCGAAGCGGCGCGAGATGTCGGTCGACACATAGCCTTGCTGGCCGCTGCTCACACCGGTGCTGACCTGCGTCAGCGGCTCGCTGCCCGCGCGCTTGGGCAGCAGGTTGATGTTGCCGCCGATGCCGCCGCCGCTGGGCGTGGCGCCGTTGAGGAAGGCGCTCGCGCCGCGCAGCACCTCGACGCGTTCGAAGAGTTCGGCTGCGATGTACTGGCGCGGCAGCAGGCCGTAGAGGCCGTTGTAGGCGATGTCGTCGGAGTTCACGATGAAGCCGCGGATGAAGTACGACTCCTGGAAGTTGCCGAAGCCGCGCGCGACCCGCACCGAGGGATCGTTCTGCAGCACGTCGGCCACGCTGCGCGCCTGCTGGTTCTGGATCAACGCGTTGGTGTAGCTGGTGGTCGAGAAGGCCGAGCTCATGATGTCCTGCGTGCCCAGGATGCCCACCCGCCCGCCGCGCGCCACCTGCCCGCCCGCGAAGGGCTTGGTCAGCCCCTCGGCCGAGGCGTCGGCGCTGGCTTCCACCGTCACGGTCGAGAGGGTGCCCGCGGGTTCGACCGGCGCGGTCTGCGCGAACGCGGCCCAGGAATGCAGTGCCAGTGCGGCGGCGAGGGTCACGGGGCGCATGAGGAAGGGGGTGGAGGACATGGTGAATCGAAATGAGTTTGCAAATGCGAACCATTATTATTAAATGCCATGGCTGCAGGCGCACGCAATCCGCGCGGGTCCGCGCTTCTGCGTTGTTTTTTTGGCGCGCCGGGCGGCCGGTGCCGGCTCAGCCGGCCCGTCGGCCGTCCACGAAGACCGCGAGTTCGCCGGGCGCGAAGGCGGTCCAGGTCTCGTCGGTGGTGAGCGGTGCGGTCACGATCACGGCCACGCGGTCGTCGGGCGTGGTGTGCTGGGCGAAGTCGATCGCCACGTCCTCGTCGGCCAGGTGCGCCAGCATGAAGGGGTGCTGGCGCTCGATGTACCAGAGGTTCGTCGAGGCATGGGCCCACAGCGCCTGGCCGTTGGACAGCATGAAGTTGAAGGTGCCGTGCCTGGCGATGCGCGGCGCGAGTTCGCGCAGCGTGAGCGTGAGCTCCTCCACGCTGGGCACGTCGGCATGCGACTTGGCGAGCTCCTGCATCAGCCAGCAGAAGGCGTGCTCGCTGTCGGTGTCGCCCACCGGGTGGAAGTTGCCGTGCAGCCGCGGCCGGAAGTCCTTGAGGTCGCCGTTGTGGGCGAACACCCAATAGCGGCCCCAGAGCTCGCGCACGAAGGGATGGCAGTTCTGCAGGTTGACCCGGCCCTGCGTCGCCTTGCGGATGTGGGCGATCACGTGGCTGCTCTGGATCGGGTAGCGCCGGATCAGCTCTGCCACGGGCGAGGTGCAGGCCGGCAGGTGGTCGACGAAGTGCCGCAGGCCGCGGTCCTCGAAGAAGGCGATGCCCCAGCCGTCGGCATGGTGGTCGGTGCGGCCGCCGCGCTGCGCGAAGCCGGTGAAGCTGAAGGTCACGTCGGTCGGCGTGTTGCTGTTCATTCCCAGCAGTTGGCACATGCTCAGGTTTCCTCGGACGTGGTCTTGGGGGGGAAGGGCGCGCGGACGCGCAATTGCCAGGCCGCGCAGATGGCGAGCGCGCACAGCGCGGCCAGCATCAGGAAGACTTCGTTGAAGGCGGCCAGCCGCGCCGGGCTGCTCAGCGGGTTGGCGAGCGAATCGCCGTGCGCCGCCAGCCGCCATTCGAGCGCGATCGCGCACAGGCTCACGCCGGCCGCGCCGCCCAGCATGCGCAGGAAGCTGATGGTGCTGGCGCCCTGGGGGATCAGCGGCTTGGCCAGCGGCCGCATCGAGCCCAGGTTGAGCGAGGGCAGGATGAAGCCCAGCCCGATGCGCCCGATGACCGCGAAGACCACCAGCAGCCACAGCGCGCTGCCCAGCGAGAGCGCGAGCATCAGCGTGAACGAGACCGCCAGCAGCGCGAGGCCGATGCTCACCAGCAGCCAGGTCGGCTGGCGGTCGGCCAGCCGGCCCACGCCCGCGATGGTGAAGGCCAGCACGATGCCGGCCGGCAGCATGATCGTGCCCACGTGCGAGGCCGACAGGTGCAGCGCCACCTGCATGTAGACCGGCAGCAGGTAGGTCGAGCCGAACAGCGCCGCGCCGTAGATGAAGGCCACCACCGTGCCCATGGAGAACTGCCGGTAGCCGAACAGCGCCATGTTCATCAGCGGCGCACCTTCGGCGGCCATCAGGCGCCGCTGCCACCAGATGAACAGCACCAGCGAGGCGGCCGCGCCGGCCAGCAGGACCGCGGCCTCCAGCGGTGCGTCGCCGCGCAGCGTGACCAGGCCGTTGAGCAGGCACAGCGTGCCCACGGTGCCGATCAGCAGGCCGCGCCAGTCGAGCCCGCTGGTGCGCGCCGCGCTGGCGCCGCCGGGAGCGGTGGTCGGCACGAACTTGTAGGCCAGCCAGATCGAGGCCAGGCAGAAGGGCACCACCATGAAGAAGATCGAGCGCCAGCCGAACAGGTCGACCAGCACGCCGCCGATGCTGGGCCCGATGGCCGGTGCCAGCACCACGCCCATGCCGAAGATGCCGCTGGCGCGGCCCTGCTCGTGCGGCTCGAAGGCGCGCAGGATGATGATGGCCGGGATTGGCTGCACCACGCCCGCGGCCAGCCCCTCGGCCACGCGCGCGATCAGCACCAGCGAGAAGTCGTTGGCCAGCCCACCCGCGATGCCGCCGGCCAGCAGCAGCACCATGGTGCCGACATAGGTGCGCCGATAACCGTAGCGGCCCAGCAGCCAGGGCGTGGTCAGCATCGACACGGTCATCGCCACCATGAAGCCCGAACTCACCCACTGCGCGCGTTCCTGGCCCAGCGCGAAGTAATGGCTCATGCCGGGGATCGCCACGTTGACGATGGTCGACGACATGATCGAGGCCATGGTGCCGACCATCACCGACAGCAGCAGCAGCCAGCGGTAGCGTTCGCCATAGCGTTGGCTCAGGGAGGGGAGGGGCGAGGCGGTCATGGGGCGGGGCGGCGGCCGTTCGGGGTCGGCCTGTCCTACAAGGATATCGGTCTTTGCGCTTCGCGGCGCCAGGAAGCGGGGGAGACAATGCCTGCGCTGTCCCACACCCATCCAGAAGAACATACACCATGGACTCTCTCACCGATGACGGCAGCCAAGCCGTCGATCCGCAGGTGTTGCCCGACGGCAATGCCTCCTCGCTGGCCGCCGACCTGCGCGCGCCCACCATCAGCCGCGCCTACCAGTGCCAGTGCGGCCGGCCGGTCTTCCTCGGCAACAGCCAGTGCCTGGCCTGCCGCACGCCGCTGGGCTTCGTGCCCGAGCGGCTGGGCGTGGTGCCGCTCTCGCCCGGCCCCGAAACCGACACCTTCACCGTCTTCGGCGACGCCGGCGGCCCGGTGCTGCGGCGCTGCGCCAACTTTCTGACCGCGGCCGGCTGCAACTGGATGGTGCCCATGCCGGCGCCGGGTGGCGACGCCGCCCCCTCGCCGCAGGGCCTGGCGCCCGGCTACTGCCTGTCGTGCAGCGCGACCCGGACCATTCCCGACCTCTCGATCGAGACCAACGGCACGCTGTGGCGCAAGCTCGAGCAGGGCAAGCGCCGGCTGCTCTCGCAGCTGCTCGCGCTGGGCCTGCCGGTGGTCACCCGCCATGCCGATCCGGTGCATGGCCTGGCCTTCGATTTCCTGAGCAACGTGCCCGGCGGGCAACACGTGCTGACCGGCCACGAGATGGGCGTGATCACGCTCAACGCCGAGGAGGCCGAGGATGCGGTGCGCGAACGCATCCGCGCCGAGATGCGCGAGCCCTACCGCACGCTGGTGGGCCACTTCCGCCACGAGATCGGCCACTACTACTGGGACCTGCTGGTCGCGCCCACACCCTGGATCGAGGGCTTCCGCGGCCTGTTCGGCGACGAGCGCGCCGACTACGCGACCGCATTGCGCACGCACTACGAGAACGGCCCGCCGGCCGACTGGGCGGTGCGCTTCGTCACCAGCTACGCCAGCTCGCATCCCTGGGAGGACTGGGCCGAGACCTGGGCCCACTACCTGCACATGGCCGACACCGCCGACACCGCGATGAGCTTCGGCGTCGACGCGCAGAACGTCGAACTCGCGAGCGACCTGTTCACCGTCGAGGACCTCTGGCAGCCCGAGCACCCGGGCGCGCTGAAATTCCTCGACTTCCTCAATGGCTGGGTGCGGCTGACCAACGTGCTCAACGAGTTGTCGCGCAGCATGGGCCAGCCCGACTACTACCCCTTCGTGCTGCCGCGCGCCACCGTGGGCAAGCTGCAGTTCATCCACCAGGTGATCACCGAGCAGCGCCAGCGCGACCACGCGGGCGCGCCGCAGGACGAGGCCACGGGCACCGACGTGCCGCTCGACGCCGCCCCCGCGCCGCTGCCACCGCCGGTCGATGCGCCGATGGAGAACAGCCAGGGACAGAGCCAGGGCCAGGTGCAGGCGCAGCAGCCTTTCTGCCAGACCGGGCTGCAGCAGAACCAGGGGATGTTTCAGGACGAGGTGGGCACGCCGCCGCGCTGAGCGCCGTCGGCGGCCGCCGCTGCGCAGCGCGCGCAGATGCAGGCCTGCCCGCGCGCTTCGGCCGGAATGCGCGCCAGCAGCGCCTCGCCGAAGCTGAAGTCCGCCGCCATGCACCAGCAGGGCGGCTGCGCCTCGCCGGTCGCGCGTTCGATCTCCATCGCGCAGGCGTTCGACGCGCCGCACAGTGGGCAGCGCGTGGGATCGGTCGGCACAGGCGTGGGCATGGACCGATTGTCGGCCCTGCGCGACTCAGCCGCCGGCCAGGAAGGGGAAGTGCTCGCGCAGGCTGCTGGCTTCCGGCAGCACATAGACCACGCCATGCGCCGTGCCCAATGCGGGCTTCACGTAGCTGTCGTAGAAGCTCGCCGGCACGTTGATGCAGCCGTAGGAGATGCGGTTGTCGGCCACCGTCGGCGTGGCCAGTCGCTCGAGGCGGCGATCGGCCTTGTTGCTTGCGCGCACGCGGTGCATCGAGACGGCCGCGTCGTAGTCGACCCAGACGATGTCCTCGCCGCCGGTGTTGCGGCCGGGCTCGGACACGAAGCGCCCGGCCGGCGTGGTGCGCTCGTGCGGCTGGATCTGCGCCATCGGCCGCTCGCCGATGCCCGGCACCGAACGGTCGCCGCGCGCCAGCCCCAGCAGCACCGGCGACGAGGCCTGCAGCCGGCCCTCGGCGTCGTAGACGTAGAGGCGCGCGTTCTTCTTGTCGATCACGGCGAAGGGCTGGCGCTGGTGGTCGTTCGAGGCGAGCACGCCCTGCACCACGGTGCGCACCTCGGTCGACACCGTGAGCGCAGGCGGCGCCGCCTGCGCCAAGGCCGCGGCGCCCAGCAGGGCGATCGCGGCGATGCGGGTACGCAAGGAAGAGGAACGCGTCATGTCGGCCCTTCGGAAAGATGCAGTGGCGACGCAGTGTCGCCGGGAAGCGTTTCCAACGCACGAGGCCGGCAGCGCATGGCGATGCCGGCCTCGCGTGGCGGCGTGGGCCGCCCTCAGTTGCGGTCGGCGCGTGCGGGACGCATGGCCGGCGCGGGCATGGGTGCCGGTGCAGGCGCCGCGGCCGGGGCGGCGGTGTTGTTCATGGGTGCGCCGGCGGCCGGGCCGGTCGGGGTGCCGGTGGTGCCCATCGGTGTGCCCATCTGGGTCTGCTGACCCGCGGCCGTGGCCGGGTTGGGCGAGGCGTTGGTCGGCGGGTTGCCCTGGGCGAAAGCCATGCCGGCGGTGCCGAGCAGAAGGGCGGTGAGAAGGGGAGCGGTACGTTGGATCATGGTGTTTTTCCTGAGGGTGGTGAACGAACAGTGTGTCGACCGAACCGGCGGGGCCGGCATCGCTGCTGACCCTTGTGGACAGCTGCGTTCACCCTAGGGCCCGACGCCGGGCACCGGGTCGGCATGCCGCGCGGCCCCGTGTAGGCGCAACGTGCCCTTGCGTGTGGACATCGGGGCTGCGCGCTTGCGCGCGTGCGCTGTCGTTGCGTGCGCGTGGGCAAAAAAAACGGCACCCGGAGGTGCCGTTCGTGCCGCCGCGAGGGGCCGCTGGATCAGGCCTCGCCCTTGACCTTCAGCCGCCACGCATGCAGCAGTGGCTCGGTGTAGCCGCTGGGCTGCTCGAGGCCCTTGAACACCAGGTCCTGCGCGGCCTGGTAGGCGGCCGAGGTCTTGAAGTGGCCGGCCATCGGCTGGTAGAGGCTGTCGCCCGCGTTCTGGCCGTCGACCACCGCGGCCATGCGTTCGAAGGTGGCGTTGACCTGCTCCTTCGTCACGACGCCGTGCAGCAGCCAGTTGGCGATGTGCTGGCTCGAGATGCGCAGCGTGGCGCGGTCTTCCATCAGGCCCACGTTGTGGATGTCGGGCACCTTCGAGCAGCCCACGCCCTGGTCGATCCAGCGCACCACGTAGCCCAGGATGCCCTGCACGTTGTTGTCCAGCTCCTGCTGCTTGTCGGCATCGCTCCAGACCGGCTTCGGCGCGACCGGGATCTGCAGCAGGTCGTTGAGGATGGTGTCGCGCTCGGCGTTGGCGTCGATCTTCTCCAGTTCCTTCTGCACCTCGGCCACGTTGACCTGGTGGTAGTGCAGCGCGTGCAGCGTGGCGGCCGTGGGCGAGGGCACCCAGGCGGTGTTGGCGCCGGCCTTGGGGTGGCCGATCTTCTGCTTGAGCATGTCGGCCATCAGGTCGGGCATGGCCCACATGCCCTTGCCGATCTGCGCCTTGCCGCGCAGGCCGCACGAGAGGCCGACCAGCACGTTGTTCTTCTCGTAGGCCGCGATCCACTTGGTGCCCTTGATGTCGCCCTTGCGCAGCATCGCGCCGGCGTGCATCGCGGTGTGCATCTCGTCGCCGGTGCGGTCGAGGAAGCCGGTGTTGATGAAGGCCACGCGCGCGCCGGCTTCGGCGATGCAGGCCTTGAGGTTGACGCTGGTGCGGCGCTCCTCGTCCATGATGCCCAGCTTCACCGTGTTGGCGGGCAGGCCCAGCAGCTGCTCGACGCGGCCGAACAGCTCGCTGGCGAAAGCCACTTCGGCCGGGCCGTGCATCTTCGGCTTCACGATGTAGACGCTGCCGGTGCGCGAGTTGCCCTTGCGCTTCAGGTCGATGGTGGCGATGGTGGTGGTCACCACGGCGTCGAGGATGCCTTCGGGGATCTCCTGGCCGTTGCCGTAGAGGATGGCCGGGTTGGTCATCAGGTGGCCCACGTTGCGCAGGAACATGAGCGAGCGGCCGTGCAGCTTCAGCGGCTTTCCGTCGGCACCGGTGTATTCGCGGTCGGGGTTCAGGCCGCGGATGAAGGTCTTGCCGCCCTTGGCCACTTCCTCGGTCAGCGTGCCCTGCTGGATGCCCAGCCAGTTCGAATACGCCAGCACCTTGTCGGCCGCGTCGACCACCGCCACCGAGTCCTCGAGGTCGAGGATGGTCGAGAGCGCGGCTTCGAGCACCAGGTCGCTCACGCCGGCGGCGTCGGTCTGGCCGATGGCGGTGCTGCGGTCGATCTGCAGGTCGAGGTGGATGCCGTTGTGCTTGAGCAGCACCGACGAGGGCGTGGCCGCGTCGCCCTGGTAGCCGACGAAGGCCGCCGGGTCCTTGAGCGCGGTGCTGCTGCTGTGCAGCGCGACGACCAGCTGGCCGTCCTTGACGCTGTAGCCGGTCGCGTCCTTGTGCGAGCCGTTGACCAGCGGCACGGCCTGGTCGAGCACTTCACGCGCGAAGGCGATGACCTTGGCGCCGCGCACCGGGTTGTAGCCCTTGCCCTTCTCGGCGCCGTCGGTCTCGGGGATCGCGTCGGTGCCGTAGAGCGCGTCGTACAGCGAGCCCCAGCGCGCGTTGGCGGCGTTGAGCGCGTAGCGTGCGTTCAGGATCGGCACCACCAGCTGAGGGCCGGCCTGCAGCGCGAGTTCGGCATCGACGTTGGCGGTGGTGGCCGTCACGTCCTGGGGTTGCGGCAGCAGGTAGCCGATCTTCTCGAGGAAGGCGCGGTAGGCCGGCATGTCGGCGATCGGGCCGGGATTCGCCTTGTGCCAGCCGTCGAGCTCGGCCTGCAGTCGGTCGCGCTCGGCCAGCAGCGCGATGTTCTTGGGCGCCAGGTCGGCCACGATGGCATCGAAGCCCTGCCAGAAGCGCGCGCTGTCCACGCCGGTGGCGGGCAGCACCTTGTCTTCGATGAAGCGGTGGAGTTCGTTGGCGACCTGGAGGCCGTGGACGGTGGTGCGATCGGTCATGGGGCAAACCTCTGGAAAAGAAAGATGCGGCGCGCAGGCGTGACGCTGCGCTCAGTCGCTACTTTATTGGATACGCGCCAAAGCATTAAGAAGTTCGAAAGGGATTGATTCGTGACAAAAATAGACGTAATCAAACGATCCCGTCCAGCTTTGCGGCGGCGGCCCGAACCGGCGCGATGAAGGCGGCGTCGTAGCGGTGGGCCGGCATGGTCAGCGTCACGGCGCCGGCCAGGGTGCCGTCGGCACGGAACACCGGGGCCGAGATGCCGCCCAGCTCGGCCGTGCGGTCGCCCACGGCCGCGCAGTAGCCCTGCGCCACGATCGCCTCGCAGAAGGCGCGTCCGGCCGCATCCGCCGGCCATTCGGCGCGCGGGCCGAAGGCGATCAGCACGCGCGCGCCCGCGCCGCGGTCGGCCGGCAGCAGGTCGCCCGCGCGCACGTGGTCGCGCACCATGTGCGGGGAGTCGACCCGGTAGAGGCACAGGCGCATGCGCTGCGCGCCCTGGTCCTGGCGCACGTGGTAGGCCGCGCTCTCGCCGGTGGCCGCGACCAGGTCGCGCAGCACCGGTGGCACCACCCGGTCGAGCGGGAAGGAGGCCGCATAGACGCCATGCAGCCGCGCGAGCTCGGTGCCCAGCCCGTAGCGGCCGTCGTCCAGCCGGCGGATGAAACGGGCGTGCTCAAGCGAGGCCAGCAGGCGCAGCACCGTGCTCTTGTAGAGCTGCGTGCGCTGGGCCAGCTGCGCCAGCGAGAGCGCGTCGTCGCCGGCCTGGAAGGCCGACAGCAGCGAGAGCGCGCGGTCGACGGCGGCGGCTCCGCCCGGGGCGGCGTTGAGGTCGGACACGGATTCGGTCTGGGCTTTGCGGGGCATGGCTTCTCCTTGACGCGACAGGCGATTGACGATTTAATTCTGTTTGTCGGAATATAGTTCTGTTAGATAGAACTTTCAAGCCCGACACACAGATGCCGCCAGGAGACAAGCCATGCCATTTCCCGCCATCCTCGTGAGCGAGGTCGGTCCCCGCGACGGCCTTCAATCGGTGAAGGCCACCATGCCCACGGCGGACAAGCTCCGCTGGATCGACGCCCTCCATGCCGCCGGCGTGCGCGAGATCGAGGTCGCGTCCTTCGTGCCCGCGCACCTGCTGCCGCAGATGGCCGACGCGGCCGAGGTGGTGCGCCACGCGCGGACCCTGCCCGGCCTCACGGTGATGGCGCTGGTGCCCAACCGCCGCGGCGCCGAGGCCGCGCTGGCCGCGGGCGTGCACAAGCTCACGATGCCGGTCTCGGCCAGCGCCGCGCATTCGCTGGCCAACGTGCGCAAGACGCGCGAGCAGATGGTCGAGGAGGTGCGCGCCATCGCCGCGCTGCGCGGCGAGATCGCGCCGCAGGTGCGACTCGAAGCCGGCATCTCGACCGCCTTCGGCTGCACGCTGCAGGGCGAGGTGCCGGAAGACGAGGTGATCCGCCTGGCCGTGCAGTGCGTGGCCGCGGGCGCGGACGAATCCGGCCTGTCCGACACCGTGGGCTATGCCAACCCGGCCCAGGTGCGCCGGCTGTTCCGCCGGCTGCGCGCCGAACTGGGCGACAAGGCCGGCGCCGCCCACATGCACAACACGCGCGGTCTCGGACTGGCCAACTGCCTGGCGGCCTACGAGGAGGGCGTGCGCACCTTCGATGCCTCGCTGGGCGGCCTGGGCGGCTGCCCCTATGCGCCGGGCGCGTCCGGCAACGTGGTCACCGAAGACCTGGTCTTCATGTTCGAGGCCATGGGCGTGCGCACTGGCATCGACCTGCAGCGACTGATCGCGGCGCGCGCGCCGCTCAGGGCCGGCCTGCCCGGCGAGCCGGTGTACGGCATGACGCCCGAGGCGGGCCTGCCCCGAAATTTTGTTCAAGGAGGCATTGCGAATGTCTGAATCCCCGCTGCCGTACGCCGGCATCCGCGTCGTCGAGTTCACCCACATGGTCATGGGCCCGACCTGCGGCATGCTGCTGGCCGACCTCGGTGCCGAGGTCATCAAGGTCGAGCCCATCGAGGGCGACAACACCCGCCGCCTGCTGGGCTCGGGCGCGGGCTTCTTCCCGACCTTCAACCGCAACAAGAAGAGCATCGCGCTCGACCTCAAGCAGCCCGGCGGCGTGGAGGCCGCGCTGCGGCTGATCGCCACCGCCGACATCGTGAGCGAGAACTTCAAGCCCGGCACGATGAAGAAGCTGGGCCTGGACTACGAGACGCTCAAGCGGCTCAACCCGCGCCTGATCTACGTGAGCCACAAGGGCTTCCTGCCCGGCCCCTACGACCACCGCACCGCGCTCGACGAGGTGGTGCAGATGATGGGCGGCCTGGCCTACATGACCGGCCGCTCGGGCGATCCGCTGCGCGCCGGCACCAGCGTGAACGACATCATGGGCGGCATGTTCGGCGCCATCGGCGCGATGGCCGCGCTGCGCCAGCGCGAGCGCACCGGCAAGGGTGCCGAAGTGCAGTCCGCGCTGTTCGAGAACAACGTGCTGCTGGTGGCCCAGCACATGATGCAGTTCGCCGCGACGGGCAAGGCGGCCGACCCGATGCCCAGCCGCATCTCCGCCTGGGCCGTCTACGACGTGTTCACGGTGAAGGACGGCGAGCAGATTTTCCTGGCGGCCGTTAGCGACAAGCAGTGGGCGATCTTCTGCAAGGCCTTCGGGCTGGCCGACCTGATGGCCGACCCGCGGCTGCAGTCGAACAACGACCGCGTGCTGGCGCGCGACTGGATGATGCCGATCCTGCGCTCGCGCCTCGCGGGCCACAGCGCCGCCGAGCTCAGCGCGGTGTTCGAGCAGAACGAACTGCCCTTCGCGCCCATCACCCGGCCGGAGGCGCTGTTCGACGACCCGCACCTCAACGCGACCGGCGGCCTCGCGCCGATCCGCATGAACGACGGCCACATGGCCAAGGTGCCGCTGCTGCCCTTCACGCTCGACGGCGAGCGACCGGGCATCCGCCTGCAGCCACCGACGCTGGGCGAGCACGGCCATGCGCTGCTCAAGGAAGTGGGCTACAGCGACGCCGAGATCGCCGCCCTCGAGACCCGCCACATCACGACGACCGGAGACTGACCCCATGACACGCACCCCAGGCATCCCCCGCCGCCTTCTGCTGAACGCGCTCGCGCCGCTCGCCGCACTCGCCTGCCTGCCGGCCGCCGCGCAGGCCCCCTGGCCGGCCAAGCCGATCCGGCTGGTCGTGCCCTTTCCGGCCGGCGGCCCGACCGACATCGCCGCGCGCGTGATCGGCCAGGCGCTGGGCGAGGTGCTCAAGACGCCGGTGTTCGTCGAGAACAAGGGCGGCGCGCACGGCTTCATCGGCGCCGCCGACGCGGCCAAGAGTGCGCCCGACGGCTACACGCTGATGATGGCCAGCATCGGCACCATGGCCATCAATCCGCGGCTCTACAGCAAGCTGCCCTACGACGCGAACCAGGGCTTCGCGCCGGTCTCGCTGGTGCTGACGGTGCCGATCGTGGTGGTGGTCAATCCCAAGGTGCTGCCAGTGAAGACGGTGCCCGAACTGGTCGCCTACCTCAAGGCGAACCCGAACAAGGTCAACTTCGCCTCGGCCGGCAACGGCGGCTCCTCGCACCTGGTGCCCGAGTACTTCAAGTACCGCACCGGCACCGCCATGACGCACATCCCCTACAAGGGCTCGGGCCCGGCCGTGGCCGACCTGGTCTCGGGCCAGGTGCAGATCATGTTCGACACCCTGCTGACCAGCACGCCCTTCGTGAAGTCGGGCGCGCTGAAGATGCTGGCCGTGACCACGCCGCAGCGGCTGGCCGACTACCCCGAGGTGCCGACCATGGCCGAGGCGCTGGGCATGAAGGACTTCGACGCCTCGTCCTGGTACGCGATGTACGCGCCGGCGGGCACGCCCGCGCCGGTCGTGCAGCGCCTCTCGGCCACCATCGACGCGGTGCTCAAGCAGCCGGCCGTGGCCCAGCGCCTGGCCGAACTGGGTGCCGTGCCCGTGGGCGGCCCGCCCGAGCGGCTCGCGGCCTTCCAGCGCGCCGAGCAGGACAAGTGGGGCAAGGTGATCCAGGCCGCTGACGTGCGGCCCGATTGAGGCCGGCAGGCCGAGCTCACCGCGTGCTGGCGGTCGTGGACGCTGCCGCCTGCCACCCACCGCCCAGCGCACGGTCCAGCGCGATGCGCGCGGCGAGCTGGTCCGCCCGCAGCTGCAGCGCCGTCTGCTGCGCGCTGAACAGGTTCCGCTGCGCATCGAGCTCGTCGAGGTGCGAGGCGTAGCCCTCGCGGTAGCGGTTGCTCGCGACGCGCAGGGTCTCCTGCAGCGCGACACGTTGCGCTTCCACCTCGACCGCCTGGCGCGCCAGTTCGTCGATCGCGGCCAGCTGGTCCTCGACCTCGCCGAAGGCGGTGAGAACGCTCTTCTCGTAGGCGGCCAGCGCCTGGTCGCGCCGCGCGTCGGCTGCGCGCACGCCCGCGCGCAGCCTGCCGCCCTCGAACAGCGGCGCCAGCACGCTGCCGCCCAGGCTCCAGAGCTGGAACGGATCGCCGGTGAGCGCGCTCGAGCTGATGCTGCCCAGCGTGGCCGACAGGCGGATCGAGGGCAGCAGCTGCGCGCGCGCCGCGGCGATCTGCGCATCGGTCGCCGCCAGCTGCGCCTCGGCGCTCGCGATGTCGGGGCGGCGGCGCAGCAGCTCGGAGGGCAGGCCGATCGAAGGCAGCGCGGCCATGCGCAGGTCGGTCAGCGGCAGGCCGCGTTCGACGGCGCCGGGCGCATCGCCGGTCAAGAGGCGCAGCGCATGTTCCTGCCGGCGGATCGCCAGATCGAGCTGCGGCACCACGGCCGCGGTCGCGCGGTACTCGGCCTCGCTCTGCTGCGTCTCCAGCGCCGAGCTGTAGCCGCGCTGCTGGCGCGAGCGCGCGAGGTCCAGCGCCGATGCGCGCGCCGCCAGGGTCTGGCGCGCGACCTCGACGCGCGCATCGAGCGCCCGCAGGTTGACGTAGCCCGAGACCACGGTCGCGGCCACGCTCAGCGCCGCGCTGTCGCGCGCGGCGGCGCTGGCCTGCAGCTGCGCGTCGGCGGCCTGGCCCAGCGCATCGATGCGGCCCCAGAGGTCGACCTCGTAGGCGGCCTGGAACTGCGGCTGCAGCACGGTCGACAGGTAGGGCTTGCCGGTGGCGGCGCTGATGCTGCGGCTGCGGCTGGCACCCACGCCGAAGTCCAGCGAGGGCAGCGCGGAAGCCTGCTGCACGTCGCTGAGCGCGCGCGCTTCGGCCACGCGGGCGGCGGCGCTGCGCAGGTCGGTGTTGCGTGCCAGTGCGCGTTCGACCAGGCCGTCGAGCACCGGGTCGCCGAGGTCTCGCCACCAGCCGGCCTGCACGCTGGCGGCCGAGGTCTGCAGGGTCGAGGGCTGCCATGCGGCGGGCACCTCGGCCGCGAGCGCATGCGCGGCCGGTACGCTGCCGCAGGCCTGCAGCAGCAGCGCCGCGCCCAGGGCCGTGGCGATCAGGGCGAGGCGTTTCACGGCGTGCTCCTTGTCGTGTCCTGCGCCGAGCGCGTGTCCACGCTCACCACCACCGACATGCCCGGGCGCAGGCGCGCGCTCTGCGCCTGGTCGGGATCGACCGCGATGCGCACCGACAGCCGCTGCGGGATCTTGGTGAAGTTGCCGGTCGCGTTGTCCTGCTTGATCACGCTGAATTCCGAGCCGGTGGCCGGCGACAGGCGCTCGACGCGACCGGTCAGCGCCGCATCCGACAGCGCATCGACATGGAAGCGCGCCACCTGGCCCGGCGCCATGCGCGCGGTCTGCGCTTCCTTGAAGTTCGCCACCACCCAGACCTGCGACGGCACCACCGCCACCAGCTGCGTGCCCGGCGTGACGTACTGGCCCAGCTTCACGCCGACCTCGCCCACATGGCCGTCGCGCGGTGCGCGGATCTGCGTGTTGTCGAGGTCGATCTCGGCCAGCTTGACCGCGGCGCGCGCCGACTCGACCGCCGCTTCCACCGCGCCGCGGTTGACCACCACGGTCTGCAGGTCCTGCGTGGCGACCGCCTGGCCGGCCTGGGCCTGCGCCGCGCCGGCCTCGGCCTGCTTGAGCGTGGCCTCGGCCTGGTGCAGCGCGGCCTCGGTCTGGTCGCGTTCGCGCTGCGACAGCGAGCCGTCCTGCGCCAGCGGCGTGGCGCGCCGCATGTCGGCCTGGGCGCGCGCGAGCTGGGCGCGGGCATTGGCCTGCTGGGCCTTGGCGCTGGCGATCTGCGCCTGCGTGTTGCCGATCGCGGCCTCGCGCGCGCGGCGGGCCTGCACGGTGTTGGCCAGGTTGGCCTCCTGCGCGGCCAGCGCGCTGCGCGCCTGCTCGAGCTTCTGGCGGTAGATGCGGTCGTCCAGCTTCACCAGCACCTGGCCGGCCTGCACCGCCATGTAGTCCTGCACCAGCACCTCGGCCACGTAGCCGTCGACCTTGGGCGCGACCAGGGTCACCATGCCGCGCACGTAGGCGTTCTCGGTGGTTTCGGTGCCGGTGCGGAAGGGCGGCAGGCGCCAGGCGTAGAGCACCAGGCCCAGGCAGAGCAGGGTGGCGGCGAGCACGATCCAGGCGCTGCGCGAACGGAGGGTCTTGGAAGCGAAGGACATGATGAGGCGATCAGGAAGAAGCGGGTGCGAGCGGCGCGGCCGGGGCCGCGTTGCGGGCACGGTGCCAGCGGTGCGTCTTGACGCCCGCGAAGACGAGGAAGCCCAGCGTGGAGACCAGCGCCACCGCGTGGAACAGGTCGTTGTAGGCCATGACGAAGGACTGCTGCGTGACCTGCTGGCCCAGCAGCGTGAGCGCCTGGTTGGCGCGCGCGGCGCTGTCGTTGAGCGTCGAGGCGTAGGCGCCGCCGAGCTGCGTGAGCCGCTGCACCACCTGCGGGTCGGTCAGCGTCAGATGCTCGACCAGCTGGCCATAGTGCAGCCGCTGGCGTTCGGCCAGCAGCGTCGACAGCCAGGCCTGGCCGACCAGGCCGGCCAGGGCCTGGCCGCCGCTGAAGATGGCGATGAAGCTCACCAGGTTCTTCATGCCGCCCGCGATCACGTGCAGGAAGCCCTGCAGCATGGCCGATGCCAGGAACATCGAGCTGGCCGCGGCCAGCAGCGTCTGCGAGAGGTACAGGTCGTGCGGGCGGGTGAGCACGGTCGAGCGCCCGTCCATCACGGCCGCCACCATGATCAGCACCAGCGCGATGTCGCCCAGCACGCCGAAGCGCTTCGACGGGATCGCCAGCGCGGCCGCGAGGAAGCCGACCACCGTGCCCACCGTGACCCAGGCGAACAGCACATGCATCTGGTCGTTGGTGAAGCCAAGCGTGTTCATCAGGCCGACCGCGCCCACGGTCTGCTCCGACAGCACGATGCGGAACAGCAGGATCGCGCCCATGAAGCGCAGCATGAAGGGCGTGCCCAGCCAGTGCAGGTCGATCAGCGGCTTCTCGCGCTGCAGCTCGATCGCCAGGTAGAGCCCGAAGCACACCACCGCGCCGGCCAGGCACAGGCCCAGCCAGGGCGTGTCGCTCCACCAGTGCAGCCGGCCCTGCGTGAGCACCACGCACAGCAGCGCCAGCGCCACCGCGTAGAGCGTGAACACGATGCCGTCGCCCTTGGCGAACATCTGCTGCGTGGGCATGGGCTTGAGCCGCACCACGTTGATCGCGGCGAAGCACAGGATGGCCAGGCCGGCGTCGATGAAGTGCAGGCCGTGCCACTGGCCGATCTGCAGCAGGTCCTCGGAAATGATGCGTGACAACGGCGCGCCGATCTGCAGCCCGGCGAAGCCGAGCAACAGCCCGATCACGGCCTTGGGCGCGGGAAAGGCCTGCGCCATGTACAGCACGGCCAGGCTGCTGATCGGCGCGGCCGCCAGCCCCAGCGCGGCGCGCACCAGGATGGCCGAGCCCAGGTGCTGCGCGAACAGGTGCGACACCGCGAGCAGCAGGTACAGCGGGATCACGATGTCGACGAAGCGGCGCAGCCCGTACTGGTAGCGCACCTTGGTCAGCAGCAGCGAGGCCGTGATGTTGGTGGCGAAGTAGGCGGTGGTGAGCCAGCTCGCCTCGGTGGCGGTGGCGCCGAGCGCGCCCTGGATGCCGCTCAGGTTCGAGTTGACCAGGTTCACGCCCAGCCCCTGCGTGAGCGCGAGCAGCAGCGACACCGCGCCGAAGGCCACGCCTTCGCGCACGCTGTAGGGCGCGGCCTCGGGCACGGCCGGTGCTGCGGTGTCGACGGCCTGCTCGCTCATCTCGCCGTGTCCTTGCCGGGCGCGCGCGTGAGCGGCAGCACCAGGCCGTCGATGAAGCGCGCGATCGAGGCGCGGCTGACCTTCTGGTTGCGCGTGTTGTAGCGGTACAGGATCATGGCCGGCACCAGGTCGAGCAGCATGTCCATGTCTTCCGGCGCCGCGATCTCGCCGCGCGCGACCGCGCGCTCGACCAGCGCGCGCACCTTGGCGCGGCGCGCCGTGAGCCGCTCGGGCGTGACCTTCTCGGTCCAGGCCATGTGCTGGCGCACGTTGCCCAGCATCTCCTGCACCGCCGCCTGCATCACGTGGTTGCCCAGGCCGTAGTAGTGCTCGTAGACCTTGGCCAGGTCGCCGCGCAGCGAGCCGGTGTCGACCTCCACGTCGATGGGCGAATGCAGCGTGAGCGCATCGGCCAGCAGTTCGTCCTTGGACTTCCAGCGCCGGTAGAGCGAGGCCTTGCCCGCGCCCGCGCGCTGCGCCACCGCGTCCATGGTCACGGCATGGATGCCGGACTCGCCCAGGATCTCCATCGCGGCGCGCAGGATGCTGGCGTCGAGCGCGGCATCGCGCGGGCGGCCGGGGGTGGGCAGGGGCGTGTCGGTGGTCATGGAAATAACGGAACGATGTAGTTTCGAAACTCCATTGTATCGAAACATCGGATTTCCTGCTGGCGCCGGCCGCGCTCCCCATAATCGCCCCCGATGGACCGCCTCACCCAACTCGAATCCTTCGTCTCGGTCGCGACCCGCGGCAGCCTCACCGCGGCCGCCAAGGCCGAGGGGGTGGCGCCGGCCATCATCGGCCGGCGCATCGACGCGCTGGAGGAGCGGCTGGGCGTCAAGCTGCTGCTGCGCACCACGCGGCGCCTCACGCTGACCCACGAGGGCAGTGCCTACCTCGAGGACTGCCAGCGCCTGCTGGCGGAGTTCGCCAACGCCGAGGCCAGCGTCAGCGCGGGCGGCGTCAAGGCCAGCGGCCACCTGCGGGTCACGGCGCCGGCTGGCTTCGGGCGCCGCCACGTGGCGCCGCTGGTGCCGCGTTTCCACGCGCTGCATCCGGAGGTCACGATCTCGCTCAACCTCAGCGACCGGGTGGTCGACGTCGCGGGCGAGAGCTTCGACTGCGCGGTGCGCGTGGGCGACCTGCCCGACTCCTCGCTGGTGAGCCTGCGCCTGGCCGACAACCGCCGGCGCTGCGTGGCCACGCCCGAGTTCCTGCGCCGCCACGGCACGCCGCGCCATCCTTCGGAGCTGGCGCGCTTCGCCTGCCTCACGCTGTCGAGCGATGCCTCGCAGACCCGCGGCTGGGCATTTCGCGTGGCTTCGGCCCAGGGCGAGGCCGAGATCGTCCACATGAAGCCGACCGGCCCGCTCGACTGCTCCGACGGCCAGGTGCTGCACGACTGGTGCCTGGCCGGCCACGGCATCGCCTGGCGCAGCAGCTGGGAGATCGAGGCCGAGGTCGAGGCCGGGCTGCTGGTGCCGCTGCTCGACGACTACGCGGCGCCGCCCAACGGCATCTACGCGGTCTTTCCTCAGCGCAAGCACCTGGCGCTGCGGGTGCGGCTGTGGCTGGATTTTCTCAAGGCAGAGTACGGCCGGCCCGAGTTCTGGACCGCCAGATGACGGCACAATCGGCCGCACCCGCACACGCCCCCCTTCCAGAAGAGAGCCATCGATGACCGTCGAAGCCATCCTCGCCTACCTGCACATCCTGGCCATCCTCACGATGGTCGTGTTCGTCTCCAGCGAAGCCGCGCTGTGCCGCGTGCAGTGGCTCAACGCCGCCGTGGTCGAGCGCCTGGCCACCGTGGACCGGGTCTACGGCATCGCGGCGGTCGCGGTGCTGGCCACCGGCATCGCCCGCACGCTGCTGGGCGTCAAGGGCACGGCCTGGTACTGGACCCACCCGCTGCTGCACGTGAAGCTCACCTTGTTCATCGTGGTCGGCCTGGTCTCGATCTTCCCCACGCTGACCTACCTGCGCTGGCGCAAGACGCTGCGCGCGACCGGCGCGCTGCCGGCCGCCGCCGAGGTGGCGAAGACCCGCAAGCTGGTGATGGTGCAGGCGCACCTGATCGCGGTGATCCCGCTGTTCGCCGTCTTCCTGGCGCGCGGCTTCGGCAAGTAGCACCCGCCATGACAAAGGCCCGCACGCGGCGGGCCTCCTGTCAGCGGCTGTCCGCGCCCCGCGGTGTCAGCCCTTGGCGGCGTCCGCTTCGCACTTCTTGACGAAGCTGTTCTTCGCGGCGCCGGCCAGGGGCTTGCCGTTCTTGTCGATGGCCTTGGCCGCGCAGGCGGGCGCCGAGGCGGCCTTGGCGTCCTTCTCACACTTCTTCACAAAACTGGTCTTGGCGGCGCCGGCCAGGGCCTTGCCGTTCTTGTCGACGGCCTTGGCGTCGCAGGTGGCGCCGGCGGCAGCTGCCGCTGCGGGCGCGGCCGCCGGTGCGGCGGCCTTGTCCTGGGCATAGGCGCTGAAGGAGAGGCAGGCGCCCAGCGCGATGGTGGAGGCGACCAGGGAAAGGAGCTTTTTCATGATGGGATGTGTCCTTGCAAGGTTGGTTGTGACCCGTGCCCCACCCTGGGGCGAGCCATCCTAACGGGCCACGGCAACGATCGGATGACGATCGTCAACGGGGCTCGGGTTTGCCCCCGGTAAAATCCGGCGATGCTATTGGTCAAACAGGAGCTGCTCGCGGCGCTCGCGAACACGCTCGAATCCTTTTCCCCCGGTGCCGGTGCCAAGGCGATCTTCGAATCGCCCAAGGTCGCGGCGCACGGCGATTTCGCCAGCACGGCGGCGATGCAGCTCGCCAAGCCCCTGGGGCGCAAGCCGCGCGAGCTCGCCGAGGAACTCAGCGCCGCGCTGCGCGCCACGCCGGCCTTCGGCCAGTGGGTCGATGCGGTCGAGATCGCCGGTCCGGGCTTCCTCAACATCCGGCTCAAGACCGCCGCCAAGCAGCAGATCGTGCGCGAGGTGCTGGCCGCGGGCGAGGCCTTCGGCCGCCAGCCGGCGCGCGGCGAGCGCGTGCTGGTCGAGTTCGTCTCGGCCAACCCGACCGGCCCGCTGCACGTCGGCCATGGCCGCCAGGCGGCGCTGGGCGATGCGATCTGCAGCCTGCTGAGCACCCAGGGCCAGGACGTTTACCGCGAGTTCTATTACAACGACGCCGGCGTCCAGATCCAGACCCTGGCCCACAGCACCCAGCTGCGGCTGCAGGGCTTCAAGCCGGGCGACGCCGAATGGCCGAGCGGCGAGAAGGCCGCGGCCTACAACGGCGACTACATCGCCGACATCGCCGAGGACTTCAAGGCGAAGAAGACCGTCAGCGCCGACGACCGCGCCTACACGGCCAGCGGCGACGTCGAGGACATCGATTCGATCCGCCAATTCGCCGTGGCCTACCTGCGGCGCGAGCAGGACCTGGACCTCCAGGCCTTCCAGGTCAAGTTCGACAACTACTACCTCGAGTCCAGCCTCTACACCAGCGGTCGCGTGGCCGCCACGGTGCAGAAGCTGATCGACGCCGGCAAGACCTACGAGCAGGACGGCGCGCTGTGGCTCAGGTCGACCGAGTACGGCGACGACAAGGACCGCGTCATGCGCAAGCAGGACGGCACGTACACCTACTTCGTGCCCGACGTGGCCTATCACATCGCCAAGTGGGAGCGCGGCTTCCACAAGGTCGTGAACATCCAGGGCACCGACCACCACGGCACGATCGCGCGGGTGCGCGCGGGCCTGCAGGCGGCCGGCGTCGGCATCCCGGCCGGCTACCCCGACTACGTGCTGCACACGATGGTGCGCGTGGTCAAGGGCGGCGAGGAGGTCAAGATCAGCAAGCGCGCCGGCAGCTACGTCACGCTGCGCGACCTGATCGAATGGACCAGCACCGACGCGGTGCGCTTCTTCCTGCTCTCGCGCAAGCCCGACACCGAATACACCTTCGACATCGACCTCGCGGTGGCGAAGAACAACGACAACCCGGTCTACTACGTGCAGTACGCGCATGCGCGCATCTGCTCGGTGCTGGCGGCCTGGGGCGGCGACGTGGCCGCGCTGCAGGGCGTCGACCTGTCGGCGCTCGAGAGCCCGGCCGCGCAGGCGCTGATGCTGCTCCTGGCCAAGTACCCGGCCATGCTGACGGCCGCGGCGGCCGACTTCGCGCCGCACGACGTGACCTTCTACCTGCGCGAACTCGCGGCCAGCTACCACAGCTACTACGACGCCGAACGCATCCTGGTCGACGACGAGGCGGTCAAGAAGGCGCGGCTGGCGCTGGTCGCCGCCACCGCGCAGGTGCTGCACAATGGCCTCGCGGTGCTCGGCGTCAGTGCGCCGCGCAAGATGTGAACCCTTCCTCACCCATGAAAACAAGACAACGCGGCAACACGGCCATCGGCCTGATCATCGGCATCGTGCTGGGGCTCGGCGTCGCGCTCGGCATCGCGGTCTACGTGACCAAGGTGCCGATCCCCTTCATGACCAAGACCCAGCGCGGCGGCGCCGAGCAGGACGAGGCCGAGGCGCGCAAGAACCGCGACTGGAACCCGAACGCGCCGCTGTCGGGCAAGCCCTCGGCACGGCCGGCCACGCCGCCCGAGACCTCGCAGCCGGCCTCGGCCGGGCCGCTCAATCCGCCCTCGACCGGCCCGGTGCCGGTGGTGGTGCCGCCCGATGCCTCCGGCACGGCGCAGCCGGCCAAGCCGCGCACCGTGTCGCCGGCCGAAGTCGCCAAGCCCTCGACCTCGGCCGATCCGCTGGGCGATCTGGCGCGCGCGCGCGCCGGTGCCGTCGGCCCGGTCGGCACCGTCGGCGACGGACCCGATCCCTTCGTCTACTTCGTGCAGGCCGGCGCCTTCCGCACCACCGAGGACGCCGAGGCCCAGCGCGCCAAGCTGTCGCTGATGGGCGTGGAAGCCCGGATCACCGAGCGCGAGCAGGCCGGCCGCACGGTATTCCGTGTGCGCGCCGGGCCTTTCAACAAGAAGGATGATGCCGACCGGCTCAAGTCGCGCCTCGACGGCGGCGGCTTCGAATCCAATCTCGTGCGCGTCCAGCGATAGGCCCAGGCCCGCGGTTCACCGCGATGCGCGCGTCCTCGATTTCTTCGGTGCGGGAACTCCGCACCGGTCTCGCGGCTCTGTCAGCCGCACTGGAGAACCTTTGATGATGAAACGCCGTGACTTTTCGCTGACCGCCGCCTCGGTGGCGCTGCTTCCCTTCGCCGCCACCGGCGTGCAGGCCCAGGGCCGCGCACCCAAGGCCGGCACCGACTACATCGTGCTGGGCAAGCGGGCGCCGGTCGACACGCCCGCGGGCAAGGTCGAGGTGGTGGAGTTCTTCTCGTACAACTGCCCGCACTGCGCCGCCTTCGAGCCGCGCCTGGAGACCTGGGTCAAGCAGCTGCCGGCCGACGTGGTGTTCCGCCGCATCCCCGTGCCTTTCGTGGGCAACGACACCGAACCCAAGCAGCGCCTCTACTACGCGCTCGAAGCCATGGGCAAGGTCGACGAGTTCCAGATGAAGCTGTTCCAGGCCATCCACCAGCAGCGCCAGCCGGTGTTCGGCGATGCCGCGATCGTGGCCTGGTTCGAGAAGCAGCCCGGCTTCGACGCCAAGAAGTTCGCCGACCTGTACAAGTCCTTCTCGGTGGCCGGCAAGGCCAAGCGCGCGACCCAGCTCACGGCCGACTACCAGGTCGCGGGCGTGCCTGCGCTGGGCGTGGCCGGCCGCTGGTACATCGACGGCGACACGGCCGGCTCGCTGGACCGTGCGCTGGAAGTCACCAACGCGCTGATCGCCGAAGCGCGCAAGTCCTGAAGCGCCGCGCTTTGTGCGGCTCCGCCCGGAACCAGCCCGCTTCGGCGGGCTTTTTCGTCTGCGCAACCGATGCGGCGCCCCGTGCCGCATACAATGATCGAGCAAGTTTCGTGCCTCTATGACCTCGCGCCCCACCTCCCCACTCCTCTCCCTCCTGCGCGCCGGCGCTGCCGTGCTGATGCTGGCCTGCGCCGCGTTTCCGGCCCTGGCCGAGAAGGCCGACCGGACCAAGCCGATGAACATCGAGGCCGATGCCATGCGCTATGACGACCTCCAGCAGACCAGCGTGTTCACCGGCAACGTGGTGGTGACCAAGGGCACCATCCTGATCCGCGGCGCGCGCATCGACGTGCGCCAGGACCCCGAGGGCTACCAGTACGGCGTGGTCACGGCGGCGCCGGGCAAGCTGGCCTACTACAAGCAGAAGCGCGACACCCCCGGTGACGAGTGGACCGAAGGCGAGGGCGAGGTCATCGAATACGACAGCCGGGCCGACAACGTGAAGTTCATCCGCCGCGCGGTGATGCGCCGGCTGATCGGCGCCACGCCCAACGACGAGAGCAGCGGCGAGTTGATCGTCTACGACCAGGGCAAGGACACCTTCACCGTCAACGGCGCGAGCGCGGCACCGGGCGCCAGCGTGACCGCCGGTGCCCCGGGCAGCCGGGTCCGGACCATCCTCACGCCCCGCGCCGCGGCATCCGGGGCCGCCAAATCGTCGGCCGCGCCGGCTCCCGCACCCGCCACCCCGACGCCCGCGCCGGGCCGCGGCCTGCGCCCGAGCACCACGCTCGATGCGGAACCCCGCCCGTGACGGACGGCAGCGTCAACACCGGGCGGATGTCGGTCGACGGGACCGGCGTGGCGGATCCGTCGGTCAGCCGGCTGCAGGTGCGCGGCCTGCAGAAACGCTACGGCAGCCGCCAGGTCGTCAAGGACGTGTCGCTCGACGTGCAGAAGGGCGAAGTGGTGGGCCTGCTGGGCCCCAACGGCGCCGGCAAGACCACCTCCTTCTACATGATCGTGGGCCTGGTGCGCGCCGATGCGGGCGAGATCAGCATCGACGGCGAGCCGATCGCCCACATGCCGATCCACCGCCGCGCGCGCATGGGCCTGTCCTACCTGCCGCAGGAAGCCTCGATCTTCCGCAAGCTCACGGTGCAGGAGAACGTGCGGGCCGTGCTCGAACTGCAGCGCGAACCCGACGCCAACGGCAAGCAGGCGCCGCTGTCGAGCGCGCGTGTCGAGCAGCGGCTCAACGAACTGCTGGCGGAACTGCGGGTCGACCACCTGCGCGACTCGCCCGCGCTGGCGCTGTCGGGCGGTGAACGCCGCCGCGTCGAGATCGCCCGCGCACTGGCCACGCAGCCGCGCTTCATCCTGCTCGACGAGCCCTTCGCCGGCATCGACCCGATCGCGGTGATCGAGATCCAGCGCATCGTCAGCTTCCTCAAGGGCCGCGGCATCGGCGTGCTCATCACCGATCACAACGTGCGCGAGACCCTGGGCATCTGCGATCACGCGTTCATCATCAGCGACGGGCATGTGCTGGCACAAGGCACGCCTTCGGAGATCGTCGACAACGCCGAGGTACGCCGCGTGTACCTGGGCGAGCACTTCCGGATGTGACCATGCGGCGAGGTCCAGGATGAACGTGGCCGTCATCCACGCGGAACTTCTTCGCGGGGGCCGCCGCGCACGGCCGCCCGAAGCGGCCGGCCCGCCCCCGGTAGGGGGTTGGCGTAGCGCGAAGCGCGCAGCCTGGGGGGGAGCCATTTTTCCATGAAGCAGGGCCTTTCGCTGCGCGTC
Source organism: Variovorax sp. J2P1-31 (assembly GCF_030317215.1). Lineage (NCBI taxonomy): Bacteria > Pseudomonadati > Pseudomonadota > Betaproteobacteria > Burkholderiales > Comamonadaceae > Variovorax > Variovorax sp. J2P1-31. The sequence goes on from NZ_JASZYA010000005.1 coordinate 184,218, forward strand.
TCGCAGCATCTCGCGCTCACGCCCCAACTCCAGCAGTCGATCCGGCTGCTGCAGTTGTCCACGCTCGAGCTGAGCCAGGAAGTCGAGCAGATGCTCGACGAGAACCCCTTCTTGGAACGCACGGCCGAAGAGGCGCCGCGCGAGGAATTCGGCGTCGATGCCGCCGACGCGCCGCCGCCGCGCGACGACGACTTCACGCCCGGCCCGTCGGCCACGTCCAGCACCGACAGCAGCAGCGCCGCCGCCGAGGCCGACGCGCCGGCGGTCGACGCGACCGAGGCCGCGCCCGACTGGGAGGGCGACGGCACCGTCGAGATGGCGCCCGACGACAGCGAGTGGGGCGGCGACGCGCCGGCCAGCAGCAACAACCTCGGCCCCAACGACGGCAGCGAGCGCGCCGATGCGACCGAGCTGGCGCGCAGCCAGGAATCGCTGCAGTCCTTCCTGCACCGGCAGGCGCTGAGCCTGCGCCTCAACGAGAGCGACCGCGCCGCCCTGCGTTTCCTGATCGAGTCGCTCAACGACGACGGCTACCTCGAGGATTCGCTGCCCGCGCTGGCCTCGGGCCTGGCGGGCGACGACAACGACGAATTCGACGGCCTGGTGCACCACTTCCAGGTCGCGCTGGGCCTGCTGCAGAGCCTGGAGCCGGTCGGCGTGGGCGCGCGCGACCTGGGCGAGTGCCTGGCGATCCAGCTGCGCGCGCTGGCCGAGCCCGGCGAGTCCGAAGAGATCGCGCAGGTGCGCAAGACCGCCATCGCGATCTGCAAGCAGCCGATGGAGCTGCTGGCGCGGCGCGACTTCAAGCGCCTGGCCACGCTCACGCGCAGCAACGAGGAAGAGGTGCGCAGCGCGCTGCAGCTGATCGCCACGCTGGAGCCCAAGCCGGGCCGTCGATTTGTCGACGTCGAGCGCAACATCGTGGTGCCCGACGTGATCGTGACGCGCACCGGGCAGGGCACGAACGTCAAGTTCCGCGTGATGCTCAACCCCGAGGTGATGCCGCGCCTGCGGGTGCACGACATCTATGCCGGCGCGCTCAAGTCGCACAAGGGCGAGGGCAGCCAGGCCCTGTCGCAGCGGCTGCAGGAGGCGCGCTGGTTCATCAAGAACATCCAGCAGCGCTTCGACACCATCCTGCGCGTGAGCAGCGCCATCGTCGAGCGGCAGAAGAGCTACTTCGTGCACGGCGAGCTGGCCATGCGCCCGCTGGTGCTGCGCGAGATCGCCGACGAACTGGGCCTGCACGAATCGACCATCAGCCGCGTGACCACCGCCAAGTACATGGCCACGCCCTACGGCACGGTCGAGCTCAAGTATTTCTTCGGCTCGGCGCTGGGCACCGAGGCCGGCGGCAACGCCTCGAGCACCGCGGTGCGGGCGCTGATCAAGCAGTTCGTGGGTTCCGAGAACATCAAGAAGCCGCTGTCCGACAGCCAGATCTCCGAGATGCTCAAGGAGCAGGGCATCGAGTGCGCGCGCCGCACCGTGGCCAAGTACCGCGAGGCGCTGCGCATCGCGCCGGCCAGCCTGCGCAAGGCGCTCTGAGCCCGAAGCGGCACGCGCCGCGCCAGCGGCGACAATCGGCGGGCTTCCTTCCGTCTGCCCGAACCCCATGAACCAGCTCCATCTCTTCCTGCCCTGCGCCGCCGGCGTCGAGGACTTTCTTGCCCAGGAGGTGCACGGCCTGACCGGTCTCGCGGGCGACGACCTGATGGCCTCGCGCGGCGGCGTGTTCGTGCGCGGCTCCTGGCGCGACGCGATGAAGCTCAACCTCTACAGCCGGCTCGCGCAGCGCGTGCTGATCGAGCTCGCGCATGCGCCCTACCGCAGCGAGAACGACCTCTACGCCATCGCCAGCGGCGTGGCCTGGGAGATCTGGTTCACGCCCCAGCAGACCTTCAAGATCGAGACCACGGCCCAGCACAGCCCGCTGACCAGCCTGAACTTCGCCACGCTGCGCATCAAGGACGCGATCGCCGACCGCTTCCGCGCCAAGGCCCACGGCGTGCGCCCCAGCATCGAGACCCAGCGGCCCGACGTGCGCGTGTTCGCGCACCTCACCACCGACAGCTGCACGCTCTACATCGACACCTCGGGCGAGCCGCTGTTCAAGCGCGGCTGGCGCCAGGACACGGGCGACGCGCCGCTCAAGGAGACGCTGGCCGCGGCCATGCTGGCCGCCAGCGGCTGGTGGAACCCCGAGACCGGCGCGGTGTCGGCCGCGCCGCTGTACGACCCCTGCTGCGGCAGCGGCACCATCGCCATCGAGGCCGCGCAGATCGGCCTGGGCATCCCGGCCGGCGCGCTGCGGCGCTTCGGCTTCGAGAAGCTGCTGCCCTTCCAGCCGCACGTCTGGGAGTCGATCCAGAACGAGGCCGCCGACCAGCCCGCGACCGTCTCGCCGCCGATCTTCGGCAGCGACGTGTCGCACCGCATGGTCGACTTCGCCGAGCGCAACGCCGAGCGCGCGGGCGTGGCCGAGGCGATCCAGTTCCGCGGCGGCGACGCCCTGCAGCGCATGCCGCCCGAAGGCGCCCCGCAGGGCGGCGTGATCGTGCTCAACCCGCCCTACGGCGAGCGCATCGAGGTCGGCGGCGTGGCCCGCATCGGGGCGCGCGAGCAGGCCGCGACCGAAGACGGCGGCGAGTTCTTCAGCCAGCTCGCGAGCCACTGGAAGAAGAACTACGCGGGCTGGACCGCCTGGATGCTCACGCCCGACCTGCAGCTGCCCAAGCGCATGCGGCTCAAGGAGTCGCGCCGGGTGCCGATGTGGAACGGGCCGATCGAATGCCGGCTGTTCCGCTTCGACATGGTGGCCGGTTCGGCCCGCGCGCCACGCAGCTGAGGCCCCCGGCGGGCCCGGGCCCGCGCCTTAGCGCTTGGGGACTATGCCGTTCGGTATAGATCCCGCTTGTCGCGCGTGGCAATCGACGTTATCTTTGGTTTTCAAGAGTTCGCCCGAGCCAGAGGTTGCGCCATGAAAATGCTGATCGCCGACGATCACTGGCTCGTCATCGAGGCGGTCAAGGCCAAGCTGTCCGAAATCGAACCCGGCATCGTCTTCGTCCAGGCGCTGAGCGTCGACGAGCTGCTGGCCGGGGTCTCGGACGACATCGACCTCGCGGTGATCGACCTCCACATGCCCGGCGCCCAGGGCCAGTCGCACATCGACGAACTGCGCCGCCGCCATCCCGCCATCCCGGTGATCGTGCTGTCGGGCACCGAAGACCCGAACGTGATGCGCTGCGCGCTCGAGTGCGGCGTACGGGGCTTCATTCCCAAGGCCTATCCGCCGCAGGTGATGATCTCGGCGGTGCGGCTGGTGCTGGCCGGCGGGGTGTACGTGCCGCCGATGATGCTGTCGGCGGTGCCGGCCGGCCTGGTGGCCGGCATGCCCGGCGCGGCCGCCGCGGCCGCGGTGCGCGGCCCGAACGCCGTGCAGACGCTCGACCTGCTGCGCAACGTGCTGACCGACCGCCAGGTCGAGGTGCTGCAGCTGCTGTCGCAGGGCAAGCCCAACAAGCTGATCGGCCGCAGCCTGGGCATCAGCGAGGGCACGGTGAAGATCCACCTCGCGGCGATCTTCCGCGCACTCAACGTGCGCAACCGCACCGAGGCGGTGTTGGCCGCGCAGACGCTGACCGAGGCCTGAGCGCGTCGCGCGCTCAGGAGGCGTCGGGCTCGGCGTCGATCACCAGCGCCGGCGTCACGCGGCGGATGCGCTCTTCCTCGTAGTAGCCGCCATGCTCGGCGTAGCGCAGGAAGACCGAGCGGCACCGCCGGCAGCACCACACGGTGCAGCGGTTGTACGGGAAGAACTTCGGCGCGATGGGCGCGTCGGCCGACCAGTAGCGCGTCGGGCCCGGGTGGTACTCGTCCAGCGTGGCTTCCATCGGATCGCTGGTGTAGAGCGCGCCCACTTCCTCCAGCCGGTCGCGGTCGAAGCTCGAGGGCACGGCCTCCCAGCCGAGGCTGGGCAGCGTGGCGCAGGCGGGGCACGGGGCTGCGTCGGCCTGCAGGGCCAGCGACGTCAGCCACGCGGCCTGGGAGGAGGGGAGCTCTGCGTTCATTTCAATCTCTTGCGCGCGACGGAGGCGCCGATCGCGTCGATCGTAGCGGTCATTCGAGCGGGTTCGCATGGAAGGCCGGCAGCACGAACTCGGCGATCTCTTCCATCGTCTCGTCCAGCGGCCGGCGGTTGCGTCGCAGGTGCAGACCCACATGCTGCACGCCCGCCGCATGCAGATCGCTGAGCTCGCGCAGCAGCGCGTGGCGGCCCATGCGGCCGCCGAAGGCATAGCGCTCCAGCGGCGCATCCGCATCGTCGCAGAGGTCCAGGTGGATGAAGCTCGCATAGGGCTTGCCTTCGCCGGCCACCGCGCGCCATTGGGCCGAGCGCCGCGCATGGTCCTCGGGCGTGCCGGGGTAGGCCAGGCAGCCGTCCATGTGGGTGCCGATCCAGTCGGGCGTCTGCTGCGCCAGGCCGGCCACCAGCAGGGGCAGCGGCTGGGCGGTGCGCGGCAGCAGCGCGATGCCCTCGGGCAGGCTCGCGGCACCGCCGTCGCGCAGCATCGCGACCTGGGCGCGGAAGCGCTCGCCGCGCGAGGCGAAGTCGCGCCCGAAGATCGGGTATTCCACCGGCCGGTCGCCGCTCGCCACGCCCAGCAGCAGGCGGCCGTCGCTGAGCCGGTCGACCGTGGCGGCCGACTTCAGCGTCAGCACCGGCTCGCGCAGCGGCAGCACGACGGCCGCGGTGCCGAGCAGGATGCGCTCGGTCACGCCCGCGAGGTAGCCCAGGTAGCTGAACACCTCGAACACCTGCGCGGCGTCGCCGAAGGCCGGGTCGTACAGCGGCACGTCGCGCGCCCACAGCGCACGAAAGCCCAGCCGGTCGGCCAGCTTCACCAGGCGCGTGTGGTGCGCCAGGTCGGGCACGCCGAAGGGCCGGCCCGCGACGCGCCGGGCGGTGTCGCCCTTGGGCGACCAGTCGTTGTCCAGCGGCAGTTCGAGGCCGATGCTCGGGCCGTGGCCAGCAGTGGCGATCAGGGCCGCGAGGGCGGAAGGCATGGCGATGTCGGAGGTCATGGAGGGGGTCGCAAGCGTCTGGGATGGCGCCCAGTGTCCGGCTTTGTTCCTTGCGGAAAAACACCAAAATGCGCACAAGGCTCTTGCCTGTGAGGCAAGAGTGACCGGCGTTTTCGCGCGCGACCGCGTCCTATACGGGGGAGGGCATGCGCGGTGTGGCGGCGTCGCGCAGGCACTGCACGAACAGCTGTGCGCTGCGGCTGAGCGCCGCGCCCTTGCGCGTGACCACGATGCCGGCGACGGTGGGCATCCGGTCCTGCAGCGGCAGCGCCACGATGCCCTGTGCGTTGAGCGTGCCGCGCACCATGGGCTCGGCCAGCACCGACAGCGTGTCGGTCTGCGCGAGCAGGCCCAGCGCCACGGTGAAGGACTGGCAGCGCACCGCCTGGGCGGGCACGGGCAGGCCGTGCTGCGAGAACAGCTGGCGCAGCACGTCGCCGTTCTCCTCGGCATAGCCGGGCGCGAGCCAGTGGGCGTCGACGAGCTTCTTGAGCCGGCGGGTGCGTGCCAGCGGATGGCCCTTGCGCGCGCACACCGCCACCGGCGTGGAGAACAGGTGCGTGACCTCGAACTCCTCGCTCACCATGCCGGGCAGCACGTGGGTGGCGACGAAGTCGACGCTGCCGTCGCGCAGCTGCGCCAGCGCCATCGGCATCACGCCCTCGGAGAAATGCACCTGCGAGCGCGGCATGGCCTGGCGGAAGGCCTCGAAGGCCGCGGGCAGCACCGACAGCGCGATGGCCGAGCTGAGCGCGATCGACAGGCTCTCCGAGGTCCCGTGGCGGATCGCGTCCATCTCCTCGTGGGTGCGCCGCATCTCCTCGATCAGCAGCGAGGCGCGGCGGCGGAATGCATGGCCGTAGTCGGTCAGCACCACGCCGTTGGCATGGCGCTCGAACAGGCAGACGTCGAGCTGGCGTTCGAGCTCGCGCATGGCCTTGGACACGGCCGGCTGCGACACGTTGAGCCGCCGTGCGGCGGCCCGCAGGGCCTGGGTTTCGGCGACCGCGAGGAAGGCGCGAAGCTGGTTGAAGGTCATGGGCCGGCGCAGTTTTGCGGGTGAGGGAAGGTGCAATCTTCAGGTTATCACGAGCCCTTTTGTGTTGTCTTTCTCTTTGCGGCCAATATGCCTAAGCTCTGGCCCCGGCCCCCCGGAGGCCGTCATGCCAGACAAAAACATTCGCTGCGGCGAGGAGACCGATGACCACCACCACTGCCGACGACGCCCTCCGGGCGCCGACCTCCCATGCCCCGCCGAGCCGCCGCAAGGTGCTGGTCGCCACCACCATCGGCAACGCGCTCGAGTTCTTCGACTTCACGGTCTACAGCTTCTTCGCGATCCTGATCGGCAAGCTCTTCTTCCCGATGGCGACCGCGCAGGGCCAGCTGCTGCTGTCGGTGGCGACCTTCGGCGTGGGCTTCGTCTCGCGCCCGCTGGGCGGCATCGTGATCGGCCAGTACGCCGACCGCCGGGGCCGCAAGGCCGCGATGGTGCTGACCATCATGCTGATGGCGCTGGGCTGCGCGCTGATCGCGGTGGCGCCGACCTATGCGCAGATCGGCATCGCCGCGCCCGTGCTGATCGTGATCGCGCGGCTGCTGCAGGGCTTCTCCGCGGGCGGCGAGGTGGGCGTGTCCGTCACCATGCTGGTGGAGAGCAGTACGAACCGCAACCGCGGCTACTTCGCGAGCTGGCAGTTCGCCAGCCAGGGCCTGGGCATCATGGTCGGCGCGGGCGTCGCGGCCGCGCTGTCGCACTGGCTGTCGCCCGCCGCGCTCGAGAGCTGGGGCTGGCGCGTGCCCTTCGCGCTGGGCGTGCTGATCGCGCCCGTGGGCATGTACATCCGCAAGCAGCTGCACGAGACGCTGCAGGTGAAGGAGGCGAGCACCGGTGCGGCATCGCGCACGGCGGTGCGCGCCGACCTGCCGAACCCGCTGCGCGTGCTGCTGCGTTCCTACAAGTGGAAGACGCTGCTGGGCATCCTGCTGATCATGGGCGGCACCGTGTCCTCGTACATCATCCTGCTGTACATGCCCACCTACGCGATCCGCGAACTGGGCCTGCCCGCAGACGCGGCGCTGCTGGCCAGCGTGCTCTCGGCCGGCATCACCTTCGTGGTCGCGCCCTTCGTCGGCAAGCTGGCCGACCGCTACGGGCGCAAGCCGCTGGTGCTGACCGGGCGCATCGCCTCGCTGCTCGCGATCTATCCCTGCTTCATGTGGCTCAACGCCGCGCCCAGCGTGGCGAACCTGCTGGGCATCGTGGGCTTCCTCAGCGTGCTGCTCACGCTGCATGCGGTGCCCACCATCACCATGATCCCCGAGATGATCCCCAACGCCGTGCGCGCCACCGGCATGTCGGTCACCTACAGCATCGGCGTGGCCCTGTTCGGCGGCTTCGCGCAGCTGATCGCCGTGTGGCTGATCGGCGTCACCGGCAGCAAGCTGGCGCCGGCCTGGTACGTGATCGTCTCGCTGCTGCTGTCGACCTGGCCGCTGCTGTTCATGCCCGACCGCACCGGCGTCGGCATCGACGACCAACCCTCTCCCTGACCACGACAAAGGAAACCCCATGCCCACCACCACCGAATGTTTCGGCAGCACCTACGACGACGCGCGCGCCAAGTTCCGCGCGGGCGTGCGCGCCGCCGGCGCCGAGCTCGAAACCCATGTGCTCGAAGGCCACCTGGGCGCGCAGGGCGAAGCGCTGTCGATGGACGCCACCGTGCTCGGCCCGGCCGATGCGACGCGCCTGATCGTGATGACTTCCGGCACGCACGGCCCCGAAGGCTTCTGTGGCTCGGGCAGCCAGGTCGCGCTGCTGCACGACACCGAACTGCACGGCCGGCTCGCGGCCGAGGGCATCGCGCTGCTGCTGGTGCATGCGGTCAACCCCTACGGCTTCTCGCACCTGCGGCGCGTCAACGAGGACAACATCGACCTCAACCGCAACTGCGTGGACTTCGCGCGCCCGCGCCCGGCCAATCCGGGCTATGCCGAACTGCACGACCTGCTGCTGCCCGCCGAATGGCCGCCCACCGAGGCCAACCGCCAGGCGCTGGCCGACTTCATCCGCGAGCGCGGCGAGCAGGCCTACCAGTTTGCGGTCACGCTGGGCCAGTACGACCATCCCGACGGCATGTTCTACGGCGGCGCCGAACGGGCCTGGAGCCTGCGCACGCTGCAGCAGATCCTGCAGACGCACGGCCGCGGCAAGCGCAGCGTGGTCTGGCTCGACATCCACACCGGCCTGGGGCCGCGCGGCCACGCGGAGAAAATCCATACCGGTGCCGTGGCCGAGCTGCCTTTCGCGCGCCGCTGCTGGGGCGCCGACGTGTTCTCGCTCAGCGAGACCACCTCGAAGTCCGCGCCGGTCAGCGGACCGATCAGCCTGCTGCTGGCGCAAGCCTGCCCCGGCGCCGAACAGGCCAGCGTGGCGCTGGAGTACGGCACCGTGCCCGTGCTGCCGGTGCTCGACGCGGTGCGCGGCGACCATTGGCTGAACCGCCGCCAGGGCGATGCGTCGGCCGAAGAGGTCGTCGCCGTCAAGGCCGCGATGCGCGAGGCCTTCTACGGCGACGCCGACGACTGGCGCGGCATGGTGCTGGGGCAGGCCCGGACCGCGGTGCTGCAGGCCTTGTGCGGCATGCGCCACTGAGCCGGCGACGCGCTGATCGAAAATGCGGGCTCCACGCGCAACGTCTTTCGGTGTTGCGCCGCTTCACGTCCTGAACTCGATCGGCCCGCTTTGAACGCTCCACGCCTGAACCTCTCGGATTTCGATGCCGCCATCGTCGACCTCGACGGCACGATGGTCGACACCCTCGGCGATTTCGTCGCCGCGCTCAATGCGATGCTGGTCGACCTCGGCCTGCCGGCCGTCCACGCGCAGGCGGTCGAGAAGATGGTCGGCAAGGGCTCCGAGCACCTCGTGCAGTCGGTGCTCGCGCATGTGGGCGCGGAGGCGGCGCGCTACGCGCACGCCTTCGCGCGTTACCAGCACCACTACATCGCGATCAACGGCCAGCACTCGGCGCTCTACGCGGGCGTGATCGACGGCCTGCAGGCGCTGCGCGCACGCGGCCTGCGGCTGGCCTGCCTGACCAACAAGCCCCAGGCCTTCGCCGTGCCGCTGCTCGCGGCCAAGGGGCTGGACGGCTTCTTCGAGCAGGTGTTCGGCGGCGATGCCTTCGCGCGCAAGAAGCCCGACCCGCTGCCGCTGCTCAAGACCTGCGAGGCGCTGGGCACCGTGCCCGCGCGCACGCTGATGGTCGGCGACTCGAGCAACGATGCGCGCGCGGCACGCGCCGCGGGCTGCCCGGTGGTGCTGGTGAGCTACGGCTACAACCACGGCGAGCCGGTGCGCGGCGTGGACGCCGACGGCTTCGTCGATTCGCTGGCCGAACTCGCGGCCGCCTGAGCCGGCGCTACGGCTTGCCCAGCAGCGCGTCCTTGAGCTTCCAGTCGGCCGGGCTGGGCCCCAGCCAGATGCGCAGCAGCGCGTTGTAGAAGGCCGGCTCCTTGACCGGCTCGGGCTGCGGCACGCCGCGCACCGTGATCAGGGTGCCGGTGCCCGGCAGCCAGTCGATGGTGAAGGTGTCGCCGGTCCTGAGCTGTTTCTGGTCGGCGAACATCTGGCCCATGCGCAGCAGGCCGGGAATGAGGTTCACCATCTCGCTGCGCGGCGAGTTCTCCTCCACGCCCTTGGTGAAGAGCTTGCCCAGTTCGTTGGCGTCGATGTCGCGCAGCATGGTGATGGCCACGCGCTTGGGTCCCGCCGCGGCCAGCACCTCTTCGGGGCTGGACACCTTCTGGCCCAGGTACAGGCCGGCCGTGTAGACCTTGAACACGGCCTTGTAGCGCACGCCCGCGCCGTTGAGCTGCAGCGGGCTGCCGGCCAGCACCAGGCGGTCGTCGAGCTTGACGCCGGCCACGTCGACGGGCGCCGCCGCGGCCCCCACGGCAGCGAGGCCCAGGCAGGCCGTCAGCGCGAGCCGGCGGCACAGGGCGGGGAGCGAAACACGGGGCATGAGGGCACTCCTGGGTCTTTTGCGAACGGTCGTGCGAATCTATCGTTTCGTTTTCCGGCCGCGCTCCGGGGGAACCCTGAAGCCCCCGCTTGCACCCTCGGCCGTTTTCGTGGGCTAAACTCACGCCAACATGTTCGTTCATCACATCCATCAAACAGGTGAAGGCAGCCGGGGAGCCTGGCCCTGGCGTCGCCATCCATCGCTGACTGTTTGATGGCACGGCGCACGCCGTGCGCCCGCGGTTCCGGATCGACACATACTCGACGACGCCGGACCACCTGTGAATGACCTTGCCGCCGGCCGAAGACGCGCCCGCAGGCAACTGGAGAACGAATCCGTGATCACCGAACTTGAATTCAAGAGCCTCAGCGCTCAGGGCTACAACCGCATCCCGCTGATGGCCGAGGCCTTCGCCGACCTCGAGACGCCGCTGTCGCTGTACCTCAAGCTGGCCCATTCGGAGGGCGGCGGCAAGCACAGCTTCCTGCTCGAATCCGTGGTGGGCGGCGAGCGCTTCGGGCGCTACAGCTTCATCGGCCTGCCCGCCAAGACCTTGCTGCGCGCCAGCGGCTTCGGCGCCGATGCCGTCACCGAGGTGGTGACGGGCGGTCAGGTCGTCGAAACCGCGAAGGGCAACCCGCTCGACTTCATCGCCGAGTACCAGAAGCGCTTCAAGGTCGCGCTGCGGCCCGGCCTGCCGCGCTTCTGCGGCGGCCTCGCGGGCTACTTCGGCTACGACACCGTGCGCCACATCGAGCGCAAGCTGGAAAAGAGCTGCCCGCCCGACACGCTGGGCTGCCCCGACATCCTGCTGCTGCAGTGCGAAGAGCTGGCGGTCATCGACAACCTGTCGGGCAAGCTGTACCTGATCGTCTACGCCGACCCCAAGCAGCCCGAGGCCTATGCCAACGCCAAGCGCCGGCTGCGCGAACTCAAGGAAAAGCTCAAGTACTCGGTGAGCGCGCCGGTGGTGAAGCCCACGCAGGCGCATCCGGCCGAGCGCAGCTTCGCCAAGGCCGACTACATCACGGCCGTGGAGCGCGCCAAGGAGATGATCGCCGCCGGCGACTTCATGCAGGTGCAGGTGGGCCAGCGCATCAGCAAGCGCTACACCGAGTCGCCGCTGTCGCTGTACCGCGCGCTGCGTTCGCTCAATCCCTCGCCCTACATGTACTACTACCACCTGGGCGATTTCCATGTGGTGGGCGCCTCGCCCGAGATCCTGGTGCGCCAGGAGAATACCGACGACGGCGAGCAGAAGATCACCATCCGCCCGCTGGCCGGCACCCGCCCGCGCGGCGCCTCGCTCGAACTGGACAAGGCGGCCGAGGTCGAACTCATCAACGACCCGAAGGAGCGCGCCGAGCACGTGATGCTGATCGACCTGGCGCGCAACGACATCGGCCGCATCGCCAAGACCGGCACCGTGAAGGTGACCGAGGCCTTCGCGGTGGAGCGCTACAGCCACGTGATGCACATCGTGAGCAACGTCGAGGGCACGCTCAAGGACGGCATGACCGCCATCGACGTGCTCAAGGCCACGTTCCCCGCGGGCACGCTGACCGGCGCGCCCAAGGTGCATGCGATGGAACTGATCGACCAGCTCGAGCCCACCAAGCGCGGCCTCTACGGCGGCGCCTGCGGCTACATCAGCTATGCGGGCGACATGGACGTGGCCATCGCGATCCGCACCGGCATCGTCAAGGACCAGGTGCTGCACGTGCAGGCCGCGGCCGGCGTGGTGGCCGACTCGGTGCCCGAGCTGGAATGGAAAGAAACAGAGGCCAAGGCGCGCGCACTGCTGCGGGCGGCCGAACTGGTCGAGGAAGGCCTGGAATGAGCTCCGCACCCGATATTCAGAACGACTTTTCGCACGAGATCATCGGCGCGGCGGTCGAAGTGCAGCGCGTGCTCGGCACCGGCCTCGACGAGGGCGCCTATGCGGCCGCGCTGGCCATCGAACTGGCCGAACGCGAGATCGGCTTCACGCGCGACGTGGCACTGTCGGCCAGCTACAAGGGCCGTTCGCTGGGCGAGGTGTACCGTGCGGGCTTCGTGATCGAGCAGTCGGTCATCGTCGAGCTCAAGGCGGTCGACGTGCTGACCGACCTGCACCGCGCGCAGGTGCTGGCCGCGCTGCGGCTGTCGGGCCTCAAGCTGGGCCTGCTGATCAACTTCAACGTCTTTCCCGTGGTGAAGGGCGTGCACCGGATTGTGAGCAAGCCATGAAACTGCTGATGATCGACAACTACGACTCCTTCACCTACAACATCGTCCAGTACTTCGGCGAGCTGGGGGCGGAAGTGGAGGTGGTGCGCAACGACGAGATCGACGTGGCGCAGATCGCCCAGCGCATCGCGGGCGGTGCGGCGCGGCTGGTGATTTCGCCCGGGCCGTGTTCGCCGGCCGAAGCGGGTGTGTCGGTGGCGGCGATCCAGGCCTTCGCGGGCCAACTGCCGATCCTGGGCGTGTGCCTGGGCCACCAGGCCATCGGCGCGGCCTTCGGCGGCAAGATCGTGCGGGCCCAGCAGCTGATGCACGGCAAGACCAGCGAGATCACGACCACGCGCGAGGGCGTCTTCGCGGGGCTGCCGGAGCGCTTCGTCGTGAACCGGTACCACTCGCTGTCGATCGAGCGCGCGAGCTGCCCGAAAGAGTTGGCCGTCACCGCCTGGACCGACGATGGCGAGATCATGGGCGTGCGGCACACCGGCTTCGCGCACGAGGTGCGCATCGAAGGCGTGCAGTTCCACCCCGAATCGATCCTGACCGAGCACGGCCACGCCATGCTCAAGAACTTCCTGGACTAGCCACCATGACCGACCGCACCCACCTCGTCGACCTGCGCAGCGACACCGTCACGCAGCCCACGCCCGCGATGCGGGAAGCCATGATGGCGGCCCCGCTGGGCGACGACGTCTTTGGTACCGACCCGACGGTGAACGCGCTGCAGGAAAAGATCGCGGCGCTGCTGGGCTTCGAGGCCGCGCTGTTCGTGCCCACGGGCACGCAGAGCAACCTGTGCGCGATCCTCTCGCACTGCGGCCGCGGCGACGAATACATCGTGGGCCAGCAGGCGCACTGCTACCGCTGGGAAGGCGGTGGTGCGGCCGTGTTCGGCAGCGTGCAGCCCCAGCCGCTCGACCATGCGCCCGACGGCACCTTGCCGCTCGCGCAGATCGAGGCCGCCATCAAGCCCGACGACGCGCACTTCGCGCGCACCAAGCTGCTGGCGCTGGAGAACACCTTGGGCGGCAAGCTGCTGCCCTTCGACTACGTGCAGGCGGCGACCGAGCTGGCCAAGCGCAAGGGGCTGCAGCGGCACCTCGACGGCGCGCGCCTGTTCAACGCCGCGACCGCGCAGGCGGCACGGAACGGCAGCACCGACATCCGCGCCGAAGCCCGCCGCATCGCGCAGTGCTTCGACAGCGTGTCGGTGTGTTTCAGCAAGGGCCTGGGTGCGCCCGTCGGCTCGGCGCTGCTGGGATCGCGCGAGTTCATTGCACGCGCGCACCGCATCCGCAAGATGGCGGGCGGCGGCCTGCGCCAGGCCGGCCTGCTGGCGGCCGCGGCCTCGCATGCACTCGACCACCACATCGACCGCCTGGCCGACGACCACGCGCTGGCGCAGCGGCTCGCACAGGGCCTCGAAGGCATCGAGGGCCTGACGGTCGAGGCGCCGCAGACCAACATCGTGTTCGTCGAGCTCGGGGGCGCGGCGCAGGCGCGCTCCTCGGAACTGCTCGCGAGTCTCAACAGCCAGGGCATCCTCGCGACCGGGCTCTACCGCTTGCGCTTCGTCACGCACCTCGATGTCGATGCCGCGGGCATCGACCGGGCCGTGGCCACGATCCGCGCCTTCTTCAAGGCCTGAGCCGGAGGCGCGCGCGATGCCCGATCTCCCCCATCTGCTGGCCTTCATCGCCGCCGGCTGGCTGCTGAACCTCACGCCCGGGCCCGACGTGCTCTACATCGTGTCGAACTCGCTGCGCACCGGTGTGCGCGCGGGCATCGTGGCGGGGCTGGGCATCACGGCGGGCTGCTTCGTCCACATCGTCGCGGCGGCGGTCGGCGTCGGCACGCTGATGGCGACCTCGGCGGCGGCCTTCACGGTGCTCAAGGTCATCGGCGCGGCCTACCTGCTGTACCTGGGCGTGCGCATGGTGCTGTCGCGTCCGCAGCCACCCGCCGACCTGGACGCCGTGGCGGCCGCAGGCGGGGAACGCAGCCTCAAGGCGATCTTCCTCGGCGGCTTCTGGACCAACGTGCTCAACCCCAAGGTGGCGCTGTTCTTCCTGGCCTTCGTGCCGCAGTTCATCGCGCCCGGTGCCGAGCACGCGGCGCTGTACTTCGTGCTGCTGGGCGTGCTGTTCAACCTCAACGCCATTCCCGTCAACGTCGGCTGGGCGCTGGCCGCGGGCTGGATGGCGCGCCGCGGCGCGGTGCAGAAGGGCATGCACTGGCTCGACCGCGCCGCCGGCGTGCTGTTCATCGGCTTCGGCCTCAAGCTCGCGTTCACCGATGCACCCGCCGTGCCCGTCGGCCGCTGATTCCCTCTCGAGGAGACCTCTCTCATGATCACCCCCCAGGAAGCGCTGCAGCGCACCATCGAACACCGCGAAGTCTTCCACGACGAGATGCTGCACATCGTGCGCCTCATCATGAGCGGCGAGTGCTCGCCCGTGATGATGGCCGCGCTGATCACCGGCCTGCGCGTGAAGAAGGAAACCATCGGCGAGATCACCGCCGCCGCGCAGGTGATGCGCGAGGTCTCGACCAAGGTGCCGGTGGCCGACACCACGCACCTGGTCGACATCGTGGGCACGGGCGGCGACGGCTCGCACACCTTCAACATCTCGACCTGCTCGATGTTCGTCGCGGCCGCGGCCGGCGCCAAGGTGAGCAAGCACGGCGGGCGCAGCGTGAGCAGCAAGTCGGGCAGTGCCGACGTGCTGGAGGCGCTGGGCGTCAACATCAACCTCAAGCCCGAACAGATCGCGCAGTGCATCGCGGACGTGGGCATCGGCTTCATGTTCGCGCCCAACCACCACCCGGCGATGAAGAACGTGGCGCCGGTGCGCAAGGAACTGGGCATCAAGACCATCTTCAACATCCTGGGCCCGCTGACCAACCCGGCCGGCGCGCCCAACATCCTGATGGGCGTGTTCCACGCCGACCTGGTGGGCATCCAGGTGCGCGCGCTGCAGCGCCTGGGCGCGGAGCATGCGCTGGTGGTCTACGGCCGCGACGGCATGGACGAGGTTTCGCTGGGCGCCGCCACCATGGTGGGCGAACTCCGCAACGGCGAGATCCGCGAGTACGAGCTGCACCCCGAAGACTTCGGCTTCCAGATGGCGAGCAACCGCGCGCTGCGCGTGGAGACGCCCGAGCAGTCGATGGCGATGCTGCGCGGCGTGCTCGACGACGAACCTGGCGCCGCGCGCGACATCGTGCTGCTCAACGCCGGAGCGGCGCTGTACGCAGCCAACGTGGTCGATTCGATCGCGGCCGGCGTGGAGAAGTCGCGCGCCGCCATCACGAGCGGCGCCGCCAAGGCCAAGCTGAGCCAACTGGTCACCGCCACGCAGGGCGCCTGACAAAGACCGCAGAGAGAAAGAACCATGTCCGACATCCTGAACAAGATCGTGGCCGTCAAGCACGAGGAAATCGCCGCCGCCAGGAAGCGCAGCCCGCTGGAGGCCGTGCGCTTCGATGCCGAGAGCCGCGTGCTCACGCGCGACTTCGTGGGCGCGCTGCGCCGCAAGATCGCCGCCGGCCAGGCCGCGGTGATCGCCGAGGTCAAGAAGGCCAGCCCCAGCAAGGGCGTGCTGCGCGCCGAGTTCATCCCGGCCGACATCGCGCAGAGCTATGCCGAGGGCGATGGCGCGGTCAGCGCGGCCTGCCTGTCGGTGCTCACCGATCGCCAGTTCTTCCAGGGCAGCGTCGACTTCCTCAAGCAGGCGCGCGCTTCGTGCGACCTGCCGGTGCTGCGCAAGGACTTCATGGTCGACCCCTACCAGCTCTACGAATCGCGCGCGATGGGCGCCGACGCGGTGCTGCTGATCGCGGCCTGCCTCGACGATGCGCAGATGCGCGACTTCGAGGCCATCGCGCTGGGCCTGGGCATGGCGGTGCTGGTGGAGGTGCACGACGCGGACGAACTCGAGCGCGCGCTCAAGTTGAAGACGCCGCTGATCGGCATCAACAACCGCAACCTGCGCAACTTCGAGGTGTCGATCCAGACCACGCTGACGTTGCGCGAGAAGGTGCCCGCCGAGCGCATCCTGGTCACCGAATCGGGCATCACCACGCGCGACGACGTCGCGCAGCTGCGCGCCGCGGGCGTGCAGGCCTTCCTGGTCGGCGAAGCCTTCATGCGCGCCGACGAACCCGGCGAAGCCCTGGCGGCCTTGTTCCAATGAGCGGCCCGGATCAGCTGACCGGCAGCGATCCCGCCGACTGGCCCGTGGCGCCAGGCTGGCAGCCGCTGGTCGACGACTTCTTCGCCGGCACCGCGGGCCAGAAGCTGCAGGCCTTCCTGCGCGAACGGCTCGACGCCGGCGCGGTGATCTTCCCGCCGCAGCCGCTGCGGGCGCTGGAACTCACGCCGCCCGAGGACGTGCGGGTGGTGATCCTGGGGCAGGACCCGTACCATGGGCGCGGGCAGGCCGAAGGGCTGTCCTTTTCGGTGGCGCCGGGTGTGCCCCTGCCACCTTCGTTGCGCAACATCTTCAAGGAGCTGCAGCGCGACCTGGGCACGCCGCCGCCGCCATTCCCGAACCCGGGCGGCAGCCTGGTGAAGTGGGCGACCCACGGCGTGCTGCTGCTCAACACCTGCCTCACGGTCGAGGAAGCCCAGCCGGCCAGCCACGCGGGCCGGGGCTGGGAGGTGCTGACCGATGCCGTGATCCGCCATGTGGCGCAGGGCGATCGGCCTGTTGTTTTCATGCTCTGGGGCGCGCACGCGCAGAGTAAGCGGGCGTTGATCGACGTTGCGCGCCATAAGGTGCTGATGTCGAATCATCCCTCGCCGCTGTCCGCGCTGCGGCCGCCCGTGCCCTTCATCGGCTGCGGACATTTTGGCCAAGCCCGTGCATGGCGTGAGGCGCAGGCGTCGGGAGAGGCCAAAACTGGTTGATAATCGACGGGTTCACACCTCGGCAGAGGTTCCTGCTTCAAGTTGTCGCTGGGATTTCTGTGTAGTCACAAAATCGTGCTATATTTCGAGGTTCGCCGGAGAGGTGGCCGAGTGGTTAATGGCAGCAGACTGTAAATCTGCCCTCTTACGAGTACGCTGGTTCGAATCCAGCCCTCTCCACCAGCGATGAATTTGGTTTCTAAGAGCGATTGGATCGAGCGCTTTGGGTGCCTTGCAGTGCCCCCGAATGCGGGAGTAGTTCAATGGTAGAACCCCAGCCTTCCAAGCTGATGACGCGGGTTCGATTCCCGTCTCCCGCTCCAGAGGCCCGGTTCGTGGTTGGCATGCGATTTGGTTAGATAAAAGCCCTTTTGGCTCAGTGGTAGAGCACTCCCTTGGTAAGGGAGAGGTCGCGGGTCCGATTCCCGCAAAGGGCACCAGTTTTCAGGGGTTGCAGCGAAGCCTTTGCACCCCATATGCACGCGTTGATATCGTTTTTTTCGGAGTCGAAAAATGGCAAAAGGTAAGTTCACCCGCACCAAGCCCCACGTCAACGTGGGCACGATCGGTCACGTCGACCATGGCAAGACCACGCTGACCGCTGCGATCGCAACGGTGC
>NZ_JASZYA010000006.1:0-186643 GCF_030317215.1 Variovorax sp. J2P1-31
CTTCCCGAAGGGTTGGCTGAGCCAGGGGCCGTCTGCGGCGTTGCCCGCGCTTGCAAGGCGCAAGCCTTGCTGCGCACGGGCGCCGTGCAACCAGCCCCAGGCTCAGCCCACCCAACCCCGGAAATAGCGTTAACAGGCCCTGGCACCATGCCCTGGCACAGCGCACGCATCCGCGCCTTGTGGCGCTTGAAGAACAGCGCGCGCTGCTTGCGGTCCTCGTGGCTCTCGTCGGCATGGTCGCCGGGCAGGTGGTCGGTGAGCAGCACGAAGCGCTCGCCGCGGTCGAGCAGCGCTTCGAGCGCCTGCTCCGGCGTGTCGGCCGCCGACGGCTGCTGTTGCGCCTCGCGCATGAACACCAGCGGGAACCTCGTCGTGTCGAGCCGCATCACGCCTCCGCGGGCGATGCGGCGCCGATCCGCGCCTCGACGAAGGCGCGCAGCTGCGGGTCGCGGATCTCGAACACCTCGAACAGGCCCAGCGCGCGCAGCGCGGGCAGCAAGTCTTCGAGGTCCCGCAGCGCGGCCTCGCGCGCCGCGGGCGTGAGGGCCGGATTCGCGAAGGCCGCGGCGTTGACGAGGAAGGCGCCGACCGTGCCCTTGCGGACGGTGGTGCCCTGGATCTCGATCTCGTTCTGTGTGTCCGGAAGGACGTCCTGTGCGCGCATGGGCAATCTCCTGAAGGGTTGGCCTCCAGCGTAAGGACGAACATACCGGCGGCTGTAGACTGGATCGGCCAACCAATAGCTCGAATCCGCCATGCTCGACCCCCTGCTCCAACTCGCCGACCATGTCGACCGCGACGACGGCCCCGTGGTGATCGCGGCCGAGGGCAGCCAGGACGGCGAGCTGGCGTCCGGCGCACATTCCCATGCGCGCGGCCAGCTGTTCGGCTCGCTGCGCGGCCTGCTGTCGGTGGGCGTGGAGGACGGCGTCTGGATCGTGCCCGCCATCCATGCGGTGTGGCTGCCGCCGCACCAGCGGCATTCGGGCCGGTCGCACGGGCCCTTCCACGGCTGGAGCGTCTATGTGGCGGAGTCGGCCTGCGCCGACCTGCCGCCGCGGCCTTGCACGATCCGCACCTCGGGCCTGCTGCGCGAGGCGGTGCTGCGGGCCGCCAGCTGGCCCCTGCAGTCGCTGCCGCTCGACGGTGCCCGCGCCCATGTCGCGGCCCTGATCCTCGACGAGATCCGCCACCTGCCGGTCGAGCCCTTCGGCCTGCCGCTGCCGTCCGACCCGCGCCTGCAGCGGATCGCGAAGGCGCTGATCGCGGACCCGGCCGACGCGCGCGACCTCGAGGCCTGGGCGGCCTGGGCCGCGGTGAGTTCGCGCACGCTGAGCCGCCGCTTCGTGGCCGAGACCGGCTTCAACTTCACGGCCTGGCGGCAGCGGGCGCGCATGATGCGTTCGCTGGAAATGCTGGCGGCCGGCATGCCGGTGACCGCCATCGCACTGGACCTGGGCTATGCGACCGCGAGCGCCTTCATCGGGCTGTTCCGGCGCACCTTCGGGGAGACGCCGGCGGTCTATCGGACGCGGCTGTGAGCGGGCGGGACGCGCGTCGGCGACCTGCCGGCGTTCGGCCGTCCGATCCACAGGCCGGGCCGACTGCCAGGCGAAACCGCTGACGCCGAGGGGCGCGACGCGCGCTCGAGAAGGACATCGGAAACATGGAAGCGCCGAAGAGAGCGTCTGAAGAAGCCGGTGCGTCGCGCCATCACGGACAGGATTTCTTCACAGCCGTCATCGCGCAGGGACGCTCAGGCGCTGCCCCGCGCCACCAGCTCGAAGCCCAGGTCCACCGTGCGGGTGCCTGGCGTCTCGTTGCGCAGGCGACGGATCAGGATGCGCGCGGCTTCCTCGCCCATGCGCACCGTCGGCACCGCGATGGTCGTGAGGCCGGGGTTCAGTTCGCTCGCGACTTCGTAGTCGCCGAAGCCCATGATGGCCAGCGCCTGCGGTACCGCGATGCCCTGGCGCTGGCAGGCCAGCAGCGCCCCCGCGGCCAGCAGGTCGCTCGAGAACAGCAGCAGGTCGCTGTCGGGATGGCGTTCGCGGGCGGTGTCGAGCAGGGCCCGGCCGCTGGCCATGGTGTAGGGCAGGTCCTCGGTCACGACGGTGCGTGGCGCCACGCCCGGATAGTGCTGCGCCATGCCCGCCAGGTAGCCGTCGAGACGCTCCCGCGCACGGTCGTCACCGGGGCGCAGCGATCCGACGAAGGTCGGCCGCGCATAACCCTGCCGCCGCGCGTAGGCCACGGCCTCCGACAGCGCGGACTGGTTGGAAAAACCCACCAGCTGGTCGATGGGCGTGTCGGTCCAGGCCCAGCTTTCGACCACCGGAATGGCGGCGCGCGCGAGCATTTCGCGCACCGCGTCGGTGTGGCGCGTGCCGACGAGAAAGAAGGCATCGGGGCGACGCCCGAGCAGGTTGCGCACCACCGCCTCTTCGCGCTCGTGGCTGTAGTCGCTGTGGCCGATGATCACCTGGTAACCCGCCTGCAGCAGCACGTTCGAGAGGCCTTGCAAGGTCTCCGCGAAGATCGAGGCCGCGATCTGCGGGATCACCGCCGCCACCGTCATGCTGCGGTTGGATGCGAGATGGCTGGCCGCGTGGTTCTGCACGTACTGCGTGGCGCGGATCGCCTCGCGCACGCGCTCCACCGTCTGCGGCGAACAACCACCCGGCTCGCGCAGCACGCGCGACACCGTCTGCGCCGACACCCCGGCCACCCGGGCGACGTCGGCCATGGTGACCGAGTTGGTGCCGAAGCGGCGGCGGGTCTGGCGTTTGTCGTTGTCGTTCATGGGCGGGCCCCGCATTCTGCCGCCAACCGGCCGACGTTCCGGGGCGAAGGCGTCATGCGCCAGCGCGCGTTTCCGCTCCCTGCGCTGTCAGCAGGCCGCGACCGGCCAGGTTGTGCATCAGCGCGCCGATGCCGAAGGTCCACGGCGGGATGGCGTCGCTGCGCCCCACCCGGTTGACCAGCGTGCCCAGCCGTTCCGCATGGATCGCCACCCGGTCGCCCACGTGGTGCGTGAAGCCGGCGCCCGGCGCGTCGCGGTCCTGGATCGGCGCGAACATCGTGCCGCAGAACAGCAGGATGCCGTCGGGGTACTGGTGGTGCGCGCCCATGGCATGGCGCACCAGGTCCAGCGGGTCGCGACTGATCCGCGCCATCGAGCTCGCGCCATCGAGCACGAAGCCGTCGTCCTCGCCCTCGACGCGCAGCGACACCACGGTGGCACGCACGTCGTCGATGCCGAACTGCGCGTCGAACAAGCGGATGAAGGGGCCGATGGCGCAGGCGCCGTTGTTGTCCTTGGCCTTGCCCAGCAGCAGCGCGCTGCGGCCTTCGAAGTCGCGCAGGTTGACATCGTTGCCCAGCGTGGCGCCCACCACCTGGCCGCGCGCATCGACCACCAGCACCACCTCGGGCTCGGGGTTGTTCCAGGTCGAGCCCGGGTGCAGGCCCACCTGCACGCCGGTGCCGACCGAGGCCAGCGGCGCGGCCTTGGTGAAGACTTCGGCGTCGGGCCCGATGCCGACCTCCAGGTACTGCGACCACAGGCCCTGCGCCAGCAGCACCGCCTTGAGCCGGTCGGCCTCGGGCGAGCCCGGGCGGATGCCCGAGAGGTCGTCGCCGACCACGGCCACGACCTGCCGGCGCACCGCCTCGGCGCGGCCCGCGTCGCCGCGTGCCTGCTCCTCGATCACGCGCTCGACCATGCTGGCCGCGAAGGTCACGCCGGCGGCCTTCACCACCTGCAGGTCATTGGGTGCCAGCAGGTGGCGCCGGGCGATGTCCGGCCCGTGCGCGGCGGTGTCGGCCAGCCAGTCGGACAGCGGCCCCAGGCAGGGACCGGCGGCGCCGCGTACCGCCTGCACCGCATCGCCGCGATCGAGCAGTGCCGACATCGTGGGCGCCAGCGCGCCGATGTCGAACAGCTGCCCGTCGCGCACCGTCACCAGCGTGGGCCCGCCACCGGGGCCGGGCACCCACACGCGGCCGACCAGCAGCGCACGCTCGGCATCGCGCGGCAGCGTCGCCTGCACGCTCAGGGATTCATGCCATGACTGCATTCAACGCCCCTTGAACTGTGCGGGACGGCGCGCCTTGAAGGCCGCACGGCCTTCGCCCGCGTCCTCGGTGGCGAAGCACACGGTCTGCAGGTCGCGTTCGTACTGGATGGCCATCTCCAGCGGCATCGCATAGGCGGCGCGCACATTGGCCTTGGCGGTCTGGACCGCGATCGGCGGCCGGCTCGCCAGCGTGGCGGCGATCGCCTGTGCGCGCGCCAGCAGGTCGGCCGCCGGCACCAGTTCGCTCACCAGGCCCCATTGCAGCGCCTGCTGCGCCGTGATCGGGTCACCGCCCATGAGCATCAGCGAGGCGTTCGAGGGCCCGATGCTGTGCGCGAGCATGTACGACATGCCGCCGCCGCCGATCCAGCCCAGCTTGACTTCGGGGGCGCCGAGCTTGGCGTGGTCGGCCGCGATGCGGATGTCGCAGGACATGGCCGTTTCGAGCCCACCGCCCAGCGCATAGCCGTTGATGGCGCACACCACCGGCTTGCGCAGCGCGCGGATCGCATCGCAGTAGTCGGGCCGGTTGCGGAAGGTCCAGGGCGAGTCGTAGCCGTCGAGCTCGGCGATGTCGCTGCCGGCGCAGAAGGCCTTCTCGCCGGCGCCGGTGAGGACCACGGCACGGATGTCCGCGCGCGCGTTGCAGTCGTTCACGTGCGCCACCAGTGCGTCGGCCATCTCGGGCGTGACGGCATTGAGCTTCTCGGGGCGGTTGAGGATGAGGGTGGCGATGTGGTCGCACACCTCGAACAGGATGTGGTTCATGGCAGATGCTTTCGAGAGAAAAAGTTCAGACTTCGCTGCCCGCGGGACGGCAGCGCGCATACAACGCCTGCAGTGCGGCCAAGGCCGGAGCCGCGGCCAGCCGGTCGGCCAGCGCGTTGCGGACCAGCGCCGAGGCCGCGGTCTGGAACGGGATGTAGCCGGGGTGGCGCGGTCGCACGATGGCCTGCTCGAGCGTGGCCTGCGTCTGCGCGTAGAAGCCGTTCCAGGCCGCGTTGACGCGCGCATCGCGCCACGCCGCGCGCGCGCTCGGCTGGCCGTCGGCGAAGGGAATAAAGTCGCATTGCATCGAAGGGCTCATCAGCTGCGCGAGATGCCGGCGCAGCGTCTCGTCCACCCTGGCGCGGCGGCTCACCGCAAGGCCGGTGCCACCGAGCGTCGAACCCAGGCGGCCTTCGGGACCGGCCGGCACATCGCCAAAGCGCAGCGGCTGCCGGCCCTCGCCCGCGACCGCGTAGTTGACGTAGCCGTAGACCAGCGGGCAGTACACCGCTTCGGCATCGCGCGCCATCGCGTCGAGGATGCGGATCGGGTTCAACGCGGCCCAGCCGCGGAAGGACTGCGCATGCAGCGCGGTCAGCAGGTCCCACGCCGCGACCGCGCCCTCGCCTGCGAACAGCCGGTCCGGGTCGCTCGCCGCCGGTGCGTCGCCGTGCGCGGCCGCCATGCTGAACAAGGTGAGCGCGGCATGCGGTCCGGCCAGCGAGAGGCACACGGGCTGGCGCCGCGCGAGCGAGAGCACCTCGGTCCAGTCGCGCGGCAGTGCGCCCTCGAGCCGGTCTTCGCGCGCCACCGCGACCTGCGTGGCGGCGTCCAGCGGCAGCGCCCACTGCGTGCCCGCATAGCGGTAGCTGTCGAAGGACTGGCCGATGCTCTGCGCGCGCCAGTCCGCCAGCGTGGCCGCGTCGTACAGCGATGCGAGCGGTTGCAGGCAGTCGCCGGCCACCGCATCGCCGATGTGCGGATGGTCGAGCACGATCAGGTCGTAGCGCTCGGCCAGTTCCTCGATCGGATGCGACTCGAAACCCTCGAGCGGCTGGCGCTCCCATGTCAGGTCCAGCCCGTCGGCGCGTGCGCGCTGCGCCGCGCGCTCCAGCGCGACGTAGCCGCGCGGATGGTCCCAGGTGAGGCCGCGGTAGGCAGGGCTCGTCACAGCGTGTCTTCTCCGATCACCTTGGCGCTCATCAGCGCGTCGATGCGCTCCGCGCCCCAGCCCAGCTCGCCGAGGATCTCGCGCGTGTGCTGGCCCGCCAGCGGCGCGCCGCGCCGAACGCTCGAGGGTGTGCGCGTGAACTGGATCGGAAAGCCCGGCGTCTTCACCTTGCCCTCGGTCGGGTGCTCGTACTCGACGAAGGTGCCGTTGTGCACGATCTGCGGGTCGTTCATCACGTCGGCGTAGCCGTACACCGGTCCCGCCCAGATGTCGGCCGCGCGGAAAGCCTCGAGCCAGTCGGCGGTGGGGCGATGGCGCAGCCGGTCGCGGGTGATGACGAAGATCTCGTCGCGCCGCGCGAAGGTGTCGCGCTCGTCGTCGAAGCCGGCCAGCTCGGGCGCCTCGATCACCTGCGCCAGCGCCGCCATCTTCGGGAAGGCCAGCGCCAGGAAGCCGTCCTGCGTGGCGAACACGCCGTAGGGCGCGCGGATGTAGACATGCGCGTGCGGCTCGGCCGTGCGTTCCTGCGGCTTGCCCGCCACGCTGAACACCGACAGCTCCTGCATCTGCAGCGCCACGATCGCGTCGAGCATGTTGACCTTCACCAGCTGGCCCTCGCCGGTGCGCTCGCGGTGCAGCAACGCGGCGATCACGGCCTCGAAGGCGGTCGAGGCCGTGATGGCGTCCACCAGGTACTGGCCCGCGGGCGTCGGCGGCTCACCGGCACGACCGGTCGACAGCATCGCGCCGCTCATGGCCTGCAGCAGCAGGTCCTGGCCGGGCCAGAGCTTGTAGGGGCCGTCCTCGCCGTAGCCCGACATCGACACGTAGACCAGCCGCGGGTTGATCTTCGACAGCGTCTCGTAGTCCACGCCCAGGCGCTGTGCCACGCCAGGGCGGTAGTTCTGCAGGAACACGTCGGAGGTGCGCACCAGCTCGTAGAGCGCGTCGCGACCCTCGTCGTTCTTGAGGTCGACCGCCAGGCTGCGCTTGTTGCGGTTGAGCGAGAGGAAGGACACGTTGATGCGGTTGCCGCGCGCGCCGCCGGCCGAGACGTGGCGCTGCCATTCGCCGGTCACGGGCTCGACCTTGATGACGTCGGCGCCGAGGTCGCCCAGCCGCTGGGCGGCGAAGGGACCGGCCATGGCGATGGAGCAGTCGAGGACGCGGAAGCCCTCGAGGATGTTGGATGGTTTGTTCATGGAGTCGTTGACGGGTTGGGGGATTCGTTTCACTGCACCTGGCGCGCCGCGAGCGCCAGGTTGCGGCCGGTGGCGGCGTCGAACAGCACGGCCTGCGCGAGGTCGAGGCCGACCACCACCGCTTCGCCGGCGCGCAGGTCGGTGTAGCCGGGCAGGGTCACCATCACGTCCGCACCGGCGTTGCCTTCTTCTTCATGCAGCGTCTGCGCCTGCGTGAGGCTCACGGCCACCAGCGACTCGGCGCCCACGTGCTCGACCAGCGACACCGTGCCCGCCAGGCCCTGCCCGGCGCGGGCCACCGTGAGTGCATTCGGCCGCACGCCGAGCACCGCATCGCCGCCCTGCGCGCCTGCCAGGCTCTGGAGCTGCACCGGCATGGTCATGCGCGTGTCGCCGATCGCGAGCGTCTGCGCATCGGCCTGCACGCGCAGCAGGTTCATCGGCGGCGTGCCGATGAAACGCGCCACGTAGAGGTTCGCGGGCTGCTCGTAGATGTCGCGCGGCGTGCCGAACTGCTGCACCACGCCGTCCTTGAGCAGGGCGATGCGGGTGCCCATGGTCATGGCCTCGACCTGGTCGTGCGTCACGTAGACGAAGGTGCCGCCCACGCGCTGATGTAGCTTGGTGATCTCCGAACGCATGGTGGTGCGCAGCTTGGCGTCGAGGTTCGACAGCGGCTCGTCCATCAGGAACACCTGCGGCTGGCGCACCATCGCGCGGCCCAGCGCCACGCGCTGGCGCTGCCCGCCGGACAGCGTGCGCGGGAACTTGTCGAGCCATTCGGTCAGCGCCAGCGTGCGCGCGGTGCGCTCCACCAGCTGCGAGACTTCCGGCGAGCGCTCGATGCGCCGCTTGGCCATGCCACCCAGCAGCGGGATGTGGAACCACCAGCGGTGCTGCCGCATGATCAGCGGAAAGGCGATGTTGCGGCGCACCGTCATGTGCGGATAGAGCGCATACGACTGGAACACGAAGGCGATGTCGCGTTCGGTGGGCGGCAGCTCGTCCACGCGGCGCTCGTTGATGTGGATCTCGCCGCCGCTGATGCTCTCGAGCCCGGCGAGCATGCGCAGGAGCGTCGACTTGCCGCAGCCCGAGGGGCCGAGCAGCACGAGGAACTCGCCGTCGGGCACGTCGAGGGAAACGCCCTTCACCACCTGCTTGTCGGCGAAGTCTTTGGTGATGTGCTGAAGTTGGATGGAGGCCATGAGGCTTCTCCTTTTCTGTGTGTCTGTGGTGTGCTGTGGAAGGGGTCGCCGGTCAGCCCTTGACGCTGCCGGCCGTCATGCCGGAAACAACGTGGCGTTGCACGACCAGGTAGAAGGCCACCGCGGGCAGCGTGTACATCACGCCCACGGCCATGACCGCGTCGAGCGGTGTGCTGAGCTCGCCGATGAAGCCGGCCAGCCCGACCGAGGCGGTGTGCAGCCGCTCCTCGGTGATCAACGTCTGCGCGAACACGTACTCGTTCCAGCCGTGAAAGAAGGAGATCACCGCCGCCGCCGCCAGCGTGGGCGCGATCAGCGGCACCACCACCTGCAGCACGATGCCGACGCGCGAGCAGCCGTCGATCCGCGCGGCCTCCTCGACCTCGATGGGCACGCCGTCGATCGCGCCCTTGAGGATCCAGGTGATCACCGGCACGGTGAAGGCGGTGTTCGCGAGGATCAGGCCCGAGAGCGTGTTGAGCAGCGAGAGCTGCGAGAAGATCGCGTACAGCGGCACCACCAGCATGGCCTCGGGCAGCATCTGCGTGGCGAACAGGCCGAAGCCGATCGCGCCCTTCCCGCCGAAGCGGAAGCGCGACAGCGCATAGGCTGGGAACACCGCCAGCGCGATGCTCAGCACCGTGGTGCCGATGGCCACCCAGGCGCTGTTGAGCAGCCAGGTCGCGACCGGCTTGATCGCGAACACCTCGCCATAGACCGGCAGCCGCGACAGCGAAGGCAGCAGTTGCGGCCGGTCGCCGAACAGCGCCTCCGACGGCGTGAGCGAGGTCACGAGCATCCAGTAGATCGGGAAGGCGGCGGCGCCGAGCAGGGCCAGCACCGCGAGCATGCGCAGCGCATGGCGCGTGGACATCGCCGGCATGGGGACGGAAGCGGCGGCGCTCATCAGCGGGCCCCCTGCTTCTCGGCGCGCGCCGTGTAGCGGAAGTACACCAGCGTCACGGCCAGCGCGATGACCACGCCCACCATGCCCACCGCCGCGGCCTGGCCGAGGTGGTGGTTCACGAAGGCGCGGCGATACAGGTCGATCACCAGCGTGTTGGTCGAGCCGACCGGCCCGCCCTGCGTGAGCAGCCAAATCAGGTCGAAGCGCCGCAGCGACCAGATGGTCGAGAACAGCGCCAGCAGCGCCACCGACGGCCGGATGGTGGGCCACACCACCGCCTTGAACACGCTCAGCCGATCGGCGCCGTCCATCACCGCGGCCTCGCGCAGTTCGGAGGGCACGCCCTGCAGCGCGGCCAGCAGCACCACCGAAGCGAAGGGAAAGATCTGCCAGATGGTGGTGATCAGCACCGCGGGCATCGCATGCTGCATGCTGTCGAGCCAGTTCTCCTGGCCGGCCTCGATGCCGAAGAAGCGCAGCGTGTGGCCGAACACGCCGTACTGCGCGTTGTAGATCCAGATGAAGATCAGCGCCACCGCCACCGGGGGCGCGGCCCAGGGGATGGTGACCAGTGCGCGCGCGATGCCGCGGCCACGGAAGGGCGCGTCCAGGAGCAATGCCGACCCCAGCCCCAGGCCGATGGCCGAGGCCACGCAGGCGACGGTGTAGAGCAGCGTGGTGAAGATCACGCGATGGAAGTCCGGGTCGCGCCAGAGGTCGGCGTAGTTCTGCAGCCCGACCCACTGGCCGTCCGCCGGCGCGAGCAGCGAGGTCGAGGTGAAGCTCAGCATCAGCTCGCGCAGCAGCGGATAGCCCTGGAACACCAGCAGGTAGAGCGTGGCCGGCAGCACCAGCGCGTAGGGCATCAGCCGGTGGCCGTCGAGGCGGCTCGGCCGACCGGCGCGCACCGGCTGCGCTGCGCCGGGCTTGGCGGCGGAAGAACGAAGCACGGCGGCCATGTCAGCGCTTCAGCACGCGCGTCAGCACGGTCTGCTGCGCATCGTTCATGGCTTTGGCCGGATCGACACCGCCCTGCAGCACGCGGATGACCTGCTCGATCACCACCTGCTGGATCTCGGGCGCCTTGACTTCCAGGCCCTGCGGCAACGCGGGCACGCTGTGGGCGGTCTGCTGGTCGTACACCGTGATCCACGG
Source organism: Variovorax sp. J2P1-31 (assembly GCF_030317215.1). NCBI lineage: Bacteria > Pseudomonadati > Pseudomonadota > Betaproteobacteria > Burkholderiales > Comamonadaceae > Variovorax > Variovorax sp. J2P1-31. Next base: position 10,491 of record NZ_JASZYA010000006.1, read on the forward strand.
CCACTTGGCGACCTCTTCGTCGGAGCGCGGCACGGCGATCGCCACGCTGGAGGCACCGTGGATCAACTGCAGGTCGCGCTGCGCCTCGGGCGTGAGCATCCACTTGAGGAAGGTGCCGGCGGCCGCCTTGTTCTTGCTGTTGGCGTTGATGCCGATGGGCGCCAGGATCATGCCCTGCGCGCGCGTGGGAAAGGGCGACGGGCCGGCGCCGACCTCGAAGCCCTTGGCGGCGGTCGCCAGGTTGGCCGCGACACCGCCGTTGTCGATCTGGATCGCGACCTTGCCTTCGGCGAACATGCGGCGGTAGGTGGCGGCGTCGGCGCCCTTGGGCGTGGCGGCGGCGTCGTACATCTTCTTGTACGCGGCCACCCCTTCGATCACCTTGGCGCTGTTGATCGTCGGGTTGCCCTGCTCGTCGGACCAGCGTCCGCCGAAGCCATAGACGTAGTTGCAGAGGTCATACCAGAAGCCGCCGCGCTCGGCCATGGTGGCGCGGTAGGCGTAGCCGTAGTTGCCGGCAGCCGTGGCGGCCTTGGCCGCGGCCAGGAATTCGTCGAAGTTCGCCGGCGCCTTGCCCTTCAACAGGTTCTTGTTGAAGACCATCGCGTAGTTGCTGACCTCGAACACCACGCCGTAACGCGCGCCGCCGACCTTCATGTACTTGTCGGGTCCGGTCAGCGGGAAGGCGCCGTCGGCGATCACGTCGTCGATGGGCGCCAGCCGCTTGGCATCGACCGCGGCATAGAACTCGGGCAGGTCGAAGCGCACGAGGTCCGGGCCGGCGTTGCCGCCCATCTGCGTGAAGATCGTGCTCGAGAAGGACGAGAACGGGATCGTCACCGGCTGGATCTCGACCTTGTCCTGGCTCTGATTGAACTTGCCGATCCAGGCGCGCATCTTCTCGCCGCGCGCGGGCTCGGCGAAGCTGGCCGCGGCAAAGGTCACGATCTGCTTGTCGGCCGCATGCACGGCGCCTGCCGCGGACACGGCGAGGGTGGCGAGCCCGGCCAGGCGCGCGAGGGTCGCGCGACGGCCATGGGAATGGCGGTGATTCATGCTTCTGTCTCCTGGGTCGGCCCTGCGGCCGGTCACGTCTGTGCGTTGATGGAAGTTGAATTAGCGCTAACTGTTAGCGCTAACAATTCGCAATGTAGCCTGACACCTGCAGCGCGCAGGCGCGGGATTTCCCTAGTTCTGCGAAGGGGCGAGGGTCATTGCATGACCCAGCCGCCGTCGACGTTGAGCGTCTGCCCGGTCACGAAACCGGCGCCTTCGGAAGCGAAGAACAGCATCGCGTTGGCGATGTCCTCGGGCGCGCCGCGGCGCTTGACGGACTGGTGCTCGAGCACGAAGCGCTCGTAGCCCTGCGGGTCCGGATGGATCTTCTCGGCGTCGGTCGGGAACGCGCCCGGCGACACCGCATTGACCGTGATGCCGTGCGGCCCGAGTTCGCGCGCCATGGCGCGCGTCATGCCGAGCAACGCCCCCTTGGAGGTCACGTAGGGGAGCAGCAGCGACCAGCCGCCGTACAGCGTGATGCTCACCACGTTGATGATCCGCCCGTGCTGCTGGCGCTTCATGTGCGGCAGGGCGGCCTGCACGCAGACCAGTGCGGCGTCGACGTTCACGCACTGCACCTGGCGATGGTCCTCGATGCTGTAGTCCTCGATGGCGCGCGAGGGGTAGACAGCCGCGTTGTTGATCAGCACGTCGATGCCGCCGATGGCCTCGAACAGCGCCGTCAGTTGCAGGCCCAGGCCCTGCGCATCGGACAGGTCGCCGCGCACGAAGCGCACCCGTTCGCGCACCTCGGCCGCTTCCGCGCTGCCGGCCGCGAGCAGGCGCTCGCCCTTCGCGGCATCGATGTCGAGCGCATGCACCTGCGCGCCGGCGCGGGCGAAGGCCCAGGTGATCGCGGTGCCGAGCCCGCCTGCAGCGCCGGTGATGAGCACCTTGCGGCCGGTCATGTCCATGGTCGTCATGTCGTCTGAGAAAGAGTGAAAGGAGCCCTTCAGGGCAGGTTCTCGCGCACCGCGATGCCGGCGCGTATCGGCTCCACGCCGGCGAGCGCATCGCGTCCGGCGCGCAGGTTGGCGAAGATGCGCACGCAGTTCATCACCTCGGTCTGCGGGTTCTGGTTGATGACCGCATCGAGCGTGCCGTCGATCAGCATGGCGCGGGTGTCGGGCGTGATCTCGTGGCCGACGAACACCACCTTGCGCTCCAGGCCTGCCTCCTTCAGCGCCCGGCCGATGCCGTCGGAGGCGCCGCCGATGTTGTAGAGCGCCACCAGGTCCGCATGCTGGCGCAGCAGCGTGCGCGCCTGCAGGTAGTTCTGCTGTGCGTCGTCCTGGCCCTCGCGCAGGCCCACCACCTGCAGTGCGGGGAACTGCTCGGCCAGCACGTCGAGGAAGCCGACCTCGCGCTCCTCGTGGCCGCGGTAGCTCAGGCTGCCGGCGATCAGGCCGACCTTGCCGCTCTCGCGCCGGAGCATCCGACCGAGCAGGTAGCCCGCGGTGCGGCCGGCCGCACGGTTGTCGATGCCCACATAGGCGGCCCGTCGGGAATCCGGCAGGTCTGACAGCAGCGTGAGCACGTGCACGCCCTCGGCCACCAGCGTGTCCACCGCTTCGCGCACCCGCGGATGCTCCAGCGCCACGAAGGCGATGCCGTCGCACTGCCGGCCGTGACGCAGCAACCGGGCCGCGAGCACCTCGGCGTCGAAGCCCTCGATCTCGACGCGGCGGCAGCGCACGTTGAAGGGTTCGAGCTGCTTCTCGACGATCTCCACGTGGTCGCCCAGCATGCGGATGAACTGGTTGGTGCCCGCGGGCAGCATGAAGCTCAAGGCCATGGGCCGCGGGCGGATCACCCGGTGCAGGTTCTCGTCGGGCAGGTAATGCAGCCGCGCAGCCGCCTTCACCACACGCTGGACCGTGGTCGCACGCACGCCCTTGCGTGCATGCAGCACGCGATCGACGGTGGCCTTGGACACGCCCGCTTCGCGTGCCACGTCTTCCAGCCGCGAGCGGCCATGGCCATCCTCGGGCGCGGGGGTCGGATCGTTCATGCCGCCGAGTATTCCCGCTGTGGCCGTGTCGCGCACGCCTTCCACCTCAGTCCCAGCGCCCCGTGACCACCGGGTACTCGGCCTCGGGCTGCGCGCAGATGGCGCGCACGCGGGCCTCGAAGGCCTCGATGTCGTCGCGACCGTCGAGCACCGCGAAGCGCGTGGTGTAGCGGCGCTCGTCGCCGTGCTCCAGCCAGATCAGTTCGCCGCGCTCGCGCGCGAAGGGCTTGCCCAGCACATGGTTCGTGCTGGGCTCGATGCCCATTGCGTACTGGCCCTTCTGGAAGTTCTGCCACTGGAACTGGCAGGGGAACTCGTCGCGGTTGACTTCGACCGACAGCCCGATGCCGCGCCCGCCGTCGAAGCCGTCGTTGACCAGGCCGACCGGGATGCGGCCCTGCGCATCGGCGGCCATCGCATGCTCGTACACCTGTTCGTGGAAGTCGTGGCGCGGCCCGGCCTGCGTGCGGTAGCCGGCCGACTGCCGTTGCAGCGCATCGGCGTGCGCGGCCCAGGGCGTGTGGCGCACCGGTGCGATGTAGCGGCTGCCCTCGTCGAGCACCGGGTGACCGACGTTGATGTGATAGCAGAACATGTGCGGCGTGCGGTAGAAGCCGTGGTTCACCACCCGGTCGTGCAGCGTGAATGCGCGCTCGCCCACGCGGGCCTCGATGCGCCGCACCAGGTGCAGGTCTTCACCGAACACCGTCGACTGCTGGATCACGCCTTCGCACCACAGGATGCATTCGTCGCCCTCCCAGCGCTCGCCGTAACCGGTGAGCCGCGCGGGGATGTTGGCCACGCGGCCATGCAGGCCGCTCTGGACCGCCTCGCGCGGGCCGTAGTGGTAGTGGCCCGCCGGGTCGCTGTCCATGAACAAGGTGTGGTCCAGCCCGCAGGTCACGAGCAGGCCCGAGAACGACCGCAACCAGCCCAGGCCGCCTTCGTCGGCGTTCTCGTGCAGGCCGGGGTGGCGAAATCCGGTGGGCGACTGCCAGCCGATGGCCGCGCCGCGGTACTCGCAGGCGCCGACGTCCATCGCGCGGTCGACCAGCACATGGAACGCAAAACCCGCGCCGGTGCGGAACTCGAGGCAGCGGATGCCGCGCTCCACGCCGTCGCCCAGCGTGACCAGCCGCACGCCCGCGAACTGCGACAGCGTGCCCGCGTGCTCGCGCAGCGACCGCCGCGTGTACCTGCGTCCGTGCAGCTGGGTCACGCGCCGGCCTCCAGCAACTGGGTGTCGAGGAATTTCTTGGCGCGCGGCACGTCGGCTTCATCGAGGTGCTCGATGATGATCGGGATGTTCGGATGGTGCTGCGCGAGCCGCTTGAGGTAGAGGCCGTAGTTGAGCGCGCCCAGGCCCGGCGCCGGCAGCTCGATCTCGCCCACGCCGCGGAACTGGTGCGCCTCGGAGGCGTCGATATCGGCGAACTTCTCGCCCTTGTCGGTGCCGCTGCTGCGCTTCACGTCCTTGGCATGCGCGATGCGTACCTTGTCGCCGAGCGCGTCGAACATCTGGTTGAGCACCTGGTCCATGCGGTCGATGTTGTGCGTCTCGAAGTAGTTGGTCGGGTCCATCAGCAGGCCCAGGCCCGGGTGGTTCACGTCGGCGAACAGGCGCAGCGTTTCCTCCACCGAGCCGATGATGTTGTTCACGTAGGTCTCGACCAGGAACATTGCACCGTGGTCGTGCGCTTCCTGCGCCAGCTCGCGCACCACCTTCACGCAGTCCTCGTAGGCGCGCTCGGTCTTGTTGTCGGGATGCGAGGACCAGTCGCTCTCGGGGTTCACCGTGCCGGTCTCGCTGATGACATAGGGCGTGCCGCAATCGCGCGCATGGCGCAGCGTGGCCTTCAGGTAGTCGTTGCGGCGCTGGCGCTCGGCCGCATCGGGATGAACGATGTTGGTGTACGCCGAGATGCAGCTGATCGGCAGGTTGTGCGCGCGGAAGGTGTCGCGCACGCGGTGGCACTTCTCGCGCGTGATCGCCTCGGGCGTGGAGAAGTCCATGTCCTTGAACGCGAGGTCCAGTTGCACGGTATTGAAGCCCTGGGCCTTGATGCGGCGCGCCGACTCCTCGAGCGCATAGGGAAAATAGCCGCTGAAAATTCCGACTTGAATCATGTCGCTTGTCTCCTGTGGGTTGTTCTTCAAAAACGCCGCCTCGGCGGCCGGGTATCTCAGAACGTGTGAAGGAACCGTCGCGAGCGCCCCGAGCCTGCGTTGAGGAGCGGAACCGCACTCGCGTGCGATGAGCACCGCAGGCGCGGGATCGGGGTGCGCAGCAGGTTCATTCGCACGTTCTCAGGCGCCGTATTCGGACAGCGAGACCGCGCGCTTCTCTTCGAGCGATCGGTAGCCCGCCTCGACCAGCGCCATCGTCTTCACGTTGTCGGCCACGTCGAGCAGCGGCGGCTCGCCGCTGTGCAGTGCCCACTGCAGCTGCTCCATCACGCCGGCGAAGGCCTGCGGGAACCAGCGCGTGGTCCATTGCGGCTGCACCCATGCGCCGCCGGTGCCGCCCGGGGTCATGCGCGAGGCATAGCGCAGCGTGCTCGGGCTGCCGTCGGGATAGTCGGGCCAGCCGATGGTGCCCTCGGCCACGCCCTCGGTGCCTTCGACGCGCCACTTGATGTAGGTGTCGGACTGGAAACCGTCGCCGTGCGGGCCGGTCCAGACGTCTTCCAGGCTCACCGCCATCACACCGCTGCGGAAACGCAGCGTCGAGCACACGATGCCGTCGCGGTGCGCGAAGCCGGTGCGCGGGTCCGGGCGCGCGGCGGTGTAGATGTCTTCGGGCTCGCCGAACAGGAAGCGCAGGACGTCGAGGTGGTGCACGCTCATGTTGGCCAGCGTGAGCCGGCCATAGCCGCGCAGGAACTCCTGCCAATGCGGGATGGCGCGCATCTCGATCGTCGCGAGCACCGGCGCACCGAGGTCGCCGCGATCGAGCAGTTGCTTGAGCACCCGCATCGACTGGTCGAAGCGCATGTTCTGGTTGACCGACAGCAGCTTGCCGGCGCGCTTCGCTTCGTCGGCCAGTGCGCTGGCCGTGGCGAGGTCGAGCGCCAGCGGCTTCTGTGCGAGCACCGCCTTCACATGCGGCTGCGCCAGCGCCAGGCGGATCAGCGCAGGCTGCAGATCCGGCGGATAGGCGATGTCGACGATCTGGACCTGCGGGTCGCGGATCAGCGATTCGGGGTCGTCGTGCACCGTGGGAATGCCGTGGCGCTGCGCCACCGCGGCCGCCTTGGCCCGGGTGCGCGAGGCGATGGCCACCACCGGGAAGCCGGCCTCGCGGTAGGCCGCGAGCTGCACGTCCGCCATGATGAAACCGGCGCCCACGGCGCCGATACGGAACGCGCGGCAGCGGATCGGTGCGTCGGGCACCAGGCCGTCGAGCCCGCTCATGGCATGCGCTCCAGGGCGAGCGCCCCTTGCCGGTGCGGCAGCCGCACAGTCCGTTCCTTCATGCTTGTCTCCGTTCTATCTTGACGCGAATGGAGGCAGTCGTCGCGCTGCCTTCAACGGAGATTAAGGGACGGCGCCGCCGGGCTCAACGCAAGGGTATGAGGTGTTTTGAGGTGATTCGACGCATCCCTGGCTCAGTGCTCGCGCCGGACATCTAGCCGCCGGGCTTCCCTGCCCCCTCGTCGTCGATCGCCTTCTGCACCGCCTTGTAGAAGTCATCCCGCGCCGCGCCGTCGACCCGGCTCGATGCCCCGCCGGCCCAGTCGCCGTTGGAGGCGATGACCAGTTGGCGCTTCGGGTCGATGAAGATGCCCTGGCCGAAGATGCCTCGCGCCGCGAAGCTGCCGTCGTCGTAGGTCCACCACTGGTAGCCGTAGCCGCGGCCCGGCTGGCCGGTGTCGGCGCGCCGGGTGGTGGCCTGGGCCAGCCAGTCGTCGGGCACGATCGGCTGCCCGCCGACCCTTGCACCGTCGAGGATGAACTGGCCGAAGCGCGCGAAGTCGCGCGTGGCCGCCTGGATGCAGCAACCGCTGATCTCCTGGCCCGTGCGGCTCAGCATCCAGGTGGCCTGCTGCTCCATGCCGGCCGGCCGCCAGATCTTCTCCGAGAGATAGTCGGCCAGCGGCTTGCCCGTGGCCCGCGCCACCAGCACCCCCACCAGGTTGGTCTCGCCGGTGCTGTAGTTCCAGCGCGTGCCCACCGGCGCCACCCGGGGCAGTTGGCGCAGATAGCTCACCAGCGCATCGACGCCCGGCTCGGGCCGATGCTTGTTGAAGCGCGCCACGTCCGACTGCGGATCGGCGTAGTTCTCGTTCCAGCGCACGCCCGAGGTCATGGTCAGCAGGTCGCGGATGCTGACAGCGTCATAGGCCGAGCCTTTCATCTCCTGGATGTAGTCGCTGACCTTGTCGTCGAGGCTGCGGATGTGGCCGTCGCGCACGGCGGCGCCGAGCAGGGTGGAGGTGAGGGATTTCGCCACCGAGAAACTGGTCCAGCGCCCCTGGGCGTCGAAGCCCAGGCCGTAGCGTTCCAGGCGCAGCCTGCCGCCCTGCAGGATCACGAGCGCGGCACTGCGCTGTTGCGCCATGAAGGCATCGACGTCCAGCGGCAGCGCCAGGGGCGGTCCGGGCGGCAGCGGGGACGGCGTGGTGCCGGCGGCCACCACGCGCGCCTTGGCCAGCACGGGCAGACGGTCGAGGGCCCGGAAGCCCGCGTCGCGCTGTGCCTGGTTCCAGAACAGCACGTCGCTGTCGGTCGGCAGCGTGGCGAGCAGGCCGCGCGTTTCCTTGTCCAGACTGAACCAGCCCGCAGTACCGGCGATGGCCAGAACGGCGAGCCCTCCGAGAACGATCTTGCCAAGCTTCATGCTGCAGCCTCCCTCCGTGGTGTTGTGATGTGCCGAGGCAGCAGATTGGACACCAAGCGGGGTCCGGCTTCCCTGCGCATCGAGACACGATCCATTCGAAAGGTGTCACTGCCCCTGTCCGGGAAAGACGCTGCGGGCGCAGGAGGTGGCCAGGATGCCGAAGCTCAGTCCAGCCGGATCCTCGGCCGCAGCCGGCCATTGATCCGGTCGACGAGCCACATGAGGCCGCCGATCCAGAAGCCGTGCAGCCGCGACTGGTGCGCGCGGTACAGCAGCGCATGCCCGGCCTGCGCGGCCCAGCCGCGGAACGAGCCGCCGGCGATCAGGCCGTGCTGTTCGAGATGGCCGTAGGCATCGAAGCGTGCGAGCGACACGAGGCCGCCCGCATGGCGGTAGCCGAAGGCGGGTATCCCGGTGCCCCGTGTGAGCCATGCGGGCAGATGGCGGGCCAGGTGCAAGGCCTGCTGGTGTGCGACCTGCGCGGTCGCAGGCAGCGCGCGTGCCATGCCGGGCAGCTGGAGGTGGGCGCAGTCGCCGATCGCGAAGACGGCCGGATCGCCCACGGTCTGCAGGCTGGGCGTCACGCTCAGCTGGTGGCTGGCATTCTTCTCGAAGCCATCGAGGCGACCCAGGAAGTCGGGCGCCTTGACACCCGCGGCCCAGACGCGGATGGCACCGGGGACGGTCTCGCCGCCGGCCAGCACCAGGCCGTCTTCGGTCACCGAGCTCACGCGTTCGCCGACGCGCACGCGCACGCCCAGCGACTCGAGCCGCGCGCGGGCGCCCTCCGCCACCGCCGCCGGAAAGGCCGCCAGCAAGCGCGGGCCGCTCTCCACCAGCGTGATGCGCATGCGCGAGGCCAGCGCCGGCGCGCCGTAGGTGCCGGCCTCCTGCGCCATCTGGACCAGTTCGGCCGCCAGCTCGACGCCGGTCGCACCGCCGCCGACGATGGCGATCGGCAGCTCGGTCGACTCGGCCAGGCATTGCAGCAGCCGGATGCGCACCTCCAGGTTGAAGCGCTCGGCTTCGCGCCGCGAATCGATCCGGTAGCAGAGCGCGCGGACGCCGGGCGTGCCGAAGTCGTTGGCCTCGCTGCCCACCGCGATGACGAGGGCGTCGTAGCCGATGCGCCGCTGCTTCACTATCCATCGCCCGTCGGGCGAGACCAGCGGCGCGATCTCGATCTCGCGCGCCGAGGCATGCAGCGCGCTCATGGCGCCCGGCTGAAACGCGAAGCCGGCGCGCTGGGCCTGCGCCGCATAGGCCACCTGCTGCTGGTACACGTCGCGCGTGCCGGCCGCGATGGTGTGCAGCATGGGCTTCCAGATGTGCGAGCTTTCGGCGTCCACCAGCGTGACGCCGAAGCGGCCGCCGCGCCGCGCCTGGCGGCCCAGCGCGCTCGCCAGTTCCAGCCCGGCCACACCGCCGCCGACCACGACGATGCGCGGCACGGAGGGTTCCTGTCGTTGCTGCGGGGAGTGCGTCATGGCGGGCCTTCGCGCTGTTGCCAGCCGCCGCCCAGCGTCCTGTACAGCGTGACCTGGTTCTGCAGTTGCAGCAGGCGCGCGGCCACCGACGATTGCTGCGCCGCGAACAGCGCGCGCTGCGCGTCCAAGAGGTCGAGCGTGCTGGCCACGCCGTTGCGCTGGCGCAGGTCGGAGAGCCTGAAGCGCACGCGCTCGGCATCGGCCTGCGCGCGCTGCGCACGCACCTGCTCGCCCAGCGTGGCGCGGCCCGCGAGCGCGTCGGCCACCTCGCGGAAGGCCATCTGGATCGACTGCTCGTACTGCGCCACCGCGATCTCGCGGCCGGCCTGGGCCGATGCAAGGTTGGCGGCGTTGCGGCCGGCATCGAAGATCGGCAGCGTCACGGCGGGCGCGAAGGACCAGGCCTGGGTGCCGCGCTCGAACAGGTCCGAGAACTCGGTGCTGGCGCTGCCGAAGGCGCCGGTGAGCGTCACGCGCGGGAAGAAGTTCGCGCGTGCCGCGCCGATGTTGGCGTTGGCCGCGATCAGTTGCTGCTCCGCGGCGCGGATGTCGGGCCGCGCGGCCAGCAGGTCCGAGGGCACGCCGGCCGGCAGCTCGGGCATCGGGGCGATGCCGTCCAGGTCGGCGGCCACACCGGCGGTGGCCTCGGGCGGCACCGGCGCGCCCAGCAGCAGCGCCAGCGCGTTCTCGTCCTGCTGGCGGACGCGGATCTGCTGCGCGTAGGCCGCGCGCGCGGTTTCCAGCAGCGAGTTCGCGGCCTGGAATTCGAGTTCGGAAGCCACGCCGCTGTCGAAACGCAGTTGGGTCAGCCGCACCGATTCTTCGCGCGTGTCCAGCGTCTGGCGCGTGATCTCGAGCAGGGCGTTGTCGGCCAGCAGTGTGAGCCAGCCGTTGGCGACCGAGGCGACCAGGCTGATCTGCACCGCCTTGCGGGCCTCGTCCGTGGCCAGGTACTGCGCCAGCGCCTGGTCCTTGAGCGCGCGGACGCGGCCGAAGAAATCCAGCTCCCAGGCCGTGACGCCCAGGTTGACGCTGTACTGCGAGGCCACGCTGCCCTGGCCCGGCACCAGGCCCTGGTAGGCATTGGGGCTCGAGCGCGAGCCCGTGCCCGTCACGCCCAGCGCCGGGAACAGTGCCGAGCGCTCGATCTGGAACTGCGCGCGCGCCTGCTCGATGCGCAGCACCGACACGCGCAGGTCGCGGTTGTTCGCCAGCGCGGTCCGGACCAGGCCCGCGAGCCGGGGATCGGTGAAGAAGTCCTGCCACGGCAGGCTGGCCGCGGCGGGGCCGGCCTCGGCCGCCGGAGCGCCCGAAGCGCCGGGATAGGCCAGGGGCACCGGCGCCGCCGGCCGCTCGTAGGTCGGGATCAGCGAACAGCCGCCGAGCAGCAGCGCGCCGGCCAGCGTCGCCAGCCTGAAGAACGAATCAACCATGACTTTTCTCTCCCTCGATGCCTGCGGCATGGGCATGCGCGGCGTAGATGTCCTGCTGGCGCGCGCTGCCCTTGAACAAGGTCCTCACGATGACGAAGAAGGTCGGGACGAAGACCACGGCCAGCACGGTGCCGGTGATCATTCCGCCGATCACGCCGGTGCCGATGGCACGCTGGCTCGCGGAGCTGGCGCCCGAGGCGATGAACAGCGGCACCACGCCCAGCGTGAAGGCCAGCGAGGTCATGACGATCGGCCGGAAGCGCAGGTGCGCCGCTTCCAGCGCGGCCTGCACCACGCTGCGTCCCTCGGCCTGCAGGTCCTTGGCGAACTCGACGATCAGGATCGCGTTCTTCGCCGACAGGCCGATGATGGTGATCAGCCCGATCTGGAAGTAGACGTCGTTGGCCATGGAACGCGCCATGACGGCCACCACCACGCCCAGCACGCCCAGTGGCACGACCAGGATCACGGCCAGCGGAATGGTCCAGCTCTCGTAGAGCGCGGCCAGGCACAGGAACACCGCCAGGATGGCGAAGGCATAGAGCACCATCGCCGCCGAGCCGGCCAGGCGTTCTTCGCGCGACTGCCCGGTCCACTCGAAGGCGAAGCCCTTGGGCAGCTCCGCCGCCAGCCGCTCCATCTCGTCCATCGCCTCGCCGGTGCTGCGCCCCGGTGCCGCATCGCCCGCGATCTTCATCGCCGGGTAGCCGTTGTAGCGCACCATCTGCATGGCGCCGGTGTTCCACTTCGTCTTCATGAAGGCCGACAGCGGCACCGCCTGGCCCTCGTCGTTGACGACGTTGAGCTGCAGCAGGTCGTCCGGCTGCATGCGCGCGGCGGCCTCGGCCTGGACCAGCACCCGCTGGAGCCGGCCCTGGTTCGGGAAGTCGTTGACGTAGCTCGAGCCCAGCGAGGTCGAGATCGCGCTGTTGATGGCCGCGTAGTTGACGCCCAGCGCATTCGCCTTGGCGCGGTCGATGTCCAGCTGCAGCTGCGGCGCGTCTTCCAGGCCATCGGCCCGCACGCCGGCCAGCAGCGGGCTTTTCGCGGCGGCGGCCAGCAGCTGGTTGCGCGCCGCGGTCAGGGCCTCGTGGCCGTGCGCACCACGGTCCTGCAGTCGGAAGGTGAAGCCCGAGGCCTGGCCCAGTTCGGGGATCGGCGGCGGCGACAGCGGGATGATGAAGGCGTCGCGGATCTGCGAGAACTCCGCCCCCGCGCGCTGGGCGATGGCGGCCGCGGTGTGCGCCTCGCCCTTGCGTTCCTTGTAGTCCTTCAGCGTGGCGAAGGCGATGGCCGCGTTCTGCCCGCGCCCGGTGAAGCTGAAGCCCAGGATGCCGACGATCTCCTTGACCTCGGGCTGCTGGAGCATGTATTCCTCGACCTTCTTCACCGCGTCGAGCGTGCGCTGCTGCGTGGCGCCGGGCGGCAGCTGGACGCTGACCAGCACGAAGCCCTGGTCCTCGTTCGGCAGGAAGGAAGTGGGCAGGCGCGTGTAGCACAGCGCCACCACGCCGATGATCGCCACGTACAGCACCGCCATCCGGCCGCCCCGGTTGAGGAAGCGCGCCACCCAGCCCTCATAGCCCTTGGCGGTCTTCGCGAAGCGCCGGTTGAACCAGCCGAAGAAGCCCTTCTTCTCGTGCTGGTGCCCGGCCGGCACCGGCTTGAGCAGGGTGGCGCAGAGCGCGGGCGTGAGCGACAGCGCCAGGAAGGCCGAGAACGCGATCGACACCACCATGGTCGCGGAGAACTGGCGGTAGATGTTGCCGACCGCGCCCGAGAAGAAGGCCAGCGGCACGAACACCGCGATCAGCACCAGCGTCACGCCGACGATGGCGCCCGAGATCTGGCCCATGGCCTTGCGCGTGGCGGCCAGCGGCGGCAGCCCCTCCTCGCTCATGATGCGTTCGACGTTCTCGACCACCACGATGGCGTCGTCCACCACGATGCCGATCACCAGCACCATGCCGAACATGGTCAGCACGTTGATCGAGAAGCCCAGCGCGAGCAGGGCCGCGAAGGTGCCCAGCAGGGCGATGGGCACGACGATGGTGGGGATCACCGTGTAACGCCAGTTCTGCAGGAACAGGAACATCACCAGGAACACCAGCACGATGGCCTCGACCAGCGTGTGCGTCACCTGCTCGATCGAGATCGAGACGAAGGTCGAGCTGTCGTAGGGGATCTGCCACTTCACCGCATCCGGGAAGTAGGCCTGCAGCTGTTCCATGCGCTGGCGCACCGCCGTGGCGGTCGCCAGCGCGTTGCCGCTGGGCGAGAGCTGGATGCCGACCGCGATCGCCGGCTTGCCGTTCAGGCGCGAGGCATAGGCATAGGTCTCGATGCCCATCTCGATGCGGGCCACGTCCTTGAGCAGCACGGTCGAGCCGTCGCGGTTGGCGCGCAGCACGACGTTGCCGAACTCCTCGATGTTCGCCAGCTGGCCGGGCACCTGCACCGTCGCCGAGATCGCTTGCGCGTCGAGGTTGGGCAGGTCGCCGATCGAGCCCGAGGCCACCTGCGCGTTCTGCGCGGCGATGGCGGCGTTGACGTCGCTGGTCGAGAGGTTGAAGCCGATCAGCTTGGCCGGGTCGATCCAGATCCGCATCGCGCGCTCGGAAGCGAACAGCTGCGCCTGGCCGACGCCCGGCAGGCGCTGGAGTTCGGGCAGCACGTTGCGCGAGACATAGTCGCCCAGGTCATAGACCGTGTAGGCCGGGTCCTCGGTGGCCAGGGCGACCATCATCAGGAAGTTGGTCGAGGCCTTCTCGACGCGCACGCCCTGCTGCGTGACCGCGGCCGGCAGGCGCGGTGTCGCGCGCGAGAGGCGGTTCTGCACGTCGACCTGCGCCAGGTCGGGATCGGTGCCCGGCTCGAAGCTGATCGAGATCTGGCCCGTGCCGTTGGCCTCGCTGGAGGACTCCATGTAGGCCAGGCCGGGCGATCCGTTCATTTCGCGCTCGATCACCGAGAGCACGCTCTGATCGAGCGTCTTCGCCGAGGCCCCGGGATAGCTCACGTTGATGGTGATGGTCGGCGGCGCCACCGGCGGGTACTGCGCGATCGGCAGTTGCGTGATCGCCACCAGGCCGAGCACGATGATGAACAACGAGATCACCCAGGCGAAGATCGGGCGATCGATGAAGAATTTGGCCATGCATCGGGTCCTCTCAGGGCTTGGGCATGGCGGCCGTGGCTGCAGCCGAGGCGGTGGGCGCCTCGGCCTTCTTCACGGCCGGGTCCTGCCACGGCACCGCCTTCACGGGCGTGCCGGGCGGCATCATCTGGAGCTTCTGGAAGCCGTCGACCATGACCTGCTCGCCGGCCTCGAGGCCCTCGCGCACCAGCCAGCGGTTGTCGCGCGCCATGCCGACCTTCACTTCGCGCACGCTGACCTTGCCGTCGGCATCGACCACCCTCAGCGTGTCGCCCTGGCCGGTGCGCGTGACGGCCTGCTGCGGCACGCTGATGGCATTGGCGGCCTGCGCCTGCTCGATGCGCACGCGCACGTACAGGCCCGGCAGCAGCGCGCCGTCGGGGTTGGGCACCTCCGCGCGCAGCGTGACCTGGCCGGTGCTCGCGTCGACCGTGAGATCGGAGAACAGCAGCTTGCCGGCCCGCGGGAATTCGGTGCCGTCCTCGAGCACGAGGCGCACGCTGGCGGCATCGCCGCCGCGCGCGCGCTTGAACTGACCGTCTTCCATCGCGCGGCGCAGCTTGAGCACCTCGTTGGCCGACTGGGTGAAGTTGACGTACATGGGGTCGATCTGCTGGATCACCGCGAGCTCGGTGGCATCGCCCTGCCCGACCAGCGCGCCCTCGGTCATCAGGGCCCGGCCGATGCGGCCCGAGATCGGTGCCGTGACGGCGGCGTAGCCCAGGTTGATGCGTGCCGTGGCCACCGCGGCGCGGCCCACGGCCACGTCGGCATCGGCCGACTTGGCCGCCGCCACGGCGTTGGCGTACTCCTGCTTGCTCACCGCATTGGCCGCGACCAGCGGCTGGTAGCGCTCGGCCAGGGCGCGCGCCTGCGCCGCGTTGGCCTCGGCCCGCGCCAGCGCGGCGGCGGCACTCTGCGCGGCGGCGGTGTAGGGCGCGGCATCGATCCTGAAGAGCGGCTGGCCGGCCTTCACGTCGCTGCCTTCGCGGAACACGCGCTCCTGCAGGATGCCGGCCGCGCGGGCGCGCACCTGCGCCACCCGCGAGGCTTCGAGCCGGCCGGGCAGTTCGGTCACCAGGCCCACATCGGACGGGGTCGCGACGATCACGCCGACGGCGGCGGGGGGCGGCGCGGCGGCGGTGGCAGCCGGCGCGCCGTCCTTTGCGCCACAGGCGGAGAGCGCCAGAAGCGTCACCGCCGCGAAGGCAAAGGGACGCACGGACAACAGGGGTTCGCGGAAGGAGTTCATGGACAGATTCGCAGTGTTGGAGCGGGCCACGCCGAGGCATTGACCCGATTAGAATGATCATTCTAGAATGAATATTCTATTTTTGTCCAACCCCGGTCCTTGCGCACCGACGCTGGCCCTGTCGATGAACGCTGTACAAACGAGACATCCCATCCAACAAGAGGACCACGCCATGAGCGCTCCCCCCCAGGCGCCGGAACCCGTGCGCGGCGAAGCACGCCGCCAGCAGGTTCTGGACGCCGCCAGCGCCTGCTTTCGCGATCACGGCTTTCACGGCACCAGCATCCAGCGCATCTCGCAGGCCGCGGGCATGAGCGCCGGCCACATCTATCACTACTTCGACAACAAGGAGGCGATCGTCACCGGCATCGTCGAGCAGTACCTGCACGAAACCCTGGAGCTGGTCCGGCGCATCGGCGATGCCGCGCAGTCGCTCGGCATCGTCGAGGCCGTGGTGGCCCAGGTTGCGGAAGGCATCCATGCGCGCGCCAGCGAGCATCGCAACGGGCTGGACCTGGAGATCCTGGCCGAGGCTTCGCGCAATCCGGTGATCGCCGCCGCGATCCAGCAGGTCGACAAGACCCTGCGCAGCCGGATGCGCGATCTCTGGCTGCAATCGCCGACCCTGAGGAAGCTGCCGAAGACCGAACTGGAGGCTCGCATCACCGTGCTGAGCTCCATGTTCGACGGGCTGGCGATCCGCGCGCTGTGCGACCCGTCGATGAACAAGGCCGCCACCACCGCCGTCGTGCAGCGGGTCTTCCGCATGCTGATGAGCGAGTAGACCGGTGGTCCGCAGAACCCACGGGGAAGCGCAGCAGACGCGGCAACGGATCCTCCACGCAGCATCCCTGGCCTTCTGCAGCAAAGGCGTGTCCAGCACCTCGCTGGAAGACGTGGCGCGCAAGGCGCTGGTGACGCGCGGCGCGGTCTACTGGCACTTCAAGGACAAGCACGCCCTGCTGGCGGAATTGCTGGAGAGCATCCGGATGCCGACCGAGCACGTGGCGCCGGGCGACTCGCTCAAGGAGGCCTGCGACCACCTGAGCGCCGCGTTGCTGGAGACGGCCCGCAGCCACTCCATCCGGCGGGTGCTGCGGATCATCCTGTGCAAGGTCGAGTGGACCGAGGCCCAGCCCTACGTCAAACGCCGCGTCGTGCGGGCACGCCGGCAGATGGACACCCATCTGATGGCGGTGTTCTCCCGGGCCCTGGCGCGCGGGGAGCTCCGGCCCGGTATTGCGCCAGCCGACCTCGGCCTGCTCGCGGACGCCTTTCAGGCCGGCATGACGGGACTGCTGTTCGAGCTGGCCCAGTCACGGCGCAGCGCGCGGGACGACCTGCATGTGCAATCGGTGATGGGCATCCTCTACGCGTCCTGCGCGAGGGCGGAAAGCGCTGCGGCCGTGGGCCATCACACCGCACCCGCCCACGGCAGTACCGCCGGCGCGCCGACCGAGTCCATCGCCTGCCCGTCGAAGCGCCCCGTCGCAAGGACCGTCAAGACCGTGGAGAGCGGACGCGCAGGTCCTGGTCGTCGGGGCCCAGCAGCTCCGCCACCCGCCGGTACTTGCTCGGCACCATGCCCTGGCGCGCCGAGAAGAAGCGCGTGAAATTGCCGGCCGTGTCGAAGCCGCATTGCAGCGCGATCTGCTGCAGCGGGGTGTCGCGCCGCACCACGCTCTTGAGGCACTCCTCCATGCGCAGCATGTTCACGAAGGTCTTGGGCGTGAGGCCGGTCGAGCGCAGGAACAGGCGGAAGAACTGCGCGCGCGACAGGCTGGCCGACTGCGCGAGTTCGTCCAGGCACAGCGGCGCGTTGCTGCCCGCCATCGCACCCTCGACCACCTGCCGGATGCGCGCGTCGTAGCCCAGTTCGCCATGCACGCCGCTCCAGCGCAGGCGCGACGGCGGCGCGGTCAGCGTCACGGCCTCGGTGAAGACGTCGGCGATCAAGGCCTCGACCGCCTCGGGCGCCGCCGGCTCGTGCTGGCCCAGCAGGTCGAGGATGTCGTCGCGCAACCCGGCCAGGCGCCGGCTGAGCAGGGCCACGGGCCGGGTGAAGAACTTCGGGCTCGCGCTTCGGGTGAAGATCCGGTCGACCTCCTTGAGCCAGCGCGGATGCAGGTAGAGCGCCAGCAGCACGCAGGGCTCGGTGCCACGGTGGTCGTAGAAGTGCGGCTCCCAGGTGTTGATCATGAGCACGCTCTGGGCCGTCACCGGATGCTCGCGCCGGCCCACGCCGAACTGGATCTCGGCGCCGCCGACCTTGAACACGATGTGGCAGTCGCGGTGCGCATGCAGCGCCATCGAACGCTCGACCTGCAGCAGCACCACCCGACCGAAGGCGCCATGGAGGATTCGCAACGGGGCAGACACATCGGCTCCTTTCCGGGCTCCCACAGCGCCACGGTCGCGTCGCGTACGGAGAGCGGATCGGTCCGAATGGTGCCGCGCGCCGCGCCCGTGAGCCAGTCGGGAAAGCGCTAGCTGCTCACTTGTACTCGACCAGCACCTCGCGGTAGCGCGCCTGGCCCATGTTGCGCGCCTTGTGCCGGGCCGGCACGGTCGCTCCCTTGCCGATGTCCGACATCACCTCGATCACGCCGTTCTCGCACTTGAGCGAGAAGACGCCACCGGTGGGCACGTCGAACACGCCCAGGTCCTTGCCGTGCTCGTCGTAGATCTGCAGCGGCGCGCCCTGGATGGCGTACCACATGTAGGAGCGCTCATGGGTATGGACCGGCGTCTCGGCGCCGGGCGCGAGTTCGAAGTTCCAGACGATCACCTTGTCGTTCTCGAACACCTTCTCGCTGCCGACACCGGCCTCTGCCGCCGCTGTCTCGTGGGTTGCAAGCATCGTTGTCTCCTGTTTCTTCGGGGGCTCGTGCACATCACGCCCTCGACGGCGAGGGACGTGGCCGGCGGCGTCCTGTTCTCGTCTGCGGCGCCGCTGCGAAATACTAGGTCGCGGCGGCGCGCAGAAACGGGCCCACTTCGCAACGGGACGCACGACTTCTCAATTCGTCTCACGAAATTCACCGGTCCCCTGGCGCAGCAGCCGTGCCAGGGCCGGCATCAGGAAGATCGCCCCCAGCATGTTCCACAGGAACATGAACACCAGCAGCAGCCCCATGTCGGCCTGGTACTTGATCGAGGAGAACACCCAGGTCGCCACGCCCAGCGCCAGGGTGACGCCGGTGACGGCCACGGCCACGCCGGTGGTCTTCAGGGTCTCGAAGTAGGCGCGGCGGAACGCCATGCCCTCGTCCAGGAAGCCCTGCATGCGGTTCCAGATGTAGATGCCGTAGTCGACGCCGATGCCCACGCCCAGCGCCACCACCGGCAAGGTCGCGACCTTCACGCCCAACCCCAGCTGCGCCATGATGGCCTCGCACAGCACCGAGGTCACGTACAACGGCAGCATCAGCGCCACCGTCACGCGCCACGAGCGGAACTCCCACCACACCAGCAGCGCCACGAGCGCATAGACCAGCGCCATCATGCGCGGTTCCATGCGCTCGATCACGTCGTTGGTGGCCGCATCGATGCCCGCGTTGCCGGCCGCGAGCAGGAATTCGACCGCCGGGCCGTTGTGGACCGCCGCGAAACCTTCGACCGCCTGCACCACGTCGCGCAATGTCTGCGCCTTGTGGTCGGCCAGGTAGACCGACAGCGGCAGCATCGCGCAGTCGCTGCTGTAGAGCTCGGTGGGCAGGGTCTTGAAGGCCGCGTTGTTGACGAAACGGTTGCGCGACAGGCCATGCCAGCGCAGGTCGCCGGCGTTGGAGCCCACCACATAGGTCTTCACCGCGTCGAACAGCGAGTGGCTCGACTCCACCCCAGGCGTGTCCTGCAGCACGCCGGTGAGCCGCTCGATCGCCGCGCCGGCTTCGTAGGAGCCGCACTGGCCCGGCGGCGTCCTGACGATCACCACGAAGACGTCGGGGCTCTGGCTGTAGTGCGCGGCGATGTAGGCGTTGTCGCGGTTGTAGCGGGCCTCGGCGCGGAGCTCGGGTGCGCCGCGATCGAGGTCGCCGATCTGCAGGTCGCGCTTGGCCCACCAGGCGCCGGCCAGCAGCAGCCCCATCAGCGCGGCCACGGCCAGGGCGGCGCGCGGCTGCACCAATGCGGAGAGCCGCTGCGCGACACGGTGCGGCCCGGCGTCGCGCGCGCGCTGGTGCTTGAGCGCGCGCGGGCTCACGCGGATGTACGACATGATCACCGGCAGCAGGAACATCTTGGTGAAGACGATCACCGCCACGCCGACGCAGGCGCTGATGGCCAGTTCGCGGATCACGCCGATGTCGATCACCAGCAGCGTCGAGAAGCCGACCGCGTCGCAGAGCAGCGCGTTGGTGCCGGGCACGAACAGCAGCGCGAAGGTGCGCCGCGCGGCCGGCAGGGGACCGAGCCCCGCGGCCTGGTCGCTGACCACGGTGTTGATGTTCTGCACCGCATGGCTCACGCCGATGGCGAAGGTGAGGAAGGGCACGAGCATCGAATAGGGATCGAGCCCGAAGCCGAGCAGCCGCACCACGCCCAGCTGCCACACCACCGCCAGCAGGCAGCAGCCGATCACCGCCAACGTGCTGCGCCAGCAGCGCGAATAGCCCCACAGCAGCAGCGCCGAGAGCAGCACGGTGATGCCGAAGAAGAGCGCGATGTCGCGGCCACCTTCGATCAGGTCGCCGATGATCTTCGCCTGGCCCGTCACGTGGACCGAGATCTCGCCTTGCTGGAAGCGGTCGCGCACCTGGGTCTCGATGCGCTGCGACAGCGCGCCATAGTCGAGCCGGCGGCCGGTCTCGGGGTCGTTCTCGAGCAGCGGCACCAGCAGCATGCTCGAGCGGCCATCGGCCGCCACCAGGCTGCCGATGCGGCCCGAGCGCAGCACGTTGAGCCGCAGTTCGTCGAGCTTGGCGGGCGAGCCGTCGAAACCGGTCGGCATCACCACGCCGCCCGCGAAGCCTTGCTCGGTGACCTCGGCCCAGAGCACGTTGGGCGTCCAGAGGGACTTCATGTTCGCGCGGTCCACGCCCGGGATGAAGAACACTTCGTCGGTGATCTTCTTCAAGGTCTCGACGTAGGCCGGGCTGTAGATGCTCCCGGCCGTGGTCGCCACCGCGATGCGCAGCACATTGCCCAGCGGCCGCAGTTCGTTCTCGAAGGCCTGCGCGTTGGCCACGAAGGGATGGTGGTGCGGCACGGTCTTCTCGAGGCTGGCATCGGCGCGCAGGCCGCTCGCCTGCCAGGCGAACAGCAGCGACGCGAGCGCGAACAGCAGCAGCACCACCGACCGACGCGCGAAGAGCAGCGCCTCGATGCGCTGCGACAGGCGCTGCATCCTCATGGCCGAGCCTGTGCCGCCAGCATGGCGACGCCGCCGATGCCCGCCACCGCGAAGCGGCCCTCGGGCAGGCCGGCGAAGGCCGCGGCGCGGGCCAGCTTCACCTGGCCCGCGGGCCGCGGCGGCCTGCCGCCGTCGAGGCGCCAGAGGCTCGCATCCTGGCCGAGCAGCAGCGCACTGCCGGCGCCGTCGTCGAGCGCGGCGACGAAGGTCGGGCGCGGCACATCGGTGGGCAAGGTGCGCCATTGAGTGCCGCCGTCGCGGCTGGCCAGCAGGCGGCCGCCGAAACCGTAGGCCAGCAGCCAGGGACCGTCCGCGTCGCGGCGCTCGAGCACGCCGTAGAGCGCGGCGCCGGCCCCGGTGTCGAGCACCCGCCAGTGCGCGCCACGGTCGTCGCTGCGGAAGATGCGGCCGGCCTCGGCCGCGATCAGCAGCGTGTCGCCGCGCGCATGGATGGCGTGCAGGTGCAGGTTCTCGTCGTTGCCCATGCGCCCGCCGACGAACTCCCAGTGCGCACCGCCATCGACGGTGCGAAACAGCTGGCCGTAGGAGCCCGCCACCCAGCCCATGGCCGGCGTCTCGAAATGCAGGGCGAGCAAGGGGCGCGACGGGCCCGCGGCCTCGGCGGCCTCGGCGTCGGCCGCGATGAACGCGGCGCGCTCGACCGCCTGGTCGGCCCGGATGCGGGCAGCGGTGTCGGGCGCCGTCGCGCGCACGGCCTTCGCGGCATCGAGCGCGCCCGCCGCGGCCTGCGCCGCCATGCGGTTGGCCGCGTGGCCGTCCAGCCGGCGCTGCCAGCTGCGGCCCGCGTCCTCGCTGCGCAGCACCACGCCGTCGTGGCCGACGGCCCACAGCACCGTCTCGCTGGCCCATTGCACGGCCGTCAGCGTGACCGAGACCGGCACCGCCGCCTGCTGCCAGTGCGCGCCCGCGTCCTCCGAGCGCAGCACGATGCCCCGCTCCCCCACGGCCACCAGCCGCGCGCCCTGCGCGGCGATGCCGACCTGCACCGACTGCGCGGCGCGCGGCGTGGCCCGCGCCGGCAGTTCCAGCAGGTCGACCGCGGCGGGTAAGGCGGGTGCCGCCACCGCGGCGGCGCACAGGGCCGCGGCGCTCACGAGAAATGCACGGTGCACGGGCTCGGCCTTTCTCAGTTCACGCGGCGCAGGCTGTCGGGCGAATAGTTCGCGCGCGACTTGGGCTTGTTGAAGGTCGCCACCTTGTCCTCGTTGCCGAGGTAGGAGAAGAAGTAGCGGCGCGCCTGCAGGTCGTACTGGGTGTCCAGCGCATACCAGGTGCCGGGCAGGTCGTAGTAGTGGATCGCATGGCCTTCGTGCACGCGCCACAGGCCGCCGCGCATGTCGTACTGGTCGACGTGCGCCACCTGCCAGGTGTCCTCGTCGACGTAGAACACGCGCTTGCCGTAGATGTGGCGCGCGCCGGGCTTGAGCGTGGCCTCGACCACCCACACGCGGTGCTTCTCGTAGCGCGTCAGGTCCTGGTTGATGTGGCCGGCCTTGATCACGTCCGCGTACTTGAGCTGCTTGGAGGCCAGCGCGTAGTTGTTGTAGGAGATCAGCATCTCCTTCTTGCCCACCAGCTTCCATTCGTAGCGGTCGGTCGCGCCCGCGAACATGTCGCTGTCGTCGATGGTCGCCAGCCCGTCGACGTTGAAATAGGGCGAGTCGTAGCCGACATCGGGCGCGCGCAGCACGCGGCGCTGCCCGGGGTTGTAGGTCCAGACCGAGCGCGGCTCCTGCGTGGTGTCGATGGTCTCCCACATCAGCGTGGATTCGCCCGCGGCATTGCTGGGGCTCAGGGTCTGCTGCTTGAAATAGAAGATCCGGTTCGGCTCGGCGTCGGGCATGCGGCCCGCGAAGTCCAGCTCGTAGTTCCAGCGGATCGGCGTGAAGGCCCCGTTGGCCTGGACCGCGCCCACCGACACGTTCATCTGCACCGAGTCCACGCGGTAGCGCAGCTTGTGGTTCTCGATCACCTGCACGCCGAGCGTGGGGATCGGGAACGGCACCGTGGGCGCGCCGGCCACGTTCTGCACGCCGCCGTTCTCGGCCAGCCTGGCCTTGGCCGCATCGCGCTTGACGACCTCGGGGTACCAGTCGGGGTGCGCCGCGCTGCGGTGCGTGGGAAACACGCGCAGCTTGTAGCTGTCGGGGTAGCGCTTGAGCATCTCCAGCTGGCCGGGCGACAGCAGCGCGGCGTACTGCGCCGCGTTGGCGGCGGTCACCACATAGAGCGGCTTCTCGCCGGCATAGGGATCGGCGTAGCCCTTGCTGCGGTCGAAGCCCGCGGGCGGCTGGGTCAGGCCGCCGCTCCAGGCCGGGATCGAGCCGTCGGCGTTGCCGGCCTTCTCGGCGCCCACCGGTGTCAGGTCCTTGCCGAGGCGTTGCAGGTCCTGCGCCTGGACGGCGCAGGCGGCCAGCAGAAGGGCCGCGGCCAGGCCGCGCTTGAGGTGATGGTTCATCGTCGTGTTCTCCACTCGGGGGTTCGTCGTCAGAAGCTCATGCCCGCGACCACCGACACGAAGTCGCGGTCGTGGAATTCGTCGTACTTGGCGCGCGAGAAGCGGGTCCAGCTCAGGTCGGCGTAGTAGCGGTTGCCGTACTCGAAGCGCACGCCCGGCGCGATGGCCATGCGGCCCTGCGAGAACAGCCCGTCGGCCGACCAGCCCTTGAGGTCGCGCGAGAAGAACAGGCGCGGCTTCACGTTCACGCCCGCGAACACGTTCGAGTAGCTGGCCTCGGCCAGCAGGCGGATACCCCAGGCGTTGCGGGTGGCGAAGCCCTTGTTCTCGCAATAGGCCGGGTTGGCGTTGAGCGTGCCGCAGATCTCGCCCACGCCGGGGATCGACACCGGACCCGAGCCGTAGACGAAGGCCCGGCCGTAGCGCGCGCCACCGGCCGCGTCGCCGATGCCCGACCACTGCTGCACCGCCACCTCGCCGATCAGCGTGAGGCTTTCCGCGCCGAGCACGCGCGGCACGATCTGCAGCGCCGAGACCTGCGCCTGCGTCTTCGACTTGAGGTCGTAGCCGCGCACATAGCTGCCGGCCGCCCGGCCGGCCAGCGCGGCCTGCGGGCCCACGCCCGCGACCACGCCGTTGAGCAGGTCGGTGCCGTTGATCTGTGCCGGCAGGCCGGTGGTGCGGCTGATCTCGCCGAACACCGACACACCCTTCACCACCGTCGAGAAGCTCAGGCCCGTGACCTTGGTGCGCTCGGCACCGTAGTCGAGCATCGACTGCATGGCGCGCGAGGCGCCGGGAATGGTCATGCTCCAGACCGAGCCCGGCGTGGTGCTCGGCACCAGCATCGCGCTGAGGAAGGGCGTGCGCACGCGGTACTGCGCGTGGTACAGGCCGAAGTCGGTGCCGAGGGCCTCGGCCCGGTAGCGCCCGGCCACGCCGAACTGGCCGCTGTCGCGCTGCTGGCGCTCGGGTGCCAGCGTCATGCGGAAGTTGGCGCCGCCCAGGGCCGGCACGCCGTGGTACATCTGCGCATCGCTGTAGGGGCCGGCGCCGACCAGCGTGCCGTCGGGCGCGCAGTTCACCAGGTTGGCCGCCGACCAGAAGGTGCCGCAACCGTCGAGCACCGACTTGCGCCACTTGAACTGGTAGAAGGCCTCGACGCTGGCGTTGTCGCTGAGCTGCAGGCTGGCGAAGGCCTGCGGCACCGGCAGCAGGATCTCCTTGACCTGGGCGCCCGGGCGATGCGCGGCCGTGAGGTCGAAGGCGTTGTACTGGTTGATGCCGGGCACGAACAGGCTCTCGCCCCAGTTCACCACCTGGTTGCCCAAACGCACCGACAGCGCGCGCTGGCTCGGCAGCTGGAACTCGCCGAACACGTAGGCATCGAGCAGCGCGACGCCCGAGAAGCGCGAGAGCCGCTCGAACTGGCTGTCGTCCAGCCGCGCGCCGGCGACGTAGCCGTTCGCGTAGCTGCCGTGGGCCACGCCCTGCCTCTCGAGGCGCTGGTCGTACCAGGCCTTGCCGCGCAGGAAGACGCCGAAGCCGTCCTTGCTGACGTTGACGTCGCCCAGCACGTTGCCCACGGTCGAGAAGGGCCGGCCCTTTCGGAAGTTGAGGTTGCCGTTGTCGTTCTGGATGCCGGACAAGCCGCCGTTGCCGGTCGAGACCAGCGCCGGGTCGGCGTCACGGGTGCGGATGCTGGTGCCGACCGAGGTCGACAGCGACCAGCGCACGTCGACGCCGTCCTCGGTCTGGAAGCTGCCGGCGGACGCGCCGCCGCCCGCGCTCAGGGCCAGCACGGCGATGGACAGGGGCAGCGGCCTGCGGGCGCGCGGAATCCTATGCAAAGGCATGACGTTCTCTCTCTCGTGGTGTGGTTTGGAATGGGGACGCCCGGCGGGCGCGTCGAGGGCCGGTGTCAGAAGGCCGGCACCAGGTGCAGCACCACCTGGTCCAGCGCCGGGGTGCAGGGGATCTGGCAGCTCAACCGAAGGCCGGCGCCGAAACCGCCCACGCTCTGCAGGCCGTCCAGCAGCAGTCGCTCGTCGGCGCCGGGCGGTGCCAGCGCCTCGCACCCGGGAGCCTCGATGCGCACCGCGCAGGTGCCGCAGGAGGCGCCCCCGCCGCACACGGCCTCGACCGCGCCCTCGTCGCGCAGCAGCTCCATCAGCGAAGCGCCTTCGACGGCCGCGAGCGCGCGGCGATGCCCGTCGGCATCGATGACAAATATCGTCGTCATGGATCGTCGGGGACCTTCGCGATCAGGCGCGGGCCGTCTTCTTCATGCGCTCGACCACGAGCTCGGCGCAGCGCGCGGCCGAGGCCGGGTTCTGGCCGGTGATCACCAGGCCGTCGCTGACGGCATGGCCGCCGAAGGGCTGCGCCGCGAACGACAGCCGGGCGCCGGCGCTGCGCAGGGGCGCTTCGGGCATGAAGGGCACGAGCGCGTCGTAGCCGGCCAGGCGGTCCTCGGCATCGCTGATGCAGGTGATGTGCTTGCCCGCGACGAGTCCGGCCGCGCCGGGGTTGAGGAAGCCGGCGACACCATGGCACACGGCCGCCGTGACGCGGCCCTGGCGGCCCATCTGCTGCAGCAGGCGGCCCAGTGCGGGGTCGGTGGGGAAGTCCCACATCACCGCGGCGCCGCCCACCAGGAAGACCGCGTCATAGGCCGCCGCATCGAAGGACGGCAGCGCCGGCGTCTGCGCCAGCTGCGCCATCACCCTGGCGTTGTCCAGCACGGCACGGCCCGCATCCGACAGCCACGGCGCTTCCAGGCTGGCCGGATCGATCGGCGCCTGGCCGCCCTTGATCGATGCGAAGTCGACGGCGCAGCCGGCGGCGGTGAACACCTTGTACGGACCGGCCAATTCTTCGAGCCAGCTGCCCGCGGCCGTCTCGCCGTCGGCCAGCAGCTTGTGTGATGTCAGCACCATCAACACGCGATAGGTCATTGCAATCTCCAGGATTCGATGCGTTCGACATGGCGCGCCAACGGGATGCGGGTGCGCTGTCGATGGCCTCAGCTTAGGAGTGCATCGCGCGCCGGGCACTCTCCCGTAAAGGGGTAGGCGCGGCGATCCGGAGGCTAGGGTCTGACCTGTCACGCCCTGGCGTGCAAGTTGCTAAAAACAGCGCCACCCCCAGGCGACCGACGAGCGCGTCGCACGATGAAAGAAGAAGAACCCATGAACGCAATGCGCCACCCCGCATCGGAGCCCCGCCACACGCTCGACCGCCCTGCACTGCTGGCCCGGCTGCTTGCGAAGGAAGAATCCCGCGGCCTGTGCGTACTGCACGCGCCCTGCGGCCATGGCAAGAGCTGGCTGCTCGATCGACTGGCGCTCGCGTTGGGCCGATGCACTGACACGGGGCAGCCGGCCCGCATCTGGCGCCTGCACGGCGCCGTGACGCTGGGGCAGGCGCTGCGCTCCTTCTGCCGCCTGTTCGACATCGATGCCGTGCCGCCTTCGCTCGATGCGGAGAGCGCCACCGACGTCGCGCTGGGCGCGCTGGCCGCCTCGCAGGCTGCGGCCACGCCCTTGCTCATCGACCTCGACGGCACGCCGCCGCCGCCCGCCGTGCTGCTGCTGGTCGGCCGCATCGTGCTGGAGGCCGCGGCGCAGCGCCGCGTGGTGCTGGCCTGCCGCAACGGGCGCGCGCTGCCGCTCGAACGCCTGCGCGGCCGTGTGCCGGTGGACGTGCTGCGCGCGGCCGAGCTCGCGCTGTCGGCCGACGAGATCGCCACGGTGCACCATGCCGGCGCCGAAGCGGCCGCGCGCTGGTGGGCCACCACGCAGGGCTGGCCGGTGCTGTGCATCAGCACGCAGGGCTGGCAGGGCGCCGCGGCGCAGGTCGGGCTCGACGCCATGCTCGACCACACGGTCGACGCCTATGCCGACTACATGCAGCACGAGCTGCTCGATCCGCTGCCGGCCGCCGACGTGCAGGTGCTGATGCAATGCGCGGTCTTCGGCGTGATCGAACCCGGCGTGCTCGAGGCCGCGCGGCTCGGCGCGATGTGGCCCCGGCTGATGGCACTGGTCGACACCGGCCTGCCCGTGCTCGAGGGCGAAAGCGACTGGGACCGCATCGTGCTCCACCCGGTCTTCCGGCGCTTCCTCAAGCGCCGGCTGCGCGCCCATGCGCCGGCCATGCACCATGCGCTGCACCGCCGCGCGGCGCAGTACTTCGCCGGCACCGGCCATCCGCGCGAGGCGCTGCGCCACGCCGCGGCCACCGGCGACGCGGTGTTCGAGGCCCAGATCAACGAGGTCTGCGGCGGCTGGCGCATCAGCTGGCGCGAGGGCCTGAACGCGCTGGACGGCGCGCCCTCGGTCGAGCAGCCCACACGCTTCCCCAAGGCGGCGCTGGCGCGCATCTACTGGCAGGCGCAGACCGGGCGCATCGATGCGGCCGCCACGGCGCTGGCCCATCTGAAACAGCAGCCGCAGGCCGATGCCCTGCGCGGCGACATCGTGGCGGTGGAGGCGGTGATCGCGACCTACCGCGATGCGCCCTTCGACGAGTCATGGCTCGACGCGCTGGCCGCGCTGCGCGAGGACTCGGGCGAGGACGAACCGCTGCTGCTGCCCAGCCGCGACACCGTGCAGGCCGCGATGCTCAACAACGCCGGCCTCTACGACCGCGCCGCGTCGGCGGCGCGCGCATCGATCATCGGCGCCGAAGCGGAGAAGAGCGCCTATGTGGAGTTCTACGGCCAGCTGCAGTACGCATTGGCGCTGCACGGCCAGGGCCGCGTGGGCGAGGCCGCGCCCGTCTATGGCCGCACGCTGCAACTGACGGCTTCGCTGTTCGGCGAGCCAAGCCCCCAGCACCGCATGACCCGGCTGTTGATGGCCCACGCCGGCTGGATGGCCGGGCGCGATGCCTTGCCCGACGGCGCGGACTGGATCGACGACCTCTATCCTCTGCATGCCTGGTTCGAGCCCTATGCCCGGCTGCTGCAGCTGGCCCTGGCCTGGAGCCTGCAGCACGGCGACAACGCGCAGCAGGATCGCGTGCTGCAGGACTTCGAGGACCTGGCCGAACGACGCGACATGGTCCGGCTGCGCGCGGCCGTGCAGACCGCCCGCGCCCAGCGCGAGACGCGGCGCGGCCAGCTGGCGGCGGCCGAGCAGGCCTGCGATCACGGCTTCGCGTTGATGGCCGGCGCGGGCCTGCCGGCGCGGGCACGGTCCAGCGGCGCCCGCGTGCTTGCACCGCTGTGGCTCGAGAAGGTGCGCATCGCGATCGCGCGGCTTCGCTTCGAGGATGCAGGCGCCGCGCTCGCGGCCTTTCGCGAATCGCTGGTGCATGTGCGCGACGGCGCGTCGGCCCTCGAAGGCGCGCTGTTCGAGGCTTGCGTCGCGCTGCGCGGCCGGCGCTACCGCGACGCCTCGCGCTGGCTCACGCACAGCGTCGACGAAGCACAGCGCACCGGCCTGCGGCGGCCCTTCCTCGACAACGCCGAGCTGGTGCACGAGCTCGTCGACTACCTGCGCACGCACTCGATCAGCGTGGAGGCGCCGGTGCTCCAGCGTGCGCTCGAGTACACGCGCAGGGCGGCCACGGCCGCCACGAGCGCAGCCGCCCCGGCACGCCGCCGGCCGCTCACCGGCGCGCGGCTGCTGCTGACCGACCGCGAGACCGACATCCTCCATTGCCTGTCGGAAGGCCTGTCGAGCAAGGAGATCGCGCGGCGCCTGACGATCGCCGAGGGCACGGTGAAGACGCACCGCAAGCACCTCTACGAGAAGCTCGACACCGGCGCGCGCTCGCAGGCGCTGACGCGCGCGCGCGAACTCGGCCTGCTCTGAGTCGCCGCGGGGCGCCGCACCGCATCGGGCGGTGCTTCTTCCGTGACGCGGGTCTTCCCCTACCCCTTTTGGGTCGATGGTGCGCAGCGCTGGCCTTTGCTGCAATGCATCCGTCCGCCGCACTTCCCGCGGCATCACCCACCAGGAGAAGTCACGATGATCGAAGAAGCCCCGATCCAGATCCACAAGCCGCTCCGGCGCGAGCCGATCCCGCTGGCCGAGCGCGAGCGCTTCAGCGGCAAGCCCGTGCCGCCCGAAGGCGAGAACGGCCTGTTCAGCCAATCGTGGTTCCCGATCGCGCTGTCGAGCGAAGTCGGCGTGGGCCAGATCGTCGGCCGCGACTTTCTCGACGGCCGCGTCGTGATCTACCGCGGCGAGGACGGCGTGGCGCGCGTGCAGAGCGCCTACTGCCCGCACATCGGCGCCGACCTGGCCGTGGGCCGCGTGATCGAGAACCGCATCCAGTGCGCCTTCCATCAATGGGAGTACGACGAGAACGGCATGTGCGTGAAGACCGGCGCGGGCCTGCCGCCGCCGCCCAAGGCCTGCCTCTACACCTTCCCGGTGATCGAGCGCTTCGGCATCATCTACGCCTTCAACGGCTACGAGCCGCTGTTCGACCTGGTGCAGTTCGACTTCCCCGACAGCGACCTGGCCTACGAGGCCATCGTGTCCGAGAAGTACCACTGCGACCCGTGGATCTTCGCGTCGAACACGCCCGACACGCAGCACATCTCGGTGGTGCACGGCTTCCAGTTCAAGAGCGGCGACCCGATGGACGCGATCAGCTGGGAGAAGTGGGGCCTGCGCATGAAGTTCGAGGCGCTGCACCGCGAGAACCAGGAGATCTCTTGGGAGGCCGGCATCTACGGCACCAGCACCTTCTTCCAGCAGGGCGGCGTCGACGGCTGGTGGCTGGGCATCTGCGCGGGCTTCTCGATGCCCAAGCCGGGCACGCACTACGTCTACATCTCGGTGCTGGTGCGCAACGTCGAACTGGAGGCCGGCATGACCGTGCGCGAACGCCTCGACGCCGGCAAGTTCCTGCTCGCGCGCACCGCCGCCGAGGACAAGCCCATCCTCGACACCATCCACCACAAGGTCGGCTACCTGACCAAGGCCGATACCGCGCTGGCCAGGTACTACCAGTTCCTGCGCGACTACCCGCGCGCCCACCCCTCGCGCGACTTCATCCGTTGAACACCGAAGCCCAAGGAATGCCCGTCATGAGCGATACCCACACCCTGGAAGAGATCAGGAAGACCATCCAGGCGCAAAGCGACCGCTTCGAGCGGAACTTCGCCGCCGCCGACGCCGCGAAGCTGGTGGCCGAGTACTACGTGCCCGAATCGATGCAGCCCGTGGTGTCGGCCCCCGACGCGCCGGCGGTGGTCGGCCATGCGGCCATCGCGGCACTGTTCGGCGGTTTCTTCCAGGGCTTCTCGCGGGCCCGGCAGGAACCGCACTTCATCCGCGCCGACGGCAACATGGCCTACGAGATCTCGAATTCCTACCTGACGCCGCAGGGCGGCGGCGCCGAAGTCCAGTTCCGCTACACGGCGGTGTGGCGCCGCTGCGCCGACACCTGGCGCGTGGAGGCGGACTTCTTCGCCACCGGCCCGATCGTCTGAGGCGCGGCAGTCATGGCCAGTTTCGAGATCGCGGCGCGCTTCGATGCGCCTGCCGACAAGGTATGGGACTTCGTCAGCTGGGAGGGCTTCCCGCGCCTGACCGCGGGCGGCTTCTTCGTGCGGGCCGAATACCCGGGCGGCACCGCGCCGCGGCCGGGCGCACTGCGCCGCGTGCATCCGCCCGAGGGCGCGCCGCCCATCCTCGAGCGGCTCGTGGAATACCGCGCGGCCGACCGCTTCTACCGCTACGCGCTGGTCGACACCGGAGCGTTCCCGCTGACCGACTACGAGGGCGTGGTGGCGGTGACGCCGGCCGGCGCGGGCTGCTGCCTCAAGTTCGGCCACACCGCCACGCTGGTCGACATCGCGCCCGAGGCCTGGTACCCGGCCTGGGCCGCGATCGAGCGGCAGATCTTCGACTTCATCCGCCAGTCGCTGTGAGCCCGGAGCGCCGACGATGAGTTCTTCCCTCGTGTCGCGCGACGTCGTGATCGTCGGTGCCGGTCAGGCGGGCGCCGACCTGGCGGCCGCGCTGCGCCAGAACCGGTACGCGGGCAGCGTCACGCTGGTGGGCGACGAGCCGCACCTGCCTTACCGCCGTCCGCCGCTGTCCAAGGCCGGCCTCACCGGCGAAGTCACCGGCGACTCGCTGCTGCTGCGCCGGTCCACGTTCTACGAAGCACAGGCCATCGAGTGTCGCACCGGCGTCGCGGCCACCGCCATCGACCGCGCGCGCCGCGAACTGCAGCTGTCCGACGGCACGCGCCTGGCCTACGGCCACCTGGTGCTGGCCACCGGCGGGCGCCCGCGGCCCCTGCCCTTGCCCCACGCCGACCGGCCCAACGTGCACATGATCCGCACGCTGGACGATGCGCACCGGCTGCGGGCCGAACTCGTCGAAGGACGCCGGCTGGTGGTCATCGGCGCGGGCTACATCGGGCTCGAGGCCGCGGCCTCGGCGTGCAAGCGGGGCTTGCGGGTGCAGGTGGTCGAAGCGCAGCCACGCGTGCTGGCCCGCTCGGTCGGCCCTGCACTCTCGTCCTTCCTCGAGGCCGCGCACCGGCGCCGCGGCATCGACCTGCGCATCGGCGTCGGCATCGAGGCGCTCGAAGGTGGCGACACCGTGACCTGTGTGCGCCTGCAGGACGGCAGCGCCCTCGCCTGCGACCTGGTGCTGGTCGGCATCGGCCTGCTGCCGAACACGGCGCTGGCCGAAGCCGCGGGCCTGGAGGTGGACAACGGCATCGTGGTCGACGCGCATGCGCGGACGGCCGATCCGCACATCCTCGCGATCGGCGATTGCGCGAACCATTTCAACGGGCACTTCGGACGCTCGATGCGGCTGGAGTCGGTGCCGTCCGCCACCGAACAGGCACGCACCGCGGCCCTCACGCTGTGCGGCCAGCCCACGCCGCACCACAGCGTGCCGTGGTTCTGGTCGGAGCAGTTCGACCTCAAGCTGCAGATGGTCGGCCTGGCCGACGGGCACACGCAATGCGTGGTGCGCGAAGTCGACGACCCCGATGCCTTCTGCGCCTTCTACCTGCGCGAGCAGCGCGTGATCGCGGTGCATGCGGTGAACCGGCCGCAGGACTTCATGCTGGCAAAGCGGATGGTGGCGGAGGGCTGGCAGGTGGATGCGGGGCGGCTGGCGGATGCGGGCACGGCGCTGAAGTCCTTGGCGCCGGAGGCGATCGGCGCCTGACCCTGCGCCCGGACCGGCATGTCCGAATGCCAGAATCCCGCCATGCTCACCCATCGGCAATTGCGCTACTTCGTGGAGATCGTCGATGCGGGCGGCTTCAGCCTCGCGGCCGAGCGGCTGTTCGTCGCGCAGTCCGCGCTGAGCCGGCAGGTGCGCGAGATGGAGCGCGAGCTGCAGGTGCCGCTGCTGCTGCGCGACACGCGCAAGCTG
Organism: Variovorax sp. J2P1-31; assembly: GCF_030317215.1. Taxonomy (NCBI): domain Bacteria; kingdom Pseudomonadati; phylum Pseudomonadota; class Betaproteobacteria; order Burkholderiales; family Comamonadaceae; genus Variovorax; species Variovorax sp. J2P1-31. The sequence continues at coordinate 42,930 of NZ_JASZYA010000006.1, forward strand.
GCCATGACGCCCGCGGGCCAGTCGCTCTATGCCGATGCGCGGCGCATCCTCGCGGCGCTCGAAACCGCGGCGGCCAACGCGGCGCATGCGCAGCGCGGGACCCAGGGCACCTTGCAGCTGCTGCACTCGAGTTCGGTCCCGCTCGAAGCCCCCCTGCTCGCCTTGCTGCAGCACTATGCCGCGCAGAACCCGTCGATCACGATCGAGGTGGCGCAGGCCTCGTCGGAGAGCCAGGCGCTCGAGGTGCACGAGGGCCGCGCCGACATCGGCCTGGCGCGCGCGCCCATCCTGCGGCGCTACGAGGGCGTGCGCCATGCCGTGCTGTACGAGGAGCCACTGGTGGCGCTCGTGCCGGCCGCCCATGCGCTTGCGGGCCGCGCGCGGATCGCGCTGGCGGAACTGCGCGACCAGCGCTTCGTCGCGCTGCCGCACCGCGAACGCGGCGGCCTGAGCCACCGGGTGGCCGAGCTGTGTGCAGCGGCCGGCTTCCAGCCCGCGGCGGCTCCGGTGCGTTCGCGCAAGTGGGCGCAACTGGCGCTGGTGCAGGGCGGCCTGGGCGTGGCCGTGGTGCCGGCCTCGATGGGCCGGCAGGCGCCCGAGGGCGTGTGCGTGCTGGCGCTGGAAGACGCCGCCTGCACGACCGAGGTGCTCGCGCTCTGGCGACCCGACGCGCCGGCGCGCGTGCTGCGCTTTGCCGACGCCCTGGTGAGCGCCGTGGGGCGCGAGGACCGCGGCCCATCCAGCTGATTTCGAGATCGCAGCGCGCCGCATTCTCTATTGGCGGGGCGATGCGGACGTCTATAGATTCGGGCTCCTCTTCTTGTCATCGGAACCCCGCCGCGTGGACGCCCTCTTCTCTTCCGTGTCGGCCGCGCTGCCGCTCGCACCGCTGCACCTGCTGTGGGTTTGCGCCGGCGTCACGCTCGCCTATGTGATCTTCGGCCTGGCCGGCTTCGGCACCGCGCTGGTGGCCGGCCCGCTGCTCGCGCAGTTCGTGCCGGTGGCGGTGATCGTGCCGCTGCTCGCGCTGCTGGACTTCGCGGCGGCCACGGTGAACGTGCTGCGCGACGGCCGCTCGGCCGACACCGGCGAGCTGCGGCGCATCGTGCCCGCGATGGCACTGGGCAGCCTGCTCGGCGCGGCGATCCTGCTGCGCGGCCGGCCCGAGGTGCTGCTGGCCGCGCTGGGATTCTTCGCGGTGGGCTACGGGCTCTACGCGCTCAGCGGCGTCAAGCCGCAAGCGCGCCTGTCGCCGCGCGCCGCCTGGCCCTTCGGTGCGGTCGGCGGGCTGTTCTCCGCGCTGTTCGGCAGCGGCGGCTTCATCTACGCGATCTACCTGGCCGGACGCATCGAGGCGACCGAGCGCATCCGCGTCACGCAGTCCACGCTGATCGGGCTCTCGACGCTGACGCGCGCCGTCCTGTTCCTGCTGGCGGGCGTCTATGCCGACCGGGCGCTGCTGCTGCTCGCGCTGTGGCTGCTGCCCGCGATGCTGGTGGGAACGGCCATCGGCCGACGGCTCACGCTCGGGCTTTCGAGGGCGCAGTTCATGCGCATCGTGAGCCTGGTCGTGCTGTGCTCGGGGCTGGCGCTGATCGGGCGGTACCTCAGGGGATAGCCTGCCCCTGCCGCACCCGCGCGGGCAGCATCAAGGGCATGGCCGCCAGCGCGCACCCGCCCGCGACGAACCACACCAGCGGCCATCCCTGCAGCGTGAGCAGGTGCGGGATCAGCAGCGGCGTGACGAAGCAGAACAGGAAGACGCTGGTGTTCGCCATGCCCAGCGCGGTGCCGGCGCGCGCCGCGCCCGCCAGGGTCGCGAGCTCGGTGTAGGCCACGCCGTGCCAGGCCGAGACGCTGATGCCGGCCAGCGTCAGCAGCACCAGCAGGCCGATGCGTCCCGCCGAGGTCTGCGTGGCCATCGCGCCCGACAGCGTCAACGCGCCGAGCGCCGCGAACAACAGCAGGCTCAGCAGCGCGCAGCCGCGCAGGTAGGCCGGGCGGTTGCGGCGGCGGTCGGTCCAGCGGCCGCTCCACACGCGCATGACCATCGCGCCGACCTGCACCGCGACCATCGCGGCGGTGATGGCCGCCCAACCCAGGTGGCCGAAGTCGTGCAGGAACACGGTGCCGAAGGACAGCACCGCGAACTGCGCCGAGCACAGGATGCCGATGCCCGCCACGATGCGCCAAATGCGCGCGTCGTGCAGCGGCCCGCGCTCGTGCGCGCCACCGGCCACGGGCGCCGGTGCGCGCATCGGCACCGCGGGTTCGTGCACCCAGGCCCAGGCCATCAGCACCCCCAGCGCACACAGCCCGGCCAGCACCGCGTACAGCATGCGGAAGCCGCCGTGCAGCGCCAGCAGGGGCAGCAGCAGCGCGCCGACGGCACCGCCCAGCGGCACGGCGGTCTGGCGGATGCTCATCGCCAGGCCGCGCTCGCTTTCGCCGAACCAGGTCATCACGGCCCGGCCGCTGGCGCCGTTGACGCTGCCGCCCAGCAGGCCCACGCTCAGCAGGCCGACGGCCAGCCAGCCCAGGCCGGGCACATGCTCGCCATGCGGCGCGGCCCACAGCGCCATCGCCGCGAGTGCGGCCGCGGTGGCACCCAGGCCGAGCAGCAGCACCGGGCGGTCGCCCCAGCGGTCGGTGAGCAGGCCCCAGGGCAGTTCGCTCAAGGCGATGCCCAGGCCCATGAGGCCCAGCACCAGGCCCAGCGTGGCGTTGTCGAGGCGGTAGCCCGAGCGCATCAGCACGGCCGTCATGGGGATGCCGCTGAAGGCCACCGAGAAGGCCGCGTTGGCGGCCACGCCGGCGGCCAGCACCTTCCAGCGATGGCGCGGACCGAGGGTGGAGGAAGCAGGCGAAGGGAGGGACAGCGCGGCGTCGGATTGCATGGTGGGCGAAGTCTCGGGCGCCGCCAAGGTTTTGAAAATCAGAAAATAATGGCCATACCATCCCAAAATCCAGGACAGTCCAGATGAGCCAGGTGATGTTCGATCTCGACGTGCTGCGCAGCTTCTCCACCGGCATCGCGCTGGGCAGCTATGCGCGCGCGGCCGACAAGCTGGGGCGCTCGACCTCGGCCGTGAGCGCGCAGTTGAAGAAGCTGGAGGCGCAGGCCGGCACCGCGCTGTTCCGCAAGGCCGGCCGCGGCCTCGAGCTGACCGACGCCGGCCAGACCCTGCTGGCCTATGCGCACCGGCTGCTCGAGCTCAACGACGAAGCCGCGGCCGCGATGCGCGGCGCCGACCTCGAGGGCTGGGTGCGGCTGGGCCTGCAGGAGGACTTCGGCGAGACGCTGCTGCCCACGGTGCTGGGCCGCTTCGCGCGCGCCCATCCCAAGGTGCGCATCGAGGCCTGCATGGTGCGCTGCGCCGAACTGCGCGAGCGGCTGACGCTGGGCAAGCTCGACCTCGCGCTGGTCTGGGACACGGGCGACCATCCGCCGATGCCCTACGGCGAGCGGCTGCTCAAGGCGCCGCTGCAATGGATCGGCACGGCCGCAGGCGACCGGCCGCAGTGGTGGCCCGAGCGGCAGGCGCGCAGCGCGGAGGCGCTGCCGCTGGTGCTGCTCGACGCGCCCTGCCCGGTGCGCGACATCGCGACGAACGCGCTCGACCGCGCGGGCATCCCCTGGCGCCACGCCTTCAGCAGCTCGAGCCTGGGCGCGCTCTGGGCCGCGACCTCGGCCGGGCTCGGCCTGACCTTGCGCACGCCCTTCGGCCAGCCGGCGTCGGTGCGCGGCATCGATGCCGCGGCCGCGGGGCTGCCCAAGCTGCCGCCGATGGGCCTGTGGCTCTACCGCGCGCAGGCCCGGCCCGAGGCGCCGGTGCTGCGGCTGGCCGAGCTGGTGCGCCAGGCCATCGAGCCGCAGCCGCTGGTCGCGGCGCCGGGGCGCGCGCAGCGGTTGCGGGAGGAAGTGGCGGCCTGAGGCGGCATGGCCGCTACGCCGTGCCGTGGCTCGCCAGGAAGGCCCGCACCGCCTCGGGCCGCGGGATCGGCGCCACCGCGCCGAAGCCGGTGGTGGTAAGCGCGGCGGCCGCGTTGGCATAGCGCGCCGCGTCGGCCAGCGCATCGCCCGCGACCAGGCGCGCCATCAGCGCACCGGCGAAGCAGTCGCCCGCGCCCGTGGCGTCGACCGCCTCGACCGTGTGGCCGGCGATGCGCACGCGCCCGTGCGCGGTGCCGATGATCGCGCCCTGCTTGCCCAGCTTGAGCACGACCGTGGGCGCGCCCGCCTGCAGGCACCAGTCGATGATGGCCTCGGCGTCGTGCAGCCCGGTGAACAGCTCGGCATCCTCCAGGCTGGGCAGGAAGATGTCGCAGTGCGCCAACGTCTCGCGGATCACCGCGCGGGCGCGCGCCAGCGACCACAGCTTGAGCCGCAGGTTGGCGTCGTAGACCACCTGCGTGCCGCCCTCGCGCGCGATCGCGATCGCATCGAAGACGGCATCGCAGGCGCTGGTGCTGATCGCCTGGCTGATGCCCGACACATGCAGGAAGCGCGCGCCGCGGATCAACGCGGCCGGCAGTTCGGCCCCGGTCAGGCGGCTGGCCGCGCTGCCCGCGCGCAGGTAGCTGAAGGCATGGCCCTGCGCCGAGTGCGTGACGAAGTAGACGCCGGTGGGCGCCCCCGCATCGCACGCCACCGCCTGCGTGTCGACCTGCTCCATGCGCCACAGCGCGAGCAGCCGACTGCCGAACTCGTCGGCGCCCACGCGCGTGACGTAGGCCGTGCGCGCGCCCTGGCGGGCGGCCGCGATGGTCGCGTTGGAAGTGTCGCCGCCGAAGCCCTGCCGGAACTCCGGCGCGTCGGGGCGCACCTGGTTGAACTCGATCATCGGCTCGCCGATCGAGACGATGTCGATGCCCATGTCAGATGCGCCCATACTTGGCCAGGCCCTTGCGCAGCGAACGCTCCGCGACGATCAGCTTGGCCTGCTCCAGTTCGCGCACGTCGATCTCCTGCGCCATCTCGAGCACCGCCTCGACCTGCGCGCGCGGCACCACCACCACCCCGTCGATGTCGGCCACGATGATGTCGCCCGGATGGATCATCACGCCGCCGATCATGGCCGGCACCTGCGAGGCCACGGTCTTGTGGCGGCCCAGCGTGGTGCCGGGCGAGATGCTGCGCGAGAACACCGGGAAGTCGTAGTCGCGGCGGATCTCCGCGATGTCGCGCACGCCGCCGTCGAGCACCGCGCCCACATGCTCGTTGGCGAAGGCGCCGGCCGTCATCAGGCCGCCCCACACCGCCACGTCGGCCTCGCCGCTGATGGCGATGCAGATCACGCTGCCGGCCTCGGCCTCGTCGATCAGGTCCAGCGCGTGCTGCGGCGGCAGGAATTCGTCGGTCGCGACTTCGACCACGGTCACGGCCGGGCCGACGACGCGCTTGTCGTTGATGCGGGGCTTGATGGCCTCGTCGAGGTAGCCGCGCTTGCCGCAGACCTTGTCGACGGCATCGGCCACCGACGCGGTGGCGACCGACTGGAATGCGGAAACGATATCGGAAAGATTCATGGGGATGTTCTCTGTCTGGGGAATGGAGAGGGGATTCAGTTGCCGCCGCCGGCCTTGGCGATCTCGGCCTTGGCCTGCGCCATCAGCGCGCTGCCGATCTGCGGCGTGAACTTGTCGTGCACGGGCTTGACCTTCTCGCGCATGCGCGCGATCTCCGCGGGCGCGACCTCGGTCACCTGCAGCCCGTGCTTCTTCATCTCGCCGACCAGCATGGCCGACTGCTCGCGGTTGATCTTGCGTTGGTAGGCACCGGCCTCGACGGCCGCCTGGCGCACCGCGGCACGGTCGGCCTCGGAGAGCTTGTCGAACCACTTCTTGCTGGCCAGCACGATGTAGGGGGTGTAGCTGTGGCCGGTCAGCGAGAGGAACTTCTGCACCTCGTAGAACTTGCCCGACTCGATCAGGCCCAGGCCGTTTTCCTGCGCATCGACCGAACGCGTCTCGAGCGCGCCGTACAGCTCGGTGTAGGGCATCGGAACCGGGTTGGTGCCGAGCTCCTTGAAGGTGTCGATGAACACCGGGTTCTGGATCACGCGGATCTTCAGGCCCTGCATGTCCTCGAGCCTGGTGACGGCCCGCTTGGAGTTGGTCAGGTGGCGAAAGCCGTTCTCCCAGTAGGCCAAACCGACCAGGCCGTGAGCCTCGAGCTTCTGCGCCAGCGCCTGGCCCACGGGGCCGTCGAGCAGGCCGTCGGCCTCCTTGAAGTTCGAGACCAGGAAGGGCAGGTCGAGCATCGCGTACTCCTTGATGAGGCCCACCAGGTTCGAGGTCGGGCCCACCATCAGTTCCTGCACGCCGCCCTGCAGCGCCGACTGCATCTGCGGGTCGGTGCCGAGCTTGCCGCTGCCGTAGGTCGAGATGTTCACGCGGCCCGCGGTCTTGGCCTTGGCCAGTTCGGCCACGCGCTTGGCGCCCAGGCCCTGCGAGTTGTCGTCGCTCGCGCCGAAGCCGAACTTCGCCACCTGGGCCTGCGCGGCGCCGAGCGCGAGGGTGGCGGCCACGGCGATCAGGATGCGTTTGAATTTCACGGTATGTCTCCTTGGTGTTGCGGGTGAATCAGTGGAACCAGGCGGCCGGCACGGTGACCAGCGCGGGAAAGAGGATCAACAGCAGCAGCACGATCAGCTGCGCGACCATGAAGGGCATGACGCCCTTGATCGCGTCGTCCATGCGGATGCGCGCGACGCCGCACACCACGTTGAGCACGGCCCCGACGGGCGGCGTGATCATCCCGATCGCGTTGTTGATGATGAAGAGCACGCCGAAGTAGATCGGGTCGATGCCGGCCTGCTTGACGATGGGCATCAGCACCGGCGTGAGGATCAGGATGGCCGGCGTGAAGTCGAGCGCGGTGCCGACGATCACCACGATCAGCATCAGCACGAACATCAGCAGCGTCTTGTTGCCCATGAAGGGCTCGACCAGCGCGATGATCTGGTCGGGGATGTCGGCCACGGTGATCAGCCAGGCCGAGACCATCGAGGCCGCCACCAGGAACATGATCACGGCCGAGGTCATGGCCGCGCTCAGCAGCGCACGGTAGATGTCGCGCAGCGTCAGCGCGCGGTAGACCACCACGCTGATGAACATCGCATAGGCCGCGGCCACCACGCCGGCCTCGGTCGGCGTGAAGGCGCCCATCTTCAGGCCCACGATGATGATCAGCGGCAGGCCCATGGCCCAGCCGCTGCGCGCGATGGCCCGCAGCATCTCGCCCACCGGCTTGCGCGGCGGCGGCGTGACGCTCTCGCGCTTCGACAGCCACCACCAGGTCACCAGCAGCGAACCCGCGAGCATCAGGCCCGGCGCGATGCCGGCCATGAACAGCTTGGTGATCGACAGGCCGGCGCTCACGCCGAAGACCACGAAGCCGATCGACGGCGGGATCACCGGCGCGATGATCCCCGAGGCCGCGATCAGCCCGCTGGCGCGGCCCAGGTTGTAGCCGGCCTCGCGCATCATCGGGATCAGCAGCACCGCGATCGCGGCGGTGTCGGCGATGGCCGAGCCGGAGACGCTGGCCATCACGATCCCGGTGATCACCACCACGTAACCCAGGCCGCCGCGGATGTGGCCGATGACGGCCATGGCCGCGTCGACGATGCGGCGCGACAGGCCGCCGAGGTTCATGATCTCCCCGGCCAGCAGGAAGAAGGGCACCGACATCAGCAGGTAGTTGTCGGCGCCGTCGACCACTTTCTGGGCCAGGATCTGGGATTCGAAGATGCCCAGCTGCGCCATCAGCGCGACGCCGCTGACCATGAGCGCGAAGGCGATGGGCATGCCCAGGGCCATGGCGCCCAGCAGCGATCCGATGAAGATGAAGACGGTCATGGGGGGAGGTCCTGGCCGTCGTTCAGTGCGCCACGGCGTTGTCTTCGGACTCGCGCACGATGGCGAGTTCGGCGTCGCTCATGCGGCCGGTGCAGGCGCGCCAGAGGTTCGACAGCAGTGTCAGCCCCATCAGCAGCGCGCTCACCAGGCCGACCGAGTACAGCACCGCCATCGGCAGACCCGAGACCGGCGCGCGGTTGTCGATGTTGAGCACCGTCTGGCGCCAGCAGCCGATCCACAGCATCGCGCAGCAGCCGAGCATCATCAGATGGCTGGCGACGAAGCACGCCACCTTGGCGCGGTGCGGCAGGCGGCGGATCACCGAGTCCATGCCCAGGTGCGTGCCCTGGCGCAGCGCCACGATCGAGCCCAGGAAGGTCAGCCACACGAAGATCAGCCGCCCGACTTCCTCGGTCAGCGTGAGGCCGCTGTTGAACACGTAGCGCAGCACGACGTTGGCGAACACCATCAACGCCATGACCGCCAGGCCCAGCACGAGCAGGTGTTCGAACATGCGATAGATCCGATCGACCGGGGAAAGCGCGGGAAGGGAGCCCACTGTTGTCTTCATTGGTGCCTGATATATGAGATTGCAGGCACGAAGTACAACATCTAAGACCTGAAGTGAAAATTAGGGTAAGTTCTAGGGTGCACGCCAACCGACAATCAGCCGCAACATGAACTTCTCCGACCCCGTCGAACGCCCCAAGTCGCTGACCGATCTCGCTGTGGAGCGCATCCGCAACGCCATCGTCAACGGCCCGCTGCAGTTCGGCGAGGCCCTGTCCGAGTCGGTGCTGGCGGGCATGCTGGGCATGAGCAAGACCCCCGTGCGCGAGGCCCTGCTGCGGCTGCGGCTCGAGGGCCTGGTGGTGATCCATCCGCAGCGCGGCACCTTCGTGTTCCAGCTCGACGAGACCGAGGTCGCCCACATCTGCCAGTTCAGATCGATGATCGAATGCGAGGCGCTGGCCGATGCGATGAAGTACCAGCACGCGGAACTGGTGAAGTCGCTAGACGCCTGCCTCGACGACATGGCGGCGGCCTTCGCCAACGCCGACCACAGCGCCTTCCCGCGGCTGGACACCGAGTTCCACAACGCACTGGTCGCGCACTGCGAGAACAGCTACCTCAAGGCCGCCTTCAACCTGGTCTCGGCCCAGATCACCGCGCTGCGCTACCGGCTGCCGGTCGAGAACGACCAGGTCACGCACTGCCAGGACAACCACCGCGTGGTGGTCGATGCCATCCGCAACCTCGACACCCGGCGCGCCCAGACCATCCTGCGCGGCCACATCCAGAGCACGCGCGACGCCTACCTGATCGCCTGCCGCAGCCGCGTGAAGCCGCGCGACGCGGCCTAGGGCCCGCGGCGCCGGATCGACGGTGGCGGCATCGCGCCATCGCTTGGCCGATGCGTTCTACCGCCCTCACCGCGACCCACCCTACGCTCGGTTCCTCTTCACCTGGAACCCCGCTCATGCGCGCCAACGATGTGCTTCCCGAACCCGCCGACGCGCCCGACCTCGACGCGCTCTACGCGCTCTACGCGCCGGGCTCTGGTCCGACGACGCACGGCGCGAGCACCAGTCCCTGCCCACGGTCGGCCAGATGATGCGGGCCTTCGCGGCGCTCGGCACCGAAGCGCAAACGATCGGTGACGCGCAGGTCGCGCAGATCGATGCGCACCATGCGCACGCGGTCCGCCACGACCTGTGCTGAACGCTCAGCGCGTGAACACCAGCAGCAGGTTGTTCGCCGGCATCGCATGCCGCTCGCGCAGGGCCAGCCCCGCGCGCGCCGCCTGTGCCACCACGTCTTCGAGGCGGCGGATGCCCCAGGCGGGGTTGCGCGCACGCAGGTCCTCGTCGAAGGCTTGGTTGCTGGGCACCTCGAGGCCCTCTTCGAAGTAGGGCCCGTAGGTGAGCAGCAGGCCGCCCGGCCGCAGGTGGCGCGCCGCGCCGTCCATCAGCGCGGCGCAGGCCGGCCAGGGCGCGATGTGCAGCATGTTGGCGCAGAAGACCGCATCGAATTCGCGGCCGAAGGCCAGTCCTTGCGCGGGCCACTGCGGCGCCGTCACGTCGAGCAGCACCGGTGCCTGCAGGTTCGGCAACGCGGCCTCCTCGACCCGGCGCGACAGCAGGGGCAGCATGCGCGCATCGGCCTCGCTCGGCTGCCAGAGCCAGGGGCTCAGGCCCGCGGCGAACCACACCGCATGCTGGCCCGTGCCAGCCGCGATCTCGAGGGCGCGGCCCTGCGGGCCGAGCGTGCGGCGCAGGACCTCGAGGATGGGTTGCTTGTTGCGTTCGGCGGAGGGGCTGGTCGGGAGATCGGACATACGGGGTGGCGTAGAGGGGGCTGGCAAAGGGTAGCAGGGGCCAGCACGTCGCCGAGGCATATCGGATAATCATTGATCAACCAATTAATTACAGGTCCGCGATGCCCGAGAAAAGACAAGACACCCAGCAGCATCGCAAGCCCAGAGGACCGGGCCGGCCCGAAGGCACGAGCGTCGTGCGCGACGAGATCCTCGATGCGGCCGAAACGGTGTTCTCCACGCTGGGTTACGCCGGCACCTCCATGCGCGAGGTCGCCGAGAAGGCCAAAGTGACCCAGGCCCTGATCAGCTACTACTTCGGCTCGAAGTTCGGCCTCTTCGAGCAGGCCTTCCTGCGCCGCAGCGAGCCGGTGTCGCTCGAGCGCATCGAGCGCCTGGAGGCGCTGCAGCGCGCGGGCACGGCCACGGCGCGCGAAGTCGTGCGGGCCTTCCTGCTGCCCACGGTCTCGCTGCGCGCCTCGCCGCAGGGTCGCGCCTTCCTGCGGCTGCAGGCCCGGCTGCACACCGAGCCGCCGGAGATCTCGTACGAGCTGCGCACGCTGGCCTACGGCAGCTCCACCCTGCGTTATGTGGAGGCGCTGCGCGCCGCGCTGCCGGGCCTGAGCGAGCTCGATGCGCACTGGCGCGTCACGATGATGATCGGCACCTACCTCTATGCCTTCTCGGACACGCACCGGATGGAGGAGATGACGCGGCCCGGCGTCTACGACCCCGCCGACACGGCGTCGCTGATCGAGCAGGTCACGCGTTTCGTGGTGGGCGGCTTCGAGGCCGCCTGAGACGGCCCGAGGCGACGGCGTCAGCCCGCCAGCGCCAGCCTCGAACGCAGTTCCTCGAGCGGCAGCACCTCGGCGTACTTCTGCGCCAGGTCGAACAGGCTCGCATCGTGCGGACCGATGGCGCGGTCGCCCACGCAATCGCTCACCACGACCGGCGCGAAGCCCCAGCACATCGCATCCACCACACTGGCCCGCACGCAGCCGCTGGTCACGCAGCCGGCCACCACCAGCGTGCGCACGCCGCGCTGCGTGAGCCAGGACGCGAGCGTGGTGCCGAAGAAGGCCGAGGGCACGTTCTTGCGCACCACCAGTTCGCCCGCGCGCGGCGCCAGCGAGGCCACGATCGCGCTCGCTGGCGAGTGCTCCTTGAGCGTCAGCATGCCCGGCACCTTGTCGGAGAACACGTTCGCATCGCCGTCGTCGTCGGCATAGACGATCCGGCTGTGCGCCACCGGCCAGCCCTGGGCCCGCGCCAGGTCGAGCAAGCCGTGGGTGCGCGCGATCGCCTGCGGGATGTTGCCGCCGCCGAAGACCGCCGGGTCGGCGAAGCCTTCGACGAAGTCGACGATCAGCAGGCCAAAGGGCGGCGCCAGGCGCAGCGAGGCGCCGAAGCCCTGCTGGCGGTAGACGGCCGTGTCCTGTGCGTCATGCATGGGCGGCCTCCTGTGCGGCCGGGGGCGCCGGCATCAGCGACTCCACCACGCGCCCGTCGCGCACGACCTCGCGGCCGTCCACCGTGACCGTGCAGCGGCGCATCGGCACGTCGATGTGGCAGGCGGTGGTGCGGCTGCCGCCCGCCTCGTTGTTGGGGCCGAGCGAGAACAGGAAGTTGCCGCTGACCGCGCGCGCGTCCATGCCGATCGTGCCCTCGCGGTCGTAGAGGCCCAGCGTCAACCAGTAGGCGCGCTGCTGCAGGCCCCAGCCGATGTGCGAGATCGCATAGGCCTCGGGGTCGGCAAAGGACTCGATGTACTCGCTGAGCATCTCGGCCTCCTGGCCGCCGTCGATGCGCGTCACGAAGCCCTTCTCGACCGTGAGCGTGATGGGCTCGCCCACATAGGATTTCATGGGCAGCAGCACGTCGCCCTTGGCCAGCACGATGCGCCCGTCCGCCTGGCCTTCGTTGGGCCAGGTGAAGGCGAAGCCGCTGGGCCAGTGGTCCCAGCGTCCGGGCGCATCGACGAAGCCGTATTCGGCGGTCAGCGGGTATTCGCCGTAGGGGCAGCGCAGGTCGGTGCCCGCGGCCGAGGTCACGCGCATCTCGCGGCCGCCTTTGAGCAGGGCGACGCCGGCCAGCACGCGCTCGCGGTCAGCGGCGGTCGGCACCATGCGCAGCAGCACCTCGGGCGGTTCGACGGCCAGCAGGATCCTGGTGCCACCCTGCAGGATCTCGTGCTGCTCGGGCGAGAACAGCAGCGTCATCAGGTCGAGCACCAGGTCGGAGGCCTTGAGCGCGGCGATCGCCGGCCGGTTGCCGGTCAGCGGCGTGGTGCCGAGGTAGGCCAGCGGATCGCGGCTCAGCGCCTTGTCGCCGTTGACCGGCGGCAGGTCGAGCCGGCTCACGCTGGCGCCCATCATGCTCGCGGCGGTGATCGCGCAGCGCAGCGTCTGCGGGTGGGTCTGCTCGCTGGTGAGCACGGTGACGGCCGCGCCCGGTTCGAGTTTGGACAGGGTGAGCACCTGGGTCCAGGCGCGGATGAGGTCGGTGTCGCTGACGGCCATGAGGGGTCTCCGGGCAGTGAGGGTTGAAGAGGAAGGAAGTCGGACGCAGGAGCGGCGCGGCCGCTCAGTCCAGGGCCTGGCCGAGGAAGTCGCCGAAGGCGGCGTGGAAGCCGGCCTCGTTGTCCCACGGGATCATGTGGCCCGCATCGGGCACGCGCCGCTCCAGCAGCGCGGGCAGCAGGCCGCGCAGTTCGTCGACATCGGCCGGCCGCACCACGTCGCCGCGTTCGGCGGTGAGCAGCAGCGTCGGCACCGCGATGCGCGCAACATCGGCATGGATGTCGTCGGTCTGGAAGGCCTCGAAGCTGGTCACGATGGCGCGCTCGTTGCAGGTGTGCAGCCATTGCGCGCGCAGGCGCAGCTGTGCCTCGCTCCAGCTGGGGCAGAAGGCGCGCATCTGCTCGAGCGAGATGCCGCGCTGCGCCAGGCGGATGGAGTCCACGTACCAGGGCAGCTGCGCGGGATAGGGCCGCCGGCCCGGACCCGAGACGGGCGGATCGACCGCCACCAGCCGCGTGAGCCCCTCGGGCCGCCGCGACGCGGCGCGCAGGCCGATGCGCCCGCCCATCGAATGGCCGACGATCGCGTAGCGCGGCAGCTCGAGCGCCTGCGCGAAGGCGATCACGTCGGCCACCTGTGCGTCGAGGCTGTAGTCGAGCGTGTCGGTGGCTTCGCTCAGGCCGCGGCCGCGCACGTCGAGCACATAGGTGTCGAAGTGGCGGCCGAAGCGCTCGGCCACGAAGCCCCAGGTCACGGCCGGGCTGGTGATGCCGGGAATCAGCACGATGGCGTCGCGCTGCGCCCGCGCGCCTTCCGCGCCGCCGTAGCGCAGGCAGTGCTGGCGGATGCCGTTGGCGTGGACCTGCGCGCCGTACAGGAAAGTGCTTTCGCTCATGCCGCCGCCTTCGGGTAGGCGCCGGAAAGCAGCGCGCCCGCGCCGGGCACGATGGGCTCGAGGCCCAGCTGGCACAGCATGGCGTAGACGGTCGCGGCGGCGGCGGTCACGACAGGCTTGCCGGTGCGCGCCTCGACCTGCGCGATGGCCTGCAGCGAGGGCATCTGCACGCAGGCCGACAGCACGATCACGTCGACCTCGTCGGTCGGCATGCCGGCCACGATGCCCGGCAGCTTCGCCGGATCGTGGCGCCCCACCTCGAGGTTGTCGGGGATCTCGAGCGCGCGCCAGTGCACCACCTCGAAGCCCTCGTGTGCGATGTAGTCGACCACCAGCTTCGTGAGCGGCAGCATGTAGGGCGCCACCAGCGCGATGCGCTTCGCGCCCAACACGCGCAGCCCGTCGACCAGCGCGCCGGCGCTGCTGACCACCGGCGCCGCGCCCTGGTTGGCCGCGGTCACGCCCGCGAGCCGCTCCTGCGAGGCCCGGTGGTAGCCGTGGCCCATCGCCATGATGGCCACCAGGCAGGCGTAGCCGAGCACGTCGACACGCGCGTCGCTGAGCTCCAGCGCGCAGCGGTCGGACTCGGCGTCCATGGCCGCCAGCTCTTCCTTGGTCACATGCTTCATGCGCATGCGTGAGGAATGGAAGGTGAAGCGCTCGGGCCGGATCTGCTCGCGCAGGCGCAGCATCGCCGGGATCTCGGTCTCCATGGTGGTGTTCGAGCTGGGCACGATCTGCCCGATGCGGTAGTTCGTCTTCATCTTTTCTTCTCCGGTTCAGGCCGACACGGCCTCGGCATCGAATCGCTCGACGCAGCGCGTCGCGTCGTACTCGTAGACCCACTCGGCCTTGATGCCCACGGCGTTGGGGTTCTGAGCCTGCTGGCGCTGCATCTCCAGGTCGCGCTGGCGCAGGTCCTCTGGCGTGGACAGGTGGTAGGTCCGGCCACGCTCGCGCGCCTCCAGCTGCACGCGCGCGGTGCGCGGGCGGCGCTCCGTTTCGTAGGCCTGCAGCGCGGCTTCGATGTCGCCCGCGCGGTGCGCGAGGGCGGCGGCGAGCACGTAGGCGTCCTCGATCGCCATCGCCGCGCCCTGCGACAGGAAGGGCAGCATCGGATGCGCGGCATCGCCCAGCAGCGTGACCCGGCCCTGCGACCACTGGGGCATCGGGTCGCGGTCGAACAGGCCCCACTTGAAGGTCTGCGCGCTGTCCACGCGCTCGAACAGGTCGACGATGTCGCGGTGCCAGCCCTGGTAGGCGCCCAGCAGTTCCTCGCGGGTGCTGGGCTCGGTCCACGACTCCGCCACCCAGTCGGCGCTCTCGTTGACCGCCACGATGTTCACGGCCGCGCCGCCCTTGACGTAGTAGGTCACGATGTGCGCCTTCGGGCCCATCCAGAACGAGGCGTCCGGGCTCACGAAGGGCAAGGGATGCTGCTCGACCGGCACCAGCGCGCGCCAGCACATGTGGCCGGTGAAGCGCGCCGCGGTCTTGCCCCAGAGCCCGTCGCGCACCACCGAATGGATGCCGTCGGCGCCGACGATCAGGTCGGCCTCGAAGGACGACCCGTCGGCGAAGCGCGCGGTCGCGCCCTGCGCGCCCTGTTCGATGCCCACGCACTGCACGTTGAAGCGAACCTTGTCGGCCGGGATGCCCTCGCACAGGATGGCGTGCAGGTCGGCCCGGTGCACGTGATAGAAGCCGGCGCCGAACAGCCGCGGGCAGGTCTCGCGCAGCGGCGTGCGGAACAGTTCGCGCGCCGTGTCCCAGTTGCGCCCGACCATCGCCTCGGGCAGGAAGCCGATGCGTTCGAGCGCATCGCCCAGGCCCAGCGCCTGCAGCACCTTGGCCGCGTTGGGGGTCATCTGCACGCCCGCGCCGATCTCGCCGAAGGCGGGCGCCCGCTCGAACAGGTGCGCGTCGATGCCGCGCAGGCGCAGGGCCCGCGCCAATGCCACGCCGCCGATGCCGGCGCCCACGATCCCTACACGCAAGGGCTTGCTCATCACGATCTCCTTCGTACCGGACAGGTCCGGCGCTTAATAAATAAACACACAATTAATTAACGGGGAGGAAGAAGGCCGGCCTTCGCGGGCCGGCCTCTTCCGACCGGCTCAGCCGCCCAGGTAGGCGCTCAGCAAGGCGGTGTCCTCGAGCAGTTCGGCCGCCGGCCGCTCCGCCACGATGCGGCCGGTCTCGTAGACGTAGGCCCGCGCCGCGACCGACAGCGCGTTGTGCACGTTCTGCTCCACCAGCAGCACCGTCACGCCGTGCGCGTGGATCTCGCGCACGAAGTCGAACACCTCCTCGGCCATGCGCGGACTCAGGCCCAGGCTGGGCTCGTCGAGCAGCAGCAGCGTGGGCTCCGACATCAGCGCGCGGCCGATCGCCAGCATCTGCTGCTCGCCGCCGCTGAGCGTGCCGGCCAGCTGCCGGTAGCGCTCCTTGAGCCGCGGGAAGCGGGCGTAGACCTTGGCGGCGCGCTCCTCCACCACCGTGGCCGACTTGCAGAGGTAGGCACCGAGGGCCAGGTTCTCGTGCACCGTCATGGCGGGCCAGACGTGGCGCTCCTCGGGCGACTGGGCGATGCCCTGCCCCACGATGCGGTCGGCCGGCATGCCGCCGATGGCGTGGCCCTTGAACAGGATCTCGCCGCGCGTCGGCTTGAGCAGGCCCGAGATCGCGCGCAGCGTCGTGCTCTTGCCCGCGCCGTTGGCGCCGATCAGCGCCACCACCTCGCCGGGCGCGATGCGCAGGTCGACGCCGTGCAGGGCCGCGGTCTTGCCGTAGCTCACATGCAGCTGGCGCAGCGCCAGCAGCGGCTCGCCCGCAGGCGCGGCACCGGCCGGCGGCGAGCGTTCGAGGACGGCGCTCATGCCTTCTTCCCTCCGCCCAGGTAGGCCTCGACCACGCGCGGGTCGCCCTGCACCTGGGCCGGCGTGCCCTCGGCCAGCTTCTCTCCGAAATGCATCACGACCACGCGGTCGGACACGGCCATCACCAGTCCCATGTTGTGCTCCACGATGAGGACCGACTGCACCAGCCGGCCCGGAAGGGTCTTGAGGATGTCGCCGAAGACGCGCGCCTCCTGGCTGTTGAGCCCGGCCGCGGGTTCGTCGAGCATCAGCACCTGCGGCTTGGCGGCCAGCGCGAGCGCGACCTCCAGCAGGCGCAGCTCGCCGCAGGACAGCACCGAGGCGGCGGTGTCCATGCGCTGCGACAGGCCCATGGTCTCGACGATGCGCGCGGCGCTGTCGCGCACCGCCTGCTCGGTCTCGCGCACCCGGCGGCCCGGGAAGAAGGTCTGCCACAGCGACTGGCGCGCTTCCAGGTAGTGGCCGGTGAGCACGTTCTCGAACACCGTCAGAGACTTCAGGATGTTGGTCTTCTGGAAGCTGCGCACGATGCCGCGGCGCGCCATGCGGAAGGGCTTCTCGCCGGTGACGTCGGCACCGCCATAGCGGACCTGGCCGGTGCTCGGCGTGTAGAAGCCGGTGATCAGGTTGAAGCAGGTGGTCTTGCCGGCGCCGTTGGGGCCGATCAAGCCCACGATCTCTCCCGGGCGCACGTCGAAGCTGATGTCCTTGACGGCCTTGATGCCGCCGAAGGACTTGCCCAGGCCGCGCACTTCGAGCGTCGCGCCGGCCGGCAGGCTCAGGGCGGCGTTCATGCGGATCTCCCGGTGGCCGGCGTCGCCAGCTTGGTCGATGCGGCTGTCGGCATGCGCCGCTCGCGCCGCCGCTGCGCGAAGCCCATCAGGCCCTGCGGCAGGAACAGCACGATGGCGATCACGGCCAGGCCGAAGATCGACAGCCGCAGCTCCTTGGTCTCGCGCAGGTACTCCTCGAGCAGCGTCACCAGCAGCGCGCCGATCAGCGGTCCGACCAGCGTGCCCTTGCCGCCGATCAGCACCATGATGATCATGCTGATCATGAAGGCGAAGCGGAACATCTCCGGCCCGACGAAGGAGATGTAGTGCGCATAGAAGCCACCGGCCATGCCCGACAGGAAGGCGCCGAGCACCAGCGCCAGCATCGAGTAGGTCAGCGGACGCACCCCGATCGATTGCGCGACGAAGCGGTTCTCGCGGATCGCCACGGCCGCGCGTCCGGCGTTGGAATGCACGAAGCGGTACGACAGGTACAGCGCGATGGCCAGCACGCCCCAGGCCACGGCGTAGTAGAACTGCTTGGCGCCGAGGTTGCCGGCCTCGGCCAGCATCGCGGGCTGCGGGATGCCCGCGATGCCCATCGGGCCGTTGGTCAGGCCGATCCAGTTGTCGGCGACCAGCCGCAGCACCTCGGCGAAGGACAGCGTCACGATCACGAAGAACGGACCCTGCAGGCGCAGCGTGATGGCGCCGATCACCACGCCCATCGCCGCGGCCAGCGCGCCCGCCACCGGCACGGTGGCCCACATCGGCCAGCCGTGCTGCGTCGAGAGGATGGCCGCGGCATAGGCGCCGGTGCCCAGGAAGGCCGTGTGGCCCAGCGAGAACTCGCCGACGTAGCCGACCACCAGGTTCAGGCTGGTGGCCAGCACCGCGTAGAACAGCACGATGATGGCGATGTGCAGCAGGTACTGGTCCCGCACCACGAAAGGCACCAACGCGGCCAGCGCGAGGAAGCCGAAGAGGAAGTTGCGTTCGAATTTCATGCTCGCTCCGCGCGCTTGGAGAACAGGCCGTAGGGCCTGAAGACGAGGGTCAGGATCACCAGCGCGAAGCCGATGATGTCGACCCAGCCGGTCGCCACGTAGCCGCCCCAGAGGGCCTCGGCCACGCCCAGCAGCAGGCCGCCCGCGATCGCGCCGGCGAAGCTGCCCATGCCGCCGAGGATCACCACCACGAAGGCCTTCATGCTCACCAGCCCGCCCACCGACACCTGGGCCGAATAGATCGAGCCCAGCAGCATGCCGGCCATCGAGGCGATCACGGTGCCCATCGCGAAGGTCGCGGCGTAGACGTTGGCGGTGCGGATGCCCACCAGCCGCGCGGCCATCGGGTCCTGGAAGGTGGCGCGCATCGAGCGGCCCAGGCGGGTCTTGTGAATCGTGAGCCAGGCCCCGACGATCAGCAGCGCGCACACCGCCACCGCGAACAGGCGCAGCTTGGTCAGCACGATCGGGCCGAGGAAGGCCGGGCCGGCGGAGATCGGCGCCTCGACCTTGAGCGGCGCGGTGCCGACCGCGAGCAGCGCGGTGTTGGCCAGGAAGATCGACAGGCCGATGGTCAGCAGGATGCCGGCCTCCTCGCCCTGGTCGCGGATGCGTTCGATCAGGAAGCGGTCGATGAGCCAGCCGAAGGCGCCCATCGCCACGGCCACCAGCAGCAGGCCGGTGAAGAAGTCGAGGCCGAGCCGCGTGGTGGCCCACCAGCCCATCACGCCGCCAAGCATGTAGAGCTCGCCGTGGGCGAAGTTCACCACCCGCATGAGGCCGAGGATCAGGGTCAGGCCCAGCGCCGAAAGCGCATAGAACGAACCGGTCACGAGGCCGTTGGCGAGGTATTGCAGGAGCAGTTCCATCTGCGTTCCGATCAGCGGGCGCGCCGCGGCTCAGGGCTTCTCGGTGGGGGACTCGGCCACGACCTTCGGCTCCTTGCCGACGATCTGCACCAGCACCACGTCGAAGCCGTAGCCCTCGCCCTTCTCGGTGAAGCGGTAGCGGCCGTTGGGCGCCTGGTAGTCGGTCTTGCGCAGCGCGTCGCGGATCGCCTCGGGCTCGGCCTTGCCTGCGCGGGCGGCCGCTTCCATCAGGATGTTCAGCGCGTTGAAGCCGGCCGCGCCGTACTTGCCCGGCTTCTCCTTGTAGGCCGCCGTGTACTGGTCGACGAAGGCCTTGTTGCGCTCGCCGGGCATGCTCGACGCATAGGGCACGGCGGCGTAGACGCCTTCGGAGGCCGCGCCCGTGAGGCCGATGAAGTCGGCCGTGGCCCAGGAGCCGACGCCGAAGATCTTGGTGTTGAGGCCGAACTCCTTGAACTGCTTGACCAGGATCGAGCCGTCCTGCGTCTCGGCGGCCACGAACACGCCGTCAGCCTTGGCCGCGCGCAGCTTGGTCAG
The DNA here is from genome assembly GCF_030317215.1 of Variovorax sp. J2P1-31. Taxonomy (NCBI): domain Bacteria; kingdom Pseudomonadati; phylum Pseudomonadota; class Betaproteobacteria; order Burkholderiales; family Comamonadaceae; genus Variovorax; species Variovorax sp. J2P1-31. Next base: position 62,592 of record NZ_JASZYA010000006.1, read on the forward strand.
CAGCGTGTAGAAGTCGGTCGCGCCGTGGTCGAAGTACTCCTTCATCACGGTCTTCACGCCCATGCCGGAGAGGTCCTTGGAGAAGTCCTCGACACCGCCGCGGCCCCAGTCGTCGTTGACGCCGATGTAGGCCACGTTCTTGAGCTGCAGCTTGTCCGCGAGGATCTTGCTGAAGGTCTTGGACATCAGCCGGTCGGTCTCGGCCGAACGGAAGAAGTACTGCATGCCCTTCTCGGTCAGGTCGGCCTTGGAGGACACGCCGCTGAGCAGCGGCACCTTGTACTTCTCGGCCACCGGCATGACCGCGGCCGTGGCCGAGCTGCAGAAGGCGCCGGTCACGGCCACCACCTTGTCGCGCTGGATCAGCTTCTCGGCCGCGTTCACCGAGTTGGCGGGGCGGCACTGGCCGTCCTCGATCACCAGTTCGATCTTCCTGCCGCCCACGCCGCCGGCCGCGTTGCGCTGTTCGACCGCCAGCTTGGCGCCCGCCACGAAGGCCTGGCCGTTGTAGGCCACCGATCCGGTCAGGGGCTGGATCACGCCGATCTTGACGGTGTCCTGCGCCCAGGCGCCGAGGCAGAAGGTCGGCAGCATCCACGCCGCTGCGAGGGATTTCCATTGGAAGTTCATGAGGTTCTCCTGAAAGAGCGTCTGCCGAGGCAGGACTTACATAATTAGTCGATCAATTAATTTCAGGCGAAGTTTAGGGCGTGCACCGCGCCACGCCACGGGACTAACCCTGACAATTAATTGATCGGTTAGTTAGCAATCCGCATGCCAGGCGCCACGCCGCTTTTTCGGCGCCGGAGGACGCTGGCGACCGGCCGGCGCGTGCCTGCCGCACCAGCACGCGGCGCGGCTCCCCCGATCGGGGCGTGCCGGACCGGCGCGCCAGCGCTCATGCGGCGGCGAAGGCGATCGGGAGCGGCGGGGTCTTCAGGGATGCCGCTTGCGCCGCTCGGCCGGCGCGGCCTGCGGCGCCTTGGCGGCGCCCGCATCGGCGCGCTGCACCGCGGGCGGCATCTCGGCCGGTGCGCGCATCGACGGATGCGCATCGCCCACCGACTCGCACACCGAGAGCAGCCGGCACGGCCCCTCGCCCACGGCCAGGTAGGCGTGCCCCATCGCGCTGTCGAAGTAGACCGAGTCGCCTGGGTTGAGCACCACCGGCGCATAGAGCTCGGTGTGGAATTCGATGCGCCCTTCGAGCGCGTAGCTGAACTCCTCGCCCGGGTGGTGGATGAAGCCGCCGAACTCGGCGAAGAACTCGTCGAGGCTGCGCGCGCGCACCTCGGTGACCATGGGCGTGAGCCGCTTGTTCAGCAGCTCGGTGGCGAGGTAGGTCTGGCTGTAGGTGCGGTTGCCCACCGCCATGCCTTCGCCGCGCCGCTGCACGATGCGCCGCCCCGCGCTGTAGCCCGCGGGCGTGGAGGGCACGCCGCGCGCACCGACCACGGCCGCGCTGCCCGAGGGCTCGAGCACCTGCGCCATGTCGACGCCCAGCCCGCGGCTGATCAGGTGCAGCTTCTCGTACGACAGCGAGGCATGCCCTTTTTCCAATTTGGACAAAGTAGAAACCCCTAGTCCGGTCCGCGCGCTGACCTCGCCGAGCGTGAGGCCGAGCCGCTTGCGCAACGCGCGGATGGTTTCTCCCGGTGCATTGGATGCGGGGGCATGGGCAGAGGGGACTTCGATCATGGCTTTTTTTGGAGGTCCTAGGGCCGACACGGATGGCGGCTTCGAATCTAAACGCTAAGGCAACTTTTGTCCATTTGGTGAATTTATACAAATAGGAAAATAAATTGCCAATATGGAAATTCATTTGTAGGATGCCGTCCGGATCGATCGCCGTCACAACCCCCTCGATGGAGTGCCTCACCCAATGATTCGTCTCGACAACACCGGCTTCAACCGGCTCCCCCGCCCCTCTTTCCTGCGCGCCACGCCGCTCGCCCTGCTGGTGGCTTCGGCCGCCGTCCTGATGGGCCAGGCCGCGCAAGCGCAGACCGCCGCCCCCGCGGCCGAAACCGAGAGCAAGGCGACGAACGCGCTCGACAGCGTGACCGTCACGGCCACGCGCCGCCGCGAGCCGGTGCGTGAAGTGCCGATGCAGGTCAACGTGGTGCCCAGCGAGAAGCTGGAGCGCGAAGGCGCGAAGAAGCTGGCCGACTACATCGCCGACCAGCCGGGCGTGAACCTCACCAGCAGCGGCACCGTCGGCGGCTCGCTGAGCATGCGCGGGCTGACCACCGGCCCGTCGCAGACCATCGCCACCGTGGGCGTCTACATCGACGACGTGGCCACGGGCATGAGCTCGGCCTATGCGCTGGGCGGCTTCACGCCGCTGGACATGGGCATGCTGGACCTGCACCACATCGAAATCCTGCGCGGCCCGCAAGGCACGCTGTACGGCGCCGGCGCCATGGGCGGCGTGCTCAAGTACGTGACCAACCAGCCCGACACCACCGAGTTCTCGGGCGCGGTGAAGTTCGGCGCCTCGTCGACCAAGGGCGGCGGCAGCGGCTTCAACACCGGCCTGATGCTCAACATCCCGATCAAGGAAGAGACGGCCGCGGTGCGCCTGTCGGCCTTCAGCGACCGCGTCGGCGGCAGCTACAACGCCGTCGGCCCGGCCGGTGGCACCAACGTCGACCGCGGCCACACCGAAGGCGGCCGCCTCTCGCTGCTGCTCACGCCGACCAGCGACCTGACCATCCGCATGACCGCGACCGCGCAGGAAGTGAACCGCCGGGGCCTGGGCTTCGAGGACATGACCATCGCCACCGGCCGCCCGGTCTACGGCGAACGCACGCGCTTCCTGTCCACCGGCGAACCCTACAAGAACCGCACCACGCTGTGGGGCCTGGACGTCGAATACGACTTCGGCTGGGCCCGCCTGAACTCGATCACCTCCGTGCAGGACGTGAAGATCAGCAATGCCGCCGACATCAGCCCCATCTATGCGCCGCCGCTGCGCTCGCTGGGCTACCCCGTGGTCTCGGTCCCGCTGGGCAGCAACGTCGACCAGCACCGCACCAGCCAGGAGTTCCGCCTGACCTCGCGCTCGGGCCAGACCTTCGAATGGCTGGCCGGGCTCTATTTCAACCGCGAGCGCGGCAACGTCACGGGCAGCATCGACGCCAACCTGGCCGGCGGACTGCCCAGCACGAACCTGCTGGTCACCGGCAAGCCCAACCGCTACCAGGAAGCGGCGGCCTACGGCGACGTCACCTGGAACGCCACCTCCGCGCTGTCCTTCACCGGTGGCGTTCGCCTGGCCCACAACAAGCAGTCGTACAGCGACCGCAGCACCGGCCTGCTGGTGCCGGGCGCGCCGATGACCAACGGCGGCAACTCGTCGGAGAGCCCGACCACCTACCTGGCCACGGCCAAGTACGCGCTCGACAAGACCAGCAACGTCTACTTCCGCGCCGCCAGCGGCTACCGCCCGGGCGGCCCCAACGGCCTGAAGCCCAACACCAACCGCAACGTCGTCAAGCCGATGTACGAGTCGGACTCGCTGTGGAGCTACGAGCTCGGCTACAAGGCCGACCTGCTGAACCGCACGGTGTCGGTCGAGGCCGCGCTCTACGACATCGAGTGGAAGAACATCCAGCAGCCGATCCGCGACGGTGGCTTCAGCTTCTTCACCAACGCCGGCGATGCGCGCATCAAGGGTGCCGAGCTGATGCTGGGCTGGAAGCCCAGCCGCGACTGGAACCTGAGCAGCTCGCTGTCGCTGATCGATGCGCGCCTGCAGACCGATGCCGCCGGCCTCCAGGCCAAGGCCGGCACCCGCCTGCCCTCGACGCCGCGCGTCGCGGCTTCCGCCGGCATCACGCGCAACTTCAACCTGGCCGGCCGCGATGCCTACGTCGGCGTCGCCGCGCGCTACACCGGCAAGCGCAACGCGGGCTACGAAGGCAGCACCGTCGCGCCCAGCATCAACCTGCCGGCCTACACGATGGTCGACCTGCAGGCCGGCATCGAGTTCCCGCGCTTCAGCATCGCCGCCTACGTGCGCAACCTGGCCGACAAGCGCGGCCTGGTGTCGGCTGAAGTGGGCGTGACCGCACCCACCCAGGCCCTGGTGGCCCTGGCGCCCGCGCGCACCATCGGCGTGACCATGACCGTGCCGTTCTGACGATGGCGCTGTTCACGCCGATCGCGCCCCCGCTGGCGACCGAAGGGTCGTCGGCCGGGGTGTCCGAAGGGGTCGTCAAGGCCCCGCCCAGCGCCTGGTACGCACTGGTCGTGCTGATCATCGCCACGGTGCTGGGGGCGGTCGACAAGGTCGTGCTCACGCTGCTGACCGAGCCGGTGCGCCTGTCGCTGTCGCTGTCCGACACCCAGATCGGCCTGCTGCAGGGCGCCGGCCTGGTGCTGTTCACCGGCATCGCCACCCTGCCGCTGGGCTGGCTCAGCGACCGCTACGACCGCCGCGTGGTGCTCGCCGCCTGCGTGGTGCTGTGGAGCGCGGCCACCGGCCTGCGCGGCACGGCCGAAGGCTACGGCGTGCTGTTCATCGCCTCGATCGGGCTGGGCGTCGGCGAAGCCGGCCTCACGCCCATCACCAACAGCATGATCCCCGACCTGTTCCCGCGCGCGCAGCGGGTGTTCGCCAACGCGGTGTTCGCGCTGTCGATCATCTTCGGCAGCGCGCTCGGCGCCCTGCTGGGCGGCAGCGTGGTGAACCTGACCGACGAGCTGCGGCACCTGCTGCCGGTGTCGATGCAGGGCTACGAGGCCTGGCGCCTGACCTTCTTCGTGATGGCCGCGGCGGGCATCCCCGTGGCGCTGCTGGTGCTGTCGATACGCGGCGGCCGCGGCGGCAAGGGCAAGGCCGCCAGCGTGAGCTTCGACACCGTGACGCCCGCCAACGCCATCGGCTTCCGCGAGCACCTGGTGGGCAACTGGCGCACCTTCGCCGGCCTGGTGATCGGCTTCGGCCTGGGCGCCGTGGGCCTGAGCTCGATCGGCACCTGGCTGCCGGTGGTCGCGGCGCGCGAGTTCGGCGCCACGCCGGCCGAGGTGGGCCGCGGCATCGGCCTGGCCTTCCTCACCGGCACGCTGGTCGGCGGTGCGCTGGGCGTGCTGGTGATGCGCTTCGCGCAGCGCCGCATGGGCCCGGCCGCCGCACTGCGCATCATCATGCTGGGCAACCTCAGCGCGGCGCTGCTGTCGGTGCTGATGCTGTTCATGCGCTCGTCGACCGACGTCTTCATGCTGCTCGCGCTGCTGGTCGTGCCGCTCATCAGCGGCGCGGTGCTGCTGCCCAACGTGCTGCAGGACGCGGCCCCCGCGCACCTGCGCGCACGGACCATCGCCCTGCTCACCATGGCCAGCCTGCCCTTCGGCGTGATGGGCCCGCTCACGGTGGGCCTGCTGTCCGACAGCCTCAAGGGCTCGGTCAGCGGCAACAGCCTGGCCACCGCCGTCGTGATCACCACGCTGGTGGGCGGCGTGCTCGGCGCGATGGTGCTGCGCGCCACCGAGGGCCGCTTCGCACGCCTGATGCAGGCGGCGCAGACCACCGCCTGAGTCCCTTCCATGTCTTCTCCTGCAGAGCCTCCCATGTCTGAACCTGTTCCCCTTCCGGCCGACAAAGTGACGGCCGCGCTGGCCGCGATCGATGCGCTGCTGGCCCCCTTCCAGCGCAGCGACGCGCCCGGCCTGGTGATCGGCATCGCCCAGCAGGGCCGGCTGCTGTACCGCCGCGCCTTCGGCATGGCCAGCCTGGAGATGGGCGTGGCCCTCACGCCGACCAGCCGCATGCGCATCGCCTCGACCAGCAAGCACTTCACTGCGATGGGCATCCTGCTGCTGGTCGAGGACGGCCTGGTCGAACTCGACGCGATGGCGCAGACCTACCTGCCCGAGCTGCCGACGCTGAGCGACAAGGGCCCCACCGTGGCCCAGCTGCTCGCCCACACCAGCGGCTGGCGCGGCCATGACGAGCTCTGGGTCATGGCGCACGGCATGACCTTCTGCCACCCCGGACCGGGCCTGCCCGCGATGGCGCGCCAGGGCGAACTCAATTTCGAGCCCGGCACGCAGATGGTCTACAGCAACGGCGGCTACCACCTGCTGGCCAAGATCATCGAGCGCGTCAGCGGCCTGAGCTACGACGCCTTCCTCAAGGCCCGCCTGTTCGGCCCGCTGGGCATGCCCGACACCGCCTCGGTGGCGACCGACCTCGACGTGCATCCGGGCCTGGCCGGCCTCTACATGCCGGCGGCCGAAGGCGGCTGGCAGCGCGGCCTCTATCCCTGCGAACTCGACGGCGGCGGCTCGCTGGTGTCGACCGTGGACGACATGCTGCGCTGGCTCGCGCACCTGCGCGCGCCCGCCAAGACCGTGGGCACCCCGCGCAGCTGGGACGCGCTGTCGGCGCCGACCACGCTGGCCTCGGGCTCGACCGTGACCTACGGCTACGGGCTGGCGCGCCATCCCTACCGCGGCGTCGAGATCCTGCACCACGCCGGCGCGGTGCTGGGCGCCACCTCGCAGATGCTGAGCGTGCCCAGCCACGGGCTCGACATCGTCATCATGGTCAACGGGGCACCGATCGCGCCGAGCAGCTTCGCCTGCAAGGTGGTCGACCTGCTGCTCGAGGACCAGCTCGCGCCGCACGAGACGCGCCCGCAGGCCGCCGACTTCCCCGGCCTGGTCGGCCAGCGCTACCACGCGCCGGCCACCGGCAAGCTGATCTCCTTCGCCGACGTGGCGGGCAAGCTCGCCATGTCGTGGCAGGGCAATGCCACACTGCCGATGCACCACGGCGAGGGCAAGCTCTGGCTGGGCCTGCAGGACCTGCCGGTCAACGACCTGGTGCTCCAGGTCTCCGACCTCGATGCAGCGAAGACAAACGAGTCCCTGACGCTGTTCGAAGGCGGCGAGCCGCGCCGCTTCGAACGCCTGGCCGAGGCCGCGCCCGATGCCGCCACGCTGGCGCCGCCACTGTGCGGCGACTACCGCAGCCCCGACCTCGACGCCAGCGCGCGCATGGAACTGGCCGACGGCAAGCTGCTGCTCACGGTGCGGGGCCACTACGGCCATCACACCGTCGTGCTCGACATCCTGTCGGCCGACGTGATGGTGCTGACCTCGACCGATCCGCTGCTGGCGCGCATGGGCCACTCGATCTTGAACGTGGAGCGGCAGGGCGACAAGGTCGTCGGCCTGCGCATGGACACGCTGCGCACCCACAACATCCACCTGGTCCGCGAGGAGTCCCGCGCATGAAGTTCTTCGCCGCCCTGCTCGCCACCGAGACCAACACCTTCGTCTCGGCCCCCACCGGCTGGGGAAGCTTCAACGAATACGGCGTCTTCCACGGCGACTCCAGCACGCGCGACGCGGACGGCTACGGCATGTTCGCGGTCGAGCTGCGCCGGCTGCTCGCGGCCGAGGGCCACGACATGGTCGAGAGCCTGCTGGCCTTCGCCCAGCCGCTGGGCCGCACCGTGCGCACGGTCTACGAGAGCCTGCGCGACGAGATCCTGGCCGACCTGCGCGATGCCGGCCCGGTCGACGGCGTGATCCTGATCCTGCACGGCGCGATGGTCGCCGACGGTTATGACGATTGCGAAGGCGACCTGATTTCGCGCGTGCGCGCCATCGTCGGCCCGAACGTGCCGATCGGCGTCGAGCTCGACCTGCACTGCCACTTCACGCAGCAGATGGTGAGCGGCGCCGACGTGATCGTGGGCTACAAGGAATACCCGCACACCGATGCCGTGGTGCGCATGCAGGAACTCACGCGCATCGTGGTCGACACCGCGCAAGGACGCGTCAAGCCCACCACGGCCGTGCACGACTGCCGCATGGTGGGCCTGTGGCACACCACGCGCGAGCCGATGGCCAGCTTCGTGCGCCGCATGGAAGCGGCCGAGAAGCAGCCGGGCGTGCTCTCGGTCTCGCTGGGCCACGGCTTCCCCTGGGCCGACGTGCCCGAGGCCGGCGCCAAGCTCTGGGTCGTGACCGACAACGACCCCGCCCTGGCGGCCAGGCTGGCCGACGAACTGGGCCGCGAATTCTGGGACCTGCGCCACCGCATCGGCGCCCACGCGCCCTCGGTCGAGGAAACGCTGGACGCCGCCATGGCCGTCGAAGGCGGCCCGGTGGTGATCGCCGACATGGCCGACAACGCGGGCGGCGGCGCCACCAGCGATGCCACCTTCATCCTGCGCGCCATCCTCGAGCGCAACATCGCCGACGTGGCCATGGGCGCCTTCTGGGACCTGGGCGCAATCCACCTGTGCCGCGACGCGGGCGTCGGCGCCAGCTTCGACCTGCGCCTGGGTGGCAAGTGCGGCATCGCCTCGGGCGACCCGGTCGACCTGCGCGTCACGGTCAAGGCCGTGGCCGAAGACTATTCCCAGGGCGGCCTCACGGCCGGCACGCGCACGCTGCTGGGCACCACCGTCTGGGTGCAGGCCGCGAACGGCCTGGACATCGTGCTGATCAGCAAGCGCAACCAGGTCATGTCGACCGACCTGTTCACCGGCCTGGGCATCACGCTCGCGAACAAGAAGCTGATCGTGGTCAAGTCCGCGCAGCACTTCCACGCGCAGTTCGGCCCCATCGCCAAGGCCGTGCTCTATGTCTCGACGCCGGCCGCGTTGAGCAACGACTTCGCCAACCTGCCCTACCGCGTGCGCGACCTCGACTACTGGCCGCGCGTGGAAGAACCGACGCGCGGCACGCCCTCCACGAAGAAGGAACCATTGAAGATGAAAGCACCCGGCGAGCTCTACACCATCGAGGGACGCACGATGCACCTGCAGCGCAGCGGCCCCGCACCCGCCAGCGCCACCCAACCCACGCTGGTGATCGAAGCCGGCGGCGGCTGCGCCTCGCCGATCTACGGCCGCCTGCAGCAGGCCCTGGCCGCCAGGCACCCGGTCGTGAGCTACGACCGTGCCGGCACCGGCTGGAGCGAGTCCGACGGCCAAGGCTTCGACGGCGTGCGCACCGCGCACCGCCTGCATGCGCTGCTCGCGGCCGCCGGCGTGACCGGCCCGATCGTGCTGATCGGCCACTCGCTGGGCGGCCTGCTCAACCGCATCTACACCGGCCTCTATCCGGAACACGTGGCCGGCATCGTGATGCTCGACGCCAGCCACCCCGAGCAGTTCGAAGTGTTCTCCGAAGTCCCCGAAGCCGTGCTGGCCGCGGAGCGCGACAAGCGCGTCAAGTTCCAGGCCGGCGGCCCGCCGCCGCCGGAGTTCGCGCCGATCCAGGCCCTCTTCGCCGACATGCCGCAGGTCATCGAACAGCTGATCGCGACCTACACGCCCGAAGCCGTCGACACGACCAAGGCCGAACTCGTCGCGCTGCAGCAGGTCGCACGCCAGGCCGGCGCCTCGCCCGACTACGGCGCGCGTCCGCTGGCCGTGCTGTGGGCCGCGCTGCAGAAGCTCCCGCAAGGCGCCGAGAGCGCCAACGCGGTGCAGCAACGCTGGCCCGAGTTCCAGGAAGCGCACACCACGCTGTCCACGCAGAGCAGCCTGCAGCTGATCGAAGGCGCGGAGCACATGACGCTGGTGCTGCTGCCGCCCTTCGTGAGCCAGGTGGCGGCCGCCGTCGACCAGGTGGTGGCACGGATCGGGGCTTCGCAATGACCGCCTTCGCAGACATGGCGCTGGCCGAACTCGCCACGCCGGCGCTGCTGCTCGACAGCACGATCCTCGCACGCAACTGCGAAGCGATGGCGCAGCGCGCCGCGCACCACGGCGTGGCGCTGCGCCCGCACCTGAAGACCTCCAAGTCGGCCGAAGTGGCGCGCCTGGCCACCCGCGGCCAGGCCGGCGGCATCACGGTCTCGACCGTGGCCGAGGCCGACTACTTCGCGGCCCACGGCTTCCTGGACCTGACCTATGCGGTGGGCATCAGCGCCAGCAAGATCGAGGCGCTCGACCGCATCCAGCGCACCCACGGCGCGCGCATCACGCTGCTGGCCGATCGCGTCGAGGCCGTGCTGTCGGCGGCCGAACAGGCACGCGCGCTCGACGCCAGCTTCCCGCTGCTGATCGAGATCGACACCGGCGGCGGCCGCGGCGGCCTGGCGCCCGACGATGCCGAGCTGCTGACCGTCGCCGATGCGGTGCGGCAGAGCGAAGCCTTCACGCTGGCCGGCGTGCTGACCCATGCGGGCCACAGCTACGGCGCCGACAACCGCGAGGCGATCCGCGCGATTGCCGAGGTCGAGCGCGCCGGTGCGGTGCATGCGGCCGAACGCCTGCGCGCGGCCGGCTTCCCGGTCAGCGTGGTGAGCGTCGGTGCCACGCCCACCGCGGTGTGCGCCCAGAGCCTGGCCGGCGTGACCGAGATGCGCCCCGGCGTCTACACCTTCTTCGACCTCGACCAGGTCGCGCGCGGCATCTGCGGCGTCGACGACATCGCGATGTCGGTGCTGGCCACGGTGATCGGCCACAACCCGCGTTCGGGCCGCGTGCTGATCGACGCCGGCGCACTCGCGCTGTCGAAGGACAGCTCGGGCGCGCAGTTCCGCGACGACCTGGGCTACGGCCTGGTGTGCCCGGCCGAAGGCGGTGCGCCGCTGGCCGGCCTGCATGTGGCCGAGCTGCACCAGGAGCACGGCCTGGTGGCCGGCAACGGCGACCTGCAGGCGCTGTTCGCCGCACTGCCCGTGGGCAGCCGCGTGCGCATCCTGCCGCACCACGCCTGCATGACCGCCGCCCCCTACGACCGCTACCACGTGGTGCGCGCCGCGGGTGCCGACGTGCATGCCATCTGGGGCAAGACCCGCGGATGGCAGGCCGGCACGCTGGATGCGTGAGCGCAACCCTTCTTTCATTTCCCTGGAGACATTCATGATCAAGACGCTTCTCGCCCGCTTCGCGCCGGCCGCCGCGATGGCCCTGGCCCTCTGCCTCGCCGGCGTACTGCCCGCCGCCCACGCTCAGAACACCGCTGCACCGACGAGCGAAGCCGGCGCCCCCGCCGCGGCCCCTGCGGCCCCGGCACCCGCCGCGGCGGCGGCCCCGGCTCCGGCCACCACCCACGCCGCCGCGGTGAAGGTCGACAACCCCTACGGCATCGGCGCCCTGTGGGCCCAGAGCGATGCGGTGACCAAGGCCGTGCTCGCGATCCTGGTGATCATGTCGATGAGCAGCTGGTACGTGATCGTGATGAAGCTCTTCGAGCAGTCGCGCATGGGCCGCCAGGCCAAGCAGGTGGACGATGCCTTCTGGAACGCCAACAGCGTCAAGAGCGGCGCCGAGCAGCTCGCCACCACCAGCCCCTTCCGCTTCATCGCCGACGCCGGCGTGCATGCCACCAAGAAGCACGACGGCCTGCGCGGCAAGGTCGACTTCGCGGACTTCGTGGACCTGTGCATCCACCGCGCCACCGAGCGCGTGCAGCGCCGCCTGAGCAACGGCATGTCGCTGCTCGCGACCGTCGGCTCGACCTCGCCCTTCGTGGGCCTGTTCGGCACCGTCTGGGGCATCTACCACGCGCTCACCGCCATCGGCGTCGCGGGCCAGGCCTCGATCGACAAGGTCGCCGGCCCGGTGGGCGAGGCGCTGATCATGACCGCCATCGGCCTGGCCGTGGCGGTGCCCGCGGTGCTGGGCTACAACTGGCTGCTGCGCCGCAACGTCGCGGTGATGGACGACGTGCGCGAGTTCAGCGGCGAGCTGCACTCGGTGATCCTGGCCGGCAGCGGCAGCACCCACGCCTGATGCGGCTGCCGCTGCAAGACATGCGAGGCGCACCATGGCCATGAACATCCCCTCCGCCGGCGGCGACGAGGAACAGGTCATCGCGGCCATCAACACCACGCCGCTGGTCGACGTGATGCTGGTGCTGCTGATCATCTTCCTCATCACCATCCCGGTGGTCAATTACTCGGTCCCGGTGCAGGTGCCCAAGGAACGCAACGAGGTGCGCGAGAGCAAGCCGGAGACCGTGGTCCTGTCGGTCGACGCGGCCGGCCGCATCTACTGGTACGACACCCCGGTGCGCGACACGAAGAGCCTGACCGACAAGCTGACCAAGGTGGCCGCGCTCAACCCGCAGCCCGAGGTGCACATCCGCGGCGACTGGCAGTCCGACTACGAACCGGTGGGCAAGATCATCTATGCCTGCCAGGCCGCGGGCATCGCCAAGGTCGGCTTCATCACCGAGCCGCCCGCGCGCAACTGACAAGGCAAGCCCATGCGAAAAGAAAAGCCGGGGCGCCGCCGCAGCGCGCCCTCCGACGAGCCCATGATGGACATCAACACCACGCCGCTGATCGACGTGATGCTGGTGCTCCTGATCATGCTGATCATCACGATCCCGATCCAGCTGCACGCCGTGAACCTGAACATGCCCACGGGCAACCCGCCGCCCAGCGACATCAAGCCCGAGGTGCTGCGCATCGACGTGGACGAGCGCAGCAACGTGCTGTGGAACGGCGAGGTCATCGCCGACCGCGCCGAGGTCGAGCGCCGCTTCGAGGTGGTGGCCGCGCAGGAGGTGCAGCCCGAGGTGCACCTGCGCCCCGACAAGCGCGCCAAGTACGAGATCGTGGCCGGCCTGATGGCCGCGGCCCAGCGCACCGGCCTGACCAAGCTGGGCATCGTCGGCTCGGAGCAGTTCATCCCATGACGCGCGCCCAAGACTTCAACCCCAAGTCCCGCTTCGGCCCGGTGAGCATCGGCGTGATGGTGCTGGCCCACGGCCTGATCGGCTACGGCCTGGTCTCGGGCCTGGGCGGGCATGCGCTCGAGCTGATCAAGAAGCCGATGGAGGCGACCATCATCACCGAGGTCAAGCTGCCGCCCCCGCCACCGCCGCCCCCACCGCCGCCCCCGAAGAAGATCGTGCGCCAGGAAGTGGCCAAGGTGCCGCCGCCACCGCGGCCGGCCTACGTGCCGCCGCCGGCCGTGACACCGCCCGTGAGTTCGGCGCCCGCGATCACCGCGGTGCAGAGCACGCAGGCCGTGCCCCCGCCGCCGGCCGCGCCGCCCACGCCACCGGCACCGCCCGCGCCACCGAAGACGACCGCCACCGACATCGCCGTGGCCTGCCCCAAGCAGGTCGCGCCGCAGATGCCGCGCAAGGCGCTGGACGACGGCATCAGCGGCGTGGTGACGGCCGAGGCCCACATCAAGGGTGGCCGCGTGACGGAAGTGCGCGTGCTCTCGGGTCCGCGGGTCTACCACGGCGCGGTGCGCCTGGCGATGATGAAGTACGAGTGCCAGACCACCGGCGATGCGGAACTGACCGCCACGCAGGAGTTCATCTTCAAGTTCGACTGAGAACGCGTGCGAACGAAGCGGCTGCGCGCCCCGGTCTGCGGGGCGCTCGGCTTCTACACATCCAGCGGCCACTTCGGCCGCTGCACTTTCTGGTAGGGCAAGGTCCGCAGGTCCAGCGTCACGCTGCCCGGCGCGCCCGCATAGATCACCTGCTTCGCCACCTGGGAGAAGGAGGCGTAGAAGTGCTGCGAGGACTTCACCACCACGATCTTCTTCGCCGCCAGCTCGCAGCCCAGCTGCGTGAACAGGTCGGTGCCCATGGCCTGGTTGCGCCGCGTGACCAGCACGATCTCGATGCCGTTCGCCTCGACCAGCGCGCAGTCGCCCATCGGCACCGGCGTGCCCGACAGGCCGCTCATCACCAGGTCGTGATGCAGCGCCTTGACCGTGCAGAGCAGGTCGAGCGGGTCGCCCGACAGCGGGCTGATCTTGCCGCCGATGCGCATCGGCAGTCGCGCGCCCAGGCCCGCATCGAAGGCGATGCGCACCGCGATCGGGTCCCACATCGGGCCCAGCGCCGCATCGCCGATGCCGCGCTCGATCATCCGGCGCAGCATGAAGGTGGCGTCGCTGGCCGCGCCGCCGCCGGGGTTGTCGGCGCCGTCGGAGACCACCACCGGGCCGCCGTCGAAGGCCAGGGCCTGGTCGAGCGCGGTGTCGATGTCGGGGTAGGGCACGCCGAGGCCTTCGCGCAGCGCGATGAACTCGTCGGCCAGCTGGCGTGCCAGCGCCTGGGCCCGGGGCGCGTCGTCGTCGGTGTAGACCAGCAGCTTGGTGCCCATGCCGGGCACGTCGCCCCAGGAGAAGCCGTGCGCGATCGAGATCGACAGCACGCCGTCCTTGCCTTCCAGCGCCTGGATGCGGTCGACGAAGCCGCGCGCCGGCTCGCGCGAGGTGTGGACCGTGACGATCATCTCGCAGTCGACCACCGCGGCCACGGGCTGGATCCGGCCCTCGACCATCGCGGCGCAGAGGTCGACCAGCTCCAGGCCACGCTCGAGGATGTCGGTGTGCGGGTACTCCTTGAACGCGATGATCAGGTCGGCGTTGGCGGTCATGGCCTCGGTCAGGTGGCAGTGCGGATCGATCTCCACGCCGACCACCCGGTCGGGGCCGGCGATCGCGCGCACGCGCTGGAGCAGGTCGCCCTCGCAGTCGTCGTAGCCGTCGGCCACCATCGCGCCGTGCAGGCCCAGCAGCACCATGTCGACCGGCATGGCCGCGCGCAGGTCGGCGAGCAGTTCCTCGCGCAGCGTCTCGTAGGCATGGCGCGTGGTGATGCCGCCGGGCTGCGCGCCCGCCACCACGCCTTCCTGCAGATGCCAGCCACGCTCGGCACCGCGCACGCGCGCGGCCCACAGCGGGCCCGCATAGAGGCTCATCTGGTCCGGGTGCTGGCCGGCCGGGTAGTGGCCGAACTCCTTGAACGAGGACAGCGCCGTCGGCATCGGCGCAAAGGTGTTGGTTTCGACCGCGAGGGTCGCGCTGAAGACTCGCATGACAAGGCCCTTGGACGTTGCGATGGTGCCGCTCAGGCCGCGGTGCGCAGCCGTTGCGGGCCCAGCATCTCGGTCGTCAGGCCGAAGGCCGCGATGCGCTCGGGCAGCGGCAGGCCGCGGGCCAGCGCGGCGCAGGCCTCGCCCATCGCGGCCGAGGTCTGGATTCCGTAGCCGCCCTGGGCCGCGACCCAGAAGAAGCCCGGCGCCGAGGGCTCGAAACCGCCCACCAGGTCGCCGTCGGCCACGAAGGAACGCAGGCCGGCCCAGGTGCGCGTGGGGCGGCGGATGGCCAGCGTGGTGGCTTCCTCGATGCGGTGGATGGCGAAGGCGATGTCCAGCTCCTCGGGCTGCACGTCGTGCGGGTCGACCGGGTCGGCATTGGCCGGCGAGCCCAGCAGCATGCCGGCGTCGGGCTTGAGGTACCAGCCCTCGTCGGCGCTGTAGACCATGGGCCAGTGCGCGGTGTCGGCGCCTTCGGTGGGCGCGAAGATCAGGGCCGAGCGGCGGCGCGGCTCGATGCCGATGGGCGGCACGCCCGCCATCCGCGCGATGGTGTCGACCCAGGCGCCGGCGGCGTTGAGCAGCACGGCCGCCTCGTAGACCTTGCCGCCAGCCGTCACGCGCCAGCGCTCGCCGACACGCTCGACGGCCGTGACCTCGGCATCGCAGGCCAGCAGGCCGCCAGCCCGGCGCATGCCGCGCAGGTAGCCCTGGTGGATCGCATGCACGTCCATGTCGGCCGCGTCGGGCTCGTACAGCGCGGCCGCCACCTGCTCGGGCCGCAGCGCGGGCACGCGGGCCAGCGCCTCCTCGCGGCTCAGGCGCTCGGCGCCGGTGTCCATGGCGCGCAGCACCGCCCAGTGGGCCTCGAGCGTGGGCAGATGTTCTTCGCTCGCGACCATCATCGCGCCGCGTGGCGTGAGCAGCGGGTGCTCACTGAAGCCTTCGGGCGGATGGTCGAAGAAGGCGCGGCTGGCCAGCGTGAGGGCGCGCACCTGCGGCGTGCCGTAGCTTTCCATGAACAGCGCGGCCGAGCGGCCGGTGGAGTGGTAGCCCGGCTGGGATTCGCGCTCGAGCAGCACGACGCGGCCATGCGGCGCCAGCCAGTGGGCAACGGAAGCGCCGGCGATGCCGCCGCCGATCACGAGGTAGTCGGCCACGAGGGGCGCGGTGGTGGGGGTGTTCATGGGGAAAAGTGTAGGAACAAATTTGCGGATACGCAAATCAATTCGCGCACGGGACCGGCTGGCAGAATGGCCGCGCACTACCGACGAGAAGAACCCGCGTGAATCCACACACCGCGACCCCCAAGGGCGCCCGGCCGAAACAGTCGCCGCCCACGCTGGACCCCGCCGCCTTCGGCCTGCGCCTGCGCGCCGCGCGCAAGCGCTTCGGCTGGACGCTGGCGCAGCTGGCCGAACGCTCGGGTGTGTCGATCACCACCATCTCGCGCGCCGAACGCGGCCAGCTCGCGCTGGGCTACGAGAACTTCACCGCGCTGGGCCGCGCGCTCGAGATGGACATGAACGCGATGTTCGCGGGCGCCGGCGTCAAGCCCGCGCCGCTGGCCGGGCCGGTGGTCACGCGCGCGGGCCAGGGCGTGGTGTACCGCGGCCAGGCCATCGCCTACGAGTTCCTGGGCACCACGGCCGCGGGCAAGCAGATGAGCCCGATCGTCGGCACGGTGCATGCGCGCCGCGTGCACGGCCCCGAGGACTTCGTGCGCCACACGGGCGAGGAGTTCGTCTATGTGCTCTCGGGCGAGATCGAGGTGCACTTCGACCATGGCGAGGTGCTGCGCCTGGGCCGCGGCGACTCGCTCTATTTCGACAGCCGCATCGGCCACGCCTATGTGAGCGTGAGCCGGCAACTGGCGAAGATCCTGGGCATGACCTGGGGCGAGAGCGTTTCGCTGCCGGTCCCGGCCGAGCCGGCGGCAAAGAAGCGCGCGCCGCGCGCCTAGGCCGGCTCGCGTTCCAGCGCGACCACGTTCGCACCCTCGGGGAACACCTCGCGCACCAGCGGCAGCAGGTGCGCATGGTGGGTCAGGAAGATCACCTGCGTGTGCGCCGACAGCGCGCGCAGCACGCGCAGGCCGGCCTGGGCCCGCGCATCGTCGAAGTTGACGAACAGGTCGTCGGCCACGAAGGGCAGCGGCGGCGCGCTCACCAGGTGCAGCTCCAGCGCGGCGATGCGCAGCGCCAGGTAGAGCTGGTCGCGCGTGCCCTCGCTCAGGCCCGCGACCTCGACCACCGCCCCGCCGCGGCGCTTGGCGTAGAGGGCCGGCGTGTCCTTCTCGTAGTCGACGCCCAGCTTGACGAAATCGCCCAGCGTGAGTTCGGCGAACACCGTGCTCGCGCGCTGCAGCATCGGCCCCTGCTGGCGGTCGCGGTAGCGGTCGATGGCCCACTTGAGCAGCTTGCCCGCGGTCGCGACCTCGAGGTACTGCTCGGCCACGTCGCCCATCGCGGCCAGCGCCTCCTGCCGCTTGGCCTCGGCGATCGCCGCGTTGGCCTGGCCCGCGATCGCGGCCAGCGCCTGCTCGGCGGTCACGCGCTGGCGCACCAGCGCGGCGAGGCGCTCGGCCAGTGCCGCCAGCTCGCTTTTCGTCTGCTCGCCGAGCCCGGCCACCTGGGTCGGGTCGAGCGCCGCGACCTCGGCTTCGATGGCTTCGCGCGCCAGGCCGTCGCCATCGCGGATCAGGGCTTCGCGCGCGTCCTCGAGCGTCTGGCGCAATGCGCGGCGGCGGTCGGATCGCTCGACCAGCGGGATCGCCTCGGCCACCGACACCACGCCGGCCAGCGCCAGCAGCGGCCGGAGCTGCGCCTGCACCGTGGCCAAGGCCAGTTCGGCCTCCGCCAGCGACGACACGGCCCGGCCCAGGGCCTGCTCGGCGAGCGCCGCCTGCTGCCGCGCCGCGGTGCTGTCGCGCAACCGCTGCGCCAGCCGCCGCGCCACCTCGGGCCAGTCGCCCAGCGCCAGCCACGGCGGCTCGACCGCGGCGCCGAGACGCCGGGCCTCGGCCTCGAGCCGGTCCAGGTCGGCGCGCATGGTGTCGATGTACTCGCGCCGGATCTGGTCGGCGCGCTCCAGCCGCTCGGTGACCCGCTGCGCCAGCGCGACCGCGCCCTCGGCTTCGGCAAAGGTCGAAGAAGCGGCTTCGAGCCGGGCGCTGCGCAGGGCCGCCGCCCATTGGGCCTCCCATTGGCGGTACTGCGCATCCGCCGCATCGGCCAGGGTGCGCAGGCCCTCGAGCGCCCGCTGTGCCTGGGCGCACTGCTGCACCAGGGCGTCGCGGCTGGCCTGGGTGCTGTCGGCCTGGCGCACCTGCAGGCTGGCTTGCGCGCACAGCGCCGACAAGGCGATGCCGGCCGGCACTTCCACGCCCGCTTCCTGCAGCGCGGCGACCAGCGTCGCCTGCGCCTCGCGGCCGGCGCGGGCCTCTTCGTCGAACTCGCGCTGCCGCTGCGCCGCTTCGTCGTGGGCCGCCAGCGCCTCGTCGCGCTGCGCCAGGCCCTGGGCCGCGTCGTCGAGCGGCATGCCGGCCCAGCCCACACTGTGGGCCAGCGCGGCCCAGTCGGCGTCGAGCGCCGCCAGTTCGGCCGCGCGTTCGGCCAGCACCGTGTCCTGGCGCGCCACGTCGGCCTGGGCCAGCGCCAGGTTCTGCCGCGTGCCCTGCAGGGTCGCGGCCTCGGTGGCCGTGCCGAGCTGGGCATCGACCAGTTCGTCGGCGCGGCGGATCGCGGCGTCGAGCCTCGGCGCGCCCTCGGCCAGGCCGATCTCGCCGTCCTTGACCGCGAGCCAGGCCGCATCGCGGCCGTCCCGTGCCGTGCGCACCTGCTCGGCCGTGACCACGGCATGGGCCTGCTCGAACTGCTGCAGCGCCAGCGCGAGGCGGTCGGCCACGGCCTGCAGGTCGTCGCGCTTGCCACGCGCATGGGCCAGGGCCGTCGCGGCGTCGTGGCGCTGGCGCTGCAGCGCGCCGAGGCGCGCGGGCGAGGGCAAGGCCATGGCGCGCAGCGCGTCGACGGGCGCCTGCCAGGGGCCCAAAGCCGCCAGCGCCTGCGCGCGCCGGGCCTGCGCGGCCTCGAGCGCCGACGCCAGGCTGCGCTGGCGCGCGGCGCTGTGGCCCAGCGCCAGGGCATCGTCCAGCGCCTGCCGCAAGGCCGGCGAGACTTCCGATGCAGGCAGCGCCTGCAGGTCTTCGCGATGGTTCTCGAGTTCCTGCGTCTTCTGGCGCACCGCCTCCTGCGCGCCGCGCGCCGCCTGGTGCAGGCCGCCGCGGTCGCGCAGCAGGTTGACCACGGCCTGCAGGGCCAACGCGCTGGGCCGGCCCGCGCGTATCTCGGCCTCACCCGCGGGCCAGCCCAGCTGCATGGCGGCGTCGCGGGCCTCCGCGAGCAGGCGCTCGACCTCGGCCTCGCGCAGCGGCAATTCGCGCGGATGGTTGGCGCACAGGTTGCGCATCCGGTCGAGCGCCTCGATGTCGGCGCTCAGGGCGAGCACGCCCGCGTCGTACGCCACCTCGCCGTGCTCGCCGCGGCGCGCCTCGACGTCCTTGGCGCGCGCCTGGCAGGTGGCCTCGGCGCGCGACAGCGCCTCGGCGCCCGTGCGCAGTTCGGCCAGCGCAGTCGCGGGAAAATCGATCACCTCGCCGGGCTCGGCCCAGGCGGCTTCGAAGCCGCGGATCTCGAGCAGCCTGGGCCCGAGCCGGCGCACGCGCTCGAGGCGCGAACGCTGGACCTCGAGCGCCAGGCGCCGTTCCTCCTCGGTGGCGATGCCGGCCAACACCGTGTCGAGCGCGGCCTTGGCCTCGGTCCAGACCTTGGTCTTGACCTGCGCGTTCCTGAGTTCCGCCTGCGCCTCGTCGAAGCGCTGTGCGGCCTGCGCGTAGTCGCTGCTGCCCTTGCGTGGCGCCCAGAGATTGCCGGCCTGCTTCTCCAGCGCCTCGCGCACCGGCCCGAGGCTGGCGATGCCCGCGGCCGACTGGAACAGCACGCGGCCCACGTCCTTCGAACTGTCGAGGATGCTGCGGCCGCCTTCGACCAGCCGGTCGTGGTCCATGCAGAACATCTGCTCGAAGAAGTCCTTGTCGGCGGCGCCTAGGAAGGGGGCGAGCTGCGCGTCGGGCATCACGGCGTCGGTCGGCGTGCGCAGCGGCGTGCGGCCGCGCGCGCGATGGAAGGCGAGCTCGCCGGGCCCGCCCTGCAGCACGCCGCCCAGCCGCATCTCGGCCAGCGCATGGCGGAAGTCCAGCCGGGTGCGCAGCGGCATGCCGAACAGCAGCTCGGTGATCGCGTTGCGCACGGTCGACTTGCCGGCCTCGTTGGGACCGACCACCACATGGAAGTCGGCCGCGGCGTGGGATGGAAACTCGAGGCTGGTGCCGTCGAACTTGCCGTACTTGAGCAGTTGCAGTTGCCGGATGCGCATGCCTTATTTCTCCCCGTCCATCAGGCTGGCCAGCAGCGCGGGCGAGACCTGCTGCAGCAGCCGGCCGAAGTCGCCCTCGCGCGCCATGGCGAGCAGCGGCACCTCTTCCTTCACGTCGGCCGGCACCTTGGCGAAGAAGGGCTGCAGCTCGGTGCGCAGCTTCTGCAAGAACTCGGGGTCGCTGCTCGCCTCATCGAGGATCTCCTGCAGGTCGGCGATCGCGTCCCTGCGCGCGCCGATGTCGGCGCGCTCGGCCACGGGCTCGGTCGCGAGCTTGACCTTCTCGAGCCAGAGCCGTTCGTTGCCGATGGCGGCGATCTGCCCCAGCACCTCGGCGCGCAGTTCATGCGCCTTGCCGAACAGCGCGCCATGCGCGGGCGTGCGGCCGCGCAGCGTGACGCGCACCGCGCGCGGCACCTGGGCATCGACCGCCAGCAGCGCATGGAGCTGCTGCCCCACCTGCCGCGCCACGTCGTCCATCGACGCGCAATCCGAAGCATCGACCTCCACGCTCTCCCAGCGCAGCACGTCGAGGAACAGCCGCTCGACCATGGTCTGGCCGTCCTCCACCGTGACCAGCACCGCGCCGCGGCGGCCGGTCTCGCGGATCTGGCGGCCCTGCAGGTTGCCCGGGAACACGATGTGCGAGGCCTCGGCCCAGTGCTGGAACTCGTGCACATGGCCCAGCGCCCAGTAGTCGTAGCCGCGCGCATGCAGCTCGGCGCGCGAGCAGGGCGCGTAGTTGGCATGCGCGGCGCTGCCTTCGAGCGCGGTGTGCAGCACGCCGATGTTGTAGTAGCCGGGCACGGGCGCGGGGTAGCCCAGTGCGAGGTTGTCGGTGACGGCCTTGTCGCGGAAGCTCTGGCCGTGCAGCGCGACCTTCAGGCCGTCGAGCCGGTGCACCTCGGGCTTGCGCGCCGAGAAGGTCTTCACGTTGTCGGGCAGGGTGAGCTTCCGGGTCATTTCGCTCTCGGCATCGTGGTTGCCGAACAGCAGGAACACCGGGATGCCCGCGCGCTGCAGCCGGCCCATTTCCTTGCTGAAGAAGATGCCCGTGTTGTGGTCGCGCCAGTCACCGTCGTAGAGGTCGCCCGCGATCACCAGGAAGGCCACGCCTTCGTCGATGGCCCGCTCGACCAGCTGCGAGAACGCCTCGCGCGAGGCGTTGCGCAGCTGCGCGGCCGGCGCGTCGGGGTACGCGCTCAGGCCGTGCAGGGGGCTGTCGAGATGGATGTCTGCGGCATGAATGAATTTCATGCGTCCTCGCTGGGTGGGGTCGGCTGATGATGATGTTTCCGGCAGCCTGCCCAAGCCATCGCAGGGTCGCCGGTCCAGCCCGCGGGCCGCGTTCGAACGGCGTCAGTATGACCGCTGCGAACGCGCGACGCGCCTCAATCCAGCCCCTGCACGCTCGAGGCGAACACATAGCCCTCGCTGCGCACCGTCTTGATGTAGCGCGGCTCGCGCGCGTCGTCGCGCAGGCGCTGGCGCAGCCGGCTCACCAGCAGGTCGATCGAGCGCTCGAAGAGCTCGGCCTCGCGACCCTGCGTGAGACTCAGCAGCTGGTCGCGGCTCAGCACCTTCTGCGGGTGGTCGAGGAACACCCGCAGCAGCCGGTACTCGGCGCCGCTGAGCGCGACCATCACGCCGCTGTCGTCGAGCAGGTGGCGCGCCACGGTGTCGACCTGCCAGTCGCCGAAGGCCAGCTTCTGCGAGGGCTCGACCGCGCCCATGTTGGGCGGCAGCATGCGCGTGCGGCGCATCACGGCGCGGATGCGCGCGAGCAGCTCGCGTGCCGAGAAGGGCTTGGCCAGGTAGTCGTCGGCGCCCATCTCCAGGCCCAGGATGCGGTCGGCCTCCTCGCTGCGCGCGGTGAGCATCAGGATGGGCGTGGCCTTGTACTTGCCGGTGCGCAGGTCGCGGCACAGGGTCAGGCCGTCCTCGCCGGGCAGCATCAGGTCCAGGATGATCAGGTCGAAGGGGCCCGAGGCCTCGAGCGCCGCGCGCATGTGCCGGCCCGTCGGCACCGCGACCACGCGCAGGCCGTTCTTCACCAGGTAGGTGCTGAGCAGCTCGCGGATCTCCCGGTCGTCGTCGACGATGAGGATGTGGTCGGAGGTCTTGGGCGTCATGGCGGCAGTGGGAAAAGGCGGGGCGTAGCCGCAATGTAGCGCCGCCGCCGGGCGCCGGGCCGGGCTTTGTATGCCTGTGTATCCCGCGCCGAAGCGGACACCGTCTGTTGCGCGGACGGCAGGGCCTGCACGCGCCACCGAGAAACGTAATGTGTGGATTTCCGATGCCGATACACAGGCATACACAGCGGGCGCCCAAGGGGTGGGAGGCGGCGAAGAATCCGGTCGTTGATTCGAAACACCCCCTCCACTCCCCGAAGGACATCCCCATGAAGACGCTCTCCCGCATCGCCCTCTCCGCTTCGTTCGCTTCCATCGCCCTGCTCGCGCTCGGCACGGCCCAGGCCGAGGAATACCAGGGCGTGCTGCAGGCACGCTCGACCGTGGCCCGCAGCGCCGTCCGTGCCGAGGCCATTGCGGCCGCGCATGTGTCGAACCAGAACGCCGACGCCGCCTCGTCGCTGGTCGCCGCCGCACCGTCCGCGCCGCGCGACCGCGCCGCGGTGCAGGCCGAAGCCTATGCCCGCGCCCACGCGCCGCACCAGAACCTGCGCGCCGAAGCCTTCGCCGGCAGCCGCGTGCCGGCCTTCTACGACGCCGCCGCACCGACGACGCGCAGCGCGCGCCTCGACCTGCGCTGAAGCCGCCGCCCGCCCCCCAAACCCACTTCATGGAGCCCACCATGCGCATCCGATCCAGCCTCCTCCTGCTCGCCGCGGGCCTCGCGGCCTCGACGGCGGTCTTCACCTTCGCGGCTTCGGCCTCCGGCGGCGACATGGCCGCGGGCACCGCGCCGCCGGCACCCGCCTTCCAGAACATCGAGGCCTGGCACAACTCGCCGCCGCTGCAGCTCGACGCGCTGCGCGGCAAGGTGGTGCTGGTCGACTTCTGGACCTACACCTGCATCAACTGCCTCAACCACCTGCCCTCCGTGAAGGACTGGCACGCGAAGTACAAGGACCAGGGCCTGGTCGTGGTGGGCGTGCACACGCCGGAATTCGCCTTCGAGAAATCGCAGCAGAACGTGAAGGACGCGATCGCGCGGCTCAAGATCACGCACGCGGTGGCGCAGGACAACAGCTACGCGACCTGGAAGTCCTTCCGCAACCAGTACTGGCCCGCGGTGTACCTGATCGACAAGCAGGGCAAGGTCGTCTATTCGCACTTCGGCGAGGGCCGTTACGGCGAGACGGAGAAGAAGATCCAGGCGCTGCTGGCCGAGCCGGCCCCGGCCCCGGGCTCCTGACATGAAGACGCTCTGGTTCGCCCTGCTCTTCATGGCCGGCGGGCTCGCGCACGAACTCCGCAACCCGGTCAGCTGCCAATGCATCACGGCCCGCGCGGCCACGGGCGCCGAGAAGAAACGCGCCCGGCGCTGAGCCGACGGGAAACGTAGTGTGTGGATTTCCGGCACGGATACAGAGGCATACACAAGCTGGATGGACCCCTGCGAACACGGAAAACAATGACTGCGTTCCCTTCAGAAACCCTCTTGTTTCATCCTCGTTCAAGGACATCACCATGACCGCATCGACCCCCAAGATCCTCTACACCGGCAAGACCCGCACCTCCTCCGGCGGCCGCGACGGCGACGCCCGCAGCGACGACGGCCGCCTGGCCATCCAGCTCTCCTCGCCCGGTGGCAAGGGCACGGGCACCAACCCCGAGCAGCTGTTCGCGGCCGGCTGGTCGGCCTGCTTCATCGGTGCGATGGGCCTGGCGGCGAACAAGCTCCAGGTCAAGGTGCCGGCCGACACCGCCATCGACGCCGAGGTCGACCTCGCCAACGCCGACGGCGCCTACTTCCTGCGCGCCCGGCTCCACGTCAGCCTGCCGGGCCTCGAGCGCGAGGTCGCGCAGGCGCTGGTCGATGCCGCGCACCAGACCTGCCCCTACTCCAAGGCGATCCGCGGCAACGTCGACGTCGCGATCACCCTGGTCTGAGCCTGAACGCGCAGCGCCTATAAACGAGCCATGGCCACGTCCCCCGCCCTCTCGCAGACGCCCGCGGCATGGCGGCGGTTCGTGCCGCGCTCGCTGTTCGCCCGCGTGACGCTGATCATCGTGATCGGCCTCGCGATCGCGCAGCTGCTGACCTTCACCGCGATCCGCTACGAGCGCGACACGGCGCTGCGCGAACTGATGATGATCGGCATCGAGCGCGACATCGCGAGCTCGGTCGCGATCCTCGACCGCCTGCCGGCCGACGAGCGCGCGGGCTGGCTCGACCGCCTCGAGCGGCGCAACTACCGCTTCGTGCTGGGCAGCGAGCCCGTCGTGGGCACCGCCCCCGGCTCGCTGGCGCTGCAGCAGTTCGCCGACGCGATCGTCGATGCGCTGCACCCCTTCGCGGTGCGCCAGGTGGTGGAGGTGGCCTCGCCGCGCGAGAGCCTGCAGATCGCGGTGCGGCTCACGGACGGCAGCGAGGTGACGGTGCATGCGCGGCGCGTCGGCATGCCGGTCTCGGGCTGGGTGCTGTGGATGCTGCTGGGGCAGCTCGCGGTGCTGGCGGCCTGCGCCTGGCACGCGATGCGGCTGGTCACGCGGCCGCTCGCGCAGCTCGCCGCGGCGGCCGACGAGCTGGGCCCCGACCTCCAGGCCCAGCCGCTGGCCGAGGAAGGCCCGACCGAGGTGGTGCGCGCGACGCGTGCCTTCAACGCCATGCAGCGGCGCATCGGCGGCTACATGGCCGAACGGGTGGAGATCCTGGCCGCGATCTCGCACGACCTGCAGACGCCCATCACCCGCATGCGGCTGCGCACCGAGCTGATGGACAACGAACGGGACCAGGCCAAGTTCCGCCAGGACCTCGACGCGATGCACACGCTGGTGCGCGAGGGCGTGACCTATGCGCGCACCCTGCACGGCGCCACCGAGCCGCCCTGCCGCATCGACGCCGACGCGCTGTTCGAGAGCATGACCGCCGACTACGAGGACGTGGGGCAGCCGGTGCCGATCGAAGGCCGCGCCGGCGCGCCCATCGTGACGCGGCCCAACGCGCTGCGCCGCATCCTGACGAACCTGATCGACAACGCGCTGAAGTTCGGCTCCGACGTGCGCCTGCGCGTGCACGCCGAAGCGGACCGGCTGACGGTCAGCGTGCTGGACAACGGCCCGGGCATCCCGCCGGCCGAATTGCAGGCCGTGCTCCAGCCCTTCTACCGCGTCGAGGGCTCGCGCAACCGCGGCACCGGCGGCACCGGCCTGGGCCTGGCCATCGCGCACCAGCTCGCGATGGCGATGGGGGCCGAACTCACGCTGCACAACCGCGCCGAAGGCGGACTGGAGGCACGCCTCACGATGAGCACCCGCACCGCCACACCGGGCTGACGCCCGCCGCCCCCACGCCTCTTCTCCCGCCGCGGCTCGCACCTCGCGAGGCCGCCGGGAGCCCGCACGCCCCTTCCACACCAGGAGCCATGCCATGCTCATCCTCTTCATCGCCTACCTGGGCGGGGTGCTCACCATCCTGAGCCCCTGCATCCTGCCGGTGCTGCCCTTCGTCTTCGCACGGGCCGACCGGCCCTTCCGCTCGCACGGCCTGCCGATGCTGGCGGGCATGGCGCTGGCCTTCGCCGCCATCGCCACGCTGGCCGCGGTGGGCGGCGGCTGGGTGGTCACGCTCAACCAGTACGGCCGCTACGCCGCGATCGCGCTGCTGGCGGGCTTCGGCCTCACGCTGCTGTTCCCGGCCCTCGCCGACCGGCTGAGCCGGCCGCTGGTCGCGCTGGGCCTGCGGCTGTCCGACGCGCCTTCGGCCGTCGGCTCGCCGCTGCTGCTGGGCGTGGGCACCGGGCTGCTCTGGGCGCCCTGCGCGGGGCCGATCCTGGGCCTGATCCTCACGGGCGCTGCGCTCAACGGCGCCAGCGTCGGCACCTCCCTGCTGCTGCTGGCCTATGCCGCGGGCGCCTGCACCTCGCTGGCCGCGGCGCTGCTGTTCGGCGGCCGGCTGTTCGCGCTGATGAAGCATTCGCTGCACACCGGCGAATGGCTGCGGCGCGCGGCCGGCGCCGCGGTGCTGGTCGGCGTGGGCGCGATCGCGCTGGGGCTGGACACGGGCCTGCTCGCGCGCCTGTCGATCGGCACCACCTCGGCGCTGGAGCAGGCGCTGGTGGAGAAGGTGCGCCTGCCGGCACCGGCGACCGATGCCGGCGGCCTGATGCCCACCGCCTGGCAGGCGCCGGCACCGGCGCGCGTGCTGCACACCGAAGGCACGCTGCCTTCGCTCGCGGGCGCGACCGAGTGGATCCACTCGCCGCCGCTCACGGCCGAAGGCCTGCGCGGCAAGGTGGTGCTGGTCGACTTCTGGACCTACTCCTGCATCAACTGCCTGCGCACCCTGCCCTACCTGCGCGCCTGGGCCGAGAAGTACCGGGACGCGGGCCTGGTGGTGCTGGGCGTGCACGCGCCGGAGTTCGCGTTCGAGAAGCGTTCGGCCAACGTGCACCGGGCGGTGCGCGAGCTGGGCGTCGGTTTCCCGGTGGCGGTCGACAACGACTTCGCGCTCTGGCGCGGCTTCGGCAACCGCTACTGGCCGGCCTTCTACTTCGTCGATGCGCAGGGCCGGATCCGCCACCACCAGTTCGGCGAGGGCGACTACGCGCAGGCCGAGCAGGTGCTGCAGCAGCTGCTGGCCGAGGCGGGCCGGGCGAACCTGCCGTCGACGCTGGTGTCGCCGCAGGGCCAGGGCGTGCAGGCCGCGCCCGGCACGGCGCCGGTGCTGTCGGGCGAGACCTACCTGGGCTACGCGCAGGCGCAGGGCTTCGCTGTGCCGGGCGGCCTGGTGCGCGACCGCGCGCAGGCCTACCCGGGCGCCGCCACGCTGCGCACCAACCAGTGG
Organism: Variovorax sp. J2P1-31; assembly: GCF_030317215.1. NCBI lineage: Bacteria > Pseudomonadati > Pseudomonadota > Betaproteobacteria > Burkholderiales > Comamonadaceae > Variovorax > Variovorax sp. J2P1-31. The sequence goes on from NZ_JASZYA010000006.1 coordinate 89,770, forward strand.
GCGCTGGCCGGCGAATGGACCGCCGAGCCCGAGCGCATCGTGGCCCGCGGCGCGAACGGCCGCATCGCCTACCGCTTCCATGCGCGCGACCTGCACCTGGTGCTGGGCCCGGCGGCCGACGGCCGGCCGGTGCGCTTCCGGGTGCGCGTGGACGGCCAGCCGCCGCTGGCCGACCACGGCGCCGACACCGACGCGCAGGGCGAAGGCGTGGTCGATGCGCAGAAGCTCTACCAGCTGGTGCGCCAGGCCGCGCCCGGCCCGGACCGGCTGTTCGAGATCGAGTTCCTCGACGCCGGCGCGCAGGCCTACGCCTTCACCTTCGGCTGAGGCCCGGGGTGCGGAAGTCGGGCGCCGGCAGGTCGGCCTGGGCCACGATGCGCTCGAGGATGGCCGGCAGCTCGAACACCGCGCGGTTGTCCAGGCGCCCGGTGGCGGCGCGGTAGCGCGGCAGTTCGCGCACCAGCTGCGCCACCGCGGCGTCGATGCGGGCGAAGCTGGGCAGCACCAGCCCGACCTCGTGCTCGCGCACCCACTGCGTGTTGTAGCGCTCCTGCGGCAGGGTCCAGCGGTTGCGCACCACGATCACCGGCAGCCGCATCTGCACCGCCTCGCTGAGGCTGCCGGGCCCGGGCTTGCCGATGAAGAAGTCGGCCAGCTGCATGGTGCGCGCGACCTCGGGCGTGAAGCCCAGCACCCGCCGCGGCGCCCGCGCGGGCAGGGCCTCGAGCGCCTTGGCCAGCGCGGCGTTGTGGCCGCAGACCAGGATCAGTTGGGTGTCGGGCAGACGCTTGGCGATGCCCAGCATGGCCTTCGCGCCCTGGCCGCCGAACAGCACGATGCCGGTGGGGCGATGGGGATCGAGGCCGAGGCGCACACGCTCGGCCGCGCGGTCGGCCGGCGGCGGCGCATAGAAATCGTCGCGCAGCAGCATGCCCGAGCTGGCGTGGATGTGGCTCGCGGGCAGGCCGGCGTCGCGCGCCTGCTGCAGCGCATGGGCCGAGCCGCAGACCACGTGCTGGTCCAGCCCCTTGTCGATCCAGAAGCGCGGCGGGTGGTCGGCCAGGTCGGTCAGCACGGTCGCGAAGGGCACGCCGGGCAGGGCCGAGGCCAGCGACTCGCGCAGGCCGCGGTTGAAGTTGGGGATCATCGACACCACCAGGTCGGGCTCGGTGGCCAGCCAGTGCTGCTGCAGCAGGCGCACGGTCGGCCCGTGCCACCAGCGGATCATGGCCTGCAGCAGCTTGAGCTCCTGCGCCAGCCCCGCGGTCCAGCCGCGCGCGATGCGCTTGTTGTAGTAGTCCTCGGGCTCCATGCCGGTCATGCGGCGGAACTTCTGCGTCGGGTCCAGCACCTCGCGCAGGTTCAGCAGGCGCACGGTCCAGGGCAGGCCCGCGCGCGCGATCGCGGCCCGCAGCGCCAGCGCCGAGGCGCGGTGGCCGCCGCCGGCATCGAGATAGACCAGGTCGACCGTGCGCGCGCCGGTCATGCCGACACCGGCTGCCGCTTGGGCGCGGCCCGGCGCGTGCGCGCGGCCACCGGCATGTGCTCGGCCCAGCGCAGGATCTCCAGCGTGCCGTCGGCCTGCTCGGCCAGGGCCGTGAGGCTCTCGACCCAGTCGCCGTCGTTGCAGTAGAGGATGCCGTCGATGTCGCGCATCTCGGCGTGGTGGATGTGGCCGCAGACCACGCCCTGCACGCCGCGTTTGCGCGCCTCGCGGGCCACCGCGTTCTCGAAGTCGCCCACGTAGCTGACCGCGCGCTTGACCTTGAGCTTGAGGTACTGCGACAGCGACCAGTAGGGCAGGCCCATGCGCGCGCGCAGCGAGTTGAGGTGGCGGTTGAGCCGCAGCGTGAATTCGTAGAGCGAGTCGCCCACGTGGGCCAGCCACTTGGCGCACTGGATCACGCCGTCGAACAGGTCGCCGTGCATCACCCACAGCGCGCGGCCGTCGGCGGTCTCGTGCACCCAGTCCTCCACCACCTCGATGCCGCCGAAGTCGTGGTTGACGTACTTGCGCGCGAACTCGTCGTGGTTGCCCGGCACGAAGATCACGCGCGTGCCCTTGCGCGCCTTGCGCAGCAGCTTCTGGATCACGTCGTTGTGCGCCTGCGGCCAGTACCACTGCCGCCGCAGCTGCCAGCCGTCGATGATGTCGCCGACCAGGTAGAGCGTCTCGCACTCGGTGTGCTTGAGGAAATCGAGCAGCGCATGCGCCTGGCAACCCGGCGTGCCCAGGTGCAGGTCGGAGATCCACAGCGTGCGGTAGCGCAGCGGCGGCCGCGTCGGTGGATCGTCGGCCGTCTCGAGAGAGGGGGCCGCGGTGTCGCGCCATGCGCGAAGGAAGGCATCGTCGCGTTGCATGGGACCGCAGCGTCGGCCCCGCGCATGTCCGCCGCGCGGCGGCGGCGTGAATTTTCAGTGACAGGGGTGGTGGATGTCGCTGCAGCGCTGCACTTCGACCGTCGAATGCACGATCTCCTCGTGCATCGAGAACTGCGCGCGCACCTCGTCGGCGCCGAGCGTGGGCGAATGCGTGACGACGCTGAGCGCGCAGGCGTAGGCGTTGCGACCCACGCGCCAGACGTGCAGGTCGGCCACGCGGGTGTGCGAGTCGGCCAGGCCCTGCTCGACGCCTTCGCGGATCTCGTCGACCACGGGGTGGTCCATCTCGCGGTCGAGCAGCACGCGGCCGGTCTGCAGCAGCAGGCTCTTGGCCCAGACCGCCACCAGCACCGCGCCGACGATGCCCATCACCGGGTCCAGCCAGGCCCAGCCGTAGAGCCAGCCGCCGACCAGGGCGGCGATGGCGAGCACCGAGGTGGCGGCGTCGGCCAGCACGTGCAGGTAGGCGGACTGCAGGTTGAGATCCTGGCCATGGCCATGGCCATGGTCGTGTGCGTGGTCGTGCCCATGGCCGTGGCCATGGTGCTCGTCGTGCGCGTGGTGCGCGCCGCCCAGCAGCCGCGCGCAGACCAGGTTCACCAGCAGCCCGGCCACCGCGATGACGATGGCTTCGCGGTAGTGGATCGGCTCGGGCGACCACAGCCGCTGCAGCGAGCCGATCACCATCAGCGCCGCGATGCCCAGCAGCAGCAGGGCGCTCGCGAAGCCCGCCAGCACCTCGATCTTCCAGGTGCCGAAGGCGAAGCGCGGATCGGCCGCATAGCGCCGCACCGCCGCATAGGCGAAGGCGCTGAGTCCCAGCGCGAAGGCATGCGAGCTCATGTGCCAGCCGTCGGCCAGCAGCGCCATCGAGTTGAACCACCAGCCGGCCCCGATCTCCACCAGCATGGTGGCGGCGGTGATCCACATCACGAGGCGGGTGCTGCGCTCGGCCGCGTGGCTGTCGGTGTCGAAGCGATGGCTGTGCTGCCAGGCGCTCAGGTCATGGGTGTGCATGGGCGGGGTTCCTTTCGGCTGGCACTATGCCAGCCGGCCTTTGCCCGAGATGCAAGAAGGGCCGGGGCGCCGTGGAACCGGCTTCGCCGGGCCACTGGCGTCGCCCCCTTGAGGGGGAAGGCGCAGCCACACGAAGTGGGCAAGCCTTCGGGGGTGGGCCTTTTCAGGCGCCGAACATGTCGCCGTCGCGGGTCGGCGGTGCCACCCCAAGGTGCCGGTACGCCGCCAGCGTGGCGATCCGCCCGCGCGGCGTGCGCTGCAGGTAGCCCTGCTGGATCAGGTAGGGCTCGATCACGTCCTCGATGGTGTCGCGCTCCTCGCCGATGCTGGCCGCGATGTTGTCCAGGCCGACCGGGCCGCCGTCGAAGCGGTGGATCACGGCCTCGAGCAGCTTGCGGTCCATCAGGTCGAAGCCCTGCGGGTCGACGTCGAGCATGGCCAGCGCCTTGTGCGCGATGTCCTCGGTGATCCGGCCCTCGCCCTTGACCTGCGCGTAGTCGCGCACCCGGCGCAGCAGCCGGTTGGCGATGCGCGGCGTGCCGCGCGAACGGCGCGCGATCTCGAAGCCGCCGCTCGGGTCCATCGGCACCTTGAGCAGGCCGGCGCTGCGCGTGACGATGCGCGCCAGCTCCTCGGGCGTGTAGAACTCCAGCCGCGAGACGATGCCGAAGCGGTCGCGCAGCGGGTTGGTCAGCATGCCGGCCCGCGTGGTCGCGCCGACCAGCGTGAAGGGCTGCAGGTCGAGCTTGATGCTGCGCGCGGCCGGGCCCTCGCCGATCATGATGTCGATCTGGTAGTCCTCCAGCGCGGGGTAGAGGATTTCCTCGACCACCGGGCTCAACCGGTGGATCTCGTCGATGAAGAGCACGTCGTTGCGCTCGAGGTTGGTCAGCAGCGCGGCCAGGTCCTTGGGCTTCTCGAGCACCGGGCCCGAGGTCTGGCGCAGGTTCACGCCCAGCTCGGCCGCGATGATGTGGCTCAGCGTGGTCTTGCCCAGGCCGGGCGGACCGAACAGCAGCACATGGTCGAGCGCCTCGCCGCGCTGGCGCGCCGCGCCGATGAAGATCTCGAGCTGCTCGCGCACCTTGGCCTGGCCCACGTACTCGTCGAGCAGCTTGGGCCGCAGCGCGCGCTCGATCGCCTCCTCGTTGGGCGAGGCCGGGGCGGCCGACACCACGCGGGGCGGTGCGGGGGCGAAATCGTCGGTCTGAATGGTCATGATTCGGGTGTTTGTCGGACAGTTTAGTCGGCCGCCTGGTCGCAGAATGATGCGTCCAACAATGAGGGGGAGCGCGTGTCCATCTATGAGCTGAAGCCCCGGTTCCAGGCCCTGTTGCGGCCGCTCGTGGGGCGCCTGCATGCACTCGGCGTGACCGCCAACCAGGTCACGCTGGCGGCCTGCGCGATCTCGGTGGCGCTGGGCCTGTGGCTCTTCTTCGCCGCGCCGCGCGCCGGCTTCTTCGCCCTGATCCCGCTCTGGATGTTCCTGCGCATGGCCTTCAACGCCATCGACGGCATGCTCGCGCGCGAGCACGGCCAGCAGAGCGCCCTGGGCGCCTTCCTCAACGAACTGACCGACGTGCTGTCCGACGCGGCGCTCTACCTGCCCTTCGCCCTGGTCGCGCCCTTCAGCCCCTTCTGGGTCGGCACGGTGATCGTGCTGGCCGGCCTGAGCGAATTCACCGGCGCCCTCGGCCCCACGGTGGGCGCCTCGCGCCGCTACGACGGGCCGCTGGGCAAGAGCGACCGCGCCTTCGTGTTCGGCGCGCTCGGGCTCTATGTCGCGCTGGGCTGGCCGCTGCCGGCCGCCACCGCCTGGCTGATGCCGCTGCTGGCGGCGGGGGTGGCCTGGACCATCGTCAACCGCATCCGCCGCGCGCTGGCCGAGGCCGCGCTGCAGCCCTGAACACGCCTCTCCCCAAGACCAACAAGACCAACCCGCAAACCCCAGGGACGCCATGACCGACACGATCACTTCACGCAGCTTCACCGAACAGCACTTCAACACCCACGACGGCGTCTCGCTGTTCTACCGCCACTGGCCCGCCACCGGGGCGGTGCGCCGCGGCGCGATCGTGCTGTTCCACCGCGGCCACGAGCACGGCGCGCGCATGGCGCACCTGGTCGACGAGCTCGACCTGCCCGACTTCGACTTCTTCGCCTGGGACGCGCGCGGCCACGGGCACTCGCCCGGCCCGCGCGGCCACAGCCCCAGCTTCGCGACCTCGGTGCGCGACGTCCAGACCTTCGTCGACCACATCGGCGCGGCGCACGGCGTGCCCGAGCGCGACCTGCACGTGATCGCGCAGAGCGTGGGGGCGGTGCTGATCTCGACCTGGGCTCACGACTACGCGCCCAAGGTGCGCGGCCTCACGCTCGCCTCGCCGGCCTTCCAGGTCAAGCTCTACGTGCCCTTCGCGCGCGCCGGCCTGGGGCTGATGCACAAGCTGCGCGGCCTGTTCTTCGTCAACAGCTACGTCAAGCCCAAGTTCCTCACCCACGACCCGCAGCGCATCGCCAGCTACGAGCGCGACCCGCTGATCTCGCGCCCGATCGCGGTCAACATCCTGCTCGACCTGTACGCCGCGGCCGACCGCGTGGTGGCCGATGCCAACGCGATCACGCTGCCGGTGCAGCTGCTGATCTCCGGGTCCGACTGGGTGGTGCACCACAAGCCGCAGCACCAGTTCTTCGAGCGCCTGGGCAGCGCGGTCAAGACCAAGCTGGAACTGCCCGGCTTCTTCCACGACACCCTGGGCGAACGCGACCGCGCGCCGGCCGTGGCCGCGGTCCGCGCCTTCATCCTCGAGCGCTTCGACGCGCCCGTGCCCGCGGTCGACCTGCGCGAGGCGCACCTGCGCGGCGCGACCGCCGACGAGTCGCGCGCGCTGGCCGAGCCGCTGTCGCCCTGGTCGCCGCGCGGCGCCTACTGGGCGCTCACGCGCGCCGGCCTGCGCTTCGGCGGCAAGTTCTCGCGCGGCGTGAAGCTGGGGCACGACACCGGCTTCGACTCGGGCAGCACGCTCGACTACGTCTACCGCAATGCGCCCGAGGGCAAGGGCGCGCTGGGCCGCAGCATCGACCGGACCTACCTGGACTCCATCGGCTGGCGCGGCATCCGCCAGCGCAAGGTGCATGTCGAGGAGCTGATCCGCGAGGCGATGGAGCGGCTGGCCGCGCAGCACCGCGAGGTGCGCGTGATGGACATCGCCGCGGGCCACGGCCGCTATGTGCTGGACGCGGTGGCGGCCAGCCCGGTCAAGGCCAGCTCGATCCTGCTGCGCGACTACAGCGACATCAACGTGCGCGACGGCACGGCGCTGATCGCCGAGAAGGAACTGCAGGACATCGCGCGCTTCGTGCAGGCCGACGCCTTCGACCGCATGAGCCTGGCCCGCGTGACGCCCCGGCCCACGCTGGCGGTGGTGTCGGGCCTCTACGAGCTGTTCCCCGACAACGAGATGGTGCGCCGCTCGCTGGCCGGCGTGGGCGACGCGGTGGAGGACCGCGGCTACCTGGTCTACACCGGCCAGCCCTGGCATCCGCAGCTGGAGATGATCGCGCGCGCGCTCACCAGCCACCGCCAGGGCGAAGCCTGGGTGATGCGCCGCCGCACGCAGGCCGAGATGGACCAGCTGGTGGAGGAGGCGGGCTTCCGCAAGATCGCGCAGCGGGTCGACGAGTGGGGGATCTTCACGGTCTCATTGGCCATCCGCACCGGCCATTGAGATGGGCTCTCCCCCAGGCTTCGCGCACTGCGTGTCGCTTCTCCCTCCCCCTCTCCGGAGGCGACACCGGCGGCCCGGCAAAGCCGGTTCCGCGGTGTCCCGCGCTGAACACCGAAAAAGAGGGTGCCGATGAAGCTGTGGTTCGCCAAGGGCTTGTGGAAGCGCGCCATCGCCTGGCTGGTGCTGCTCGGGCCGCTGTTCTATTCGACCTACGGCCTCGCCAACTGGTGGGCCGCCTCGCGCGCCGTGGTGCCGACGCTGGCCTTCGACTGGGAACATGGCCTGCCCTTCTGGCCCTGGACCATCTTTCCCTACTGGACCATCAACGTCTTCTACGCGCTGTCGCCGTTCCTCGCGCGCGACCGGCACACGATGGACCGGCATGCGCTGCGGCTGGTCACGGCCACCGTCATCGCGGTGAGCTGCTTCCTGCTCTGGCCGCTGCGCTTCAGCTTCGGCCAGCCCGCGGTCAGCGGCGCGCCGGCCTTCCTGTTCGACGCGCTGCGCGGCTTCGACCAGCCCTTCAACCAGGCGCCCTCGCTGCACATCGCGCTGGCCGTGATCCTCTGGGACTGGTACCGGCAGTTCATCCGCCCGCTGTGGGCGCGGCTGGTGCTGCACCTCTGGGCCTTTGCGATCTGCGCCTCGGTGCTCACGACCTGGCAGCACCACTTCATCGACATCCCGACCGGCGCCCTGCTGGGACTGGTCTGCGTCTGGCTCTGGCCGCTGGAACGCGTGGCCTCGCTGCGCCAGGGCTGGCGGCTGGCGCGGGATCCGCAGCGCTGGAAGCTCGCGGCGCTGTACGGCGTCGGCGCGGCGGCTTTTCTCGGCGCCGCGCTGGCGATCGGCGGGTGGGGCCTGTGGCTCGGCTGGCCGGCCGCCTCGCTGGCGCTGGTGGCACTCAACTACGCGGGCCTGGGCGCGCGCGGCTTCCAGATCGACCGCCATGGCCGCATGCGCTGGGCCGCGCGCTGGCTGTTCGCGCCCTACCGGCTGGGCGCGGCGCTCAACGCGCGGGCCTGGACGCGGCGGCTGCCGGCCTCGGTCGAGGTCGCGCCGGGGCTGCGGCTCGGGCGCATCCCGAGCGCGGCCGAATGGCAGGCCGCGGGCCGGCCGCAGCTCCTGAGCCTGTGCGCCGAGCTGCAGCTGCCCGCCGTCGACGGTGCGCACTGCCTGCCGATGCTCGACCTGGTGGTGCCGCCGCCCGACCGGCTGCGCCGCGCGGCCCAGCTCATCGAGGCCCGGCGCCAGGCCGGCCAGGCCGTCTGGGTCTGCTGCGCGCTGGGCTTCTCGCGCAGCGCGGCGGCGAGCATCGCCTGGCTGCGGCTGCACGACGGCACGCGCGATGCCGAGGCCCAGGTGCGGCGCGCCCGGCCGCAGATCGTGCTGCGCGATGCCTGGCGGCGCGCGCTCGACCTCGCGACACGGCACACTCGCACGCCATGACCGACCACGAACGTTCGCTGTGTTCCGCCACCGCGCGCCTGCTGCAGGCCGCCGGCACCGTCGCCGCCTGGGGCTTCGGCCTGAGCCTGGTCGCGGTCTCGGTGCTCGCCCTGACCGGGCGCTCGCTGTCGCTGCTGTCCTGCATGGGCTTCGGCGCCGTGGCCGTGATCGGCGTGCTCGAGCGCTACCTGGCGCTGCGCATCCGCCTCGACGTGGGCCTGTTCCAGGACCTGGCCAGCGGCGCCATCGCCTCGCTGGGCACGCTCGACCTCGCGCTGCAGAAGCTGGGCCTGCGCTTCGCGCCCGACACGCCGCGCGACCTGGGCGCGCGGGCGCTGGGCGCGCGCCAGCTGATGCAGCGCCACGCCATCACCGTGGCCTGCCAGAGCGCGATGTTCCTGCTGGCGCTGCTGACCCAGGACCTGCGGTGAGCGCCGCCCCCTTCTTCCCTTGGACACCATGAACCCTTCTCCACGCAGCGGCCTGCGCAAGGCCGCCGCCGTCGTCTCGTCCTGGCTGATCGTGGGCGCGGCCAAGCTGCTGACCGGCGTGCGCGGCCTCTGGTCGGGCACCGGCCCCAAGGCCGAGCAGACGCTCTACTTCGCCAACCACACCAGCCACGGCGACTTCGTGCTGCTGTGGGCCACGCTGCCGCCCGACCTGCGCGCGCTCACCCGGCCGGTCGCGGGCCAGGACTACTGGGAGGCCTCGGCGCTGCGCCGCTTCATCGGCGAGGACGTGTTCAACGCGCTGATGATCCGGCGCGACGGCGGCACCGCGGCCGGCGCGCCCAACCCGGTCGAGCAGATGACGCAGGCGCTGCAGTCGGGCGACTCGCTGATCATGTTCCCCGAAGGCACGCGCAACACCGGCGACGAGACCCTGCTGCCGCTCAAGAGCGGCCTGTTCCACCTGGCGCGCGCCTGCCCCAACGTGCGGCTGGTGCCGGTGTGGATCGAGAACCTCAAGCGCGTGCTGCCCAAGGGCATGCTGGTGCCGATCCCGCTGGCCTGCACGGTGCGCTACGGCGCGCCGCTGGTGCTGGCCGAGGGCGAGGACAAGACCGCCTTCATCGCACGCGCGCGCGCCGCGATGCTTGCGCTGCGCCCCGAATACGACAAGGCGGAAGACTGAAGCCATGAACCTTTCCGCTTCGACCCAGACCACGCTGACGCTGTTCGGCGGCGTGTTCGGCGTGCTGGTGCTGGCCTCGGCCATCGGCGCGCTGCTCAAGTGGCGCGTGGCCCACGGCCAGCCGCACCCGGTGATCGACAACCTCAATTCGCGCGTCAACGCCTGGTGGGTGATGGTGGCGGTGATCGGCCTGGCCTTCGCCTTCGGCAAGGGCGGCGTGATCGTGCTGTTCTACCTGATCTCCTTCTATGCGCTGCGCGAGTTCATGAGCCTGGCCTACACCCGGCGCGGCGACCACCATGCGATCGCGGTGGCCTTCTTCATCGCGCTGCCGGTGCAGTACTTCCTGATCTGGATCGACTGGTACGGGCTCTACGCGATCTTCATCCCGGTCTACGCCTTCCTGGTGCTGCCGATCCTGGCCGCGGTGGGCGGCGACACCCAGCGCTTCCTCGAGCGCACCTCGAAGATCCAGTGGGGCCTGATGGTCTGCGTGTTCTGCATCAGCCACGTGCCGGCGCTGCTCACGCTGCAGATCCCCGGCTTCGAGGGCCGCAACCTGCTGCTGATCGCCTTCCTGGTGATCGTGGTCCAGGGCAGCGACGTGCTGCAGTACGTCTGGGGCAAGCTCTTCGGCCGGCACAAGGTCGCGCCCGAGCTCTCGCCCTCGAAGACCTGGGAAGGGCTGATCGGCGGCGTGGCCAGCGCCACCGCGCTGGGCGCGGCGCTGTCCTGGGCCACGCCCTTCACGCCCTGGCAGGCCGCGCTGATGGCGCTGACCATCTGCCTCATGGGCTTCTTCGGCGGCCTCGTGATGTCGGCCATCAAGCGCGACCGCGGCGTCAAGGACTGGGGCACGATGATCGAAGGCCACGGCGGCATGCTCGACCGGCTCGATTCGGTGGTGTTCGCGGCGCCGGTGTTCTTCCACGCGCTGCGCTACTGGTGGACGCCCTGAACGCCGGCCGGCCAAAGGCCGTCCGCGGCCACGGGCTTCGCCATGGAACTGTCACATTCGCTTCGCAGAATGAATTTTTCCTCTTCCTGAAGGGCCCTCGCGGTGCTGCGCGCCGTGCGGCCCGCATCCCCGCCCCATGTCTCTCGCCTCCCGCTTCGGGCGCCCGCACGCCGGCCCGGTTCCCGTCCTCCGCACCTTGTCTTCCCTGAGCGTCCTCTGCGCCCTGCTGCTCGCGGGCTGCGGTGGCGGCAGCGACGGGGGCGCGCCGCCCGCGGCCGAGACGCCACCGGTGGCCGTCAACCCGGACCCGGCCGCGCCGCCCCCGGTCGTGACCGAGCCGCCGGTCGCCCCCAACCCCCTGCTGAGCGCGGTGGCGGGCGACGTGCTGAAGGTCGCGATCAAGGACCTGCATCCGACCCAGCCCTCGGTCGGCTACGACCAGATCTACTACCACCTGGGCCGCAAGCAGCCGGACCTGACGCGCTTCGCGCCGACCCCGGCCGGCTACCTGGGCGACGACGCCAACGACAACTACTCGCGCTACCTCTACCGCACCGAACGCAAGCGGGTCGACGACTACTGCGCCGACAACGGCCAGGGCGGCGTCGACGATGCGCGCTACCTGCCCATGACGGTGCGGCTGATCGATCCCAAGACCTTCGCCTGCAAGGACCCGGTGCCCACCGCGGGCTCGAGCGCCGCGCAGGTGCTCAAGACCGTGGTGGTGGGCCGCGGCGGCACGCTCTACCTGACCGACGGCCACCACACGATGACCGCGCTCAACGAACTGGCCGACGGCGGCGCCGAGCTGCCGGTGTGGGTGCGCGTGGCCGCCAACTTCAGCAGCGCGGGCAGCGACAGCGCCTTCTGGGACCAGATGAAGGCCCAGCAGTACACCTGGCTCTTCGATGCGCAGCAGCGGCCGATCACGCCCGAGCAGCTGCCCGCCAAGGTGGGGCTGGTGACGATGCAGGACGACCCGTACCGCTCGCTGGTCTACTTCACGCGCGGCCTGGGCTACGACAACAGCAACGTGTCGGAGTTCGCCGAGTTCTACTGGGCTTCGTGGCTGCGCAAGAACGGCTTCGACCTGGCAGCCTACACCCGCACCGACCTGGCCCGCGCGCGCATCGAGATCACGGCCGGCAAGGCCGTGCCGCGGGCCTCGGACAGCATGACCAGCTACGTGGCCGCGGCCCGCGATGCGGCGCTGCGCATGGTGGCGCTGGCCGGCACCGACCCGGTCGACGGCGGCCGCACCGCGGCCGACCTGGGCAAGCTCGCGCCCCCGACGGCCGCCGGCACCTGGAACGACCTGATGGAAGAAGAGATCTGGCGCACCGACCTCAACAGTTCCGGCCGCTACCGCTCGGCCGGCAAGGCCTGGTATGCCAAGCGCTTCCGCCAGTGCGGCGGCGCGGCCTCGACGGCGCCGGCCTGCTGGCTGCAGAGCGAGTGAGGGGCGTGGGCCGCGGGGCCCGCGCGCGTATTTCATAGCGGCGTGCGCGAACGTCGGTTGACCGGGTGGCGGGGCAGCGATCAGATCGCGCCTTGCCGTCACACCCCGCGGAAGCCGATCCATGCACACCGAACCCTTCTCCCTGGCCGTCGCCACGCCCACGCACTACGGTGCGATGGCGTCGCCGTACGTGCTCGGGCTGAGCGCATTGCAGACCCACTGCTTCCAGCACGGCATCGGCTTCGAGCTGCTGCTGCAGGAAGGCGTCAGCGCCATCGACCACGCGCGCAACTTCCTGGCCAACCGCTTCCTCCACGAGACCCGCGCCAGCCACCTGCTGTTCATCGACGACGACATGGGCTTCGACGTCGAGGAGCTGGCCGCGATGTTCGAATGGCGGCACCGCGAGGTGGTGGCGGCGATGTGCCCCAAGCGGCGCATCGACTGGACCCGGATCAAGGCCATCGTCCAGGCCCATCCCGACATCGCGCCCGCGGCGCTGGCCAACCTGGCCGGCGACTACAGCGGCATGTTCAAGCTGGCCGGCGATGCGCCGACCATGACGATCGGCGCCCAGCCGCTGCGCGTCGATGCCATCGGCACCGGCATCATGCTGATCGCGCGCGACTGCCTGGTGCACCTGATCGACGCGGCCGGGCTGCCGGCCTCCGCCGACGACGAGGTCGACTATCCGATCTACCAGTTCTTCCGCTCGACCGCCGTGGGCGGCCGGCTGCAGGGCGAGGACTACCACTTCTGCGACCTGGTCAACCGCCATGGCGGCACGGTCTGGGGCTGTCCCTGGCTGACCGTGACCCACAGCGGCACCCACCGCTTCGTCGGCGACCTCAAGGGCATCGCGCGCTACGCGGTCTGAAGCGCCCGGGCGTCAGTCCTCGTCGTCCAGGCTGCCCGAGCGGCCCATCAGGTAGCCCAGCAGCAGCCCGACGCTGGCACAGCCGATCGCCATCCAGAGGCTGAGGAAGGTGTAGGCGTTGTGGCGGCCCGGGTCGCGTGCCAGCGCGAACACCAGGTCGGCGTCGCGCAGTCCGCCGAGCCGGCGCGCCGCCGCGAAGTCGTAGGCGGCCGAGCCGAGGTAGGCCAGCGCCACCAGCAGCGGAACGATCACCGCCAGCGGCAGCCACGCGCGCCGCACCTTGCGCCAGGCCAGGAACTGGGTGAAGAAGAAAAGGCCGACCCCGATGACGATCAGGCCGAGCACGAAGTCGTCGCGCGCGAAGGGCAGCAGCCACGGCCAGACCGAGGGCAGCGGCCACAGCGGCCATTCGGCGCGCGGCGCCAGCGCGATCACCGGCCGGGCGAAGGCCTCGAGGCCCAGCGCCAGCAAGCCGCGCCCGACCAGCGCCGAGGCGCAGGCGATGGCCGCGACGATGAAGCCCGCGGCACGCAGCCGCCGCATCCGCGCCGCGGGCGCCGGCATCGGCGGCAGCGCGGTCTTGAGCGCGACCTGCCGCAGGGGACGGCCGGGCGCCAGCCAGATGGTGTGCGTGGTGGTGGTGCTGCGCGGCTGCGGCGCCGGCGGCGGGGGAGCGTCGCCGGCCAGGAGCAGGTCGATCACCGCCACGGCCAGCGCGAGGCTCGCCGTGGCCGTGAGCCACGCGCAGGCGCCCGGCATGTCGATGAAGCCGCCGGGTGTGAGCAGGGCCAGGTGGCCGTAGAGCAGGCCGGCGCTGCCGTAGCCGATCAGGATCGGCACGCAGCAGATCAGCGCGAGCCGGCCCAGCAGCGCATCGCCCTCGGGCGATTCCTGGCGCGGGTCGAGCCGCTGCCACAGCGCCACCCAGCCGGGGGCCTCGCCGCGCGGATAGACCTTGCGGGCCTTCGCGGCGGTGCGCTGCCACCCGCCGCGCCAGCTCATTTGGCCAGCGCCCTCAGGGCCAGCTTGATGCCATCACTCACGCCCACGTCCTTGGGCAGGGCCTTGAGCGAGGCGGCCGCCTCCTTGTCGCTGTAGCCCAGCGCGACCAGCGCCTGCAGGATGTCGGTCTGCGAATCCGACACCGCGTGCTGCGGCAGCGCGATGTCGGCGCCGAGCTTGCCCTTGAGCTCCAGCAGCAGGCGCTCGGCGGTCTTCTTGCCGATGCCCGGGATCTTCACCAGCCGGCCCGCGTCCTGCAGCGTGACGATCTGCGCCAGCTCGGCCACGCTGAGCCCCGAGAGCACGCCCAGCGCCATGCGCGGGCCGACGCCGGAGATCTTGATCAGCTGGCGGAAGGCCGCGCGTTCGGCGGGGGTGCCGAAGCCGTAGAGAATCTGCGCGTCCTCGCGCACCACGAAGTGCGTGAGCAGCGACACGCGCTCGCCGGTGTGCGGCAGGTTGTAGAAGGTGCTCATCGGCACGTCGACCTCGTAGCCGACGCCGTTGCAGTCGACCACCACCTGCGGTGGGTTGCGTTCGGCCAGCGTGCCGGTCAATTTGCCTATCATGGGTGCCCTTCTCTAGAGCCGGAATTATCCTTTGATCGTTCGCCACACCTTCAAGCCCCTCAACAACGTGCGCCTCGGCCACCTGTGCGGCCCGCTCGACGAGCACCTGCGCCGCATCGAGGACACGCTGGGCGTGACGATCGCGCACCGCCACGAGCAGTTCAAGGTCGAGGGCCCGAAGGCCATCGCCGACCAGGCGCTCGAGGTGCTGCAGGCGCTCTATGAGATCGCCGAGCGGCCGATCGACCCCGCGGTGGTGCAGCTCACGCTGGCCAGCGACTCGGGCATGACGGCCGACGGCGAGGCCGGCCCGATGCTGGTCACGCGCCGCGCCGACCTGCGCGCGCGCACGCCGACGCAGGCCAGCTACCTCGAGAACATCGCGCGCCACGACATCACCTTCGGCATCGGCCCGGCCGGCACCGGCAAGACCTACCTGGCCGTGGCATGCGCGGTCGATGCGCTGGAGCGCAGCGCGGTGCAGCGCATCGTGCTCACGCGGCCCGCGGTCGAGGCCGGCGAGCGGCTGGGCTTCCTGCCCGGCGACCTGTCGCAGAAGGTCGACCCCTACCTGCGCCCGCTGTACGACGCGCTGCACGACCTGATGGGCTACGACAAGGTGCAGAAGGCCTTCGAGCGCAACGCGCTGGAGATCGCGCCGCTGGCCTTCATGCGCGGGCGCACGCTGAACAACGCCTTCGTGATCCTCGACGAGGCGCAGAACACCACGCCCGAGCAGATGAAGATGTTCCTCACGCGCATCGGCTTCGGCGCCAAGGCCGTGGTCACCGGCGACGTGAGCCAGATCGACCTGCCCAAGTCGCAGCTCAGCGGCCTGATCGACGCCGAGCGGGTGCTCAAGCGGGTCAAGGGCATCGCGATCACGCGCTTCAGCAGCGCCGACGTGGTGCGCCATCCGCTGGTGGCCCGCATCGTCGACGCCTACGACGGCCAGCGCAAGCGCACCGAGGGGCACTGAGATGGCGCTGCCCGCACTCTCCCTGTCCCTGCAGTTCGCGCGCTTCAAGGACGTCGAGCGCCACCGGCTCGCGCTGCCGCGCCACAGCGTCACGCGCTGGCTGCGCCATGCGCTCGCGGTCGACGGCGAAATCACGGTGCGCATCGTCGATGCCGACGAAGGCCAGCAGCTCAACCGCGAGTTCCGCGGCAAGGACTACGCGACCAACGTGCTGACCTTCGACTATGCGCAGGAGCCGGTGGTGATGGCCGACCTGGTGCTGTGCGCGCCGGTGGTGGCGCGCGAGGCGAAGGAACAGCGCAAGACGCTGGCCGCGCACTACGCCCACCTGCTGGTGCACGGCGCGCTGCATGCGCAGGGCTGGGACCACGAGACCGGCGAGGCCGACGCCGAGGAGATGGAGGCCTACGAAATCGAGATCCTGGCCGAACTCGGCATCCGCAACCCTTACTAGCTCATCTGCAGCGGGATCGTCACCGGCCCGTCGTTGACCAGGTGCACCTGCATGTCGGCCGCGAACACGCCGGTGGCGACCACCGGGTGCGCGGCGCGGGCCTGCGCCACGAAGCGGTCATAGAGGCGCCGGCCCTCGTCGGGCGCCGCGGCGCCGGTGAAGCTCGGGCGGTTGCCGCCGCTCGCGTCGGCGGCCAGCGTGAACTGGCTCACCAGCAGCAGGCCGCCGCCGACGTCCTGCAGGCTGAGGTTCATCTTGCCGGCCGCGTCGGAGAAGATGCGCAGCTTGAGGATCTTCGCCAGCAGCCGGTCGCCCACCGCGTCGCTGTCGCCGCGCTCGGCGCACAGCAGCACCAGCAGGCCCGGGCCGATCGCGCCCACGGTTTCCCCGTCGATGTCGACGCGGGCTTCGCGCACCCGCTGCAGCACGGCTTTCATTCGTGCGCCGCCATCTGCACCGCGCGTGCTTCCATGTCCAGCGGCAGCAGCTGGATGGTCACGCGCAGGCCCGGCACCGCGTCCATCAGCGCCTGCTCCACCGCATCGCGCAGACCGGCGGCGCGCTGCAGCGACCAGTCGCCCGGCACGTGCATGTGCAGGTCGGCGAAGCGGCGCTGGCCGGCGCTGCGGGTGACGAGGTCGTCGAAGCGCAGCCGCGGGCCCTCGGGCCGCTCGGCCGCGAAGCGGGCCAGCGCGGCCTGCAGCGCGGCCAGCGATTCGGCATCGAGCGCCTGGTCCATCAGCCCCTGCGACGAGCGCCAGACCAGCTTGGCCCCCTCGCGCACGATGTTGAGCGCCACGCCGATGGCCAGCAGCGGATCGAGCCACAGCCAGCCGGTGAAATGCACCGCGACGATGCCCACCACCACCGCGGCCGAGGTCCAGACGTCGGTGACCAGGTGGCGGCCGTCGGCCTCCAGCGCGATCGAGCGGTGCGCGCGCGCCGCGCGGAACAGCATCACGGCCAGGCCGGCGTTGAAGGCCGAGCTCACGATCGACAGCGCCAGGCCCCAGCCCAGCTGCTCCAGCGGCTGGGGCGACAGCAGGCGCAGCACCGCGACCCAGCCGATCGCCAGCGCCGCGCCGATGATCAGGATGCCTTCGAAGCCCGAGGAGAAGTACTCGGCCTTGTGGTGGCCGTAGGGATGGTCCTCGTCGGCCGGCCGCTCGGCGATGGTCACCATCGCCAGCGCGAACATCGCGCTGGCCAGGTTGACGAAGGACTCCATCGCGTCCGAGATCAGGCCCATCGAGTTGGTGATGTAGCCCGCGCCGCCCTTGAGCACGATGGTCAGGAGCGCGACCGCGATCGACAGCCGCAGCAGCGCCGCCGGCCCCCAGCGGGGTTTGCGAGAAGAGTCGTCGAGCGTCGAAGCCACGGTAGATCGGTACTGCCACACGGTTGAGGCGTGAATTATCGCGGTGTGAGGAATCGCAGCGGCCGGTCGCTTACCATGGCGGCCCATTCCCCGCCCCACCATGAAAACCCGATACCTGCCCCTTCTCTGCGCCCTGAGCGTGCTCGGCGGCGCAGCGTTCGCGCAGAGCGCCGCCCCCGCCGAACAGCCAGCCGGCACGGTCAAGTCCGTGCGCGGCGACGTGCAACTGCTCGGTTCCGGCGGCGTGGCGCGACAAGCCACGCCCGGCGACGCGCTGTCGCCCATCGACCGGGTCGTGACCGGGCCGGACTCGGCTGCCAGCGTGGTGCTGCGCGACGGGACCACCATGGTGCTCGGCCCCTCGTCGCGGCTGGACGTCAAGGAATTCCATTTCGATGCCACCACCCACGACGGCGGCCTGCTGGTCTCGCTGCTGCGCGGTTCGATGCGCATGATCACCGGCCTGATCGGCAAGGCCCATCCCGATGCGATCCGCATCGAGACCCAGACCGCGACCATCGGCATCCGCGGCACCGACTTCATCGTGCAGGCCGATCCCCAACCGTGATGTCCTTGCGCCTTCTTGCCGCGCTCGCCCTGAGCGCCCTGCTCGCCGCCTGCGCCGCGCCCGGCACCCGCGTCGTGCTGCTGCCGCAGGACGACGGCTCCGCCTCGGCGGTGGTGGTCAGCGCCAACGGCGGCCAGGAAACACTCAGCAAGCCCTACGCGCGGGCCACCGCGGCACGCGGCGCCACCGGCGCCCCGGTCGTCGACCAGGCCGACCCGGCCAAGGTCGCGAGCGAGAACCGCAGCCTGTTCGAGCTCCGGCCGCCGCCCCCGCAGCGCTACACCGTGTTCTTCGACCTGGGCGGCACGGCCCTGGCCGGCGACTCCCAGTCCACCTTGACCGAGGCGCTGGCCGCGGCGCTGGCCCGCAGCGGCGGCGAGATCGTGATCACGGGCCACACCGACACGGTCGGCTCGGTCGAGCAGAACGACGACCTGTCGCGCCGGCGCGCCCAGCAGGTGCGCCAGATGTTCACGGACCGCGGCTTCCCCGTGGCCAGGATCCTGGCCATCGGCCGCGGCGAACGCGAACTGGCCGTGCCGACCCCCGACGAGACCGTGGAACCGCGCAACCGGCGCGTGACGATCGAAGTGCGCTGATGAAGCGCGGGAAGAGGCGCCCGCCTCAGCCCAGCAGCACGCGCGCGAACTTGCGCTTGCCGACCTGCACCACGTAGCTGCCGACCTCGAGCTTGAGGCCCTTGTCGGAGACCACCGCCGAGTCGACGCGCACGCCGCCGCCGTCGATCAGCCGGTTGCCCTCGGAGGTCGACGCGGCCAGCCCGGCCTGCTTGAGCAGCTGGGCGATGCCCAGCGGCGCGCCCGACAGGCTCACCTCGGGGATCTCGTCCGGCACGCCGCCCTTGCTGCGGTTGACGAAATCCTGCTCGGCCGCATCGGCGGCCGCCACGTCGTGGAAGCGCGCGGTGATTTCCTTGGCCAGCGCGACCTTGGCGTCCTTGGGGTTGCGGCCGCCCGCGATCTCGGCCTTGAGCGCCTCGATCTCGGCCAGCGAGCGGAAGCTCAGCAGCGTGTACCAGCGCCACATCAGGTCGTCTGAAATCGACAGCACCTTGGCGAACATGGTGTTGGCCGGCTCGGTCAGGCCGATGTAGTTGTTCTTGCTCTTGGACATCTTCTCGATGCCGTCGAGCCCCTCCAGCAGCGGCATAGTGAGTATGCACTGCGGTTCCTGGCCGTATTCCTGCTGGAGATGGCGTCCGACCAGGAGGTTGAACTTCTGGTCGGTGCCGCCCAGTTCCAGGTCGCTCTTGAGCGCCACCGAGTCGTAGCCCTGCATCAGCGGGTAGAGGAACTCGTGCACCGAAATGGACTGGCCGGCCTTGAAACGCTTGGTGAAATCGTCGCGCTCCATCATCCGGGCCACCGTGTACTTGGCGGCCAGCTGGATCATGCCGCGCGCGCCCAGCGGGTCGCTCCACTCGGAGTTGTAGCGGATCTCGGTCTTCGAGGGGTCCAGCACCAGGCTGGCCTGGCGGTAGTAGGTCTGGGCGTTGGCCTCGATCTGCTCGCGGGTCAGCGGCGGGCGGGTGCTGTTGCGGCCCGAGGGGTCGCCGATGGTGGTGGTGAAGTCCCCGATCAGGAAGATCACGGTGTGGCCCAGATCCTGCAACTGCCGCATCTTGTTCAGGACCACCGTATGACCGATGTGAATGTCCGGCGCCGTCGGATCCAGCCCCAGCTTGATGCGCAGCGGCGTGCCGCTGGCCTCGGCGCGCTGCAGCTTGCGCACCCACTCGTCCTGGGGCAGCAGCTCGTCGGTGCCGCGCAGCGACACTTCAAGCGCGTGTCCTACAGTATCAGAGAGGGGTTGGGATGTAACAAGCTCGGACTTCATTGGGACTTTTTGGCAGTTTCAGGCGGCGCCGAAGCTATACTCAGCCCGACTTTTCACAAGCGTCGGATTCTAAGCGGCGCTTTCTTCAGCACCGTCCTACAGACGTGCACTGCAAGCGGTGCACCGAGGACCCGCTGAACCGACACAGGGCCCTAGACGTTGATCCACGCCATTCTCGCCGCCGAGGAGTTGCTCGCTTCCCGCGTGGCCCACACGTTCCGCACCTACCCGAAGCACATCGCCAGCGCCATCGGCGCGCTGCTGCTGTGCGCGGGCGGCGGTGCCTTCGCCGTCGCTTCGCTCGGCCCCGACGTGGCCGATCTGCCGGTCCAGCAGGTGCTGGAAGCCGTCAAGCCGCTGGCCGCCGACGACCAGGTCGAAGCGCTCGACAACCACGACTTCACCCTCTTCCGCACCGAGCTCACGCGCTCGAGCGACACCATCGAGGCGCTGCTCAAGCGCCTGGGCATCGCCGACCCGGCGGCCGCGGCCTTCGTGCGCGGCAATGCCGAGGCGCGCGCCGCGCTGCTCAACCGCACCGGCCGCACCGTCACCGCCGAAGCCGCCCGTGACAACACGCTGCAGCGCCTGAGCGCCCGCTGGATCCCCGACGGCGACGGCGCCTTCAAGCGCCTGGTGGTGGTGCGCGGTGCCAAGGGCTTCAGCGTGCGCACCGAGGTCGACCAGCTGACGGCCGCGAGCCGCCTGGCCAGCGGCGTGGTGCGCAGCTCGCTGTTCGCCGCCACCGACGAGGCCCGCATCCCCGACGCCGTCGCCAGCCAGCTGGCCGACATCTTCTCGAACGACGTCGACTTCCGCTCGCTGCGCAAGGGCGACCGTTTCGCCGTGGTGTACGAGACCTTCGAGGCCGACGGCCAGTCGCTGCGCAGCGGCCGCGTGCTGTCGGCGGAATTCGAGAGCAACGGCAAGACCCATCAGGCGCTCTGGTTCCAGGAGCCCGGCAAGAAGGGCGGCTACTACCGCCCGAACGGCGACAGCCTGGTGCGCGCCTTCCTGGCCTCGCCGGTCGAGTTCTCGCGCATCTCCAGCGGCTTCGCGATGCGCATGCACCCGATCATGAACAGCTGGCGCCAGCACAACGGCATCGACTTCGCGGCGCCCACGGGCACCGCGGTGCGCGCGGTCGGCGACGGCACGGTGGAGTTCGCCGGCCGCCAGAACGGCTACGGCAACATCATCATCCTCAAGCACCGGAACAACCAGCAGACGGTCTACGCCCACCTGAGCCGCATCGACGTCAAGGTCGGCCAGAGCGTGAACCAGAGCCAGTTCATCGGCGCGGTCGGCTCGACCGGCTGGGCCACCGGCCCGCACCTGCACTTCGAATTCCGCGTCAACGGCCAGCACACCAACCCGGCCAACATCGCGCAGCAGGACGGCGGCACGCCGATCACCGCCGCGGCCCGCCCGGCCTTCAACCGCCTGGCGCTCGCCACGCGCATGGAACTGTCGGCCGCCTTCTCGGTCGTGCAGGCCAGCGCCGAATAAGGCCCGCCGCCCTCGGCATCGCGCATGGCTGAGCGCTTCATCGGCCTGATGTCGGGCACCTCGCTCGACGGGGTCGACGGCGTGCTGGCCGCGTTCTCCGACGCCGGCCAGATCACGGTCGTCGGCCACGCCACGGCCGACTTCCCCCCCGCGCTGCGCGCGGAGCTGCTGGCCCTCAACACCGCCGGCGACAACGAACTCCATCGCGCCGCGCTGGCGGCCAACGGCCTGGTCGGCGTCTATGCCGGCGTGGTCGGGCAGCTGCTGGCCGACGCCGGCCTCGTCGCCGCGGACATCACCGCCATCGGCGCCCACGGCCAGACCGTGCGCCACCGGCCGGGCGCGTTCGATGGCATCGGCTACACGCTGCAGCTCGACAACCCCGCGCTGCTGGCCGAACTCGCCGGCATCGACGTGGTGGCCGATTTCCGGCGCCGCGACGTCGCGGCCGGCGGCCAGGGCGCGCCGCTGGTGCCGGCCTTCCACCGCGCGGTGTTCGGCCGTGCCGACCGCACCGTCGGCGTGCTCAACCTCGGCGGCATCGCCAACCTCAGCGTGCTGCCCGCTTCGGATGCGCAGCGCCCGGTGCTGGGCTTCGATTGCGGGCCCGCCAACGCGCTCATGGACCACTGGTGCCAGGCCCACACCGGCCAGCCCTTCGACGCGGGCGGCCGCTGGGCCGAGAGCGGCCAGGTGCGGCCCGCGCTGCTGGCCCGGCTGCGCGCCGACCCCTTCTTCGCCAAGGCCCCGCCCAAGAGCACCGGCCGCGACCTGTTCCACCCGGCCTGGCTGGCGGCGCGGCTGGGCGACGACGCCAGCGCGCCGGCCGACGTGCAGGCCACGCTGTGCGAGCTCACGGCCGGTGCCTGTGCCGACGACCTGCGGCGCTACGGCGCCGAGGCAGCCGAACTGGTGGTCTGTGGCGGTGGCGCGCTCAACACGCACTTGATGACGCGGCTGGCGGCCCTGCTGCCGGGCGTGCAGGTCGTGTCCTCGGCAGAACGCGGCCTGCCGCCCCAGCAGGTCGAGGCCGCGGCCTTCGCCTGGCTGGCGCGCGCCACGGTGCGCCGCGAGCCCGGCAACCTGGCCAGCGCGACCGGCGCCCGGGGCGAACGCGTGCTGGGCGCGCTCTACCCCGCCTGAGCGATCAGCCCTGGCCCGAGACCTCGGGCTGCGCCGGCTGCACCGCGCGCGCCTGCGGCGGCAGATGCCAGAAGATCATGGCCGAAGCCAGCGTGATCAGCCCCATGGTCGCGAAGGTGGCCTGGAAGGCATGCAGCGTGTCCACCGAGGCCTGGGTGCCGAACATGCCGGTGTAGCCGCCCAGCACCGAGCTCGCGGCCGCCACGCCCAGGCTCATCGCCAGCATCTGCACCATCGACAGCAGGCTGTTGCCGCTGCTGGCCATGCTGCCGTCGAGGTCGCGCAGCGTCACGGTGTTCATCGCGGTGAACTGCAGCGAATTGACCGCGCCGAAGAACAGCAGCTGCAGCAGGTGCACCACCAGCGGCTGCCCCGGCGCGGCGAAGGCGAAGGTGGCCATCGCGACGCCGACCAGGGCGGTGTTCACCACCAGCACGCGGCGATAGCCGAAGTTCGTGATCAGCGGCGTGGTGAAGCGCTTCATCGCCATGCCCGCCAGCGCGATGGGCAGCATCATCAGCCCCGCCTGCACCGGGGAATAGCCCATCGACACCTGCAGCAGCAGGGGCACCAGGAAGGGCATGCAGCTGCTGCCCAGGCGCGAGAACAGGTTGCCCAGCAACCCGATGCTCAGCGTGGGCACCTTGAACAGCAGGGGCGAGAACAGCGGCGCCGGCTCGCGCGCGGCGCGCAGCCAGTAGGCCGTGAGGCTGGCGAAGCCGAACACCAGCAGCACGAAGACGCTGACCTGGCGCAGGCCGAGCTCGGCCACGCCGTCGAGGGCCAGCGAGATCGTCACCATGCCCAGGGCCAGCATCGCGTAGCCGGCGGCATCGAAGCGCTGCCGCACCGCGCCGCGCAGGTCGGGCATGAAGCGCAGCGTGGCGATGCAGCCCAACAGCCCCACCGGCACGTTGATCAGGAAGATCCAGTGCCAGGACGCGTACTGCACCAGCCAGCCGCCCAGCGTCGGCCCCAGCAGCGGCCCGATCAGGCCCGGGATGGCGACGAAGCTCATGGCCTGCAGGAACTCGCTGCGCGGCACGGTGCGCAGCAGCGACAGCCGCCCCACGGGCAGCAGCAGCGCGCCGCCCAGCCCCTGCACCACGCGCGACGCGACCAGCTGCCCCAGGCTCTGCGACAACGCGCAGGCCACCGAGCCCAGCACGAAGAGCACGATGGCCGAGAAGAAGATCCGGCGCGTGCCGAAGCGGTCGGCGATCCAGCCCGAGGCCGGGATCAGCATCGCCATCGTCAGCGAGTAAGCCACCACCACCGACTGCATGCGCAGCGGGCTCTCGCCCAGGCTCGCGGCCATGGCCGGCAGCGCGGTGTTGATGATGGTCGCGTCCAGCGTCTGCATGAAGAAGCCGACCGCGACCAGCCACAGGAGGCTCTTGCGAGCCGAGATCTCAGAAGCCATGGGAAAGAAGAAAGCGACAGCGACAGGCAACAAAAAACCGCCCTGGGGCGGTTTATCGGGAGATCGGGGAAGTCAGACGCAAGGCCGGCTCCCTCGTGATCGGTGGTTCAGGCCGAGAAGCTCGAGCCGCAGCCGCAGGTGCTGGTGGCGTTGGGGTTCTTGATCACGAACTGGGCGCCCTGCAGGTCTTCCTTGTAGTCGATCTCGGCGCCGACCAGGTACTGGTAGCTCATGGCGTCGATCAAGAGCGACACGCCGTTCTTGGTCATGGTCGTGTCGTCTTCGTTGGTGATCTCGTCGAAGGTGAAGCCGTACTGGAAGCCGGAGCAGCCGCCGCCCTGCACGAACACCCGCAGCTTGAGCTCGGGATTGCCCTCTTCGGCAATCAGATCGGCCACCTTGGCCGCCGCGCTGTCGGTGAAGACGATCGGCTCGGGCATCTGGGTGGGGGTCTGGATGGTTTCGGCAACAGCGCTCATGTGCGGGACTCCTGTGGGGGGTGGGCCGAACGTGCGGCCAATGAGGGGATGCTACTGCAAGCAGCAAAAAGCCGCCCGGAGGGCGGCTTTCGCAATGTGCCAAGTGCGGATATTCGCGTCGCGAGCCGCTGCAGGGCAAGGCGCAAACCGGAGCCGGACTCGCGTCCGGTGAGGATTTGCAACGCCGCCGTGCAGTGGCGCAGCAGCGAAGATCAGCGCTTGGAGAATTGCTTGCGGCGACGGGCGGAGTGCAGACCGACCTTCTTCCGCTCGACTTCACGCGCATCGCGCGTCACGAAGCCAGCCTGGCTCAGCACCGGCTTCAGCGTCGCGTCGTAGTCGATCAGGGCGCGGGTGATGCCGTGGCGCGCAGCGCCGGCTTGACCCGATTCGCCGCCACCGGCCACGTTGATCATGATGTCGAAGGTTTCGACGTTGTTCGTCAGGAACAGCGGTTGCTTCGCGATCATGATGGAGGTCTCGCGGCCGAAATAGGCCTGGATGTCCTTGCCATTGACCGTGATCTTGCCGGTGCCTTTTTTGATGAACACGCGAGCGACGCTGGATTTGCGACGGCCGGTGCCATTGTTCCATTCACCAATCATTCTCAAGGCTCCTTACAGTTCCAGCACTTTGGGCTGTTGGGCGGTATGCGGGTGCTCAGCGCCACCGTACACCTTGAGTTTCTTGATCATCGCGTAACCGAGCGGGCCCTTGGGCAGCATGCCCTTGACAGCCTTTTCCAGGGCGCGGCCCGGGTGCTTGTTCTGCATGTCGCGGAAGTTCGTCGCCGTGATACCGCCCGGGTAGCCCGAGTGACGGTAGTACACCTTGTCGATCGACTTGGCGCCGGTGACGCGCAGTTGCGCGGCGTTGATGATGACGATGTAGTCACCGGTATCGACGTGAGGCGTGTAAATGGCCTTGTGTTTGCCGCGCAAACGGAGAGCAACTTCGCTGGCTACTCGTCCGAGGACCTTGTCGGTCGCGTCAATCACAAACCACTCGTGCGTCACGTCAGCGGGCTTGGCGCTGAACGTTTTGGTCATGAGTTTTTCTCTTCAAAAGAGGGTTTGGCGGGCCCTTTTCCACGGTCGGCGTTCCTCTGGTGGGAATCTCTTAGGTGGGATCCGCAACACCGCCGAAACGGTCGTTGCGCGCTTCGCCGCGGGGTCACAAAACGCTGCGAAGCCCTCGATTATACGAAGAATCAAGGACTTGGAGCAACCTGACCCGCCCGGTGCGGGTACGATCGACCCCTATGTTCAGTTACCGCCACGCCTTCCACGCCGGCAACCACGCCGACGTGCTCAAGCACACGGTGCTGATTGCCACGCTCGACCACATGCTGGAAAAAGACGCGGCGCTCACCGTTGTCGACACCCACGCCGGCGCCGGCCTGTACCGGCTGGACGGCGACTACGCCGACACCAGCGGCGAAGCCAGCCAGGGCGTGCTGCGCCTGCTGGCGCCGCCGCCGCCCGCGGCCCCGCCCAAGAAGGGCGCCCCGCCCAAGGCCGAAGTGCCCCAGGCCGACGCGATCACGCGCTACCTCGAGGTGATCGGCGACTTCAACCCCAAGGGCGGCGCCCGGATCTACCCGGGTTCGCCCTTCATCACGCAGCACCTGCTGCGCGACCACGACCGGCTCAAGCTGTTCGAGCTGCACCCGACCGACGGCCGCACACTCACGGCCAACATCGCGCAGCTCGATGCCGGGCGCCAGATCTCGGTGCTCACCGAGGACGGCTTCGGCAGCGCCACCAAGTTCCTGCCGCCGCCCTCGCGCCGCGCGCTGGTGCTGTGCGACCCGAGCTACGAGATCAAGAGCGACTACGCGCGGGTGCTCGATTTCGTCGAAGGCGCGCTCAAGCGCTTCGCCACCGGCACCTACGCGGTCTGGTACCCGATCATCCCGCGGCCCGAGGCACACGACCTGCCGCGCCGGCTCAAGACCATGGCGACCAAGGCCGGCAAATCCTGGCTGCACGCCACGCTGACGGTCAAGTCGAGCAAGATCACGACCACGCCCGCGGGCGAGACGCGCCGCCCCGGCCTGCCGGCCAGCGGCATGTTCCTGATCAACCCGCCCTACACGCTCAAGGCGCAGATGGCGGCCGCGCTGCCGCAGCTGGTCGAGCGCCTGGGCCAGGACCGCAACGCGACCTTCTCGCTCGACGCGGGCGGCTGAACCGGCCTAACGCCGACGCCGCACCGGCGCCTTGCGCACCGCGCGGGCCACGGGCGCGGCGACCGGCTCCTCGGGCGCCGACTGCTGCAGCGCCGTCACATCGGCCACCTCGCCGTTGCAGCGCATGCCCGGCTGGTCGACCACATGCAGCGCGACCTGCTTGATGCCCATGCTCAGCATGTCCAGCGCCTCGGCCGCGGCACGGCTCAGGTCGATGATGCGACCCGGCCCGAAGGGCCCACGGTCGTTGATGCGCACCAGCACCTCGCGGCCGTTGACCAGGCTGCGCACGCAGACCACGGTGCCGAAGGGCAGCGTGCGGTGCGCGGCGGTCATCGCGCCCATGTCGAAGCGTTCGCCGTTGGCGGTCCTGCGCATGTGGAAGCCGATGCCGTACCAGGAGGCGCCGCCGCGCTGGAAGATCGTGCGCGGGCCGTCGTCGCCCGGCACGCCGTCGTCGGGCGTGAGTTCGTCCGGGCCCGAGACCGCCAGGTCGTAGCGCACCGAGGGCACGTCGGAACGCGGGGCCACGCCGGGTGGCACGGCCAGGCCGGTGGGAAGGGGCTGCAGGGCGAGGTCGGGCGAGATGGCGCCGGCCACGGGCTCGGTGGGCGCATCGGGGGCCGGCGGCAACGCGCAGGCCGTCATCAGGAAGCCCGCTGCCAGGCTCAGCAGCGCCGCGCGCCAGGGTCCATGGCGCGCGCCGCGACTCATGCGTCCAGCCCGAGTCGCTCCAGCAGCGCGAGCGTGGCCGTGGCCTGGTTCATGGTGTAGAAGTGCAGCGCCGGCGCACCGCCCGCGCACAGGCGTTCGCACAGCTGGGCCACCGCATCGAGGCCGAAGGCCTTGATGGAGGCCGTGTCGTCGCCGTAGCTCTGCAGCCGCAGCCGGATCCAGCGCGGGATCTCGGCGCCGCAGGCGTCCGAGAAGCGCATCAGCTGGGTCGAGCTGGTGATGGGCATCACGCCGGGCACGACCGGGGTGTCGATGCCCAGCCGGCGGGCGTCGTCGACGAAACGGAAATACGCGTCGGCGTTGAAGAAGTACTGCGTGATGGCCGAGTCGGCGCCGGCCTTGGCCTTGGCGGCGAAGGCCTGCAGGTCGGCCTCGGGCGAACGCGCCTGGGGATGCACCTCGGGGTAGCAGGCCACCTCGATGTGGAAATCGCGGCCCGTCTCGGCGCGGATGAAGCCGACCAGGTCGCTCGCGTACTGGAACTCGCCGCCCACGCCGTAGCCGCTGGGCAGGTCGCCGCGCAGCGCCACCAGCCGCTTCACGCCCATGGCCTTGAGCTCGGCCAGCTGCGTGCGCACCGTCGCGCGCGTGGCGCCGATGCAGGAGAAGTGGCTGGCCGCGTCCACGCCCTCGGCCAGGATCTCGCCCACCGCGGCGAAGGTGCCCGCATGGGTCGAGCCGCCCGCGCCATAGGTCACGGAGCAGAACTCGGGCTTCATCTCGTAGAGCTGCTGGCGCACGGCGCGCAGCTTGACCGCGCCCTCGGGCGTCTTGGTCGGGAAGAACTCAAAGCTCAGCGGAAGGCGCACGTGCGGCTCCTGGGTCGCCGTCCGCGTGGATGGCATGGATGAAGAATTCCCGGTTGCCGTCGCCGCCGGCGATCGGGCTGTCGATCCAGCGCAGCACGCGCAGGCCCAGCGCGGCACAGCTCTCGCGCAGACGCTGCTCGACGATCGGGTACATCGCATCGTCGCGCACGATGCCGCCCTTGCCCACCTGGCCCGGCTGCAGCTCGAACTGCGGCTTGACCAGCAGCAGCAACTCGCCCTCGGCCGCCAGGAAGGGCACGACCGCGGGCAGCACCAGCGTGAGCGAAATGAAGGACAGGTCGGCCACGATCAGGTCGAAATCGGTGCGCTCGACCTCTTCGGCCAGGTCGTCGACGACCAGCGCGCGCGCATTGACCTTCTCGATGGCCGTCACGCGCTCGTCCTCGCGGATGCG
The DNA here is from genome assembly GCF_030317215.1 of Variovorax sp. J2P1-31. Lineage (NCBI taxonomy): Bacteria > Pseudomonadati > Pseudomonadota > Betaproteobacteria > Burkholderiales > Comamonadaceae > Variovorax > Variovorax sp. J2P1-31. Next base: position 118,285 of record NZ_JASZYA010000006.1, read on the forward strand.
CGCATGCAGCTGGCCATGGCCGACGTCGATGCCCACCACCTGCGCCGCGCCATGCTGCAGCAGGCAGTCGGTGAAGCCGCCGGTCGACTGGCCCACGTCGAGGCAGTGCTTGCCCGTCGGGTCGACGCCGGTGGCGCGCAAGGCGCCTTCCAGCTTGAGCCCGCCGCGCGAGACATAGCGCGACTCCGCGGCATCGGCGAGCTCGAGCTCGGCCGAGGCCGGGATCTCGTCGCGGTTCTTGCCCACGCTGCGCCATTCGGCGCCGCTGCCGGCATCGCGCCAGCGCAATCCGCCCGCGATCAGGCGGACGGCCTGTGAACGCGAGGCCGCGAGGCCCCGCTCCACCAACAATTGATCAGCGCGCAAAGCTTGGGTGCGCCATCAATAACGGTAGGTGTCCGCCTTGTACGGACCCGCCTTGTCGACGCCGATGTAGGCGGCCTGGGCGTCGGTCAGTTCGGTCAGCATGGCGCCGACCTTCTTCAGGTGCAGGCGCGCGACCTTCTCGTCGAGGTGCTTGGGCAGCACGTAGACCTTGCCGGCCTGGTAGGCGTCGGGCTTGGTGAACAGCTCGATCTGGGCGATGGTCTGGTTCGCGAACGACGAGGACATCACGAAGCTCGGATGGCCCGTGCCGCAGCCCAGGTTCACCAGGCGGCCCTTGGCCAGCAGGATGATCTTCTTGCCGTCGGGGAAGGTGATGTGGTCGACCTGCGGCTTGATCTCTTCCCATTCGTACTTCTCGATCGACGCGACGTCGATCTCGTTGTCGAAGTGGCCGATGTTGCAGACGATGGCCTGGTCCTTCATCTTGGCCATGATGTCGTGCGTGATCACGTCCTTGTTGCCGGTGGTGGTCACGAAGATGTCGGCCTTGTCGGCGGCGTATTCCATGGTCACGACCTTGTAGCCTTCCATCGCGGCCTGCAGCGCGTTGATGGGGTCGATCTCGGTGACCCAGACCTGCGCCGACAGCGCGCGCAGCGCCTGGGCCGAGCCCTTGCCCACGTCGCCGTAGCCGGCCACGCAGGCCACCTTGCCGGCGATCATCACGTCGGTCGCGCGCTTGATGCCGTCGACCAGCGATTCGCGGCAGCCGTAGAGGTTGTCGAACTTGCTCTTGGTGACCGAGTCGTTGACGTTGATCGCGCGGAACAGCAGCGTGCCCTTGGCCGACATCTCGTTGAGGCGGTGCACGCCGGTGGTCGTTTCCTCGGTCACGCCGATGATCTCGGCCGACTTGCGGGTGTACCAGCTGTCGTCCACGGCCAGCTTGGCCTTGATCGCGGCGTAGAGGATGCGCTCTTCTTCGCTGGTGGGGTTGGCGAGCACCGACAGGTCCTTCTCGGCGCGCTGACCCAGGTGCATCAGCAGCGTGGCGTCGCCGCCGTCGTCCAGGATCATGTTCGGGCCTTCGCCCTTCGTGCCCTTGGGGCCGAAGTCGAAGATGGCGTGCGTGTAGTCCCAGTAGTCCTTGAGCGACTCGCCCTTGATGGCGAACACCGGCGTGCCCTTTTCGGCGATGGCGGCGGCGGCGTGGTCCTGCGTGGAGAAGATGTTGCACGAGGCCCAGCGCACTTCGGCGCCGAGCGCCTGCAGCGTCTCGATCAGCACGGCCGTCTGGATGGTCATGTGCAGCGAGCCGGTGATGCGCGCGCCCTTGAGCGCCTGGCCCTTGGCGAACTCTTCACGGATGGCCATCAGGCCGGGCATTTCGGTTTCCGCGATGCGGATTTCCTTGCGGCCCCAGGCGGCGAGGGACAGATCGGCAATCGCCTGGTCGGCGGTCGAGACGGGGGTGGGCTTGAGAACAGCGCTCATGGAAACTCCAAAACTTGTTTGAACGAGGCCACTGTGGTCGACGGGAAAACTCACCGCGCGAGAACAGCGGATGAGCGTCGTTGCGATGGGTCCGAGCCTCACGCCTGGCGGCGCTGCAACGCTCCTCGGAGCGCGGATTTTAGCCCACTGCGCCGTGGGCCGTGCGCCGCGAGTCGGGGCCCCGGCCGACAGATGCGCCCGCCGCCGAAGTCCACCATGTCGCTTCGATCGCGTGACAGCGCCGCTGGCGTCTGGCGTGGTCGCCCGAGGTTCCATGCACTCCCTCTTTGCCAAACTCCCTACGGCCGCCCTGGCCGGCGCCGTGCTCGCGGCCGGTATCGCCCTGCCGCTCGCGGCCTCGGCCCAGAACGCTTCAGCGAGCGCGCCCGCGGCCGCCCCGCTGGTCCGCATCCGCGGCACGGTGGTCTACAACGACACCAAGCAACTGATCGTCAAGGACCGCGGCGGCGAGGTGGTCACGCTCGCGCGCGCGGCCGACCTGCCGGTGTCGGAGGTCTACCGGATCAAGCTGGCCGACATCAAGCAGGGCAGCTTCGTCGGCACGGCCGCGATGCCGCAGCCCGACGGCACCCAGAAGGCGCTCGAGGTGCTGGTCTTCCCCGAGGCCGCGCGCGGCACCGGCGAGGGCCACTTCCCCTGGGACCTGCAGCCGCAGAGCACCATGACCAACGCCACGGTGGCCGACCTGGCGGCCGCGCCCTCGTCCGCGCGCGGCGGCCAGCAGCTCAAGCTCAGCTACAAAGGCGGCGAGAAGACGGTGATCGTGCCGCCGAACGTGCCCGTCGTGACCTTCAGGCCCGGCACCGACGCCCTGCTCACGCCCGGCGCCAAGGTGCTGGTCAACGCGCAGGAACGCAACGGCACGCCGACCGCCATGCGCGTGATCGCGGGGCGCCACGGCTTCACGCCGCCGATGTAACAAGCCCCGGCGCCCCGCAGCCCGGGGGCGGCTCGCTAAAATCGACGGCTTTGCGTAGCCGCCGCGCCGTGAGCGCCTCGCGCTCACCGTCCTTCGCGCGCCCCGCGTTCACGCCATGACCTTCGAATCCGAAACCCGCCGCCGTCGCACCTTCGCGATCATTTCCCACCCCGACGCGGGCAAGACCACGCTGACCGAGAAGCTGCTGCTGTTCTCGGGCGCGATCCAGATCGCCGGCTCGGTCAAGGCGCGCAAGGCCTCGCGCCACGCGACCTCCGACTGGATGGAGATCGAGAAGCAGCGCGGCATCTCGGTGGCCTCCTCGGTCATGCAGATGCTGTACCGCGACCACGTGATCAACCTGCTCGACACGCCCGGCCACAAGGACTTCTCGGAAGACACCTACCGCGTGCTCACCGCCGTCGACTCGGCGCTGATGGTGATCGACGCGGCCAACGGCGTGGAAGCGCAGACGCGCCGGCTGATCGAGGTCTGCCGCCAGCGCGACACGCCCATCATCACCTTCGTCAACAAGATGGACCGCGAAGTGCGCGAGCCGCTGGACATCCTCGACGAGATCGAGCGCGAGCTGGGCATGCCCTGCGTGCCCATGACCTGGCCCGTGGGCCAGGGCAAGAGCTTCGGCGGCATCATGAACCTGCGCACGCAGACCATGACGGTGTTCGACTCGGGCAAGGAGCGCCTGCCGCAGGACTTCGAGACCATCGCGCTGAACAACCGCGCCGAGCTGATCAAGCGCTTCGGCGCCGAGTTCGAGAACGCCGAGCAGAGCATGGAGCTCGCCGCCGGCGCCTCGCCGGCCTGGGACCGCGAGGCCTTCCTGGCCGGCAAGCAGACGCCGGTGTTCTTCGGCTCGGGCGTGAACAACTTCGGCGTGATGGAAGTGCTCGACGCGCTGGTCGACCTGGCGCCGGCGCCGCAGTCGCGCACCAGCACCACCATCGTCAACCGCCAGCCGGTGGTCAAGGAGATCCAGCCCGCCGACAAGGACTTCGCCGGCGTGGTGTTCAAGGTGCAGGCCAACATGGACCCCTCGCACCGCGACCGCATCGCCTTCGTGCGCATGGCCTCGGGCAAGTACACGCCGGGCATGAAGCTCAAGGTGCAGCGCACCTCGAAAGAACTGCGCCCCACCAGCGTCGTGACCTTCATGAGCCAGCGCCGCGAGGCCGTGGAAGAGGCCTACGCGGGCGACATCGTGGGCTTCACCACCCACGGCGGCGTGCAGCTGGGCGACACCATCACCGACGGCGCGAGCCTGATGTTCACCGGCCTGCCCTTCTTCGCGCCCGAGCTCTTCATGACCGTGATCCTGAAGAACCCGCTGCGCACCAAGCAACTGCAGCAGGGCCTGGCCCAGCTGGGTGAAGAGGGCGCGATCCAGGTCTTCCGGCCCGAGGTCGGCGGCCCGATGCTGCTGGGCGCCGTCGGTCAGCTGCAGTTCGAAGTGGTGCAGCACCGCCTGAAGGCCGAGTACGACGCCGACGTGCGGCTCGAGGGCTGCCAGTACACCGGCGCGCGCTGGATCACGGCCGACACCCCGGCCGAGCTGCGCGAGTTCGTCCACGCCTACCCGGTGCGCATGGCCAAGGACGCGGCCGACACCCTGGCCTTCCTCTGCACCTCGCCCTACGACGTGCGGCTGGCGCAGGAACGTTTTCCGAGGATCCACTTCCATCCGCTGCGCGAGCACGCGGGGCTGGCACTGCAGAGCGCCGGCTAGACGCCGGGCGACATGGACAAGCTCGGCCATGTACTGGCGCAGTACGGTGCCCTGACGCTGGTCGTCCTCGCCTGCTGGGGCATGGGCGACGCGCTGCTGCGAATGCTGAAGATCGACCGCGATCCGCGTACGCGGCTCGGTGCCCCGCTGGCCATCGCGCTTGGACTGGGGATCGGCATCTGCGCGCTGCAGTGGCTGGCGATCGCCGGACACCTGACGTCGCGCGTCGTCCTGGCCCTGATCGCGGCAGGCCTGCTGCTGGGGATCCGGCCAGCCATCGCGCAAGGCGCGGCCCTGCACCAGTGGTGGATTCGAGCCCGGTCGCAAACGACGCCGGTGTCCGAACGCTGGGCCCTCGCGGTGCTGGCCCTGGCCCTGCTCTGCACCTTCATGGCCCCGTTGCCGCCGCCCATGGCCTGGGACGAGTTGCTCTACCACCTGCCGCATGCGCAACAGTGGGCCGCGAGCGGCCACCTGACGGTCAACGCATGGCTGCGCTACCCCTGGTTCCCCTACAACTTCGACCTGCTCTACGCCGCGGCGCTGCTGTTCGGCAACGACGTGCTGCCGCACCTGCTGCATGCGCTCGCGGGCTGGCTCACGGCCGGGCTCGTGTACCGCCTGGGCCGGCAGCATCTGGACCGGCTCACGGCCTGTCTTGCCGCCGCGCTGTGGGTGCTGCTGACCCTGAGCGAATTCACCCGCGCCTATGTCGAACTGGGCGTGGCGTTGTTCGTGCTCGTCGCGGCCGCCGCCTACCAGCAATGGCGGCTCAGCGAAGACCGCCGATGGCTGCTGCCATGCGCCTTCGCCATCGGGCTGGCGATCGGTTCGAAGTACCAGCTGCTCACGCTGCTGCCCCTGTTCGCGCTCGGCCTGGCGCGGCACGACCGCCGGCCGAGCACATGGCTGCTGGTGCTGGGCGGGCTGCTGGCGCCCTGCATCTACTGGTATGCGCGCAACGCGCTGCTGACCGGTGATCCCTTCAATCCCGTCGGCGGACGACTGTTCGGATTCACCGACTGGAACGCCCTCGACTACCGGGGCCAGTTCGAGGACCTGCGGCGCAACCACGGCCTGCCCGCCTGGCCCCTGTGGCCGGCCATCGCGGTGCCCTTCATTCCCGCATTGAGACGCAGCGCGGCGGTGCGCCGGGCGCTGATCCTGTCCGCCTACATGGTGCTCGTCTGGGTCGCCAGTGCGCCCTATCCACGCTACCTGACGCCCGCCTATCCGTTGCTCGCGCTGCTGTCCGCCGCGGCCTGCGTGCATCTCGTGCGAAGTGTGGCGGCCCTGTGGCCGGCGCTGCACCAGCGGCACCTGGTGCGCGCGACGGCCGGCCTGGCGCTCGCCTGCCTGGCCGTGCTCGCGGCGGCGGACGGCGTGCGGTACTGGAAACGGATCGCCCCGACGCCCGCGGCGCGCGAGACCCTGCTCACGGAGCGCGTGACGGGCTATGCCCTGTGGTCGCAACTGCGCGCCCATCCGGTCGGGCGCATCTACCAGATCGGCGTCGAGGACTCGCTCTACTACGCGCCGCAGCCCGTGTGGGGCGATGTGTTCGGCCCCTGGCGCTACAGCGACTACACGGCGCTGGACCCTGCCCAACTGCATCGGAAGCTGGCCGCCGAGCACTTCGATGCGCTGGTGGTCCATACCGGCCGCTTCCCGCAGGTGGCCGCGCAACCCGGCTTCGATCGCTACTTCGACCCTGTGCGGTCCGACGGTCCGGTGAAACTCTACCAACTGAAACCCCGAGGCACGCCATGAGCGCACCCGACTCCGCCGCGCGCCCCGGCCCGCGCATCGCCGTCATCCTTCCCTGCTTCAACGAGGCGGGCGCCATCGCCACCGTGATCGAGGACTGCAGGGCGGCGCTGCCGCAGGCGACCATCCACGTCTTCGACAACCACTCGACCGACGACACCGCAGCCGTCGCCCGCGCCCACGGTGCGCGCGTCACGCAGGTGGCGCTGCGCGGCAAGGGCAACGTGGTGCGCCGGATGTTTGCCGACGTGGAGGCCGATGTCTACGTGATGGTCGACGGCGACGCCACCTACGACGTGTCGAACGCCGCGCAGATGGTCGAGCAGCTGGTTCACGAGAACCTCGACATGGTGGTGGGCGCGCGCTTCGACGACGGGCGCAACCCGCAGACCTACCGCCCCGGCCACCGCCTGGGCAACACGCTGCTGACGGCCACGGTGGGCGCGCTGTTCGGCGGCCACTTCAAGGACATGCTGTCGGGCTACCGCGTGTTCTCGCGCCGCTACGTCAAGTCCTTTCCCGCGGCGGCGCACGGCTTCGAGACCGAGACCGAGCTCACCGTCCACGCGCTCGAACTGCGCATGCCCTACGTCGAGCTGCCGGTGCCCTACCTCGCACGGCCCGAGGGCACGCAGAGCAAGCTGTCGACCTTCCGCGACGGCCGCCGCATCCTGGGCACCATCCTGCGCCTGTTCGTGAGCGAGCGCCCGCTGGCCTTCTTCACCGTGGTGGCGGGCCTGCTCGCGCTGCTCTCGGTGATCCTCGCGGTGCCGCTGATGATCGACTACCTGCACACCGGCCTGGTCCCGCGGCTGCCGACCGCGCTGCTGTCGGTGGGCGTGATGCTGTCGGCGATGCTGGCGCAGGCCAGCGGCGCGATCCTGCACACCGTCACGCTCGGCCGGCAGGAAGCCAAGCGCCTGATCTACCTCTCGATCCCGGCGCCGCTCTTCTGCTCCCCCCATGCTGAAGACGCTGCTCGCTAGTCGCTTCCTGCGCTTCGGCGTGGTGGGCGTGGCCGGCCTGCTGGTCGACCTGGCGGTGCTGCACCTGCTCGCGCCCTGGCTGGGCTGGTATGGGGCGCGCGTCGTTTCCTTCCTCGCCGCGGCCACGAGCACCTGGTGGCTCAACCGCTCCTTCACCTTCCGCAACGGCTCGGCGCCGCGCACCGGCCTCGCCCTCGGCCGCGAGTACCTGGCCTACCTCTCGTCGATGCTGGGTGGCGCCGCGATCAACTACGCGGTCTACGCGCTCACCCTGCACTGGGTGCAGGGCGCCGTCGCGCCCTCGCTGGGCGTGGCCCTGGGCAGTTGCGCGGGACTGGTCGTCAACTTCGCCGCCGCGCGCAAATTCGTGTTCAACGATGCCCCGAAGGGTCCGCGCGAGCCTTGATTCGCTCAACTGCCCGTCGACGCATAGCGCCGCAGGCCCAGCCGCCACGCGCCGAAGGCCGCGGCCAGGAACACGAAGCCCGCGAGCGGCGACACCGCGCCCATCCAGGCCGGGGCGCCCAGCGGATCGGCCTTGCCCAGGATGGCCAGCGCCGGGTAGTAGGCCACGCAGGCCAGCGGCACGACGAAGGTCAGCACGCGGCGAAACCAGTTCGCATAGAGCGCCAGCGGGTACTGCGCCGCCTGCACGCCACCGTAGGTCAGCACGTTGGCGATCTCCAGGCTCTCGACGGTCCAGAAGGCCAGCGTGCCCTGCAGCACCAGGATGCCGAGGAACAGCGCGATGCCGCCGACCAGCGCGAACAGCGCCACGGCCACCGTGGCCGGCGTCCAGGCGATGGGCGCCTGGTGGGTGGCGAACACCAGCACCGCCACGCCCTGCAGCAGCCGGCCCAGGCGGCTGATGCGGAAGTCGTGCCCCATGAGTTGCAGCGCCAGCGGGCGCGGGCGCAGCAGCAGCCGGTCGAAGGCGCCGGTGCGCAGGAATTCGGTGCCGAGCACGTCGAAGCCGCGCCCCAGCGCATCGGCGATCGCGAACATGCAGTTCACCAGGCCATAGAACAGCGCCACCTCGCCGATGTGCCAGCCCTGCACGCTGCCGAAGCGATGGAACAGGGCCCAGACGGCGACCATCTCGATGCCCGTGCCCAGGAACTGGCCCACGGTCAGCAGCAGCGCGGACGCGGGATAGCGTGCCTGGCCGCCCACGGAGGCGCGCACCAGGCGCAGGAAAAGAGGAAACGCGCCCATCTCAGCCGCCCTGCACCTGCAGGTTGCGCATCGTGCGCCCCATCGCGAGCCGGCCCAAGGCCACCAGCACCGCGACCCAGAAGCACTGCAGCCCCAGGCCGCCCGCCGCATGCCAGCCGCTCAGCTGCCCGAAGTAGAGCCGCGCCGGAATGTCCATCAGGCCGGCCAGGGGCTGGACCCGCAGCGCGGTCTGCCAGGCGTCCGGCAGCAGCGCGAGCGGCAGCAGGTTGCCCGAGAGCACGATGACCACCGGCGTCGCCACCGCATTGATGCCGCGCTCGTTGAGCGCCGCCGTGGCCGCCACGTTGAGCAGCATCACCATCGCGGTCGAGAGCAGCAGCGCGAGCCCCGCCGACAGCAGGAAGGCGGCGCCCGCCGCCACGCTCGCCGGCAGCTGCCAGGCCCAGTCGCCCAGGCCCGCCAGCGGCAGCGCGACCGCGGCGAAGGCGGCCATGAGCGCCACGCGCGGCAACAGCCGCGCGGCGATCCAGCCCGCGCTGCGCGCGAACCACAGCGCATAGGCGTCCACCGGGCGCAGCCGGTCGTAGGCGACCGCGCCGGTGCGCACCGCCTGCCCCACCTCCGGATCGCCCATCCAGGGCATCAGCACCAGCAGCCCCTGGGCCAGCCAGGTGTAGGTGATGGCCTGTGCGAGCGACATCGGCGAACTGGCGCCCGCGACGGCCGTGCCGCCGTAGAAGGCGGCGAACACCATCACCTTGATGCCGCCCCACCAGCACTGCGTGGCGAAGCCCGCGAGCGCGGCGGTGCGGTACTGCAGCATCTGCAGGAAGCGCGAGGCGAAGGCGGCGATGTAGGGGCGCGTCGCCGCCCGCAGGCCGCGGCTCATGCTTCGGCCGCGCCATGCAGGGCGTAGAAGCGCGCGATCACGGCCTCGATCGCCAGGCCTTCGAGCCGCAGGTCTTCCACCGGATGCGCGGCCGCGATGCGCGCGATCAGCGCCGGGGCCGTGGTCACGGCGGGATCGAAGTCGAGCACCAGCGTCTGGCCGTCGCGCGCCTGCACGGTGGCGCCCGGCACCTGCGTCGGCAGCGCGGCGCCCTGGGCGAAGTCGACCACCAGCCGGCGCTCGGCCATCACCTGCGCGCGCAGCGCCTCGACCGGGCTGTCGGCCAGCACGCGGCCGTGGCCGATCACGATCACGCGCCGCGCGAGCGCCTCGATGTCGTGCATGTCGTGCGTGGTCAGCAGCACGGTGGTGCCGCGCTCGCGGTTGGCGCGCCGCACGAAGTCGCGCACCGCCAGCTTCGAGGGCGCATCGAGGCCGATGGTCGGCTCGTCGAGGAACAGGATCTCGGGTTCGTGCAGCAACGCCGCCGCGATCTCGGCGCGCATGCGTTGGCCCAGCGAGAGCTGCCGCACGGGTTGGTCGAGCACCCGCTCCAGGTTCAGCAGCGCCACCAGTTCGTCGCGCGTGCGGCGGTAGCGCTGCGGGTCGACGCGGTAGATGTCGCGCAGCAGGTCGAAGCCGTCGCCCACCGGCAGGTCCCACCACAGTTGCGTGCGCTGGCCGAAGACCACGCCGATGCGTGCCACGTGCCGCTCGCGGTCCTGGAACGGGTCGTGGCCGTCGATCTCCACCCGGCCGCCGTCGGGCCGCAGGATGCCCGCGAGGATCTTGATGGTGGTGGACTTGCCCGCGCCGTTGGGCCCGATGAAGCCCAGCAGCTCGCCGCGTTCGAGCGCGAAGGACACGCCCGACAGCGCCTCCACCGTGCGATGGCGGCGGTGCACGAGCCCGCGCAGCGCGCCCATCACGCCGGGGTCGCGCTCGGAGATGCGGTAGGTCTTGAGGAGCTGGTCGACGAGGATGTGGGTCATGAAGCGTGCCGCGCCGGCCCTGGAGGCGCGGCGGGGGCGGGATGCTACACGAAAGCCGAAACGCCACCCGGTACGATCACGGCCCCTTCAGAGATTCCTTTCCATGCCTGTGTCGTCTTCCCTGCCCTCCTCGCCGAACCACCTGCTGCCACTGACACGATGGGGCGCGCAGGCGCGCGGCGCGCTCGTCGGCGTGTTCACCGACATCGACGACACACTCACGACCGACGGCGCCATCACGCCCGATGCACTGGCGGCACTGGCCGCGCTGAAGCACGCGGGCCTTCGGGTCGCGGCCATCACCGGCCGCCCCGTGGGCTGGAGCGTGCCCTTCGTCACGGCCTGGCCGGTCGACGCCATCGTGGCGGAGAACGGCGCGGTGGCGCTGCTGCCATTGGCCGACGGCCGCATCGAGAAGCGCTACCTGCAGGACGCCGCCACACGCGCCGCCAACCTCGAGCGCATGCAGACGGTGCTGCAACGCATCGAGCGCGAGATCCCGGGCGCGGTGCGCGCCACCGACTCGCCGGGCCGCGAGACCGACATCGCGATCGACCACAGCGAGTTCCAGCAGCTGAGCGAAGCGCAGATCGCGGCCGTGGTGGCGCTGATGCAGAGCGAAGGCATGCGCGCGACCGTGAGCAGCATCCACATCAACGGCTGGTACGGCGACCACAACAAGCTGGTGGGCGCGCGCTGGATCGTGCGCGAGCTCTGGGACCGCGACCTCGACCGCGAGATGGACCGCTGGGCCTATGTCGGCGACTCGACCAACGACCAGCTGATGTTCAAGACCTTCGACCACAGCATCGGCGTGGCCAACGTGGCGCGCTTCGTGCCGCAGCTCGCCGACCTGCCGCATTACGTGACGGCGGGCGAGCGCGGCGCGGGCTTCGCCGAGGCCGCGGCCGCGATCCTCGGCGCGCGCTGAGCGCCCGCGCTCAGGCGACGGCCACCGGGCGCGGTGCGCGCCACTGCGTCCAGGCGCCGAGCAGCGCCATCGCGATCAGCACCGCCGCATAGCCCTCCACCGCGGTGCGCAGCCCCAGGGTCGCGATCAGCAGGCCCGCGCCCATCGCCGGCACGCTGAAGGCCAGGTAGCTGACGAAGAAGATGGCCGCGAACAGCTCGGCGCGCTCGTGCGGCTGGGCCAGCGGCGCCAGGGCCTGCACCTGCGACGAGAAGGACGAGCCGAAGCCCAGGCCGGCGACCACCGTGCCGACGAAGAACAGCGCCACCGAAGCGATCGCGAAGGCGCCGATCAGCAGTGCCGCGCCCGCCGCGATGCACAGCATGCCGAGCAGGGACACCCGCGCGCCGAAGCGGCTCATGAGCGTGGGCGAGGCCGCGCCCATGCCGAACAGCACCGCGATGGCCAGCCCGTTGACCACGCCGCTGTCGATGCCGAACACCTGGCGCAGCAGCGAGGGCACGAGCGACAGGAACAGGCCGCCCAGCGCCCAGCTGGTGACCAGCACCGGCAGGCTGCGCACGAAGACCGCGCGCGCCGCCCGCGGCACCGCCATGCGCGGCACCAGCGAGGCCCAGGCGCCGGGCCGCGGCGTCACGCTCTCGGGCAGGAAGAAGGCGGCCACGGCGGCCAGCGCCAGCAGCAGCGCGAGCACGCCGAAGACCAGCGGCACCGGGTCGCGCGTCATCGAGACCGTCAGCCCGGTCAGCAGCGCGCCCACGGCCAGGCCGGCCAGCGGCGAGACGCTGGTGATCAGCATGCCCAGGCGCTTGCGCGCGGAAGGCGCGGCCTCCACCACCGCCGCGCTGAGCGTGCCGCTGGCCACGCCCGTGGCCAGGCCCTGCACGATGCGCGCGGCCACGATGCCGCCGATGCTGCGGGCCATCAGGAACATCACCATGGCCGCGGCCTGCAGCACCAGCGCCACCACGATCACCGGGCGCCGCCCCACATGGTCCGACAGCGAGCCGCCCACCAGCAGCGAGGCCAGCAGCGCCAGCGCATAGACCGCGAACGCGACCGTCAGCAGCGCCGAGGAGAAGCCCCAGCGCTGCTGGAACAGCACGAACAGCGGCGACGGTGCCGCGGCGGCGAGGAAGAATGTGAACAGCACGGCGGCCAGCAGCGCGAAGGCCGCGCCCGCCGGCAGGCGCCAGGGCGTGGCCGCGCCGCTGGCCAGCGGCGCCCTCGAGGCGGGAGAAGAGGAGGAAGGCATGGGATCCTTTAACGCAAATAAATTTGCTTTTGCGTATTGTAGGCAGGCTGGATTTTTAATGCAACGATCTTTGCGTTAAAGTGGCGCCATGGACTCTTCTCCCATCCTTCGCCGCCCCGGCGGCCGCAGCGCCCAGGTGCAGACCGTGGTGCGCAAGGCGCTGGAGGAACTGGTGGCCGAGCACGGCCGCGAGAAGGTCACGGTGCCGGCCGTGGCCGAGCGCGCGGGCGTCAGTGCCTCCAGCATCTACCGCCGCTGGGGCGACATGGCCGGGCTGCTGGCCGAGACCGCCACGAAACGCCTCGATCCCAAACGGCCGCTGCCCGACACCGGCGACCTGCAGCGCGACATGACCGCCTGGGCCAAGGAACTGATCGAGCACCTGGGCCAGCCGCGCAGCACCTCGCTGCTCAAGGCGGCCGCTGCGCTCCACAACGACGACGACACCGACTGCCTGCGCAACCGGCGCGCCGAAGCCAGGACGCTGATCGACCAGGCCCTGGCCCGCGGCGACCGCGCGCCCGAACTGCGCCAGGTGATCGACCATGTGGTCGCGCCCATCGTCTACCGGCTGATCTTCGGCAAGGCGCCGCTGGCGCCAGCCACGGCCACGCAGCTGGTCGATGAGCTTTTCGCCATCGTGGGCACTCCGACCCGCTGAAGAGAAACGACGCGCGGGTGGCGTAGCATCGTGCGCTCGGCCCCGCGCCGATGCCCGCGACGGCGGCGCCTCACCCCGGTCCCCGTCCACCCCCCTTCCTCCATCTGTTGTCCGACGAAAGACGCCTCATGACCACTTCCTATCCCTCGACCCAGTTGCTGATCGCCAACGAATGGGTCGACGCCGTGAGCGGCAAGACGCTCGACGTGCGCAACCCCGCCAACGGCCAGGTGATCGGTCAGGTCGCGCACGCCGGCATCGCCGACCTCGACCGCGCGCTGGCCGCCGCGCAGAAGGGCTTCGAAGCCTGGCGCGACGTGCCCGCCAACGAACGCGCCGCGATCATGCGCCGCGCCGCCGGGCTGATCCGCGAGCGTGCCGGCGAGATCGCGCAGGTGCTCACGCAGGAGCAGGGCAAGCCGCTGGCCGAAGCCAAGGGCGAGACGCTGGCCTCCGCCGACATCATCGAATGGTTCGCCGACGAAGGCCGCCGCGTCTACGGCCGCATCGTGCCCTCGCGCAACCTGGCCGCGCAGCAGCTGGTGATGAAGGAGCCCGTGGGCCCGGTCGCCGCCTTCACGCCCTGGAACTTCCCGATCAACCAGGTGGTGCGCAAGCTCGGCGCCGCGCTGGCCGCCGGCTGCTCCTTCCTGGTCAAGGCACCGGAAGAAACGCCCGCCGCACCCGCCGCGCTGATCAAGGCGTTCGTCGACGCGGGCATTCCGTCGGGCACCGTGGGCCTGGTCTTCGGAGACCCGGCCGAGATCTCGAACTACCTGATCCCGCACCCGATCATCCGCAAGATCACCTTCACCGGCTCCACGCCCGTGGGCAAGCAGCTGGCCGCGCTGGCCGGCGCCCACATGAAGCGCGCGACCATGGAACTGGGCGGCCACGCACCGGTGATCGTGGCCGAGGACGCCGACGTGGCGCTGGCCGTGAAGGCCGCCGGTGCCGCCAAGTTCCGCAACGCCGGCCAGGTCTGCATCTCGCCGACCCGCTTCCTGGTGCACAACAGCCTCAAGGCCGAGTTCGCACAACTGCTGGTCAAGCACGCGCAGGGCCTCAAGCTGGGCGATGGCCTGGCCGACGGCACGACCATCGGCCCGCTCGCCAACGACCGCCGCCTGACGGCGATGGCCAAGGTGGTCGCCGATGCACAAGCCACGGGCGCCACGGTCGCGACCGGCGGCGAACGCGTGGGCAGCAGCGGCAACTTCTTCGCGCCGACCGTGCTGACCGACGTGTCGCTCGACGCCGACGTGTTCAACAACGAGCCCTTCGGCCCGATCGCCGCCATCCGCGGCTTCGACACCATCGAAGAAGCGATCGCCGAATCGAACCGCCTGCCCTTCGGCCTGGCCGGCTACGCCTTCACCGCGTCGATCCGCAACGCGCAGCTGCTGGCACGCCGCGTCGAGGTCGGCATGCTGTGGATCAACCAGCCCGCCACGCCCTCGCCGGAAATGCCTTTCGGCGGCGTGAAGGATTCGGGCTACGGCTCGGAAGGCGGACCGGAGGCGGTCGAGGCTTATCTGAACACCAAGGCGGTGTCGATCATGGCCGGGTGATTGGGTTCGCCCCCGAGGGCGGCGCGCACTGCGTGTCGCTTCGCCTTCCCCCTCCGGGGGCAACACCGGCGGCCCGGCAAAGCCGGTTCCGCGGTAGCACTGGGCCCTCCCCCGAGGGCTCGCGCACTGCGTGTCGCTTCGCCTTCCCCCTCCGGGGGCAACACCAGCGGCCCGGCAAAGCCGGTTCCGCGGTGTTTCACGAAGAAGAGGGGCGATGCTTTTCTTCTTGAAAAGCCGCGACCGGCGAACGGTGGCGGCTTTTTCCGTTCACGGCACCAGCCTTCTCGCGGTCGCGCTCACCGGCTTGACGACTCGCGCTGCAGGATCTCGGTCAGCACCAGGTTGACGTAGTAATTGCTGCGCCCGACTTCTGCTTCTGCACGAAGCCCCCATCGACCAAGGCCTCCAGGTACTTGGTCGACGTGAGACGCGACACCTTGAGATCTCGCTGAACGAAGTCGATCTTCGTATACGGGTGGGTGAAGAGGTTGTTGATCAGGTCTTGGCTGTAGAACTTGTAGCCCTCGCGGATGCGATGCTTGTAATCGGCCAGTGCGACCTTGATGGCATGGATGGTCGCCACCGTTCGTTGTGCGGTTTCCTCCACGGCCTCCAGCAGGTAGATCACCCATTCCTCCCAGCGATCGTCCTCACGCACCATCTGCAGCAAGCGGTAGTAGTCGGACTTGGTTTGAACGATGTAGCTGCTCAGGTACAGCACCGGAATGTCGAGCAGCCCTTCCTTGACCAGATACAGCACATTGAGGATGCGACCCGTGCGGGCGTTGCCGTCATAGAAGGGGTGGATGCTCTCGCTCAGCTCCGACTGGATGTCCACGATGTGATTCGCCGTGATCAATCCGCTTGCCTGCACTTGGGCAAATCCGACGCGCAGCGCTTGGCGGTAGCGCAGAACCTCCTTGGCGGCTGGATTGGCGAATGCCTCGGGAAGCACGTCGTCCTTGAAGAGCTCATCGTGCGTTGTCACGATGTTCTCGATCTCCGAACTGGCCTTCGCTTCCTGCAACCCAAGCGTGTTGATCAGAATGCCCTGGTTCGGGATCGCTGCGGCAATGCCCTTGAGTTCAGCGAGTTGGCGGCTTGCGCTGGCGAGCTTCTTCAGGATCGCCGGCGTGTCGAAGCGTACGGGGTCGAGCTGATGAAGAGAAGCGAGGGCGACCATGGGCAATGAAAGTTTTTTTGCATGGCAGCCCCGCTCATGTATATAAAAACGGATTTTCTATACATATCGAAGCCGAGATGTATAGAAAAACACGAAATCCATGTGCGAGGCCTACTGCCCCTTCGCCAACCCCAGCTTCTCGATCACCACCTTCTCCTTCACCACCGTGTCCTGCGCGAACTTGGTGTACGTCGCCGAACTCATGTAGTTCGGCAGCATGTCGTAGCGTCCCAGCGCGGCCACGTAGCTGGGCTCTTCCATCGCCTGCTTGAAGGCGTCGTGCAGCTTCTTGACCACCTCGGGCGGCGTGCCCTTGGGGGCGCCGATGCCGAAGGGCGAGTTCTGCACCACGTCGTAGCCCAGTTCCTTGAGCGTGGGCGCGTCGGGGAACTTGGCCAGGCGCTTCTCGCCCCAGGTGTTGAGCACGCGCAGCTTGCCGGCCTCGACCTGCGGCGCGAAGCCGGTGCTGTCGGCGGCGGCCATCAGCTGGCCGCTGACCACCGCGAGCATCAGGTCGGCGCTGCCCTTGTAGGGCACGTGCTGCAGTTGGATGCCGGCCTTCTGCGCGACGATCTCGGTGGTGAGGTGCGGACTGGTCAGGTTGCCGGTGGAGCCGTAGGTCAGCTTGCCGGGATTGGCCTTCGCGTAGGCGACAAAATCGGCCCAGGTCTTGAACGGGCTGTCGGCCGGCACCACGATGCCGAAGGCATAGCCGGTCACGTTCAGGACGTAGGTGATGTCCTTGAGCGGGTCCCAGTTGATCTTGGTGGTGTAGCCCAGGCGGAACACGCCCAGCGGAATCTGCGCCACCGTGTAGCCGTCGGGCTGCGAGGTCTGCAGCGCCTGCGCGGGCAGCGTGCCGCCGGCGCCGGGCTTGTTGTCGATGATGACCGGCTGGCCGAGGATCTTGCCGGCGTTGTCGGCCAGCTGGCGCATCGTGATGTCGGTCGGGCCACCGGCCGGGAAGGCGATCACCAGCTTGACCGGTTTCTGCGGAAAGCCCTGGGCCAGGGCTGTCAGGGGGGACACCAGCACGGCGGCGGCCATCGCGATGGCGCAGCGTGAAAAGGAACGGCGGGACATGGTCTCTCCTGAAATCGAATAAGACCTGCATTGGGCCCGCCGCCCTTCCACCCGGCAATCGGGGCTCACCCCCGGTGCTGTCGCGCAGGCGATCGCGCCTGCGCGCGCACGCTCAGCAGCCCGTGGGGCGGCTGCCGCGCATCGGCACCAGGCCGGTCACGCGCAAGGTGGCGCCGCTGTTGTCGGTGGCCGTCAGCTTCTTGCCGCTGAACTGGATGCGATCGCGGTCGCGCTGCACCGCGGTGTCGACGCCCTCGCCGCTGCTGAACTCGCGGCCGTTGACGGTGATGAACGCGACATAGAGCACGTTGGCATCGGGCTGGTAGCGGATGTCACCGAAGGCCGTGCCGTCGCCCAGCACGCGGTTCGCGCCGTCGAACTTGAAGCTGCAGACCTGGGGACTGGAACCGATGGGGTTGATCTTGTCGACGTCGGTCAGGTTCAGCGATCCGTTGCCGTACACGCCGTCGAGGCCGCTCACGCTGGCCTCGGTGACGGTCAGTACGCCCGTGCGGTCGCTGGGACTCGGATCGTCGTCATTGCCACCGCCGCAGGCGGACAGCAGCGCCGCGGCGGCGAAGGTGACGGCGCAGGTCTTGAGCAGAGTGTTCATGAACGGGGTTCCCAGAGAGTGATGAAAGAAGAAGGTCGCGGCCCGCTGGGCCACCGGTGCCATCTTCAAAAGTTCCCCGAATCCGCACGTGAGTGTTTCTAGCCGTTGCCGGTAGGAGCAGGCCGACGCTCGAAGTGCGCGGGCGCGCCCTTGCGCTGCGCCGCCTAGGGTTGCGCCCGGTCGACGCACGGGGCCCGCTGCGGCAGCATGGCCCGCTCATCAGACGCAACGAAAGCCTTTCCCATGACCCCAGCATTCACCGAAGTCCTGTCGGGCTTCAGCTTTCTCGAAGGTCCGCGCTGGCACGACGGCCGGCTGTGGCTGTCGGACTTCTACACGCACCGCGTGGTCTCCGTCGATGCCCAGGGCCAGGCGAACACCGAGGCCGAAGTGCCGCAGCAGCCCTCGGGCCTGGGCTGGCTGCCGGACGGGCGCCTGCTGATCAGCTCGATGCGCGATCGCCGTGTGCTGCGCCGCGAAGCCGATGGCACGCTGGCCGTGCATGCGGACCTGTCGGGCATCGCGGGCGGTCACTTGAACGACATGGTGGTCGATGGGCAAGGCCGTGCCTATGTGGGCAACTTCGGCTTCGACCTGATGGGCGGCGGCGCCGCGTCGACCGCGAAGCTGGCCTGCGTGGCGCCCGACGGCAGCGCGCGCGTGGTGGCCGAGGACCTGTACTTCCCCAACGGCGCGATGATCACGCCCGACGGCAAGACGCTGATCGTGGTCGAGACCATGGGCAACCGGATCTCGGCCTTCGACATCCGCGCCGACGGCGACCTGGGGCCGCGCCGCGACTGGGCCGTGTTCGGCCCCTTGCCCACCAGCACCGACGTCGGCGAGCTCATCGGCAGCGTGGCCGTGGCACCCGACGGTGCCGTGCTCGACGCCGAGGGCGCGGTGTGGCTGGCCGATGCCACGCACAACCGCGCGCTGCGCGTGGCCGAGGGCGGCCGCATCCTGCAGGAGATCTCGACCGGCGCGCTGGGCACCTTCGCCTGCACGCTGGGCGGCCCGGCGCGACGCACGCTCTACCTGTGCGTCGCGCCGGACTTCCTCGAGCACCACCGCACGGCCGCGCGCGAGGCCCAGCTGCTGGCCGTCCCGGTGGAAGTGCCGGGCGCGGGCTGGCCCTGCTGAACGGGCGCCCGCTGCCTCAGCGCGCCAGCACGCCGGCCAGGGCCACGCCGGTGTGCGTGCCCAGGCGCACCACTTCCTCGGGCGGTGCCGCGGCCACGATGCGGCCGCCGCCGTTGCCGCCTTCGGGGCCCAGGTCGATCAGCCAGTCGGCCTCGGCGATCACGTCGAGGTCGTGCTCGATCACCACCACGCTGTGGCCGCCGTTGACCAGCCGGTGCAGCACGTGGATCAGCTTCTCGACGTCGGCCATGTGCAGGCCCACGGTCGGCTCGTCGAGCACGTACAGCGTGTGCGGCGCCTTCTGGCCGCGGCGCGTGATGTCGTCGCGCACCTTGCTCAGCTCGGTCACCAGCTTGATGCGCTGCGCCTCGCCGCCCGAGAGCGTGGGTGAAGGCTGGCCCAGCGTGAGGTAGCCCAGGCCCACGTCCTTGAGCAGCTGCAGCGGATGGCTGATGTTGGGCATGGCGGCGAAGAAGTCGACCGCCTCGTCGACCTCCATCTGCAGCACGTCGCCGATGTTCTTGCCGCGCCAGGTCACGGCCTGCGTCTCGGGGTTGAAGCGCGTGCCGTGGCAGACCTCGCAGGGCACCTTCACGTCGGGCAGGAAGCTCATGCCGATGGTGCGCACGCCCGCGCCGTCGCAGGCCGGGCAGCGGCCCTCGCCGGTGTTGAAGCTGAAGCGCGCCGGGCCGTAGCCGCGCGCCTTGGCTTCCAGCGTGTCGGCGAAGAGCTTGCGGATGGTGTCCCAGAAACCGATGTAGGTCGCGGGGCAGCTGCGCGGCGTCTTGCCGATCGGCGTCTGGTCGACCTCGAGCACGCGGTCGATGGTCTCGTAGCCGTCGATCGAGCGGCAGCCCGACCAGGCGGGCCGCTTGCCTACGGCGTCGTTGTCGCGGCCGGCCTTGGTCATGCGCTGGACCACGATGGCCTGCACGTTGGCCAGCAGCACGTCGCGCGCCAATGTCGACTTGCCCGAGCCGCTGACGCCGGTGATCGCGACCAGCCGGTGCAGCGGCACGGTGGAGGTCAGGTCCTGCAGGTTGTGCAGGTCGGCGCCATGCACCGTGAGCCAGTCGGGGGCGCCCGGCTCGGGCAGCGGCACCGGCCGGCGCGCCGCCAGCGGATGCCTGATCGCATCGCGCAGGTAGCGCCCGGTCTGCGAGTCGCCCGCGGCCTCGATGTCGGCCACCGAGCCCTCGGCCACCAGACGGCCGCCGCGCTTGCCCGCGCTCGGGCCGATGTCGATGATGTGGTCGGCGCGGCGGATGGTGTCTTCGTCGTGCTCCACCACCACCAGCGTGTTGCCCTTGTCGCCCAGCTTGTGCAGCGCGTTGAGCAGGATCTGGTTGTCGCGCGCATGCAGGCCGATGGTCGGCTCGTCGAGCACGTAGCACACGCCCTGCAGGTTGCTGCCCAGCTGCGCCGCCAGGCGGATGCGCTGCGCCTCGCCACCGGAGAGCGTGGGCGCGCCGCGGTCGAGCGTGAGATAGCCCAGGCCCACCTCTTCGAGGAACTCGAGCCGGCTCTTGATCTCGGGCACCAGGTCGCGCGCGATCTCGGCCTCGCGGCCGCTCAGCACCAGGCCTTCGAACCACTTGCGGATGTCGGTCACGCTCATGCGCGCGATCTCGGTGATGCCGATGCTGGCCGCGCCGAAGCTCACGGCGCGCGCCGTGGCGTTGAGCCGCGTGCCCTCGCAGGTCGGGCAGGCGGTCTCGCCCACGTCCTCGGCCTCGGGTTCGGCGAAGGTCTGTTCACGGCCCTTCTGGTCGTCGGCCAGCACCGAGTCGTCGTAGACCTTGCGCTGGTCCTTGGTCAGCTTGACGCCCGTGCCCACGCAGTCGGGACACCAGCCGTGCTTGCTGTTGTAGCTGAACAGCCGCGGATCGAGTTCCGCATAGCTGGTGCTGCAGACCGGGCAGGCGCGCAGCGTGGAGAACACGTGCGTGCGGCCGAGGCCCGCGGTCGGCGCGCCGGCCATCATCGCGGCGCGCAGGCCGTCGAGCTCGCTCATCACGTGGACCACGCCCTTGCCGTGCTCCAGCGCCTTGGTCAGCAGCGCGCGCAGCGCGGCCTCGTTCTGCGGCAGCACGTCGAGGCTGCCCATCGGCAGTTCGATGCTGTGCTCCTTGAAGCGGTCGAGCCGCGGGAACGGATTGGTCGGCAGGAAGCCGCCGTCCACCCGCAGGTGGGTGTAGCCGCGTGGCCGCGCCCAGTCGGCCAGTTCGGTGTAGACGCCCTTGCGGTTGCTCACCAGCGGCGCCAGCAGGCCGATGTGCTGGCCCTTGAAGTTCTTCAGCAGCTGGGCCGCGATGCTGTCCGGCGTCTGCGGCTGCACCGCCGTGCCGTCGTGGATGCAGTGCTGGGTGCCGAGCTTGACGTAGAGCAGGCGCAGGAAATGCCAGACCTCGGTGGTGGTGCCCACCGTGCTCTTGCGGCCGCCGCGCGACAGGCGCTGCTCGATCGCCACCGTGGGCGGGATGCCGTAGACCGCGTCGACCTCGGGCCGGCCCGCGGGCTGCACGATGCTGCGCGCATAGGCGTTGAGCGATTCGAGGTACCGCCGCTGCCCTTCGTTGAACAGGATGTCGAAGGCCAGCGTCGACTTGCCCGAGCCGCTCACGCCCGTGACCACGCTGAACTTGCCGCGCGGGATGTCCACGCTCAGGTGCTTGAGGTTGTGCTCGCGCGCGTTGACGATCTGGATCGCGTCGCGGCCGAAGGCCGGCAGCGCGCGCGGTACCAAATTCGCGCCGCCGCGCTCGCGCGCCGCCAGCCGCGACGGGCCGAGCGCCAGTTCGTAGTCGCGCAGCGCCTCGCCGGTCGCGGTGCCACTCATCTCGCGCACCTGCTCGGGCGTGCCGACCGCCACGATCTGGCCGCCGCCGTCGCCGCCCTCGGGGCCCAGGTCGATCAACCAGTCGCTGGCGCGGATCACGTCGAGGTTGTGCTCGATCACGACCAGCGAATGGCCGGCGTCGAGCAGCTTGCGCAGCGCGCGCATGAGGCGCGCGATGTCGTCGAAGTGCAGGCCGGTGGTGGGCTCGTCGAACAGGAACAGCGTGCCCTTGCGGGCCACGGCCTGCCGGCTCGCGGTGCCGTTCTTCGCGGCCTCGGCCAGGAAGCCCGCGAGCTTGAGCCGCTGCGCTTCGCCACCCGACAGCGTGGGCACGGGCTGGCCCAGCTTCACGTAGTCCAGGCCCACGTCGGAGATCGGCTGCAGCGTGCGCAGCACCTCGCGGTCGATGGCGAACAGCGCGGCGGCCTCGGCCACGGTCAGGTCGAGCACGTCGGCCACGTTGAGTTGGCGGCCGCCGCGCTCGATCATCACCTCGAGGATCTCGGGCCGGTAGCGCTTCCCGTCGCAGTCAGGGCAGCGCAGGTACACGTCCGACAGGAACTGCATCTCCACGTGCTCGAAGCCCGAGCCGCCGCAGGTCGGGCAGCGGCCGTCGCCCGAGTTGAAGCTGAACTTGCTCGCGGTGTAGCCGCGCTGGCGAGACAGCGCCGCGGTGGCGAAGATCTCGCGCACCGCGTCCCAGGCGCCCACATAGCTCGCGGGGTTGGAACGCGCGGTCTTGCCGATCGGCGACTGGTCGACGAACACGACCTCGCTCAGGTGGTCGGCGCCCAGCAGGCGGTCGTGCTCGCCCGGCGTTTCGGTCGCCTTGCCGAAGTGGCGCATCAGCGCCGGTGCCAGCACGTCCTGCACCAGCGTGGACTTGCCCGAGCCACTGACGCCGGTGACCACCACCAGCCGCTGCAGCGGGAAGTCGACCGTGAGGTTCTGCAGGTTGTGCTCGCGCGCGCCTTCGAGGATCAGGCGCGGCGTGCTGTCGGTCACCGCGCGCTTGAAGCCCATGCCGATCTGCTTGCGGCCGCCGAGGTAGTCGCCGGTCAGCGTGGCGGCGTTGCGCAGTTCGTCCGTCGTGCCGTCGAACACGATCTGGCCGCCGCGGATGCCCGGGCCCGGGCCCATGTCGATCACGCGGTCGGCCGCCAGCATCACGGCCGGGTCGTGCTCGACCACCACCAGCGTGTTGCCCGCATCGCGCAGGCGCAGCATGGCTTCGGTGATGCGGTTCATGTCGCGCGGGTGCAGGCCGATGCTGGGCTCGTCGAGCACGAACAGGGTGTTGACCAGCGAAGTGCCGAGCGCGGTCGTGAGGTTGATGCGCTGCACCTCGCCGCCCGAGAGCGTGCGGCTCTGGCGGTCGAGCGTGAGGTAGCCGATGCCCACGTCGTGCAGGTAGCGCAGGCGGGTGGTGATTTCCTCGAACAGCAGCTTGAGGGCCTGCGCATCGCCCTGACTGACGCCTTCCCCCTTTGTGGGAAGGCTGGGATGGGGGCTTTCAGCCTCACCCACCGTCGCAGCCTCCGCGAGCGCCGCCGGCCCCCACCCCTGCCCTCCCCCAGCGGGGGAGGGAGTCATGCCCATGCGATCGAACAGCTTGCGCAGCCGCTCGATCGGCAACAGCATCAAATCGTGCAGGCACAACCCCGGCAGCGCCTCGAGTTGTTCGCGCGACCACTTCACGCCCACCGGCATGAAGCGCTTGGCCGGTGCGAGCACCGCGTCGGCGTCCTGCTTGCTGCCGATGCGCCACAAGAGGCTGTCGAGCTTGAGCCGCGCGCCGGCGCAGGTCGGGCACGGCGTGTAGCTGCGGTACTTCGACAGCAGCACGCGGATGTGCATCTTGTAGGCCTTGCTCTCCAGGTAGCCGAAGAAGCGCTTGATGCCGAACCACTGCTGGTTCCACTTGCCGTTCCAGTTCGGCGAGCCGTCGATGACCCAGTCCTTCTGCGCCTGCGTGAGCTTGGCCCAGGGCGTGTCGCGCGGGATGCCGGCGTCCTCGGCGTGGCGCATGAGGTCGTCCTGCGCCTCCTTCCAGGCCGGCGTCTGCATCGGCTTGACCGCGCCCGCGCGCAGCGTGAGCTTGTCGTTGGGGATGACCAGGCCGA
Source organism: Variovorax sp. J2P1-31 (assembly GCF_030317215.1). Classification (NCBI taxonomy): domain Bacteria; kingdom Pseudomonadati; phylum Pseudomonadota; class Betaproteobacteria; order Burkholderiales; family Comamonadaceae; genus Variovorax; species Variovorax sp. J2P1-31. The sequence continues at coordinate 142,002 of NZ_JASZYA010000006.1, forward strand.
AGTCGACGCCGATCACGCGGCCGAAGCCGCGGCAGGTGTCGCAGGCGCCCACCGCCGAGTTGAAGGAGAACATCGACGGGATCGGGTCGCCGTAGCGGATGTCGCTCTCGGGGCAGTGCAGGCCGGTGGAGAACTTCCACACCTCGGGCGCCGCGCCTTCGTCGGCCGGCACCGCGTACACCGTGAGCCGCCCCACGCCGCGCTTGAGCCCGGTCTCGATGGCCTCGAGCACGCGGGCGCGCTCGGCACCGGCGAGCCGGAAGCGGTCGGCCACCACGTCCAGCACCTTGCGCGGGCCGGTCGGGGTCGCGACCTCGCGCTCGGCCTGCACGCGCGTGAAGCCGCTGGCCGACAGCCATTGCGTGACTTCGTCGGGCGTGGTCGACGCCGGCAGCTCGACCGGGAAGGTGACCACGATGCGCGGGTCAACTTCGACCCCCACGCTCCCCGCTTTGCGTGGTTCGCTGCCCCCCGAGGGGGCCGCATCGGCTTGGGGCGGCCCGGCGCCGATGCCCGCAGCCGCCCGCTCGACCATCGCCGCATAGATGGTGTCGGGCGTGTCGTGCCGCACCGGCAGCGCGGTCTCGCGGTCGAACAGCTGCGAGGCGCGCGCGAACAGCAGCTTCAGGTGGTCGTTGAGCTCGGTCATCGTGCCGACCGTGGAGCGCGAGGAGCGCACCGGGTTGGTCTGGTCGATGGCGATGGCGGGCGGCACGCCCTCCACCTTGTCGACCGCCGGCTTGTCCATGCGGTCGAGGAACTGGCGGGCGTAGGCCGAGAAGGTCTCGACATAGCGGCGCTGGCCTTCGGCATAGAGCGTATCGAACACCAGGCTCGATTTGCCCGAGCCGCTGGGGCCGGTGACCACGGTCATCTCGCCGGTGCGGATGTCGAGGTCGAGGTTCTGGAGATTGTGCTGGCGTGCGCCGCGGATCCGGATCGAGCCCTGTGTCATGAATGCCTTGGGGGGTGGGGCAGACATTCTAGGAAGCGCCGGGGAAGGCATCGGGGGCCCGTCCACATGGCGCACGGGATGCAAGGGTTTCCACGCTGGAACACTTGAGACAATTGGTAACAAATGCGGTCAGCGCCGAGGGCCCCCGGTCCTCCCCCTTGTCCTCACCGGAACACACCGCATGAAGTCCCTCCGCCTGCTTTGCACGGCCGGCCTGCTGACGCTGAGCGCGCTGCAGGTCGCGGCGCAGATCGTGATCGGCCAGACGGCCGGCACCACCGGCCCGGTGGCCTCGGGCGTGAACGAGACCATCGCGGGCGCGCAGCTGGTGATCGACAGCGTCAACGCGCAAGGCGGCGTGAACGGCGAGCGCATCGAGATCGTCCGCCTGGACGACGGCTTCGACCCCAAGCGCGCCGGCGAGAACGCGCGCGTGCTGATCGAGGAGCGCAAGGTGTTGGCGCTGTTCCTGAGCCGCGGCACGCCGCACACGCAGGCCATCCTGCCCTGGCTGGACAAGCACGGCGTGGCGCTGGTCGGGCCCTCGACGGGCGCGATGGTGCTGCACAAGCCGCTGCAGAAGCATGTGTTCAACGTGCGCTCGACCTACCAGCGCGAGGCCGAGAAGGCCGTGCAGCACCTGCACACCGTGGGCATCGACCGGATCGCGGTGGTGCACGCGGCCGATTCCTTCGGCAAGGACGGGCTCGAGGGCGCGACCGCCGGCTTCACCAAGGCCAGGCTCACGCCGGTGGCCGTGATCCCGGCCGACCGCGAGAAGCCCGACTACGGCACCATCCTGCCGGCCCTGGCCAAGGCCAACCCGCAGGCGGTGCTCTGGATCGCCTCGGGCGATGCGGTGGTCGACGGCGTGAAGGGCCTGCGCGCCGCGGGCTCGGCGGCCCAGGTCGTGACCTTGTCGAACAATGCCTCCAGCGGCTTCATCAAGCAGCTGGGCCCGGTCAGCTCGGGCGTGATCGTGACGCAGGTCTTCCCTTCGGAACGCGCCAGCGGCCAGCCCATGGTCAAGGAGGCGATGGGCTTGGCCAAGGCCCAGGGCCAGGAAGCGCTGTCGCCGCAGATGCTCGAAGGCTTCGCCGCGGCCAAGGTGCTGGTCGAGGCGCTGCGCCGCGCCGGCCCCAAGCCCACGCGGCCACGCGTGCTCGCGGCGCTCGAGAGCATCCGCGGCTTCGACCTGGGCGGCGGCCTGGACGTCAGCTACTCGCCCACCGACCACACGGGCATCGACTTCGCCGATCTGTCGATCATCAGCGAAGGCCGCTTCAAGCGCTGAAGCTCACTTGGGCGCGCTGGCGGCGGGCTCCGGCGCGTGCACGTCGCCGCTGTGCTTCTCGCCGGACATGTCGATCTTGTCGCCCGCCTTGCTGATGATGAAGAGCGCGATGGCGGCGAAGATGACGAAGCCGACGACGATTTTCCACATGGGTTGAGTCTCCTTCTGGACGAGCGACAGTGCTCAGAAAAAAGGCTTCATGCGGCCGGTTGGCCCGCATGAAGCCTCTGTGCTGAACAGCCTCGCCGCGCGCTCGCGGTCGAGGCCTGTGTCGATCAATCAATCATTTGCATAGATGTCGACGTCCTTGGTTTCCTTGATGAACAAGGTGCCGATGACCAGCGTGACGCCCGCGATGATGATCGGGTACCAGAGGCCGTTGTACATGTTGCCGGTGCTGGCCACGATCGCGAAGGCGGTGGTGGGCAGCAGGCCGCCGAACCAGCCGTTGCCGATGTGGTAGGGCAGGCTCATCGAGGTGTAGCGGATGCGCGTGGGGAACATCTCCACCAGCATCGCGGCGATCGGGCCGTAGACCATGGTCACCAGCAGCACCAGCCAGAACAGCAGCGCCACCGTCAGCAGCGTGTTCACCTTGGCCGGGTCGGCCTTGGCCGGATAGCCGGCGATCTTCAGGTCGTCGCCGACTTCCTTCTTGAAGGCCGCGATGGACTTGACCGAAGCCTCGTCGAACTTGAGGTTGACCACGTTGCCCACGGGTGCGGCCACGCTCTTCTCACCGATCTTCACCACCGCGGGCGAACCCGCCGGGCCGGCCACGTTCTCGTAGCTCACCGAGTTCTGCACCAGGTAGCGCTTGGCGATGTCGCAGGAGCTCTTGAAGTCGATCTCGCGGGCCACCGGGTTGCCCTGGAAGGAGCAGGTCGCGGGGTCGGCCGTCACCGTCACGCCGGCCGTGGCCTGTGCCTTGGCCAGGTCGGGGTTGGCGGCTTCGGTCAGCATCTTGAAGACCGGGAAGTAGGTGACCACGGCCAGCAGGCAGCCGGCCATGATGATCGGCTTGCGGCCGATCTTGTCCGACAGCGTGCCGAAGACCACGAAGAAGGGCGTGCCCAGCAGCAGGGCCGCGGCGATCATCAGGTTGGCCGCGGTCGCATCGACCTTGAGCTGGGCCGTGAGGAAGAACAGCGCGTAGAACTGGCCCGAGTACCAGACCACGGCCTGGCCGGCGGTCAGGCCCACCAGGGCCAGGATCACGATCTTGAGGTTCTTCCATTGGCCGAAGGATTCGGCCAGCGGCGCCTTGGAGGTCTTGCCCTCGGCCTTCATCTTCTGGAAGGCCGGCGATTCCGACAGCGTCAGCCGGATCCACACCGAGATGCCCAGCAGCAGGATCGAGACCAGGAAGGGAATGCGCCAGCCCCAGTCGGCAAAGGCCGCTTCACCCACGCCCAGCCGCACGCCCAGGATCACCAGCAGGCTCAGGAACAGGCCCAGCGTGGCCGTGGTCTGGATCCAGGAGGTGTAGGCACCGCGCTTGCCGTGCGGCGCGTGCTCGGCCACGTAGGTGGCGGCACCGCCATACTCGCCGCCGAGCGCCAGGCCCTGCAGCATGCGCAGCGCGATCAGGATCACCGGCGCCGCGACGCCGATGGTCGCGTAGCTGGGCAAGAGGCCGACGATGAAGGTCGACAGGCCCATGATCAGGATCGTGACCAGGAAGGTGTACTTGCGGCCGATCATGTCGCCCAGGCGGCCGAACACGATGGCGCCGAAAGGACGCACCAGGAAGCCGGCCGCGAAGGCCAGCAGCGCGAAGATGAAGGCCGCGCCCGCATCCAGGCCGCTGAAGAACTGCTTGGCGATGATGGCCGCCAGCGATCCGTAGAGGTAGAAGTCGTACCACTCGAACACGGTCCCGAGCGAGGAGGCGAAGATGACCTTCTTCTCCTCCTGGGACATGGGCCGGGGGGCCGGATGCGGCACTCCCCTCGAATCTAGTGTGGCTGCCATGGCTGTCGTCTCCTGTTGTGTAGGTGCGGCCCTTTTCCTGGACCGTGCCGCATTCTTGGAGTCACGACTGACCCGAGCCTTTCGCCAAACTGAACCGTTGCTGACGATTTAAGGTGAAACCCGCGCCCCGGTTTTCGGGATGCAGAAAAGTCAGGGTTTGTTCGGGCGCTGCAAACCCGGACGCTGGTCCGCCGCGGTCCAGCCGGGCCCCTCGAACCAGGCATCGCCCTGCACCGCGGCGCGCAGCATCGGCAGGCTGTCGAAGCCCCAGAGCATGCGGCCGTCGAGCTCGAAGGCCGGCGTGCCGAAGGCGCCGCGGGCCAGCGCCTCGTCGGTGTTGGCGCGCAGCGCGGCCTTGGCCGCATCGCCGGCGCCATCGCGCACGATCTTCAGCTGCGCGGCCAGCGCCGCGCGCCGGCCCTCGTCGCCGGCCTCGGCGCCGCCGCGCCAGATGTCGCGGAACACGGTTTCGGCCACATGGCGGCTGACCGTGCCGTCGTGCGTGGTCGACAGCGCCAGCCGCAGGTGCGGCAGCGGGTTGTAGGGATGCGTGGCCGGCATCTCGATCGGGATGCCGTGCGCATGGCCCAGCCACAGCACGTGGCGGTAGGTCCAGGCGCGCTTGCTCGGCACCTCGGCCGGGCCGATCAACCCATGGTGCTTGAGCATCGCGCCCAGCAGCACCGGCTTGTAGTCGACGCTGTAGCTCAGGCCTTCGAGGGCTTCGGGCAGGTGCTCGAAGGCCAGGTAGGCAAACGGAGAGATGAAGTCCAGGTAGAAGGTGATGTGCTTCATGGCGCCCACTCCTGCGGCAGGTCGTCCGCCGGCGCGGGCATGGCCTGCAGGCGCTGCGTGATGGCGCCCCAGATCGCGCGCTTGCCCGCGCCGTCCATGCGGCTCCAGCCCGCGATCTCGGGGATGGTGCGCAGGCAGCCCACGCAGAACTCGCGGTGGTCGTCCATGCGGCAGACCGAGACGCAGGGCGAGGGCATCTCGGCGTCGGGCGTGGCGTCGATGCCGGCCGCGCGCTCGATCAGCCGCACGGTGGCCTCGCGGTCGAGGGCGGCCGTCATACGACCTCCGCCACCGGCGCGCCGGTCAGGCGCTCCAGGTCCTGGGGTTGCAGCTTCACCACCGCATGCGGATGGCCGGCCGCGGCCCAGACCTCGTCGAAGCGGAACAGCTCGCGGTCGATCAGCATCACCAGTTCGGTCGCATGCGCGAAGGGCGACACGCCGCCGATCGAGAAGCCGGTCTTGGCCTTGACGAAGTCGGCGTCGGCGCGGCCGGTCTTGCCGACGATGGCATCGACCTTCTTCTCGTCGACGCGCTTGTCGCCCGAGGTCACGACCAGCACCGCGGCATCGTCGCTCTTGCGCCGGAACACGATGCTCTTGGCGATCTGGCCGACCGCGATGCCCAGCGCATCGGCGGCCTGCTGCGCGGTGCGCGCGGCGTCGTCGAGCATGCGCGGCGCATGCGGATGGCCGGCGTCCTGCAGCAGGCGGGCGACGCGCTGGACGCCGTCGGGAAGGGAATGGAGTTCGGAGCCGCACATGGCTGGATTCTCTGTCGGGGTGGGGGCGCCTTCGAGGCGGGGCAGGGTCGAGCATACGAAAAAGCCGGGCGCCCGTCGTGCACCAAGGCGGACACCCATGCGCCAGGGTGGCGCATGGCCGGCCGTGCCGCGCCGCGAATCCCTGGAAATGCGCACGCCGCAGGCCCTCCGGACACGGCACGCATATTGCATGACAGCCTTCACTGTTCCGCCGGCAGCGTTGCCGCGGGTTTTTGACAGTGCCTCCGCTAATGACGGCGAGATCCGAGCGAAGCGACAGCGACAAGGCTGGCGTTTCGTCTGTTCCAACCCGATTCGCAACCCATGCCCTGCGGAGGCGCCACGGTCTGTCCACCGGACCCGTGCCCTGCTTCCTCGGGATCGGTTGCCCGCAGGACACGACATGAAAATCGCAGTGATCGGCCACGGCATGGTGGGCCACAAGTTTCTCGAGCAGCTGCACCAACTGGGGCTCGAACGCGCCGAAGTCACGGTGCTCTGCGAAGAGCCCCGCCCCGCCTACGACCGGGTGCACCTCTCCGAATTCTTCGCCGGCAAGAGTGCCGACGCGCTCTCGCTGGTCGCGCCCGGCTTCTTCGAGCAGAGCGGCTTCAGCCTGCGCCTGGCCGCGCGGGCCGTGGCCATCGAACGCCGCGAGCGCACCCTCACCACGGCCGACGGCGAGGTGCTGCACTACGACAAGCTGGTGCTGGCCACCGGGTCCTCGCCCTTCGTGCCGCCGCTGCCCGGGCGCGACCGGCCGGACTGCTTCGTCTACCGCACCATCGAGGACCTGGAAGCGATGAAGGCCTGCGGCGCGCGCTCGAAGCGCGGCGTGGTGGTGGGCGGCGGGCTGCTGGGCCTGGAATGCGCGAAGGCGCTGCGCGACATGGGCCTGGAGACGCACGTGGTCGAGTTCGCGCCGCGGCTGATGGCGGTGCAGGTCGACGAGGGCGGCGGGCGCGCGCTGCGCCACGGCATCGAGGCGCTGGGCCTGCATGTGCACACCAGCCGCAGCACGGTCGAGATCGTCGACGGCGCGAGCGCGCGGCACCGCATGGTGTTCGCCGACGGCACCTGGCTCGAGACCGACATGATCGTGTTCTCGGCCGGCATCCGCCCGCGTGACGAACTCGCGCGCCAGTGCGTGCTGGCCCTGGGCGCGCGCGGCGGCGTGGCGGTCGACGACCACTGCCGCACCAGCGACCGCGACATCTACGCGATCGGCGAATGCGCGGCCTGGAAGGACCAGACCTTCGGCCTGGTCGCGCCCGGCTACGAGATGGCCCGCGTGGCGGCCCGGCACATCGCGGGCCAGCAGGACGCGGCCTTCACCGGCGCCGACATGAGCACCAAGCTCAAGCTGATGGGCGTGGACGTGGCGAGCATCGGCGACGCGCACGGCAAGACGCCGAAGTCGCGCGCCTACCAGTACGTCAACGAGCACAAGCAGGTCTACAAGAAGATCGTGGTCAGCGAGGACGGCACGCGGCTGCTGGGCGCGGTGCTGGTCGGCGATGCGGCCGAGTACGGCACGCTGCTGCAGCTGGCGCTCAACGGCATCGCCCTGCCGGCCGAGCCCGAGTTCCTGATCCTGCCCGCGAGCGACGGCACGGCCCGGCCCGGCCTGGGCGTCGAAGCCCTGCCCGACAGCGCGCAGATCTGCTCGTGCAACAACGTGAGCAAGGGCGCGATCTGCGCGGCCGTGGGCGACGGCGTCTGCACCGTCGCCGACATGAAGGCCTGCACCAGGGCCGGCGCCTCCTGCGGCGGCTGCGTGCCGCTGGTCACCCAGGTGATGAAGATGGCCATGGCCCAGCGCGGCATGGCGGTGAACGACCACCTGTGCGAGCACTTCCCCTACTCGCGCCAGGCGCTCTACCACCTGGTGCGCGTGGGCGAGATCAAGTCCTTCGCCGACCTGCTCGCCCGCCACGGCCACGGCCTGGGCTGCGACATCTGCAAGCCCACCGCGGCCAGCATCTTCGCCTCGTGCTGGAACGACTTCGTGCTCAAGCAGGACCTGGCCAGCCTGCAGGACAGCAACGACTACTTCCTGGGCAACATCCAGAAGGACGGCTCCTATTCGGTGGTGCCGCGCATGCCCGGCGGCGAGGTCACGGCCGACGGCCTGATCGCCGTCGGCCAGGTGGCGAAGAAGTACGGGCTCTACACCAAGATCACCGGCGGCGCGCGGGTCGACCTGTTCGGCGCGCGCCTCGAGCAGCTGCCGCCGATCTGGGAAGAGCTGATCGCGGCCGGCTTCGAGTCCGGCCATGCCTACGGCAAGTCGCTGCGCACGGTGAAGAGCTGCGTGGGCTCGACCTGGTGCCGCTACGGCGTGGACGACAGCATGGCGCTCGCGATCGAACTCGAGAACCGCTACAAGGGCCTGCGCACGCCGCACAAGATCAAGTTCGGCGTCTCGGGCTGCACCCGCGAATGCGCCGAGGCGCAAGGCAAGGACGTGGGCATCATCGCCACCGAGAAGGGCTGGAACCTCTACGTCTGCGGCAACGGCGGCATGAAGCCGCGCCACGCCGAACTGATCGCCTCGGACCTGGGCAAGGACGCGCTGGTCAGGCTGATCGACCGCTTCCTGATGTTCTACGTGCACACGGCCGACCGGCTGCAGCGCACCAGCACCTGGCGCGACAACCTCGAGGGCGGCCTCGACTACCTCAAGGGCGTGCTGCTGCAGGATTCGCTGGGCCTGGGCGCCACGCTGGAGGCCCAGATGCAGCATGTGGTCGACACCTACCAATGCGAGTGGAAGACCGCGGTCAACGACCCGGCCACGCGCCAGCGCTTCCGCTCCTTCGTCAACAGCGAGAAGCCCGACGAGCACATCGTGTTCGTCGAGGAGCGCGGTCAGATCCGGCCCGCGCGCGCCGAGGAACGCGACGAGGCCACGGCCTGAGCACACCATGAAGCACCCCGACACCCGCCACTGGACCGCCGTCTGCGCGGCCACCGACATCCTGCCCGACACCGGCGTCTGCGCGCTGGTCGACGGCGTGCACGTCGCGATCTTCCATGTCGCCGCGGCGCGGCAGTTCTTCGCCATCGACAACGTCGACCCCAAGTCGCGCGCCAGCGTGCTGTCGCGCGGCCTGGTCGGCAGCATCGGCGAACGCATCGTGGTCGCCTCGCCGCTCTACAAGAACCACTTCGACCTGCGGAGCGGCGAATGCCTCGAGTTCCCCGAGCACTCGGTGCGCGCCCATGCGGTGCGCGTCGAGGCCGGCCGCGTGCAGGTCGCACTGAACTGACCCCTCCTCCTTTCCGTTCTCTCCAAGGATCCTTCATGGCCTATCTCGCACCCGCCGAATTCGTGACCAAGATGGTCGACGCCGGCGAATCCAAGCTGCTGATGTCGACCCGCGACACGCTGATCCGCTCCTACATGGCCGGCGCCATCCTCGCGCTGGCCGCGGCCTTCGCCGTGACCATCACCGTCAACACCGGCAATGCGCTGGTCGGCGCGATGCTGTTCCCGGTCGGCTTCATCATGCTGTACCTGATGGGCTTCGACCTGCTGACCGGCGTGTTCACGCTGGCGCCGCTGGCGGTGTTCGACAAGCGCCCGGGCGCGACCTGGGCCGGCGTGCTGCGCAACTGGGGCCTGGTGTTCTGCGGCAACTTCGCCGGGGCGCTCACGGTCGCGGTGTTCATGGCGATCATCTTCACCTTCGGCTTCAGCGAAGCGCCCAACGCGGTCGGCGAACGCCTGGGCCACATCGGCGAAGGCCGCACGCTGGGCTACTCCGCGCACGGCGCGGCCGGCATGCTGACCCTGTTCATCCGCGGCGTGATGTGCAACTGGATGGTCTCGACCGGCGTGGTCGCGGCCATGATGTCGACCACCGTGTCGGGCAAGGCCATCGGCATGTGGATGCCGGTGATGATCTTCTTCTACATGGGCTTCGAGCACTCGATCGTCAACATGTTCCTGTTCCCCACCGGCCTGCTGCTGGGCGGCAAGTTCACGCTGATGGACTACCTGATCTGGAACGAGATCCCGACCGTGCTGGGCAACCTGGTCGGCGGCCTGAGCTTCGTCGGGCTCACGCTCTACGCCACCCACTACAAGACCGCGCCCAAGCGCGCCATCGGCTGAGCCGGCCTTGCCGCAGCCCGCGCCGCGCGTGACGCTGGGCCAGCATTCGCTGGCCGGCGCCCATGCGCTCAACCAGGACTTCCACGGCGCGATGCTGCCGCAGGGCGCGCTGCTGGCGGCCAAGGGCATCGCCCTGGCGATCGCCGACGGCATCGGCTCCAGCCGCGTGAGCCAGGTCGCGAGCGCGGCCGCGGTGCGCGGCTTCCTCGACGACTACTACGCGACCTCCGAAGCCTGGTCGGTGCGCCGCGCGGCGCAGCGCGTGCTCGCCGCCACCAACGCCTGGCTGCACGCGCAGACGATGCGCAGCGACGCGCGCTTCGACAAGGACCGCGGCTACGTCTGCACCTTCAGCGCGCTGATCCTCAAGGGCCGCGAACTGCACCTGCTGCATGTGGGCGATGCGCGCGTCTACCGCCTGCATGCGCAGGCGCTGGAACAGCTCACCGACGACCACCGCGTGCACCTGTCCGCGGCCGAGTCCTGCCTCGGGCGCGCGCTGGGCGCGGGCCCCAACGTGGAGATCGACTACCGCCACTGGAATGCCGAGGTGGGCGAGGTCTACCTGCTGGCCACCGACGGCGCCTACGGCGGGCTCGAGGCGGCCGCCGTCCACCGCGCGCTCGCGCGCTGCGGCGACGACTTCGATGCGGCCGCCGGCCTGCTCAGCCGCGCGGCGCACGAACGCGGCGGCGCCGACGACAGCACCGTGCAGCTGCTGCGCATCGACGCACTGCCCGACGCCAGCGCGGCACAGCTCGCCGCGCAGCGCGAAGGCCTGGCGATCGCCGCGCCGCTGGCGCCGCGCGACCGCTTCGAGGGCTTCACGCTGGTGCGCGAGCTGCACGTGAGCGCGCGCAGCCACGTGCACCTGGCGACCGACGACGCCACCGGCCAGCGCGTGGTGCTCAAGCTGCCCTCGGTCGACCTGCGCGAGGACGCCGCGCACCTCGACAGCTTCGTGCGCGAGGAATGGGTGGCACGGCGCGTCGACAGCCCGCACGTGCTCAAGGCCAGCCGCATCGAACGGCCGCGCAGCCACCTCTTCGTCGCGATGGACTACGTCGAGGGCCAGACGCTCGCGCAGTGGATGGTCGACCATCCGCGGCCCTCGCTCGACAGCGTGCGCGGCATCGTCGCGCAGCTCGCGCGCGGCCTGCAGGCGCTGCACGGCCGCGAGATGCTGCACCAGGACCTGCGGCCCGAGAACGTGATGATCGACCGCAGCGGCACGGTGAAGATCATCGACCTGGCCTCGGCCCACGTCGCGGGCCTGGCCGATGGCGCCGACGAACGCCGCGCGCTCGCCATCGCCGGCACGCTGCAGTACACCGCGCCCGAATACTTCACGGGCCAGGGCGGCAGCGCGCCCTCGGACATCTTCTCGCTGGCGGTGATCGCCTACCGCATGCTCACCGGCCAGCTGCCCTACGGCCTGCAGGCCTCGCGCGTGCGCTCGGCCGCCGACGCGAAGCGGCTGCGCTACACGCCGGTGCGCCATTTCCGGCCCGAGCTGCCGGCCTGGGTCGATGCGGTGCTGCACAAGGCGCTGCAGCCGAACCCGGCCCGGCGCCAGCAGGCCGCCTCGGAACTGGCGCACGACCTGCGGTCACCGGGGGCGGAGTTCCTGCGCACGCGCACGCCGCCCTTGATCGAGCGCCATCCGGTGCGCTTCTGGCAGGGCCTGGCGGCGCTGCTGGGCCTGGCCATCGTGGGCCTGCTCGCGCTGCGCGCCCTGGGGCCTTGAGCCCTAGCCCGCGCGCTTGGTGCGGATCGCCTTCGACACCCGCGAGCTCGGCTCGCGGCCCAGCGCATCGCTGATGTAGACGCCCGCGTCGATCAGCGCATCGAGGTCGATGCCGGTCTCGATGCCCATGCCGTGCAGCATGTAGACCACGTCCTCGGTCGCGACATTGCCGGTCGCGCCCTTGGCGTAGGGGCAGCCGCCCAGGCCGGCCGACGAGGTGTCGTACTGCCACACGCCCATCTCCAGGCTGGCCAGCGTGTTGGAGAGCGCCTGGCCGTAGGTGTCGTGGAAGTGGCCCGAGACGTCGTCGATGCCGTAGTGCCTGAGCGTGGCCTCGAGCGCGCGCCGCACCTTGTTGGGCGTGCCCACGCCGATGGTGTCGGCCACGCCCACGTGCTGCACGCCGATGCCCTTCATCAGGCCGGCCAGCATGTCGACGCGCGAGGGATCGATCTCGCCTTCGTAGGGGCAGCCCACGGTGCACGACATCGCGCCGCGCACATGGATGCCGTGTTCGCGCGCGGCCGCCACCACCGGCGCGAAGCGCTCGATGCTCTCGGCGATCGAGCAGTTGATGTTCTTCTGGCTGAAGGCCTCGCTGGCGGCGCCGAACACCACGATCTCGTCGGGCCACTGGTTGCGCGGCGCGGCGATCGCCGCCTCGAAGCCCTTCATGTTGGGCGTGAGCACCGAGTAGGTCACGCGCGGATTGCGCCGCAGCCCGGCCATCACCTCGGCGTTGTCGGCCATCTGCGGCACCCACTTGGGGCTGACGAAGCTCGTGACCTCGATCGCGCTCAGGCCGGCGTCCTGCAGCCGGTGCACGAGTTCGATCTTGACCGCCGCGGGCACGGGCTGCTTCTCGTTCTGCAGGCCGTCGCGGGGGCCGACGTCGACGATCTTGACTCTGGAGGGGATGTTCATGGGCGTTCTCGTGGCGTTACAGGTTCAGCGGGCCATCGTTCTTGTCGTCAGTATCCGCGCTGCGGATCGACGACGCCCGCGATGCGGTCGAAGTCCCCACCCGCTTCGACGGCACGGATCTTCCCGGCGATCTGGGCGATCGACTCCTCGCGCTGGGTGCGGGCCGAGGCGTGCGGCGTGACGTCGATCTTCGGGTGGCGCCAGAAGGGGTGGTCGGCGGGCAGCGGCTCGGTCTCGAACACGTCGAGCGTGGCGCCGGCCAGCAGGCCGTCGTCGAGCAGCGGGATCAGGTCGGCCTCGACCAGGTGGCCGCCGCGCGCCACGTTGATCACGTAGCCGCCGGGCCGGCCGCCGTGCAGCTTCTGCAGCGTCTCGCGCCGCAGGATGCCGCGCGTGTCGGGCGTGAGCGGCAGCAGGCAGACCACGACCCGGCTCGCGGCCAGGAAGGCATCGAGCTGCGCGTGGCCCGCGAAGCACTGCACGCCCTCGATCTGCTTGGGCGAGCGGCTCCAGCCCTTGACCGGGAAATCGAACTGCGCCACCGCCTTCGCCACGCGCTGGCCCAGCACGCCCAGGCCCATGACGCCGACCGGGAAGTCCTGGCGGACGTTGGGCTTGCGGTAGCTCCAGCGGCCGTCGCGCGCATCGGCGGCATAGCCGTCGAAGTCGCGGAAGTGGCGGATCAGCGCATGGCACACGTACTCGGCCATCTGCACCGACATGCCGGCGTCGTCGAGCCGCACGATGCGGGCTTCCGGCGGCAGCCTGAGCTTGGTCAGCGCATCGACGCCGGCGCCGATGTTGAAGATGCCGCGCAGGCTGGGCTGCTGGTCGAGGAAGGCCTGGGGCGGGGCCCAGACCACCGCGTGGTCGGCGGGCGGCGCGTCGGGCGTCCAGGCCGAGACTTCGGCATCGGGCAAGGCGGCGCGCAGGCCCTCGATCCAGGATTCGGGGCGGGTGTCGGTGAGGCAGACGGTGATTCGCATGAACGGATCTTAGTCAGGCCGCGCGGGCCCGGCGGCGGCGCCACAGCACGCGCGCGAGCCAGCCCAGGGGCAGCCCGATCAACAGCACCCACGGCAGCACCGCCGCCACGAAGGTGATCAGCGCGCCCACGCTCTCGGCGAGCACCGCGCCCGCATTGCGCAGCGCCTTCGCCATCGGGCTGTAGCTGTCGCCGCCGCGCACCAGCGCGCGAGTCGGGGTGAACTGGATCTGGATGTGCTGCTTGCTGGTTTGCTGCCCCAATACCTTGCGTTGCGTGGCCATGGCGTCAAGTTCGGCCTGGGTGTCGGACAGCGTGCGCTGGATCGCGAGCAGGTCGGCCATGGTGCGCTTGGTCACGGTGTCGCGCAGCATCACCCGCAGGCTGTCGCGGAACTCGGTGCGATTGCGGATGCGGGCCTCGACGTCGATCACCTCGGCGGTCTTGTCCTCGCTGGTGGTGGTGTGCGAAACCACGTGGGCCACCATGGTCAGGCCGCCCAGCAGCTTGTCGACGTCGGCCGGCAGCACGCGCATCTCGAGCTGCGCGTTGCCGGGCTGCTGCGGCGTCTCGCGCAGCAGCGACGAGGACAGCAGTTCGCATTGCAGCGTGCCGCACAGGTCGCGCACCTTGGCCCAGGCATCGGCCAGCTGTTCGGGCGGCACCTCGACGTTCAGGTCCTGGCGCACCGCGAGGAAGCGTTGCAGCGGCGAGGCTTCGGCCTGGTCCGCCGATGCGGCCTCCTGCTGCACGCGCGCCCGCTTCTCCGCGCCGCCGCCGAAGCCCGGCGCGGCCATCATCGGCGCGGGCGGCGCGGCGGCCGGCTCGGCGAGCTCCGCGTTCCTGCGGCCGCAGGCCGTGAGCGCGAGGGCCGCGAGCAGGGGCAGCAGGAGTGCGCGGGCGAGGAACAGGGGCTGGCGATGCGTCATGGCGTCCTTGGAAAAAAGCAGTGGATGCCTCTGATACGTCCCAGCCTTGCGAACGGGGTTAAGCGGCGGCCGCGATGCGCAGCAATTCCGATCCTTCGGTCACCTGGTCGCCCGGCGCGTAGAGCAGTTCTTCCACCGTGCCGTCGGCCGGCGCGGCGATGGTGTGCTCCATCTTCATCGCCTCCATCACCGCCAGCGGCTGGCCGCGCGTGACCTTGTCGCCGGCCTTGACCGCGAAGGACACCACCTTGCCGGGCATGGGCGCGGTCAGCCGGCCGCCTTCGGCCTGGGTGTCGCCCGCGTGGGCGAGGCGGTCGATGGCGGTGATCTTCGTCGCGCCCTTGGCCGCGAACACATGGGTCGTGGCCTGGCGCTCGTAGACGTCGAGCGTGTGGCGTTGGCCGTTGAAGGACAGCTCGATCTGGCCCTCGGGCAGCCGGCCGATCACCAGCGGGCCCGACACGCCGCCCGCGTCCAGCGTCAGCGCGCCGTCGTGCAGGTAGCGCAGCGTGGCGGTCTGCGGTTCGCCGCGGAACTCGAAGGCGAAGATGCGCGCCGTGACGCCCAGCGAGCGCCAGCCGTCGCGCTGGCTGAAGGGGTCGGGCGTGCCGGTCGAACGTTCGTCGAGCAGGGTGCGCGCGACCGAGGCGGCGGCCGCCAGCGGCAGGCCCAGCGGCTCGCGGTCGAACAGCACCGCGCGCTCGCGCTCGATCAGCGCGGTGTCGAGGTTGGCCTGCGAGAACGAAGCCGTGGCCAGGATGCCGCGCAGGAACTGCACGTTGGTCGACACGCCCACGATGTGCACCTGCGCCAGCGCGGCATCGAGCCGGGCCAGCGCCTCGTCGCGCGTCGCGCCGTGCACGATCAGCTTGGCGATCATCGAGTCGTAGAAGGGCGAGATCTCGCCGCCTTCACGCACGCCGTCGTCGATGCGCACGCGGCTGCGCTGGAAGGCGGTGGCCTGCGGCTTGCGGTAGACCTGCAGCGTGCCGGTGGCAGGCAGGAAGTTGTTGTCGGGGTTCTCGGCGCAGATGCGGGCCTCGATCGCGTGGCCGTGGATCTGGAGTTCGCCCTGCTTCAGCGGCAGCGGCTCGCCCGAGGCCACGCGCAGCTGCCATTCCACCAGGTCGAGGCCGGTGATGGCTTCGGTCACGGGATGCTCGACCTGCAGGCGGGTGTTCATCTCCATGAAGAAGAAGTTCATCTCGCCGCCGTCGCGCTGCTCGACGATGAATTCCACGGTGCCCGCACCGACGTACTTCACCGCCTTGGCCGCGGCCACGGCCGCCGCGCCCATCTGCGCGCGCATCGCTTCGGTCATGCCGGGCGCGGGTGCTTCTTCGAGCACCTTCTGGTGGCGCCGCTGCACCGAGCAGTCGCGCTCGAACAGGTAGACGCAGTCGCCGTGCGTGTCGCCGAAGACCTGGATCTCGATGTGGCGCGGGCGCTGCACGTACTTCTCGATCAGCACCGCGTCGTCGCCGAAGCTGTTGATGGCCTCGCGCTGGCAGGAGGCCAGCGCGGCCGCGAAGTCCGCCGACTTCTCGACCGCGCGCATGCCCTTGCCGCCGCCGCCCGCGCTGGCCTTGATCAGCACCGGGTAGCCGATGCGGTCGGCCTCGCGCTGCAGCAGGCCCGGGTCCTGGTCGTGGCCGTGGTAGCCGGGCACCAGCGGCACGCCGGCCTTTTCCATCAGCTGCTTGGACTCGGCCTTGAGGCCCATGTCCTTGATGGCCGAGGGCGGCGGGCCGATGAAGACCAGGCCGGCGTCGGCGCAGGCCTGCGCGAACTCCTCGTTCTCGCTCAGGAAGCCGTAGCCCGGGTGGATGGCTTCGGCCCCCGTGGCCTTGGCGGCCTCGAGGATGCGCTCCCAGCGCAGGTAGCTGTCCTTGGGCGCGCTGCCGCCGATGTGCACCGACTCGTCGCAGGCTCGAACATGGTTGGCGTTGGCATCGGCGTCGGAGTAGACGGCGACCGTGCGGATGGCGAGGCGGCGCGCGGTGGCGGCCACGCGGCAGGCGATTTCACCGCGGTTGGCGATCAGGATCTTCTTGAACATGGGGGACCTTTGTCGATGTCGAATGGAGGAGGTTCAGGCGCGCAGCGCGCCCAGGTCGAGGTGGCGGGCCGCGCTGGCGGCGTCGGGCGCGGCAAGGTGCGGCACCACGCCCAGCAACGGCGCGCTCAGGTGGCGGCGCAGCGTGTCGAGGTTGCCCTCGAGCGCGCGCATGCCGGGGTCGATGTGGCTGCCGACCCAGCCCGCGAGCACCAGGCCGCGCGCGCGGATGGCCTCGGCGCTGAGCAGCGCATGGTTGAGGCAGCCCAGGCGCAGGCCCACGACGAGGACCACGGGCAGGCCCAGCGCGGTAGCCAGGTCGGCGCTGTCGAAGCCTTCGCCCAGCGGCACCCGGAAGCCGCCCACGCCCTCGACCACCACCACGTCGGCCAGCGCGCGCAAGGCCTCGAAGGCCGACAGCAGCGGCGGCAGTTCGACACGCACGCCCTCGGCGCGCGCGGCCAGGTGCGGCGAGACCGGTTCGCGCAGCAGGTAGGGGCAGCGCAGGGCCAGCGGGGCCTCGACGTTGCCCGCGGCCTGCAGCTGCACCACGTCCTCGTTGCACCAGGCGCCATCGACCGGCTCGAGGCCCGCGGCCACGGGCTTCATGCCGACCGCGCGCCGGCCCGATGCGGCCAGCGACCACAGCAGCGCGCTGCTCACCAGGGTCTTGCCGACGCCCGTGTCGGTGCCGGTGATGAAGAAACTCATGCGCTCGCCTCCGTCGACAACGCCTGTCCCAGGGCCTCGACCAGCCGCGCGACCTCGTCCGCGGTGTGCGCGGCCGACAGCGCGATGCGCAGCCGCGCCGTGCCCACCGGCACGGTGGGCGGGCGGATCGCGCCCACATGCAGGCCCAGCGCATCGAGCTGCGCCATGAGCTGCATCGCGCGTGCGTTCTCGCCCACGATCAGCGGCTGGATCGCGACCGACGAATCGGCCAGCCGGGCACGGCCATCGGCCGGCAGCACGGCCTGCACGCCAGCGCGGAACTCGGCGATGCGGGCGCGCAGCAAGGCGCGGCGGTGCACGCCCTCCTCGCCCTCGATCAGCGTCAGGCTGGTGAGCAACGCATGCGCGATGGCGGGCGGCGCGGCCGTGGTGAAGATGTAGGGCCGCGCGCGCTGCACCAGGTAGTCGATCACGGTGCGGTGGGCGGCGACGAAGGCCCCGGCCACGCCGGCCGCCTTGCCCAGCGTGCCGATCAGCACCAGCCGCTCGGCGCGCAGGCCCAGGGCCTCGACCACGCCGCGCCCGGTCGCGCCCAGCACGCCGAAGCCGTGCGCATCGTCGAGCACCAGCCAGGCGTCGTGGCGCTCGGCCAGCGCCAGCAACTCGGCCACGGGCGCGATGCGGCCGTCCATGCTGAACACCGCGTCGCTCACGATCAGCTTGACCGGCGCATCGCTGGCCGCGAGCTGCGCCTCGAGGACCTGCAGGTCGCAATGCGGGTAGACCACCACCCGCGCCCTGGCCAGCCGCGCGCCGTCGATCAGCGAGGCATGGTTGAGCGCCTCGGAGAAGATCACCGCCTCGGCGCCGCCCAGCGCGGACAGCACCGCGAGGTTGGCCATGTAGCCGGTGCAGAAGAACAGGCTCTGCGCTTCGGGGATGTGGGGCGCCATCCATTCGGCGAGCCGCTCCTCGAGCTGCGCATGCGCGCGCGAGTGGCCCAGGATCAGGTGCGAACCGCCGCTGCCCGCGCCATAGCGCGCCGCGCCTTCGGCCAGCGCCGCGGCGATGGCCGGGTGCGCGGCCAGGCCCAGGTAGTCGTTGCTGCTGAAGGCCAGCAGTTCGCGCGGCGCCGCGCCGCCGGGCCGGGTCAGCACCTGTGCGGGCGCGCAGGGCGTCTCGGCGATCTGCCGGCGGCGGCGCAGGGCCTGCGCGTCGAGCGCGGCCATCTGCTGCTGCAGGCCTTCAAGCAAGCGCGACATTGCGGCCCCCTTCCCTGGCATGCGGTGCGATCGCGTCCAGCACGGCGACGGTGCCCGCGACCAGGTGGTCGATCTCGTCGTCGCCGATCACGTAGGGCGGCATCAGGTACACGGTGGTGCCGATGGGCCGCATCAGCAGCCCCTGGTCGCGCGCCGCCAGATGGAAGCGCTCGGCGAAGCGTTCACCCGGCGCGCTCACGTCGAAGGCGGTGATCATGCCGCGCTGGCGCAGGTGCGTGACCGCGCGCGTGCCCAGCGCGTCGCGCAGCGTGTGCAGGATGCGCGCCGCGCGCGTGCGGTTGCGCACCAGCACCTGTTCGCGCTCGAACAGGTCGAGCGTGGCCAGCGCCGCGCGGCAGGCCAGCGGGTTGCCGGTGTAGGAGTGCGAATGCAGGAAGCTGCGCGCCACGTCGTCGTCGACGAAGCCCTGGTAGATCGCGTCGCGCGTCATCACCAGCGCCAGCGGCAGGTAGCCGCCGCTGATGCCCTTCGACAGGCACAGGAAGTCGGGCCAGATGCCGGCCTGCTCGCAGGCGAAGAAGCTGCCGGTGCGCCCGCAGCCGACCGCGATCTCGTCGGCGATCAGGTGCACCGCGTAGCGATCGCACAGCGCGCGCACCCGGCGCAGGTATTCGGGGTCGTGCATCGCCATGCCGGCGGCGCATTGCACCAGCGGCTCGACGATCAGCGCCGCGATGCTGTGGTGCTCCGCGGCCAGCAGGGCCTCGAGCGCATCCGCCGCGCGCCGCGCCACGGCGGCGGCGTCCTCGCCGTCCTGTGCCAGGCGCGCGTCGGGCGAGGGCACCAGGTGCGCCTCGCCCAGCAGCGGCGCATAGGCGTCGCGGAACACCGCCACGTCGGTCACATGCAGCGCGCCCAGCGTCTCGCCGTGGTAGCCCTGGCGCAGCGCGACGAAGCGCCGCTTGTCGGCACGGCCCGCGTTGCGCCAGGCGTGGAAGCTCATCTTCAGCGCGATCTCCACCGCCGAGGCGCCGTCGGAGGCATAGAAGCAGTGGCCCAGCACGCCGCCGGTCAGCGCGCCCAGGCGCTCGGACAGTTCGACCGCGGGCGCATGGGTGCAGCCGGCCAGCATCACGTGCGGCAGCGCATCGAGCTGGTCCTTGAGCGCGGCGTTGATGAAGGGATGGGCGTGGCCGAACAGGTTGACCCACCAGGAACTGGTGGCGTCGAGGTAGCGGCGGCCGTCGTGGTCGACCAGCCACACGCCCTCGCCGCGCGCGATCGGCAGCGGCGGCACCGCCTCGAGGCGGATGCTCTGGGTGCAGGGGTGCCAGACATGGCGTCGGCTGCGCGCCTGCCAGTCGGCATTGCGGGAGGAATCTGCGGGTGTCAGGGGAAGCTCCATGTCGCGCGGGATCAGGCGGGGCCGTCGTCGCCGCGGTTGCGGCGGAACGCGGGCGCCACGCCGGGATCGGGCCGGCCGCTGAAGATGCGGGTCACGCGGCCCAGCAGCGCCTTGAGGAAACGCCAGCTCTTGCGGATGAGCCACACGCTCAGCGCCAGCACCAGCACGAACAGCACGAGGAAGACGACCGGATGCGCGAGCGCGAGCCAGAGCCCGGCCGGCACCGCCGTGTCCTCGACCAGCGAAGCGCCGACGTTGGAAAAAGGCTCGGGCGAGGTGTTGATGGCCGCGCGCGTGGTGGCCTTGGCCGCATGCGCGGTGGCCGCGAAGCCGCCGCCCAGCAGCGCGGCGACCAGCGCCATCAGCGCATGGTCGGCACCGAACACCCCGGCCGCGAGCGCGGCGCCCGCGGGAATGCGGATCACCGTGTGGACCATGTCCCAGAGCGAATCGAGCCCGGGGATCTTGTCGGCGAAGAACTCGACGAAGACCATGAAGCCGCTCGCGGCCAGCACCACCGGATGCGCCAGCAGGTGCAGGCCGCTGGGCAGCGGCACCCAGCCCATGTAGCCGACCAGCCCGGTCAGCAGCACCACCAGGTACAGGCGGATGCCGCTGGCCCAGCCGATGGCGGCGGCCAGGGCGAGCAGCTGGGGCAGGTCGAGATTGGCGGTCATGCGGTGGGCCGGCGTCGATCAGAAAAGAACGCAAGGCGGACCGCCGGACGCAGAGGACGCGAAGGTTCCGCAGAAGTCGCGAGAGGAAACCGCCACAGGGTTCCTTCAGCGCCTTCTGCGGCACTTCTGGCTTCATTCTGCGTCCGGATGTCCGTGTTCATCGGTCGATCCAGGACGGCTTGCGCTTCTGCAGGAAGGCCTGCACGCCCTCGCGCCCTTCCTCGCTGGCGCGGATGTCGGCGATGCCCTCGACCGTCTTGGCGATCAGCGCGTCGTCGATCTCGCGGCCCGTGACATCGGCCAGCAGCGTCTTGCAGGCGCGCACGGCCGCGGGGCTGGCGCCGGTCAGGGCCTTGAGCAGTTCGTCGACCTTGGCGTCGAGCGCATCGGCCGCCACCACTTCGTGCACGAAGCCGATGCGGTGCGCCTCGGCCGCGCCGAAGCGTTCGGCCGTGAGGAAGTAGCGCTGGGACGCACGCGCGCCCATCGCGCGGATCACGTAGGGGCTGATGGTCGCGGGCACCAGGCCGATCTTCACTTCGCTCAAGCAGTACCAGGCCGCATCCACGCTCACCGCCATGTCGCAGGCCGCGACCAGGCCCATGCCGCCCGCGTACACGTCGCCCTGCACGCGCGCGATGGTGGGCTTGGGGCATTCGGCGATGGTGCGCAGCATCTCGGCCAGCTTGCCCGCGTCGGCGAGGTTCTCGTCGCGCGTGTAGTCGGCCATGCGGCGCATCCAGTTCAGGTTGGCCCCCGCGCAGAAGGCCGGGCCGTTGGCGCCCAGCACGATGGCCTTGACCTGCGGCGCCGCACCGGCCTCGAGGAAGGCCTGCGTGAGCTCGGCGATCACGACGTCGTCGAAGGCGTTGCGCGTGTCGGGCTGGTCGAGCCAGATGCGGGCGACCGGGCCGTCGAGGGTGAGTTTCAGCTTGGTGAAGTCGCTCATGCCCTGCCCCTTACATTCGGAAGATGCCGAACTTCGGCTCGGGGATGGGTGCGTTGCGCGCCGCCGCCAGGCCCAGCGCCAGCACGCGGCGCGTGTCGGCCGGATCGATGATGCCGTCGTCCCACAGCCGCGCGGTCGCGTAGTAGGGATGGCCCTGGTCCTCGTACTGCTGACGGATCGGCGCCTTGAAGGCTTCTTCTTCGTCGGCGCTCCACTGGCCGCCCTTGCCCTCGATGCCGTCGCGCTTGACCGTGGCCAGCACGCTCGCGGCCTGCTCGCCGCCCATCACGCTGATGCGTGCGTTGGGCCACATCCAGAGGAAGCGCGGGCTGTAGGCCCGGCCGCACATGCCGTAGTTGCCGGCGCCGAAGCTGCCGCCGATGATGATCGTGAACTTGGGCACGTTGGCCGTGGCCACGGCCGTCACCATCTTGGCGCCGTGGCGCGCGATGCCTTCGTTCTCGTACTTGCGGCCGACCATGAAGCCGGTGATGTTCTGCAGGAACACCAGCGGGATCTTGCGCTGGCAGCACAGCTCGATGAAGTGCGCGCCCTTCTGGGCCGACTCGGAAAACAGGATGCCGTTGTTGGCCACGATGCCCACCGGCATGCCTTCGATCTCGGCGAAGCCGCAGACCAGCGTGGCGCCGAAGCGCGACTTGAACTCGTGGAACTCGCTGCCGTCGACGATGCGCGCGATGATCTCGCGCACGTCGAAGGGCTTGCGCGTGTCGGTGGGGATGACGCCGTACAGCTCCTCGCGCGGAAACTCTGGCGCGCGCACGTCGGGGTGCGGCGCCTCGGTCGCGTCCTTGCGGTTGATGTTGGCGATGGCCGAGCGCGCGAGCGACAGCGCATGCAGGTCGTTCTGCGCCAGGTGGTCGGCCACGCCCGACAGGCGCGTGTGCACGTCGCCGCCGCCCAGGTCCTCGGCCGTCACGACCTCGCCGGTCGCGGCCTTCACCAGCGGCGGGCCGCCCAGGAAGATGGTGCCCTGGTTCTTCACGATGATCGACTCGTCGCTCATCGCCGGCACGTAGGCGCCGCCCGCCGTGCACGAGCCCATGACCACCGCGATCTGCGCGATGCCCTGCGCGCTCATGTTGGCCTGGTTGTAGAAGATGCGACCGAAGTGGTCGCGGTCGGGGAAGACCTCGTCCTGGTTCGGCAGGTTGGCACCGCCGGAGTCGACGAGGTAGATGCAGGGCAGGCGGTTCTGCTCGGCGATCTCCTGCGCGCGCAGGTGCTTCTTCACCGTGAGCGGGTAGTAGGTGCCGCCCTTCACCGTGGCGTCGTTGCACACGATCATGCAGTCGACGCCGCTCACGCGGCCGATGCCGGCGATCAGGCCCGCGCCGGGTGCCGATTCGGCGCCCTTGGCATCGAGGTACATGCCGTAGGCCGCCAGCGGCGCGATCTCGAGGAAGGGCGTGCCCGGGTCCAGCAGTTCGGCCACGCGGTCGCGCGGCAGCAGCTTGCCGCGCGCGACGTGTTTCGCACGCGCGGCCTCGCCGCCGCCGGCCTCGACCTTGGAGAACTGCGCATGCAGGTCGTCGACCAGTGCGCGCATCGCGGCGGCGTTGGCCTGGAAGTCTGCGCTGCGCGCATTCAGTTTGGTTTCGAGTTTGCTCATGGGTTATCCAATTCGGGAGCGGACTTCCGAACGCGCAAGGAAGACAAAAGTGGCGCAGAAGTCGCAGAAGAAATCCTTCAAGTCTGGTTTTCCTTTTGCGACCTCTGCGAAACCCTCGCGTCCTCTGCGTTCGGCTGTCCGGGTTGGCTTCATGCCGTCTTCGCTTCTTCCAGCCCCAGTCGGGCCTTCATCTCGTCACGGATCTTGAATTTCTGGATCTTGCCGGTCACCGTCATCGGGAACTCGGCCACGAACTGGATGTACCTGGGCACCTTGTAGTGCGCGATCTGGCCCTTGCAGAAATCGCGGACCTCGTCTTCGGTGGCCGTCTGGCCGGGCTTGACGATGATCCAGGCGCAGAGCTCCTCGCCGTAGCGCTTGTCGGGCAGGCCGACCACCTGCACGTCCTGCACCTTGGGATGGCGGTAGAGGAATTCCTCGATCTCGCGCGGGTAGATGTTCTCGCCGCCGCGGATCACCAGGTCCTTGATGCGGCCGACGATGTTGACGTAGCCCTCGGCGTCCATCACCGCCAGGTCGCCGGTGTGCATCCAGCCCTCGGCGTCGATGGCTTCGCGGGTCTTCTCCTCGTCCTGCCAGTAGCCGTGCATCACCGAATAGCCGCGCGTGAGGAACTCGCCCGACTGGCCGCGCGCCACGGTGGCGCCGGTCTCGGGGTCGACGATCTTGATTTCGAGGTGCGGCTGCACCGTGCCGACGGTCGACACGCGCTTGTCCTGCGGCGTGTCGGTGCTGCTCTGGCAGCTCACCGGCGAGGTCTCGGTCATGCCGTAGGCGATGGTGATCTCGCCCAGGTGCATCTGGTCGACCACGCGCTTCATCACCTCGGTCGGGCACGGCGAGCCGGCCATGATGCCGGTGCGCAGCGTCGAGAGGTCGAATTCCTTGAAGCGCGGATGGTCGAGCTCGGCGATGAACATCGTGGGCACGCCGTGCAGCCCGGTGCAGCGCTCGGCCTGCACCGTCTCGAGCACGGTCAGCGGGTCGAAGCCGTCGTTGGGGTAGACGATGGTCGCGCCATGCGTGAGCACCGCCAGGTTGCCCAGCACCATGCCGAAGCAGTGGTAGAGCGGCACCGGGATGCACAGCCGGTCTTCGGGCGTGAGCTTCATGCACTCGCCGATGAAGAAGCCGTTGTTCAGGATGTTGCGGTGGGTCAGCGTGGCGCCCTTGGGGAAGCCGGTGGTGCCGCTGGTGAACTGCAGGTTGATCGGGTCGGTGGCCTCGAGCGTGGCGCCGATCTGCGCGATGCGCGCGTCCTGCGGATCGCCGCTCGCGAGCAGGGCCGAGAAGCGCTGCATGCCGGGCTGCTCGGCATCGCCGGCCTTGTCGATCCACACCGTGTGCTGCAGCAGCGGCAGCCGCTTCGGGCCCAGCTCGCGCAGCATGCCCAGGTAGTCGCTGGTCTTGAACTGCGCCATGGTCACCAGCGCCTTGGCGCCGACCTTGTTGAGCGCGTACTCAAGCTCCGAGGTGCGGTAGGCCGGATTGATGTTGACCAGGATCAGGCCGACCTTGGCGGTCGCGATCTGCAGCAGCACCCAGGGCACGTTGTTGTGCGACCAGATGCCCACGCGGTCGCCGGGCACCAGGCCCAGGTTCAGCAGCGCGCTCGCAAGCCGGTTCGACGCGGTCTGCAGTTCGCGATACGTGAAGCGCTGTGCTTCGTGGCGGCTGACCAGGGCCTCGCGATCGGGCTGCTTCGCGACCATGTCGTCGAAGAAGGCGCCGATGGGTTGTTCGATGAGGGGGACGTCGGTGGCGCCTCGGGCATAGCTTTCGGTCAGAGTCATGCTTGTCTCCATGTCGAATACAAATTCGGAAACCGGACGCAGAGGACGCGAAGGTTTCGCAGAAGGCGCGAAAGATTCAATCAGAAGATTCGGCTGCTCTTTTGCGTTCTTCGCGAAACCTTTGCGCCCTCTGCGTCCGGAAGTCCGCCTTCAGGCCGTTTCCGAGAACAGCTCGCGCCCGATCAGCATGCGCCGGATCTCGCTGGTGCCCGCGCCGATCTCGTAGAGCTTGGCGTCGCGCCACAGGCGCTCGACCGGGAAGTCCTTGGTGTAGCCCACGCCGCCCAGCGCCTGGATCGCCTCGCCGGCCATCCAGGTGGCCTTCTCGGCCGAGTACAGGATGGCGCCGGCCGCGTCCTTGCGGAAGGTGCGCGCGTGGTCGTTGCGGTCGCAGGCCTTGCCCACCGCGTACACGTAGGCGCGCGTGGCCTGCCAGGTCGAGTACATGTCGGCGATCTTGCCCTGCATCAGCTGGAACTCGCCGATGCTCTGGCCGAACTGCTTGCGCTCGTGCACGAAGGGAATCACCGCATCCATGCAGGCGGCCATGATGCCCAGCGGACCGCCCGACAGCACCGCGCGCTCGTAGTCGAGGCCGCTCATCAGTACCTTGGCGCCCATGCCTTCGCCGCCCAGCACGTTCTCTTCGGGCACTTCGCAGTTGTCGAAGAACAGCGGGAAGGTGTTGCTGCCGCGCATGCCCAGCTTGTCGAGCTTGGTGCCGGCCGAGAAGCCCTTGAAGCCCTTCTCGACGATGAAGGCCGTCATGCCGCGCGCGCCCATCTCGGGCTCGGTCTTGGCGTAGATCACCAGCGTGTCGGCGTCGCCGCCGTTGGTGATCCACATCTTGCTGCCGTTGAGCACATAGCGGTCGCCCTTCTTCTCGGCGCGCAGCTTCATGCTGACCACGTCGGAGCCGGCATTGGGTTCGCTCATCGCGAGCGCGCCCACGTGCTCGCCGCTCACCAGCTTGGGCAGGTACTTCTTCTTCTGCGCTTCGCTGCCGTTGCGGTGGATCTGGTTCACGCACAGGTTGGAGTGCGCGCCATACGACAGGCCCACCGAGGCCGAGGCGCGCGAGACTTCTTCCATCGCAACCATGTGCGCGAGGTAGCCCAGCTCGGTGCCGCCGTATTCCTCCTTCACCGTCATGCCGTGCAGGCCGAGGTCGCCCAGCTTCTTCCACAGGTCGTGCGGGAACAGGTTGTCGCTGTCGATCTGGGCGGCGCGGGGCGTGATCTCGTGGTCCGCGAAATCGGCGATCGCGTCGCGCAGCGCGTCGACGGTGTCGCCGAGGTCGAAGTTCAGGCCGGGAAGGGTCGGGGCGGGCATGGGGCTTGTCTCCTCTGAAGGGTGCACGGTGCGCTCGCAGGCACGGGAACGGGAACCGGGACGGCTGCGCGCGCAAAAGCCGCAGCTTACGCCCGCAGGCTTCGCATTTGCCGCCACAATGGTTGCAAATTACGCCACACCTTTTGGTTTCGCGATGCCCTCCCCCGCCTTCCTCAAACCCGGCCGCGCGGCCACGCCCATGGCCTTCGTGCGAGCGATCGTGCAGGGCTATGCGCACTACGGCGTGGACCCGGCGGCCGCCCTGGCGCAGGCACAGATCGCGCCGCAGGAGCTGGCCCGCGAAGGCGCCCGCGTCACGGCCGCGCAGTTCGAGGCGCTCAATGCCCACGCGATGCAGGAACTGGACGACGAGGCGCTGGGCTGGTTCTCGCGCCGGCTGCCCTGGGGCAGCCACGGCATGCTGTGCCGCGCCTCGCTGAGCTCGCCCGACCTGGGCGTGGCCATCAAGCGCTGGTGCCGGCACCACCGGCTGCTGACCGAAGACATCACGCTGGCCCTGCGGGTGGCGGATGGCATCGCGACCGTGGCGGTCACCGAGCACCGCGCGCTCGATCCGGCGTTGCGCGAGTTCTGCCTGGTGTCGACCTTGCGCTTCCTGCACGGCTATGCCTGCTGGGCCATCGATTCGCGCATCTCGCTGCGCGCCGCCAGCTTTCCCTTCGCGCCCCCGCCGCACCGCGACGCCTACCCGCTGATGTTCAGCGGTGAACTGCATTTCGATGCGGCGCGCGCCAGCTACAGCTTCGACGAGCGTTATCTCGCGCTGCCGATGCAGCGCGACGAGCCGGCGCTGCGCACCATGCTCAAGCGCGCGCTGCCGCTCACCGTGCTGCAGTACCGGCGCGACCGGCTGCTGGGCCAGCGCGTGCGCGAGCTGCTGAGCGCGCGCGCGGGCGGCCCGGGCACCGGCGAGGCGCTGGCCGCGGAGCTGCACCTGTCGAGCCGCACGCTGCACCGCCAGCTCAGCGAGGAAGGCACCTCGCTGCAGGCGCTCAAGGACGAGGTGCGGCGCGAGCAGGCCATCGACCAGCTGCGGCGCACCACGCGGCCGATCAAGCAGATCGCGCTGGCCGTGGGCTTTCGCAACGAGAAGAGTTTTTCGCGCGCCTTCCGCGGCTGGACCGGGGTGGCGCCGGGGGCGTTCCGGCAGGAAGGCCGGTAGCTAGCGCGCCGCCATCCGCACCAGCCGCGCCGCCTCCTCGGCGCGCGCATCGTCGACCTCGCGCAGCACGTTGCCCAGGTCCACCGGCCCGGTCGCATGCGCGAAGCGGCCGGTGAGCGGGGTGCCCGGATCGAGTTCGCCGCTTTCGTAAAGTGCCCAGATCTCGTCGCCGTAGTGGGTCTGCAGCAGCTCGGGCGCGAACTGGCCGAAGAAGTTCTTCAGGTTCGCGACGTCGCGCAGCAGCATGCGCTTGGCGTGGTTGTTGCCGGCCGCGTCCACCGCCTGCGGCAGGTCGATGATCACCGGCCCGTCGGCCGCCAGCAGCACGTTGAATTCCGACAGGTCGCCGTGCACCACGCCCGCGCACAGCATGCGCACCACCTCGACCAGCAGGCTCGCATGGTGGCGCAGCGCGTCCTCGGGCGTGAACACCACGTCGTTGAGGCGCGGGGCGGCATCGCCCTCGGCGTCGGTCACCAGCTCCATCAGCAGCACGCCGTCGCAGAAGTTGTAGGGCTCGGGCACGCGCACGCCGGCCGCGGCCAGCCGGTAGAGCGCGTCGACCTCGGCGCTCTGCCAGGCGGCCTCGGTCGCCTGGCGGCCGAACTTGGTGCCCTTGGCCATCGCGCGCTGCAGGCGGGTGTTCTTGACCTTGCGGTTCTCGGTGTAGTCGACGGCCTGGCGGAAGCTGCGGTTCGTCGCTTCCTTGTAGATCTTGGCGCAGCGCGTCTCGTCGCCGCAGCGCACCACGTAGACCATGGCTTCCTTGCCGCTCATCAGCTGTCGCACCACGGTGTCGATCAGACCTTCGTCGACCAGCGACTGCAATCGGGGGGGTGCTTTCATGCAGGCATTCTGCGCTGACGTGCGGCGGCCCCTTCATCCCGCCGCCGCTGGCATCCGCCGCAGGCCGCCGACCGGCGAGCCCAGGATCAGCAGCGCCTGCACCCCGAAGCCCGCCAGCGCGAGCCAGAGGCAGGCGGACTCGCCCCAGCCCGCGCCGGCCAGGCCGCCCAGCGCGGCGCCGACCGGGCGGGCGCCGGTGTTGACCGTGAGGAACAGCGCGCCCACGCGCCCCAGCATCGCGGCCGGCGTGAGGCTCTGGCGCAGCGTGGTCGAGGTGATGGTCCACACGATCGGGCCGGCGCCGAACAGGAAGAAGGCCGATGCCGCGAGCACGCCGCTGGGCAGGAAAAGCGTGGCGACCATGGCCGCGGCGGCCAGCACCGACACCAGCGGGCCGAGCTGGATCGCGCGACCGAAGGGCAAGGCCGCCACCACGCGCGGCGCCAGCAGCGCGCCCACCACCATGCCGGCGCCGAAGGCGCCGAGCGTGATCCCGATGGCGCCCGCGCCCAGGCCCAGCACGCGGACCGCATAGGGCACGTACGCGGCCTGCAGCACGAACCAGGCGATGTTCCAGGCCGCGCCGGTCAGCAGCATCGGGCGCAGCAACGGGTCGCGCCAGACGAAGGAGGCGCCGTCCTGCACTTCGCGCAGCGGATGGCGCGGTGGCCGCGCGGGACGCGCCGGCTCGACCAGCCGGAACAACAGCGCCACGGCCGCCAGCGACAGCACCGCCGCCAGCACGAACGCCGCCGGTGCGCCGGCCCAGGCCACCAGGGCGCCGCCCAGTGCGGGCCCGCCCGCGAAGGCCGCGCTGCGCGCCAGCTCGAGCCGTCCGTTGGCACGCGCCAATGCTTCACGCGGCACCAGGGCCGGCACCAGCGCGGGCGCCGCGACGCTGAAGGCCACGGTGCCCACCGCCCCCAGAAAACCCAGCAGCGCCAGACCTTCGACCGACAACCGATCCCGCAGCACGGCCGCGAGCAAGGCCAGCAGCGACAGCGCGCGCAACACCTCGCCGGCCACCATGAGCCGCCGCCGGGGCAGGCGGTCGGCCATCCAGCCCAGGGGCAGCGACAGGATCAGGAAGGGCAGGGTCTGCAGCGCCGCGAGCAGCCCGATCTCGCCCGGGCCGGCGCCGAGCATCAGCACCGCCACCAGGGGCGTGGCCGCGAGGCTCAGTTGCTCGGCCGATTGCGCCGCCAGGTTGGCGCCGGTCAGGGCGGCGAAGGAACGGGGCAGCGGGGCGTGCATGGCGGGGCGCGGAAATGGCGAGGCACCGAGCATCGGCGACGGCGCCCCGCGGCGCTGGCCGTTTGCGGACATGCGAGCGGTCGGCCGGTCAGCGCGCCCCGTCCCTGGGCAGCACCTGGCAGACCGCGTCGGAGGGCCGCAGCGCACAGTAGTTGCGGTACATGCCCCAATCGAGCGCCACGCCCTCGAGCAGCGGATAGCGCGGATGCCCCGGCGCGAAGCGCGAGACCACGATGCGCACCCGGCCCTCGGGATAGAAATGCGCCTGCAGGGTGCCGCGCGCGTGGCCCCGGTATTCCTCCACCGGCACCGTGAGGATCCTGCGCGCCGGCGGGCTCGCCGTGCCGTGGCCGAACTCGACCGTCGCCGTGAGACCGGGCCGCCATTCGATCGGGAGGTTCACGCAGCAGGCGATCCTGCCCGGCTCGCCGTCGGCATCGGGCATCGCGCCCATGACACCGTCGACCTTGAAATACCGCACGGGATCGTCGGCCTCGTCGTGCATGTAGCCCCGCACACCCAACTGCACCGTCCTGCCGCCGCAGGCCGCCATCAGCGACAGCAGCAGGCCGGCCGCGGCCGCGCAGGCGCCCCGCGCGCAGCCATGCCCCACGGCATTCCACTTGCCTTCGTTCATCATTCTTCTCTCCCTTTGGCGACGCTGCTGCCGGTGACACGGCGCATCGTCCAGGCAGTCTAACGAGCCTCCGCAGCCCCGGCCGAGACGCTGGCGCCGTCGGCCCGTCCACCGATCCACAGCCAGGCGCTCAGCGCGCTCAGCCAGGCCAGCGCCGCGCCCAGGCCCATCACCCAGCGGAAGCCCGCGACGAAGGCCTGCTGCACCGCCGCCGTGACGGCTTGCGCCGCGGCCGCATCGAGGCCCGGCGGCGGCGCGGCCGCGGCGAGCCGGCTGCGCTGGCCCGCCAGATGGGCCGCGAGTTCGGGCGACGCGTGCATCTCGCGCAGCGCGCCCGCCAGGCTGGCATCGAAGGCGCCGGCCATCACCAGGCCGAACACCGCCACCGCCAGCACCGCGGCCGTGCGCGACACCGCGTTGTTCACGCCCGAGGCGATGCCCGCCTGCTCGGGCCCGACCGCGTTCATCACGGTGGTGGTGAGCGGCGCCACGGTGATCGTCATGCCGATGCCCAGCACCACCACCGCGGGGAAGAAGGCCGTCCAGTAATTGGCCTGCGTGCCGGGCACGGTGAACAGCGCGAAGCCCAGGCCCGCGATCAGCGGCCCGACCACCAGCGGCAGCCGCGGGCCGAAGCGGTCGACCAGTTTCCCGGCCTGGCGCGAGAAGGCGAACATGATCAGGATGAAGGGCAGCAGCGCCGCGCCCGCCACCGTGGCCGAGTAGCCCTGCACCTGGATCAGGTTGAGCGGGAAGAAATAGAGGCTGCCGCCCAGCGCCGCATAGAGCAGCAGCGTCAGCAGGTTGGCGCCGCCGAAGTTGCGGCGCCGGAACAGGGCCAGCGGCAGCATCGGTTCGCGCGTGCGCGCCTCCACCACCACGAAGGCCACGCTGGCGGCGAGGCCCAGCACCAGCGCGGCGATCACGGCCGGCGCGCGCCACTGCTGCACCGGCGCCTCGATGAACGCGTAGACGATGCCGCCGAGGCCCAGCGTCGCGAGCACCGCACCCGCGATGTCGAGCCGGCCCGCCGCCGGGTTGCGGCTCTCGGGCACGCGGCGCCACACGACCCACAGCACCACCGCGGCCAGCGGCACGTTGATCAGGAAGGCCCAGGTCCACGAATACTGGTCGACCAGCCAGCCGCCGATGACCGGCCCGATGGCCGCGGTGATGCCGCTCGCGCCCGACCAGGTGCCGATCGCCTTGCCGCGCTCGCCTTCGGGGAAGGACGCGCTGATCAAGGCCAGGCTGCCCGGCACCAGCAGCGCGGCGCCGATGCCCTGCAGCGCGCGCGCCGCGATCAGCTGCTGCACCGTGGCCGACAGCGCGCAGGCCACCGAGGCCAGCGCGAACAGCGCCACGCCGATCGCGAAGATCCGGCGCCGGCCGAAGCGGTCGCCCAGCGAGCCGCCCACCAGCAGCAGCGCCGCGAGGAACAGCGCATAGGACTCGACCACCCATTGCGCCTGGAAGGCATCGGCATGCAGGTCGCGCTGGATTGCGGGCAACGCCACGTTGACCACCGTGCCGTCGATGAAGGCCATGCTCGAGCCCAGGATGGCCGCGAGCAGGATGCCGCGCTTGGCCGCCGCCGAGCACGGCGCGGCGACCGCTCCGCTGCGGATCGCGGCGTCGTCGCAGGGGGGCTTGCCGATCTGGGTCATGGCGTTCCTCGCACGCCAGGGACGGCGCCTGCGCACTGTGGGGCGAAAGCGCCTCGGGCGTCAATCGGCGCCGCGGCGGCAGGCGCGCACCGCACGGGTGCGTCTGTCGGCCGCTCACCGCGCCTCGGGCCGCCGTCCGACACACGTTCGAAGCCCTGGACACAACGCTGTGCGCAAGCGCCGCGCTGCTGCTGCGGCTTCACTTCATCTTCCCTCTTTCCCTGAAGGACGCTTCCATGAGCGACGACGATCTCCGCCACGACGACGACGGCAAGCCCAACCCCGTGATCAACGCGATCTCCAATGCCGTGGCGTCGCTGCGCGCCGACGACGACATGCTGGCACTGGCCAAGGCCCACGAGTCGCTCCACCCCAAGGCCATCGAGAAGCTCGAGGTGGCCGAGGCGCGCCGGCAGCCCACGGCCGCCGATGCGGTGAACGCCCTGCTGCAGCAGCAGGGCCGTTCGACCCGGCCCGAGGATCTGGTACCGGGCGTGCGCACCAGCGAGATCTCGGTCGACGGTGCCGCGGGCGCCCTGCCCGCCACGGTCTACACGCCCGAGGGCACGGGGCCGTTGCCCGTGGTGCTGTACTTCCATGGCGGCGGCTGGGTGATCGCCGACCGCAAGGTCTACGACGGCGGCGCGCGCGGCCTGGCCAAGGCCTCGGGTGCGATCGTGGTGTCGGTGGACTACCGCCAGGCGCCCGAGCACCGCTTCCCCGCGGCCTGGGACGATGCGCTGGCGGCCTACCGCTGGCTCGGCGCGAATGCGGCGTCGCTCGGCGGCGATCCGTCGCGGCTCGCACTGGCCGGCGAAAGCGCCGGCGGCAACCTGGCCGTGGCCACGGCCATTGCCGCGCGCGATGCCGGCCTGCCGCAACCGCGCCACGTGCTGTCGGTCTACCCGGTGGCGCAGACCAGCCTCAACACCGAGTCGTACATCGAGAACGCGATCGCCAAGCCGCTCAACCGCGCGATGGTGAAGTGGTTCGTCGAACACCTGGTGCGCAGCGACGACGACCTGAAGGACACACGCCTGCAGTTGATCGATGCGCAGTTGGCCGGCCTGCCCTCGGTCAC
This sequence comes from Variovorax sp. J2P1-31, assembly GCF_030317215.1. Lineage (NCBI taxonomy): Bacteria > Pseudomonadati > Pseudomonadota > Betaproteobacteria > Burkholderiales > Comamonadaceae > Variovorax > Variovorax sp. J2P1-31. The sequence goes on from NZ_JASZYA010000006.1 coordinate 174,917, forward strand.
GCTCATCAATGCGCGACTCGACCCGCTGCGCAGCGACGGCGCGAAGCTCGAAGACGCGCTCAACACCGCGGGCGTGCCCGTGGAGCGGCGCGAATACGAAGGGGTCGCGCACGAATTCTTCGGCGCGGCCGCGGTGCTCGAGAAGGCGCGCGAAGCGCAGGCCTTCGCGGGCGCGCGTCTGCGCGAAGCCTTCACGCGCTGAGGGCGCGGCGCGCGTCAGCCGACCGTGGCCGCCTGCGCCTTCACGCCCTGTGCTTCGGCCGCCGCGGCCTGCGCGGCCAGTGCACGCGCGTAGCCCTCGCGCCGCTGCAGCCGCTGCCAATACGCCGCGACATTGGCCGGAAAGCGTTCGACCAAGTCCAGGTGGCTGGCCAGCATCAGCGCATAGCCCACCGACACGTCGGCCGCGGTGAATCGATCGGCGCAGAGCCATTCGTGATCCGCCAGTGCCGCATCGATGCCGCGCAGCCGCGCGAGGAACCACTTGGTGTAGTCCGCCGCGGCCTGGGGCAGCCGTCGCTCGGCGGGCTCGAAGCGGCCGTAGCGCAGCACCAGCGTCTGGGGAAAGGTCAGCGTCGCTTCCCCGTGGTGCAGCCAGTTGAGCCACATGCCGTAGGCCGGCTCGTCGCGCCGCACCGCCAGGCCGGTGAGGCCCTGCGGATCGCAGCGTTCGGCCAGGTACTGGCACATGGCGGCCGACTCGGTCATGCGCGTGTCGCCGTCGACCAGCAGCGGCACGGTGCCCAGCGGGTTGAGTTCGAGAAAGGAACGGGCCAGCGCGCGCGGTGGGAAGGGCAGCATGCGCAATTCGTAGGAGGCGCCCAGTTCCTCGAGCATCCAGAGCGGACGGAAGGAGCGGGCGCTGACGCAGTGGTGCAGGACGATCATGCGCCGAGCCTACCGAAGCGAGGCCCGCGCGGCCAGGGGCACATCCCCAGGGCCGTTCGGCCGCGGCGTGCTCAGTCCGCCGTGATCTTGCCGAACTCCGCCACCTTCTTCCACTTGGCGATGTCGGCCGTGATCAGCGCGGTGAAGGCTTCCGGTGTGTCCTCGACCACCAGCGCGCCGGTGGCGGCATAGCGGTCCTTCACCGACTGCGTGCGCAGCGCGCGGATCACCGCGCCGTGCAGCGTCTTGAGCACCTCGGGCGGCAGGCCGGCCGGCGCCAGCACGCCGTTCCAGAAGCCTTCGTTGAAGGTCTTGAGGCCGGTCTCGACGAAGGTCGGCACGTTGGGCAGTTCGCCCGCGCGCTGCGGCGCGGCCACGGCCATCGGGATCAGCGTGCCGGCCTTGATGTGCGGGTACGAGGAGGCCAGCGTGTCGAAGATCATCTGCACCTGGCCGCCGACCACGTCGTTGAGCGCCGGGCCGGTGCCGCGATAGGGCACGTGCACGATGCGCAGGCCGCTCAACGACTTGTAGTACTCCATCGCCATGTGCGTGGCGCCGCCGTTGCCCGAGGAGGCGTACGAGAACTTGCCCGGCGACTCCTTGGCCAGCTTGTAGAACTCGGCATAGGTCCTGGCCGGGAAGCTGGCGGTCACGCTCAGCACGCCGGGCACGGTGACGATGCGGGTGATGGGCGTGAAGCTCTTGACGCCGTCGAAGGGCAGGTTCTTGTAGACCGCCGAGTTGGTGCCGTTGGTGCTCGAGGTGCCCAGCAGCAGCGTGTAGCCGTCGGGCTTGGCGTCGGCCACGAAGCGCGCGCCGATGGTGCCGCCCGCGCCGCCCTTGTTCTCCACCACCACCGGCTGGCCCAGTTCCTTGCCCAGCGCCTCGGCCAGGATCCGGCCCGTGATGTCCGAAGTGCCGCCCGGCGGGAAGGGCACGATGAGCTTCACCGGCTTGTCGGGGAAGGCGCCCTGGGCGAAGGCGGCGCCGCCGAGGCCCAGCAGGGCGGCGGCGAAGGCGGTGGCGAGGACGAGGGGTTGGCGTCGGTTCATGGTTTGTCTCCTGGATCTCTTTGTTCGAAAGGGCTCAACGCCCGGCACAGCTTTTTCCGCCATCGACGGGAATGCACACGCCCGTGATGTAGTTCGCCTCGTCCGAGGCCAGGAACAGCGAGGCATAGGCCACGTCCCAGGCATCGCCCATGCGGCCCATGGGACTGGCGGCGTTGCGCGTCCTGATCATTTCCTCGGTGCTCGCGAAGCGGCCCGCGATCTGCGTGTGGATCAGCGGCGTGTTCATCACGCCCGGCAGCACCGCGTTGGCGCGGATGCCCTGCGCCGCGTACTGCACCGCGAGCGCGCGCGTCAGGTGGTTGAGCCCGGCCTTGGCCGCGTAGTACGGCATGTAGGGATAGGTGTTGACCTGCATCGAGGCCAGCGAGGAGATGTTGACGATCGCGCCGCGCTGCTGCGCCAGCATCAGCGGGATCACGTGCTTGCAGGTCAGGAACACGCCCGTGAGGTTGGTGTCGATGACCTGGCGCCAGTCGTCCTCGCTCATCTCGACCACGCTGCCCATGCGGGTGATGCCGACGTTGTTGTGCAGGATGTCGACCGTGCCGAAGCGCGCCTGCACCTGCGCCACCACCGCGGCCACCTGTTCGGACACGGTGACGTCGGCCACGTAGGCCTCGCAATCGAAGCCCTCGGCACGGATCACGTCGCGCGTGGCCTCGGCGGCCGCGCGGTCGATGTCGACCGCCGCCACGCGCGCGCCTTCGCGCGCATAGACCGCGGCCGCGGCCTTGCCGTTGCCCCAGCCCGGGCCCGAGGAACCGGCGCCGAAGACCAGCGCGACCTTGCCGGCGACGCGCTGGCGGCCGGCGGGCGGCGTGGCACCGGCGTGGATGTCGTTGGGGCTCATGGAAGAGGTGCTCATGGAATGGCGCCGCACATCAGCACGGCGAAGTCGCGCGCCCGCATGCCGGCCCACGCGCCCAGCATCTCGGCCGTGTGGTTGACATGGCTCAGCACGCCGGTGGCATAGGCTGAGTGCGCGTCGCCGATGCGCGCGCTCATCGCGGCCACCGTCGCACCCGCGATGCCGCGCGCATCGAGCGCGGGCAGGCGCGACAGGCCGGCCTCGTCGGCGCCGATGCCCGCGTCGTTGTAGAGCGCGGCGAACACATCGACCTTGATCGCGGTCTCGGGCCGCCCGCCCAGCAGGCCGCCGTGCGAGCCGGTGAAGGCCACGGCGCCGACGTCGCCGGGCTGCACCAGCGAGACCGAATCGATCAGCACCAGCGGGCGCAGCGCACCGGCCAGCGCGACGGTCTCGCGCGCCTCGGCCGGCAGCGGGCCGGGGAAGACCGGGGCCAGCGCCGCCGCCTGCATGCGCTCGGCCGCTTCGCGCGCCGGCATGCCCGGTTGCACGCCGAGCCGCGTGGCCGCCGCGTTGGCGCGCGAGACCAGGCCGCGCGCCGCATGGTCGGCGCCGTCGCCGATGCGTGCGCTGCGGTGGTCGACCACCGCGCAGGGCACGCCGAAGCGGTCGCAGTACGCCAGGCCACCGAGGCCGGCCTGGTCGAGGCCGATGCCCGCGTCGTTGAGCAGCAGCCCGACGATGCCGCCGGCCAATGCCATGTGGGCCGCGATCACGCCGCCGTGCGAGGCCGCGATCGCGACCGCGCCGTGCGCCTCGGGGCCGAACCTGGTGACCGAGTCGAGCACCAGGACGCCGGGCCGTGCCATGGTGCCGCTCAAGGCCGGGCCTTGTTGTGGCCTTCGCCCTCGCCCTGGTACGGCACCGCGTGGTCGACCAGGTCCCAGATGAAGCGGCCGGTGGGCACGCGCTGCTCTTCGGCGATGTGCGCCACCAGGCCGGCGGCGCGCGAGATCACCGCGAAGCCGCGCATCAGCGCGGGCGGGATGCCGAGCTCGCCCAGCAGCGTGCCGACCGCGCCGGTGGCGTTGATCGTGATGTGCTTGCCGTAGGCGAGGTCGACCTCCGTCGACAGCGCCGCGATGGCCTTCAGGTAGTCGCCCTTGAATTCGGGATGTTCTCGGCCGATGGCCAGCAGCCGGGCGGCGCGCGGGTCGTCGGGCTTGTGCAGGTGCTGGCCGAAGCCGGGCAGCGGCTTGCGTTCGCGCTGGTGGCGCTGCGCCACCTCGCGCGCCGCGGCTTCGATGCCTTCGGGCGCGTCGATGATCTGCTTCAGCAGCACGGCGCAGTTCTCGACCGTGCCGATGAACTGGCTGCCCACGGCCAGCAGGCCCGCGGCCACGCCGCTCTGGATGTTCTCGGGCGAGCTCATGTAGACCAGCCGCGTGGCGATGGCGCTGGGCGTGAGCCCGTGCTCCATGATCGCGATCAGCGCCGCGTCGACCACCCGGAGGTCGTGCGCGCTGGCCTCGCGGCCCATGATCTGCGAGAACATGACTTCGGTGAAAGTCTTCTTGCCGAGGATGTCCTCGACCAGATTCTCGTTGCGGTAGTGGATCGAGGTCTGCGAGTGCGTGCAGAGCTCGGTGTGGGGCGTGTTCCCTGCCTGGGTCATGCTGCGGTCTCCTGGCGGTTGAGCTTGCGGTGCACCTCGGCCTTGATCGTCGGCTTGTGCACCTTGCCCGCCACGCTGCGCGGCAGGTCGTCGTAGAAATGGATGGCCTTGGGCGTCTTGACCGACCCCAGTTCGGGCTTGGCGAAGGCGATGAGTTCCTGCTCGCTCAGCACGGCGCCGCGCTTGAGCTGCACGGCCGCGTGCACCGCCTCGCCCCACTTGTCGTCCTCGATGCCGAACACCGCCGACTCGTGCACCGCCGGGTGCTGGTCGAGCACGCTCTCGACGTCGATCGGGTAGACGTTGAAGCCGCCGGTGATCACCACCTCGCGCAGCCGGTCCTTGAGGTAGAGGTAGCCGCGCGCATCGACGTAGCCGCGGTCGCCGGTGTGCAGCCAGCCGTCGACGAGGGTCTCGGCGCTCTTCTCGGGCATCTTCCAATAGCCGGCCATCACCAGGTCGCCGCGCACCACGATCTCGCCGACCTCGCCCACGGGCAGCAGCGCGCCCTGCGGGTCCATGATGGCCATGTCGGTCAACAGGCCCTGGCGCCCGACCGAGCGCCAGTTGCGTTCGTCGGCGAAGTCCTCGGCGCGCATCACGCTCACCACCTGCGGCGCCTCGGTCTGGCCGTAGGTGGTCTCCAGCACCGGGCCGAAGAAGGCGCGCATGCGGCCGATCTTCTCGGGCGGCATCGGCGCGCCGCCATAGATCAGGTGCTTGAGCGCGGGGAAGTGCTCGCGGTCCGCACCCGACTCGGCCGCCACCATGTAGAGCAGCGTGGGCGGCATGAAGGTGGTGGTGATGCCCTGGGTGCGAAAGCACTGCAGCAGCGTCGCGGCCTTGGCGTCGGCCGGCAGCACATGGCAGCCGCCCACCGCGAGGATCGGCAGCAGGTAGGTCGAGGTGCCGTGCGTGACCGGCGCGGCCACCAGGTAGCGCTCGTCGGCATCGAAGCCGAAGGCATGGATCTGGTTGACGATGGTCGTGACCCAGGCGCGGTAGGGCTGCATCACGCCCTTGGGCACGCCGGTCGAGCCGCCGGTGAACTTGATGGCCTGCACCTCGTCGCGCGAACGGCCGTGCGGCCTGGGCACTTCGCCGCGGTGGCGGTAGAGCAGGTCCTGGAAGCGCGGCTGGCCGGTGGCCGCGTCGCCGAGCGCGATCACGGCGCCGACGCCTTTCAGGTCCAAGGTGCCCAGGTGCGCGGGCTCGGCGAGCACGATCGAGGGCTCGGTGAAGGCCACGATGCGGTCGAGCTCTGCGGACGGGTTGCGCCAGTTGAGCGGCACCCAGGTCTTGCCCGCGGCCAGCACCGCGAGCAGCGCCACGATGTGCTCGACCGTGTTGCCCGCGCAGACGCCCACGCGCGAGCCGGGCGTGGGGTCCAGCGCTTGCAGCGCGGCGGCCGCGGCATCGACGCGCAGGCGCAGCTCGTCGTAGCGCAGGGCGGTGTCGCCGCTCTGCAGGGCGATGCGCTCGGGCAGGAGGCGCGCGGCGCGGTAGAAGAAATCGATGGGGTACATGGCGGCTTTGGGTTGAGCCTCATAGTCCGCAATACGGACTTAATGGCCAGCACACGGAAAGTCTTTCGTCGATCCCTGCGCTCTCGAAGGCACGAAGTATCGCGATGCACTTTCGAAGCACCAACACACAAAGTCCATAATCCGGATTTCCATGTCGTTCCACGGGTAAACCATGAGTACTGTCCAGAGCCTGGACCGCGCGATCGAACTGCTGCGCCTGATCTCCGCCAACTACCGCGAGGGCGAGCGCCTGTCGGACCTGGTGACGGCCAGCGGCCTGGCCCAGCCCACGGTGCACCGGCTGCTCAAGCAACTGGTCGAGGGCGGCCTGGTGATGCAGGACGCCGACCGCCGCTACCGGCTGGGCCACTTCGCCTACGAACTGGGGCTGGCCGCGGCCTCGCACTTCGGGCTGCGCCAGCAGTGCGCGCCCTTCCTCGCGCGCATCTCGCAGGACACCGGCGACTCGGCCTTCCTGGTGGTGCGCAGCGGCGCCGACTCCTTCTGCCTCGACCGGCAGTCGGGTTCGTTCCCGATCCAGGTGCTGACGGTGGAGGTGGGCAAGCGGCGCCCGCTGGGCATCGGCGGCGGCGGGCTCGCGCTGCTGGCCTTCATGCCCGAGGCCGAACTGCCGGCCGTGCTGGCGCGCATCGAGCCGCAGCTCAAGCCCTACGGCGGCCTGACGCGTGCGATCCTGCAGAAGCTGGTGGCGCAGGCACGCCAGCGCGGCTATGCCTCGATCACCAATTACGCGGTGGCCGGCGTGACCAGCATCGGCGTGCCGATCCGCGACCGCACGGGCCAGGTGCTGGGCGCCGTCAGCGTGAGCGCGATCGCCTCGCGCATGGCCGAGCGCGAGGCGATGGTGGTGCGCACCATGCAGCGCGAGGTCGAGGCCTTGCAGATGGCGCTGCAGCAGCCCGCGCCGGGCCGCATGCCGGCGGGCTGAGGGCTAGCGGCGGCGCGCCACCAGCCGCTGGTCGTAAGCCAACGCGGTGCCGGCCAGCGCGGCCAGCCCCACACCCAACGCGCAGGCCATGCCCCAGCCGCCATGCCGCCAGGCCAGCGCTCCCAGCGCGGAGCCGCAGGCGGCACCCGCGAAATAGCTGGTCATGTAGACCGCGTTGATGCGCGAACGCGCCTCGGGCTCGAGCTTGTAGATCACGTTCTGGTTGCTGATGTGCACGCCGGGCAGTGCGATGTCGACCACCAGCATGCCCAGCAGGAAGAAGCCGAGGCTGGCGCCGCCCAGCCACAGGAAGACCCAGCCCAGCGCCAGCAGCAGCACCGACACGGCCGTGACCTGCTGGACCCAGCCGCGGTCGCCCAGCCGGCCGGCCACGCTGGCCATCAACGCGCCCGCGACGCCGACCAGGCCCACCAGGCCGATCTGCACGTCGCTCATCGCATGCACCGGCCCCGACAGCATCAGCGCCATGGTGGAGAACAGCACGCTGACCGAGGCGAAGGTCAGCGCGCCGATCAGCGCGCGGCTGCGCAGCCGCGGATGCTTGCGCAGCAGCGTGCCCAGCGAACGCAGCGTGCGCGCATAGCTCTGCGGCACGGGATTGCGCGAGCGGGGCAGCACGAACCACAGCACCGACGCGACGGCCACCATCAGCACGCCGGCCACGCGGTAGACCGTGTTCCATCCGCCCACGGCCGACAGCAGCCCGGCCACGCTGCGCGCCGCGAGGATGCCGGTGAGCAGACCGCTCATCATCAGCCCCACCGCGCGGCCGCTGCGCTGCGGATCGGACAAGGTGGCGGCCATCGGCACCAGCGTCTGCGCCGCGACCGAGAACAGGCCGGTCATCACGGTGCCCGCGATCAGCAGGCCCAGGCTGGTGGCGAAGCCGCTCATGAACAGGCCGATCGAGGCCAGCAGCATCAGCCCGACCGCGAGGCCGCGCCGCTCGAGCTTGTCGCCCAGCGGCACGAGGAGCAGCAGGCCGCAGGCATAGGCCACCTGCCCCAGCGTGACGGTGAGCGCGGCCGCGGCATCGCTCACGCGCAGGTGGACCGCGATCGAGTGCAGCAGCGGCTGGTTGAAGTAGTTGCTGCCCGCGGACAGGCCGGTGGCCACGGCCATCAGCAACAGGACGGGCAGGCTCAGGTAGGCGGCGGGTGCGCGCGGCAGGACGGTGGCGGAGGACATGCCCTCAGTCTGCCAGGGTCGCGGCAGCGATCGCCTTGACCGCCGTGGCCTCGAACGCGCACAGCATGCCCTCGCGCGCCAGGCAGGGCACGGGGATCAGCGTGCAGGCCGGCGTCGGCAGTTCGCCCCAGACGGCGGCCAGCGTGCGCGCGAGCAGGGCCAGCCGGGCCTCGCTGTGGCCGACCACCAGCACACGCAGGCGCACCACGTGCTGCAGCCCGGCACCGGCGCCGGTCAGCGCCATGCGCAGGTTCCGCAGGGCCTGGGCGAGCTGGGCCTCGAAGTCCGGCGACAGCGCACCGGTCGCGTCCTCGCCGCCCTGCTCCGCCAGGTAGATGAAGCGCGCGGGCGCTGTGGCCACCGCCACATGCGAGCCGCCATCGGCGCGCCGGCCGGCCAGGCGCGGCGGGTTGATGAACAGCGGCAGGGCGGCCGGCACATGCAAGGGGAGCGTGAAGAAGGACATGCTGGACAGGGGATGCGAGGAAGAAGGCGCTAGTATCGAATCTCAACTTAACTTGAGGTCAAGCGCTTCGCGCGATCGACCCTCGGAGCGCCATGGCCAATGCCCCCTCTTCCCCACCGGACCCGACCGACCCTTCGCCCGAGCTCGGCGTCGGCGAACTGGCCGCGCGCAGCGGCGTGGCCGTGTCGGCGCTGCATTTCTACGAATCGCGCGGCTTGATCCATGCCGAGCGCAGCGCCGGCAACCAGCGGCGCTACCCGCGCTCGGTGCTGCGGCGCGTGGCCTTCATCAAGGTGGCGCAGCGCGTGGGCATTCCGCTGGGCGCTATCGCCGATGCGCTGCAGGCCCTGCCGGCCGGGCGCACGCCCACCGGGGCCGACTGGCGCCGGCTGTCGAGCCAATGGCGCGACGAGCTCGACGCGCGCATCCTCACGCTCACGCAGATGCGCAACCAGCTCGACGGCTGCATCGGCTGCGGTTGCCTGTCGCTCAAGGTCTGCCCGCTGCGCAATCCGCAGGACACGCTGTCGCGGCTGGGGCCGGGGCCGCACTTCGATGCGGCGCAGTGCGAAGCACCTTAGGGCTCGACGCGGCGCGCGCCCAATGAACGGCGCAGCGCCTCGAACTCCGGCGAGCGCAGCAGCACCTGCCGGCCGGCCTCGATCAGGCCGTCGACCTCGGCGTCGGAGATGGTGAAGGCCGTGGGCACCTGCAGCAGGCTGCGGCGCTGCTCGCCCTCGGCGTCGCGCAGGTTGACCTGCACCACGTGGATTTCGGCATCGGGCGCGAACACGTCGCTGCCGCCCTGCACGCGACGGCGCAGTTCGGCGCGCCACTGGCGCGTGATGTCGGCCAGGTACTCCTGGGTCTCGGTGGTGGCGCGCGCGCCCGCACCGAACAGCAGGGCGTCGGCCACCTCCATGAAGCTCGGCACGCGGTCGCTCATGTCGATGTTGTTGGCCGGGTCGCGCTCGGAATTCACCGTGATCAGCACCAGCTGGCGCACGCTGCCCGGCGGGATGCCGACCTCGACGAAGCTGTCGCGCAGGCCGCCGCCGGCCAGCGCACGGTCGAGCAGGCGGCGCACGCCCAGGTTGTCGGCCAGCCCGCCGTCGACCAGGTGGATGTAGGGCCGGCGCGCCGCATCGAGGTAGCTGTTGGCCTGCGAGCGGTACATGCGGGTGCGGTAGTCGCCGCCCTCCAGACCGGCGAAGCGCGGCACCACGTTGCGCGCGTGGCAGTCGCCCGCATGGTTCTTGAGCGTCATCGGGCTCAGCGCGAGCGGCACCGCCGAAGAAGCAGCGACCGCGAAGGACAGCGGCACGCTGCCCAGGTCGGAACAGATCAGCGCGAACTGGTCGTCGGTGAATTCGAAGCCCGTGCCCAGCGACATGTCGGTGGCCGCGATCACCAGCTGCGGGTGGCGCGGCTGGCGCGCGATGTCGGCGTAAGTCATGCCCTGGTAGAGCGTGTCGAGCCGGCGCGCAAGCAGTTGGCTGCGGCCGAACCAGGGCGAGGTGAGCTCGATCAGGTGCGTGGGCTGCAGGGTCTGCGTGATCAGGCTGTTCTGGAAGTTCTGCCGCAGGAAATCGGCCTCGAAGCCGACCAACCCCTTGGCGCCGAAGGCCGCGTAGTAGGCGGCCAGGATGCTGCCGCCCGAGACGCCGCTGATCACGTCGGTGGACTCGAGCAGGTTCTTGTCCTGGCCGTTCCACTGGAAGTGGGTGCGCTGCAGTTCGCTCAGCACGCCGTAGCCGAAGGCCGCGGCACGCGCCCCGCCGCCCGAGAGCGTGACCGCGACCAGCAGGCTCGGGTCGCGGTCGGGGTTGAACAGCGTGGCGACGGGCGCCGGGCCGTCGCCCAGGGGTTCGTTGATCCAGGGGCGCACCGACGAACAGCCGGCCAGCAGGGCCGCCGCGAGCAGCAGGCCCGCGCTCAAGAGAAAGGGCCGGCTGCGTGCGCGCATGGGCTCAGGCCGGGACGCCGCGCCAGGCGGCGAGCACCGCCGGCAATTGCGCCATGTCGGTGAAGATCTGCACCGCGCCCGCGGCCCGCAGCGCATCGGCCCCGCTGTGGCCCAGGCCGCCCGGGCTGTAGCCGAACACCGTGGCCCCGGCCGCGACGCCGGCCGTGGCGCCGGTCACCGTGTCTTCCACCACCGCGCAGCGGGCCGGGTCGACGTCGAGCGCGGCGGCGGCCGCGAGGTAGACGTCGGGCGCGGGCTTGGAACGCGGCATCTCGTGGCCGCTGAAGATCCGGCCCTCGAAAGCGTCGAACACGCCGATCTTGCGCAGCTGCATCTCGACCTTGATGCGGTCGGCGCCCGAGGCGCAGGCGATCTTGCCGCCGAGCGTGGCATGCAGTGCACGGATGGCGGCGGGTGCGCCGGGGATCTCGACCAGCTCGTTCGTCAGGCGTTCGTTGCGGCGCGTCCAGAAGCTCTGGAGCCACGCCGAGGTGACCGGGCTGCCGGTGTTCGCCTCGATCAAAGCGGCCTCGTCCTTGACGGCCTTGCCGACGAAGATGCGCATGCACTCGTCGCTGCTGAGCGTCCAGCCGCGCTCTTCGAGCATGTCGCGCAGGACGCCGTTGGTGATGGGTTCGGAGTCGACGAGGACGCCGTCGCAGTCGAAGAGGACGGCGGAGAAGGGGAAGGCTGTCATGTGTTTTCTTGTCTGATGGCTTGGCCTGGATGGTATCAACCGAACATTGGGAAGTGAGGTCTGGGGCCGGGTCTCGCCCCGGCGGGCGACTCACTTTCTTTTGCTTCGCCAAAAGAAAGTAAGCAAAGAAAAGGCGACCCTGCTGTCTGCGTCCCTCCGCTTCGCTACGGGCAACCTGCGGTGCTCGCGGTTCGCGGGGTCTCGCTCGAACTCGCTTCGCTCAGACAATCGCGAGCCCTGATCCGCGAACCGCTGCGCTCCTCGGCGCAGCCAGAAGGGATTGGGGAGATGAACGGGCCATCGCTTCGCTCGGCCCGACGAAAGACAAACACAAATACAAAAAGCCCCAGCGCTGCAGGCGCAACGCGCCTGCAGCGCGTTGTGGGCCGAGCGAAGCAAAGGCCCGAGCGGTCTTCAAGCCCCTCTGGATGCGCTGAGGAGCGGAGCGTTTCGCGGATCAGGGCTCG
>NZ_JASZYA010000007.1:0-62027 GCF_030317215.1 Variovorax sp. J2P1-31
CCCTGGAGCGAAGCGGAAGGGTCGCAGACGGTGGGGTCGCCTTTCTTTTGCTTACTTTTCTTTGGCGAAGCAAAGAAAAGTGAGTCGCCCGCCGGGGCGAGTCCCGGCCCCGCCCGCAAACAAGGCACACCGCCGAAATCAGCCCACAGAACGAATCGGGATATAGATCTCCCCACCCCCCGCCGCAAACTCCTCCGACTTCTCCACCATCCCCTCCCGCAAAGCCTCAGCCTCCGCAACGCCTTTGGCAGCCGCGTACTCCCTCACCTCCTGCGTGATCTTCATCGAACAAAACTTCGGCCCGCACATCGAACAGAAGTGCGCCACCTTGCTCGAATCCTTCGGCAGCGTCTCGTCATGGAATTCGCGCGCGGTGTCCGGATCGAGCCCGAGGTTGAACTGGTCCTGCCAGCGGAATTCGAAGCGCGCCTTGCTCAGCGCATCGTCGCGCGAGCGCGCCCCCGGATGCCCCTTGGCCACGTCGGCCGCATGCGCCGCGATCTTGTACGCGATGATCCCCTGCTTCACGTCGTCGCGGTCCGGCAGGCCCAGGTGCTCCTTGGGCGTCACGTAGCAGAGCATCGCGGTTCCGGCCCAGCCGATCATGGCCGCGCCGATGGCGCTGGAGATGTGGTCATACCCGGGCGCGATGTCGATGGTCAGCGGGCCCAGCGTGTAGAAGGGCGCCTCGTGGCAGTGCTTGAGCTGCTCGTCCATGTTGGCCTGGATCATGTGCATCGGCACATGGCCCGGGCCTTCGATCATGGTCTGCACGTCGTGCTTCCAGGCCACCTGCGTGAGCTCGCCCAAGGTGCGCAGCTCGGCGAACTGCGCCTCGTCGTTCGCGTCGGCGCCCGAGCCCGGCCGCAGGCCGTCGCCCAGCGAGAAGCTCACGTCGTAGGCCTTCATGATGTCGCAGATGTCCTCGAAGTGCTCGTACAGGAAGCTCTCCTTGTGGTGCGCGATGCACCACTTGGCCATGATCGAGCCGCCGCGCGAGACGATGCCGGTCATGCGGTCGGCCGTGAGGTGGATAAAAGGCAGGCGCACGCCCGCGTGGATGGTGAAGTAGTCGATGCCCTGCTCGGCCTGCTCGATCAGCGTGTCGCGGAAGATCGCCCAGGTCAGGTCCTCGGCCACGCCGCCCACCTTCTCCAGCGCCTGGTAGATCGGCACGGTGCCGATGGGCACCGGGCTGTTGCGCACGATCCAGTCGCGCGTGGTGTGGATGTTCTTGCCGGTCGACAGGTCCATCACGTTGTCGGCGCCCCAGCGGATGGCCCACACCAGCTTCTCCACCTCTTCCTCGATGCTCGAGGTCACGGCCGAGTTGCCGATGTTGGCGTTGATCTTGACCTTGAAGTTGCGCCCGATGGCCATCGGCTCGACCTCGGGGTGGTTGATGTTCGCGGGAATGATCGCGCGGCCGCGCGCCACCTCGTCGCGCACGAACTCGGGCGTGATGATCTTCGGGATGCGCGCGCCCATCGGGTTGCCGGCCACGCGCTTGGCGCGTTCCTCGTGCGCCAAGTACTCGGCCATCCACTCGCGCTTGCCGTTCTCGCGCAGCGCCACGTACTCCATCTCGGGCGTCACGATGCCGCGGCGCGCGTAGTGCATCTGCGTGACGTTGGCACCGCTCTTCGCGCGGCGCGGTGCGCGCTGCAGCGCGGCCGCGTCGGCGCGCAGCTGCGCGATGCGCTCGCTCTCCTCGCCCTTGCCGCCATCGTCGAGCGCCACGCGCACGCGGCCCTCGTAGCCTTCGGTGTCGCCGCGCTCGGCGATCCAGGCGCCGCGCAGGTCGGGCAGGCCGCGGCGCACGTCGATGTCGACCGTGGCGTCGGTGTAGGGGCCCGAGGTGTCGTAAAGCGACACGCACTCGCCGTTGCTCAGCGCGACGTCGCGCACCGGCACGCGCAGGTCGGGCCGGCTGCCGGTGATGAAGGTCTTGGTCGAGGCGGGAAAGGGCTCGCGTGTGAGCGTGAGCAGCGAGGCGAAGTTGTCGATGGCGTTCATGAGGGGCACTCCTGGTTTGAATGGGTGCTCCGCAATCGCTCGACGGACCCACGGCCCTCGAGAAAAAAGGGACCTGTGGATCAGGGAACTGCAGCTCTTCTTACGCCGGTACTAACCGGTTCAAGTTCGCGGGATCGGCGATAGGGATCGCCATCTCAGCACGTTGCACGTGCGCCCCGGAGCGGGGTGGATTCTAGGAGCGCATCGCCGCCACCGCAATGCCCTCGGTGCATTTGCAACAACGCGCGACCACGCCACGGTGTCAATCGCCTGTCACGAACGGGGCAGAAGATTGCGGCGCAAATGGTAGTTGTGGATTTTGTTGCAACTCCATGGATGCGCCTCAACGCCCGGTTCCCCATTCCTTCAATTTCAGGAAACCCTCGATGACCTCCACGCCCTCTTTCCTGCGTGCCCCCGCCCGGCGGCTGGCGGCCGCTGCCGCGATCGCACTGCTGACCGGCGTGCTCGCCGCCTGCGGTGGCGGCAGCGGTGGCAGCACGCCGACACCGCCCACCACGACGCCGACCACGCCGACCGACCCCGGCACGCCGACGGACCCCACCGTCAAGCCCGAGATGCGCTGCGCGCCCTGAACCCCTCGTCCAGAAAACAAGGCACCACACCATGACCTCACGCCGCAACTTCCTGCGCAGCACCGCCACCACCGGCATGGCCGCCGCCACGCTGGCCGCCTTCCCGCCCAGCATCCGCCGCGCGCTCGCCATCGAGGCGAACAACGTCACCGGCACCATCATGGACGTCGAGCACGTCGTGATCCTGATGCAGGAGAACCGCTCCTTCGACCACTACTTCGGCACCCTGATGGGCGTGCGCGGCTTCGGCGACCGCTTCACCGTGCCGCTGGCCAAGGGCCTCAACGTCTGGCAGCAGAGCGATGCCAACGGCAAGCCCATCCTGCCCTACCACCTCGACGGCACGCAGGGCAACGCCCAGCGCGTGAGCGGCACGCCGCACTCGTGGAGCAACGGCCAGGACGCCTGGGACGGTGGCCGCATGAACCAGTGGCCGCGCTACAAGAACGTGCCCTCGATGGGCTACTTCATGGAAGCCGAGCTGCCCTTCCAGTTCTCGCTGGCCAACGCCTTCACGCTGTGCGACGCCTACCACTGCGCGATGCACACCGGCACCAACTCCAACCGCCTGTTCCTCTGGAGCGGCACCAACGGCCCGACCGGCGCCAACGTGGCCGTGGTCAACAACGAGTGGGACGGCATGGACAGCCCGGCCACCGGCTACCAGTGGAAGACCTATCCCGAGCGGCTGGAAGAGGCCAAGGTCAGCTGGATGGTCTACCAGAACATGCCGGACAACTACACCGACAACTCGCTGGCCGGCTTCAAACAGTACCGCCAGGCCAACGTCGCCTCGGGCAAGCCGGTGAGCTCCGACGACAACGTGGTCTCGCCCGCCTACGACCCGGCCAGCGACAACACCGGCAACCCGCTCTACAAGGGCATCGCCAACACCATGCCCGACGGCGGCTTCCTCGAGACCTTCCGCCAGGACGTCAAGAACCGCAAGCTGCCGCAGGTGTCGTGGATCGTCGCACCGGCGACCTACTCCGAGCACCCCGGCCCCTCGAGCCCGGTGCAGGGCGCCTGGTACACCCAGCAGGTGCTGGACGCGCTCACCGCCGTGCCCGAGGTCTGGAGCAAGACGGTGCTGCTGATCAACTTCGACGAGAACGACGGCTACTTCGACCACGTGCCCTCGCCCGCCGCACCTTCGCTCAACCCCGACGGCAGCGCCGCCGGCAAGACCACGCTGCCCGCGGCCGACATCGACTTCGAGCGCTTCACGCACCCCGCGCCCCCCGGCACCACCGACCAGCCCAAGCCCGACGGCCGCGTCTACGGCCCGGGCGTGCGCGTGCCGATGTACGTGGTCTCGCCCTGGAGCCGCGGCGGCTGGGTCAACTCGCAGGCCTTCGACCACACCTCGGTGGTGCGTTTCCTGGAAGCGCGCTTCGGCGTCAAGGAACCCAACATCAGCCCGTTCCGGCGTGCGGTGTGCGGCGACCTGACCAGCGCCTTCAACTTCAAGACGCCCAACAGCGAAGTGCTGCCCACGCTGGCCGGCCGCAAGAGCAAGAGCGACGCCGACACGCTGCGCGCGCAGCAGCAGGCGCTGCCGCAGATCGTGCCGCCGGCCAATCCGCAACTGCCGGTCCAGGCCCGGGGCACCCGCCCCTCGCGCGCCCTGCCCTACGAACTGCACGTGAGCGCACGCGCCGATGCGCTGAGCGGCAACGCGCGGCTGCTGTTCGCCAACACCGGCAAGGCCGGCGCGGTGTTCCATGTCTACGACAAGCTGCACCTCGACCGGCTGCCGCGCCGCTACATGGTGGAGGCCGGCAAGACGCTGGACGACGCCTGGAGCACCGCGAGCGACAACGGCCTCTACGACCTCTGGGTGCTGGGCCCCAACGGCTTCCATCGCCACTTCAAGGGCGACCTGAACCCGCTGCGCGCGGCCAACGCGGCCATTCCCGAAGTGCGCGTCTGCTACGACATCGCCAACGGCAACGTCTACCTGAGCATGAACAACACGGGCAAGAACGCCGTGAAGTTCAGCATCCAGGCCAAGGCCTACCGCGAGGACGGCCCCTGGACCGCCACCGTGGCGGGCGGCGCCACGGTCGAGCAGCACTGGGAACTGGCCGGCAGCGGACGCTGGTACGACTTCGCCGTGACCTGCGATGCCGACCCGGCCTACTACCGGCGCTTCGCGGGCCGTGTGGAAACCGGCCAGCATTCGGTGAGCGACCCGGCGATGGGCCTGAACAGCCTCTGATCGCCACGCGCTGAAGAAGACAAAGAAAAGACGGCCCGCCCAGCGCGGGCCGTTGCCGTTTCAGGCGGCGCTGTCGGGCACGCCGGCCAACAGCGCCAGCGCCTGCGCATGCAGCGCCGGCGTGGCGGCCGCCAGCACGCGGCCGTCGGAGCCGGTGTACAGCGCGCGCCCGCGCCAGTCGGTGATCACCCCGCCCGCGCCTTCCACCACACCCACCAGCGCCATGTAGTCGTAGGGCTGCAGCTGGCATTCGGCCACCAGGTCGACGTGGCCGCCCGCGAGCTGCGCATAGCCGTAGCAGTCGCCGCCGAAGCGGCGCATCGCGCAGGCCTTGCTGAGCGCGTCGTAGGCGGCCCATTCGTCGGCCGCGAAGGCATCGGGCGAGGTGGTGACGATGCGCGCCCGCGCCAGCGTGGTGCAGCCGCTGGCATGCACCGCGCGCCCGTTGCAGCGGGCCCCGCGGCCGGCCTGGCCGATCCAGCGTTCGCCCAGCACCGGCATGTCGATCAGGCCGAGCTCGACGCGTCCGCCATGCACCAAGGCGATCAGCGTGCCCCACAGCGGCGAGCCGGTGATGAAGCTCTTGGTGCCGTCGATGGGGTCGAGCACCCACACATGCTCGGCATCGATGCGCACGCGCCCATGCTCCTCGCCCAGGATGCCGTGCGTGGGCACTTCGGCCTCGAGCCGCGCGCGCATCGCGGCCTCGGCCGCGCGGTCGGCGATGGTGACCGGGCTGGCATCGGCCTTGAGGTCGACCTCCAGGGCGGTACGGAAAGTGCGTAGCGAATGCGCGGCCGCCAGGTCCGCCAGCTGGCCGGCCAGCGCGGGGAAATCGATCGGAGAAGCAGGGGACGTGGAAGCCATGGAAAGGTCTCGGCAGAAGCGGAAAGGTTGTCAAGGAGTTGTCATACGCATCGATCAATATCGTGGCATGAATGGTGCTTGTGGAGATTCTTGCAAATTCCCAGTAATCGCACAAACGCAATTATTCGCCCAATGTTGGTGAAGCACCGCGATCCGTTCCGCCCCATTTCCGATCACTGCACTCTGGAGCCCTCCATGTCCACCATCGCTTCCTTCGCTTCCCGCTTCCGCACCACCACCGTGCTCGCCGCCGCCCTGCTGGCCGCCGCCGCGCACGCCGGCACCATCACCGTCTACTCGGCGCTCGAGGAAGACGAGATCAAGGACTATGTCGCGGCCGCCAAGAAGGACATGCCCGATGTCGACGTGAAGGTGCTGCGCCTGTCGACCGGCGACCTGGGTGCGCGCATCCTGGCCGAGTCGGCCAACCCGCAGCACGACGTGATCTGGGGCTGGGCGCTGACCAACATGCTCGACCCGCGCATCACCGCGCTGCTCGAGCCCTATGCGGCCAAGGGCAGCGAGAAGCTGGCGTCCGCCAACAAGGCCGCCGACGGCAAGTGGTTCACCACCACCGGCTACGTGGGCGCCTTCTGCGTCAACACCGAAGTCCTCAAGGCCAAGAACCTGCCCATGCCCACCAGCTGGAAGGACCTGAGCAACCCCGTCTACAAGGGCGAGGTCGTGATGCCCAACCCGGTGTCCTCGGGCACCGGCTACCTGCAGATCGCGGCGCTGCTGCAATCGAAGGGCAGCGACGAAGGCTGGAAGTTCCTGAAGACGCTCGACGGCAACGTGGCGCAGTACATCAAGTCGGGTTCGCGCCCCTGCAAGGCCGCGCGCGCCGGCGAGTTCGCCATCGGCACCTCGCTGGCCTTCGCCGCGATGCAGTCGGTGGAGGAAGGCTATCCCGTGAAGATGGTGATCCCGAGCGACGGCGCGGGCTACGAGCTCGAGGCCTCGGGCCTGATGGCCAAGGCGCGCAACAAGGCCGACGCGCAGCGCTTCCTCGACTGGACGCTGTCGCCCGGCGCCACCGCGCTCTACACCAAGTACAAGGAAATGGTCACGATCCCGGGCGCGCCGCAATCCAAGGCCGCCAAGGCCGCGGGCCTGCCGGCCGACCTGAGCACCGTGCTCTACAAGATGGACTTCGCGCAATCGGCCAAGGACCGCGACGCGATCCTCTCGGCCTGGACCAAGAACATCGGCCGCTGAGCGGCCACCCGCCGCGGCGGTCCCCGGGTGCGACCGCCTTCTCTTCCCTTTTCCCGATTTCCCGGCGCACGCGGCACCGAGCCGCCGACGCGCCTGTCTTTCCTGTCGTCGACGGAGCCTTCCCGTGAGAGAACAACCTCCAACCCACGCCCGCCTCGGCCGCGCCGCGATCGGCCTGAGCCTGGCCCTGCTGCTGGCCGCCTGTGGCGGCGGTGGCGGCAACACCGGCACGCCCGACCAGCCGCCCGCGCCGCCCGTGACACCGGTCGATCCCCCGGCGCCGCCACCCACGCCGGCGCCCGTCAGCAAGGCATTGCTGATCGGCGTCGACGGCGTGCAATATGAAGCCCTGCAGCAGGCGCTGGCCGCGACGCGCATGCCGACGCTGCAAGGCCTGGGCACGCTGCTGCCGGCCTACACCGGCGGCGTCATGGGCCGCGCCACGCAGCAGCAGGCGACCGCCGGACCGGGCTGGGCCACGCTGCTGACCGGCACCTGGGCCGACCGCCACGAGATCCGCTCCAACTACGAAGGCCAGGCCTTCAGCGCCGACACGGTGTTCAAGCAGCTCAAGGCGGTGCAGGCCGGTGCCCGCACCGCCACCATCGCCAGCTGGGGCGGCCTGCCGCAGCTGCTGCGCGCCGACCGCGCGGCGGGCTACCTCGACCTGGCCAAGGATTGCGCCGGCGACGACGCCTGCGTGGGCAGCGAGACCTCGGCCGCCATCGCTTCCGGCGACTACGCACTGGTGGTGGCCGACTTCCAGGGCCCGGCGCAGGTCGCCGATGTCGCGGGCTACGGCAGCGACTACCAGAACGCGCTGGCCACGCTGGACCGCCGCCTGGCCGCCGTGCGCGCCACGCTGGCCAGCCGCCGCCAGGCGCACCCCGAGGAGGACTGGCTGGTGATCGTCGCGGGCACCCACGGCCTGGGCGCCACCGGCGTCGCCGACGGCATTCCGGTGCCGTCGAACCTCGCCACCTTCGTGGCGCTCGACCGCCCCGCCAACCTCGCGCTCACCGCGCCCACGACCCTGCCGACGGCGATCACGCCCTGGTACGCCTACGCGGCCGCGACCGACATCGCACCCACGCTGCTGACCCACCTGTCGGCCCGCCCCGCCGCCAAGGCCTACGCCATCGACGGCAGCCCGCTGGTGGGCCCGTCGGCGGTGCGGCAGCTCCAGGCCGCGACCAACGAGGCCCGCAGCGGCGTGGTGCTGGGCTGGACCCTGCCGACGCCGCCCGCAGCGCTCACGGTGCTGCGCGACGGCGAAGTGCTGGCCACGCTGCCCGCCAACGCCACCCGTTACGAGGACACGGCGATGAAGCCCGCGGCCAGCGGCTTCTACACCTACAACTACACGGTGGTGGCGGGCAGCGTGCCGACCTCGCTGCGCGCCACGCTGGACTACAAGAAGCCGGAGCCGCCGATCGAGCTGCTCGCCAGCCTGCGCGACGGTCTCACGCACCTGTTCGCGCTGCAGGGCACGCTGGCCGACGGCATCGACGCCGGCACGGTCTTCACGCCCTGGGTCACGGCTGCCGCGCCGGTCTACACCGCCGCCGGCGATGCGCCCTTCAAGGGCACGGGCCGCGCGCTGGCCTCGACCAACTACGCCGGCCCGACGGTCTGCGCATCCTGCGACGGCGGCCTGCGCATTCCCACCGCCAAGGTCACCAGCACCAGCACCTCCTTCAGCTTCGGCTTCTGGTTCCGCTCCGACGCCACGCGCTCGGGCATGCCGATCGTGTCGAACAAGGACTGGGGCAGCGGTTCCAACCCCGGCATCGCGCTGGGGCAGTACGGCAGCGCCATCCGCTTCAACATCGGCAAGGGCGGCGCGCGCCTGGGCGACAAGGACCTGAATTTCAGCGCCAACACCTGGGTCTACGCCGCGATGACGGTCGACATCCCGACCCTCAAGGCCACCTACTACGTGTTCGACCCGGTGCTGGGCATGCAGAGCAGCTCCGGCACGCTGACGGCCGACTACGTGGCGGCGCTCAACGGCCTCAACAAGGGCTTCTCGCTCAACGAGGACGGCGACGGCGGCTACGGCCCGAACTACCGCAACGGCAACGCCAGCAACACCATCGGCGGCCGCTTCGACTACAGCGAATTCGGCAGCTGGAACCGCGCGCTGACACCGGCCGAGATCACCTCGATCGCGCGCTCGGGCAAGTCGATCACCACGCTGCTGCCATGACGGAGGCCCGCATGCAGACGCCCGGCACCGCCCTGCCTTCGCGCCCCGCCGCCTGGCGGTGGCTCTCGACCGCGGCGCTCGCCGGCGCGCTGGCCGCCTGCGGCGGTGGCAGCGGCGGCGCCGCGCCCGCCGGCCCGGCCACGGGCGACAACAAACCTGGCGGCGACACGCCGCTGGTGGTGGTCACGCCCAACGACCCGGCCACCGCCGGCCCGCCCGCCGACGCACTGACGCCGCCGGGCGAAACGCCGCAAGACCCTTCCACCCCGCCCCGGCGCCCCGCATCGGTGCGCTGCGCGCCCTGAGTTCCCGAGATCCGTCCATGAAGAAGAACGACGACCATTCGCCAAGCCGCCGCGGCTTCCTGCGCGCCGCCACCGGCACGGCCGGCGCCGCGGCCGCGATGGGCCTGCTGCCGCCCAGCATCCGGCGCGCGCTGGCCATCCCCGCCGCGCAGGACACCGGCACCATCAACGACGTGCAGCACGTGGTGATCCTGATGCAGGAGAACCGCTCCTTCGACCACTACTTCGGCACGCTGCGCGGCGTGCGCGGCTTCGGCGACCGCTTCCCGGTGCCGCTGGCCAACGGCCAGCCGGTCTGGAACCAGCCGGCCACCAGCGGCAGCGCGACCTGCCTGCCCTTCCACTACGACACCACCCTCACCAGCGCGCAGCGCACCACCGGCATGGCCCACAGCTGGGCCGACGGCCAGCAAGCCTGGAACGGCGGGCGCATGAACCAGTGGGTGGCGGCCAAGACGGCGCGCGCCCTGGGCCACTACAAGGAAAGCGACATGCCTTTCCAGTTCGCGCTGGCCAACGCCTTCACGGTGTGCGATGCCTACCACTGCAGCGAACTCACCGGCACCAACTCGAACCGGCTGTTCCTCTGGACCGGCACCAACGACCCGCTGGGCCAGGGCGGCGGTCCGGCCATCGACAACACCAACGACGACCTCGCCAACGCGCCGGGCTACAGCTGGACCACCTACCCCGAGCGGCTGGAGGCCGCGGGCATCCGCTGGCAGGTCTACCAGGACATGGCGGACAACTACACCGACAACCCGCTCGAAGGCTTCACCAACTACCGCAACGCCTACTACACCGCCACGCCGAACGCGGCCCAGGCCTCGCTCAAGGCCCGCGCGCTGTCGACCCGCTCGCTGGACGACCTGCGCGCCGACGTGACCGGCGGCACGCTGCCGCAGGTCAGCTGGATCGTGGCGCCGGCCAAGTACTCCGAACACCCCGGCCCCTCGTCGCCGCTGTGGGGTGCCGAATACACCTCGCGCGTGCTGGACGCGCTCACGGCCGACCCGGCGGTCTGGAGCAAGACCGTGCTGTTCGTCATGTTCGACGAGAACGACGGCTATTTCGACCACATGCCGCCGCCCGCCATCCCCTCGCTCAACGACGACGGCACGCAGGCCGGCCAGAGCACGGTGTCGACGCTGGGCGAGCGCAACGAGCTCAAGGCGCCCTACCGCGGCTCGCCCTACGGCATGGGCTGGCGCGTGCCGATGTACGTGGTGTCGCCCTGGAGCCGCGGCGGCTGGGTCGACTCCCAGGTCGCCGACCACACCTCGGTGATCCGCTTCCTCGAAGTCCGCTTCGGCGTGGTCGAGCCCAACATCAGCGCCTGGCGCCGCGCGGTCAGCAGCGACCTGCTGTCCTGCTTCAACTTCGCCACGCCCAATGCGGCGATGCCCGCGCTGCCGGTGATCACCAGCGCCGAGGCCGATGCGGCCATCGCGAAGCAGCTGCTGCTGCCGACGCCGACGGCACCCGCGCCGGGCACCGGCAGCCTGCCGGTGCAGGCCTCCGGCGTGCGCCACTCGCGCGCCCTGCCCTACGAGCTGCACACCAGCGGCCGGCCCGACGTGGAGCGCCAGCAGTTCTGGCTGGTGTTCAGCAACACCGGCAAGGCCGGCGCGGTGTTCCATGTCTACAACCACCTCGCGCTCAACGCGGTGCCGCGCCGCTACACGGTCGAGGCCGGCAAGATGCTCAACGACAGCTGGGCGGTGGCCAGGGACGGCGGCTACGACCTGTCGGTGTTCGGCCCCAACGGCTTCTTCCGGCGCTTCCGCGGCAAGCTGCCCGCCAGGCTGGCGGGTGGCGTCGGCCTGCCCGAGACCCGCGTCTGCTACGACACGGCCAACGGCGAGGTCTACCTCGAACTGCAGAACCTCGGCAACATCGCCTGCACCGTGCGCATCGCGCCCGCCGCCTACCGCACCGACGGCCCCTGGACCTTCACGCTGGCGCCCGGCCAGCTCGTGCAGCAGCGCTGGGACCTGAGCTACAGCCGGCAGTGGTACGACTTCGTCGTGAGCGCCAACGTCGACGACGGCGACCTCTACCTGCGCCGCTTCGCGGGCCGGGTGGAGACCGGCGCCGACGGCATCAGCGACCCCGCGATGGGCCTGTCCACGCCGGCCTGAGGCGCCCCGCAAGCTCAAGAAGGAACAGCAACAAGATGGCACTGCAGATCAGGAACCTCCACAAAAGCTTCGGCGGCCAGCCCGCGCTGGAGCGCATCGAACTCGACGTGGGGGGCGCCGAATTCGTCTGCCTGCTGGGCCCGAGCGGCTGCGGCAAGACCACGCTGCTGCGCATCATCGCGGGCCTGATGGCCGCCGATGGCGGCAGCGTGTCGCTCCACGGCCGCGACCTGGCGCGGATGCCGGCGCGCGAGCGCGGCTTCGGCATCGTGTTCCAGTCCTATTCGCTGTTCCCCCACATGACGGTGGCGCAGAACGTGGGCTACGGCCTGCGCATCCGCGGCGAGAACGCGGCCGCCATCGACAAGCGCGTGGCCGCGCTGCTCGACATGGTCAAGCTGCCGGCCTTCGGCGCGCGCTTTCCGGGCCAGCTCTCGGGCGGCCAGCAGCAGCGCGTGGCGATCGCGCGCGCGCTGGCCGTCAACCCCTCGCTGCTGCTGCTCGACGAGCCGCTGTCGGCGCTCGACGCGCGGGTGCGCGCCGACCTGCGTGGCGAGCTGCGCGAGGTGCAGCGCAGCCTGGGCATCCCCACGCTGATGGTCACGCACGACCAGGAGGAAGCCATGTCGATGGCCGACACCATCGTCTGCATGAACCACGGCCGCATCGAACAGCAGGGCGCGCCGCAGGAGCTCTACCTGCGCCCGCGCACCCGCTTCGTGGCCGACTTCATGGGCCACAGCAACCTGTTGCCGCCCGCGCTGGCGCGCCAGTGGGTGCCGGCGCTGCCGCCGCTGCCCGCGGGCCTCGCCGAGGCCGAGGCGCTGCTGTGCGTGCGGCCCGAGCGCATCCGGCTCGGCGCCGCCTCGGAAGCGGTGGGCCAGGTCACGGACATCTCCTTCCTGGGCAGCATCCAGCGCGTGCGGCTGCGCTGGAACGAGCATGACCTGCTGGCCGAGACCTCGAGCGCGGTCCCGCTGCAGCCGGGCCAGAGCGTCTTCCTCGCGGTCGGCGCGGCCGACTGCAGCTGGGTGCGCGCATGACGCCCTCGCTGCCCCTGCACGTCGCCGACCGCTGGCTGCTGCGCGCCTGCCTGTGGCTGCCGCTGGCCGGGCTGCTGCTGTTCTTCGGCCTGCCGATGCTGGCCATCGCCTGGCGCAGCCTGGTGCAGGACGGCGCCAGTGGCGGCATCGGACTGGGCAACTACGCGGCCCTGTGGGACACGCCCGGCGTCTGGCGCGCGCTGGGCAACAGCCTGCTGCTGGGCGGCGCGACCACGGTGGTCACGCTGCTGCTGGCCTTCGTGGTGGCCTTCGGCATCGAGCGCACCTGCATGCCCGGGCGCCGCTTCACCGCCATCGGCATGTCGCTGCCGGTGCTCGCACCCTCGCTGGTGCTGGGCCTGGGCCTGATCTTCCTGCTGGGACGCAACGGCGTGGTGGGCAAGGCGCTGGGCGTGCGGCCCGAGATCTACGGCTTCTGGGGCCTGCTGATCGCCGACGTGCTCTACGCGCTGCCGCAGGCGGTGCTGATCCTGCGCACCGCGCTGCGCCACGGCGACGCGCGCCAGTACGACGCGGCCGAGGTGCTGGGCGCCACGCCCTGGCGGCAGTTCGTCGACATCACGCTGCCGGGCGTGCGCTACGGCGTGCTGAGCGCGGGCTTCGTGGTGTTCACCTTGACCATCACCGACTTCGGCAACGCGGTGGTGATCGGCGGCAACTTCCAGGTGCTGGCCACCGAGATCTACAACCAGGTCAGCGGCCAGATGAAGTTCGGCATGGGCGCGGTGATCGGCATCGTGCTGCTGGTGCCGGCCGCGCTGTCGGTGGCCATCGAGCACCTGGCGGCGCAGCGCCAGGCCGGCCTGGGCGCCGAATCGGCCCAGCCGCCGGTGCCCAAGCCCCGGCCGGCCCGCGACGGCGCCTTCTTCGCGGCTTCGCTGCTGATCGTGGGCGCGATCTACGCGGTGGTGCTGACGGTGGTGGTGGCGAGCTTCATCCGGCTCTGGCCCTACCGGCTCGACCTCACGCTCAAGCACTACGACATCCAGATCGCGGGCGGCTACGCGCCGCTGTGGACCTCGATCCTGGTCTCGCTGATCGCCGCGGTGGTGGGCACGCTGCTGCTGTTCCTGCTGGCCTTCGGCGTGCAGCGGCTGCCCGGGCGCACCGCCAACGCGGCGCGGCTGCTGAGCGCGCTGCCGGTGGCCGTGCCCGGCCTGGTGCTGGGCCTGGCCTATGTCTTCACCTTCAATTCGGCCGCCATGCCCTGGGGCCTGCTCTACGGCAGCGCGGTGCTGCTGGCGATGTGCAACTACTACCACCACCACACGCAGGGATTTGTGAGCATGATGACGGGCATGCGCACCGTCCCCGTCGCCCTCGAAGACGCCACCACGGTGCTGGGCGGCGGCGTGGCGCGCGTGCTGGCCGACGTCTACTGGCCCGCGCTGCGCACCACGCTGCTGGCCATCGCGGTGTTCCTGTTCATGCGCTCGATGGTCACGCTGTCGGCCGTGATCTTCCTGATCACGCCCTCGCTCACGCTGAGCGCGGTCACGGTGATGCGGCTCGACGAGGCCGGCTTCACCTCCCAGGCCGCGGCCTTCTCCACCTGCATCATGGCGGTGGTCGGCGCGATGGCGCTGCTGCTGCACCTGCTCACGCGCCGCCCCGTGCCGGCCGCCCACTGAAACCCGTACCGTTTTGTCCACCATGCTTCAAGAAGAACGATTCCTGCGCATCCGCAACCTGCTGGCCACCTTCTCGCGCGTGAGCGTCGAGCGCATCGTGCAGGACCTCTCGGTCTCGCGCGAGACCGTGCGGCGCGACCTGCTCGAGCTCGAAGGCACGGGCGAGCTGCGCCGCGTGCACGGCGGTGCCGTGGCCACCGGCCCCGAGCCCGAGGCGCCGCTGGCCGTGCGGCTGGTGGCGCGCCAGAAGGAGAAGCGCGCCATCGCCAAGGCCGCGGTGGGCCTGCTGCGCCCGGGCCAGACGCTGTTCCTCGACGCCGGCAGCACCACCGCGATCCTGGCCGAGGAGATCGCCATGCTCAGCGGCATGACGGTGATCACCAACTCGCTCAACATCGCGCTCAAGCTGGCCGGTGCCGACGAGGGCCGCAGCTCGCACAACGCGGTGCGCCTGCTGGGCGGCGGCATCGACGTGGGCACGCAGGCCACGCACGGCGACGGCACGCTGGAGGACATCCGCCGCTTCCGGGTCGACGTGGCGCTGATGTCGCCCGTGGGCCTGCACGCCAAGCACGGCGCGATGAGCTTCGAGCACCACGAGGCCGCGGTGGCGCGCGCCATGGCCGAGCAGGCGCAGCAGCTGGTGATCCTGGCCGACCACAGCAAGATCGGCGTGGCCAGCCGCGTGACCTATGCGCGCTGCGCCGACATCGACGTCATCGTGACCGACGCCAAGGCGCGCGGCGTGGCGGCGCTGGCCGGCCTGCGCAAGGCCTGCGAACGCGTGATCGTCGCCTGAGCCCCCACGGACCCGCGCCATGCCCTACCGCCACACCCTCGGCACCGCCACCTGGGCCTTCGCCGACCTGCGCACGCTGATGGCCAAGGCCACGCCGGCGCGCTCGGGCGACGTGCTCGCCGGGCTGGCGGCGGCCACGGCGGTGGAGCGCATGGCGGCGCGCATGTGCCTGGCCGAGGTGCCGCTGCGGCGCTTCCTCGAGGAACTGCTGGTGCCCTACGAAAGCGACGAGGTCACGCGGCTGATCGTCGACACGCACGACGCCGCGGCCTTCGCGCCGATCGCGCACCTCACGGTCGGCGACTTTCGCGACTGGCTGCTGTCCGAGGCGGCCGACAGCGCCATGCTGGCCCACGTGGCGCCCGGCATCACGCCCGAGATGGCGGCCGCGGTGAGCAAGCTGATGCGCCAGCAGGACCTGATCCTGGTGGCGCGCAAGTGCCGCGTGGTCACGCGTTTTCGCAACACCCTCGGCCTGCCCGGCCACCTGGCGGTGCGGCTGCAGCCCAACCACCCGACCGACGACCTGCGCGGCATCGCGGCCTCGATGGTCGACGGCCTGCTCTACGGCGCGGGCGATGCGGTGATCGGCATCAACCCCGCGACCGACGGCCTGCCCGCGCTCACGCGGCTGGTGCACATGCTCGACGAGCTGATCGCCAAGCTGGGCATCCCGACGCAGTCCTGCGTGCTCACGCATGTGACCAACACCCTGCAGATGATCGAGCAGGGCGCGCCGGTCGACCTGGTGTTCCAGTCGGTGGCCGGCACCCAGAAGGCCAACACCAGCTTCGGCATCGACCTGGCGCTGCTGCGCGAGGCGCACGAGGCCGCGCTGTCGCTGCGACGCGGCCCGCTGGGCGACAACGTGATGTATTTCGAGACCGGCCAGGGCAGCGCGCTGTCGGCCGATGCGCACCACGGCGTCGACCAGCAGACCTGCGAGGCGCGCGCCTATGCGGTGGCGCGCGCGTTCCGGCCGCTGCTGGTGAACACCGTCGTCGGCTTCATCGGGCCCGAGTACCTGTACGACGGCAAGCAGATCATCCGCGCCGGCCTGGAGGACCACTTCTGCGGCAAGCTCATGGGCCTGCCGCTGGGCTGCGACGTCTGCTACACCAACCATGCCGAGGCCGACTCCGACGACATGGACGCGCTCATGACGCTGCTGGGCACGGCCGGCCTGACCTTCCTGATGGGCGTGCCGGGCGCCGACGACATCATGCTCAACTACCAGAGCACCTCCTTCCACGACGCGCTCTACCTGCGAGAGGTGCTGGGCCTGAAGCGCGCCCCCGAGTTCGAGGCCTGGCTGCAGGCGATGCAGCTGAGCGATGCGAGTGGCCGCATGCGGCCGTTGACGGCGCAGCACCCGGCGCTGCAGCAGATGCGCCAATTGCGCATCGGCGACGGAGGCACGCCATGACCGATGCCGATCCCTGGGACGACCTGCGCGCCTACACCGCGGCCCGGCTGGCTTTGGGCCGCAGCGGCGCCAGCATGCCCACGGGCGAGCTGTTGCGCTTCGGCTTCGCCCACGCACAGGCGCGCGACGCGGTGCATGCGGCGCTCGACGTCGACGCGCTCGCGCAGGCGTTGGCCGGCGACGGGCTGGCCAGCGTGCCCGTCCACAGCGCCGCCCCCGATCGCGCGGCCTACCTGCTGCGGCCCGACCTGGGACGGCGCCTCGACGATGCGAGCGTGCAGGCGCTGCGCGCGGCCGCGGGCCCGAGCCCGGTGGCCGGTTGCGACCTGCTGCTGGTGGTGGGCGACGGTCTCTCCTCGCTGGCGGTCGAGCGCAACGCACGCGCGCTGATCGCCGCGCTGCGCACGCACGCGCCGGCCGACTGGCGCCTCGGCCCGGTGGTGATCGCGCGGCAGGCGCGCGTGGCCCTGGCCGACGAGGCCGGCGCGCTGCTCGGCGCGCAACTGGTGGCGATGCTGATCGGCGAGCGCCCCGGCCTGAGCTCGCCCGACAGCCTGGGCCTGTACCTGACCTGGCGACCCGCGGTCGGCCGCCACGACGCCGAGCGCAACTGCATCTCGAACATCCGGCCCGAGGGCCTGGACCCCGAAACCGCCGCCCGCCGCTTCTGGTGGCTGGCCCGCGAAGCCAAGCGCCTGCAGCTCACCGGCGTGCAGCTCAAGGACCGCAGCGACGATGCCGCGATCGCGGCCCCGCCCGCCTCGCCTTCGCTGCCCGCCTGACGTCCCCCGTTCCCAACGCCTGCGCAGGAATCCGCCTGCGCAGGGCCTCGCCTCGTCGGTGGCCACCAGCCGCCGCGTCTTTGAAAATGGAGTTTTCCCAATGATCCGCACCCTCCGGCCCCTGGCCCTCGCCGTCGTCTTCGGTTCGTTCCTCACGGCCTGCAGCGCCCCCGGTCCGTCGGCGCCCGCCATCGACAACAGCGCCATCGGCCAGCCCGAATTCCGCGCCCACACCGCCACCTACGGCGTGGTCTACCGGCTGCCCAAGGAAGTGAACGAGGTGCTCGACGCCCGCGTGTACCCGGTGCTGCGCCAGGACCTGGTGCGCCTGGGCCTGCAGGCCGAAGCGCAGAACTTCAACATCCCGCACGTGACGGTGGTGCACATCCACAGCGCCGACCCCGGCACGCCGCTGAAGATGCTCAAGGCGCTGCCCAAGCCGCCCGCGCCGATCGCGCTGACGCTCAAGACCTTCTACACGACCGAGGCCGCCAAGGACGCGGGCCGCCCCTGGTGGCTGGACCTGGGCGTCGTCAAGACCGGTCCCGGCTTCGAGGCGCTGATGGCCTACAACACCCTGACCACCGCCGCCATGGCCCCGCTGCGCGACGGCCCGCTGCCGCGCGTGACCGGACCGGTCTACGCCAAGATGGGCGAGGCCGGCCGCGAGCTGGTGAAGACCGTGGGCGTGAGCGGGGTGAACGTGGTCAAGGACGGCAAGGAACTGCGTTCGCACAACCCGCACAACACGCTGGTCTACAGCATGGCGCCCTTCACGCCCGCGGTGCAGGCGGCGATGAACCAGGAAGCGGCCAAGTTCAACGCCGTACTGCCCGAGGGCATCGCCACCACCTTCCGCGACGTGTCGATCGTCGAGCTGGCCTTCGCCGGCAACGTGACGCGCGAGATCTACCGCATCAGCCTGGTCGACGGCAAGGTGACCGACGTGGCCACGGGCAAGACCATCGCCCGCTAGGGGCTGTGAACAGGCCCTGACGGTTCAGGGGCCGTGCACCGTCTGCATCGACGGTCCGGCCTGCGTGCCGCGCAGGTCGAGGTCGGCGAAGTAGGCCAGGCCGTGGCCGCCGGTGTTGTCGGCATCGGCCGAGACCGCCACGCCCACCACGTCGGGCTGCAGCCCGCCGGCCTCCGCGCCGAAGGCCCGCTGGTAGTCGGCCAGCAGGTTGCGCCGCTCGCTGCGCCAGGGGCCGGCGGCGGCGGGGCCGGATTCCAGCACCAGCATCCGGATGCGCTGGGTGAACGCGTTGACCAGCGCGGTGTTGCGCGCCTCCTTCTCGTCCCACACGTAGCACAGCGTTTCGCTCGGCACGTCCTCCCCCGTGGCGCTGCGCGCCAGCGCCAGGCGGGCGCGTTCGCCGAAGGGCAGGCGGTCTGTCGGCAGCGCGAAGAACACGCAGAGCTTGGCGGCACCGTCGTCGCCCGCGCGGGTGCGCAGGTCGGCCCCCTCGACGAAGCGATCGACCCGCCAGCGCCAGGCCAGCGTGGCGCCGTCGTCGAGCGTGACGTGCACCGGATGCACCAGGTTGCCGTAGGCGTCGTCGGTCTCGACGCGCAGCACGGCACGGCCGTCCTGGCGCTCCACCGCGAAGCGCGTGGCGTTCTTGTGGGGCAGCGTGCTGAAACGCCACGGCGCGGGCGCCTGCCCGGTCGAGGTGACGGTGAAAGGCGTGAGGATCGGCGCCGGCGCGCCCTGCGCCTGCGCCGTGGGCAGGACCGACAGACACGACAGCAGCGCCAGGGCCGCCATGCAGGAACGACGTAACGGAGTCATCGGGAGCGCCTTCCGCCAGGGGGTTGCCGAACAGCCGCACAGTGTGCCGCGTTCAAGGCCCGGACGTGTGACGCGGCAACGAATCGTTGCGTTCGCGCGCCGTGGACAGTCCGCGCCTGCTAGCGCGGCTCGCCGTCGACGTAGTACCAGCGCTGGCGCTCGGCCTGCTCGCCCACGGCGGGCTCGACCTCGCGCATGAAGCGGCTGCGCTCGTGCAGCCGCGTGGCGACGCCGCCGGCATCGCGCTGGCGGGCGACGAACTCGACCTCGGCGTGGTCGGCGTCGAGCACCGAGCGCGAGCGCACGTCCAGGCCCAGCCACTTCACGCCGGCTTCGAAATCGACCGTGGCCGGCCGCGTCGTCGGGTGCCAGGTCGCCAGCAGGTACGCGGCGCGCTGCAGCACGAAGGCCGCATAGCGCGAGCGCATCAGCGACTCGGCGTCGGGCGCGGGGGTCTGCTCGAAGTCGTCGAGATAGCGGCCGCAGCACAGCGCGAAGGCGAAGGGCTTGTCCCGGCGGTCGGTGCGACCACAGGGGCAAGGGCCGGCGGGGGGAATGATCGGGCTGCTGCTCATGACGGGCTCCATTGGAACACCATCCGCCGCGGCCTCGGCGAGGGCGCTCACCATCGCGCCTGCCCGACGCGCCAGCGCTCGGCCTCGGCGTCCTCGAGCCGCAGGTAGCCCGCACGCGTCTGCCCGCCCGGGATGGCGCTGTGTTCCAGCAGTTCGCGCCGCACCTCGGGCAGCGCCAGCGCCTCGGTGGCGGCCTGTTGCAGCGGCGCCGTGAGGTCCTCGGGCGTGCCGGGCGGCGCGAACAGCGAGTAGTAGCTGTAGGCCTCGAAGCGCGCCAGCGAGCGGTCGGCCTGCTGCAGCGTCACCGGGC
The DNA here is from genome assembly GCF_030317215.1 of Variovorax sp. J2P1-31. Lineage (NCBI taxonomy): Bacteria > Pseudomonadati > Pseudomonadota > Betaproteobacteria > Burkholderiales > Comamonadaceae > Variovorax > Variovorax sp. J2P1-31. The sequence continues at coordinate 19,953 of NZ_JASZYA010000007.1, forward strand.
CTTTCGGCATGCCCAGCGTGCGCGGCGTGGGCTGCGGATCGCCGGCGCCGCAGGCGATGCCGAGCACACGGAAGGCGCCGTCGCGCACGCTGTCGATGGCGGCGCTCAGTTCGGCGAACAGCAGGTCGATCCGGCCGGCGGCCACGCCCCGCAGGTCGGGCGTGAGCCCGTTCGCCGGCAGCCGCGTGAGGTAGGTGCGGGTCATGCTCTTGAACAGCTCGGTCGCCATGTGGTCGATGCTGCCGTCGACGCCGGTGGCGATGGTGAGCTGGCCGGGATGGGCGCGCAGGTGGCGCAGCAGCTGCGCGGTGTCGCGGATGCGCAGCGCGTCGGCACGCGCCGGGTTCATCAGCAGCACCATCGGATCGCGCGCCACCAGCGTCACCGGCGCCAGGCTGTCCATCAGGCGGTTGTCGTCGTCGGGCGGCGCCAGGGGCGTGCCCCGGCGCGGCAGCCGCACGCCCGCGAGCAGCAGCGTGCGGGCATCGGGTGTGCCCTCTGCAAAAGCCCGGATCTCGGCCGTGACCTCGCCCTGGCGGTACGCGACCGCCACCGGCCCGGTCCGCACACGGCGCAGCGCGGCGGCGAAGGTCTCGGCCAGGTAGCCGGTGCGCCCGCCGCTCGGGAAGGGCACGACGATGCGCAGCGGGTCGGCCTGCGCATGGGCCCAGGGTGCCGCGGCCAGCGCGGCACCCGTGGCCAGCAGCTGGCGGCGTTTCACGCCAGCGCGCGCTGGATCAGCAGCTTCTGGATGTCCGAGGTGCCTTCGTAGATCTGGCAGACCCGCACGTCGCGGTAGATGCGCTCCAGCGGAAAGTCGTTGACATAGCCGTAGCCGCCCAGCGTCTGGATCGCGGCGCTGCAGACCTTCTCGGCCATCTCGCTGGCGAACAGCTTGGCCATCGCCGCCTCCTTGAGGCAGGGCCGGCCCGCGTCGCGCAGCGCGGCCGCATGCCAGATCAGCTGGCGCGCGGCCTCGAGCTGGGTCGCGCACTCGGCCAGGCGGAAGCCCACGGCCTGCTGCTCGAAGATGCTGCCGCCGAAGGCCTGGCGCTCCTTGGCATAGGCCAGCGCCACGTCGAAGGCGCTGCGCGCCATGCCCACGCTCTGCGCCGCGATGCCGATGCGGCCGCCCTCGAGCGCGCCCAGCGCGATCTTGTAGCCCTCGCCCTCGGCGCCGATCAGGTTCTCGCGCGGGATGCGGCAACCGTCGAAGTTGATCAGCGCGGTGTCGCTGCTGTGCTGGCCCAGCTTCTCCTCCAGCCGCGCCACGCTGTAGCCCGGCGCGTCGGTGGGCACGATGAAGGCGCTCATGCCGCGCTTGCCCGCGGCCTTGTCGGTGACCGCGATCACGATCGCGACCTGGCCGTTCTTGCCGCTGGTGATGAACTGCTTGACGCCGTCGATCACGTAGGCGTCGCCGTCCTTGCGCGCGGTGGTGCGCAGGCTGGAGGCGTCGCTGCCGGCCTGCGGCTCGGTCAGGCAGAAGGCGCCCAGCATCCGGCCCTGCGCCAGCGGCCAGAGCCACTGCTTCTTCTGCTCGGCATTGCCGTAGCGCATCAGGATCGCGTTGACCGGGCAGTTGGTCACGCTGATCGCGGTGCTGGTGCCGCCGTCGCCGGCCGCGATCTCTTCGAGCACCAGCGCCAGCGTGAGGTAGTCGAGGCCGGCCCCGCCGTCTTCCTCGGGCACGCAGATGCCGTAGGCGCCCAGCGCCGCCAGGCCCTGGTGCACCTCCTTGGGGAAGTGGTGTTCGCGGTCCCAGCGCGGGGCGTGCGGCCAGATCTCGGTCTGGCAGAAATCGCGAACCGCGTCGCGGATCGCTTCCTGGTCGGTGGTGAGCAGCATGCGGGTCTCCTTCGTTTCTCTTGTGGTGTCTCGGGCCTTACTTGCCCTGGCCCAGGTCCATGATCAGCCGCGCCGTCATGTAGAGCCGGCGCGGGATCGCGTCGACCAGCACGTACTCGGCCTTGTCGCTGTGGTAGCCGAAGCCCGGCAGGCCCAGGCCCTCGATCACCGGCTTGCCCGACAGGCCCGCATAGGCCGCGTCGGTGCCGCCGCCGCTGCGCTCGTCGACCTCGAGCTGGCCGCCGGCCTCGCGGTAGAAGGTGCTGGCCTTGTCGATCAGCTTGCGGCCCTCGGCGCCGGCATTGAAGGCCGGCCGGCCGCGCGTGACGGTCAGCTTGACCTCGGCCTCCGGCAGCTTGCGCGCCTGGGCGCGTTCTTCCAGCAGCTTGAGCGCGGCCTCGAGGTCCTCGTTGCGCGCGTAGCGCACGTCGGCATTGAGGGTGGCGCTGTCGGGGATGATGTTCGACACCGTGCCGGCCTTGGCCACGGTCCAGTTGAAGCGCAGGCCGCGCGCCTTGTCGTCGATGTCCTGGGTGCGCAGCACCAGGTCGGACGCCTCGACCAGCGCGTTGACGCCCAGCTCGGGCGCCGCGCCCGCATGCGAGGCCTTGCCCTTGATGTCGGCCTGCACGTAGGCGATGCCCGAGGTGCCGAGGTAGAAGCTCTCGCGCTCGGCATTGGTGGGCTCGAAGGACAGCACGTAGTCGGCCGCGCGGGCCTCGCTCTGGATCAGGTCGCGCGAGCCGAAGGAGCCCTTCTCCTCGTCGACGTTGAACAGCACCGTGAGGCTGCCGAAGTCGCGGAAGCCGTAGGTGGTGAGCAGCTTCAGCGCATGCAGGATCACCGCGCTGCCGCCCTTGTCGTCGGCGATGCCCGGGCCGTAGGCCTTGTTGCCCTCGATGCGGAAGGGCGCGCGCGCCAGCATGCCGCGCGGGTAGACCGTGTCCATGTGCGAGATCAGCAGCAGGTGCTTGCCGGCCCGGCCGTCGAGCCGGCCGCGCAGCTTGCCCACGATGTTGTCGCCCACCGCGGGCGCCACCGCCTTGTGGCGGGTGACGCTGAAGCCCAGCGCCTTGAGCTCGTCCTCCAGCAGCCTGCCCGCGGCCGCGATGCCCTCGGCGTCGCCGGTGCCGCTCTCGATGTTGACCAGCCGCTCCAGCGTCTTCACGACCGCCGGCTGCTCGGCCGTGGCCGCATCGAACAGCACGTTGTCGCGCTTCTGCGCGCCGGCCGCCGGCAGCAGCGCCGCCAGGCACAGGGCGAGCATCGTCTGGCGCAACCCGGTGCGCCGTCCACGAAGGGATGCGCTCACAGGAGTTCCAGCGCCACGGCCGTGCCTTCGCCGCCGCCGATGCACAGCGTCGCCACGCCGCGCTTGAGGCCGCGCGACTGCAGCGCGTGGATCAGCGTGACCATGATGCGCGCGCCGCTGGCGCCGATCGGGTGGCCCAGCGCGCAGGCGCCGCCGTGCACGTTGACGATGTCGTGCGCCACGCCCAGTTCCTTCATCAGCGCCATCGGCACCACCGCGAAGGCCTCGTTGACTTCCCACAGGTCGACGTCCTTGACGCTCCAGCCGATCTTCTTGAACAGCTTGGCGACGGCGCCCACCGGCGCGGTCGAGAACCACTCGGGCTGCTGCGCGTGGGTGGCGTGGCCGACGATCCGGGCGATGGGCTTCGCGCCCAGCTTCTGCGCCTGCGAGGCGGTGGTCATGACCAGCGCGGCGGCGCCGTCGTTGATCGACGAGCTCGAGGCCGCGGTGATGGTGCCGCCGTCCTTCTTGAAGGCGGGCTTGAGCGTGGGGATCTTGTCGAGCTTGACCTTGCCCGGGCCTTCGTCGATGGAGATCACGGTCTCGCCGCCGCGGCCCTTGACCGTCACGGGCGTGATCTCGGTCTTGAACAGGCCGTCGGCCGTGGCCTGCTTGGCGCGCTCGACGCTGGCGGTCGCGAAGGCGTCCTGCTGCTCGCGCGTGAAGCTGTACTTGGCGGCGCAGTCTTCGCCGAAGGTGCCCATCGAACGGCCCGGCTGGTAGGCGTCTTCCAGGCCGTCGAGCATCATGTGGTCGAAGATCCGGTCGTGGCCCATGCGGTAGCCGCCGCGGCCCTTGAGCATCAGGTAGGGCGCGTTGGTCATGCTCTCCATGCCGCCCGCCACCATGACGTCGTGCGTGCCGGCCAGCAGCATGTCGTGCGACAGCATCGCGGCCTTCATGGCCGAGCCGCACATCTTGCTGAGCGTGACCGCGCCCGCTGCGTCGGGCAGGCCGCCCTTGTAGGCCGCCTGGCGCGCCGGCGCCTGGCCCTGACCCGCCATCAGGCAGTTGCCGAACAGCACCTCGCCGACCACGGCGGGGTCGATGCCCGCGCGCTCGACGGCCGCCTTGATCGCGGCGCCGCCCAGGTCATGGGCCGACAGGGAAGAGAAGTCGCCCTGGAACGCGCCCATGGGGGTGCGGGCGGCGCCGACGATGACGATGGATTCGGACATGAGGGTCTCCTTGGAGGTAGGGGGAAAAAGAATCGGGTCTCCGGACGCGGAGGACGCGAAGGTTTGGCAGAGGTCGCAAGAAGGATCCAGATCCTTGATGCTTTTCTTTTGCGTTCTCTGCGAAATCTCTGCGTCTTCTGCGTCCGGCGGTTGGGTGTTCAGAAATGTGTCGCACTCCCTTCATACGCAAAGCGCTGCGCCGCGTCGTAGGGAAACACGTCGAGCATCTGGCCGGCGCGGATGCGCTGCTGGTGCTGTTGCCAGAAGTCGGCCTCGAGCAGGTCGGCATGGTGCGCCATGAAGGCCTCGCGCACCGCGTCGTTGCCCAGCAGGAAGGGGGCGAAGGTCTCGGGGAACACGTCCTTGGGGCCGACCGCGTACCAGACTTCGCCGCTCATCTCGTCTTCCTCGTTGCGCGGCGCGGGCACGCAGCGGAAGTTGCAGTCGGTCAGGTACTCGATCTCGTCGTAGTCGTAGAACACGACCTTGCCGTTGCGCGTGACGCCGAAGTTCTTCCACAGCATGTCGCCCGGGAAGATGTTGGCCGCCACCATGTCCTTGATCGCGTTGCCGTACTCGACCACCGCATGCACCAGCTGTTCCTTCGCGCGCCTGGCCTGGGCCTCGCTCTCGGGATGCGCGAGCAGGTCGAAGGTCTCCTGCAGGTAGAGGTTGAGCGGGATCATGCGGCGCTCGATGTAGACGTGCCGCAGCACGATCTCCATCTCGCCGTTGCCGTCGCGGTCGCCGATCTCGAGCTGGCTGGGCGCGAAGCGGCGGATCTCCTCGACCAGCGCGGGCTCGAAGCGGTCGAAGGGAAAGCCCACGTCGCTGTACTCGAGCGTGTCGGCCATGCGGCCCACGCGGTCGTGCTGCTTGACCAGCTGGTACTTGGCCTTGACCTGCTCGCGCGTGGTGTCCTTGGGCTCCGGGAAGAAGTCCTTGATGAGCTTGAACACGTAGGGGAAGGACGGCAGGTCGAACACCAGCATCACCATGCCCTTGATGCCGGGCGCGATGCGGAAGCGGTCGCTGCTGAAGTTCAGGTGCGAGAGGAAGTCGCGGTAGAACAGCGTCTTGCCCTGCTTGGCCAGGCCCAGCGCGTTGTAGATCTCGGCGCGCGGCTTGCGCGGCATCAGCGAGCGCAGGAACTGCACCCAGGCCGAGGGCACCTCCATGTCGACCATGAAGTAGGCGCGCGCGAAGCTGAACAGCATCTGCAGCTCGTCCTCGCCGAACAGCACCGCATCGACATGGAAGCGGCCCTGGTCGTCGTGCAGGATCGGCAGCGCGAAGGGCAGCTCGACGTAGCCGTTGATGATCTTGCCCACCACGTAGGCGCCCTTGTTGCGGAAGAACAGGCCCGACAGCACCTGCAGCTGGAAGTTGGCGCGCAGCTTGACCTGGTGGAAGCGACCGCGCACCGCGGCCGCGACGCGCTCGGCATCGCGCGCCCGGTTGGCGAAGCGGCCCTGCAGCGCGAAGTCCTCGAGCATGCGCTCGACGGTCGGGGCCAGCGTGTCGTGGGCCGGGTAGTAGGGGCGGTAGGTCGGCGCGCCGCGCGGCTCGATGTACTCGGTGCTGAGCGCCGGGCGCACGAAGATGAAGTCGTTCTGGAAGTAGGCGCGGTGCAGGATCTTGGTGGTCACCGAGTTGAAGAAGCTCTCGGCCAGCTCGGGCTGGTGGTGGTCGACCAGCAGGCCGATGTAGTGCAGCTTGACCTGGTGCCACACCGCCATCGGCTGCTCGCCGGCCTTGAACTCCTTCTCGAGCCGGGCCACGGCCTCTCCCACGCGCAGGTCGTAGAACTCGATGCGCTCGCGCTGGGCCCGCTGCTGGCCATGCCAGTCGGCGGTCTCGAAACGGTGCTTGGCACGCGCCGATTCCCCACGGAACAGGCGGTAGTGCCGGTTGAAGCCATCGAGCAGCGCCTTCGCGATGTCGTAGGCCAGCGGCGAATCAAGCCGTTGGGGGAACATGGTCGGGCGCGCCGTCCAGGTCCGTGCTCGTGGGGATCGGGGCCCGCGCCGGCTCCTCGGCCCGGGGACGCGGCACGATCTTCAGCGCCTCGCCGGGCTTGCTCCACTTGTAGCGGATGCGCTGCACCGCGGCCTTGTAGATCGCGTCCAGCGGCTTGGTGCCATTGACGCTGAGCTCCAGGTCCTGCAGCAGGCCGTCGTGCACGCCGAAGCTCCAGCCGTGGATGCGCACCTTCTGGCCGCGGCTCCAGGCGTCGACCATCACGGTGCTCACGGCCACGTTGACCACCTGCTCGGCCACGTTGAGTTCGCACAGCGCATCGGCGCGCACTTCCTCGGGCAGGCTCTCGAGCATCACGATGTGGCGGTCGCGCACGTCCTGGATGTGGCGGATCCAGTTGTCGGCCAGGCCGATGCGCGCGCCGCTGAGCGCGGCCTTGACGCCGGCGCAGCCGTAGTGGCCGACCACCATGATGTGCTCGACCTTCAGGTGCTCGACGGCGAACTGGATCGCCGACAGCGCGTTGAGGTCGGAGTGCACCACGATGTTGGCCACGTTGCGGTGCACGAACACTTCGCCGGGCTCGAGGCCGGTGATCTGGTTGGCGGGCACGCGGCTGTCGGAGCAGCCGATCCACATGTACTTGGGTGTCTGCTGCTTCACCAGCCCGGTGAAGAATCCGGGGCGGTCGCGCTCCATCTGGGCGGACCAGGCGCGGTTGTGGGCAAACAGATCGTCGAGGGAGTCGTCGCGGTTGTTTTCAGGCATGGTCGTATTGTCGGTGACGGGTATCTTGGAAGGGTTGCGGGACATCGTTCGCGGGGCGGGCCAGGGTCATCGCAGCCGCGTCTTCGCGGGTTTGGCCGGCTTCTGTGCCCGCGCCAGCGTGTCACGGGCCTGCTGCTCCTGGTCGCGCACCTCGGCGAGGTTGGCCTGCAACTCGGCCAGCTGCGCCTCGAGCTGGCCGCGGTGCACGCCCAGCACGTCGAGGAACTTCTGCAATTGCACCACCGTGTCGCGCGGGCTGTCGTAGATGTCGAGGATGTCCCTGGCCTCGTCCAGGCTCAGGCCCAGCCGCTTGGCGCGCAGCGTGAGCGCGAGACGCGTGCGGTCGCGCGCGCTGTAGACCCGCTGCAGCCCGCCCGCGCCCGAACGCTCGGGCGCCAGCAGGCCCTTGTCCTCGTAGAAACGGATCGCACGCGTGGTGAGATCGAATTCCTGGGCCAGCTCGCTGATGGAATAGGTCGATGAGGGCATGGACGCCTGTGGCGGAGAAGGAGCGGAAACACGGGACATCACGGTGGCGACAGCGCATCGGCGCCCCACTGCCTACAATGAAGGCCCACTACGTGACGTTTACGTCAACGTCAATCTTACATGAACCTCCTCGAACGCGAACTCCACTACCCCCTCGGCGACCGGCTGCCGGCGCCCGGCGACACCGTCGAGGTCGCGCCCGGCGTGCGCTGGATCCGCATGAGCCTGCCCTTCGCGCTCGACCACATCAACCTCTGGCTGATGCGCGACACGCTCGACGGCGTCGAAGGCTGGACCGTGGTGGACTGCTGCATCGCGCGCGACGAGGCCAAGGCGCAATGGGAGCAGGTGTTCGAGACGCAACTCGAAGGCCTGCCGATCCTGCGCGTGATCGTGACCCACATGCACCCCGACCACGTGGGGCTCGCGCAGTGGCTCTGTGAGCGCTGGCAGGTGGCGCTGTGGATGAGCGCCACCGACTACTACGTGGCGCGCAACCTCACCAGCCCCCACGGCATGGACAACGCGGCCGGCGGCGACGTGGCGGCCAGCTTCTTCGCCTCGCACGGCCTGGTCGACCCCGAGGCGGTGCAGAAGATCCGCTCGCGCGCCGACTACTACCGCAACATGGTGCCCGGCCTGCCGCCCAGCTACGTGCGGCTGATGGACGGCGGCACCGTCACCATCGGCGGGCAGGCCTGGCGCTGCATCAGCGGCTACGGCCATTCCTTCGAGCACATCGCGCTGTACTGCGAGGCGCTCAACCTGCTGATCGGCGGCGACATGATGCTGCCGCGCATCTCGACCAACGTGAGCGTGCAGGCCGACGAGCCCGAGGCGAACTCGCTGCGCCTGTTCCTCGACAGCATCGCGCGCTTCCGCGCGCTGCCGGCCGACGTGCTGGCGCTGCCCTCGCACGGCAAGCCCTTCACCGGCGTGCACCGGCGCGTCGAGCAGCTCGAGGAGCACCACCGCGACCGCCTGGCCGAGCTGCTGGCCGGCTGCGGCGAACGCGCGCTGAGCGCGGCCGACGGCGTGCCCATCATGTTCAAGCGCGAGCTCGACCTGCACCAGCTGACCTTCGCCATGGGCGAGACCATCGCGCACCTGCACCTGCTGTGGCACGAAGGCCAGCTGCGCCGCACGCGGGACGCCGACGGCATCTACCGCTTCCGCCTGGCGTCGACCGCCTGATCCGCAGCGGCGCCGTGGCATGCTCGGCGCTGCATGAACGACACCCTCTCCCGCCTGCGCGACGGCCAGCGCCGCGGCGCCACACGGCTCGCGCTGCGCGAAGGCCTCACCGAATTCCCGCGCGAGGTCTTCGCGCTGGCCGACACGCTGGAAATCCTCGACCTCTCGGGCAATGCGCTGGACGCGCTGCCCGACGACCTGCACCGGCTGCACCGGCTGCGCGTGCTCTTCTGCTCGGACAACCGCTTCACCGTGCTGCCCGAAAGCCTGGGCCGCTGCGCGCAGCTGGAGATGGTCGGCTTCAAGGCCAACCGCATCGCCGAAGTGCCGGCTTCTTCCCTGCCGCCGCGGCTGCGCTGGCTGATCCTGAGCGACAACGCGATCGAAGAGCTGCCCGATGCGCTCGGCCAGCGCCACCGGCTGCAGAAGCTCATGCTGGCCGGCAACCGGCTGCGGGCCCTGCCGGCCACGCTGGCGGGCTGCGAGCGGCTCGAACTGCTGCGCATCGCGGCCAACCGCTTCGACACCCTGCCGCCCTGGCTGACGCGGATGCCGCGCTTGAGCTGGCTGGCCTTCGGTGGCAACCCGCTGAACGCGGTGCGCGAGGCCGCGGTGCTGGCCGCGCCGCCGCTGCCGGCCATCGGCTGGCGGGCACTCGAGGTGCATGAGGTGGTGGGCGAAGGCGCCTCGGGCCTGATCCATCGCGCGACCTGGACCGAGGCGCCGGGCGGCGCGCGCCAGGTCGCGCTCAAGCTGTTCAAGGGCGCGCTCACCAGCGACGGCGCGCCCCAGAGCGAACTGGCCGCGAGCCTGGCGGCCGGACCGCATCCCCACCGGATCGGCGCCGAGGGCCGGCTGAGCGGTCATCCGGACGGAACCGAAGGCCTGGTGATGCCCTGGGCCGACACGAGCTTCGCCGTGCTGGCCGGCCCGCCCAGCTTCGACAGCTGCACCCGCGACGTCTACGCCGTGGGCACGCGCTTCGCGCCCGAGGCCGCGCTGCGGCTGGCGCGCGGCATCGCCGGGGCCGTGGCCGACCTGCATGCGCGCGGCCTGCTGCATGGCGACCTGTACGGCCACAACATCCTCTGGCGCGCCGACGGCGAGGCGCGGCTGGGCGATCTGGGGGCCGCTTCGTTTCTCTCCGACGACGCGGATGCGCTGCAAGGCCTCGAGGCCCGCGCCTTCGGCTGCCTGGCCGAGGAACTGCTTCACCACAGCGATCCGGCGGCCCCGCTGCTCGCGCCCCTGGCCGCGGTGGCCGCGCGCTGCCTGCAGCCCGCGCCGGCCGCGCGCCCGTCCTTCGACGAGATCGCGCGCGCCCTGGCTGGCACCTTGGCGACGGCGCCCGCCGCGCGCTGACACTAAGCTGCACCGCCGCCGCTCGACGGCGTGATCGACGTTTTCAGGAGACATCGCATGGACACCCGCCAACTCTTTTCCCTGCAAGGCCGCAGCGCGCTCATCACCGGCGGCTCGCGCGGCATCGGCCGCATGATCGCCGAGGGCTTCCTCGCCCAGGGCGCCCGCGTCTACATCTCGGCGCGCAAGGCCGCGGCCTGCGACCAGACCGCCAAGGAGCTGTCGGCCCTGGGCACCTGCATCTCGCTGCCGGGCGACGTGTCGACCGTGGAAGGCGCGCACGCGCTGGTCGCGGCCTATGCCAAGCACGAGGACTCGCTCGACATCCTGGTCAACAACGCCGGCGCGGCCTGGGGCGCGCCCTATGCGGAATTCCCCGAAAGCGGCTGGGACAAGGTGGTCGACCTCAACCTCAAGGCGCCCTTCTTCCTGACCCAGGCGCTCACGCCCATGCTCAAGAAGGCCGCCACCGACCACCTGGCCAAGGTGATCCACATCGCCTCGATCGACGGCCTGTCGGTGAACCCGCAGGAAACCTACTCCTACGCGGCCAGCAAGGCCGGCCTGGTGCACCTCACGCGCCGGATGGCGCTGCACCTGGCGCCCGAGCGCATCGCGGTGAGCGCGATCGCCCCCGGCGCCTTCGCCTCGGACATGAACAAGGACGCGCGCGACCACGGCGACGAGGTCAAGGCCCGCATCCCGGCCGGCCGCATCGGCACGCCCGAGGACATGGCGGGCGCGGCCATCTACCTGGCTTCGCGCGCGGGCGACTACGTGATGGGCGCGACGCTGGTGGTCGACGGCGGCGTGATGTACACGCGCTAATTGCAGACGACCGTCGTGCCCACGGGCCGGCAGGTCCGGCCGTCGGGCCGCGTGTAGCGGTCGAGCTTGCCGGTGTTGTCGTAGTGGTTGCCCTGGGTGTCGTTGCAGCCCGAGGGGCCGCAGTTGCGGATGCGCGGGCGCATGTCCTGTGGCCGCTGCGGCCGCGACGGGACCACGACGGGCGGATACCAGGCCTCGGCTGCGGCCCGTTCCCTTTCACGCTCCCGTTCGCGCTCGACGGCGCGCGATTCGTCGCCGCGCCGGTCGAGCACGATCGGCCCGCCCGGCGGTGCCGCGGGCGGCATGGCCGCCTCGACCGTCTCGCGCTGCAGCCGGCTCGCGCGTTCCACGCTGTCGAGCTGCTCCTGCCGGCGCGCGCCCTCGGGTTCGCTGCGGCGCTCGGTGGCCTCGATGCCCTGCACCGTCTCGGCGCGCCGCGTCTCGGCGGGGCAGGCGGCGTCGGTGTAGCTCACCCGGCCGGCCGCGTCGACGCAGCGCATGACCTGCGCGGCCGCCGGCGCAGCGAGGCCGATCGACAGAAGACAGAGCGCGAGAAGACGTTTCATGGCGACCCCAGGGAAAGGCGGGATGCGGCGCGGCCGCACCCTCCATTCTGACCACGGATCGCCGGTGCTGCGCGACTAATGGTTGTCGCGCGGGATGCCGTAGGTGGCGTGGATCTTCTGGTACTTCACCGCCGGCTTGAGCACCATGCCCTCCGACAGCTCGCCGACCACGCCGCGCTGGATCTCCTGCCACGGCGTCTGGCTCGGCGGATAGGCGTAGCCGCCCGCGGCGTCGAGCTTGGCGCGGCGCTGGGCCAGCTCCTCGTCCGACACCAGCATGTTGGCGGTGCGCTTCTTCAGGTCGATGCGCACGCGGTCGCCGGTCTTGAGCAGCGCCAGCGCGCCGCCCGTGGCCGCCTCGGGCGAGGCATTGAGGATCGAGGGCGAGCCCGAAGTGCCCGACTGGCGGCCGTCGCCGATGCAGGGCAGCGCGGTGATGCCCTTCTTGAGCAGGTAGCTGGGCGCGCGCATGTTCACCACCTCGGCCGCGCCGGGGTAGCCCACCGGGCCCACGCCGCGCATGAACAGCACGCTGTGTTCGTCGATCTTCATCTTCGGATCGTCGATGCGCGCGTGGTAGTCCTCGGGGCCGTCGAACACCACGGCCGTGCCTTCGAAGGCCATCGGGTCGGCCGGGTTCTCGAGGTAGCGCTGGTGGAACTCGGGGCCGATCACACTGGTCTTCATGATCGCGGAATCGAACAGGTTGCCCTTGAAGTTGAGGAAGCCGGCGTTCTTCTTCATCGGCTTGGCATAGGGGAAGATCACCTTCCGGTCCTCGGTGAAGCGGCCCTGGCAGTTCTCGACCAGCGTCTTGCCGTTGACCGTGAGCGCGGGCTGGATCAGGTCCTTGGCGATCAGCTCGGCCACCACGGCCGGCACGCCGCCCGCGCGGTAGTAGTCCTCGCCCAGGTACTCGCCGGCCGGCTGCAGGTTGACCAGCAGCGGGATCTTGTAGCCGTGCTTCTCCCAGTCGGCCGTGTGCAGCTCGACGCCGATGTGGCGCGCGATGGCGTTCAGGTGGATCGGCGCATTGGTCGAGCCGCCGATGGCCGAGTTCACGACGATCGCGTTCTCGAAGGCCGCGCGGGTCATGATGTCTGAGGGCTTGAGGTTCTCGCGCACCATCTCGACGATGCGCCGGCCCGTCATGTAGGCCATCTCCTGGCGGTCGCGGTAGGGCGCGGGAATGGCCGCGCTGCCCGGCAGCGTCATGCCCAGCGCCTCGGCCAGCGAGTTCATGGTCGAGGCCGTGCCCATGGTGTTGCAGTGGCCGGTCGAGGGGGCCGACGAGGCCACCAGCTTGAGGAAGCCCTTGTCGTCGATCTCGCCCGCGGCCAGCAGCTCGCGCGCCTTCCACACGATGGTGCCCGAGCCGGTGCGCTCGCCCTTGTACCAGCCGTTGAGCATCGGGCCCGAGTTGAGCGCGATGGCCGGGATGTCGACCGTGGCGGCCGCCATCAGCTGGGCTGGCGTGGTCTTGTCGCAGCCGGTGGTGAGCACCACGCCGTCGATCGGGTAGCCGTAGAGGATCTCGACCAGCGAGAGGTACTGCAGGTTGCGGTCCAGCGAGGCCGTGGGCCGCTTGCAGGTTTCCTGGATCGGGTGGATCGGGAACTCGAAGGCGATGCCGCCCGCGTCGCGGATGCCTTCGCGCGTGCGCTCGGCCAGCACCAGGTGGTGGCGGTTGCAGGGCGCGATGTCGGAGCCGGTCTGGGCGATACCGATGATCGGGCGGCCCGACTGCAGTTCCTCGAGGCCCAGGCCGAAGTTCATGGTGCGCTCGATGTAGAGCGCGGTCATGTCGGTGTTGGCGGGGTTGTCGAACCAGGCCTGCGAACGCAGCTGCTGCGGTGCCGCCTTCTTTGCCGCGGACTTCTTCTTCGTCGCTGCCGCGCTCTTCGACGCCGGTTTCGCCGTGGGGTTCTTGTTGCTCATTTTCAGGACATGCCTTTCAGGGTTTGGGCTGCATTGGGCAGCGCTTTGCAATCTTCGATGTAGAGCCGGATGATGTCGGCGAAGTTGTCGTGCGGGTGCAGGCCCAGCCCCGCCGCCCGCACCGCGGTCGCGCCGCTGGGCCAGTTGGCCACGATGTTCGCCACGCGTTCGTCGCGCTCGAAGCGCACCAGCGCGCGCACCTTGGGACCGGCCACCTCCTCCAGCGCGTCGAGCATGTCGGCCACGCGCACGTTGAGCCCCGGCAGGTTGAGCGCGGTGCGGCCCACGAAGGCCTCGCGCGTCGCCTCGTAGACCGCGATCAGCCCTTCGACGGTGCGCGTGGGCGAGGCCATCGGGTGCGAGACCTCGGGCGACACCGGGCAGATCGATTCCACGCCCGCCAGCGGCTCGCGGATGATGCCGCTGAAGAAGGACGAGGCCGCGCCGTTGGGCTTGCCCGGGCGCACGGTCACGGTCATGAGCCGCGCGGCGCGGCCGTCGATGTAGCCCTTGCGCGTGTAGTCGGCGATCAGGTGCTCGCAGATCAGCTTCTGCGTGCCGTAGGAGGTCTGCGGCGTGGGCAGCGTGTCGTCGGCCACCAGCTTGGGGAAGGGGATGGCCGGGTCGGGTCCGAACACCGCCACCGAGCTCGAGAACACGAAGCGCGTGAGCTTGCCGCCGGTGTTGAAGTTGGCGCGCAGCGCATCGAGCAGCGCGCGCGTGCTGTCGAGGTTGGAGCGCAGGCCCAGGTCGAAGTCGGCCTCGCACTCGCCCGACACCGCCGAGGCCAGGTGGAACACGCCGTCGAAGGCCTCGGTCTTGAGCGCCTCGGTCTGCGTGAGCAGCGGGCCGGTGCGGGCCTCGACGCGCGCGTCGGCCAGCAGGTCGGCCGGGGGCGGCGCGATGTCGGTCAGCACGATGCGCTCGATGCGCTGGCCCGCGAGCGTGCCGCGCGCGAGCAGGGTGCGCGCCAGGCGGGCGCCCAGAAAGCCGCCGCCGCCGGTGATCATCAGTTTCATGGTGTCTCCTTCATGTTCAGGGTTTGCTCGTTCGTGATTTCGGCGCTGCCTGGCGGCGGCCGGCGATCACGCCGCCCTCGACCAGCCGGCGTTCGCCGGAAAGAATGTGTTCGGTGGCGCAGCGCCGCGCACGGTCCGGGTCGCGCGCGGCGATGGCCTCGACCATCGCGCGGTGCTCCAGCTGCACCGCCTGCATGAAGTCGAGCCGGCGCGCCTCGTTGCCGCGCGTGATGCGCATGCCTTCGCGCAGGTACTGCTCGAGAAAGCCCAGCAGCAGCCGGAACTGCGGGTTGCCGGTGGCCTCGCCGATCACGCGGTGGAAGGCCAGGTCCTCGGCCACGCCGTCCTGGCCGGCCGCGACCGCGGTGTCGATGGCCTTGAGCGCGCGCCGCAGCGCCGCGATCTGGCTGCGGGTGGCGCGCTCGGCCGCCAGTGCGGCGATCTCGCCCTCGAGCACCCGCCGCACCTCGACCACGTGCACCACGGCCTGGACCGAGCCCAGCACCGCGGGATCGAAGGCCAGCGGCTGGTTGAGCGGCGCCTGCGCGACGAACACGCCCGAGCCCTGGCGCGACACCACCAGCGCGCGCGACTTGAGCTGGTGCACGGCCTCGCGCACCACGGTGCGCGACACGCCGTGCTCGGTGGCCAGCTGCTGCTCGGTCGGCAGCCGCTCGCCCGGGCGCAAGGCACCGGACTCGATCTGCGAGCCCAGGCGCGACGCCAGGCGATCGGACAGGCGATCGGCCACGCGGCGGATGGGTTCGGAGGGGGAGAGGGCCTGCACGGCAGCGGAGGTGTGAAGCACAGTTATCAGGTGATCATACAAATCTACAGGGGTTTTCTCCTACCGGTTTGCCCTGATACCGGAGCATGGAGGCAGTGTCGATACTGCGCTGGCTGCGATGCGGAGGTCTCCGCGTCGCGCCCTTCTTTGCGATCTTGAGGACTCCTTGCATGGCCAGTGTCACGATTCAGGCGGTCAGGAAGAGCTTCGGCGATGTGGCCATCCTGCATGGCGTCGACATCGATATCCCGGACGGCTCGTTCACGGTGCTGGTGGGGCCTTCGGGCTGCGGCAAGTCCACCTTGCTGCGCATGATCGCGGGGCTGGAGGAGATCCACGGCGGCGAGATCCGCATCGGCGAGCGGCGCGTGAACGACCTGCCGCCGAAAGAGCGCGACATCGCGATGGTGTTCCAGAACTACGCGCTGTACCCGCACATGACGGTGCGCGACAACATGGCCTTCTCGCTGGCCCTGGCCAAGGCCGACAAGGCCACCATCGAGACCAAGGTCAAGCGCGCGGCCGAGATCCTCGCGCTGGTGCCGCTGCTCGACCGCTACCCGCGCCAGCTCTCCGGCGGCCAGCGCCAGCGCGTGGCCATGGGCCGCGCGATCGTGCGCGACCCGCAGGTCTTCTTGTTCGACGAACCGCTGTCGAACCTCGACGCCAAGCTGCGCGTCGCGATGCGCAGCGAGATCAAGGAGCTGCACCAGCGCCTGAAGACCACCTCGATCTACGTCACGCACGACCAGATCGAGGCCATGACCATGGGCGACAAGATCGTGGTCATGCGCGACGGCCGCATCGAGCAGACCGGCAGCCCGCTCGAGCTCTACGACCATCCGGCCAACCAGTTCGTGGCGGGCTTCATCGGCTCGCCCTCGATGAACTTCCTGCCCGGCACGCTGCGCCGCGGCGCGGGCGCGGCCCATGTCGAACTCCACGACGGCACCCTGCTCCAGGCCCCGCTGCAGGCCGGCGGCGCCGACGGCCAGCCGGTGGTGTACGGCACCCGGCCCGAGCACCTGACGCTGGCCGCCAGCGGCGGCATCCCCTCGCGCGTGGTGGTGATGGAACCCACCGGCATGGACACCTTCGTGGCATGCCGCCACGAGGGCGCCGAGCTGTCGGCCGTGTTCCGCGAGCGGCACGACTTCGCGCCCGGCAGCACCATCCACCTGCAGCCCGACCTGGAGCGCGCGCACCTGTTCGATGCCGCGAGCGGCCAGCGCCTCGCGGCCTGAAGCACGCCCCTCCCCTTTCCAGCCCCCCGGTTCGCTTACCTACAACGAAGGAGACATCCATGAGTGATTTCAATCGCCGCAAGTTTCTCGAGGGTTCGGCCGGCGTCGCCGCCGCCGCGACCATCGGCACCGGCACGGCGCTGTTCGCGCCGTTCGCGCAGGCCCAGACGCTGAGCTTCAAGCCGGAAAAGGGGGCCAAGCTGCGCGTGCTGCGCTGGAGCCGCTTCGTGCAGGGCGACATCGATGCCTACATGGCCAACGTCAAGAAGTTCACCGAAACCACCGGCATCGAGGTGCGCGTGGACAACGAGGGCTGGGAAGACGTGCGCCCCAAGGCCGCGGTGGCCGCCAACACCGGCGCGGGCCCGGACATCATCCTGTCGACCAACGACGATGCCAACCTCTACCCCGACAAGCTGCTCGACGTGACCGACCTGGCCGAGTACCTGGGCAAGAAGTACGGCGGCTGGTACCCGGCGGGCGAGACCTTCATGCGCCCCGACGGCAAGCGCTGGCTGGGCCTGCCGCTGGGCGCCTCGGGCTCGCTGATCGTCTACCGCGAGAGCATGGTCAAGGCGGCCGGCTTCGCCACCTTCCCCAAGACCACCGACGACTTCCTCAAGCTCTACAAGGCGCTGAAGGAGAAGGGCACGCCGGGCGGCATGGCGCTGGGCAATGCGACCGGCGACAGCACCTGGTGCAACTGGCTGATCTGGTCGCACGGCGGCAAGCTGGTCGACAAGAGCAACAAGGTGGTGATCGACAGCCCCGAGACCATCAAGGCCCTGGAGTACGGCAAGGAGCTCTACGCCAGCTTCATCCCGGGCACGCTGTCGTGGCTGGACCCGAACAACAACAAGGCCTTCCTCGACGGCCAGCTCAGCGTCACCAACAACGGCATCTCGATCTACTACGCGGCCAAGAACTCGCCCGACCCCAAGCTCAAGGAGATGGCGGCCGACATCAACCACGCGGTGTTCCCGATCGGCCCGGTGGGCGTGCCCACCGAGTCGCACCTGTTCTTCAACCAGATGATCATGAAGTACACCAAGTACCCGCAGGCGGCCAAGGAGTTCCTGCGCTTCATGATGGAGAAGGAGCAGTTCGACCCCTGGCTGCAGGGCGGCGGCGGTTACGTGGCGCAACCCCTGCGCTACTACGAGAACAGCGCGATCTGGAGCTCGGACCCGAAGAACCTGCCCTACCGCGACTCGGTGAAGAACCTGCGCCCGGCCGGCTACGACGGCAAGCTGGGCTATGCCTCGGCCGGCGCCGCGGCCGACTTCATCATTCCGAACATGGTGGCCGAAGCCGCGAGCGGATCGAAGACGCCGAAGGAAGCGGCAGAGCGCGCGCAAAAACGCGCCGAGCGCTACTACAAGCTCTAAAGAGCTCCCCTCGCCTCCGGCAGTGCCTGGGGCCTCGCGGGCCGGCAACGCCGGTTCCGCGCATTTCTTGAAAAGAGCCGTCTCACGCGGCTCTGTCCATTGAGGGTCTCATGACGCTGATCCAGAGAATGCAGAACAGTCGCAATGCGCTCGGCTTCATGTTCATGCTGCCGGCCGCCCTGCTGTTGCTGGTCTTCCTCACCTATCCGCTCGGGCTGGGCACCTACCTGGGCTTCACCGATGCCAAGGTCGGGCGGCCGGGCCAGTGGATCGGGCTGGAGAACTACGAGTACCTGTGGGGCGACGCGGTCACGCGGCTGGCGCTGTTCAACACGCTGTTCTACACCTTCGTGGCCAGCGTGTTCAAGTTCCTGCTGGGCCTGTGGCTGGCGATCCTGCTGAACAAGAACATCCGCTTCAAGACCTTCTTCCGCGCGGTCATCCTGCTGCCCTACATCGTGCCGACCGCGCTGTCGGCGATCGCCTTCTGGTGGATCTACGACTCGCAGTTCTCGATCATCAGTTGGGCGCTGGTGAAGATGGGACTGATCGACACCTACATCGACTTCCTCGGCTCGGAGTGGAACGCGCGCATCGCGGTGATCATCGCCAACGTGTGGCGCGGCGTGCCCTTCGTGGCGATCACGCTCTTGGCCGGGCTGCAGACCATCTCGCCCTCGTACTACGAGGCCTCGGCCATCGACGGCGCGACGCCCTGGCAGCAGTTCCGCCATGTGACGATGCCGCTGCTCACGCCCATCATCGCGGTGGTCATGACCTTCTCGGTGCTGTTCACTTTTACCGACTTCCAGCTGATCTACGTGATCACCCGCGGCGGCCCGCTCAACGCCACGCACCTGATGGCCACGCTGTCCTTCCAGCGCGCGATCTCGGGCGGTGCCCTGGGCGAAGGCGCGGCCATCGCGATCGCGATGGTGCCCTTCCTGCTGGCCTGCGTGATGTTCAGTTTCTTCGGCCTGCAACGGCGCGCATGGCAACAAGGGGGCACCGACAAATGAGCAGCAACACCGCCCAGTCCGACACCGTCGGCATGAGCTTCCTGGACTCGACCCGCCGCAAGGCGGTGCTGGTCTACCTGCCGCTGTTCGCCTTCCTGGTGGTGCTGCTGTTCCCCTTCTACTGGATGGCCATCACCTCGGTGAAGCCCGATGCGGAACTGCTGTCGCGCGAGGGCAATCCCTTCTGGGTGATCCAGCCCACGCTGTCGCACTTCTACAAACTGCTGTTCGAGACCTCCTACCCGCAGTGGCTCTGGAACACGGTGCTGGTGTCGGTGGTGTCGACCTTCGTCTCGCTGGCGGTCTCGGTGTTCGCGGCCTACGCGATCGAGCGGCTGCGCTTCAAGGGCTCCAAGCAGGTGGGCCTGTCGATCTTCCTGGCCTACATGGTGCCGCCCTCGATCCTGTTCATCCCGCTGGCCAACGTGGTGTTCAACCTCGGCCTGTTCGACTCGCGCTGGGCGCTGATCCTGACCTACCCGACCTTCCTGATCCCCTTCTGCACCTGGCTGCTGATGGGCTACTTCCGATCGATCCCGGCCGAGCTCGAGGAGTGCGCGCTGATCGACGGCGCCAACCGCTGGCAGATTCTGGTCAAGATCGTGCTGCCGCTGGCCGTGCCGGGCCTGATCTCGGCCGGCATCTTCGCCTTCACGCTGTCGTGGAACGAGTTCATCTACGCGCTGACCTTCATCTCCTCCTCCGAGATGAAGACCCTGCCCGTGGGCGTGGTGACCGAGCTGGTGCAGGGCGACGTCTACCAGTGGGGCCCGCTGATGGCGGGGGCGCTGCTGGGCTCGCTGCCCGTGGCCTTCATCTACTCCTTCTTCGTCGAGTACTACGTGTCGGGGATGACCGGCTCGGTGAAGGAATGACGGCGCCGCGCGCCCGTCAGTTCCACTTCGGTATGGGCTGGTCTTTCAACTGCTGGCGCAGCGCGCCATAGTCCGGCACCACGCTCTCGACCGTTTCCCAGAAGCGGTGCGAATGGTCCATCACGCGCAGGTGGGCCAGTTCGTGCGCCACCACGTAGTCGATCACCGGCAGGCCGAAATGGATCAGCCGCCAGTTGAGGCGGATCGAGCCGTCGATGCTGGCGCTGCCCCAGCGCGTGGCCGCGTTCGACAGCGTGAGCTTCTGCCAGCGCACGCCCAGCCGCGGCGCGAAATGGTCCAGCCGCTCGATGAAGAGCTTGCGCGCCTGCCGCATGAGCCAGGCCTGCGCGGCATCGCGGATCTGCGAGGGCTCGGCGTTCTGCGCCACGGCCAGCCGCAAGGCGCGCGGCGCGCCCGTGCCGTCGGCCGCCTCGTCGAGCGCGCCGCCGACGCCGATGAAGGCATGTTTCGGATCGAGCCGGATCGCGACCGTCTCGCCCAGGAAGGGAAAGACCGCGCCGTCCTGCCATTCGATGCGCGTGGCCTCGACGCGCGCGTGGCGCTGCTGCGTTTCGACCAGCTTGCGCAGGATCCAGTCGGCTTTTTCCTGCACCGCGGCATCGACGTCGCGCAGCGCGACCCAGCGCGGCGCACGCACCGACAGCCCTTCGGCGCCGACCACGAAGCCGATGGTCTTGCGCTTGCCGCGCTGGAATTCGTAGGCCACGCGGGCCGAACCCAGCACCGCTTCGCGCGTGGCCTGCGGATGCACGAAGCGGGCGAGCTCCAGCGTGTCGCGCAGCGGGATCGCGGGCAGCGAAGGGCCGGCGTCGAGGACTTCTTCGGGTGGCGGCGTCACGACCGGTGGCGCGGGCGGCGCGGCCTTGCGCACCCGCTTCTTCGGAGGCGGCTCGGGCCGCGCGAACTCGCTGCCCAACCCCTCGAACAGGTCCATCGTGAACTGCAGCAGTCCCGACATTTATCTCATCCAGAAACACCGCGGAACCGGCTTTGCCGGGCCGCCGGTGTTGCCCCCGGTGAGGGGGTTGGCGTAGCGACACGAAGTGCGCGAAGACTGGGGGTGAGCCATCATGCGTAAGCCTCGGGGTCGAGCCGGCGCATCTCGGCTTCGATCCAGGCCTCGACCTCGCGCATCAGCTCGTCGGGCTTGCGGCCCACGCTGGGGATCGCGGGACCGATCGACACGTCGACCACGCCCGGGCGCTTGATGAAGGCCTTGCGCGGCCAGACCTTGGCCGAGGTCACGGCGATCGGGATCACCGGCGCGCCGGTCTCGACCGCGAGCCGCGTGCCGCCGCTCTTGTAGGTGCCCTTCTGGCCGCGCGGGATGCGCGTGCCTTCGGGGAACATGATGATCCAGATGCCCTGCGCGAGCAGGTCCTTGCCCTGCGCCACCACCTTGTTGAAAGCCTTGGCCTTCTGGCTGCGGTCGATGTGGATCATGTCCAGCCGTGCCATGGCCCAGCCGAAGAAGGGCACGTATATCAGCTCCTTCTTGAACACGTAGGCCAGCGGATGCGGCATCAGCGTGGGCATGAGGAAGGTCTCGAGCGTGGACTGGTGCTTGACCAGCAGCACCGCGCCCGCGCGCTTTTCCTGCGGCAGGTTCTCCATGCCGCTCACGCGCGTGCGGATGCCCAGTATCAGGCGCGCGCCGCCGATGGCCCAGCCGAGCCAGCGCTCGGCCATCCAGTAGAGCGGCTCGCCGCGGCGCCACAGCGACGCGACGCACATGATGATGCCCCAGGGGATCACCGTGACCAGCATCCACAGCATGTGGATCACCGAACGAATCAAGGCCATCAGACAGCCACCTGCAATGTGGCCTGCAGCGCTTCGCGCGCCAGCAGGAATTCAACGAAAGCGCCCAGGTCTTCGTGGACGCGCGTGTCGGGCGGGTACTCGGGCGGCAGCGGGTCGACGTTGCGGCAGGCCGCGCCCATGCCGGTGAGCAGCAGGTGCGGCTCGCAGCCCGCGGCGGCACCGGCCTGCAGGTCGCGCAGGCTGTCGCCGGCGGTCGGCACGCCCGCGAGGTCGATGCCGTAACGCTCGCCGATCTGGCGGAACAGGCCGGGCTGCGGCTTGCGGCAGCCGCAGTCCTCGTCGGGGCTGTGCGGGCAGTAGAAGACCGCGTCCACGCGCCCGCCCACCGCGGCCAGCATCTTGTGCATCTTGGCGTGCATGGCGTTGAGCGAGGCCACGTCGAACAGGCCGCGGCCCAGGCCCGACTGGTTCGAGGCGATCACCACATGCCAACCCGCATGGTTGAGCCGGGCGATGGCTTCCAGCGCGTTCGGCAGCGGCGTCCACTCGACCTCGCTCTTGACGAAGTCGTCGCGGTGCACGTTGATGCTGCCGTTGCGGTCGAGGATGACGAGTTTCATGGGGTGTCCTGGGCGATGGCGGCAGCCGCACGCAGGGCGTGCTCGACTTCACTGCGCTGCATCGCCGCTCCTGCGGGCGGCCTGCAACAGCTGGCTGCGTTCGGTCGCGCTGATCAGAACGCCCACCGGTGATACGTTGCGCAGCGCAGCCGCATGGTCGTCGACGCCGCAGGCGCCGCTCTCGATGGCGTCGATGCCGGCGTCGAACAGGGTCTGCCACTCGTCCCAGTACGGATCCGAGCGCGTCGCACCTGCGCGCACGCGCCACTGCGACAGCGTGTGCGCCAGTTCCGCGATCCGCGACGGATCGGCACGCAGCCGCGCGACTGCGAGGCGATGCGCCTGCAGCAGGAACGAGTCGATCTGCTGTTGCCGGTTCATGGATCGAATTATCGAGCGCGGTGCCTCAGGCCGCCAGCCGCTCGAGTTGCGCCACGCGGTTCATCGCCGCATGCAGCAGCATCAGCAGGCCCAGGCGGTTCAGCCGCAGGTCGACCTGCTCGGCGTTCACCATCACGCCGTCGAAGAAGTCGTCGACCGGTGCGCGCAGCGCCGCCAGGGTCTGCAGCGAGGCGGTGTAGTCGCCGGCGGCGAACTGCGCGTCGGCCGCGGGCACGGTCTGCTGCATCGCTTCGTAGAGCGCCTTCTCGGCCGGCTCCTGCAGCAGCAGCTCGCTCACGTGGGCATCGGCCTCGGGCGACTTCTTGAGGATGTTGCCGATGCGCTTGTTGGCCGCGGCCAGCGCGGGCGCTTCGGGCAGCACCGCGAAGGCGCGCACGGCCGCCAGCAGCGCGGGCACTTCGGCCAGGCGCTGCGGGCGCGAGGCCAGCACCGCATCGACCTCCTGCGCGCTGGCGCCCTGCTCGCGCAGGCTGCCGGCGAGGCGGTCGAAGATGAAGGATTCGAGCGCATCGGTGGGGTCGGTCAGCGCGGCGCCGCCGGCCAGCGGGGCGCTGAAGGCGGCGAAGGCCTGGGCCAGCACCTCGCGCAGCTGCAGCGGCAACTTGGCCTCGATCAGCATGCGCAGCACGCCCAGCGCATGGCGGCGCAGCGCGAAGGGATCGCGGTCGCCGGTGGGCAGGTTGCCGATGCCGAACATGCCGACCAGGGTCTCGAGCTTGTCGGCCATCGCGACCACGGTGCCGACCGCGTTGCGCGGCAGCGTGTCGCCGGCGAAGCGCGGCTTGTAGTGATCCTCGATGGCGTCGGCCACCGCGGCGTCGAGGCCGTCGTGCAGCGCGTAGTAGCGGCCCATCGTGCCTTGCAGCTCGGGGAACTCGCCCACCATGTCGGTCACCAGGTCGGCCTTGGCCAGCTGCGCGGCCTGCACGGTCTTGGCGGCCAGGCCGGTGTCGCCGGTCGATTCGGCAAGCTGCGTGGCGATGGCCTGCGCGATGCGCATCACGCGCTCCACGCGTTCGCCCTGCGTGCCCAGTTTGTTGTGATAGACCACCTTGGCCAGCGATTCGACGCGCGAAGCGAGCGACTTCTTGCGGTCCTGGTCGAAGAAGAACTTGGCGTCGGCCAGGCGCGGGCGCACCACGCGCTCGTTGCCGCCGATCACGGCGCTGGCGTCGTCGGGCGAGATGTTGCTCACCACCAGGAACTGGTGGGTCAGCTTGTCGGCCGCGTCGAGCAGCGGGAAGTACTTCTGGTTGGCCTTCATCGTGAGGATCAGGCATTCCTGCGGCACCTCGAGGAACTCGCGCTCGAATTCGCAGACCAGCACGTTGGGGCGTTCGACCAGGGCCGTGACTTCGTCCAGCAGCGCGTCGTCGTGGATGGGCTTGGCGCCACCGCCGACCTTGGCAGCCGCCGCGGCCAGCTGGCGCACGATCTCGGCGCGGCGGGCGTCGAAGGACGCGATCACCGCGCCCTCGTCGGCCAGCTGCGGCGCGTAGCTGTCGGCGTCGCGCAGCACCACCGGGTCGACCCGGGCTTCGAAGCGGTGGCCATGCGTGTCACGGCCGGCCTGGAGGCCCAGGGCTTCGATCGCCACCACCTCGGTGCCGTGCAGCGCGACCAGGCCGTGCGCGGGGCGCACGAAGCTCACGCTGCTCCAGCCCGGCAGTTCGCAGCCGCTCTCGAGCTGGTAGCTCATGACCTTGGGGATCGGCAGCTTGGCGATGGCTTCGGCCAGTGCCTTCTGCAGCCCGTCGGCCAGCGTGGCGCCCTTGGCGGTGCTTTCGTAGAACA
Source organism: Variovorax sp. J2P1-31 (assembly GCF_030317215.1). Lineage (NCBI taxonomy): Bacteria > Pseudomonadati > Pseudomonadota > Betaproteobacteria > Burkholderiales > Comamonadaceae > Variovorax > Variovorax sp. J2P1-31. Next base: position 44,352 of record NZ_JASZYA010000007.1, read on the forward strand.
GGGCCTCGGCCTTGCCGTCGGGCGCGCGCTTGAGCGAGGGCACGGCGGAGGCGTCGGCGCCCAGCGCGCCCAGGCGCTTGAGCAGGGCCGGCGTGGCGTTGCCCGAGGCATCGAGGCCGACGCTCACCGGCATCAGCTTCTGCGAGACGGCCTTGTCGGCGGCCTGCGCCTGCACGCCCGTGAGGTGCGCGGCGAGCCGGCGCGGGGACGCGAAGGCCGTGAGCACGCTCTCGGCCGAGGCCAGCCCCTGGGCGACCAGCTGGTCGCGCAGCACGCCGGCGAAGGCATCGCCCAGTTTCTTCAGTGCCTTGGGCGGGAGTTCTTCAACGAACAGTTCGACCAGCAGGTTCTTGGTGGGGGTCATCGTCATCGCTCAGGCTGCTTTCTTCGTTGCCGGCGTCATCTGCGCCACCCACTCGGGCGGCGCCATCGGGAAGCCCAGGCGTTCACGGCTCTCGTAGTAGCTCTGCGCCACGGCGCGCGCGAGGTTGCGGATGCGGCCGATGTAGGCCGCGCGCTCGGTCACGCTGATCGCGCCGCGCGCGTCGAGCAGGTTGAAACTGTGCGCGGCCTTGAGCACCTGCTCGTAGGCCGGCAGCGCGAGCTGCGCCTCGATCAGGTGCTTGGCCTGCTTCTCGTGCGCCGCGAAGGCCGAGAACAGGAAGTCGGCGTCGCTGTGCTCGAAGTTGTAGGTCGACTGTTCGACCTCGTTCTGCTTGTAGACGTCGCCGTAGCTCAGGCCGTCGGTCCAGCTCAGGTTGTAGACGTTGTCCACGCCCTGCAGGTACATGGCCAGGCGCTCCAGGCCGTAGGTGATCTCGCCGGTGATGGGCTTGCAGTCGATGCCGCCCACCTGCTGGAAGTAGGTGAACTGCGTGACCTCCATGCCGTTGAGCCAGACCTCCCAGCCCAGGCCCCAGGCGCCGAGCGTGGGGTTCTCCCAGTCGTCCTCGACGAAACGGATGTCGTTCTTCTTCAGGTCGAAGCCCAGGGCTTCGAGCGAGCCCAGGTACAGCTCGAGGATGTTCGAGGGCGCGGGCTTGAGCACCACCTGGTACTGGTAGTAGTGCTGCAGGCGGTTTGGGTTCTCGCCGTAGCGGCCGTCCTTGGGGCGGCGGCTGGGCTGCACGTAGGCGGCCTTCCAGGGCTCGGGGCCGAGGGCGCGCAGGAAGGTGGCGGTGTGCGAGGTGCCCGCACCCACTTCCATGTCGTAGGGCTGCAGCAGTGCGCAGCCCTGTTCGGCCCAGTACGACTGCAGTTTGAGGATGATTTGTTGGAAGGTCAGCATGGCTCTGCGTGATGGCGGCCGCCCAGCGGGAGAACCCCGTGGCGCAACGAACCGGCTATTTTAGGGTGGGGCCGGTGCGGGGTCATCGAAGGGAGAAGACGCCCCCGGCCGCTATGCTCGATGCCCCCCTCGCCTCCCCTCCTCTCCCGACCCATGCCCAACGACCACGCCGACATCGCCGCCCTCGGAGAACTGCTGGGCGCGCATGCCTGGCCCGGCTTCCTGGTGCTGCTGGTGGGGGTCGCCGTCGTGGCCGGCGGCGCGGCCTGGGCCGTCGAGCATTGGCGGCATCGGTCCGTGGGGACCGGCGAGCCGCAGCCCCGGCGCCTGTTCGCCGGGCTCGCGCTGGGCCTGGCGCTGGTGCTGCTGCTGGCCTGGGGCTTCGCCGAGGTGGCGGAGGAACTGGGCCAGGGCCGGCCGATGGGCGTGTTCGACGACGCCATGAGCAGCGCCGTCGGCGCCCACACGCCGCCCGGCGTGCGCGCCGTGTTCGCGCAGCTCACGCACCTGGCCGATCCCTGGTTCGGGGCGCCGCTGTCGGTGGCGGTGGCGCTGTGGCTGTGGCTGCGCGGCCACCGGGGCTTCGCCGCCGGCTGGGTGGCGGCGACCGGCGGCATCGCGCTGCTCAACCATGTGCTCAAGGACATCTTCGAGCGCGCCCGCCCGGTGCACGAGGCCGGCTTCGTGCAGGTGTCGGGCTACAGCTTCCCGAGCGGCCACAGCTCGGGCTCGATGGTGATGTACGGCATGCTGGGCTACCTGGGCTTTCGCATGCTGCCGTCGGGCTGGCGCGTGCCGACGGTGGTGGCGGCCTCGGTGATCGTGGTCACGGTGGCCTGCAGCCGCGTCTTCCTGCGCGCGCACTTCCCGAGCGACGTGATCGCCGGCCTGTGCTCGGGCGGGGCCTGGCTCGCGGTGTGCATCGCGAGCATCGAGTTCGCCCGCCACCGCAGCCTGAAGCGCGCGGTGTAGCGGGCGGCTTGCGGATCAGTACTCCCAGAAGATCCGCTGCAGTTCCTTGGTGTCGCTGGTCTTGGTCAGCGCGACCATCGCCAGGATGCGGGCCTTCTGCGGGCGCAGGTCATGCGCCACCACCCAGTCGTACTTGTCGTCGGGCTGCTCGGCGTTGCGCAGCACGAAGCCGTCGGGCACGCGCGAGCTGCGGATCACGATCACGCCATCGGCGCGCACCTTCTGCAGGTTGGGCACGATGCGGTTGGCCACCGAGCCGTTGCCGGTGCCGCCGTGGATCAGCGCCTTGATGCCGCTCTTGCCCAGCGCGTCGATGGCCGTCGAGGACACGCCTTCGTAGCCCATGGCGATCTCGACCGGCGGCAGTGCGGTGATGGCGTCGATGTCGAACTCCGACTGCATCGTGTGGCGCTTGACCGGCGCGCGGAACCAGTAGTTCCTGCCCTCGACCACCATGCCCAGCGGGCCCCACTGGCTCTTGAAGGCCTCGGTCTTGATGTTGATGGACTTGCTCACGTCGCGACCGCTCTGGATCTCGTCGTTCATGGTCACGAGCACGCCCTTGCCCATCGCGTCCTTGCTGCCCGCGACGCTGACCGCGTTGTAGAGGTTGAGCGCGCCGTCGGCCGACAGCGCGGTGCCCGGGCGCATCGAGCCGACCACGATGATCGGCTTGGCGGTGTGCACGGTCAGCGTCAGGAAGAAGGCGGTTTCCTCCAGCGTGTCGGTGCCATGGGTGATGACGATGCCGTCGACGTCGCTCTGCTTGGACAGCGCCGAGACGCGCCTGGCCAGCGTCAGCAGGTTGTCGTCGGTGAGGCTTTCGGACGCCACCTGGAACACCTGCTCGCCCTTGACGTTGGCGATCTTCGTCAGTTCGGGCAGGCCGGCGATGAGCTTCTCGACACCCACCTTGGCGGCCGCATAGGTGGCGCTGTTGACGGCCGAGGCGCCGGCCCCGGCGATGGTGCCGCCGGTGGCCAGGATCACCACATTGGGCAAGGCCTGCTGCGCCTGCGCCAGCGCGCTGGCGGCCAGCAGTGCGGCACCGGCCGCGAAGGCGCGGAAACGGGGGGAGAGGTACATGGAAACTCCTTGGGTGGTGATGAATCTTGGCGAAGCGGCGAGGAAGATACAGGAACCGTGCCCGCTTGCTTCGGCGGTCCATGCCGCCATGGCATGCGGTCATGCGCCAAGGATTACCATCGGCCGGACGCACGCCGCGTCCCTTTGCCATGACCACCGAATCCGCCGCCCCCTCGCTCTCGACCGCCCCGGAAATGCCCGCGCCCGAGGGCCCGCTGTCGCGCGCGCGGCCGGGGCGCGAACGCATCATGGCGGCGATCCGCACCGCGGCGGTGGCGGAATTCAGCCTGCACGGGCTCAAGGGCACCTCGACCCAGGCCATCGCGGCGCGCGCGGGCCTGACCAAGCCCCAGCTGCACTACTACATCGTGGGCAAGGAAGAGCTCTACGAGGAACTGCTGATGCAGGTGCTGCACGCCTGGAAGGTGGTGTTCTCCTTCGGCGACGCGAGCGACCCGGCCACGGTGCTGGGCGACTACATCCGCAAGAAGCTCGACCACGCCATCGACAGCCCCGAGATGTCGCGCATCTTCACGCGCGAGATCCTCGACGGCGGGCGCAACCTCGACCGCTACTGGCCCAACGCGCGGGCCTGGACGCAGAAGAAGGTCGACGTGATCAACGGCTGGATCGCGCGCGGCCAGATGCGCCCGCTCGACGCGCGCATCCTGCTGATGCACATCTGGGCCATGACCCAGAGCTACGCCGACTACGCGATCCAGACCCGCGTGATGCTCGGCCTGCCGCCCGACGCGCCCATCGACCGCGAGCCGATCGCGCGCGAGCTCGTCGCCTTCGTGCTGCACGGCTGCGATATCAAGAGCTGATGCCACGCGGGCACCGCGCCCGCTGATCCCCCGTTGATTCCCCGCTGAACGACCCAGGCGCCCCATGCCGGTGCGCCTGCGCTGGCACGTCGCTTGCATAACCTGACCACTTACTCTGATTAAGCGGTCAAACTTCAAATGCGCGAGCCGGTCCTCCTGAACAATGTGCGTCTGCCCCGCTGGCTGCTGGCCGGCGACTGGCCCCGGCACGACGGCGTGCCGGTGCTGGCCGGCGTGGCGATCGAGGGCGGCCGCGTGCGCTCGGTGCAGCCGGCCGCGCCATCGCCTTCGGCCTGGGACCTCGGCGGCCGGCTGGCCCTGCCCGGCTTCGTCGATGCCCACACGCATCTCGACAAGGCCTTCACCTTGCCGCGCATGAAGGCGGTGCAGCCCGGCCTGCTGGGCGCCATCGACGCGATGCTCGCCGACCGCGCGCACTGGACGCCCGAGGACGTGCGCGAGCGCGCCGCCCGCGGCCTGCAGTGGGCCTGGGCATGCGGCACCACCCATGTGCGCACCCATGTCGACTGGTGGGAGCCCGACTCGGTGCCCATGGCCTGGCCGGTGATGGCCGAGCTGGCGCAGGACTGGGCCGGCAAGGTGCGGCTCGAGCAGGTGGCGCTGATCAAGCTGCCGCTGTTCGAGGACGCGGCGCAGGCGCTGCGGCTCGCGCAGCAGGTCAAGGCCACGGGCCCGCACGCGCTGCTGGGCGGCTTCGTGCATTCGACCAACTGGAGCGAGAACGCGCTGCGCAACCTGCTGGTCGCCGCGCAGGCCTGCGACCTGGACGTCGACCTGCACGTCGACGAGGAACTCAATGCCGCGGCGGTGGGCCTGCAGACCACCGCACGCCTCCTGCGCGAAATCGGCTACGAGGGCCGCGTGGTCTGCGGCCACATCTGCGCGCTCGCGGTCCAGCCCGAGGCGCAGGCTTTCGCCACGCTCGACGCCGTGGCGCGCGCACCGATCACGGTGGTGTCGCTGCCCGCCACCAACCTGCTGCTGCAGGACGCGGTCACCGGCCGCACCCCGCGGCTGCGCGGCCTCACGCTGGTGAAGGAAGCCCAGGCCCGCGGCATCCCGCTGCTGTTCGCCAGCGACAACGTGCAGGACCCCTTCTGCCGGCTCGGCAGCTTCGACCCGGTCGAGGCGCTGGGCACGGCCGCGCTGGTGGCGCAGCTCGACGCGCCCTTCGACACCTGGTCGCAGGCGCTGTGCCGCGCCGACTGGCTGCGGCGCGGCCCGGCGCCCGCGCGCCCCACGCTGGTCGGCGAACGCGCCGACCTGGTGCTCTTCACCGACGCCGACCGCCACGGCTGGCCCTCGCGCAGCGCGAACCGCGTGGTGCTGCGCGACGGCCATGTGACGCACGGCGACGCCACGCCTTTTCTCCCGACCTGACGAACAGGAATTCCCATGCTCCACGGCTACATCCCGCCCCACCGCTTCCTGCCCTACCTGAGCTGGACCGAAATCGCCGCGCTGCCCGACCGCGAGAACACCGTCATCGTGCTGCCCTGCGGCGCCATCGAGCAGCACGGCCCGCACCTGCCGTGCTCGGTCGACAGCGTGATCAGCTCGGGCGTGATGGGCAAGGCGCTGGAGAAGCTGCCGGCCGAGGTGCGCGCCTTCGCGCTGCCCACCCTCACCTACGGCAAGTCGGAAGAGCACCTGCACTTCCCCGGCACCATGACCCTGACCGGCACCACGCTGCTCTCGACCGTGATCGAGATCGGCGAGTCGGTCTACCGCTCGGGCTTTCGCAAGCTGCTGTTCGCCAACGGCCACGGCGGCCAGCCGCAGGTGCTGGAGATGGCGGCGCGCGAGCTGCGGCTGCGCCATGGCGACTTCGTGGTGGTGCCGCACGGCGTGTCGCGCCTGCCGAGCGCGGCCAGCCAGCAGGTCGGCGAGCAGGAGAAGAAGCTCGCGATGCACGCCGGCCATTCCGAGACCGCGCTGATGCTCGCGCTCGCGCCCGACACCGTGCACATGGAGCGCGCGGTCGCCAACTTCCCGCCGCCCTTCCCGATCAAGCTGCTGTCCGCCGACGGCCGCCCGGCCTGCGCCTGGACCGCGCGCGACTTCGGCCCCAGCGGCGTGATCGGCGACCCCACCACCGCCACGCGCGAACAGGGCCACGCGATCCTCGACACGCTGTCCGACAGCTGGGCCCAGGCGCTGACCGAGCTGCATGCGCTGCAGTGGATCGTGCGCGAGGAAGCCACCTGGGAGCGCGGCCACCAGCAGGGTTTCATCCAGCAGAGCTTCACGCCGGCCTGAAGCGGCGCTCCTTTTTCTTCCCCTTCATCTTCAAAAAAGAGGTCCACGCCATGCGCTCTCTCGCACCTTCCCTGGTCGGCGCCGCCGCCATCGCCCTGTTCGCCGCCGCGTCCGCGCAGGCCGACGATAAGTTCACCTACATGACCAACTGGTACGCGCAGGCCGAGCACGGCGGCTTCTACCAGGCCGTGGCCCAGGGCCTCTACAAGAAGCACGGCCTGGACGTGACCATCAAGATGGGCGGCCCGCAGGTCAACATCACGCAGATGATGGCGGCCGGCCAGGCCGACTGCATCATGGGTTCGAGCGACATCCAGATGATGCAGGTGCGCGAAGGCGGCGTGCCGGTGGTCAACGTCGCGGCCTTCATGCAGAAGGACCCGCAGGTGCTGATCGCGCACGAGGACGTGAAGAAGTTCGAGGACCTCAAGGGCAAGACCCTCTTGATCGGCGCGCAGGCCAACCGCGGCTACTGGCCCTGGCTCAAGGCCAAATTCGGCTTCACCGACGAACAGGCCCGGCCCTACACCTTCAACATCCAGCCCTTCGTGGCCGACAAGAACGCCGCGCAGCAGGGCTACCTGACCTCGGAGCCCTACGCGATCCAGAAGGCCGGCGTGAAGAGCACGGTGCTGATGTTCAGCGACCACGGCTATCCCTCGTACGCGGTCACGGTGTCGTGCATGGACAAGACGGTGAAGGAGCGCAGCAAGCAGGTCGCGGCCTTCGTCAAGGCTTCGGCCGAAGGCTGGAAGAGCTACCTCGCCGATCCCGCGCCCGCCAACGCGCTGATCAAGAAGGACAACCCCAACATGACCGACGAACAGCTGGCCTACAGCGTCGCGAAGTTGAAGGAGCTGGGAATGATCACCGGCGGCGACGCGGCCAAGCAGGGCATCGGCGTGATCACCGATGCACGCGCCAAGGCCAGCTACGACTTCCTGGTGAGCGCCAAGCTGCTCGACCCGGCCAAGGTGGATGTGGCCAAGACCTACACGACCGAGTTCGTCAAGGACCTGAAGGTCCTGCCCTGATCGCCTGGACCTCGTTCAGCCCTGACACCCGACGGCCGCGCGTGGCGGCCGTGCTCGAAAGGCCTTTGGCATGAATCGCATCGAACCCCAGGCGCTCGCTCCCGCGGTGCCCGCCGTCGAGATCCTCTCGGCCGAGAAGACCTACCCCAACGGCACGCAGGCGCTGCTGCCGGTGGACCTGTCGATCGCCGAGGGCGAGTTCGTCACGCTGCTTGGCCCCTCGGGCTGCGGCAAGAGCACGCTGCTCAAGATGGTGGCCGGCATGCTCGAGCCCAGCGACGGGCGCCTGCTGGTGTGGCGCCGGCCGGTGGCCCAGCTGCACGACTGCCCGCACAAGATGTCCTTCGTGTTCCAGTCGCCCACGCTGATGCCCTGGGCCAGCGTGCGCACCAACGTGCGGCTGCCGCTGGACCTGGCCGGCGTGCCGCGCAAGGAGGCCGACGCCCGCGTGATGGAATCGCTGGCGCTGGTGGGCCTGGAGAAGTTCGCCGACGCGCTGCCGCGCGCGCTCTCGGGCGGCATGCAGATGCGCGTGTCGATCGCGCGCGGGCTGGTCACGCAGCCCGACCTGCTGCTGATGGACGAGCCCTTCGGCGCGCTCGACGAGATCACGCGCCACAAGCTCGACGCCGACCTGCTCGAGCTCTGGCGCAAGAAGAAGCTCACGGTGATCTTCGTCACCCACTCGATCCACGAGGCGGTGTTCCTCTCGAGCCGCGTGGTGATGATGGCCGCGCGGCCGGGCCGCGTGGTGGAGCAGTTCCAGATCGACGAACCCTATCCGCGCAGCGCCGACTTCATGGTCACGCCCGGGTTCGCGCGCCACGCCAAGCAGCTGCAGGACAGCCTGCTGCGCGCCAGCAGCTTCGAAGAGGAGGCCGCGCGATGAAGGCCCGGACCCCCTGGCTGAACCAGCCGCGCGTGCAGCGCGTGCTCTACCCGGTGCTGATCGGCGTGGTGCTCGTCGCGCTGTGGCAGTGGATGGTGGTGGCGATGGAGCTGCCGCCCTACCTCGTGCCCTCGCCCTGGCTGATGCTGCAGACGCTGATCACCGACTGGGTGCCGCTGGGCAACGCGCTGCTGGTCACGCTCAAGATCACGCTGCTGTCCTTCGGGCTGGCCACGGTGGCGGGCGTGCTGATCTCCTTCCTGTTCGTGCAGAGCAAGCGCATCGAGACCGCGCTCTTTCCCTATGCGGTGCTGCTGCAGGTCACGCCCATCGTGGCGGTGGCGCCGCTGATCATCATCTGGGTCAAGAACCCGGTGGCGGCCATGACCGTGTGCGCCGCGCTGGTGGCGCTGTTCCCGATCATCGCCAACACCACGCTGGGCCTGCGCAGCATCGACCCCGACCTGCAGAGCTACTTCAAGCTCAACCGCGCCACGCGCTGGCAGCAGCTGGTGCGGCTGCGCATCCCGAGCGCGCTGCCCTACTTCTTCGGCGGCCTGCGCATCTCCAGCGGCCTCGCGCTGATCGGCGCGGTGGTGGCCGAATTCGTCGCGGGCACGGGCGGCGCGGGCGCGGGCCTGGCCTACCAGATCCTGCAGGCGGGCTTCCAGCTGAACATCCCGCGCATGTTCGCGGCCCTGCTGCTGATTTCCCTCACCGGCGTCGCGCTCTTCGTGCTCATGGCCTGGCTCTCGAAGCTGGCGCTGGGCTCGTGGCACGCGAGCGAACTTTCCCAGGACTGAATGACCATGAACGCTCCCGCCTCCGCCATCGAGCAGTTGCTGCTCGAACTCCCCGACCTCGAATGGATCACCGACGAAGGCCGCGTCACGCGGCTGTCGCAGGACTTCTCCTGGTTCAGCCCGGTGCTGGTGCGCCAGCTCGAGGGCAAGCGCGCCGACGTGGTGGTGCGCCCGCGCACCGAGGACGAGATCCGCGCGGTGGTCGGCGCCTGCGCGCGCCGCGGCGTGCCGATCACCATCCGCGGCAGCGGCACCGGCAACTACGGCCAGACCACGCCGCTGGCGGGCGGCGTGGTGCTCGACATGACCGGCTACAACGCCTGCCTCTGGGTGCAGCCAGGCGTGGTGCGCGCGCAGGCCGGCATCCGCCTGGGCGAGCTGGAGAAGAAGACCAAGGCCACCGGCCAGGAACTGCGCTGCGTGCCCTCGACCTACCGCAGCGCCACGCTGGGCGGCCTGTTCGGCGGCGGCTTCGGCGGCGTGGGCTCGATCAACCACGGGCCGCTGAGCGCGCCGGGCAACGTGCTCGGCCTGCGCGCGATGACCATCGAGGCCGAGCCGCAGATGATCGAGCTGCGCGGCGCCGAGGCGATGCGCATGCACCACCTGTGGGGCACCAACGGCCTGGTGCTCGAACTGGAATTCGCGCTGGCGCCCGCGCATCCGTGGCTCGAGACGCTCGTGACCTTCGACGACTTCGAGCGCGCGCTGAACTTCGCCGACAAGCTGGCCAACGCGCCGGGCATCGTGAAGCGCGGCGTCTCCTTCTTCGCGGCGCCGATCGCCGACCACCTGGCGCAGCTGGCCGCGCACCTGCCCCAGGGCTGCCACACGGTGCTGTCGCTGGTGGCCGAGTCGTCGGAGCCCGCGATGCTGCTGCTGGTGGAGGCGCACGGCGGCACGGTGAGCTACCGCAAGACCGCGGCCGAGGTGCAGAAGAGCAACCGCACGCTGATGGAGTTCACCTGGAACCACACCACGCTGCACGCGCTCAAGATCGACCCGACGCTGACCTACCTGCAGAGCGGCTTCATCCCCGGCCGGCATGTCGAGCAGATCCTCGAGATGGAGAAGCTGCTGGGCGGAGAGGTGATGATGCACACCGAGTTCATCCGCAACGTGGCGGGGCTCATGACCTGCAGCGGGCTGCAGTTGGTGCGCTTTCGCACCGAGGAACGGCTCAACGAGATCATCGACATCCACCGCGCGCACGACGTGCACATCAACAACCCGCACGTGAACATCGTGGAAGACGGCAAGGCCGGCGGCCCGCTACCGGCCGAGGTCATCGCGGTCAAGCATCGCTTCGATCCGCTGGGCCTGCTCAACCCCGGCAAGCTGCGCGACTGGCCGGTGAAGACCGGCGCCTGAGGTTCAGCGCGGGCGGCGGCGGCCCAGCACGAAGGCCGCGGCCACGGTGCCCAGCGCGAGGATCCACAGCGGCCAGAGGCCGAAGGGCGCGACCCAGCGCGCATAGGGCGTGAGCCCGCGCCGGCCTTCGACGCTGGCCTCGAGCACGCCGCGCGTGAGCCGCGGCAACTCGTGCGTGACACGACCTTGTGCATCGATCACCACCGTGGCGCCGGTGTTGGTGGCGCGCACCATCGGCCGCGCGAATTCGAGCGCGCGCATGCGCGAGATCGACAGGTGCTGGTCGATGGCCACCGAGTCGCCGAACCATGCGATGTTGCTCACGTTGAGCAGGATGGTCGGGGCCGTGGCCTCGTCCTTGAAGTTGGCGCCGATCTCGTCGCCGAACAGATCCTCGTAGCAGATGTTCGGCGCGATGCGCTGGCCCTGCCAGAGGAAGGGCGCCTGCCCGAGCCCGCCGCGCGCGAAGTCGCCCAGCGGGATGTGCATCATGTCGATGAACCAGCGGAAGCCCGTGGGAATGAACTCGCCGAAGGGCACCAGGTGGTGCTTGCTGTAGACATAGGGTTGCGTGGCCTGCGGCTGGAAGCCCAGCACCGCGTTGCTGTAGGTGCCCGGGCCGGCCGTGTCGCTCATGGGCAGGCCGACGATCGCCGCCTGCTGGCCCTGGCTGTAGCGGGCCTGGATCGCCTCGAGGTAGCCGGGCGGCAGCTGGCGCGGCAGCAGCGGCAGGGCGGTCTCGGGCGTCACCACCAGCGAGGCCTTGGCGTCGCGCAGCTGCTCGCCGTACCAGCGCAGCGCGGTCTCGATGCCGCCGCCGGGAATGAATTTCTCGTCCTGCGGGATGTTGCCCTGGAGCAAAGCCACGTCGAGCCTGCCGGTCGCGCCCTTGTCGCCCTGCACGTCGGCGCCCAGCGCGGGCACCAGTTGCGGCAGCGCGAACACCAGCGCCATCAGCAACAGCGCCACGCCGAACTCGAGGCCACGCACCGCGCGCCGCAGCGCCGCCAGCGCCACCACCAAGGCGGCGGCCGCGCCGATGCCGTAGACGCCCACCCAGGGCGCGAGCGCGGCCAGCGGCCCTTCCACATGCGCGTAGCCACCGGCACCCCAGGGCAGGCCGGTGAACCAGCTGCCGCGCACCAGTTCGGCCACGGTCCAGAGCGCGGCGAAGACCAGCGCGCCCGTGACCCGCCCCGCGGGGCCGCGCACCACGAACCAGGCGGCCGCGACCGCGTAGTAGAGCCCGAGCCCCGCCGCCAGTGCGAGCACAGCGATCGCGGCCAGCGGCGCCGGCAGGCCGCCGTAGGTGTGCATCGAGATGAACAGCCACCAGAAGCTGCCGGCCAGCCAGGCGGTGGAAAAGAGCCAGCCATGCAGGCCGGCGCGACGCCAGCCCGCGCCCTGCGCGCGCAGGCCGTCGAGCAGCCAGACCAGGGTTGCCAGCGACAGCAGCTGCAACCACCACAGCGGCTTGCCGCCCGCGGGCGAAGCCATCGACAGGGCCTGGGCCAGTCCGGCGACGCCGAAGCCCAGCAGGCGGAACAGGTTGGCGGAGGTGGAAGCCGGCGCGCCGCGCATCAGTCGGCCGCGTCGCTGCCGCGGGCCGGCGACACCTTGAACCAGCGCACCGCGCCGCCCTTGGTGTGCAGCACCACGAAGTCGAAGCCGCCCAGCGCGTGATGCTCGCCCTTCTTGGGCACGTGGCCCATCTCGTGGGCGATCAGGCCGCCGATGGTGTCGAAGTCCTCGCTCAGCGCCTCGTCGTCGAAGGTGATGCCGAAGGCCTCGGCCACGCGCTCGATGGGCGTGTCGCCCGACACACGGTAGGTGTGGTCGGCCAGGCCGAAGATGTCGCCCTCGTCCTCGGCGATGTCGAACTCGTCCTCGATCTCGCCCACGATCTGCTCGAGCACGTCCTCGATGGTGATCAGCCCGGCCACGCGGCCGAACTCGTCGATCACGATCGCGAGGTGGTTGCGGTTGCCGCGGAACTCGCGCAGCAGGTCGTTCAGGCCCTTGCTCTCGGGCACGAAGGTCGCGGGCCGCAGCAGGGCGCGGATGTTGAGCCCCGGCGCGCGCTGCAGCTTGAGCAGGTCCTTCGCGAGCAGGATGCCGATGATGTTTTCCTTCTCGCCCTCGTACACCGGGAAGCGCGAGTGCGCGGTGTCGATCACGACGTGCAGCAGCGCGTCGTAGGGCGAGTCGATGTTCACCAGGTCCATGCGCGGCGCGGCGACCATCACGTCGCCGGCCGTCATGTCGGCCATCCGCAGCACCCCTTCGAGCATGACGCGCGATTCGGCGCCGATCACGTCGTTGTCTTCGGCGTCTGCGAGGGTTTCGATCAGCTCGTCGCGCGAATCCGGTCCTGGATGGATGAATTCGGCGAGTTTTTGAAGAAAGCTGCGTTTGTCTTCCCGTTCAACGGGAGTGCGATCAGGGTGAGGGTCGGCCACTGCGGGAGGGCGGAGTTGGGGAAGCGCAAGGATAACGGAAAGGCGATGCCCCCCGCTGCGCGCGCCCCGGGACGCCGCTCAGGGCGCGGACTTCTCGCGCGCGGCACGCATGCCGCTGCGCACTTCCTGCACCGTGGCCAGGAAGGACCAGAACTGCTTGGCGCGGCTCTTGAGCTGGTAGTCGACTTCGGCGTAGTGCTCGAGCGCGATCTCGTTGAGCCGGCTGTCGAGCGTGGGCGAGGGCAGCTCCAGGTGCGCCTCGGATTCGGAACCGCTGCGCACCACCGACGCGCCCGCCTTGCGGGCGATCTTGAGCATGGCCGCGTTCTCGCTGAGCGCGTGGATGAACAGCATGCCCACGCCTTCGTTGCGCGCGGTGACCACCGCGCGCTCGAACAGGCGGGCGCCGTAGCCGCGGCCGCGCGCATGCTCGGCCACCGACACGCCGAACTCGGCGCATTCGCGCGGCTGGCCCGCGGGGGCGAAGGCGACGTGCGCCATGGCGATCAGGTCGAGGCGGCGGTTGTAGATGCCGAACAGTTCGTCGCGCTCGAAATCGAGGCCGTCGACGTAGCGCTGCACCTGCTCGTCGGAAGCGGCGTAGCCGAAGCGCAGGTAGCGGTCGTGCGGGGTCAGCGCCAGCAGATGGCGGCCGATGCGCCCGCGTTCGCGCGGGCCGATGGTGCGGATCGGGACCATCACCGGGGCGGGCGCGGCGGGACGGCTGCGCGATTGGGCCTCGACCATGGGGGGCCGCAGGAAGGAGCCGAGCCCCAGGGAGGCGCGGAGGAAGGCCTTGGCGGGATGCATGTGTCGAATATAAGGGTTAATCCCTATTACTCAAGAAACCGTTTTCACGACGTGGGAAGAACCGCACGGATTGGGCAGTTCCCTCCAGAAAGCGTTGCGCCGACGCCGCGGGCGCGCAGAATGCCTTGTCACGTTGGCGTTGCCGCCACTGGAGAGAGCCCATGCCACATGCGTCCTTGTTGCCTCGTCTCGCCCTGGCCGCCACGGCGGCGGCGCTGCTGAGTGCCTGCGCCGTCACGCCACCGGGCGCGGCCTCTTCGTCGTCGCGGCTCGACCAGGTGCAGGCCGCGGCCACGCTGCGGGTCTGCACGCCGGGCGACTACAAGCCCTTCAGCTTCCAGAAGCCCGACGCCGGCTTCGAAGGCATCGACGTCGACCTGGTGCAAAGCCTGGCGGCGAGCTTGGGCGCAAAGCCGGTCTGGGTCAAGACCACCTGGGCCAACCTGCTGCCCGACCTGGTCGCCGACCGCTGCGACATCGCGGTCGGCGGGGTCTCGGTGACGACGGACCGTCAGAAGAAAGCGTTCTTCAGCACGCCCTACATGGTCAACGGCAAGACGCCGATCGCGCGCTGCGCGGACGTGCAGAAGTACCAGAGCGTCGCGGCCATCGACCAGCCCGGCACGCGCGTGATCTTCAACCCGGGCGGCAGCAACGAGCGCTTCGCCCGCGCCAACTTCCAGCGCGCGCAGCTCACGCTGCATGGCGAGAACGTCACGATCTTCGACGAGATCCTGGCCAACCGCGCCGATGTGTTCGTGACCGAGGCGGCCGAGGCGCTCACGCAGCAGCGGCTCAAGCCGGGCCTCTGCGCGGTCAACCCCGACCGGCCGCTGCAGTATGGCGAGATGGCCTGGATGCTGCCGCGCGGCGATGGGGTCTTCAAGGCCTATGTCGACCAATGGTTGCACCTCGCGCAGGCCGGCGGCGAACTGCCGCGCGTGATGGACCGCTGGCTCAAGTAGCAGCGCGCACTGGGGCAAGCCCCCAGAACGGATTGCCATGCGGCCTCGCACAATGCGTTGCAAAGGAGCGCGCATGCAGTCATCCGTCTTGAATAGCTATCCGCCGGGAGTGCCTCACGAGGTGCATCCCGAGCAATACCGGTCGCTGGGCCACATGTTCGAGGAGGCCTTCCAGCGCTATGCCGAACGCCCGTTCTCGGTCTGCATGGAGCAATGGATGTCCTATGCGCAGCTCGACCGGCAGTCCAAGGCCATGGGCGCCTGGCTGCAGTCGCTGGGGCTCGAACCCGGCGCCAAGGTCGCGATCATGCTGCCCAACGTGCCGCAGTTCGCGGTCACCATGTGCGGCGTGCTGCGCGCCGGCTTCACCTGCGTGAACGTCAACCCGCTCTACACCGCGCGGGAACTCGAACATCAACTGAAGGATTCGGGCGCCACGACCATCGTGATCCTCGAGAACTTCGCGGTCACGCTGCAGCAGGTGATCGAGCGCACGCCGGTCAAGCATGTGGTGATCACCTCGATGGGCGATCTGCTGGGCGGGCTCTACGGGACCTGGATCACGCTGGCCGTGCGCCATCTCGCGCGCATGGTGCCGCCGTACAAGCTGCCGCTGAACGACGACCGCACGGTCACGCCTTTCTCGCAGGTCATGAGCCAGGGTGCGCAGCGCACCTTGAGCAAGGACCCCAGCACGCTCGATTCGGTGGCCTTCCTGCAGTACACGGGCGGCACGACCGGTCTGTCGAAGGGCGCGGTGCTCACGCACCGCAACATCGTCGCGGCCACGCTGCAGGCCGAGGCCTGGTTCACGCCGGCGCTGGGCCGCGCGGGCGACCTGGCCAAGGTCAACAGCATCGCGGCGCTGCCGCTGTATCACATCTTCGCGCTCACGCTGTGCCTGCTGGCGATCCGCCAGGGCTCGCACCTGACGCTGATCCCCAACCCGCGCGACCTCAACAAGTTCATCGCGGTGCTGAAGAAGCGGCCCTTCCACATGCTGCCCGCGGTGAACACGCTGTTCAACGCGCTGCTGGTGCATCCCGAATTCAAGAAGCTGGACTTCTCGACGCTGTTCGTGTCCCAGGCGGGCGGCATGGCCGCCTCCGAAGGCACGGCCAAGCGCTGGTTCGAGGCCACGGGCTGTCCCATGATCGAAGGCTGGGGCATGAGCGAGACCTGCGCCATCGGCACCAACAACCCGGTGAGCAACACCGCCTTCACCGGCACCATCGGCCTCCCCTTGCCGGGCATCGAGATCGCCATCAAGGACGATGAAGGCCGCTCGCTGCCGAACGGCCAGGCCGGCGAGCTGTGCATCAAGGGGCCCAACGTGATGCGGGGCTATCACAACCAGCCCGCCGAGACGGCCGCGGCCTTCACCGCCGACGGCTTCATGCGCACCGGAGACATCGCCGTGATGCAGGACGACGGCTACAGCCGCATCGTGGACCGCAAGAAGGACATGATCCTGGTCAGCGGCTTCAACGTCTTTCCGAACGAACTCGAGAACGTCATCTCGCTGTGCCCCGGGGTCGTGGAATGCGCGGCCATCGGCGTGCCCGACGAGAAGCAGGGCGAGGCGATCAAGGTCTTCGTGGTGCGCAAAGACGCCACGGTGACGGAAGAAGCCGTGCTGCGCTATTGCAACGAGAACCTCACCGGCTACAAGCGCCCCCGACACATCGAGTTCAAGGACGCGCTGCCCAAGACCAACGTCGGGAAGATCCTTCGACGCGAATTGCGCACCAGCGCGACGACATCGGCGTGACGCGCCCTTTTCCGGCGGACATCACGGTCTTCGAGCGCGGCTGGCTGTCGTCGAACAACATCCTGCTGCACGGCGAGCAGCCGGTGCTGGTCGACAGCGGCTACGCCACCCACGCGGCGCAGACCGTGGCCCTGGTCGAGGACGCGTTGCGGGACCAGCCCCTGGCCTTGCTGCTCAACACCCACCTGCACAGCGACCACTGCGGCGGCAACGCCGCATTGCAACGGCGCTACCCGGCGCTGCGCACCGAAGTCCCCGCGGGCGAGGCCAGCGCCGTGGCGATGTGGGACCAGGGTGCGCTGAGCTACCGCGCGACGGGCCAGCAGTGCCCCCGCTTCAGGGCCCAGGGCACCTTGGCCGGCGAGACGGAACGGCAGCTGGGCGATCGCCGTTGGGAAGTGCATGCCGCCCCCGGGCACGATCCCCACTCGGTGATGCTGTTCGAGCCGGCTTCGCGCACCTTGATCTCGGCCGATGCCTTGTGGGAACACGGCTTCGGCGTGGTGTTTCCGGAGTTGATCGGCGAACCCTCTTTCGAGGAAGTGGCTGCCACACTGGACCACATCGAGCGACTGGATCCGTACTGGATCGTGCCTGGCCATGGCCGAGTCTTTTCGGACGTGGAGACAGCCTTGAACACGGCTCGCCGTCGGCTGGACGGCATGGTGCGCGACCCGGTCAAGCATGCGCGGCATGCCTTCAAGGTGCTGATCAAGTTCAAGCTGCTGGAGCAGCAGCGCATGTCCAGCGCGCAATGGACGGACTGGCGAGATTCGACGCCGTACTTCAAGGCCATTCACACGCGTTTCTTCAGCGCATGGAAATTGGACGCCTTGAGCGAAGAATTGCTGGAGGAGCTCATTGGCTCGGGTGCGGCACGCCGCGAGGGTGACAGCCTGGTGGATGTCTGAACTGTTTCAGGCCTGGAGACAAGGCCGCATCGCCAGCCCATGGAAATGACGCATCGAGCAATGCATGAAGAGGCATCCTCAATTCGTCTTCCATTCCATTTCCCCAAAAAGAAAAGCCCCAACCGATTGGTTGGGGCTTGTCTAGGGCTGTAAGAGCCTGACGATGACCTACTTTCACACGGGAACCCGCACTATCATCGGCGCTGACGC
>NZ_JASZYA010000008.1:2500-5284 GCF_030317215.1 Variovorax sp. J2P1-31
TCATGCGAGGCGAACCGGGTGAACTGAAACATCTCAGTAGCTCGAGGAAAAGACATCAACCGAGATTCCGAAAGTAGTGGCGAGCGAAATCGGAGAAGCCTGTTAGTGATAGCACAAGACATAACGGAACAGTTTGGAAAGACTGGCCATAGCGGGTGATAGCCCCGTACGTGAAATGACCTGTGTGGTACTGAGCTAACGACAAGTAGGGCGGGACACGAGAAATCCTGTCTGAATATGGGGGGACCATCCTCCAAGGCTAAATACTCATCATTGACCGATAGTGAACTAGTACCGTGAGGGAAAGGCGAAAAGAACCCCGGGAGGGGAGTGAAATAGATCCTGAAACCGCGTGCTTACAAAAAGTAGGAGCCTCGTAAGGGGTGACTGCGTACCTTTTGTATAATGGGTCAGCGACTTACATTCAGTGGCAAGGTTAACCGAATAGGGAAGCCGTAGAGAAATCGAGTCCGAATAGGGCGATCAGTCGCTGGGTGTAGACCCGAAACCAAGTGATCTATCCATGGCCAGGATGAAGGTGCCGTAACAGGTACTGGAGGTCCGAACCGACTAGTGTTGCAAAACTAGCGGATGAGCTGTGGATAGGGGTGAAAGGCTAAACAAACTTGGAAATAGCTGGTTCTCTCCGAAAACTATTTAGGTAGTGCCTCAAGTATTACCATCGGGGGTAGAGCACTGTTTTGGCTAGGGGGTCATGGCGACTTACCAAACCAAGGCAAACTCCGAATACCGATGAGTACAGCTTGGGAGACAGAGCACCGGGTGCTAACGTCCGGACTCAAGAGGGAAACAACCCAGACCGCCAGCTAAGGTCCCTAAAATTGGCTAAGTGGGAAACGAAGTGGGAAGGCTAAAACAGTCAGGATGTTGGCTTAGAAGCAGCCATCATTTAAAGAAAGCGTAATAGCTCACTGATCGAGTCGTCCTGCGCGGAAGATGTAACGGGGCTAAGCCAGTTACCGAAGCTGCGGATTTGCAATTTATTGCAAGTGGTAGGAGAGCGTTCTGTAAGCCTGTGAAGGTGCGTTGTAAAGCGTGCTGGAGGTATCAGAAGTGCGAATGCTGACATGAGTAGCGTTAAAGGGGGTGAAAAGCCCCCTCGCCGTAAGCGCAAGGTTTTCTACGCAACGTTCATCGGCGTAGAGTGAGTCGGCCCCTAAGGCGAGGCAGAGATGCGTAGCTGATGGGAAACAGGTCAATATTCCTGTACCGATATATAGTGCGATGTGGGGACGGATCTTAATAGGTCATCCAGTTATTGGATTATTCTGGTTTAGTTGGATGTAGGCGTGCATTAGGCAAATCCGGTGCACATATACCGAGGCCAACGATCGAGCGGACTTGTCCGTGAAGTGACTGAACGAGGTTCCAGGAAAAGCCACTAAGCTTCAGCTATATACGACCGTACCGCAAACCGACACTGGTGCGCGAGATGAGTATTCTAAGGCGCTTGAGAGAACTCAGGAGAAGGAACTCGGCAAATTGACACCGTAACTTCGGAAGAAGGTGTGCCCTATTAGTGTGTAGTGAACAACGAAGCATGAATGGGTTGCAAAAAATCGGTGGCTGCGACTGTTTATTAAAAACACAGCACTCTGCAAACACGAAAGTGGACGTATAGGGTGTGACGCCTGCCCGGTGCTGGAAGATTAAATGATGGGGTGCAAGCTCTTGATTGAAGTCCCAGTAAACGGCGGCCGTAACTATAACGGTCCTAAGGTAGCGAAATTCCTTGTCGGGTAAGTTCCGACCTGCACGAATGGCGTAACGATGGCCACACTGTCTCCTCCTGAGACTCAGCGAAGTTGAAATGTTTGTGATGATGCAATCTCCCCGCGGAAAGACGGAAAGACCCCATGAACCTTTACTGTAGCTTTGTATTGGACTTTGAACAGATCTGTGTAGGATAGGTGGGAGGCTTTGAAGCAGGGTCGCTAGATCTTGTGGAGCCAACGTTGAAATACCACCCTGGTGTGTTTGAGGTTCTAACCTAGGTCCATTATCTGGATCGGGGACAGTGCATGGTAGGCAGTTTGACTGGGGCGGTCTCCTCCCAAAGCGTAACGGAGGAGTTCGAAGGTACGCTAGTTACGGTCGGACATCGTGACGATAGTGCAATGGCATAAGCGTGCTTAACTGCGAGACTGACAAGTCGAGCAGATGCGAAAGCAGGACATAGTGATCCGGTGGTTCTGTATGGAAGGGCCATCGCTCAACGGATAAAAGGTACTCTGGGGATAACAGGCTGATACCGCCCAAGAGTTCATATCGACGGCGGTGTTTGGCACCTCGATGTCGGCTCATCTCATCCTGGGGCTGTAGCCGGTCCCAAGGGTATGGCTGTTCGCCATTTAAAGAGGTACGTGAGCTGGGTTTAAAACGTCGTGAGACAGTTTGGTCCCTATCTTCCGTGGGCGCTGCAGATTTGAGGAAGCCTGCTCCTAGTACGAGAGGACCGGAGTGGACACACCTCTGGTGTATCGGTTGTCACGCCAGTGGCATTGCCGAGTAGCTAAGTGTGGAAGAGATAACCGCTGAAAGCATCTAAGCGGGAAACTCGTTTCAAGATGAGATCTGCCGGGGCCTTGAGCCCCCTGAAGAGTCGTTCGAGACCAGGACGTTGATAGGTCAGGTGTGGAAGCGCAGTAATGCGTTAAGCTAACTGATACTAATTGCTCGTGAGGCTTGACCCTATAACTTTGATCAGACCGAAAGGTCGCGAATACATGATCAAGGTGTTATGCCAAGTTGACGCATTCAAAA